>CAXYYH010000001.1:0-262537 GCA_964293995.1 uncultured Anaerolineaceae bacterium
CCATAACCTACCACTTACAAGGCGGTTGCTCTACCATTGAGCTACGCCGGCGCCCGGGAATTTTCTACTGTTAAGGTTATCTACCAGAATTAGAAGTATATCAAAACTCGCACGCTTGCGCAAGGCCTGTTTTACCTCAGCCTCTGATTTCAAGCCAAAAGTTTATCAGCTTAAGGGGGATGAGTCAAGGGAAATGCATGATAAAATCATCTTGATTTTCTGCTATTGACACACAAATCATTACAAAGAGAAAGGTTGATCATGTCAAAAAAACATACCCTTACTGGATTACTCATTGTTTGTTTGCTCACTATGCTTTTCCTTAATATTAATAGCGTTGCCACTGCCCAATCAGGTCAGACCTGGTGGCGCTCAGATACAGGCATTTGGGGAGCGAGCGTATACAAAATCGGCTTTGATCCAAATAACACCAACAATATCGTTATCGTATATAACGGTACTCTTGCTTATAGCTATAATGCTGGTGAGAGTTGGCAGTTATTGCCTTTACGACAACAATACCCATCATCATCATCCGTCACAACCGTTGCTATCGATCCATATGATTCTTCTCATCTGCTGGCTGGCACCAGGTATACTACGCTCTTTGAAAGCTCAGATCGAGGCAAAACCTGGGAGCCTCTTGAAAACACCCCTGATTTCGCGGAATACACCAGTATCGTTTTTGATCCAATCCACCGTGGCACAATATATGTCAGCACATGTTTTAAAGGAATCCTAAAAACAGTGGACGGTGGAACAACCTGGACAAGGATTAAAGAAGAAGGTGATGCTGAGATCATTCTTGACCCCATTGATCCAAACTTGCTTTATACATATACTTCTTCAAGTTTCCACAAATCATCTGATGGTGGTGCCACCTGGAGACGGATCACCAGTGATCTTTTCTCCTGGGTACAAAAAATCACCATTGATCCTATTAACCCCTCGATCCTTTATGGCGTAACTGACCGAAATGGTGTGATCAAGTCGGTAGATGAGGGTGAAACCTGGTTTAGAGTGGGAGACCATTTTCTTGAAGAAAGAATTCGTTCAGTTGCTGTTGATCCTATAATTTCCGGGAGAGTGTACCTGGTAACATTTGAAAGCCAGCTTTTCCGCTCAGATGATTTTGGCAACAATTGGACCGAAATCAACATAGGGCCAAGCTCCACGTATACTCAGGAGCTGGTCATTGATCCCAGAAACTCTGAGCGAATCTACCTGGGTCAATTTGGAAGAGGTATTTTGAAAAGCACCAATGCTGGGCTTAGCTGGAAAGAATCAAATGTTGGTCTCAGAAGTGTTATTGTCGGAAACCTGAAAATTGACCCAAACAACTCTGACATTCTTTATGCCAGCTCGTATGGCTTGGTTAAAAGCGTTGATACTGGACGGTCCTGGCAAAAAATTGACACGAGTGTCATTGGTACGAGCATCACTTGTATTGCAATAAACCCACAAAACAGTCAGGAGCTTTTTGTTTCAAGTTATGAAGGTGGTATTTTCAAGTCCGTTGATGGTGGTCTGAATTGGGTACCAATGAATAATGGTTTTGAGCGCTTTATGGCCACTTTTGTCTGGATTCATCCTCAGGACACAAATATTGTTTTTGCTGAAGTGAATAGTCAGTTATTAAGAAGCTCCAATGGAGGTGCTGATTGGGCAACAGTTTTATATTTACTTGATAATCGAGTCCATGATTTAGTGATCAACCCACTCAACGCGAGCAACTTATTTCTCTCCACAGATGGAGGACTAAAGAGAAGCGACGATGGAGGCATGACCTGGGAAAGCACCTCTTATAGCAGTTTGCATGGCAATGTGATCTTTGACTACACGAACCCATCGATTGCATATGCCGCCTCAACTTCAACTATTTTCAAAAGCACTGATAATGGAGTTACCTGGAGCGAGATCCCCACTGAAATTCCAACAACGCGCATAATAAACTTCGTTATGGATCCTTTCAACAACCAAGCTCTATATATTGCTACCAATGATGGTCTGTTTCAGAGCTTGAACGCCGGAATTTCCTGGAATGAATATAGCACTAATGGTTTACCATCTAAAATTATTTATCAGCTAACAATACATCCGGACTATCCGTCCCTGATTTTTGCTACACCTGATTTTTATGGTCTATATTCCACCCGACCATTGGAATTCTCCTTGCTTTACTTGCCTCTGGTGTCAAGATAACTCGTATAAACGAACTTTACTTGTAATGTTTATAAAACTGGGGCAGGTTACGAAGCCTGCCCCAGTTGGTTTTCTATGAATCTCCCGTTGGGTTCAAATTGCTAAAACGAATCTCACATGATAATTGGTAAGCAATTTATCCTTCCTTTTGCTGATGATGCATGATCGCTTCGGGGTCGGTTTCGAGCACACCCTTGAGTCCTTCAGACATCGCGGCGCCGTGCCGGTACTGAAAGGGCCACATGCTGCGGTGATCAAAAAAGGAGATCCGGTCGCCGTCCATCACGATCTGTTCAAGATCAGGCTGCAGACCAGGCAGCGCGCTCAGATTGCCGTTCACAAAAGTGATACCTCTCTCTTCGGTCGGCATCTTCAGCGCTTCCAGCAAGCCCGCCATATTTATGCCTTCCTGCAGTTCAAGCTTCAGCAGGGCAAAACCTTTTTGCGCGCTCTCCCCACCATATCGGGACAACTCGCCGTACAGCCAAACTTCCACAAGCATCTGATCAACCTCCACCGACAGGCGAGAAAAAGCTAATCTCATCATCGTCTGAAAGAATATGGCCGAATTCACGGGAAATCCCATTCACAAAAGCCAGTTTGATCTCACTTTCAGGGATTCCCAGTTGCTCGAAAAGCTGCCTGATGGTCACTTCGGATTCCACATTCACAGCAAGGCTCTCCCCCAACCCAAGCTCGGGGATATACTGCCTCAGATCGGCAAACACTTTAACCTTCACGACCATCATTACCTCATCGAACCCTGAAAACAACCCACCAGAAACAATGCCTGCGTTTTCAGGCCGCATAAAACGTTAAATGGATTGTATCAGCAACCATATTTTTGGGATGATCTCTCTCAATTTTCACTAAAAAAGATCATCCCGTTTTCATTACTGTTTAATTAGCTGCTTACAGCTCCCCGTACACGGAATCCAGCGCCTCATCCGGGATGTCAAAGACCTGATTGTGGGGAGGAAGCGGTTCGATCTTCATGAACTCGGGGATACGATCATCATGTTTGGTCAGACCGGCGGCTTCGTTGAAGGCTCTTTCCACTTTCAGCACCTTGGCACCATAAGCAACGATCGCGTCCGCGTCCCAATCCGTACCGAGCATAGCGTTGCATTCCTGGATCATGCCCTCAAATCCGGTCGCGATGTCCAAAATTGGGAAGGCGATGAACAAACAATGACCGCTGGAGTCAATGAACGCAGTGGTCGCCTGGAAGGCGCGGCTCAGGGCTGCTTTTCCTTCCGGGCTCAGGGGATCGACCTTGCCGCTCACGCCCAAAATTTCAGGGCAGATGGTATATCCGGCGGTATGGTCAGCGCCCATGGTCGTGGTCGCGTACGTGATGCCGATACCTTTTACAGCGCGCGGCTCGTAAGCTGGCATCCCCTGGCCCTTGACGGCTGGCACGCGCGTAACGCCGTAGATCTTGCCAGTGGCGCCCGTTCCACCGCCCAGGGTACGTCCCAGGGGGGTGCCTTTGCCCATCTCATGGATCAACTGAATCGCGCCTTTGCTGTCTCCAAATTCGATCACGCCAGCTTCCATCGCGACACCCAGGGTGACACCGGTCTCGATGGTATCCAAACCATATTCGTTGCATAATTGGTTCATGGTTCCGATATCATCCAGGTCATCAACGCCAAGATTGGCGCCCAACGACCAGGCCGATTCGTATTCAATACAGGATGTGGCTTCGGTCTGATCGGGCTTGTAGAGTGTGTTCGAGCAATGAATGATGCAGGTGGGAGAACAGCCGTGGTTGTAGACCTCTTTCCCCATGCGCTCTTTGTTCGTTTCGAAGAGGGCTTCACCTGAGGTTTTGGCAGCTCCTTCAAAACGCCCGGCGGAGAAGTTGCGGGTCGGCAGACCGCCAGCCTCATTCAGGATGTTCACCAGCACCATGGTTCCATAGCTGTTCAGGCCGCCCTTGGGTTGAGAGATCGGGTGGCTGCGGATGGCATCGACCAGTTTCTTGCGGCCTTCCTCAAAAAGGTCCTTGTTCGGGATTTCGACAGCGGGTGCTTCTTTTGTATCCAGGATAATGAATTTTATGCCCTTGGCAGCCATGACCGCGCCCAGACCGCCGCGTCCGGCATACCGGCTGGGTCGGCCAAATCGATCATTGAAAGCGATACCGGAATTGGCATAGCCCATCTCACCCACCACACCCATGGTGGCAATGGAAACCTTTTTCCCAAACCGATCGAAGATCTGGGGACAAACTTCGTAGACGTCTTTTCCGGTATATTCGGTCGCGTCAAAGAACTCGACAGCTGGTTTTTCACCGTCCCACTTGATCACAGCGCCCGCGTAGGATTTTTTATCTTTAGGCATACCCTCAAGGATCAGGGCGCGGATGCGCAGTTTTGCCAGATCCGGGCCCCAGGATGTGCCCGCGTTGGCTTCCTTGATGCCGCCGGTCAGTGGCGATTTTCCACCAACTGAAACACGGGCAGAAGAGGGCGCGATTGTTCCAGTGACCATCCCAGTCGAGAAGATCAACTTATTGTTTGGCCCCAAAGCATGGCAAAGCGGGGGAACTTCGTCATAGACGATCTGGGAGGTCAGGCCTCGTCCATAGAGTAATTTGTACTTTTCGGGTACATCTTCCAATTTATAGCTAAGATCTGATACATTAATTCTTAAAATCCACATAATAATCTTCCTTTCCAGAAATTAAATAGTTAAATTGAATTGATAGAGAGATAAATTGTCGGTTTATGTTTCCTGGATGCTCCTCTCGCCAGTAAAAATATTGCACAAATAGCGTGCCCCTTTTGCAGGACACCCGCCTCCTTTGCGCACTGGCGGGCAAAAGAAATTGCTCTCTTTGCCGTATCGTTCGTCTATCCGCGAGGGAATCAACGAATCGGAGGAATTTGGAAGATTAGTTTTTGTAAACTAATATGAAATGATTTTACGATAGTTTCCGATAGTGTCAAGCATTTTCTAGAGCATTTTTTGGAGATGCATTTTTTGGAGAATCTGCAAACTAAAGTACGCAGCATTTGAACGATTTTCATCCTGCCGGAAAAGTTGATACAAATGGCTTTTTACTATTTATTACGGAAGGTTCTCTTCCCAACTACTTCAAAAACTTTCGGATCATCCTAAACTTCTCGTTTGTGTAGGGTCGATAACGGAACGGCAGGTCGAGCCAGGTGGATTTGCGCACAATGCTGCGGTAGTGCGTGAAGGTGTCGAAGCTGTGTTTGCCGTGATAGCTGCCCATGCCCGACTGACCCACCCCGCCAAAGCCCATATAGGGTGTTGCCAGGTGGATCACGGTGTCGTTCACACAGCCTCCGCCGAAGGAACAGCTTGCCAGCACACGTTCTTCCACGCTCCGATCCCCTGTAAACAGATATAAAGCCAGCGGTTTCGGGCGCGAGCGCACAAACCCGATTGCCTCGTCCAGTCTCCGCCAGGTCAAGACCGGCAGGATCGGCGCAAAGACCTCCTCGGTCATGACTCGCGATTCGGGGTCAACATCCACCAAAACCGTCGGCTCGATCCGCATTGTCCGGTCATCAAAACCACCCCCAATCGCAACCTTTTGATCCAAAAGCAGCTCTTTTTTCTCCTGATAATGCTTCTCGTTGACGATACGCGCCATGCTCTCATAATTGCCATTCGGGAAAAATTCCTCCAGAACCTTGCGAAAATGCTCAACGAATTCATCCCTCACGTTCTCTTCGATCAAAACATAATCCGGCGCGACGCAGGTCTGCCCGCCGTTAAGGACTTTTCCAAAAGCGATCCGTTTGGCAGCCAGGTGGAGATCAGCGCTGGCATCAATGATCGTCGGGCTTTTGCCGCCCAGTTCAAGCGTGACCGGGGTCAGGTGCTTCGAAGCCGCTTCCATCACGACCTTACCCACCCCAACCGAGCCGGTGAAGAAGATATAGTCAAACTTTTGCTCCAGTAAAGCCGTGTTTTCCTGCCGTCCTCCCTGAACGACCGCAACAAATTCGGGTGCGTAGATATCCGTCAGAATGTCTGCGATCACCTGGCTGGTCGCCGGGGTGTAGGCGCTGGGTTTGACCACAGCGCAGTTGCCTGCAGAGATCGCCCCGATCAAAGGGTCCAGACAGAGCAGGATCGGGTAGTTCCAGGGCGACATGACCAGCACCACGCCGTAGGGTTCAGGCGATACGAAACTGACCGAATGGAACTGCGCCAGAGGCGTCCTGACGCGCTTATCCCGCATCCAGCCGCGCAGTTGCCTGCGGTGATAGCGCAGCTCATCCAAAACCATGCCCGTTTCGCTCATATAGCTTTCAAAAGGAACTTTGCCCAGATCCTTGAGCAGCGCCTCAGCGATCATAGCCTCATTTTCCCGCAGCGCGCTTTGCAGCTTTCGCAAAGCCTTTTGCCGAAACTCAAAACTGCGGGTTGCCCCACTCAGGTAAAAAGCACGTTGTTTGGCAACGGTTTCTTCGATGCTCATGATTCGCTCCTCAATCTTGCTTGCTGAAAGTATAACAAAAGCCGTGTCCAATCAAAGAACACGGCCTGTATTCTCAAATACCTGGGAGAGTTAATTCTCCCAGCAAAAAGACTAACTACCCAGCCAGAAGGGCTTGCGCCAGAGCTTCGATCGCCTCAACATCCACCGCCTTGACGGAGGATTTGAGCGAAACAGTCTCTTCCATGATCTCAATCCCCTTCATCTGCTCAAGATACTCACGGATCCGCTTGCCGCTTTGCGCCGCCCAGCTGCCGTTTTCGATCACCGCGACCTTGCGGTTGGTCAGATTATGATTCTTCAGGTCAAAGAGAACGCTGTCCATATATGGGAAAACTTCGTTATTGAAGGTCGAACTTGCCAGTACGATGCGATCAAAACGGAAGCAGTCGCTCAAAACGTATGACGGATCAGTACCCGACACGTTATGGACAACGATCTTCTCTTCGCCGCCCTCAGCCAGCTTGTTGGCCAAAATTTCCACCGCCACCTGGGTATTGTTATAAACAGAAGCGTAGGCGATCACAACGCCTCTTTCCTCAGGCGTGTAACTGGCCCATTTTTGATATTTCTCAAGGATCAGGTGCAGGTCCTTGCGCCAGATCGGCCCGTGCAGGGTGCAGAACATCGAAAATTCGAGCCCGGCAACCTTCTCGATCAAACTGCTCACCTGGCGGCCGTATTTGCCGACAATACTGGTGTAATAACGGCGCGCTTCGGGCAGATATTCGCTCTCAAAATCATATTGATCGGCATACATCAACCCGTCAACCGGTCCAAAAGTGCCAAAAGCGTCAGCGGAAAAGAGGATCTTATCGGTCTGATCGTAGGTCAGCATCACCTCGGGCCAATGCACCATCGGTGCGAAGACAAAAGTCAGCTTGTGGCGTCCGGTTTCCAGAACATCGCCATCCTTGACCTCGAGGGTTCTCTCGGTCAGGTTCATTTCATAAAACTGGGAGATGAACTGGAAGGTTTTCTTGTTCCCGACGATCTTCATCTTTGGGTAGCGGCGGCTTATCTCCGGGATCAGCGCGCAGTGGTCGGGTTCCATGTGTTGAACGATCAGATAATCCAATTCCCGACCAGCCAGGGCAGCGGTCAGATTTTCGAGGAATTGATCCTGCACAGCGCGGTCGATCGCGTCTATCAGGACGGTTTTCTCGTCCAAAAGCAGGTAAGAGTTGTAATTCATCCCACGCGGCACGGGATGCGCGTTTTCAAAAAGTGTTATCCGGCGGTCATTGACGCCGAGGTTGTATAGATCATCCTGAATTCTTCGAATGTTATGCATAATTTCATATCCTTTCAGCCCAATTGGCAGGTCTTGTATGGCTTGCAATTAGCGAGGCAAAACCTTTGCTTAGTATACTTCACAAGCAATCAAAATGCGGATTTTTCGTACATTCATCTATTGCACCACAGGCTATCCCCGTGATATACTTTAGCGGTAAACACGATGGCAGAACATAGGTCATCCGCCAGAGAGCCAGGGTTTGCTGCGACCTGGCAGGCACAAGCGGAGTGCCTCAGACCCTACTCACCTGCTTTTCTTCCCAAAAGAGCGTGGCTGCGGTGATGTCCTTTAGCCGCAGACGTCTGAGCCCGTTAGCGCTCCCATGAGCTGCTCACCCTCGAGGTGGGAAGCAGGGTGGTACCGCGAATCAACTTCGTCCCTGCATGCAGGGACTTTTTGTTTAACTAATATAGAAGCCCTGCAATCAGCAAATTAACAAAAGATATAAAGACCCACTCCTGGGAACTACACCCAGGACGCAAGCAGCCCCTTCAATTCCCCCTCTCTCCGCCTTCGGCTGGAGGGGGTTATTGTCAGCTTCTTCACGTTGTGAATGGCTAGGTCTCGTTTAAACACCCCCTCCTGGGAGGGGGCAAAGGGGTGGGTTTTGAAAGCGACCTGACCGTTTTTTTACATACGGTCAGCAAGCGAAAAAGTAGGGCAAGATAAACTGCCCGTAAAAATAAAAAATCGCTGGCTCCCAAAAGAACCAGCAGCAAAAACAGGAGTAAAAATGATCGACCCAACCGCAATACCGATGTACAAGCCCGAAGAGATCGAGCCCAAGTGGCAGGCCCGCTGGGAAGCCGACGGCATTTACCACGCCCAGGCAGACCCCGACAAGCCCAAGCACTACGCGCTTACCATGTTTGCCTACCCTTCCGGCGATCTTCACATCGGTCATTGGTATGCCATGACCCCACCCGACGCGCGCGCCCGCTTTAAACGCATGCAGGGCTACAACGTCTTCTTCCCCTACGGGCACGACGCTTTCGGCCTCCCGGCTGAAAATGCCGCCATCAAGCGCAAGATCCACCCCAAAACCTGGACCTATTCCAACATCGAGCGCATGCGGAAACAGCTTAAATCGATGGGCAACAGTTTTGACTGGCGCTCCGAGCTGACCACCGCCGACCCCGAATATTACCGCTGGACGCAGTGGTGGTTCCTGCAATTCCTCAAGAACGACCTGGCTTACCAAAAAATGTCCCCGGTCGATTTCTGTCCGAGCTGCAACACCACCCTCGCGCGTGAACAAGTGCACGGCGAAGACCGCCATTGCGAACGCTGCGAGACTCCGGTCATCCGCAAAGACCTGAAACAATGGTTCTTCCGCACCTCCAACTACGCCGAAGAACTGCTTCATTACGATGAGCTCGACTGGCCCGAACACGTCAAAACCCTGCAAAAGAAGTGGATCGGTCGCTCACAGGGCGCGGCTGTGATCTTCAGGACCGAAGCCGGCGACCCGATCGAAGTCTTCACCACCCGACCCGACACGCTTTGGGGTGTTACCTTCATGGTGCTCTCGCCCGAACATCCTTTGGTCGAAAAGATCGTTACCCCGGCTCAGCTCGACCAGGTCCGCGCCTATCAGGAACAAGCCAAGCGCCAGTCTGACATCCAGCGCGAATCGGTCACTCGGGAAAAGACCGGCGTCTTCACCGGCGGCTACGCGGTCAATCCGGTTTCGGGTGAACACATCCCCATCTGGGTGGCGGACTACGTCCTGATGAGTTACGGCACCGGCGCGATCATGGCAGTTCCCGGGCACGACCAGCGCGACTTTGAATTTGCCCGTCAATTCAACCTGCCGGTCAAGGTCGTTATTCACCCCGAAGGCACCGAGCTGCCTCTGCCGGAAGAAATGACCGAAGCGGTCGAAGCCCACGGCTCCATGGTCAACTCCGGACCGCTGACCGGCACCCCCGAAGCCGAAACTTTCGATGCTGCCGTGCGCTATGTGGAAGAACTGGGCGTTGGCAAGGCGACCACCAACTATCGCCTGCACGACTGGCTGATCAGCCGTCAACGCTATTGGGGCGCGCCTATCCCGATCGTCTATTGCCCGACCTGCGGCGCCGTGCCCGTTCCCGAGGAGCAGCTGCCGGTTCTGCTGCCGGATGATGTCGAATGGCTGCCCACCGGCGAGAGCCCGCTCAAGCTGCACCCCACCTGGCGTTTTACCACCTGCCCGGTCTGCGGCGGCGAAGCCGAACGCGAAACTGACACGATGGACACCTTCATGTGCTCCAGCTGGTACCACCTGCGCTACCTCAGTCCACATTACACCGAAGGTCCGTTCGATCCGGAGCAATTCCGCTACTGGATGCCGGTTGATACCTATACCGGCGGGATCGAGCACGCCACCATGCACCTCATCTACACGCGCTTCTTCCACAAAGCCGCCCGCGATTGCGGCATCGTGACCGGAAACGAACCCATGCTGCAGCTGCGCAACCAGGGCATGGTGCTGGGCGAGGACGGCGAAAAAATGAGCAAGAGCCGCGGCAATGTCATCAATCCTGACGATCTGGTTGAGCGCTATGGCGCTGATACCGTCAGAGCCTATCTGATCTTCTTCTGCCGTTGGGAACTGGGTGGACCCTGGTCGAGCACTGGCATTGAAGGAAACAGCCGCTGGCTCAGAAGGGTCTGGCACTCCATACTGGAACCCTATGCTGGCAAAGCGGACGAAGACACCCTGAAAGCGCTGCGCCGCAAAGCCCATCAGACGCTCAAACGGGTGACCTACGACTACGAAAACTTCGAATTCAACACCATCGTCTCCAGCCTGATGGAACTGCTCAACGAGATGCAGCGCGCCAAGAACGCCGGCGCTTATGGCAGCGATGCCTGGGACGAGACCGTCGATCTCTATCTGCGCATGCTGGCGCCGGTCTGCCCGCATATCGCCGAAGAACTGTGGGAAAAGCTGGGCAAGCCCTATTCGATCCACCTGCAGCCCTGGCCCGAGGTGGACGAAGAAGCTGCCAAAGATGAGTTGATCACCCTGATCGTGCAGGTCAACGGCAAACTACGCGACCGCATTGAAGTTGAACCCGGCATCAGCGAAGAAGAAGCCAAAAAGCTGGCGCTGGCGAGCGAGCAAGCACAGGCAGCGCTGGAAGGCCGCCCCATTCGCAAAGTCATCGTCGTCCCCGGACGATTGGTAAATATTGTGGGTTAGGAATAACCGTAGGGCAAGATTGAGAGTTTGTGCATCCTAAAAATGCACAAACCCTCAATCCGCCGAACAAACGTTTGTGATCTAAAATTCTTTATAATTCGTATCATCTGAATGGGCAGTTGTGGCAACCTGCCCATTTTGTTGCTGTCGATTTGAACCCAAAATCGGGGTTCAACACCCTTCTAGGCACAAGTTCCCAGCGGTTCAACTGAACCGTTGTAGAATATTCCGCATGGAAAAAGCGCTCGAATTACTCAACCAGGACTACTATCTTAATTACCCCCTTATTCGTGCTCTCAAACATGGTGCCAGGCTCGTGCATGCCGACCAGGATGGCGTTGCCGTGTTAAAACCGCAATACAACTTTTACCTGGTTACCGGGAATAACCCGATGGCTTTCGTGGACAAAATTGTTTCTCCCGAGCTGATCGAGCTATGCGGCAGCCGCTATGCCCTTCAGATGAAAGCCCATTGTAACTTAGAGACAGTTCTCGAGTGTCATCAATATTACTACCCTCAAGTCACCATCCAATCTGACCTTCCGCTTGAAAAGCTCACTCCCTCAGATGCCGAATTCGTCTTTGACCATTACGATCTTGCCGACCCGGAAGAAGTTGTTGAAGCAATCGGGCAAGGTCGTATGTTCGGAGTGCGCGATAAAGGCAAACTCTTTGCATTTATCGGCTTGCACGAGGATTACAGCATGGGCATGCTCGAAGTTTTGCCTGCTTACCGCCGACAGGGTTGGGGCGAAAAGCTCGAGCGCGCCTTGATCGCACACCTGCTCTCAATTGGCGAACTGCCTTATGGGCATGTCATCATAGGAAATGATAATTCGACCCGCCTCCAGGAAAAACTCGGCTTCACCCTCTGCTCAGACACCGTCACCTGGTTGTGGTAACACAAAAGAGGCTCGTAAAACGAGCCTCTTTTGTGTCTATTACCTTAGGGATTTTGCTACTTCTTCAGCAGTTCCCGGCTTTTCCCGAGCACTTCCTCGAGGTTGAAACCAAATTCCTTGAACAAGAAGTCATTCGGAGCGCTCATACCGAATCGGTCGATCGTGATCATCTTGCCTTCGGGGCCAACCCACTTATGCCAGCCAAGGCTGGTGCCAGCTTCGATCGCCAGACGTGCTTTGACCTGCGGGAGCATGACCTCATCCTGATAAGCCTGTGGTTGGGCTTCAAACAATTCCCAACTGGGCATCGAAATAACGCGCACGCCGTGCCCTTCTTCCGCCAGGATCTCAGCAGCCTTTACAGCCAGTTCAACTTCCGACCCTGTCGCCATCAGGACCAGTTCAACCGGTGCCGGACCCAGATCAGCCATCACATAGGCGCCCTTTTCGGTGCCGCAAGCGCAGGCAAATTTCCCGCGGTCAAAGGTCGGCACTGCCTGACGTGTCAACGCCAGCAGGGTTGGGGCATGTCTGCGTTCAATGGCGATCTTCCAGGCGCGAACAGTCTCGTTCGCGTCTGCTGGGCGCAAGGTTACCAGGTTGGGCATCGCCCTGAAACCGCTCAGGTGCTCAATTGGTTGATGGGTAGGACCGTCCTGTCCCAGGCAGAAGCTGTCATGGGAGAAGATCCAGATGCTGCCGGTATCAGAGAGCGCTGAAAGGCGAATAGCGGGTCGCAAATAGTCAGAGAACACCAGGAAGGTAGCGGCAAAGGAAATGAAACCGCCATGCTGGTTCAAACCATTGGTGATCGCACCCATGCCATGTTCGCGCACGCCAAAGGGAATATAGCGACCTTCGTAGCTTTCTTTCTGGAAGAGTGGTGTGTTTTCGATCGTGGTCGAATTGGAGCCGCTCAGGTCAGCTGAACCACCCACTAATTCGGGCAGAATTCCTGCCAGGGCGTTAATGATCTTGTGGGATGCCGAACGGGTCGCCAGACCTTTGGGATTGGCTTCGAATGTCGGCAGTGCCTCCGTCCAGTTTTCAGGCAGCTCGCCTTTTACGACGCGCTTGAACTGAGCTGCCAGATCAGGTTCCGCCCTGGTATAAGCAGTCAAAACTTCTTCCCACTGTTCCTGCGCTTTCTTCCCGCGATCCAAAGCCTCACGGTAATGAGCCAGAACCTTATCACTGACATAAAACTTGGGTTCAACAGGATAATTGAGGGCTTTCTTTGCACCCGCAAGCTCTTCGTCACTGGGGATACCAGAATGCGCGGCCGATGTATCTTGCCAGGTCGGGAAACCATAACCGATATGGGTTCGGCAAATGATCATCGAGGGACGCGGATCTTGTTTTGCCTGAATGATAGCCTTATCAATTTCGTCTACATTGTTGCCATCAGCAACATGCAAAACCTGCCAGCCGTAGGCTTCATAGCGTTTGGCTCGATCCTCAGTAAAGGTTATTTCGGTTCCGCCGTCAATCGTAATGCGGTTGTCATCATAAAAAACGATCAACTTACCCAGTCCAAAATGACCTGCCAACGAAGACGCTTCTGAAGTCACTCCTTCCATCAGGTCACCATCTCCGGCGATCACATAGGTGTAATGGTCGATCACTTTGTTTTCAGGAGTGTTGTAGACTGCGGCAAGATGTGCCTCTGCCATAGCCATACCAACCGCCACTGAAAGCCCCTGTCCCAATGGGCCAGTGGTCGTGTCCACACCAGCGGTGTGCCCATATTCCGGATGTCCGGGAGTAAGACTGTTGGGCTGTCGGAATTGTTTAAGTTGCTCCATGGTCATTTCTTCGTAACCTGTCAGATAGAACAAGCTATAGAGCAGCATCGAACCATGACCAGCTGAGAGGATGAAGCGATCCCGATCAATCCAGGTCGGATTGGCAGGGTTGAACTTCATGTGTTTCGTGAAAAGGGTATAGGCAATGGCTGCCGATCCCATTGGTTGTCCTGGATGACCAGAATTGGCTTTTTGCACCGCATCGGCACTTAAAAACCTGATTGCATTAATTGCTTCTTCCTGAAAGGGAGTATTTGCTTGCATTTTTCTCCTTGTTTATTCATGAAAACTGGGAGCTGACTACTGCCAACACCCTCTGAATTTACTATAAGTATAACGCTGTTACTAAAAGGATTGTGGCCGGTGATTAGACACCGGCCACATAACGAACGAATTATTATTTCTACTTTGCCTCAGCGTCATCAAGATGATGATAATTCTTGCTGAGAACAAAAACCAGGATCGTTAACAGAACAACAGCTGCCAGCACGATGATTCCGATAACGCCGCCCTTTCCGATCAGATCGGAAGCTTTGGCAAATGCGAGGCCAACGGTAGCGTAGAAGGGATCACCAAAGGTTGCGCCCTTATCAAAGAGCTCGCCGGTGAAGGGGATCAACAGCGCGGTACCGATCTGCATGACCAGACCCATGAGGAATGGACCAGCTACAGCGCCCTTCCAGCCACCTTTGGCATTACCAAAGATACCAGAAGTTCCACCTGCGAAGAAGGCAGGGACAATACCGGGCAGAATGACGTAGGGGCTCTTGAAGACCAACAGAAGCGCGGTTCCGATCACCATTCCAACGAACATCGAAATGAAACCGAACAGCAGTGCAGTCGGGGCATAGGGGAAGACCACCGGGCAGTCAAAAGCAGGCACGGCGCCAGGGACCAGTTTTTCGGAGATACCAGCAAATGCGGGGATGATCTCACCAAGCATCATGCGAACACCAGCCAACACGATCGCCATACCAGCAGCAAAGGTCAGGGAGCTCATAATCGCGAACATGATCGGATTCTGACCACCAGCTACATCGGTTGCCACATAGTTCCAGGAGATTAGCACCAGGATAAGGAAGATCGGCAGCAGGGTCAGCGCCAGGCTGGAAGTAGTGTCACGGAAGAAGCTTAAGCCCTTGGGAAGGTTGAATTCTTCAGCTGAACGGGTGTTCTTCTTGAAGAGTTTACCAACTTCGTACGAGAACCAGTAAGAGAAATCTCCGGTGTGACCAACTGAGAATTTTTCACCACCAGTCACATCCTTGGTTCCCGGGTAGTTGAGGGCAGGCATAAGGGTGAAGTACAGACCCATAACGACTGTACCAGCCAACCAGAGTTTCCAGCCTTCCAGACCAATGGTCGCGTTCAAAACGATAACGACAAACAGGGAAACGTAAAGCATAATGTGGCCGGTCAGATAAATGAACTTGTACTTGGTGAAGCGCGCTAAGAGCAGGTTGAGCAAAAAGCCGCCAACCATAACCAAAGAACCGATCTGGCCAAATTTTTCAAGCGCGAAGGGCAGGGCTGCTTCGTTGGTGGGCAGAACGCCTTGCACGCCCAACACATGGTTAATGATATTGGTAAGAGGATTAATACCACCGACCAAAACACCAGCACCGGCACCAATGATAATGACACCAACAATGGTTTTGATTACACCGCTAACAATTTGCGGGAAGGGTTTTTTCAACAGCAGCAAACCGACCAGTGCAACCAGGCCTAGCACAATGCTGTAAGAGGAGAGCAATTGCTCACCGATAAAGTTAAGAATGTCAAGAATTACTTGCATTTCGATACTCCTTTGAGAATAAAAAAATAAATTGAAAATCTATGAACCATCTATAAAGTACCATTATTGTTTATTCGATACTGCCTCCTTTCTCATGAAAAATACTCCGCTCAGCGAGCTTCGCGGAGTATTCGCTGACTGTTATTTTATTAAACCCATTTCACGAAACTTAGTTTCGAGAGTATCTGCGATGTCATCCCGTTTGAAGAAGTTTGTGACGAAAACGAGTTTTTTAGGATCAACGCGTTCCAAAGAATCACGCATATCCGCAACGGTAACGATCAGGTCAAAAGTTTGACCAGTGATTGAAGTTACCCCAGCGGTTTCTACTTCGCCTTCGACCCCTAACTTTTCGAGGGCTTTTTGGACATTGATCTTGGCGATCAGGCTGCTGCCCAATCCTTGCGGACATACTGTAAAAATTTTTATCATTTCTACTCCTTTTTTAATAAACTCCTACTGTAGATTATTCTATGTAAGAGTTAATGATCTTGAGAATTTCTTCAACACTTTTGGCTGCTGCCAATTCGTCGACAACGGTGTCGTTTGCGAGGACATCAGCCAGTTGGCTCAGCGCTCCAATATGCTCGCTGTGATCTTTGGCAGTCAAGGCTGCGACAACATGGACCGGATCGTTGTCTGGATTGCCAAATTCCACAGGCTCGGTCAAAGTGATCAGAGACATACTCGTCTTGATGCAGCCTGCTTCAGCTTTGGCATGTGGCATCGCAAAACCTGGTGCCAAAACGATATAAGGGCCAAACTCTTTCACGCTTTCAATCATCGCGTCAACAAAACGAGGCTCAACCGCATTGTCTTCAACCAAAAGACGGCCTGATTCTCTTACGGCTTCCTGCCAATCATTGACATGCACGCCAACTGCAATTAGGTTTGGTCTGATTAAGTCAGTTAGTTTCACATTCACCTCCAAAAAAACGGTTATCTTATGTAGGAAAAGGACTTTTGTATAGACTTAATGCATTATACTCGAACTGTCATGAATTATGTAAAGTATAGGAGGTTTTAAGTGAAATTTTTCCAAAAACCGAGTTTGCCGCTAATTTCGATTGGTTTCGGCGTCCTGATCTTCGTCCTGGCGCTCACAGCGGTTTACGCCGTTACTGGTAAGACCAACGCGGAGTTGATCGATGGCTTTTTTCAACGAATTTATTTTGTCAGCAGCAAGCCGCAAACCGTATTCGCCATTCCCGGCACTAAAATCAATCTGGTTTTTGTCGGGCCCCGATCAGCTGGTGGACTCATTGACGCAGCCCCACTTTCTGTAACCCTTTTTGATCCTCAGGACAACCAGACTTACGTTTTTGCTGAGCAAATCTCAACCTTATCCTGGAAAGACAGGCTCCCCGAGTCTGGCAGCAAATTACGAGAGAGTCTGATCGAAATATCAGGAGACTTGCCAGCTGAGCTGCAGCCTGGAACAAAAATGCAGTTGATTCTTGAAGGCAAAATTGATTATCCATTATTAATGCATGGCGGAGAGGCTTATTCCACGATCGAGGAGATCAACCATACGACCGATCTTCAGATCATCGACGAGACCGCAATGCTCAGGATCGTCCGCAAAAAACCAAATCTGATCATGGCAATCGGATTTCCGGTTTCTCTGCTTTTGATTGCCTGGGGAATGAAAAGTGAGCTCTATGACAAACGAAAAAATGAGAAGCCTGTTAATTGATCATCCGTAAAACAGCATAAAAAAACAAGGTCGCTATAAGCGGCCTTGTTTTTAAACTCTTACTTCTTTAGTTCTTTTTCTCTATCTCGCTTTTAACAAACTCGATCACCTCTGTCTGAGTTGCCAGGTTCAGGACCTTTTTGGCAATTTCTTTGGCTTCTTCGAGGGTAAAGAGCGAAAGTGTGCGTTTGACACGGGCGATATTGGAGGCATTCATGCTGAATTTACGCAGGCCCAGACCGAACATGACCAAAGCGGCCATGTGGTCTCCAGCCAACTCGCCACAAACGGAAATTTCTTTACCGGCCTTATTGTATTCCTCAAACACTTTGCCCAAAACGCGGAACATCGCCGGGCTCATACTGTGATAGTAGTCCGTGATGGCGGGGTTCATTCGATCGACCGCGTGCAGATACTGTGTCAGGTCATTGGTGCCGACGCTGCCAAAATCAACTTCTTTGACGGCCTGATCAGAGATCAACGCAATTGATGGGATCTCGATCATGATGCCGACCTTGACGCGCTCATCAAAGGCAATGCCCTCAGCGCGCAATTCCGCCTTGACCTCTGCCACAACCTTGTTGGCCGCGCGGATATCGTCCATCGTTCCCACCATCGGAAACATGATCTGCAGATTCCCGAAAGCCGAGGCGCGCAAAGCCGCCCGCAGTTGCGTTCTGAACAGATCCATGTGCTGCAGGCACAGGCGCAGCGCCCGGTTGCCCAGGAAGGGATTATCTTCTTTGGGAAGCGCCATATATTTCAGGGTCTTATCGCCGCCAATATCAAGCGTGCGCAAAGTGACCGGATTGCCCATCGCGTTGGCCAAAACCTTCCTGTAGGCCTGGAACTGCTCCTCTTCGGTGGGCATATATTCGCTGCCCATATACAAAAACTCGGTTCGGAAAAGGCCGACATAATCGACATATTTAAAGCCCTCTTCGGGCTCGGTGCCGCCAATGTTCAGACCAACGCTGTAGCGTTCCCCGCTTGCGACCAAAGGGATTCTATCCAGATATTCACTGGTTTGCCTTTCCTCCTGGATATATTCGACCAGCTTCTGCCGATACACCTCGATAGTGTCCTTATCAGGCTCAACCAAGACCGTGCCTTTGAGCGCGTCCAGAATGACGTTATCGCCGTTATTCAGGATCTCAGTTGCGTCTTTCACGCCCAATACTGCCGGAATCTTATAACCGCGTGCCAGGATTGCCGTGTGGGATGTTGCGCCGCCGACCTCGGTGATAATGCCCATGACACGCTGGCGGTCCATCGTTGCGGTATCGCTGGGCAAGAGGTCATGAGCAACCACGATGCAGTTTTCACGCAGGCTGGAAAGGTTATTTTCTTTTTCGCCTTTCAGGATGCGCAAAACGCGGTTGCGCACATCGCGCAGGTCCGCCGCCCTTGCCGCAATGAGAGGGTCTTTTGCCTTTTCAAGCAGTTTCGCGAATTCGCTGAACACCTCATCAACAGCGTAATCGGGCATGGCGTGGCTTTCGTAGATCATCTCGCGCACGCCTTCTTCGATCTCTTCGTCCAGCAAAATCTCGGTATGGGCGGTGAATATCTTGGCCTTATCAGGCGATTCAGCTGACATCGAGGTAACGATCTCGTTCAGTTCTTTCTCAGCCAATTCAATGGCGTCCTTGAATTTAAGAAAATGCTCCTCTTCCTGACCAGCGGGAAAATAAGATTCATGCACATCGGCTTTGAAAGCCTTGTAGATATAGATGCTGGCCAAAGCAAGACCGGGAGAAACCGGATTGCCTTTTAAGATCCTCATCTGTTCTCCTTTTTTCTGCATAATGACCTCTCGCTTAGTCCTCTCCAAACTTGGAATCAACCAACGCGATCAGCTTTTCAACAGCGGTTTCCTCATCGGGGCCATCAGCTGCGATCTCGATCGGTGTGCCAACAGCAATTCCCTGTGACAGGATTTTGATGATCGACTTGGCGTTGACAGCTTTGGCTTCGGGGTCGTCCAACCGGCGAACTGTGACTGCTGATTCGAAGGATTTGGCCATTGCCACAAATTCTGAGGCAGGTCGGGCATGCAGCCCTGAAATATTTTTGAGTTCGGTTTGCTTGGTATACACTTTTCTCTCCTTATTAATATCATTAAGATTATTGTAAAGATAATTTACAGAAAGTCATGCCGGTAAGATCAGAAGCAGACTAAAAAATAGCTAAATCTGGCCTGTCTTTCCCGGAATTCACGTACTATTATCGTTCAAAAACCCAGATATTGCAATTAGGAATTGTATAGTCAATTTTAGCTGATTTTTCCTTCAGTAGGTGTTAACAAACAGAGATCAAGCATGACCATACCGGTACAGGACGAGCATCTATTGGCATGTGGCCGCATGACCTGTCATTGCAAGCCCCAACAGGATATAGCGTTGTGAAATTATTACCCTAACCTGAGCATGCGCGTTAACAAACACAGGCTGCCCTTTTGAGGCAGCCTGTGTAAACAATATGTGGTTTACGCTTTATGCAGAGATCCAGCCGCGCAGTTTCATGGCCTTGACAACTTTGTCGATCGCGACCATATAAGCAGCGTCGCGGGTGTAAACGCCCTTGCTGAGCGCCATTTGAAGCACGGAGTTGAAAGCGCTGGTCATCTTCTGATCCAAACGTTCCTGAACCTCTTCTTTGGACCAGTAGAAGTTCTGATCGTTCTGAACGCCTTCCATGTAAGAAACGGTGACGCCGCCGGCATTACACAGGAAGTCGGGGATGACAAATGTGCCTCTTTCGATCAACACGGCATCAGCATCCGGAGTGGTGGGGCCGTTGGCGGCTTCTGCCAGGATGCGGACTTTCTGGCTGATCTTTTTGACCGTTTCACCGGTGATCTGGCCTTCCAATGCGGCCGGGATCAGGACGTCAACGTCTTTGCTCAACCAGGCATCGCCTTCTTCGATCAAATAACCGGCTCCTCGGGCCTTGTCTTTGTCGATGGTGCCGTATTGGTCGGTAATTGATTTCAGGAAGTGGGGATCAACACCAGCTTCATTGGTGAAAGTATAGGATTTCTTGTCATTGCGATCCCAGCAGGACACGCACAAGATCTTGCCGCCCAGGAATTTCTGGAAACCAATGGCAACATATTGACCAACATTACCAAAACCCTGGATCGAAGCGGTTGTGGTGCTCGGATCGATGCCGAGATGTTTCATGGCTTCGCGAATGGTGAAGACGACGCCAAAACCGGTCGCTTCGGTACGGCCTTCAGAACCGCCGCCGCCAAGGGGCTTGCCGGTGATAACGCCAGGGGTGTAGGTGCCGACGATGGAGGAATATTCGTCCATCATCCAACCCATCATCTGAGGAGTGGTGCCAACATCTGGTGCCGGGACGTCCTGGCGAGGACCAATGTTCTTCCAGATCGCTCTCACGAAACCACGCACGAGACGTTCTTTTTCGCCATCGGAGAGTGTCGAGGGGTCAACCACAACGCCGCCCTTACCGCCGCCCAGGGGGATATCCGCGACAGCTGTTTTCCAGGTCATCCACATTGCCAGAGCGCGAACGGTGTCAGCCGTTTCGTTGGCGGCGAAGCGTAGACCACCCTTGTTTGGGCCGCGCACATCGTTGTGCTGCACGCGATAGCCCTGGAATACACGAATGGTACCGTCATCCATGCGCACAGGGATGCGGACGTGGAATTCGCGCATCGGGTAGCGCAGGTAATCCCGAACCTGCTGGTCCAGGCCTAATTGGTCGGCGACTTTGTCAAATTGAGCTTGCGCCATTTCATAAGCATTTGTACTACTTGACATTAATCTCTCCTTTTATAGATTATTTGTTTTAAAGCACACAACAAGCGCCAAAAATGGCCGCCTGCGTTTGGTTATCAGTCGGCTTGGATTCCTGATGAGCATCATCTTTTGCCTCATGTTTTACCGACTTAACCTTACCCCCAATCGCCTCATTGGTCAAGTAGTTAGCCCTCTCGGTATGTGACCGCATGGCAAATGAAGGTTTATGCCTTCTCAGTGGGAGAAGGCCTGCCCTCTATACAGGAGAGGGTGCCCAAGGGCGGATGAAGGTTTAAGCCTTCTCAGTGGGAGAAGGCTTGCCCCCTCTACAGGAGAGGGTGGCCAAAGGCCGGATGAGGGCCTTAAAGAGTTCCAAAACTAACTTTATCGGTGAAATAAAAAAACCTCAACCCTAAGCCTTAAAACAAAAAGGCCTGGCAATTTTGCTTTGGCCCTTTTCAGGAATTCCTTAATCAATTTTTGTTCCAGATTGATTTACTTCAGTTCCAATACGTAAGTGCACTCGCCATTGACTTCAAAAACTTTTTCGAAGCCAAGCTCCTCGTACATGACCGGCACGCCGTGATATTGCCGTTCAGGATGCGCGCTCCAGATGAAAGGCCGCCCGATGACGCGGTCATACCCCTGCTCACGGAAGTTCTCAACCGCTGTTTTGAGCAGTCTTCGCGCCAGGCCCTGGCGGCGATATTCCGGATGAACCAGGAAACACAGCACCATACCGGTTCTGCCTTCCAGTCCATTCAGATATTCGTCATCTTCCAGCAGAGCATAGTTGCGCCAGTCATTTGCATTCACCCAGCCAACAACTTTTTCGTCATCAAAAGCCAGAAAGCCATGCATGACACCCTCATGAATATTTTTATGCGCCAGCTTCTGGTTCATTTCCGCGGTCCGGCTGCGCCAGGTTTCTGTCTCACATTTGACATGATAGTACTGGCAATTGCAAAACTGCCAGTGTGGCGCATGGTGAAAGTCCAGATTTGCCACGTAATCTGTAAATAATTCTGCCATCTCAGGGGATAAAGGCTTGATCTCTATTGCCATCCGGCCACCTACCTTTATAAACTATATATATCTTAATATAATATCAAAAAAACGCGCTGTCGTCCACACTCCAGCGCGTTTTCGTGTGTTTTCGTGTACAAGCTATAATTAACCGTTCAGCTTCCTGACAAATTTCGCCATTCTTTCAAGCGCGATCTCAAGCTTCTCATAGGAAGTAGCATACGAAATGCGGGCGAAACCCATTCCGGCAAAGCCGAAACTGTTGCCGGGTACGATCGCGACGTGTTCCTCTTCCAACAGGCGGAAGCAGAAATCATCATCGCTCAGGCCCGTCTGCCGCAGATCGGGGAAGGCATAGAAAGCGCCTTTGGGTTCGAAGGTGGGCAGCCCCATCGCATTCAGGCTGGTGTAAACCAGTTTGCGGCGGCGGTCATATTCCGCGAGCATTTCCTGCAGATAGGGTTCACCGATCATCAGGGCTGAAAGCGCCGCATACTGCGAAACCGTCGGCGCGGACATGATCGTATACTGATGCACGCGCACCATAGCGTCAACATATTCCTGTGGGCCAGCCACATAACCAATACGCCAGCCGGTCATGGCATAGGCTTTCGAGAAACCACCCAGCAAAATGGTCCGTTTGTACATGTTTGGCAGGCTCGCGAAACAGACATGCTCCACGCCATAGACCAACCGGTCGTAGATTTCATCTGAAACCACGATCAGGTCGTGTTTTTCTGCCAGATCCGCCAGTTGCGCCAGGAACTCGCGGCTGTAAACTGCACCAGTCGGGTTGCTGGGACTGCCAATAAAAATGACGCGAGTACGCTCAGTGATGGCAGCCTCGATGTTCTCGATGCGGGGGACAAATCCATCCTCGGCGAAGGTAGCAACTTCCACAGGTTCACCGCCAGCCAGAATGACTTCTGCCTGGTAAGAAACAAAACAAGGCGTGGGGATAATCACTTCGTCGCCCGGGTTCAAAATTGCGGTAAAGACGAGATAGAGCGCCTCGGAAACGCCAACGGTCATCACGATCTCATTTTGCGGAAAATACTTGACGCCATAAAGCCATTTGAGATGATCAGCAACTGCCTGCCGTAAGACCAACAGACCGTGATTGGAGGTGTAGTGAGTTTCACCTCGTCTCAAAGCCTCAACTCCCGCTTGAATGATCGGTTGTGGTGTATCAAAATCGGGCTCGCCAATGCCCAGTGAGATCACGTCCTTCATGGTCGCAGCGATGTCAAAAAACTTGCGGATTCCTGATGGTTTTAACCCAGCCACTTTGTCAGATAAACCCTTCTTCATTTACTCTCCTTTTTTATGATTGATTTTTGATTCGTAATAATTACCAATTTGCCCAGGAGTTGTCTCCCAGGTTAAATTTTCCTTTCATCCCGTTCACAACCACGTCATGACCCAGCAATGAGCCTTCCAGCTGCGCGTTGGTGATATGCGCGCCATCGCTCAGGATCGAATCCTTGATCATGCTGTTATGAATCAGGCTGCCAGCCCCGATCGAAACAAAGGGGCCTATGATCGATCCGTTCACTCTGGCTTCCGGGTGAATGAACACTGGCGGAATGATGACGTTGTCGTCAAAAGCTTTCTGCTCAATGATATTGGCCCGGCCGTGCTCCAGCAGATATCGGTTGGTATCCAAAAGCGCTTCCGAGGTACCGGCATCAAGCCAAACCCTGACCTGCTCAATGCGCATGGAGGCACGTCTTTCCAACATCAGGTTGATCGCGTCGGTCAGGTAATATTCACCGCGTAACGCGATTTTTCGCTCGATCTGTTCGCTGATCGCATCAATAAGTTTATTCCCATCTCTAAAATAATAGCAACCAACCACAGCCAGGTTGTTGTTCATGTCGTTCGGCTTCTCGATCAAACGCGTCACCAACCCGCGCGAATCCACTTCAGCCACGCCAAAGCGGCGGGGATCCGGTACCGCCTTTACCCAGGCGATCGCATCCAGTTTTTCATTGGCAATACAGGCAAAATCCACCTCGATCAGTGTGTCCGAAAATACGACCAGGGCAGGACCGTCCAGGTGCTCACGGGCATGATAGATCGCATCGGATTGCCCTTTTTTCTCAGGCTGCTCAACGTAATAAACCCTGACCTTGGGGTAAACCTTTTGCATGTAAGCCCTGATCAGTTCTTCCTGGCCAGGCGACATGATAAACACGTATTCAACGTTTTCAGGGTTGGGGACAGATTTAAAGGTTGCCAGCAAATGATCCAAAACAGTGGCTCCAGCCAAAGCAACCAGTGGTTTGGGACGGCTCCAGGTCAACGGGCGAAGGCGACTGCCAAGGCCGGCCATGGGAATGATAATTTTAAGTTTTTGATCCATTCTCTCCTCTCTGCGCTGCCATCAAGACTTTTAATAAACCATTGTTGCGTTTATTATATCCCTTATATGCTTTTAAAACGTGGAAACAAAAGAGCAATTCCCGATATTGACGAAAAGTTAGCCCTATGAAGAGGATGATAAGCTTGCCTGAACAATGGATAATTGCTTTGTGTCATTAATTTTCCAGGAAATCTGGGTAAAATTAAGGAAATGTCTAAAAGTATTGTGCTTGTCCTTTTCTTGCTTCTCACTTTCTGCTTCATGGCAGCTTGCCAGAAGGAAGTTGCCCCGACCGCGCAACCGGAAACCCCGCTTCCGACCGCCACACCGATACCCAGCGCGACGATTGATTGGTTCCCGCGTACGCCAACCCCACTTCGCGAGGCCAGCCCCACACCCCAAGCCACAGAACCGACAAAGGCAACGGTTTCGGAAGAAGATCTCATCGCGCTGGATGATTTTAGCGATGAAACGCTGTGGCAAAACGAAAGCAGCCCGGCAGGCACGATCGCTTATGCCAAAAACATGCTCACGCTGGCGGTGGCGGGCAACAAACAGAGTCTGACCAGCCTGAGCACGCACAAACTCCCTGCCGATTTTTATCTGGAGATCAGTCTTGACACGCTGATGTGTTCCGCCGGGGATCAGTACGGCCTGATCCTTTGGAATAACAGTCAATCTGGCACATTCCGCCTGTGGCTGAACTGTGATGGCAGAATAAAGCTTGAGCGTGTTCTGCCAGAGGGAATCAGCCAACTGGTCAACTGGCAGACAGGGCGCAAGCTGCAGCCGGGCTCGCCAGCCAATCACCGTATCGCAATCAGCGCGAAAGACGGCCTGCTTGAGGTCTATGTGGCCGGGACGCTGCAATTTTCTTACGAATTGCATGCCAGTCTTGAAGGAATTTTGGGCGTAATCGCGCAAACCGCTGGCAAATTGCCAATGACGATCCGCGTATCCGACCTGCAGATCATGAAGCCTTGAGCATTTTGTCTGCCAGACCGGCAAGAGCATCAATTCCCCTGAATCGGAAATTGTCGGCTCTAAAACTTGCTTTTTTCACTGATGATATAATTCTTTCAGGAGGAAGCCATGAAAACAAACGCTAAAATCTTCTCCCTTATCCTCATTGGACTGGTCTTCACGGCAATGGTTTTTGCTTTTTCGCAAACATCCGGGCGCGTTTTTGCCCAGACACCTTATCAAACCCCCACCCCCAATGAACAGGGTTCCATTATCTATATCGTTCAGGCCGGGGAATGGTGCAGCACCATCCAGGAGCGCACCGGCGTCCCGATCTCGGAGATCATCCGGCTCAACAACCTTACTGAAGCCTGCAGTATTTACGAAGGGCAGCAGCTCATCCTGGCAAGGGTCGAAGTGACCCCACTTCCGCCAACCCCAACTGCTACCATCCCGCCCGAATTGATCACCCCAACCCTGACTCCCATGCCTGGTCTGGCCCGAATTTGCGTGGTTTTGTTCCATGACATGAACGGCAACGGCATGCGCAACCCGGGGGAAGACTTTCTCTATGGAGGAGAGGTCAGTGTCAATGACCGATCTGGCACAGTCTCTTTGACCGGTACGACCGTTGCCGGCGATCCGGAACAGGTCACCCCCTTGTGTTTCAATGATATTCCTGTGGGATCCTATAACATTTCGATCGCGATCCCTGATGACTTCAACCCAACCACGGTAACCAATTACCCGCTCGAAGTCCGCGCGGGGGAAGAAGCCACCATCGATTTTGGCGGTCAGCTCGCCACCCCACCGGATAGCGAAGTCGTATCCGACACAGCTGCGCGCGTGCCGGTTCTGGCCATCGTTGGCGGCATCATTCTTCTGGCCGGGATTGGTTTGGGCGTTTACATGCTGCGCTCGAACAAGGCGGACTAAGCCCTCACAATAAGACGGGCTTCTTGTCCCGTGAAGATCAGAGGATCCTGAATACAAAAAAAGAAGCCACAAAGGCTTCTTTTTTTCTTATACAGATGAGCGAAAGATCACCAGGCCCGATCCTGCAAGCGTTCTTCCAGCCAGACATCTCCCTCATTGTGGTATCCAGCGCGTTCCCAAAACCCGGGCAGATCACTGGCTCTGAATTCCAAACCGCGCAGCCACTTGGCGCCTTTCCAGAGATAAACATCTTTCAGATCATCTCTCCCAGGGATGGCGCCGCAAACCCCACGCAAAGGCGCGCCGTGCTCCAGGCTGATCGGCTCACCCTCATAGTGGGTTGCCAGCAGGAAGTTTTCGCCAAACATCACGTCCAGCGGCAGATTGGCGGTGTAACCAAATTCAGCATGCTGGATCACGAAACCTGCTTTTTCAGAGGGCACTACCAGCCCCATTTCCTTCAGGGTTTGCAGGCTCACGCCTTCCCAGCTTGTTTCCAGTTTGCTCCACTTCGTCACGCAGTGCAGATCCATGGTCAGCTTCGTGCGGGGTAGCGCTGCGAACTCGTCCCAGGTCAGGACAAGCGGCTTTTCCACTTCGCCCCAGACGCGAAATTTCCAGTTTTCCAGATCCAGCTCCGGGATTGGTCCATAATGCAGGACTGGAAAGCGAGTTGTCAGATATTGTCCTGGCGGGATGCGCTTCTTTTCTTCTCCGTTAGGCGCTGCAAACATTTTTTCTCCTACAAGGTCAGGCTTTCACCAGGTTTCAAAACATAAACCTTTGTCGTTGTTTCGGCTTCAACCCGTTCTTTCCAGGCCAAAGCATCCTGCGCGATCAGCTCCCAGGTGTTATAGTGCACCGGCACAACGGCTTTGGCGCGCAATAGCTTGACCGCCTTCAGCGCGTCACCAGGCCCCATGGTGTAATTATCGCCAATGGGCAGCAACGCCAGATCAATGCCTTCGTCACCGATCAGGCTCATATCGCCGAATAAGCCCGTATCGCCAGCAAAATAGATCTTCTTCTTGTTTGGGGTCGTCAGCAGAAAACCAGCCGGATTTCCTCCATAAGTTCCGTCCGGCAAAACCGAGCCATGCAGCGCCTGGGTTAATTTAAGGTAACCAAAGGGGTGATGAAAACCGCCGCCAATTTGCTGCCCATGCGCCTCAAGCCCTTTTTCCGCCAGCCAGTTGGCGATCTCAAAATTGGTAATACAGAGCGCGCCGGTGCGTTTGGCGATCCCAATCGTGTCACCAAGGTGGTCGCCGTGACCGTGGCTGATCAGGATGAAATCCGCCTCTGTCGCCTCCGCCTTGATGGGGGCGGATGGATTATTGGTAAAAAAAGGATCGATCAAAAGCTTGTGCTCGCCCACCTTCAGGCCGTGGGTGGCATGTCCGTACCAGGTATAAGTAATTTCCATTTCGTCCTCCTTGAATTAATTATAGTGGAATATTTACTGCAATTTTTGGTTTATACACGTTTAAGGAAATTAGCCTGGTCCGATCGTGATTTCCCGGACACAAATGTAGCCAACTTATAACCTGTACAAACTGGGTGCTCTGCCCGCAAAGCGAGGATATCACCCCCGTCCGCTACAAATAAATACTTCAGCTCCAGGCTTATCATCAATGTTTTGAAATGCTTATGTACGGATGGGGTCGAGCCCCATCCGTACATTGTTTTTTCCCTTTATCGTTGATAGCATAAACAGCTTTTTGCCACTTGTGCTAAATATTAAGTTGAGCATCATGGATTGGTCAATTCTTTTTAGGGGCAAATAACCTGTACGGACGGTGGTTTATCCCCGTCCGCTACTTTCGCCTGTCACTACCTTCGGGTTCGGATCAATGCTTGCAAATACTTAAAAAGAATTTCGCTATCCTACGATAACCTAAAATGCCATGTTTACGCATGGTCAGAAGAATACGTTTGAACCCAAAATCCTAAATACTATAAAATTTCCA
Organism: uncultured Anaerolineaceae bacterium; assembly: GCA_964293995.1. Taxonomy (GTDB): domain Bacteria; phylum Chloroflexota; class Anaerolineae; order Anaerolineales; family Anaerolineaceae; genus Mesolinea. Next base: position 28,397 of record CAXYYH010000001.1, read on the forward strand.
GCTTCGCCATCGACGCGATCAGGGCTTTGAGGCCGTGCCCTTCAAAATAAACTTCCACCGTCTCGTCGCCATGCTCAATCTTGCTGCTTTTGACCACCCCCCTGCCGTAAGTCGCGTGGTGTACCTGCATGCCGGTTTTATACTTGGTCTTTGCCGGCTTGTCCATCGGTACACGCGAATCGCGCATCCAGGAAGGTCTCTCCCAGGCGGAAGTCTCTCGTTCCCAGTTGTAGCTGCTTCTTCTGGGTTGCGCGTACAGATCCTCCTGCACCAGACCTGAAGGCAGATCCTTCAAAAAGCGTGACGGCACGGTATCTTCATACATGCCCGACAAACTGCGTCTTCTCAACGCCCGCGTCAGGGTCAGTTTACGCTTCGCGCGCGTGATCCCGACATAAAGCAGACGCCGCTCCTCCGCAAGATCTTCCTCATCGTCACGCGAACGGCTGTGTGGCAGCAGCATCTCATCCAGCCCGACGATGTAAACACGCTCAAACTCCAGACCCTTGGCGGCGTGCAGCGTCAGCATGGTCGGCGCGTCCAGGGTCTCAGGCAAAGTGTCCTGATCCGCCACCAGCGCCATAGCCTCCAGAAACTCCTGCAAACCCCTGGTCTCGTATTCCATCGCGACCGAGCGCAATTCGAGCACGTTCTCCCAGCGATCCTGTCCTTCTTCGCTCTTATCGCGAATATAGGCTTCATATTCCGTGTCCAGCACGACCCGATCAAAAAGGTTGCTCAGGCTGTCAGATTGGGCAAGCGCACGCCATTGGCTCAACAGCCGCCCAAAACGAGCCAGCTTTTCGCCGTTGCGCCCCAGCTCGAGCAAAGCCGGACTGGCAGGATGGATCAGATCCAGCAAAACCTCGCCCATGTTCAGACCACTGCGGTTGGATATCTCTGCCAAACTGGCGACAGTTTTGTCACCGATCCCCCGCGGCGGCAGGTTGATCACCCGACGCAGGCTCACTTCGTCCATTGGGTTATAGATCAGGCGCAAAAAGGCGATGATATCGCGCACTTCCTTGCGCCCGTAAAAGCGCTGCGCCCCCACCAGGCGATAGCTGATCCCCTCGCGGCGGAAAGCTTCTTCTAAGATGCGGGATTGCGCGTTGGTACGGTACATGATGGCATATTCGCTTGGGTTTCTGCCCGAGCGAATGCCATCGCGGATATCATTTACAACCAGCTGCGCCTCTTCGCGGTCGTCTTCAGCAACGATCAGGCGTAGTTTGTCGCCAACGCTGGCGTCCGTAAACAGCTTCTTGCGCGTGCGATTCGTGTTTTGGTTGATGACCGCCATCGCGCAGTCCAGAATGATCTGGGTTGAACGGTAGTTTTGCTCCAGCAGGATCACATTCGCGCCCTTGAAATCACGTCTGAAGCGTTCCAGATTGCGATAATCAGCGCCTCGCCAGCGGTAGATCGACTGGTCTTCATCGCCCACAACGTACAAATTGTTATGCACGCGCGCCAGATTCTGCAAAATTGAATACTGAGCGTAATTGGTGTCCTGGAACTCATCCACCAGAATGTGCTCAAACTTGTGCCCATAGGTTTCACGTACGACCGGATAGGTCTCAAGGATCTGGTTGGTATAGACCAGCATGTCATCAAAATCCATGGCGTTATTGCGCGCCAGTCGTTGTTGATAGAGCGCGTAGAGCCGTTTGACTTGCTCGTCATAATAATTGTTGACCGCGAAATTTTCCGGAGTGGTCAGATCGTTTTTGGCTGTGGAAATTGCCGCCAGGATCGAACTGGGTTTGAACCTTTTTTCGTCCAAATTGCTCTCACGAAGAATCTCTTTCATCAAAGATTCCTGATCGTCAACATCAAAGATGACAAAATCCCGATTAACTGGCAGCAGATCGGCTTCGCGGCGTAAAATGCGCCCGCAGATCGAGTGAAAAGTACCCAGCCAAATGCCATCCACTTGAGCGCCGATCAGTTGACCAACCCGTTCGCCCATCTGTTTGGCGGCTTTGTTCGTAAAAGTGACCGCCAGAATATTCCAGGGCGGCACGTTCATCGCGCTGATCAGGTAGGCGATGCGATAAGTGAGCACGCGCGTCTTGCCGGAACCCGGCCCAGCCAGAATCAGTGTTGGGCCCGAGGGCGCCGCGACAGCTTTTTGCTGTTGGGAATTGAGAATATCGATCAGTTTATCCATGGCTCACAAATTGTACCAGAATGCCACCAGACGATTTGGGAAAAATAGAGGCAAATATCGGGGTAGGTCGAGATTGACAGAGGTGCGGAATGCGCACTTCTGTCAATCCGACGTTCATTACATTGTTTTGTTAAAATGGTAGAGGCTAACTCCCATGCCGTTGTTTTTTTGTAGGTCGAGTTCCGTAACCTGCCCTTGGGTGCTTTTCTCAAGGGTTCAACCCGACGTTCAATGCATGGTCTTACAGCTTAACTAAAGCTGAATGTTGGATTAAAATTTTCCCATTTTAGGAAAATTTCAATCGCAACCTACATCTGATTCTTTATCCTTAAATCAAAACCATTCTGAGAATACCGATCGCAAATCCAGCGATCACCAGCACATAAGGCTGAGCCTTGGTGAAAATCAATACCGCCAGTCCCGCCAGCATCGCCAGAACCGTCCAAACATCCACCAACGCGCTTTGTGCAAGGTTGACACAAACAAACAAGACCAGGGCGACCACCGCCGCGTTCACTCCTTCAAGGAAGCTATGCGCAAGATGGTTTTCCCGCATTTTCTTCACCAGGGGCGCGGTCACTGCCACGATCAGAAAAGACGGCAAAAACACGCCAAGTGTGGCTGCCACCGCACCGCTGAAACCGCTGGTAATGTAGCCGACAAAGGTGCTGGCGCTCAGCACCGGCCCTGGGGTAATTTGCCCCATCGAGATCGCGTCAGTAAGCTGCTGCGAAGTCAGCCATCCGAAACGATTGACCACATCTTCCTCGATCAGGGCAAAGAGCACCAGAGAGGAACCGAACAGGATCGAACCTGTTTTAAAGAAATATATAAAGATATTCCAAAAACTCTCTTTGACCTGCCCGGCAACATTGCCCACAAATTCCGTCAACATCGGCACCGGCAAAAAAGCCAGCAGCAGCTGGCCCGGGCCAGAGCTTTTTGGCCAGTTTTCGAGCGTATGGTGCAGCAGAATTCCCAAAAAACCGCCGCCTATCAGGGCAAGGGATTCGTTTAATCCCAGCAGTTTGGCGGCGATCACCACCGCAAAGATCACAACCTGTTTCCAGCCGTCAAAACTTGCTTTTCCAATCCGCCAGGTGGTTTCAAGCACGATCGCCAGAACCAGCGGGTTGAGAATATAAAAGATCCCTTCAACTTCGGGCAAAGCTCCGTAGCGCATGTAGATCCAGGCCAAAAGCAGACTGGAAAGAAAAGCCGGACTGATAAAGCTGATCCCTGCCACCAGCAAACCCGCATATCCGGCGCGTACGTAGCCGACGTGATAGCAGGTTTCGCTTGCGTTTGGCCCCGGGATCAAATTCGCAGCAGCCAGCAGGTCCAAAAAATGCCTTTCGCTGATCCATTGATGTTTGCGCACAAACTCTCTTTCCATCATGGCGATGTGAGCCGTCGGTGCGCCAAAACTGGTCAATCCAATTTTCAGACAAACCCAAAAAAGCTCAAACAGACGCGTTTTCAGCGGGATCTTTGAAACATCCTGCTCCACAACACTCTCATTTTCAGGCAAGTCTTCAGGCCTGGGTTGCACATCTTTCATCATCAGATCAACCTATCACCGGAAGTTGCAGCAAAAGGTTTTCGATCACCAGTCTCGGGTTGAGATTGGCGTCCAATTGCCCCAGACTTGTTTCGTGAACCTTGAGGATCTTTTCAATTTGCCCGGAATTCATCAGATTAGCAGTCTCTTCGATCAGATCGACCTGCTCGAGATTGACCAGAGGAATGTCTGCATTCTCATGTCTGATCATGACATCCCGCCAGAAGCTCAGCCAGGTCGCGATCAGAAAAGCGAACTTTTCGCGCTGATTCCCTTTTTTTGCCTGATTCTTCTCAATGTATTGCAGTCTGTGTCTTAGCCTGCACTTCAAAAGATGGTTTAGGTCTTCAAGCGCTTCCGTGTAATCATCCAGAGACTGCGGATCCTGGCTGTAAGAAATAGCCGTGCCGACCCTGCCAGCAGCCAGGTGAGCCAGCTTTTTTGCCAACTTTGCTTCCAGCCCTTTTTCTTCTTTCAAAAAGCTTTCCAGTTTTTCAATGGGAGAAGGTCGCAAGCGGATCACCTCACAACGTGAGGCGATCGTTTCAAGCAGGCTTTCTTTGGCATCAGCCGTCAGGATCAGCAATGCTTTGGAGGGCGGCTCCTCAAGCGATTTGAGCAAAGCATTCGACGCACCGATCGTGGCGCGCTGAAAATCAGGGATCAGCACCATGCGAAAGCGCGACTGGTAAGGCGAAAGCGCCAGGGTCTGCTGCATTTCCCGCACCTGGTCGATCTTCAGATCTTTGCTTCCTTCTTCAACTTCCAGAACGGACAGATCAGGATATCGCTGCTCATTGATCTGCCGACAGGTCAAACATGCGTCGCAAAAATCGCCCTCCTGCGGGGCTTGCGTGCAATTGAGCGCTTTGGCAAAAGCCAGGGCGAGCGTGCGCCGCCCAACACCATCAGGCCCAACAATTAAATAAGCATGGCGGGTATTGCCAGCCTTCGTCTGGTTCTTAAAATAGCGGATCGCGGATTCATGACCAAGGATATTCCAGTCCATAAGATGATTTTAACATGGAAGAGATGAATTCGTCGCATTTCCCGCTTTTCCCTTATAATTGTTTATCAAACAGTTTGCATTAGGAGATGAAATTAAATGGCAGAAGAACAAAAAACAATTACCAGGGATGGAGACGATATTTTTTCAATATCGTGGCATGCCATCAACCCCGAGGAAGTGCTGGACACCCTCAATGTCTCGATCGATAGCGGTTTGAGCGATGAGGAAGCCCGGAAACGTCTCGAAAAGTACGGCCACAACGAATTGGCTGAACGCCCCGGAAAGAGCTTTTGGCAAAAACTGTGGGAACAGATCAACAGCTTCGTCATCTGGCTGTTGATCGGCGCCGCCGTCATTTCCGCTGTTTTAGGGGACTGGGTCGAAGCCGGAGCCATCCTGCTCATTGTTGTCCTGAACGCGATCATGGGTATTGTACAGGAATCCCGCGCTGAAGCCTCCCTTGCGGCGCTCAAAAAGATGTCCGCGCCGGAAGCACAGGTGCTGCGAAACGGTCACCGCGTCATGGTCTCCACCCCAGACCTTGTTCCCGGGGATATCGTCTTCATCGAAGCGGGTAATTTCATCCCGGCTGACCTGCGTTTGCTCGAAGCAGTCAACCTGAGCGTCGACGAAGCCTCCCTGACCGGAGAATCCGTCCCAGCCAAAAAGAACGCCGGTGGCAATCTGCTGGCCGACATTCCCCTGGGCGACCGTGAAAACACTGCTTTCATGGGCACGACCGTCAGCTACGGCCGCGGCAAGGGCGTCGTCACCAATACCGGTATGCACACCCAGCTCGGTTTGATCGCGACCATGCTCCAGACGGTTGAAGAAGAGGAAACCCCGCTTCAGAAACGTCTTGACCAACTCGGAAAGACCCTCGGCATCGGAGCCTTGATCGTTTGTGTGCTGGTTTTTGTGATCGGTGTCATTCGACTCGTAACCCCTCCAGGCATCGTCCGACCCGGCGACGAGCAATTCGTGCCTGAATTGATCGCCCTCTTTATGGTGGCTGTTTCCCTTGCCATTGCTGCCGTTCCCGAAGGCTTGCCGGCCGTTGTGACCATTTCATTGGCTGGCGGTATGCGTGAAATGGTTTCCCGCCACGCGCTGATCCGCAAACTTGCATCCGTCGAGACCCTCGGTTCCGTCACCACCATTTGTACGGACAAGACCGGCACCCTGACCCAGAACCAAATGACCGTCACCAAACTCTGGGTGGACGGCGAATTTGTGGATATTTCCGGTACAGGCTATGACCCGGTTGGCGAATTCTCCATCGCTGGCAATGTGATCAATCTGAAAGATTATCAGGGCGCCCGCAACGCGCTTTGGGTTGGCAGCATGAACAACGACGCCCAGCTCGAACCTGCTGGTGAAGCGGATGGCAAAAAGACCTACCGCATGGTTGGTGACCCGACCGAAGGCTCGATCCTGGTCGCCGCCCAAAAAGCTGGTGCCGTTGCCCGCGATCTGAACGATCACTATCCCCGCGTACAGGAGATCCCATTTGATTCCTCCCGTAAACGCATGGTCACCATTCACGAACTGGTTCAACCCGGTGGAGGCGACATCTCGCCCTTCTATTCCGATGAACGCGAATTCACCCATGTCATCAACATCAAAGGCGCACCCGATATCGTCCTCGGTTTATGCACCCGCTACCAAAAGATGGACAACACGGTCGCCCCATTGAGCGATGCGATGCGCCAGGAGATCCTGCGCGCCAATGACAGCATGACCGGTCAGGCGCTGCGTGTTTTGGGCGTCGCCTATCGCCCGGTCAGCCAGCAGCCGACCGAACTGGACGCCAGCACGCTCGAAAAAGACCTTATTTTCGCCGGTCTTATCGGCATGATCGACCCCTCCCGTCCCGAAGTCAAACCCGCCCTGCGGGAAGCGCAGCATGCCGGTATTCGCTCCGTTATGATCACCGGTGACTATCCCAACACCGCCCGGGCGATCGCGGAAGACATCGGCTTGTTGCTTGAAGGCCATCAGGTTTTGACCGGCGCGGATATTGACGACAAAACGGACGAGGAAATGCGTGAGATCGTCAAAATTACTGACGTTTACGCCCGCGTTAGCCCCGAACACAAGATGAAGATCGTCGACGCCCTGCGCGATAACGGTGAAGTTGTCGCCATGACCGGTGACGGTGTCAACGACGCCCCGGCCATCAAACGCGCTGATATTGGTGTTGCCATGGGCATCACCGGTACCGACGTTGCCAAAGAAACCGCTGATATGGTTCTGACCGATGACAACTACGCTTCCATCGTCTCCGCGGTTGAGCAAGGCCGCGTGATCTACAGTAACATCCGCAAATTTGTCTACTATCTGGTTTCCTGCAACATCGCCGAGATCATGATCATCTTCCTGGCAACCGTTTTTGGCTGGAACACCCCGCTGGCGCCGATCCAGCTCCTCTGGCTCAACCTGGTAACCGATGGCGCCCCTGCCCTGGCGCTGGGAACCGAAAAAGGCGACCCCGATATCATGGATCATGCCCCACGGCCTCCTGAAGAACCGATCATCAACAGCTACATGGTCAAGGGCATTATTGTTCAGACCATCGCGATCACCGCTGCGACGCTGGCCGCTTTCTTCCTGGGTGGCGGCGCGCTCAAGGGAGCCACGGATGAGGCCCGTATTCTTTCCGAGACTTTCGCCTTCGTGACGCTCTCGCTTTCCGAGCTCTTCCGCGCTTATACCGCCCGCTCAGAGTACTATCCGCTGACAAAGATCGGTATCTTCACCAACCGCAATATGAACATCGCCGTTTTGGTCTCTGTTCTTCTGGTCCTCCTGGTGATCTATCTGCCTTTCCTGCGGGACATCTTCGATACCACCGCCCTGCGTCTGGTCGATTGGGCTGAGATCCTGCCATTGGTGCTGGTACCCTCGATCGCTGCGGAAGTGATGAAGACCATCAGCTACAAAAAGCATCAGAAAGAACGCGTAAACCGAGGATAAACCTGAACCAGACTTCCAGGTAAATCAGGGCCATTTCTAATGCACGGACGGGGATTAACCACCCCGTCCGTTATTTAACATTATTTAAGCACAATAAGCCTTTTCCCACTTCATCTTGTCGTTCAAGATTTTGGTTCTCATTTGTAGCAAAGGGTGAACTGGTGCCCGCAGGGCGTGTACCACCTTAAGCCTTCTCCGCGGGGAGAAGGTGGCCGAAGGCCGGATGAGGGGTAGACCGCAGTGGTGGACTGTTTACCCTGGTTTACCAGGGTGAGGGGTAGACCGCAGAGCATGTACCACCTTAAGCCTCCTCCGCCCGGGAGAAGGTGGCCGAAGGCCGGACTGTTTACCCTGGTTTACCAGGGTTAGGGGTAGACCGCAGGCCAGGTGCCACCTTAAGCCTTCTCCGCTCGGGAGAAGGTGCCCGAAGGGCGGATGAGGGGTAAGCCCGAAGGGCTGGTTTGGATTGCTCGTGGTGAGGTCAAAACTGGGCAGGTTAGGGAACTACCTTATGCCCTCTCAGCAGGAGAAGCTGCCCGTAGGGCAGACTGTTTACTCTGGGAACCAGAGTGAAGGGCATTCATTACAGTCGATACTGTTCGCGGCCCAGGCTCTTTTCCTGGCGTGAGGTTACATCCTCATCCACCACTGCGTGGTCCCCCTTCTCCATCAACCTCTGGAAAAACGCCAGAGGTTGTGTGGAGAAGGCTTAAATACCCTACCACCAACTCGGGAGAAGGTGGCCGAAGGCCGGACTGTTTACCCTGGTTTACCAGGGTGAGAGATAGACCGCAGGTCGTGTACCACCTTAAGCCTTCTCCGCTCGGGAGAAGGTGCCCGAAGGGCGGATGAGGGGTAAGCCCGAAGGGCTACTGGTTCCCCAGGACGAACGACAAATAGCCCTAAGCAGGAGAGTAAAAAGGCAAACGGCTTGTTAACATTTCATGTAATCTGGCTCTCGATCGATCTTTCACAGCCTTTCTCACTTTAATTTGATACAATACCTGACTGGAATAAGCTTGTACTACATCAAAAAGATTGGAATACTTATGGCCACATCAAAAGAACACCTGCTCGATAATTCAAAGGCTGCCCGCAGAGCCCGCCACGCCTGGTACTACTACGACTTTGGCAATTCTGCTTATGCCGCCGTCATCCTCCTTGCTGTCTTTTCTGCCTACTTCAAAAACGTTGTTGTCGGTGGAGCCGAAGGCACCCGTATGTGGGGCCTGGCGGTTGGCATCGCCGCCATCGCGGTAGCGCTCATCTCACCAATTCTCGGCGCGATAGCGGACTCTTCCCGCTCCAAGAAACTCTTCCTCTTCCTTTTCACCGGTCTTTCCGTGATCTTCACCGGCCTGCTATTCTTTGTTGGCAAAGGCGATATCGTCATGGGAATGGTCTTCTTCATTTTGGCAGAAGTGGGTTACCGCGGCGCTCAGGTTTTCTATGACGCGCTTTTGGTCGATGTCTCAACACCCGAGACCATCGGCAATATTTCCGGTAAGGGCTGGGCAATCGGCATGATCGGTGGGGTTGTCACCCTGCTGATCGCCGTGCTGCCCATTCAACTGATCGGCAATGACTTTATCCCTTACACCTTTATCCTGACCGCTGTCATCTACGCCCTCTTTTCACTGCCGACTTATTTTTACGTCAAAGAAACTACCCCTGTGGTTCCAATCCCCGAGGGCGAGACTCTGCTCTCCACCTCCTTCAAACAACTGGCTATCACTTTCAGAGAGATCAAAAAGTACAAAGAGTTCCTGCGCTATATGATCGCTTTCCTGATCTATAACGATGGCATCATGATGCTGATGGACTTCGCCGCCATTATCGGTGGCACCCTTTACGGTCTCAACCAGGTGCAGCTGATCATCTTTGTGATCATCATTCATATCACCGGTGCGATCGGGGCGCTGACCTTCGGCAAACTTTCAGACGAGCACAGCAGCAAGCGCGCGATCATCCTGTCCCTGATCATCCTGATCATTTCGCTGGCTTTCCTCTATTTCATCGATGGCATGGTCGGCTTCTTCATCATTGGCGCTTTCGCGGGCTTCTCCCTCTCCGGCGCGCAGGCCACCAGCCGCACCATGGTCAGTCAGCTGGCGCCGGAACACAAAACGACCGAGTTCTACGGTTTTCTCTCCGTTGCCGGGCGCACCTCGACCTTCATTGGCCCCCTGGTCTTTGGCGCAATTTCGTACAAAATGCACAACTATTATGTCGCGCAGGGACTGCCTGAGCTGCTGGCCGAGCAAAACGGCCAACTTTGGGGCATTGGCTCCATCCTGCTTTTCCTGATCATCGGCATGTTGATCCTGTTAAGTGTTCGGGAAGTTACCGCCAGCAATCCAATTGAGTATAATCAGAAAAAAGCGGAGAATTAATATGAAAGTTCTGATCACCGGCGGCGCTGGATACATCGGCAGTACGATTGCCTCTGTCCTTCTGGACAGCGGACACACCCCCATCCTTCTGGATTCCCTGATCACAGGCAGGCGGGAATTTACCCACGACCGTATCTTCTATGAAGCGGACATCGCCGACCGAGCCATGGTGCGCCGGATATTTTCCGACCATCCTGATATTGTTGCCACCATTCACTGCGCCGCGCTGATCGTGGTGCCCGAGTCCGTCTCGCGTCCTTACGATTATTATCGCGAAAATGTGGTCAAATCGATGGAGTTTTTCAAGACCCTGAGCTATCTGGGATATCCAAATGTGGTTTTCAGTTCCTCCGCGGCTATTTATGACGTTGTGCCCGGCTTCATGGTCACGGAAGAATCACCTCTGCAACCTCTAAGCCCATATTCCCGCACGAAATTCATGATGGAAATGGTGCTAAAAGATTTTTGCCATGCCTACAACCTGAAAGGCATCGCCCTGCGCTATTTCAACCCGATCGGCTCCGACCCCCAGATGCGCACCGGGCTTCATATTCAGCATCCCAGCCACCTGATCGGCAAGCTGGTTGAGGTTTCGATGGGACGTGAGTCAGTCTTCAACCTAACCGGCGTCGATTGGCCCACCCGCGACGGCTCCGGCATTCGGGATTACATTCACGTCTGGGACCTGGCGCTGGCGCATCTGAAAGCGGTTGAGAATTTTGACAAAGCCATTGCCGAAGGCTCCGAGGACGGCATAAATTACACCGTCATCAACCTCGGCACCGGCAAGGGTGTCACCGTCAGAGAGTTTCTGGCCGCTTTTGAGAACGTGGTTGGTAAAAAACTGCCCGTTTCGATCCAACCCCCGCGCCCTGGCGATGTCGCCGGCGCTTATGCCAACGCCGACCGCGCCTGGAAGCTTTTGGGCTGGAAAGCCGAAAAGAGCATCGAAGAAGGCATCAAAGACGCTCTCAAATGGGGCGAGATCAGGGAAACGATCATTAAGTATTGATCAATTATTCCTAAGAACAAATAAGAAACAAGCCCGCGATCATCGGGCTTGTTTCTTATTAACTATTGTCCCTGTTATAATTGTCCTTGTCGGAGGTATATCATGAGCATTTTCAACAGAATCTTTGGCGAACCGGAGATCCGCGCACTGAACCCGCGCGATAAGGCTGAGGTCAAAAAAATGATCGACCAGCTGATCACGATCGGTAAAATGGACGATTTTCTTTCCCTCGCACCAGGCGGGCCTTTTGACCATCAGTGTCACCACCGCGATGCCAAAAACATCGGCCGCAGAATTCACGAAATCGGGGGCGTGCCGCTCATGTTCGCCGTCCGTCAAACGGTCAGACACAAGCTCAAAGACGTTTTAGCCGAACACCTCGACCACTGCTGGAAAGGGATCGGCAGCTGGCAGGCATGATGATATAATACCCAAAATCCGACCATAAAAGAGGAAAAAATGACCAATTGCTGCACGAAAAAAGAATGTCTCACCTGCGATGCGGTACCCGCCGCCATCGGCCCCTACTCCGTTGCTGTTTCCACCGGCTCGCTGATCTTCATTTCAGGCCAACTCCCTTTGGATAAAGAGACCGGCACCCTGGTCGAAGGTGGCATTCAGGCCCAAACCCGCCAGGCGCTCAAAAACATGAAAGCCATCCTCGAAAGCGCTGGCTCCGGCATGCAAAATGTAGTCAAAACCACCGTCTTTTTGATGGATATGGGTCAATTTGCTGAAATGAACGCGGTCTATGCCGAATTTTTCTCCGGCGATTTTCCGGCACGTTCTGCCATTCAGGTCGCGGGGCTGCCCAAGGGCGCGATCGTTGAAATTGAAGCCATCGCCATGGTGCCGCGCGAGCACGAAGACGGCCAGGATTGCTGCAAAGACAAATAAAAAAGAAAAAGCCATTTTATTAAATGAGTCCGCTTGTATCCGTCATCATTCCTTGCCGGAATGAAGAAAAAACCATCCACCACGTGCTGGAAGCTCTGCATCAGCAAAGCTTTCCTGTTGAAGACATGGAAGTCGTCATCGCCGATGGTTTTTCAAGCGATAATACCCGCTCCGCGATCCAGGCTTTTCAGGAAGCTCACCCAAGCCTAAAGGTTCGCCTGATTGACAATCCCAAACAGATCATCCCGGCCGGGCTCAACGCCGCCATCCAGGCCGCTGCTGGCGGGATCATCGTCCGTATGGACGCTCATTCCCTGCCCGAAGCTGATTACGTCCAACGCAGCGTCGAAGCCATTCAATCCGGCATTGCGGAAAATGTTGGCGGCGTCTGGAACATCCAGGCGCCCAACGACAGCTGGATCGCCCGTTCCATTGCCGCTGCAGCAGGCAACCCGCTGGCGGTAGGCGATGCGCTTTATCGCTTCACGGACAAAGCCGCTTATGTTGACACTGTGCCGTATGGCGCTTATAAAAGAAGTCTTTTCGATGAGATCGGCTTGTTCGACGAAACGCTTCTGGCCAACGAGGACTACGAGGTCAACACGCGCATTCGCCAGGCTGGCGGTCGCATCTGGCTCGACCCTGCCATTCGCTGCACTTATTTCTCCCGTCCAACGCTGCGCGCCCTGGTCAGGCAATACTGGGGCTACGGCTATTGGAAAGCCCAGATGTTGAAGCGCTATCCCGAGACCTTACGCTGGCGCCAGGCCCTGCCTCCGCTGTTCGTTCTCGGTGTCTTATTTCTGGCAATACTCGGCTTTTTCTGGAAACCCGTCTGGATCGCGCTGGCAACCGTTTTGGGCCTCTATTTGCTGATCCAACTCATCCCGGCCCTTTCGCTGGCACGGAAACTAAAAGACCTCAGCCTTGCCCCTGGCATTGTTCTTGCCACTTTAACCATGCACTTTTCTTGGGGCACTGCCCTGATTGTTGGTTTATTTTCGACACCTGACAGGAAAAAATAATGGCAAAAGATTTTCAAATCAAACCTCAGGAACAATTCCGCCTTGCCCGGGGCGAACAACGCCTTCTGCTGATCCTTGGCGATCTCATCGCAGCTGGTCTGGCTTTGGGCGCGGCTCTTTTATTCTGGGCTCAGGGCGACACCTGGTTTGGCCTTACGCTCGAATTTTTGCGCGCTCGCATCCCAGGTTGGTTTTACTTTTTGCCGCTTGTCTGGCCATTTCTGATGGTTGACACCTATGATGTCAGCAAAGCCAGCAATCTGAAGGTCACCCTGAAATCGCTGACGATCTCGTTCATCGTTGCCACTGTCTTGTATCTGATCGTTTATTTCGCCTCGGAACCAAACTCACTGCCTCGTTTTGGTGTGGCGATCTTCCTTATTCTGGCAGCAGCCTTCACCCTGATCTGGCGCGTTGTTTATATCAAACTATTCACCACCGCCAGCAAACACAAACGCGTGCTTATCATCGGGGCAGGCCGGGCCGGCTCAGCATTAGCCGCCGTTGTCCAGGAGCAGAACCCGCCTCCTTTCAACCTGATCGGCTTGATCGATGACGATCCTGCCAAACTCGGCACCATGATCGAAGGTTATCCGGTTTTAGGTGATCATAATAACCTGCCCGAGATCATCCAGGACCAGAACATTACGGACCTGATCCTGGCCATCTCCAACGAGATGAATGCCGACATGTTCCAGACAATATTGGCAATGCAGGAAAGCGGCATGAACATGGCCACCATGCAGGATACTTACGAGTCCCTCACCGGACGCGTGCCCATCTCCCTGCTCGCCTCAGATTGGGTCATTCGCTCTTTTATCGATCGGACCCCATCCAGCGGAATCTATCGCATCCTAAAGCGCCTGATGGATCTCGCCCTGAGTCTGGTCGGCATGGTCGGTCTGGTCATCCTCTACCCCGTCATCGCGATCATCATCTCCATCGATTCCAGAGGGCCTGTCATTTTCAAACAAATCCGGCTTGGGCGCAGCGGGCACCCCTATACCATCCTGAAATTCCGCACGATGAAAGACAACCAGGATATGGAAAAAGAAGCCCTGGTCACGGCCTCTAACGATCCACGCGTCACCCGTGTTGGGCGCATCTTACGGAAAACCCACCTGGATGAAATTCCTCAGATCATTAACGTTCTACGCGGAGAAATGAGCTTTGTTGGTCCACGCAGCGAGCGCAGTGAATTGGTCGGCGTTTTCCAAAAGGATGTCCCCTTCTATCGCGCCCGAATGCTGGTCAAGCCTGGCATCACCGGTTGGGCACAAATTCATCAGGCGTACGCAGAAACGGTTGATGAGACCTCCGTTAAACTCGAGTACGACCTTTTTTACATCCAGCACGCCTCGATCTTGATGGATTTTTCAATTATTTTGCGAACCGTCACCAACGTGCTTGGTTTCAAAGGGCGCTAACATGGATCGACCCGCAAACCCGAGGGGCTTGTTGGACGAAGCTCATTTATTGCAGTTGCCGGAGTGGGCAAAGTTCAAGAGCCATTTCGGCTGGCAAAGCTCCGTTTTCCAAAGCGATACCGCCTACGCTCAGGTACTCTTTCGAAGTCTGCCGCTGGGCTACTCGATCGCTTATCTCCCCAAAGGGCCTGTCGGCACAAACTGGTCAGAGTTGTGGCCGGAAATTGACCGTGAATGCAGGCGGCGCAAAGCGATCTTTCTGCAGGTCGAGCCAGATTGCGATTTGCCGCTTGCGGATGACCACGTTAAACACTTTTCGCGTGAATTCCGACAGCTTGAAGAAACGATCCAACCCAGGCGAACGGTAATTCTGTCTCTTGAGAGCAGCGAAGACGAGTTGCTGGCAGCCATGAAGCAAAAAACACGCTACAACATCCGGCTGGCAGCCAAAAAAGGCGTCGCGGTCACGTCAACGGACGACGTGAAAGCTTTTTACGAGATGATGCAAACCACCGGGGATCGGGATGACTTCGCCGTCCACAGCCTTGATTATTACCAAAAAGCTTATGATCACTTCGCGCCCACCGGCAAGGTTGTTTTGCTCGAAGCGCATCTCGATGGTCTGCCGCTGGCTTACCTGATGCTCTTTTTGCATGGCAAACGCGCCTGGTATTTTTATGGCGCCTCAGACAACCGACAGCGCAATCTGATGCCCACCTATTTACTTCAATGGGAAGCCATGCGCTGGGCAAAGGCCCACGGCGCGACCGAATATGACCTCTGGGGCATCCCGGACGCCGACGAAGAGCAGCTTGAGGCTGAATTTTCTGAGCGCTCGGATGGGCTTTGGGGCGTCTACCGCTTCAAGCGCGGCTTTGGCGGTCAGGTTGTGCGCAGCTGTCCCGCTTTTGTAAGGGTTTACAACCCTCTGCTTTATAAAGTTTACGAAAAATACCGTGCCCGCAGGGGTGCTGAGGCAGTATGAAGCAACTTCACCCCCTCGACAATCAGGAATGGAACCAGCTTTTGCTGCAATTCCCGGAAGCGCACATCCTGCAAACCTGGCAGTGGGCAGAAGCCAAAAAACAGAATGGCTGGCAGCCTCTCTGTTTTGCCTGGGGCGACAGTGCTGAGGAGCCTGAAGCCCTCGCTCTGATCCTGGAAAGACAGATTCGCTTCCTTGGAATGCGCTTTTCTGTGCTTTATTGCCCCAAAGGGCCGGTCTTCTCTCACAAATCTGCCAATTCAAAATTGATAACGCAAGTCATCAGAGAGTTGGAAGATTACGCCCGTAAGGCCGAGGCGATCTTCCTGAAGATCGACCCTGACGTCCTGCTTGGCACCGGTATTCCCGATACCGAGGAGGAAAAGCCCAACCCCTTCGGTATCGCTTTTCAGAAAGGACTGGAAAAGCGCGGCTGGCAGTTCTCCCAGGACCAGATCCAGTTCCGCAACACAGTCCTGATCGACCTGCGGCAGGACGAAGAAGCGCTTTTAGTAGCCATGAAGCAAAAGACGCGCTACAACATCCGCCTGGCAGCCAGAAAAGGCGTCAGCGTGCGGCAAGGGAGCATCGACGAGCTGCCCATGCTCTATACCATGTATGCCGAAACTGCTGTGCGCGACGATTTTGTCATCCGTCACGAAGAATACTATCTCAATACCTGGCGCGGCTTCATGGAAGCTGATATGGCAAAGATCCTGATCGCGGAGGTTGAGAGCGAGCCAATCGCGGCACTGATCCTCTTCCATTTCAACAGCGTGGCGCGCTATATGTTTGGCATGTCCACCGAGCGCTATCGGGAATTGATGCCTAATCACCTTCTGCAGTGGGAAGCCATGCGCCTCGCCAAAGCGCTTGGCTGCCGCACTTATGATATGTGGGGCGCGCCGGACGTTTTTGACGAATCTGATTCCATGTGGGGCGTCTTCCGCTTTAAGCAGGGCTTCAACGGCAGCACCACCCGCTATCTGGGCGCCTGGGACTTCACCACCCGCCCCCTGCTCTATTTCACCTACACCCGTTTGCTGCCTAAGATACTGAACATCATGCGCCGCCGCGGCAAAGCCGCCAACCGTAAACAGGTTGGGATGGATTAAGCTATAAAACTAGCTTGAAAAGCCCTAATTCGTACCAACGAAACACCATGTGAGGGACAGTTTTGTGTCTACCCGAACATCAATGTTTTGGGCTTACCCCCTCCAGGACAGCGTTCAATGTCCACATCTTTTTATTATTAAAGAATGAGCTGTCCGATGGGAGGGGGACGGCGAAGCCAGGGGGTGGGTCTTTAATCTTTCACACAGTTGAAAGTCAGCCAAAAGAAAAAACCCTTCCAGGCATTAACACTCGGAGGGGTTTTTCATAAACACAGAAATCTGTAATTAACCTAATGCTCTATTTATATTTGGCTTATTTGCTGCCGTTATTCAAATTCCTGCGCATGGTAAAGCGTAAAACTTCGCTGTTGATCCCTTTCAGCCTTTCCAGCAATTCTGGCTGTTGACCCTGCGCTTCCACCTGCTTGATCAGACCGGTCAGCGTTTGGCTGAACTCATCATTGATCGCCTCGCCAGCTTCCTCGAGAATCTTGGCCCTGTCGGCTTCTTTTTCCGTTTGCAGCAAGGCTTCCACGATCTCGATCACCGCGCCAGTGCTGCTGGCAGCCCGTAAAACAGCCACGATGTTTGCCAGCTTGGTCAGCTTGGCTACGTCGTTTTCTTCCTGCGCCCTGGTGGCGGCATTATTGAGTACCTCGCTAAACATCTGATTAACGCGCGGGAGGGCTTGCTGAGTGGCTTGCTCAATGTTCTCCGCAGCCAGCAATTCATCCAACAAATTCTGGGCGTCCGCGAGCTGAACCTGGACGGCTTTGTCAACCGCTTCAACAATATGTAGGAGTCGTTCCCGTAGACCCTCGAGCTTTGCTTTTTCATCACCCTGAGTCTGGTCGATCTTGTCGGTCAAGGTCTGGAAGAAGGCGTAATCCAAACCGCCGCGAGCCATCGACGCGATCGTCGTCAGGCGGATTTCGCCGTCAGCGTTCTTGATGAGCAGCTCAAGCAGGTTTTCACGCGTGATGCCGGCTTTGCTAAGCTCCTGCAATTCCTCCATCGCCGCCCGGGTTTCAGCCGCCTCATGAGCCGCCGCCTTGCCAACCGTTGAGTTCTCCAGAAGCGCTTTTTGCAGCCCAGCCAGGGTCATCACCGCTTCCTGATCACCCGATGCCGCCGAAGCCTGAACCAATCGGGAAAGCAAAACAAAGAGTTCCTCATCGATCTGCTCATCGTTTTCCGTGATCAGTTTTTCCAGCTCAGCCTCAGGTGCCGCTGCCAGACGCTGCAGCAGGTTGAGTTTCTCCTGCTGAGCTTTCAACATCTCAGGGGTAATGCCATCCGCTTCGAGGATGGTCTCGAACAACTTTTGCTGGCTCAGCATGGTCTGGGGTTTGAAGAGATAGCCTTTGCGTTTTTCGGGAGGCAGATCGTCCATTACCTTTTTGATCATCGGGCCGATCGTTTTCTCCTGTTCGTTGATCGGAGTATGCAGCTCAGGCGGGAAATAGGTCAGCAATAGCTCCTTGTCCGGGTCATGATAAACGATCGGCGTCGGGTAGATGCCCTGCTGCTGACAATTTGGGCACTGGAAATAATTGGCAGCGCCAGAAAGCAATTTTTCTTTGGCTGAAGGGTCGCTATTAAGGTCAAACAGACGGGTCAGATCGACAACGATCGGCTGTCTGCAAACCGGGCATGGAACACTGGTTCGGGTCATATTCTTATCTCTTTTCTCGTTATTTTCTGGCATCGATTATAACATCCCACCC
The DNA here is from genome assembly GCA_964293995.1 of uncultured Anaerolineaceae bacterium. GTDB lineage: Bacteria > Chloroflexota > Anaerolineae > Anaerolineales > Anaerolineaceae > Mesolinea. The sequence continues at coordinate 46,697 of CAXYYH010000001.1, forward strand.
TTGCCTGGACGGGGTATGTATATTAGAGCGCCGTTAATATTCTCAATACTTCCTGTTGATCTGATATCATTCGCTTTTCATATCTATTTCAAATAATTCTTGATCCGCCATAACAGGTAAAGTGGCAGACTGATCGTTTTTGTGTTCTCTGCATCCTGAATGCCTATGTTTTTCAATGACAGGCGAAAACCTATTTCAGTACGATATTTTTTAACGAATAATCTGAAACTTTTTGCCTGGGTATTTAAATTGGCTTTCGCCTCAACAGGGATTACTCGGCCTCCGTCTTCGATCAGAAAATCCACTTCCGCGGTATTGCCAGACCTCCAGAAAAAAGGATGATAGCCCAGATTCAGCAATTCGCTCAGGACATAATTTTCTGTGATCGACCCTCTGAAACCACCGGAGATCATCGCCTGGTCCAGGAGCGATTTCATGGTGAAGTTAGCTTTCCTGCATAACAGACCGGTATCACAGAAATAAACCTTATAGAAAGTAGAATCCTGATTGGAAGATAACGGTATGACCGCGTTTTCCACTTTGCAAAGTCTGTGAATCAGACCGGCATCGACCAACCAACCCAGGGATTCTTCCAGATCCTTTGCCCTGGTAGATTTCTTTACCTGGCTGAAAACAAATTTGTTGTTATCTTTGGCAAGCTGTTGCGGTACCGATTCCCAGATCGATTGGATTTTTGTCAGTTCTGAGCCTGGGGCGTGTTTGGCAAAATCGTTTTCATAACCAAACAATATGTTTTCCTGCACCCTGCTGACCTGAGCGATATCCTTGGTCTCAACCCAGGTTTTCACCGCTTCCGGCATGCCTCCTACGATCAGATATTCAAAATAGAGTTCCTGCAGTTTGCTGCTTATATAGGATGGCAGGGCTTCATCCAGCGTGTATTGGGATAAACTATTTTCATAAGCATCACCCTCATTCGCCCAAAGAAATTCGCGGAAACTCATCGGATACATCACAAGCCGATCCACTTTTCCAACCGGAAAACTTAACTGGTTTGCCCTGATGCTGACCCCCAACAGAGACCCAGCCCCAACCACTGCCAGTTCGGGCAAATCTTCCTGAAAATATTTTAGGGCGGTGATTGCCTTGGGTTGAAGCTGAATTTCATCGAAAATCAGTATTGTCTTACCTGGCTTAATAGGTTGGTGAAGGAACAGATTTGAAAGATCATTGACAATTCGTTTGGCGTCAAGATCTCTTTCAAAAACCTCTCCGATCCGTGGGTCTCTCTCAAAATTTAAATAAGCCACTTCGTCAAAGCACTCTTTGGCAAATTGATGCAAAACATAGGTCTTGCCACATTGTCTGACACCGGTCAACAACAAGGGTTTTCGATTGGTGTTATTTTTCCAGTCTTTGAAGTCAGATAAAATCTGTCGTTTCATTTTTACCTTTTCATAATCCCAAAAATCAAGTCGATCAAAAGAACCACACAGACATTTTAGCATAAGTCCTATGACTTTTGCAATATCTAATCGCATTTTTCATAGGACTTTTGCGAAATGTAACTGCAATTTTCATAGGACTTTTGCAATTCCATAAAATTTACCTGAAATCCTGACCTGTTTTCAACTTAGCATGTCCTATTTCTACCCTCAGATCAGTCAATATATGAGCAAATTCAGCTTCCACTTTTCTCATTAAAAAACACCACCCAACCCACATTCTCACCCGACTTCATTGACGCCAACCCCATCCTCCCATACAATTCAGAGTACAAACTGGAATAAAAAGGAACCTCACCCATGAAAGTTCTCACCATCCGACAGGAGATTTGCACCGGTTGCCAGGCGTGCGAAAAAGCCTGTTCGCAAGCCTATTACAAAACTGAAGACCGCAACTACTCCTCCATTCGCATTTTGAATAATAACAACACCTTCATTGCCACTTACTGCAACCAATGCGGCGAGTGCATCAACATGTGCACAGCCCACGCGATCTACCGTGATAAGCGCGGCATCGTGCGCATCGACAAGAAAAAATGCGTCAGCTGTCTTGCATGTGTCGGCTATTGCTCTCATCTGGCAATGTTTTATGCCAACGACCTGACCGAACCTTTCAAGTGTATTGCCTGCGGCATTTGCACAAAAGCCTGCCCCGAGAACGCGCTCGCCATCGCCAGCACTGAAGCATAGGAGAAAACATGGGAAAGATCCTCAAAACCTACCATTATGAGCTCGGCAAGATCGAACGCGGCTATTCCGGACGCTCCCTTTATATCAATGTCTCAGACCTGAGCATCCAGGAAAAAGTTGTCACAGACTTCATGAAAGAAAAATTCATTGGCGGCAAGGGCTTTGACCTTTGGTATCTCTGGCACGCCGTTACGCCCGAGACCCGCTGGGACTCACCTGAAAACGAGATCGTCTTCAGCGTCGGGCCGCTTGGCGGCATCACCCAATACGCCGGCACCGGCAAAACGCTGGTCTGTTCGATCTCACCGCTGACCGACATTCCCATCGACAGCAACGCTGGCGGTTATTTTGGTCCCCTGCTCAAGTTCTCCGGTTGGGACGCGCTCGAGGTTCAGGGCAAAGCCGAAAAAGACCTGATCGTTTTTATCGATGGCAACGAAGGCATCATCCAGTTTGAAGAGGGCGAAGAATACCCAGAAGATTCACACCTGCTCGCGGAAGAGCTGACCGAAAAGTATGCCGTAGATGAAGACGACAAGGTCAACGTTTCGGTTGTTTCCAGCGGCAGCGGCGCCAAACATACGCTCATGGGCATGCTCAACTTCTCATTTTACGATCCGCGCCGCAAAACGGTGCGCTTCAAACAGGCTGCCCGCGGCGGTATTGGCACGATCCTGCGCGAAAAACGGATCAAAGCCCTGGTAGTTAAATACAAGGGCATCAAAGGCAACCTCAACAACGTTGCCGATCTGGGTACGATCAACAAGGTTGGGGTCAAGTATCACAAACAGATGCACGACCTCGACTACAAACAAAACGAGATGCGCAAGATCGGAACCGCCAACACCGTCCTGATCATGAACCAGTACGATCTTTTACCTACGCGTAACTTCCAAACCGGCGGCGACCCTGAAACGGTCAACATCTCTCCCGAAGTATTCATCAATCAATACCTCACCCAAGGCCTTCACGACGGCTGCTGGTATGGTTGTACCATGTCCTGCGCCAAGGCTGCCGACCACTTCTTGCTCAAAACCGGCCCTTATGCCGGGCAGTGCGTCACCGTTGACGGCCCCGAGTATGAATGTGTCGCTGGTCTGGGCTCCAATCTGGGCGTCTTCGACCCGCAAGCCATCCTGGAGGAAAATTTTTACTGCGATACCTACGGTATCGACCTGATCTCCTTTGCCACCTGTATCGCCTTTATCATGGAGTGCTACCAGCGCGGTCAGATCACACGGGAAGATATGGGCGGGCTCGACCTGCGCTTTGGCAACAGTCGGGCGGTGCTCGAGCTGCTTCATCAGATGTCCCGCGGGGACGAATTCGGTAAGTTGGCCGGGCTTGGCATCCGCAAGTTAAAGAAGATCTTCGTTGAACGCTTTGGTGCCGATCCGCAGCTTCTGCAGGATATCGGCATGGAAGTCAAGGGACTCGAATACTCCGAATACGCCCACAAAGAGAGCCTGGCACAGCAGGGCGGCTTCGCCCTTGCCAACAAGGGCCCGCAGCACGATGAAGCCTGGCTGATCTTCATGGACATGGTCAACAAGCAGATCCCCACCTTTGAAGACAAAGCCTACGCGCTCTACTATTACCCCATGTTCCGCACCTGGTTTGGTCTGGTTGGTTTGTGTAAATTGCCCTGGAATGACATTGTTCCGGCGGATAACTACAAGACCGACACCCCCGCCAAAGTGCCCGAACACGTTCAGAACTATGTTGACCTCTTTAACGCCGTCACCGGTCAGAACATCGATAAGGAAGAGCTGATCATCCAGTCTGAGCGCGTCTATCAATTCCAGCGCATTTTCAATATCCGCATGGGCAAAGGCGAGCGCAAGGACGACTATCCCCCGTACCGTTCGCTTGGCCCAGTCAGCAAGGAGGAATATCTCTCCCGTCAGGAGCTTTACGACAAGCAGCTGCGTGAGATCCAGGGACTTGACCCAGACACAATGAGCCTGGAAGAAAAGATTGCCAAAACGCGCGCCTACCGCGAAGATCAATATGAGCAGCTGATCAACGCCGTCTACAAGCGCCGCGGCTGGACCGAAAATGGCGTTCCCAAACCCGAACGCCTGAAAGAGATCGGTATGGATCTGCCCATGCTGCTGGAAGTGATTGAGCCAAGACTGTGATCACGATAAACACTGAAGAGTCGCCCTGGCACGCAGGCATGACCGTGAGGGCGCTCCTGGACCAAAAAGTTTTTACCTTCCGCCACATCATTGTCCGCGTGAATGGCGAGTACGTGCCCGAAGAGCAATACGACAACCACCCGATCAACGATGGTGACGACGTGATGGTCCTGCACCTGATGGCAGGTGGATAAATGGAATTTGAACGCTACCTCAGGAACCATAACGCAATCAGCCCACAGGAACAAGCCTTGCTTGCCCAAAAACGGGTTGTCATCATTGGCTGTGGAGGCCTGGGCGGCTATTTGCTTGAACAGCTCGGCAGATTGGGCGTGGGATTTGTTCGCGTTGTCGATCCAGACCTCTTTGAAGTAAGCAACCTCAACCGTCAACTGCTAAGTTCAAACCTGAACCTGGGCAAGCCCAAGGTTTTGGCTGCCAAACACCGCATGCTGGCTGTGAATCCGCAGGTGGAAGTTGACGCTATTCAGGAGAGTATGACAGCAGATAATGCCGCTGACCTGCTCGCGGGCTGTGATCTGGTGCTGGACGCGCTCGATAACATCCCCGACCGATTTATCCTTCAACAAGCCGCCAAAACAGCCCAAATTCCATTGGTTCACGGCGCGGTTGCTGGCTGGCAGGGGCAGGTTTGCCTGGTTCTGCCAGGGCAGGATCTGTTGAACCTGATCTATGGTAAGAGCCAGGAATACAGCGGGGAAGAGCGGGAAACAGGCACCCTCGCCTTCACGGTCGGCCTGACCGCCTCGCTCATGACCGCCATCAGCCTGCAAACCTTACTTAACAAAGGAATTCCTGAAAGAAAATTATTACTGCTTGACGCGCAAAATCTGGAATTCACAAAATTCTCCCTGCCCGTCTCATCATCCACACAATAGGTAGGTCGCGATTGAGAGTCTACCCTCAATCCGAAGTTCCACAAGAAAGACCAACTATTATTGTTAATCACGTATGTACCAATTTGACATTGAGAAAACATTTAATGGTTTATTCAATTAATACAGAAGATTGACTTCGATAAACTATAACCCTCTCCAGCCGAAGGCGAAGGGAGAGGGACGGCGAAGCCGGGGAGTGGGTCTTTTCATCGTTTTTTCATTGTCAACCAAATGCAAGTTCTGAGTAGTAATTAAGGAATTTTTCTCTCTATATGCCCTACAATCCTAAACGTGGTTAAACCGAGTCTGATGCAACTCCAAATCCAAAGTAAAATAGGGGCAGGGCTAAGACCCGTTTTTTAGGAGCAAAATGTTTAAACGTCTGGCACGAATTACCATCATTTTGGCTTTAGCAGCCCTTGTGTGGCTGATCCTTGGCGCTGGTTCAGGCAAGCAGGTTCAGCCATACCAGGTGATCATTCTGCTTGGCATCCTCTTTTTCTACATCATCATCTCAAAAAGAGCCAAAGGATCAACAGACGAAGACGCCATCCTGCCATCCACCCGCCGACAGCGCAAAGGACACAAATCCTGGATCCATCGCATCGATCAGGATTAGGACGGTATCAGCCAATGGATATTTTCGACTACTCCATGCAGGAAGAATTAGCCGCCAACGCGCCGCTTGCCGCCCGCATGCGTCCGCAAACGCTTGATGAGATCGTTGGGCAGGATCACATCATCGGCAAAAACACGCTCCTGCGCCGCGCCATCGAGGCAGACCGCCTGTTCAGCTCCATCATCCTCTACGGTCCCCCAGGCACAGGCAAAACCACCATTGCCCAGGTGATCGCCAACACGACCAACGCGCATTTCCTTACCCTTAGCGCTGTTCTGGCGGGCGTGGCGGATTTGCGGAAAGCCATCGAGGACGCGACCGAACGCCGCAAATACCACCGCCAACGAACGATCCTTTTCATCGACGAGATCCATCGCTGGAACAAAGCCCAGCAGGACGCCCTTTTACCGCAGGTGGAAAATGGCCTCATCACCCTGATCGGCGCCACCACCCAAAACCCTTATTTTGACGTCATCAAAGCCCTGGTCAGCCGCTCCCGCATTTTTGAACTCAAGCCGCTAAGCAGTGAAGACATCCTAACCTTGCTCAAGCGTGCTTTGCGTGAAGAAAAAGGCGGCTACAGCCTGCGAAAGATCGAAGCGGACGAGGCCGCGCTTTTGCACCTGGCAGAAATTTCTGGTGGAGATGCCCGCAACGCCCTCAACGCGCTCGAACTGGCAGTTGAGACCACTCCCGTCGAAAACGGCGCCGTTCACATCACCCTCGAAGTCGCCCAGGAATCGATTCAACGCCGCGCGGTGCTCTACGACAAAACAGACGACCAGCACTACGACACGATCTCCGCTTTCATCAAATCGGTGCGCGGCAGCGACCCTGATGCCGCGCTTTACTGGCTGATGAAAATGATCGTGGCGGGGGAAGATCCGCGCTTCATCATGCGCCGCCTGATCATCCTGGCAAGCGAGGATATCGGTCTGGCAGACCCGCAGGGAATTTTGGTTGCCAACGCTGCCGCTCAAAATTTTGAGTATATCGGCATGCCCGAAGGCATTTATCCCATCGCCCACGCCACGCTCTATCTGGCAACCGCGCCCAAGAGCAATTCGGTTGGCGCTTACTTTGAGGTTCGGGACGAGATCGAGAAAAATGGCGCCAAACCCGTCCCGATCCACCTGATGGACGCCAGCCGCGATGGCAAAGGGCTCGGGCACGGCCAGGGTTACGACTATCCCCACAACCACGAAGGTCATTGGGTCAAACAGCAATACCTGCCTGATGACCTCAAAGACCGCCGCTTTTACCACCCTTCTGATCAGGGCTACGAAGCCCAGATCGCCGAGCGGCTGAAAAAATGGCGGGATGCCGATAAATGAACCTTGATATCCGCTCCACTGTGATCGTACTTGCCATCATGGCAGCTATTGCGGCCGTGATCATGATCTTTCGCGCCAAAAACGCCATTCAGAGCGGGCGAAAACTGCCTTTTTTCTATAAAAAACGCCAGCTTTACGAGTCGGGAATCCGTCTGATCGTGGCTGCCCTGGCTTTGGGCTTTTTTGCCTATGCTTCCCTGCGATGGGGTGAAGACATTGCCTATAAATACTTTCCACCAACGCTAACCCCTTCGCTTACCCCCACCATCACCCAGACACCGACCATCACGCTGACCCCGACGATAACCCTCACGCCTACGATCACCAATACGCCTTCGATCACGAACACACCCTCCCTGCCCGATGAGATCATTGACAAATTCGAAGCCATCGGCACCCCTCAGGAAGCTTATATCTTTAGTATTATCAAGTTCTCAACAGAGATCGATGAGGATCTGCAGCCCATCGACCCGGCGATCGAGTTTGAGAACCCGCTTGAGGTCATTTATGGCACCTATAGCTACAACATGATGACCGACGGCATTCAATGGAGCGAGGTCTGGCGCAGGGATGGCGAAATTATTCATTACAGTGTTGGTACCTGGTCGGGTCACAGCGGCGGCTATGGCGCCAGCAGACTTGAATTGCCTGCCGAAGAATGGCTGCCTGGGCAATATGAGCTGCAATTCTTTATCGGTACCGATTGGTTGATGAGCGGACATTTCCGCGTTTTAGGCAACCCGCCCACAGCGACCCCAACGATCACGCCCACGCCAACCCTCACGCCGAGCTTCACGCCCACCAGCACCAACACGCCCTTACCCACCAACACGCCCTTACCCACCAGCACGCCCTGGCCGAGCAACACCCCCAGGCCGTAACAGACATTGTTTGAATTTCCTGCGCCAAAAGGTACAATTGAACCCACTATGACAGAAACAAACGCCCACGCCATCAAACGCTGGAAGATCTCACCGCTGATCCCCAGGCATATCAATCAGGAATTAAACGCCCATTCGCCCTTTTTACGCCAATTGCTTTTCAACCGCGGCATCATCACCGCCGAAGGCGCCCAGGCCTACCTGAGTCAGGAATCCCCCACCAATCCCGACCCATTCCAGCTCAAGGACATGGACAAAGCAGTTGCCCTGATCCACGAAACGCTGCAAACCGAAAAGAAAATTGCCATCTATGGCGATTATGACACCGACGGGGTTACCTCTTTAGCTGTTCTCTATGAGTTTTTCAATCAACTTGGTCACATTCCTCGCGTTTACATTCCGAATCGTTTCGATGAGGGCTATGGGCTCAACTGCGACGCGATCCAGCAGCTCCATGGCGAAGGCATTGATCTGATCATCACGGTTGACTGTGGAATTCGCTCCAACAAGGAGGTGGCGCTGGCAAAAGAACTTGGCATGCAGGTCATAATTAGTGATCACCACCTGCCCGGGCATTCTCTGCCGGAAGCCGACGCGGTTATCGATCCCCATCGACCCGCTGATCCCTACCCCTACAAGATGCTGGCAGGCGTTGGCCTGGCTTACAAGATCGCCAAAGCCTATCTGCAAGCTTACCCGCACAAGGGCATAGACCCCGCGCAGTGGCTCGATCTGGTCGCCATTGGCACCGTGGTGGATGTTGCGCCCCTCGACGGCGAAAACCGTGCCCTGGTTAAAGCTGGATTAAAGTCTATGCGCAGCACCCATCGCCAGGGGCTCTTTTCACTCATCCAGACCTCTGGCATCAAGATCGAACAGCTAAACGCCGGGCACCTCGGCTTTGCCATTGGCCCGCGCCTCAACGCAGCTGGTCGCATGGATTCAGCCCTGGCAGCTTTCGAATTGCTCACCACGCAGGATCTTTTTCAGGCAGGAATGCTGGCCCAGACGCTCGACAACTACAACCAGCAGCGCAAAGACATCACGCACGCTATCCAGGAAGCGGTCATCAACGAAGCCAACGCGCTCGATGCCGATACACCGGTCGTGATCTCAGTTTCTACTGATTACGAAGCCGGCGTCGTCGGCCTTGCAGCCGGACGGGTTGCTGAAAGCTTTTACAAACCCGCTATTATTGGTCGCTTCGAAGATGGCTGGATCAAAGCCTCCTGTCGTTCCATTCCGGAGTTCAATATCGTCGAAGCCCTCGAACAGTGTTCCGATCTGCTCGACCACTACGGCGGCCACGCCATGGCGGCTGGTCTGACCGTGCAGGAAACCTTGTTGGGAGAATTCAGCGAACGCCTGAACCAAATCGCCCGCGAAACCCTCGCAGGCATGGAACTGGTGCCGGAGCTGGCGATCGACTACGAGATCTCGCTGGATCGCCTGAAACCTGAACATGTTCCAGGGATCCTTTCCGATATCGCCCAGCTGGAGCCGACCGGCACGCACAACCCCGACGCGCTCTTTTGCAGCCGCAATTGCAAGGTGATGCGAGCCTGGGGCGTTGGCGATGGGCGCCACCTCAAGCTAACACTTGGGGCTGGCTCACACCAGTTTGACGCGATCGCTTTTAATCAGGGTTACTGGCTGGCAGACCTACCCAGCCATGTGGACGTTGCCTACGCTTTTGAGATCAACAGCTATCAGGGCAGGCAGTCCCTGCAGCTCAATGTTCGCGATATCAAAGCCTCGGAAGTTAGCTGATTTTTATTCAGCGCTCAGCATATAAGTATGGCAAAGTTCCTCAACCCTTCCGTCCGGGTAGTGGTGTCGGGCTTTTGCCAATAAATTGATTCCTGTCCCGACTGTTTCGTTCTCAAGGAATTCGATCAAACGCCAGATCGAAGCTTCGAGTTCGCGGCCGCGTTCCATGCCAAGACGGTAGGTGAAGAAGGCCGGATTCTCTTCCAGTATTTCCAAGGAGGCTCTCAGCGCCTGCGCAAATTCCGTAATTGTGCCTTGCTGCTCTTCTGGATATAGCTTTTTGATCGGTTTTTTTAAATTATTAAAGAGAGAATCGAGCATTATCCGGTTATGGAAGAACTGTGCAATAGCATCATAGCCAGATAAGTTGATAACCTTTTCATTTTCTCTAACAAGGTTGAGAGAATATTCTGACCTGGTCGGAACATCGAGGAATTCTGCCGGATCAATCAATTCGCGCACTTTTCCCATCACCATATCCGCGTATTCCTGATAGATTTCTTTGATCGGTCGCTCATCATTCTCCGTGGAAAGAGCTGGAATGGCTTTCCCGATATTCATGCGGAATTTTGGTCGTTTCAATTTAAAAACCCTTCCGAGACTGTTATTAAAACCACTAAAGCCCAGCGGAACCACCTTTGCCCGTCCTTTGTGGCTCAGCCATGCCACACCAATCTGGGCACGCATATTCCCCGGATCCCAGGTGCCGCCTTCAGGGAAGATACCCAAAAAACCGCCTTGATCAAGGATGCTTAAGGCCTGGTTCATCGCTTTTCGATCGAGTTGCCCGCGGTTGACCGGGATATATCCATAATGATTCACGATCAGGTCGAGCGCGCCGTCAAATGGCATGTCACCCGCTCCCATGGGCTCAACCTTGCGCTCGGTGAAAAGGGTCATAAAGAGCGGTTCCAGGGAAGATACGTGATTACCCGCCAGAATGACCGGGCCTTCTTCCGGGATATTCTCAAGCCCCTCAATTTGAGGCCTGGCAAGAACTTTGACCAGAAACTTGCCTATGGTCCCCATTATGGTACGGCGCAAGCCTAATCGGGGATAGGGTAAGAAATGATCGCTGCTTTTTCCCATGGCTAACTCTTTTTTATTAACCCAATAAATTGTAGTTGGTTTCGGAAAACAGAAAATGCCCCCACAGGAATTCGAATCCTGGTTTTGGCCTTGAGAGGGCCACGTCCTGAGCCGCTAGACGATGAGGGCATTAGGCAGAAATAATATCACGTTGTCGTTTTATCGTCAACGGAGATTTTTTTGTCAGATTTTTTCTATAATCTTTTTTAGCGAGTTTTATCTTAAATTTCGCTGATCGGATATGCCAGGAGATCCTCTCCCAAATAATATTTTCGATCCACAAGGCTGAGGATCGTTTTCTTACCAACCGAATATCCCATTGCGCGTTCAAGGATCGGAAAAGTTTTTGCCATACTTTGATTTGGCGCCGCGGATTTCTTTATTTCAACCGGATACAAGACACCTGAGTCTTCGATGATCAGATCAATTTCTTTCATATCCTTGTCTCGGTAAAAATAAATTGGGACGTTAATGATGCCTTTGTTGACAAAAGACCTGATGATCTCAGATACCGCAAAGTTTTCCAGGATTTGACCCGACATCGCGCCATTCATCAAAGTGAGTGGTGTAAGCCATCTGAGCAAATAACAAACCAAACCTGTATCCATGAAATAGATTTTCGGCGTCTTGATCACACGCGAGAGATGATTGTTTGAGAAAGGTTGGAGAATCACTATGATGCCCGAAGTTTCGAGAACGCTGACCCATTCTTTAACAGTTTTTGGATTGACCCCAATTTCCTGGGCGATTGCATCGTAATTTAAGAGTTGGCTTGTTCTGGCTGCCAGAGCGACCATAAATCTGGAGAACATGCTCAGGTCTTTAACTTCCAAAACCATTCTGACATCGCGTTCGATATAAGTGCTGACATAGGAAGAATAAAACAATTGCCAATCCATATTTTCATTGCGATACAACTCCGGCATGGATCCGCGATGAATAATTCGCCAAAGTTCAGGGGCTGGTGTGCTAACGCGTCGCGCATTGAAATAGACAGTATTGGGAATAAATGGATCGTCATAGCTGTCACCACGAATTTCACGCAGCGACAGGCCGTTTAATTCCAAAATTCCGATCCGTCCTGCCAGCGTTTCAGTTACGTTTTTCATCAGGGAAAAGGTCTGTGAACCGGTCAAAACCATTTGCCCCCTGTCTTCCTTTGAATCAACGATCCTTTTTATCTCAAGGAATAATTCCGGCGCGTTTTGTACTTCATCAATAACAATTTTCCCAGGGTTATTAATGAAGAATAGTTTTGGGTCCGATCTGGCAATCTCAAGCTGATTGATATCATCCAGGGTGACATAGTTGTAATCCTCATCCAGAAGATGCCTTAGTAAGGTGGTCTTTCCAACTTGTCGTGGCCCTGTAACCAAAACGACCTTAAACATCGCCATCATTTTTTGGACAAGTTGTTCTGATGCTCTTGATATATACATGATGCACTCTTTATATCGGCTAATATGTACTACCACTACATATTAGCCGATATTTTCAGGGTTGTCAATCCCTTTTTGTACAGATTGATCATTGAAAGCTGTGATTTTCGATACAGAACTAATGCGATTCGTTCTGGAAGCGCAGGCCGTGGCCGCGCACAGTCACGATATAGTCGTAATCGGGATCAAGCTGGTTCAGGCGTTCGCGCAGGCGCCGCACCAGCGCGTCAAAAGCCTGCTCGCTCACCCAACGCTCTTCTTCACCCCAAACCGCGGTGATCAGGTCTTCACGGGAGACAACTTCCCCAGGTCGCGCATACAAATATGCCAAAAGCGAGAACTGCTGGTTGGATAAAGGCGGATCCAACTCCACACCCCTGACCCAAACGCGCCGCGCGGCTTCGTCCAGTCTGAGCATGAACAGTTGGCCGACTTCCTCAGGCAGGTCAGAAAGGGGCAGGGTGGCATCCGAACTCAAAAACAAAAAGGTTTGGGTGATCGCGATGGTAATTTCATCCGCCTCGATCAGCTTCATCGGAGAGCTGATCGCCTGATTGTTCAGGAAAGTGCCGTTTTTGCTGCCCAGGTCTTCCAGCAGCACGCCATTGCCGCTCAAACTGATGCGGGCATGCTGGCGCGAAACCTGGCGGTCAGGGATCACGATGTCACAGCCGACATCGCGCCCGATCGTCAGATCGCGGTCGATGACCCATTGCTGCCCGTTCAGGGGCCCGTTATTAGCTATCAAAACTGCGTTTTCCATTTTTTCACTCTAATTTAAGATTATAATCCATGCAAACCAGATGACCATACCAAAAAGGTCTGTCTGGTTGAATTGCAAAGGATTTATCGAGGATGAAGATTACTCCCAGCGAAGGGACTGTTCTGCACGAGCGTTACCAGATCAAGCAAATCATCGGCCAGGGGGGCTTTGGCTCCATTTATCTGGCGGAAGATTTGCGCCTTGAGGGCCGCCTCTGCGCCGTCAAGCAGGTTCGCTATGATGCCAGTTTTCCTGAGGATGTTTTACAGGAATCGCGGGAGCAATTCATGCGTGAGGCAACGGTCCTGGCCCGCCTCGACCACCCTAATCTCCCCAAGGTTTCCGACTTTTTCTCCATCGACGAAGATGATTTCCTCGTCATGGATTACGTACCGGGGGATGACCTGCGCGCGGCGATCGCCAAAGCCGAGAGTGCCAATCGTTTTCTGACCGAAGAAGAGGTGCTCAACTGGGCGATTCAGATCGGCGACGCGCTCAGTTACCTGCACAATCAGACCCCCTGCATTCTGCACCGCGATATCAAACCCTCCAACCTCAAAGTCACACCCAGCGGCCTGATCAAGTTGGTTGATTTTGGCCTGGTGAAGTTGCTGGCTCCCGGCGAAGTGACCATCACCATCATGCAGGGCCAGGGCACCGCCCTTTATACGCCCCTGGAACAATACGGCGGCGATACCAGCCATACGGATGCCCGTTCCGATATCTACGCTTTTGGCTGCACGCTTTACCATCTGCTCACGAATAAAGCTCCGCTGAATGTTCGCGACCGCTTCCTCAACCCCGAAAGCCTGCCCACCCCTCGTTCCATTAACCCGGCCATCAGCCCTCGGGTTGAACAGGCAATTCTTTGGGCAATGCAGCTGCACCCCGATGAGCGCCCCCGCGATGTAACCACCTTCATCAAAGCCCTCACCGGTGAATCCACCGGCAACCTGCGTCGTTTTGGAAGCAGCTATGCTTATTCTGCCTTTCCTGTGAGATTAGGGGAATCCGAGCTGAGGCTCGGCCTGATCGCCGGTGGCCTGGCATTCCTGAGCCTGTTAATGACCCTGCTGCATAATTTATAAAAGTGCAGATGTCGTTGACCAGACTGATCAGCATGGTCTCTCGACCATGCAATGTGTTCTAATTTAATCCCAATAACTTCCTACAGCCGTTTGATCGTGTTATGCGTGTTTTTACCCTGCAGATAGACCCACCATGCCAAAGCGAAAGCCCATCCAAACAACATCCCGATCACTGTCATCTGCACGACAAACCAGCTCGCGCTTTGTTTCACCAAAGTCATGATCGGTTTGATCCCCAAAGTAAGCAAAAGGTAAGAGGACAAGCCACCAATAATGGTAAATGAGGCTGAGCGCATCGCCCAGCGCGTGCCGCCCCACCATTTATAGCTAACCGCCCAGGCGAGCAATCCACCTATGACCACGATCAAGACCGATAACAACCAATCCGTTAGTTTTGGGTATCCGCTTTCGTTTGCCTGAAGTTCCGGTGTCGGAGTCGCTTGCGGGGTTTGGGTCGGTGTTGGAACCAGGGTCGCTGTCGGAGTTGGCATCGGTGTTGACGTGGGCAAAATGACCTGCGCCAACCCACCCTGGGTGTTCAGGACAAGCGTGCCCGAGGTTCGGGCTGGTTCACTGATGGCGGAAACCTCAAAGATACCATCCCTTTCAATGCGATAATCGATGGTGGCCAGTCCATTTTGAGTTGTGGCTTCTGGCTGTGAAACGATCAGGTTCTCCGAAGCAAGCCTCACCGTAAAGCGCACCACCGTCCCGTCCGGCACACGATTGCCATGTTGATCGACAATCGGCCCCGCCTGAATGCGCACGTTTTCACCCATCACGAAAAGCGGCACCGGGGTCTCAGCCACGGCCGTTTCCAGGGCTTGGGTTGGCAAAGCCATATTGGACGTAAGTAAATTAACCTGAATGATCTGATTGGGTTCCGGAGCCGTAACCGAGCGGATTTGATAATCGATCGCGCTCAAAGACACCGGCAAAAAGCCGTTCGCGCCCATTTCCCGCATCATTAGACGAGCCGCGATGTCAAAAGCGCTTTGACTTTTGTTGTACATGGCGTAGTAAGCCGTGATATTTGCCAGATCGGTTGAATCAAGATAATAAGGCTCGCTGTAACTGAAAACGATCACCTTTTTGTCACGCAAAAGGTCGAGACGTTCCGATAAGATCCGTTTCAAGGCGCTTGTTTCTGGTTTGGATGGGTCTTCGTTTAAGACGTTAAAAACGACCCATTGCGATCGGCGCAGATTATCCGCCAGATAGGGATCAGACGGATCTGACCTTTGGTCAAGGATCTCCGTCAACTGCAAGAAAGAATAAGAATGGATCCTGTCAGCATTGAGCTGATTGGTTCCCAGGCCGCCATAATAGCGGATCAGGGTGTTTTCAAGATCCATATTGCCAAATTCGCTTATCTGAGGGCAGTTGGAGCACTGCTGCGCGCTGCGGGTATCGGTAAACACCGTGATGAACTCCTGTAAGGCAGGGGGTTGCGGCAAAACGGTATTCAGATACTCTACCGAAGGCGAGATCAGGCTGGCAGCCTGACGGTTGACCGTTAAAGGGATCGCGTTGGCAGCACCGACCTGACTCAACCCACTTTCGTCCGTCAAAACCTCATCCAGCTCAAACTTTGAATACAATTTCAGTTTGGCTGTCAAAATACGGGCGACCGACTCGTCCACTCTTTGAGCAAACAAGGCGTCTTCCTGATATTTTTGGGTGAAAAAGGTCGCGATCCTTCGAATGGTCGCGCTGGGGTCCTCATCAGAACGGGACTTAAAATCATCCAGATAAAGGATATCATTGCCCGCCAAAAAAGCCGTGCGGGCGACACTCAGGGGGTCAAACTCACTGTCATTGGAAGCGAAAAACTGCTTTACCGCCGTGCTTCCCAAACTATCGCTGATGGTCAACCCACCGGCTTGCCTCCAGCTGGCCAATGGCTCCGGTGAGAGCAATTGTTCGAGCGCGGTTTTGTCAAAATTCACCGGTTTGGTCGTCGCGCGGATGTTGCCCTGCAGACCTTGAAATCGCACCGCAGAGATCATCAGTCCATCCACCTGGCGCTGTGGGTCAGCATCACCCGTCAGGCTGAAATAGGGCGCCAGCTCGATCTGCTCCAGCTGATCCAATGTTTTCTGGATGGTCGAAACTTCATCATAAGGAGGACGGTCAACGCTGCCCAGGCCGGGGAAATGCTGCGCGATCACACTGATCCGGCTTTGGCTACCCTGATGAATGCCCTGCACGTAAGCTTTGCCCAGTTCACCGACCCAATAGGGGTCGCCGCCAAAGCTTTGCGTGTTGGCGAACGAAGCCGCCACCAGATCTTTGCTATCCACAACGTCCAGAGCCGGCCCAAGAAAGAGGTTAATGCCCAGGGCGGAAAGTTCCTGCCCGATCACCGCGCCCACCTCACGGGCCAGATCGTCCGACCAGGTCGCCCCGATCGACATCGGTGATGGATATTGCGTCAGCCCGTTAAGCAGTTGAGCCGTCCGGTTATCACTGCGCACAAGGCTCATGCCCACATAAAGGGGCACATATCTGCCTGGTTGGTTTGGATTTACAGGGGTATCTCCCTGTCTGGCGTTCCAGTTTGCTTGCTGCAATTGCTGGATCAGGTTCCAGACAGCCGCTACGCTGTCTTCTTCCACAAAATTATCCCATTCCGCGCTAAGAACCACACCCCCGATGTGATAATTGGTGATCAGATCATAGATGTCACTGCCTTCGGTGGCGCTTGCACCCTCAAAGGGGATCAGAAACAACTGTCCGACGCGCTCAGCCGGGCTCATCGAACGCAAGATCTGTTCAACATCGGTTTCAATCGGGGTTTGGCTTGCCCCCGAAGCAGAGGGCAAGGCACTCAGCAGCAAGCTGAGTGTTAGCAGAATTGCCAGGAGGCGTTTTTTCATCCAGCCTCGTAAACCTGCCGGGCGCGTTTGGGATCGTTGCAGATCACCATATCCACCTGGCAATCGCGCATGCGCAGGAGATCTTCCGTCTTATCAACCGTCCAGACATTCACGTCTTTACCCTTCTGATGCATTCGCCTGACCAGGCTGGGTCGGACATCACCATGATAGGGGTGCAAAGCTGTGTAGTCGAAACGCTTGCCCAGAAAGCCGCGATAAGGACTGCCCGCCAGCCCCGGCATTGCCAGCAAACCGCGGCGAATGGACGGGTTCTTTGCCCTGGCCTGAAGCAGGTTTTTGCCACCAAAAGACGATAAGATAACAGCATCGGCCAAATTCATCTTTTCGATCAGGTCAACAACTAACGCGGTCAGGTCATCGTTAGGTGTGGCATAGTTTTTGAGCTCGACATTGATCAAAAACTTTCCGCCCAGTTCCTCAAACACATTCTCAAGCAGCGGCAGCGGCTCACCAACAAATTGATCGCCAAACTTGCTGCCAGCATCCAGTGTTTTTAGGTAATCCCATTTCAGTTCAAAGACTTTCCCATGGCCGTTAGTGGTGCGATTGACGCTCTGGTCGTGATGAACCACCAGCTTTTGATCCTGAGAAAGCATGACATCCAGCTCAATTCCATCAGCGCCAAGCTCGTAGGCCAGACGGAAGGCCGCCATTGTGTTTTCGGGCGCCAGAGCCGACGCCCCCCGATGGGCAATAATTAGTGGGTGTGGAGGAAATGAGGAATTTGTCATGGCAATATTATAGCATGGGGGTGTTGGTTAACAGAAAATTTTAGGTTATCGCTACACTCCATCGCGGCCTCCCGTCTGAGGTCTACGCCATTTGTTATTCAGAGAATCGAACGCTGCTCAATCGGTTTCCATCGTGCTATAATTTTCACACAAGCTTTAAGATATGGAGGTTCGCATGACAACACCCACCCAGGTCATCAAACGAGATGGAAGCATCGTCGCTTTCACCCCCGAACGGATCACCAACGCAATTTATCGCGCCGCGGTCGCGGTTGGAGGTCGGGATAAAGAAGCAGCCGAAGAGCTTTCCGCTCAGGTAGTAGCCTTATTGGAGCAAAATCTGCGGGAAGACGAGATCCCAAACATTGAAATGATTCAGGATCTGGTTGAAAAAGTGCTGATAGAAAACGGCAGAGCCAAAGTGGCAAAAGCCTACATCCTCTACCGCGAGGAGCGTGCCCGACAGCGCGCCAAACGCGGCGACAGCGACCGCAGCCCCTCCGGCAACATCCCCTGGCCCAAACTTTGGCAGGTTTTGGATTGGTCTGTTTCGCATAACGTCCACACCAGCAAAAGCCTTAACAAACAGATCCGAAAAGGGAACCTGCACGATCTGGCGACCGCATCAGAAGCAGCTTACAGTGAAGACGTTGAAAACGCTGCCAACCTGATCCTTGATCGTCAGGACGAGGTGCGGGTGGTCTTCATCGTCGGTCCCAGTTCCAGCGGAAAAACCACCACCACCATCAAAGTCGGGGAGCATTTGGCAAAACAAGGTTTCAAATTGATCACGCTCAACATTGATCACTATTTCTTCGACCTTGAGATGCATCCAAAGGATGAGTTTGGCGATTACGATTTTGAGACCCCACAAGCCCTGAACATGAAACTGATCAATCAGAACCTGACGGAGCTTTTCCAGGGGAAAGAAGTGCGCATTCCCTTCTATGACTTTAAAACCGGAAAATCCCACCCCGATCATACCCCCATGCGTTTGAACAAGAATGAGATCGTCCTGATCGACAGCCTGCATGGGCTTTACCCCGAAATGACGGCTGATATCCCCAATGAGTGGAAGTTCAAGCTCTATATCGAACCCCTGCTGCAGCTGAAGCTCGAAAATGGCAATTACGCCCGCTGGACAGACATCCGCCTGATGCGCCGCATGTTGCGGGACGCCTCTCACCGGGCCTATGACCCGACCCAAACCTTGCTGCACTGGCATTATGTGCGCTCAAGCGAATTGCGTCACATCATCCCCTACCTCAACACCGCTGATACCATCGTCAACAGCGCCATGCCCTACGAATTGCCAATTTACAAGGCAAAACTGGGCGAAAGCTTTGCCCGCTGGGCGCAGGAATACAAGAACGACCCCTTGCGTCATGACGCCTGGGAGCGCGCTGATCGGGTGAACCGAATGTTCCAGGAGATCGATGCCGTCGAGAATGACAGCTTTGTCCCTGAAGAATCCGTCATTCGCGAATTCATCGGCGGCGGGATTTATAAGTATTAAAGTGATCCTTGCGGGTCAGATCGTCCTGCGTGGAGACGACCCAGTCCTCATCTAACTTTATCAGATTCTACAAAATCACCCCTTACGCAGGGGTGATCGCTTTAATAACAGGGATTGGAAAACTCTTCCACCCCCGGTGGAATCGTGTCCACCGAATAAAACCAGCCGCAGGCGTCATAGCAGGTTGCGCCAACATAGCAATTATTGCTTTCATCCTTCCGATATTCAAACTCGCAGCTTAGATTTTGGCCTTCCTGTGGGCAGCTAAAATCCCGCCAGGTGACATCCTCCGGGCCAAATCTCGCGCGCGGCCAGATCAGGCGCGCGGTCAACTCCAGTGTCAGCGTGACCGTCTCGGTCGGGGTGACAGTTGGTGTGGGCGTCTCCGTCTCTGTCGGCGTCAGGGTGGGCGTTTCGGTCAGGGTCGGGCTGGGTGTATAAGTCATCGTGTTGGTTGGCAAAGGGGTCTGGGTGGGAGTGCTGGTTGGCTCAGGTTTCCCCAATCCACAGCCAGTCATCGCCAAAACAGCCAATAACAATATTAATATGCGAATATATCTTTTCATCATTTTCCACTCAATAACAAGGGCCGCTGAAGCTATAAGGGCCCGTTCCATATTTGATCGTATCAACTCCATAATAAACACCGCAGGCATCTGAACAGGACATCCCTACAAGGCATTGCCCGTTATAATCGCGATATTCGATCTCACAACTGACATTCTGACCCCTTTCGGCACACCAGTTACCTGCCCACCAGACGTCAAACTGGGTAAAGGTCGCTCTGGGCCAGATCATATAAGGATTGGGCTGCCAGGTTGGCGTGAGCGTGACTGTCGGTGTCGCCGTTTCTGTCGCCGTCGCCGTCATGGTTGGTGTTGGTGTTTCTGTCGCAGTTGCCGTAGCAGTTGGCGTTGCTGTTTCGGTCGGCGTTGGTGTTGGTGTATCAGTAACCGCAGCCGTTTCGGTAGCGGCAAGATCAATGCGCGGACCGCAAGCCGCGATCAGCATCGCAGCAGACAAGATAAGGATAAAAATCAGTATTACTGTTCTTTTTGGCATGGTTATCTCAGTTGCAGGGAGTCGTATATCCCTGAAATTCATTAAAAACTTTCGGCAGGTTGTCTTTGGAATAATAAAGTCCACATGCATCATAACATGTATGGGCGTAATAGCAAATTCCGTCGTAAAGGCGATACTCAGATACACAATTAACATTTTTACCGCGATCCGGGCAATCGTACTGATGGTGATAGATCGTGTTATCGACCAGATCCGCATTGTAGTCAGCCTCAAAAACCTGCACGGTCCGGGCTGAATCGGTAAAGAAGCGGAATTTCATCAGGCTGTAGCCCTCAATAACGCCATCATAAACACAGATCATCTGACCGGGGAAAGAAGCATCCGCCTGACAGTCCAGGGGAAACTCTTCGGCAGTCGCATAAAGCTTGCCCTCGATCCCGGCATTCAGAAAGTAGAAATAGGTCTTTTCATCCAGATACCAGGTGCGAAAAAGGCGGAACATATCCGGAAAGCCGACAAAGGGGATCAGCGTTTCGGTTGGTGTTGGCACGATGGTTGCGGTCGCCGTTGGCAGCGCCGTTTCTGTCGCTGTTGGGGTCGCTGTGAGCGTTGCCGTTGGCTGGCTTGTCGCGCTGGGGATCGGGCTGGCTTCCTGTGTTGGAACAGCTTTGGCCTTAATCCCACAACCCGATGCAAGGGTCGTGATCATCACAAGGACAGAAAGGAAAAAGAGCTTTAGTCTCTTCATACCGTCAGTTTTTATCGGCATGGAAGCGTGTAGCCTTCAAAAGTGCCGGTTTCATAGGGCATGTCATCGTAAGAATACACCACTTCCCCGTTCTCCCCGTAACAAGTGATGGAAGAATAACACCTGCCATCATAGATGCGATACTCTTTTTCGCAATTATCGTAGGTCAGATAGGTCGAATTCAAATTGGACGCCACGATTTGTTCATGAAAAGGATACTGGTGTTCGGGATCTGAATAAAAGGTAACTTTATATTCATTCTTTCCCTTAAAGAGCTCTTCGCTGTAACAGCGCAGATCCTGCGGATAGGTGTCATCCGGTGGGCAGATCAGGCTGTAGCTATTGCCCTCAAGGTCGTCAACCAGCGCGTAAACCGTCTGATCGACATGCGCGTTCATAAAGTAAAACCAGGTGGTCTCCTTTTTGGTCCAGGCCTGATAGAACTTGAAATTTTGAGCAAAACCTGGGAAGGCGGTCGGCGTTGGCTCTGGCAGTGATGTTGCTGTCGGTTGAATGGTCGGCAGTAGTGTTGCCGTCGCGGTCGCTGGTAAAGTTGGCGCCTGGGTATTGGTCGGAATTTGGGCTGTGGGAACAGTTGTACCCGTAGGGGTTGACTGGCTCTGAGGAGTACAAGCCATCAACAAAGCCAAACTTAAAACAAAGAGCGTAATGGTACGAAATTTCTTCATTCTTTTGCCTTTCCAGCTCTGATTTTACTCCCATCCCCCTATTCTGTCAGGCAGTGAAAATCCGCCAGATGAAAAATCGCCAGCCTTCTTGAATTATTGATCATCCTTTTCAACAACCTGATCGATTTTGTCCGAGACAATTAAGCCTTCTTTTAACAAAAGAAGTTCGTTTTCAACCACCGCGAGTGCGGCACGATTGGTTTTCAACAACATCCTCGCCATATCTTCTGCTGGAATCGGCATTTCGTTCTCCAACCACCAAAAAATGATCATGAACATCGCGCCAGCAACATAGTTTTCTACCAAATCACGTGTATAAAGCGTATTGATTTTTCGTTCGTCCATCTCGAGGAAGGTATTACTGATTTTTTCGCGCATGATCTGCATCAAAAAGCGCACACCAACCACACCACTTTTGTCACTGACGATGATGCGGAAAAAGTCAAAATATTCCTCAGAATAATCAAACATGCGTTTAAGAGTGCCTTCATTTAGATAAGGATTATCCTCTTGTTCTTCCTTCGACAAGGTTTGGAAAAATGCGTCCGAGATCGTGTGCATCAGATCCAGGAGAAGATCGTCTTTATCCCTGTAATGCAGATAAAATGTGGCCCTGCCAAGCCTGGCCTCGTCAGTGATGTTTTGGATGCTGATATCATCATAGCCCCGTTCAAGAATGAGTTCATACAAACTCTTTCTTAATGCGGCTTTCGTTCTTATGATTCGGGAATCAACTTTTCGGGGCATTTTTTCTTCCTCCAGTGGTATCGTTAAATATTATACATGCGTCCTTATCGTGTTTATTATATGGGCTTATCAAAATAAATCCACTTTTTTCCACATTTCCTTATCAATCCATGAAAACATCCTTCTGAAATTGGACCTCGCCCACTGGCATATTCAGAATTGCTCTGCTGTTTTCGCGTCCATCCGGCGTTATAATGATTCCATGTTTCGCAATAGCAGAACCGCGCCTCAAAACACCAGCAATTACATCCTGGGCATCAACATCGCCAGCGAGCGGACACTCATCGTTTATGGCAATCCCAGCGGTCTGGTCAACGAACGCATTGAGTTCACTTCAGCGGGCAATCTAAGCTTCCCCGCCTTCCTCTCCGAGGTCAGCAGTCACGTGGACCGCCTGCTGATGATCACCCAGGCCCAGCGCCTGCCGCTGCCGGACGTTGTTTCGGTTTCTGTTGCCGGCAATTATGACCCTCAAACCGGCATCCTTGACTCTTCGCCTGAATTCAGTGAGTGGAAGTCAGAAGCCTTGCGCTTTCAGTTGGGCCTGCGTCTGAACCTGCCTGTTTATGCTGAAACAAAAGCCAATGCCGGTCTTTTGGCAGAACTCTTGTTTGGCGGCCATGGCGACCTGACCCAGGCCTTTTATCTCACCTTCTCGCCGCGGGTCCGCGTCAGCATCCTGTCCGATGGTCGGCTCTATCATAATACTGGTACGAACGCTGGCACGTTGGGAAAAGTGCGATTGTCTCAAAATTCCTCACCTGCCGAACGCTTCCAGACCCTTGACGACCTTGCCAGTGGCGCCGGGCTGCTTAGGCTGGCAGATTTCAGGCATTCCAACCATTGGGAACCCGGGCTTCTCCTGACCGAATTTATACAAAGCGCGCTCGATCAGGACCCATACAGCATTGAGATCGTTGAAGAAGCAGCCAGATTTCTCGGCCGCAGTCTGGAAAGCCTTGTCCACGTTTTGCATCCCGAGACCATCATCATCGGATATCCCTATCACCTGCTGGGCGATATCTGGCTCAAGCCCATGGCTGAGGCCCTCAGCCAGGCCAGTGGTTTGGCTGGCAGTCAATTGCCGCTCGTGCTCAGCTCGAAATTAGGTCATCGGCAACCTGAGCTTGAGGCGCTCGCCCCGGCGATCATGGCCCTGCGCGCCAATCGCACTTCCTGAGTCTCTAACACTTTGCTAACATTCCTTATACAAAGTTCTTACTCTCCCGACTTAAAGTAAAGACAACAAACAAGCATTCTGGAGGTAAAAATGGCTTACATGATTAGAAAAACACCTTATTGGAGAAACCAATACAATTTGGAACGCGCGATGAACCGAATTTTTGACTTTGAATCTGAACAACTCCCTTCCGGATTTCCACTCGATGTGATCGAAAACGACGCTGAATACATCGTCAAAGCCAGCGTTGCCGGTTTTGATCCTTCAAAAATGGAGATCACCTATGACGATAACACCCTTTCGATCAAAGGCGAGATCGAAGAAGAGAACAAAGATTTTGAAGAAGGCAGATATCACATCCGCGAACGCAGCTTTGGCAGCTTCTATCGCAGCATCAGCATGCCCGGCGTGATCGAGGCCGATGCCATCAGCGCAGATTCAGAAAACGGGATTCTGACTATCCGTCTTCCCAAGAAACCCGAAACGCAGCCTAAGAAGATCAACGTCAACGTCAAAAGCGCGAACAAAGTAATAAACAACGAAGGCTAAAATCCTAAAGCCCTAAGCCCAAACACCCCGTGATTTTCATGGGGTGTTTGTTTTTATCCCGTGAAAATCGTTAATTGTCGCAGATCAAAGCTGACTTATGCCCGCTTTACCCCAAAGAAGGATGAAAAGCAAAGAATATTATTGAAACAGAAATGATTCAGAGCCTATTTACCCTTTCATTTTCATAGTATAATTGCTCCACCGCGTTTGGAGGGAGTGATCCTCAAGCGCATTTTGTATTTATCCCTATGGGGAAGAAAGTAGAAGTATAGGAATAAGTTATGTCACGTTCTTACCTGACACGAGAGGGTTTTGAAAAATCCGAACAAGAATTAATCCATTTGCGCACGGTCAAACGCAAGGAAGTTGCCAAACGTCTCCAGGATGCCATGGAAGATGGCGAATTGATCGAAAATGCAGAATACGAAGCTGCCAAGAACGAACAATCCTTTACCGAAGGGCGCATCAAGGAGCTCGAAATTTTGCTTGCCAATGCCTATATCATCGATGAAGAAGCGAATTTATCAGGGATTGTTAAGATCGGTTCAAAAGTGACCATTCAGGAAGAAGGCGAAGAGCCGGAAACCTTTATGATCGTTGGGCCGGCCGAAGCTGACCCCCTGGATAAACGCATCTCACACGAATCGCCCATGGGTCATGCATTGATCAATCACAAGATCGGTGACACGGTCAAGGTGGAGACTCCCGGTGGAGCTTTTGCCGTCGAAATTCTTGCAATAGAGTAATCAGACAAAACCAAAATGCCCCACCCATTGCGGTGGGGCATTTTTATGAGAGGATGAAGCAATGCTAAAAGATGATTTTTCCGACCTGGAGATGCAGCGGCTGAATAAGCTGGAGCAATTACGCGCGATCGGGCAGGAACCCTATCCTTTGCGCGCCCATAAGAGCCATACCAACGCCAGTGCGGTCGCCCTTTTTGAAAAAGCCGAAGCAAAAGGCAGCCAGGAGCCTGTTGAGGTGGTTTTGGCTGGCAGATTGCGCGCGATTCGCCATATGGGCAAGCTCAGCTTCGCTCATATCGAAGACCGCACCGGAAAGATCCAGCTTTTGATGCGCGTGAACGAGATCGGCGCCGAGAAACTGGACGAATTCGTCCGCTTTTACGACTTGGGCGACTTCATCGAAGCCAGCGGGCAGATGATGCGCACGCGGCGCGGCGAAGTGACATTGCAGGTTCAGGATTTCAGGATGCTCTCCAAGGCGCTTCTGCCCCTGCCGGCCGATAAGGACGAAACCGTGGATGGCGAAGTCGTGCGGCACGCCCAACTGACCGATCCTGAAACCCGCTATCGCCGCCGATATGTCGATCTGGCTGTCAACCCCGAAGTGCGCGAGATCTTCCGGGTCAGGGCTGAGACGGTCAAGGCGATCCGTGCTTTTTTGGACGAGCGTGACTTTATGGAAGTTGAAACACCAATTTTGCAGCCGATCTATGGCGGCGCGGCAGCGCGACCTTTCACGACCTATCACAATCAGCTGCATCAGGAACTGTTTTTGCGCATCAGCTTCGAGCTTTATCTGAAACGTCTCTTGGTGGGCGGGCTGGACCGCGTTTACGAGATCGGGCGCGATTTCCGCAACGAAGGTGTTTCCTTCAAGCACAACCCTGAGTTTACCCAGCTTGAGTTTTATATGGCTTATGCCGACTACAACTCCATTATGGCGATCACCGAGCAGCTGGTGGCGGAAACAGCCCAAAAAGTTTTGGGCACGATGAAAGTTCAGTTTGGCGGGCAGGAGATCGACCTGACCCCACCCTGGAATCGCATTCAGATCCGTCAGGGTCTGATCGACCAGGCCGGGATTGACATCCACCAGTACCCGGACGCCGATAGTCTGGCAGCCGCAATGCGCGAGAAAGGTATTGCCTTCAAACCCGATGTGTCGAGAGGAAAGCTGATCAACACCCTGTTGGAAACTTACCTGGAACCGATCATGATCCAACCGACATTCCTATATGATTACCCGCGCGATATTTCACCCCTTGCCAAGGCGAAACTGGACGATCCAACCACGGTCGAGCGTTTTGAGGGTTACGTTGGCGGCATGGAGATCTGCAACGCCTTCACCGAACTGAATGACCCGCTCGATCAGGAACAACGCTTCCTGGAGATGGGTCATACTTACAGCGAGGACGAGGAAGAACGCAACCCGATGGATGAAGACTACCTGCAGGCGATGGCCTACGGCATGCCGCCCAATGGCGGGCTTGGCCTGGGCATCGACCGCCTGGTAATGCTCCTGACCGGACAGCACACTTTGCGGGAAGTGATCCTCTTTCCCCATCTGCGCGAGGCGGATGACAAGCAGCAGGAGAAAAAGCCAGACGAGAAGTAAACCAGACCTCTGGAAATAATGCCAAAACCCTCTGCTCGTTTTAATCAGAGGGTTTTTAATTCCTGTTTCTTAAAAAAAATATCGAAAAATGCTTGCTGCCACAAAAGCCCAAAGCATGGAATCCAACCGATCGAGGATTCCGCCGTGCCCGGGCAGCAACTTGCCCGTATCCTTGACCTTCAGGGTGCGTTTGAACAGACTCATCATGGCATCACCCAAAAATGCGACTGGGCCCATGATACCGCCCAACAGGGCGCCCTTCCACGGGGTTATATAGGGCAGTTGCTCCTTCAAAAGCCAGCCTAACAAAAACCCGCCCAAAATCCCAATCGCGGTGCCGCCAAGAAAGCCTTCCAATGTTTTATTGGGGCTCAAACGCGGTAAAAGCGCTCTTTTTCCAAAACGACTGCCGATCAAATACGCCCCGGCATCCACCAGCCAGATCAAGGCGACCGTCAACAGCAGGTACCAGTTGCCTTTCAGCCAGCCTTCGTTCATGACAAGCGCGAAGCTCCCCAACACCCCGATATAGATTGCTGCCAGCACATGTAAAATTACATTCCAAAGCGCTTTCTCCTCACCATTTTCGAATTGCCAGAGCCCATAGGCAAGGCTGACGAAGAGAAGCAAAGGAAAGATCAGGATATCCGCAAACAAGCCCAAAGCCCGGATCAGGGACACCAACAGGATCAGGCCAATTGTCAGAATATAAGAAAGCCGAAAGCCCGCCCCCCTTGCCATGCGCGTAAATTCAAAGCC
The DNA here is from genome assembly GCA_964293995.1 of uncultured Anaerolineaceae bacterium. Taxonomy (GTDB): domain Bacteria; phylum Chloroflexota; class Anaerolineae; order Anaerolineales; family Anaerolineaceae; genus Mesolinea. The sequence continues at coordinate 74,079 of CAXYYH010000001.1, forward strand.
GCCAAAGGCGAGCACGGCCGCCCAAAAGAGATCAAAAGGCACTCCCCCAAAATAGCCCAAAATTAAAACCAGGGGCACAATGACCAATGCCGTGAGTGCCCGCTGTTTGAACATTATTTCTTGCTCAAACCGCCAAAGCGGCGGTCGCGTTTGCCAAAATCCTCCAGGATCTGGAGCAGATGTTCTTCGCTGAAATCGGGCCAGTATACCTGCGGGAAGAACCACTCGCTGTAAACCGATTGCCAGACCAAAAAATTGCTCGTGCGCTGTTCGCCGGAGGTACGAATGACGATATCCGGGTCGGGTATGCCCGCGGTAAACATCGCCGCGCTGACCCTTTCGACGTCAATTTCATCAGCGCCCGCGCCTTCTTCGATCAGCTTTTTGATCGCGCAGATGATCTCATCGCGGCCGCCGTAATTGAAAGCCAGGATAATGTTGATGCGGGTGTTGTTTTTGGTCAACTCGATCGCGTCTTCAACCTTGCGTTTCAAGGTGGGCCCAAGCCCATCAAGATGGCCGATGTGCAGCAATCTCGCGCCTTCCTTGTGCAGCTCCTGAATTTCTGTTTCGATAAATTCAGCCAGCAAAGCCATCAGTCCTTTGACTTCGTCTTCCGGTCGCTTCCAGTTTTCGGTAGAGAAGGCGTAAAAAGTCAGGTTTTGGATGCCGGCGTTGGCGGCTGCGCGGATAACACGTCGCAGGTTTTTCGTGCCGGCGCGGTGGCCTGCCAGGCGCGGCAAGCCGCGCTCCTTTGCCCAACGCCCGTTGCCGTCCATGATGATGGCAACATGCGCAGGGGCCTTTGTCGATGTGCTTTTGTCAGCCACCTAAAACTCCATGATCTCTTCTTCTTTGCGTTTGCCGATCACAGCAACCTGGTCGATCATCTCGTCGGTCAGCTCCTGCAATCGGGTTTCACCCAGTTTGAGCTCGTCTTCAGAGATCATCTTTTCTTTCTCGAAATCGCGCAGGTCTTTATTGGAGTCGCGGCGAATATTGCGGATCGCCACACGCGCGTCCTCGAGGCGGTTGTTGACCATTTTCACCAGATCACGGCGGCGTTCCTCCGTTAGCGGAGGCAGATTCAGGCGGATCACCTTGCCGTCGTTGCTGGGCGTCAGGCCCAGGTCCGAAGCCAGGATCGCGCGTTCGATCGCCTTGAGCGACGAATTGTCAAACGGCCGGATCATCAACTGGCGCGCTTCAGGAACGCTGATGGTCGCGACTTGGATCAGGCTCAAGGGGGAACCGTAATATTCCACTTGCAGTTTCTCGATCAAAGCTGGCGACGCTCTGCCGGTGCGAATCCCGAGCAGATCCTCACTTAGCACATCCAATGTGCTCTGCATGCGTCCTTTGGAATCTCTCAATAAATCATCAATCATAGCGTCCTCCTTGTGAACATGAAGTGCTTAAGCATACCCTATTTTATCATTTGCGGTAGATCGATATTAACAAATAAACGAAAATGGAGGGAACTTACACTTTACATCATCTAACTTGCTTTGGCAATTTCGCATGTTTTTCATCAATCTGTTGTATAATCTCCGTTAATCTCTCATTAACCCAACCTTGAACGGAGGAAGAATGAAAAAACATTTTCTTTTGGTGGTAGTGATCGTGCTTATCACCTCCTTGCTGTTTGCCTGCGGCACAAAGACGGAAGAACCCGCCTCGATCCTCGATAAGATCCAGACCAATAAAAAAGTGGTTGTTGGCACCTCTGCCGACTACCCGCCCTACGAATTTGTCGATGAGGCCGGCAACAAAACGGGCTTTGACATCGAACTGATGGCAGAGATCGCCAAACGCATGGGCGTTGAGCTTGAATGGGTTGACATGCCTTTCGACAGCCTCGTGGCGGCTGTCAGCAGCGGCAAGTTGGACATGTCGATCTCCTGCTTCAACTATGACGAAGAACGCGATAAGACCGTCGATTTCTCCGAAGCCTACTACACCACCGAGGACGCTTTCGTGGTCAACAAAACCTTCACCGGCACGATTTCAGTGCCAGAAGATATTGTCGCCTACAAGGTGGGTGTTCAATCCGGCACCGTCCAGGATGGCTGGCTGACCGACAATCTGATTGCCAATGGCTTATTGCCCGAAGCCAACCTCTCCCGCTACGAACGCGTCGACCAGGCCGCCCTCGACCTGGCGAACGGCCGCATTGATATTCTCATGGCCGATCTCGTGCCGATCCAGGCTTATGTGGCCCAGAATCCCGACCTACAGGTCGTTTATAAGGGCGAGCTTTCCACCGGCCCTATCAACATCGTCCTGCCGGATGGCGATACGACCCTCAAGGCGGAAATAGACCGCATTATCAAGGAATTACAGGCCGAAGGCTTCATTGACGCTCTGGCCGTCAAATACTTCAGCAACTAAACAGGTTTCTTCAAGCAAATTTGAGAGGGCCGAAGCTGCTTTGTGGCCCTCTCAAACGATAAAACAAAGAGAACCGTTTTGAACCTAAACCAGTTTATTAGCTATATCGCTCAGGGAACGATCTACACAGTTGGTGTCACGCTGATCGCCTTGCCCGCGGGCCTGCTGATCGGCACCATCCTCGCCCTGCTCTATGTCTACGGCGGCAAGGTTACAGGCCGACTGATGAACCTGTATTCCACCATCTTTCGCGGCATTCCCCCGCTTGTCCTGCTCTTTATTCTCTTTTTTGCCGTATCAAAGGGGATCAATCTTTCCGCGTTTTGGGCTGGGTCGCTCTCGCTGGGCATTGTCAGCAGCGCTTACCAAATGGAAATCGTGCGCGGTGCCCTGCTGGCAGTCAGCGGTGACCAGATGAAAGCCGCCCGCGCGATCGGGCTAAGCCGCCTGCAGGCGATCCGCTATGTCGTGCTGCCGCAGGCAGTGCGCCTGGCAATCCCGCCCTGGTCCAACGAAGTTGCCATCGTGATCAAAGACTCTTCGCTGGTCTACGCGCTCGGGGTGCCTGAAATCCTGCGAAGAGCGCAGCTGATCGCTGCCAGCTCGCAGCAATACCTGCTTGCCTATCTTAGCGCGGCCCTGATCTACTTTTTGCTCGTCTTCCTGACGACCCGGCTGCTAAACAGGCTTGAGAACAAGCTTGCCATCCCTGCCAATCCATAGCCCTGGAGACCATTTATGCCAAAACCAATTCTGACCATCAAAAACCTGCGCAAAAGCTACGGGGATCACGTCATCTTTGAGCATCTCGACCTGGATGTCAACGAAGGCGAGACTATTGTCATCATCGGGCCCAGCGGAACGGGAAAAAGCACCTTGCTGCGCTGCATCAACCTGCTCACACGCCCTAATGAAGGACAAATCTGGTTGGACGACACCGAGATCACCAGCAAAAACTGCAATGAAGACCTGGTCCGGCAGCATATTGGCATGGTCTTTCAGAATTTTTTGCTTTTCAACCATCTGACCGCCCTTGGAAACGTCAAGCTTGGGCTCACCAGGGTCAAAAAGATGTCCGACCAGGCTGCCACCGAAAAAGCGCTGCGAGAATTGGAGCGTGTTGGCCTGGCAGACAAAGCCGGACATTACCCCGGGCAGCTCTCCGGTGGGCAGCAGCAGCGCGTTGGCATCGCGCGGGCATTGGCGATGGATCCTCGCATCATGCTCTTTGACGAGCCCACATCCGCCCTCGATCCGGAATTGATCGGTGAGGTGCTCGAGGTCATGCGAAAACTCGCCAAAGACGGCATGACCATGCTGGTCGTCACCCACGAGATGGGTTTTGCCCGCGAGGTTGCCGACCGTATCGTTTTTATGGAAAAAGGCTACATCGTCGAAGAAGGTTCGCCCGACGAAATGTTCAACCATCCCAAATTTCCCCGAACCAGAGAATTTTTATGGAAGATCACCGAATTGTACGGTAAAAAGAAAGAGGACGCGGCCTGATGGGTACCTGGTTGGGCTATTTTGAACGCTTTGGGCAAAAATTTCTACAGGGTGTCGGCGTCACGCTGGAGCTGACCGCGATCGGTTTGGGGATCGGCTTTGTTTTGGGCTTGCTTCTGGCACTGGCACGCAGCTATGGACCCAAATGGCTTCAGGCCTTGGCTGGCGGTTACATCGCCGTTTTCCGCGGCACGCCGCTTTTGGTGCAATTGTTCATTATCTATTACGGTCTGCCCGACCTCGGCATCACCTTCTCTCAAAATGTGGCCGCCTTTTTGGCTTTGGGGTTCAATAGCGCCGCCTATCAGGCTGAGTATCTGCGCGGCGCCATCATGGCAATTGGCAAACAGCAAATGCAAGCCGGGCGTTCGATTGGAATGTCAAAATGGCAAACCATCCTGTATGTCATCCTGCCCCAGGCGCTGAGACTGGCGCTGCCCAGTTGGTCCAATGAGCCTGTCTCGCTGTTAAAGACCACCGCGATCGTTTTCCTGATCGCCGTGCAGGACCTCATGGCCGAGGCCAAGCGCGCCGCGACAGCCACCTTCGACTTTGTGGGTGTCTATCTTGCAGTCGCTGTGGTCTATCTGATTTTGGTGTTTGGGTTGGATCTCTTGTTAAAATTCCTCGAGCGCAAAACCCGTATTCCTGGACTTGAACTGGAAATGCGAAAATAGTATCTAAATATATTTTCGCAAAACCATTCCGTCATCGAATCTTTCTGTCATTCTGTGATGAAGTCGATGAATCCTGTTTTCACATTTTTGTTATTCGTCAGAGCCTTAAAGTGCTTGAATATCACCTCAAAAATATTTTCACGTTTTTCAGCATGTTCTGGTGCGAAGATATTTTAAAATAAAATGAAAAAGGGTCTTACGGGCATACGCTTATTCTACTCGTAGGCTTGCCATAGATGCCATGGTTCTAACAATAAATTAAATTGCTATTTTATGAAAAATTCTGAAAGAAAAAACCTATTTAAACGAAAAAGCCTCTTGGCAATGACCTACTCTCCTTGAATGCTTGCCGAAGATACCATCGGCGCTAACGATAAATTAAATTACTATTTCAAGGAAAATTCTGAAAGAAAAAGCCTGATTAAAACGAAAAAGCCTCTTGGCAATGACCTACTCTCCTCGAAGGTTTGCCGTAGATACCATCAGTGCTAACGATAAATTTAACTTCGCAATATTGGGAAATTAAACGAAAAAGCCTCTTGGCAATGACCTACTCTTCTCGAAGGCTTGCCGAAGATACCATGGCGTTAACGATAAATTTAGCTTCGCTATATTGGGCAATTAAAACGAAAAAGCCTCTTGGCAATGACCTACTCTCCCAGGGGGCTGCCCCCCAAGTACCATCGGCGCTAACGAGCTTAACTTCCGGGTTCGGCATGTTACCGGGTGTACCCTCGACGCTAATATCACCAAGAGACCTATTTCCAATTTAGTAATAGATCCGAATATCATTTGCAAGAATGAACACTTTGTCAAAAAAGCACCAAGTTCTCCGCATCACGCATGAAGCCCTCGATCATTAGTACAGTTTAGCTCAACGCATTGCTGCGCTTACACATTCTGCCTATCAAGCAGGTGGTCTACCTGCGATCTTACTATCTTGACGATAAAAGTGATCTAATCTTAAGGCAAGTTTCCCACTTAGATGCTTTCAGCGGTTATCTTTGCCAGACGTAGCTACCCAGCTATGCCGTTGGCACGACAGCTGGCAAACCAGAGGTCTGTCCATTCCGGTCCTCTCGTACTAGGAACAGATCCTTTCAAATCACTTACGCCCACAGTGGATAGAGACCGACCTGTCTCACGACGGTCTGAACCCAGCTCGCGTACCGCTTTAACGGGCGAACAGCCCGACCCTTGGGACCTTATCCAGCCCCAGGATGCGATGAGCCGACATCGAGGTGCCGAGCCAGGTCGTCGATATGAACTCTTGGACCTGACTAGCCTGTTATCCCCGGGGTAGCTTTTATCCGATGAGCCACGGCCCTTCCACTCGGAACCGTGGGATCACTAAGCCCTACTTTCGTATCTGCTCGGCGCGTTGGCCTTGCAGTCAAGCTCCCTTATGCCTTTACACTCTTAGGCTGGTTTCCATTCAGCCTGAGGGAACCTTTGGGCACCTCCGTTACTCTTTGGGAGGTGACCGCCCCAGTCAAACTGCCCACCTGGCACGGTCCTTCATCCGGATGACGGTATGAAGTTAGGGTCTAAATATTATCAGGGTGGTATTTCACCGGTGGCTCCACCAAGGCTGGCGCCCTAGTTTCATAGCCTCCCACCTATGCTACACAAATAATATCCAAACTCAATGCCAAGCTGCAGTAAAGCTCCACGGGGTCTTTTTGTCCTACTGCGGGTAGGCCGCATCTTCACGGCCATTTCAATTTCGCCGGGTCCCTTGTTGAGACACTGTTCTAGTTGTTACACCTTTCGTGCGGGTCGGAACTTACCCGACAAGGAATTTCGCTACCTTAGGACCGTTATAGTTACGGCCGCCGTTCACCGGGGCTTCAGTTCAAAGCTTCGGCTTGCGTCTAACCTCTCCCTTTAACCTTCCGGCACTGGGCAGGTGTCAGCCCCTATACATCGTCTTACGGCTTTGCAGAGACCTGTGGTTTTGGTAACCAGTCCCTAGAACCATTTCACTGCGACCCCCCGACGCTCATTATTCATTCACGTCAGAGGGCACCACTTATCCCGAAGTTACGTGGCTAAATTGCCTAGTTCCTTAACAAGGGTTCTCCCGTTCGCCTTGGTATATTCTACCCATCTACCAGTGTCGGTTTGCGGTACAGGCACTCAAGAATCAACGTTTAGAAGCTTTTCTCGGCAACAAGGCTCAACTCACTTATGCCTTTTAGGCTCGCTACGGCATCTCACCTCGATCTACGGATTTTCCTATAGATCTCAACGGCTGACATACCATACACCCACACAACCAATCGTGGGCAGGCCTACCTCGTTGCGTCCCTCCATCACTCATCTCAAGTGGTTCCGGAATGTTGACCGGATATCCATCGCCTACGCCTCTCGGCCTCGGCTAAGGCCCTGACTAACCCGACGCGGATTGACCTGGCGTCGGAAACCTTAGATATACGGCGAACACGGTTCTCACGTGTTTTACGCTACTCATGTCTGCATTCTCACTTCTGCACGCTCCAGCCGTTCTTACGATCGACCTTCAAAGCGAACAGAACGCTCCCCTACCAAATCCGCCAAATGGCGGAAGTTCAAAGCTTCGGTATTGTACTTAGCCCCGTTGAATTTTCCGCGCAAAATCACTCGACCAGTAAGCTATTACGCACTTTTTAAAGGGTGGCTGCTTCTAGGCAAACCTCCTGGTTGTTTCAGTAACTTCACATCGTTTCCCACTTAGTACAAATTTGGGGACCTTAGCTGTTGATCTGGGCTGTTTCCCTCTCGACCCCGAAACTCATCTCCCGGAGTCCGACTGCTAAGCTTGGAGTAACGGCATTCGGAGTTTGATTAGGTTTGGTAAGCTATAAGCCCCCTAGCCCATTCAGTGCTCTACCTCCGTTACTAAACGCTTAACGCTAGCCCTAAAGCTATTTCGGGGAGAACAAGCTATCTCCAAGTTCGTTTGGCATATCACCCCTAACCACAGCTCATCCCCTAATTTTGCAATATTAGTAGGTTCGGTCCTCCACGAGCTGTTATACTCGCTTCAACCTGGCCATGGTTAGCTCACCTGGTTTCGTGTCTAATCCTTGCGACTGCACGCCCTATTCAGACTCGCTTTCGCTGCGGCTTCGGATGTAACTTCCTTAACCTTGCCACAAAGATTAACTCGCAGACTCATTCTCCAAAAGGCACGCCGTCAGGCATAGTGCTGCGCACAAGCTTTCACTATAGCACGAACACACTATTAGCCCTTCGACTGTTTGTAAGCTTACGGTTTCAGGTTCTTTTCACTCCCCTAACAGGGGTACTTTTCACCTTTCCCTCACGGTACTTGTTCACTATCGGTCATCAAACGTATTTAGCCTTAGAGAGTGGACTCCCCAGATTCCAGCCGGATTAGCGTGCCCGGCTGTACTCAGGTATCCAGCGAGAGATTCGACGTTTTCGCGTACAGGACTATCACCTTCTGTGGTTGGCTATTCCGTACCAATTCCGCTAACGTCTCATTTTGTCACTCTTAGCCGCCAGACCCTACAACCCCAACCCAGTAAACTGGATCGGTTTAGGCTGTTCCCCGTTCGCTCGCCACTACTAGGAGAATAATCTCTTTTCCTCGTGTTACTTAGATGTTTCAGTTCACACGGTTCCCTTCATACGCCTATATATTCAACGTATGATGCTGGTGGTTCGCACCAGCAGGTTTCCCTATTCGGACATCCCCGGATATATCGCTTGTTCACAGCTCCCCGAGGCTTATCGCAGTGTCCCACGTCCTTCATCGGCATTTGACGCCAAGGCATTCACCGTAAGCTCTTAGTAGCTTCTCCACGTGATGCGGAGAAATTGATGCTTTTTTTAAAGCATTACTATTAAAAATTTACTATTTTTTTGTATTCTTCGCGTTCACATCGCAATGAACGCTCAAATACGTCTTACAAATGATATTCAGTTATTAATGTGCTGTTCTCATCTGTTGTCAGATGATGGAAGGATCTAAATTGCTTTATATCCTTCCATCCTATGACAACCTCTCCCCTGCATGCTGTTGGTGGAGATGAGGGGACTCGAACCCCTGACCTCCTCCTTGCAAAGGAGGCGCTCTCCCGACTAAGCTACATCCCCAAGGTCTCTCAAATGTTTTGAGTGGGCCTTTCAGGACTCGGACCTGAGACCTCGCCCTTATCAGAGGCGCGCTCTAACCAACTGAGCTAAAGGCCCTTGAGTCAGCCTTAGCAACTCAAAAGTGACAGGAAATCAGAAGACTAACTTCAGGATTGTACAATCTCACTAACGACGCTCATGTTTCACCGTTATTGAGCGATTCTCCCTTGCGGGATATGGATATTTTTATTCATGAAGTAGAGTTCCAGCCCTCAGGCTTTCACTCAGATCTCCATAGAAAGGAGGTGATCCAGGCGCACCTTCCGGTACACCTACCTTGTTACGACTTAGTCCCAGTCACCGACCCCACCTTTGACAGCTCCCTCCCTTGCGGGTTAGGATACCGGCTTCAGGTGTTGCCAGCTTCCATGACTTGACGGGCGGTGTGTACAATCCCCGGGAACGTATTCACCGCAGTATAGCTGACCTGCGGTTACTAGCAACTCCAACTTCATGCAGGCGAGTTGCAGCCTGCAATCTGAACTGAGACCAGCTTTATAGGATTGGCTCCGCCTCGCGGCTTGGCAACCTGTTGTGCTGGCCATTGTAGCGTGTGTGTAGCCCTGGATATAAAGGTCATGCTGACTTGACGTCATCCGCACCTTCCTCCGACTTAATACCGGCGGTATTGTGTGACACTTGTAACACACAACGCGGGTTGCGCTCGTTAGCGGACTTAACCGAACATCTCACGACACGAGCTGACGACAGCCATGCAACACCTGTAACAGCTCCCCGAGGGGTCGGTCCGATTTCTCTTCCCTACCACTGCTATGTCAAACCCAGGTAAGGTTCTTCGTGGAGCAACGAATTAAACCACACGCTCCGCTGCTTGTGCGGGGACCCGTCAATTCCTTTGAGTTTTAACCTTGCGGCCGTAGTCCCCAGGCGGTAGACTTATCGCGTTAGCTTGGACACCGACAGTTATTACACCGCCGACGTCTAGTCTACATCGTTTAGGGCTAGGACTACCGGGGTCTCTAATCCCGTTTGCTACCCTAGCTTTCGCGTCTGAGTGTCAGGAATGGTCCAGGAGGCCGCCTTCGCCACTGGTGTTCCTCCAGATATCTGCGCATTCCACCGCTACACCTGGAATTCCACCTCCCTCTACCATCCTCTAGCTCTGCAGTTTAGAACGGCCTCTCCCAGTTGAGCCAGGAGCTTTCACGCCCTACTTACAGAACCACCTACACGCGCTTTACGCCCAGTAAATCCGGATAACGTTCGCCTCCTACGTGTTACCGCGGCTGCTGGCACGTAGTTAGCCGAGACTTATTCTGGAAGTACCTTCCTTCCTATTCCTTCCAAAAAGTGCTTTACAACCCGAAGGCCTTCTTCGCACACGCGGTGTCGCTAGATCAGACTTTCGTCCATTTCTAATATTCCCTACTGCTGCCACCCGTAGGTGTATGGACCGTGTTTCAGTTCCATTGTGGGGGGCCACCCTCTCAGGTCCCCTACCCGTCATTGCCTTGGTAGGCCGTTACCCTACCAACCAGCTGATGGGACGCAGGCTCCTCTCGAAGCGAATAAATCCTTTACTCTCAACTTTCTAAACATCGAGAGCACATGCGGTATTAGCGCTCCTTTCGGAGCGTTATTCCACACTTCGAGGCAGATCACCAACGCGTTACTCACCCGTTCGCCACTGTGATTTCATTCGTATTACTACAAAATCGTCACCGTTCGACTTGCATGTATTAGGCACACCGCCAACGTTCATCCTGAGCCAGGATCAAACTCTCCGTTAAAATTTATCACCTTTCGGTGTTTTCATCTTTTACGGAAATTTTCATTAACGAGGCTTGTTAATTTTCTTACCTTATTTTTTGTCTTGCATTTCTTCCTATCACTTTTCAGTTGTTAAGGTTCTGACTTCAAGAGAGCAGATTCTAATCCAGACAAGTTTCCTTGTCAAGCCTTTTTCAGACGAAAGCGCCGGCCCATTTCTTAGCCGGCAACTGGCTTTTCTAAGTCTCTGCGACCCAGGCTATTTTGTTATCAATCGTCACGCTCTCAGGCGCGATCTTTTGATGTAGCACCTTGGACTTATTAGTATAGGTGATTCCAAACTAATTGTCAAGGGTGAAATTGACCAGTTTTTCATTTCTTTCCGATCAATCTCGGGTGTCATTTTCTTTTTGAAGGTTCTGTGTGCCTTTTTATGGGCACGAACGACTATTATAGGCATATCTCAAAAGAAGTCAAGGGTTAAATGTAACCAATTTCAAAACTCGTTTCAAAAAATCTGAATTTCGCTTCTCAACCAACCTTTTTGCATCGATCATCGCTGGTTTTATGTGTTTTTTGATCATGATCTTCCCATTTCCGACCATAATTCTCTTATATTTCGTCCAAAACCAGTGAATTTCCTGCCATTTACTCGATTCCAGAGATCTTCTTTGTAAACACCATCCTGTTTTTACAAATGAAAGGAACCCCACAGAAAGAAATGCCCACCTTAAAATATCCTGATTTTTAAGTTTTACCTTATCCCGATTTGTTAGAATTACTTTTTGGAGGGAGAATGAAAAAACACAAAAAACCACGGGATGAGGATACGTTTTTTGCAGGCTTATTTGAAAACGAACTTTTCACCCACTCCGTTGATCCGACACCACTGGAGCTTTGGGACTTCATGATCAGGCTGGCACAGGAAGGCACGCAGGAATGCGCCCAGTTGCTCGCCTTGCGGGACGCGTTTCACTTCCACAGTCTGAATAATATGGCCAGGGATTACATCGACCAGGTCGGTCGCTACGAGAACAAATGCCAACAATCACAGCTGCGCCTCGATGAGGTGGAGAGGAAAGTTGAGCTGGTCCAACAGCAGATCGAGCATGGCGAACCCATTTTCCTCAACCAGATCGAAAAGCAGATCGATCAGGAACTAAAAGAACAGAAAGCCTTCATCCAAAAGCGTGAGGAACTAACAAAAAGTCTGGACGAAGAGCTGCTCGAAGGCAATACCGGCAGAAACATCTATGACGAGATCATGGAGCCCTATACGGCTGTCATCCGTTCACTCCATCCCGATCTCAATCCTGACCAAAGCTCGGAGCAACTCCTGGCTTTCAAAAAAGCCCAAAACGCCTTTGAGAACGGCGAGGTAGACACGATCAAACTGATCCTCAACGATTTCCCGCCGCCTGATCCCCTGCCTTACCTTTGGGATCCGCGTCAGCTTCAACAGCGGATCGATCAATTATTGGAATTGAATGAAAAACTGGACGAGGAGTTCAACGGGATGATGAGCGAGTTCCCGCTTGATAAATTTGATCTGCTCGAAAACGAAGAGGCAATTGAGGAACTTGTCTTCAATTTACAAAAAAAAGATCAGGAAACACAGGCCGAAATCGCGCAAAAAGAACAGGAGTTACAGCAACTCCTCAAAAACCACCCCTGGGTCATATAGACCATGCCCGTGGCAGGATTTTATGGTTCATTAAAACAAAAGAGGGCTGCGACCAATGCCCAACCCTCCTTCATTCCAAAATCCAGTCCTAATAATCCACGTTAAAGACGAAGCTGCGGAAAAAGATGTAGATGAAATAGATCACGATCAAATAGATGGCTGATTTTTTACCCAACTTGCCGTTGTTGAACCACAATATCGCCCAGAGTAAGATGCCGGTCAAGGTTTCCCAGGGCAGATCCCAGGTAATTAACGGGCGCGGAACCGCGTAACGGGAGATCAACGCGCCGCCGCCGATCGCCAGCAAAGGGTTGGTGATGTTGCTGCCAACCAGGGTGCCAAGGGAGATACCAGCCTCCTTATGCCTGATGCCAGCCAGCGCTGTCGTCAGTTCCGGCAGAGCCGATGCCAGACCCAGCGTGATCACGCCGATCAACGAACCGCCCACCCCCGTTCGTTCAACAATGATTTCTGTTGCCGAAAGCACGATCGTGGCGCAGGTGATGATCACTGCCAGCAAAACGATCGTGATCCCCGCGTCGCGCAGCACCTCTCGCCTGGAGGTGGGGGCGCCATTGGCCACCTCTTCAGACTGCAATTGGTTATCTTCTTCCTTATAGTACTTTCGTTCATCACCATATAAATAGTAAGAATAGGCGATGAAACTTCCAAAAAGGATTAAACCATCAATACGCGAATACCCCCCGTCAATCCCAAGAATGATACACAGGATCGTCGTGCCGATCATTGGAACCATACTCTTCCAGAGGAAATAACGCCTGAAATAGATCGTTCCTGCCATCAAAACAATAATTCCCATGATCAGTGTCTGCTGAACCACATCAGAGCCAATATTCGCGCCCAGCACGATGGCTGAGCCGGTTTTAAAATCGAGAGTCCCCCTCAATATGTTTACCGAAGCGGTAAAATGCGAAGTGATCTCCGGCAAAGACGTCGCGACCGAAAGCACCGTCATGCCCATAAAAGTGCTTGACAATTTAAAGTAATTGGCGATGCCGATCAACTTCTCAACGGCTTTGTTAGCGCCTAAGACCAGAAGGGTCAGAGCGCCCAGACCAACAACTGCGATTAAAACAATATTCCAATTTTGCATCATCTCATGTCCTGTTCCCAAAAAAACACTTGATTCTACTTTTTTTCCAAAGCTTTTCGAGCACCTGGAGGCCGATTTAACGCGGATTTAACAATTAACTTTGTGAGTATCCTGGGAAAAGGAGCAAAAACGCAATAATTATGCTATTAACAGGTTTTCACGTGCTCCTCCAAAGAGCACCGTGATAAGATCTAACCAGACCTGTGGCCTTTTCAACATCCTTGCTGGCTCTTCCTCTGTTATCCTTAATCAACTTTCGAAAGCGGGCAATTTGTCACGAATCACCTTCCTCGGGCGACTATCTTACGTAGCTACACAAGGAAACATTATGACAGATTCACACACCCAAACGATTGAGGCTTTGCCAAAAGCATTGCCTCGAAAGGAAACCATGGCAGAGAAAAGCTTCTCAGAGCTCTACCGCCTGCACGTCAATAAAATATATTACTACCTCTTAAGCCGTGTTCGCAACAGCGCCGACGCGGAGGATCTGACCTCTCAGACCTTCATTACCGCGCTGGAAAATCGCCACCGGCTCCGCGATCCTGAAAGGTTCACCCCCTGGCTTTTCAGCATCGCCCGCAACAAAGCTAATGATTTTTTCCGACGTGCCGCCCGACGACCTCTGCAACCTCTTGAAGATGATCTGCCGCCAACCCTCCCCTCTGATCCGCTGGACGCCCAGCTCAATCAGGACCGCATGATCGACCTTGAGCGCTTAATATCCGCGTTAAGCCCGATCGAACAGGACTACCTGCGGCTGCGCCTGATCGCCGGGCTGCCTTTTGCTGAGATCGCAGAGATCCTGCGCCAAAGCGAAACGCGGGTCAAAAAATCTTATTACAGGCTGCTGGAGCGCCTTCAAGCCCAGATGGAGTGAAAAATGGAAACAAAAAATGCTTTTGAAGAACAATTGAAAGAAAAACTACAACCTGCCCAAATCGACCCGGCCTTTGCCAATCGATTGCAGGCCGCCCTCAACCAACGCGAGCGCGAGCTGACCAACCGCCAACGCGGATTCTCTTTCCGCTGGTCTTACGCCCTGATCCCCCTGCTCCTGGCGGCAGTATTGCTCTTCGCAATTGGCCCCAACAAGGTTTTTGCCCAAATTCAGACCTGGCTTGGTTTTGTCCCTGGTGCTGGTCTAGTTGAAAGCACCAGCGACCTGCGCGTCTTGGCAGAGCCGGTTGCCCAAACCCGTGACGGAATCACCGTGCGGATCGATCGGGCGTTTATTACCGACCAAAAAGCCAGCTTCGACGTTGAAATACTCAACCTGCCCTTCGAGTCCCACTTCAGCCAGAATCTGGGCGAGCCGGTTTGTAACGAACAACCCTATCTTCTGCTGCCGAATGGCAGCAAACTGCTGTCGGAGAAAGATTTTGCCCCCATTCCCGCCGATGTCAACCAAGCAACCTACGTGATCCCTTGCTTCAGCATGCGCACGCTCGGCAAAGCGCCCGAAAACTGGCAGCTGCCGGTCAAATTCGTGGCTGCCCCGGCTGACCTGCCCGTCTATGCATACCATCTGCCCGAACCTGGCGTCACCATCCAGCGCGACGCGCCAGAACCACCCGCCGTCGCGCAAAGCCCCTCTGAGGCAGAAGCGGATTATCCCGTCAAAGACATGCTCGACATCCTCCTGGTGGTCGAAAAGCCCGATTCCTGGCTGATCGGCTACGGCATTTTGGCAGAACACCTCGACGATTATCGCTCGGATGATGAGTTGCTCGTCGTGACCGATGCCAACGGTCAGGAGATTGCCACCAACTGGAACTTTGCCGAATTGGATGAATTTTTTCAGGCAGTCGTAGAAGCAGGAATGAAACGCGCATCCTATCCGGATCCCTACTACAGCATGTACCATTGCTTTGAGCTGCCCAAGGGCGACTACGCGTTCCCGCTCACCATTACCCAAAAAGTACTGCATACACGCTACCTCGACCTCCCGCGCGATGAGGAGCTCTTCCGCTTTGACGCCGGCAGCAACCCGCAGCCTGGCGATGTCATTGAGATCAACCAGACCGTAAAACTGGGCGATTACGAGGCAACGATCCTCAATGCCTATGTTGATGACCGGTATGGCCAGGCCTGGCGCTTTAACATTGACGGCGGTGAAGACATATTCGATCTTAAGCTGACTTTGCTCGATTACGAAGCCTTCCTCGGCATGAGTGGCAGCACACCCCTGCAAGCCCCCTATCAGATTGACAGTGGCGTCGCCTTCAGCGTTCTGCCGACCGGCATGCTTCGCGTCGGGCTCCTGCAAGGCCCCGAGATCGCGCTTGGCACCTATATCATGCGCGGTACCTTCACACCCTAAACTTTAAACTAACCCCATATTCCATGTAGGCCGGATTCTTCATCTGAATCCGGCTTTTTTGTAGGTCGGGTTGCGGTGCCTGCCCCCTTTGGGGGTTCAACCCGACATATATCTGTAGGCAGGGTTGCGTGACCTGCCCCTGGGTTCGCCTGCCTTGGCTTCTTTTCCAAGGGTTGAATCAGGCTTTTTGCGCAGGTCGGGATCAAGGGGTCGAATGGCACGTTGTGTTAATAGCCTTCTCCGCCGGGGAGAAGGTGGCCCAAGGCCGGGTTGTTTCTTAAGCCTTCCCCTCTCGGGGGAAGGTGCCCGCAGGGCGGATGAGGGGAAACTGGAAACGTGCCCAAAGTCCAGTAGCATGTTTGTTTACTTACGTAGACGCCCAGACATCTGTCCCCATTCCCAAAAATCCCCGTCTTTATTATTGAGCTCAAAATCCTGCAGGAAGCAAAAATTTGGAGTAAGCTATGACAAAACACAACCGTGCCCCTGCACTGACACTACCCACCGCCTTCGCGGGGAGAAAAGAGAAAAGCAGTTTGGCAACACAGAAAGAATTTTCCACCCTATATCAGGCCTATGTCGACCCGGTCTTCCGCTATCTCTACAGCCGCGTCAATTCAGCACAGGATGCCGAAGACCTGACTTCGCAGACCTTTTTACAGGCCTATCGCTCCTATCCAAGCCTGCGCGACCAAAAGAGTTTCGCCCCCTGGCTCTTCAGGATCGCCCGCAACAAACTTAACGATTTCTACCGCGGGCGCGAGAACAACATCGCCCTGATTCCCGAAACCGTTGAAAGCGATCTGCCGGAACCCAGCCAGGTCTTTGAACTGGACGAACGCCTCAAACAGCTGCGCCTGCTCATTTTTGCTTTGCCGGAAGACGAGCAGGAGCTGATCCGCCTGCGCTACCTGGGCGAACTGACCTACCGCGAGATCGCCGAAACCCTCGGAAAAACCGAACAAGCAGTCAAAAAATCAACCTACCGTCTATTGGCTCGGTTAAAAAGCCAACTGGAGTAAATCATGAAAGAACAATTTAGCAAATTTGAAAACGAGATCATCAACAGCTTCGCTGCCCCAAACGCCAGCGAAAAGCTGAAAAGCCAGCTCAAGGCGCAGATCGAAATGCAGCCGAAAGCAAAACCATCGTTCCACAAACCCCAATCCCGCTTTTCCTTTGGCTGGGGCCTGGCTCTCGCCAGCAGCCTATTGGTTCTGATCGTCGTTCTGGCGGTCGGTCCCGGCAAGGTTTGGGCGCAGATCCAGAAAAGGCTTGGCTTCCTGCCTGGTTTTGGTCTGGTGGAAGAAAACACAAGCATCCGCACCATTGCCGAGCCAGTCAGCCAAAGCCAGGACGGGATCACGATCGACGTTGTCAACGCCCTCCTGACCAACAAGGAAACCAAGATCGATTACCGCGTCTTTGGGCTTGGCAAAACCAATTTTGGCGAAGAAGGCGACCCCACCTGCTTTGAACCAGCCCAACTGATCCTGCCGGACGGAACAGTCCTGACCAGGGACGCCAACACTTTCCCGGCAATCCCAGCCGGGGTTGAAAAAGCAACCCTGATCCTCCCTTGTATTGCCGGCACGCGGGTTGAAACCACCCCGGTCAACTGGCAATTTGAGCTGACCTTCATCCCGGCTGAAAACCCACAGGAATTACTGGCGGTCGAGTTCATCCCGCAGCCGATCCTATCGCTCAGCGAGAGCGAACAAACGCAGCAGGACGAATCCCCTGATGTGGACATGGGGTTGGGCATGGCCGTTGAGACAGCCGATGGCTATATCCTGACCGGTTATCTTGACTCCCAAAAACCATTCAGCTATCTCGCCATCGACCCGGTCATCACCGATGCGGATCAGCAGATTGTGCAGACCACCTATCCGAGCGAGCTCATGCAGCTTGCCCAGGAAGAACCTCTGCTCGGCAAAGCTGATATCTTCGCGCTGGCTTTCAAAAACCAGGGTCTGAACTTTCCCCTGACCGTCAGCTGGGACTACTACCCCATCACCCGCCACACTATCGAAAATGCTCCTGTGCAGACCTTCAACGTCGGCGATAACCCTCAGGTCGGGCAACGCTGGCAGCCGAATCTGGTATTCGAAATTGATGGCATCGGCATCACCTTGAAAGAGATCGCAGTTGAACGGAACAATGCTTATCGCTTCACTTTTGAAGGACCTGGCAATCTCGAAACAGTATCCGTCGAAATGCCCGACTACCCCTCAATCGGCGGCGGCGGTGGCGCCAGCGGCTATCCGGGCGCGCAGGGCACAAAAGAAGCCCATACCTCGATCAGCTTTACAACCCTGCCAACGGGTGAACTGAAGTTTTACGTGACCGCAATCTCTGTTTATGAAGAAGCTGTACGCCTGACCCAAAGCTGGCAACCAGGCCAGGACCATGCCGTTAGCCAGGCTCAGCCAGCCAGCGATGTCTGTCTGGTCGGCTCCCAGAGCAGCCAGATCAAGGCCTTACCGACATTCGAGGAAGAGTTGTTGGTTCTCGGCTATGCGCAGACCCCCGGCACAACCGACTGGGAAACCCGGCTTCTCTCCAGCACAGGCCTGACCCCCAATGATGCCTTCCGGGCAGCCAACCGTTCCAGCTTCAGCCTTGACGGAAAGCAGATCATCTATCCGGGCGAGCAGAACGGTAAATATTTTCTGGAAATCTTCGATATTGCCACCTCACAGATCACCACGCTCCCATACTCCTCCTCCGACTTCCAGTTCTCACCGGATGGGAAATACATCCTTATGAGCCTGACGGACAGCATGGTGCTCTATCCAGCCTTATATAATGTAGAAACGCAAACGCTGATACCGATCAGCGCGGATGAGTACGTTGACATTGTCGGCTGGTCACCCAACAGCAAGACCGCGTACTTCGCCGTTCGATATACGGAAGGATTGGCATGGAAGTTTATGGCTTATTCGGTTGATACAGGCAAAACCGAAGCCCTGTTCGATATCACCAATGGCACCATCAAGCTGCTCTATCCCCGCGTTTCGCCGGATGGCAGGTGGCTCAGCTACCGCGGCAGCGACAATTCAACCATCTGGCTGATGAATCTGGAAACGCGGGAAACCCGCAAACTGATGGACGCTTCCAACGTTCGTGCTGCCATTTGGCTGGACGCTACCCACCTGGCGATGAACCTGACCGATGAAACCGGCGCCTACCACCTCCTCGTCGCTGATATCAACAGCTGTGAAATATTGAGGGTCGATGGTATCCAAACTGAAGTTATGGATGTTATGTTGGTAAAATAGTAGTATGTCGGATTGAGCATGAGGAATGACATGTTCCTCATGCTCAATCATGGCCTTTTTAATGAAATAGACAATAATCATTGTAAACCGATGCATATTTCCTATCATACAATGTACGGATGGGGCTTGTCCCCATCCGAAAATAATGATGTACATGCCTTAATTCGAAATCAAATTTGGTAATAAGAAACATAGCGGACGGAGATATACCCGAGGGCACTTAACCCCGTCCTTAATTTTATTACTCAACACAAAACTTGACCTAAAAATTGAGGAAATATTTATCTATGCTTTCCAAATTTCATCCGGTCCATTCTTACCTTTTACTAACAATCATTGGTTATTCTATACCTGTACAAAGAATATACGAAATTGAAAAGGAGGAATCATGGACCTCAATAAATTTACACAAAAAGCACAACAAGCCTTGCTCGATTCGCAGCGGCTTGCGCACGATTTTAAGCATCAAAGCATAGAACCAGCACATCTGCTGCTGGCACTGCTAAGCCAAACAGAGAGCACGGTCCCGGTTGTTGTCACCCAGATCGCGGGCTCAACCGATGTTCTAAAAGAAGAAGTTCGCAAGGAACTCACCAACCGTCCCAAGGTCTACGGCAGCAATCAGGGAGAAGCTTCGCTTTCCCGGGCTACAGCCGATGTCCTGGACGCCGCGGAACGCTTTGCCAAAGGCATGGGCGACGAATACACCTCCACCGAACACATCCTGCTCGGTCTGACCGAAAGCAGCGAAAGCAAAACGCTGGCTGCTTTTGGCATCACGAAAGACGCTGTTCTAAAAGCGCTGCGGGATATCCGTGGCAGCCAGTCGGTTACCAGCCAAAACCCTGAAGACACCTATCAGGCGCTCGAAAGGTACGGGCGCGATCTGACCGCCATAGCCAGACAAGGCAAGATGGATCCCGTCATCGGAAGAGATGAAGAAATTCGTCGTACGATCGAGATCCTAAGTCGCCGCACCAAAAACAATCCCGCGCTCATTGGCGAACCAGGGGTCGGGAAAACAGCCATTGTCGAGGGTCTGGCACAGCGCATTGTCAATCGCGATGTCCCTGAAGGGCTCAAAAACAAACGTCTCGTGCAGCTGGATATGGCAGCCCTGGTCGCTGGCGCAAAGTATCGCGGTGAATTTGAAGAACGGCTCAAAGCTGCGATGAAAGAAGTGAGCGAATCGGACGGACAGATCATCCTCTTTATCGATGAAATGCATACGGTGATCGGCGCGGGTGCCGCTGAAGGCGCCATGGATGCCGGCAACATCCTTAAGCCAATGCTGGCGAGAGGTGAATTGCATCTGATCGGCGCAACCACCACCGACGAATACCGCAAATATATTGAAAAAGACGCCGCGCTTGAACGCCGCTTCCAACCCATCATGGTGGAAGAGCCGTCTGTGGAAGACACCATCAGCATCCTGCGCGGCCTGAAGTCGAAATACGAAGTGCATCACGGTGTGCGCATCACCGATTCGGCCGCCATTGCCGCGGCGACGCTTTCGAGCCGTTATATCACCGACCGTCAACTGCCAGACAAGGCGATCGACCTCATCGATGAGGCTGCCGCGCACCTGCGCACGGAGATCGACTCCAAACCCCAGGCGCTGGACGAGGTTGACCGCGACATCATGCAGCTTGAAATCGAAAAACAAGCTCTCCAGAAAGAAAAAGACAAAGCCTCGCAGGAACGGCTCGAAAAGATCGAACAGGATCTCGCTGATCTGCGCGAAAAGTCGAACGCGATGACCGCCCAATGGCAGGCTGAAAAAGAGGCTATCCAGGACTATAAAGACCTGAAAAAGCGGTTGGATGAAACCCAGCATGAGATGGAACAAGCTGAACGCAGCGCTGATCTCGAAAAAGCCTCCCGTTTGCGCTATGGCACCATGCGGGAACTGCAGGAAAAGATCCGCGAAGCCGAAGCCAGGCTCCAAAGCCAGCAGCAGCAAGGCGCCCTTCTGAAAGAAGAGGTAGATGCCGAAGAGATCGCGACTGTGGTCGCCAAATGGACGGGTATCCCGGTCAATCGTCTCATGGAAGGCGAAAAAGAAAAGCTTCTCCACATGGAAGAGCGTTTGCATGACCGTGTGGTCGGGCAGGATGACGCGATCCGCGCGGTATCGAATGCCGTTCGGCGCTCACGCTCTGGTCTTCAGGACCCTAATCGGCCGATTGGCTCTTTCATCTTCCTCGGCCCCACTGGGGTTGGCAAAACTGAGCTTGCCCGAGCCCTCGCGGAATTCATGTTCGATGATCAGAACGCCATGGTGCGCATTGACATGAGCGAATATCAGGAGCGCCATACCATCAGTCGTCTTTTTGGCGCGCCACCAGGATATGTTGGCTATGAAGAAGGTGGGCAGCTCACAGAAGCAGTCCGCCGACGCCCTTACAGCGTCGTGCTCTTTGACGAGATCGAGAAGGCACATTCCGAGATCTTCAATGCCTTGCTGCAGGTGTTGGATGACGGACGCATGACAGATGGTCAGGGCAGAACGGTTGATTTTCGCAACACCCTGATCATTATGACCAGCAACCTTGGCAGCCAACTTTGGATGAGCAAGAGCGAAGATGGGCAGCCCCGACAGGTCAAACGGGACGAAATTACAGACATCCTGAAAGATTTCTTCCGTCCTGAATTCCTGAACCGTGTCGATGAGATCATCGTTTTCAAGCCCCTCACCAGGGAGAATCTGGGTGAGATCGTCAATATCCAGATCAAGCATGTCGCTGGTCTTTTGGCACAGCGCGGTCTGAAGCTCGAAGTGAGCGATGAGGCTCGCGCCTGGCTGGCGGATGTTGGATATAGCGTTGAATTTGGTGCGCGACCGCTCAAACGCGCCATCCAGCGTGAGGTTCAGGACCCACTGGCGATCAAACTGCTGTCTGGTGAGTTTTCCGAAGGCGACACGGTTAGGATCGAGCTCGGCGACGGCGAATTGAAGTTTATAAAAGTTTAAAAAATGTAGGCCGGATTCAACCTTTGGCAAAAGAGCCAAGAACAGGCTATAGAATCCGGCTTTTTGTTTTAAATGGTCGGGATTAAGAGTTGAATGGAATTCCGTTCAACTCTTAATCCGACATAACACTGGTGTAATCCTTGTTTTTTATGAACACAGATACTTTCAACAAACCCTTATCTTGTTCTTGCTCGCGCTACGCCCGCTTTCCCTTCCACATCTTCCACAACCCGCGCAGAAGGCGCAGGTTGAGAATATCGCAAATGCCCTCGATCGTATCCAAACTGACACCGCCAAGGATAAACGATCGCAGAGGCGCGTCGATGGTCGAAGCCTCGATCGTGCGGCGGGCATTGCCGGTGTTCTCGGTCGAGTTCTCGATCAGCACGGCGGCGCCTTTCAGAGCTTGCTTTGCCACCAGCCGTCCCTGCCAGGTATTGCGCGCTTCCCAAAGCGTCGAATTCAGGTCAAAATGCCCGGTCGTGCGCCTGGGCTCCTGCACCGCCACCGATCCGGGCAGTTTCTCAAACTGTTCGATGCCAAATCCTTCCGGGTGCAGGGGTAACTGATAATATTGCTGGGTCAGATCACGAAAATCGGGTACAGGCTCTTCATTTCCCGAAGTCTTTACCGTGAATTTGGCAGAGAGGGGCAGATGTAATGAATCCAGCCCGACCAGCAGCTCATATTGCCCGCCTTCCACCTGCCAACCGTGACTGATCGGGTTCCAGAATGCCAGTTCCTTGATCGCCAGGTTAAATTCGAGCACTTTTTCTTCCCCTGGCTCCAACCCGACTTTTTCAAATCCCTTTAGCTCACGGTCCGCTTTAAAAAGCCAGGATTTCGGCGCGCGCGTATAGACCTGAACCACTGTCTTCCCCGCCACTTTGCCAATATTCTTGACTTTTACCGTAACCCTGACGACCTCATCAGGTTCTACAACTGAAGAGGCTGTCTTCAAATCGCTCAATTCGAATTCCGTGTAAGAAAGCCCAAATCCAAAGGGGAAGCGAAGTTCTTTGCCAACAGAGGAATAATAACGATAGCCGACAAAAATGCTTTCAGGATAGGGGCTGTTGTAGCGTTGCCCAAAACGGGGCTGGCTGGGCACATCCGCCAGACTCAAAGGCCAGGTTTCGGCTAACTTCCCGCTCGGGTTGACCTCACCCAGCAAAAGATCCAGCGTGCCGTCGCCAAACGCCTGCCCAGCCAGACCGACGAACAAAACCGCTTTGACCTTATCGATCCATGGCAGCAGCATCACACCGCCGCCCTGCAGCACCACGACCACATTCGGATTGATCGCCGCGACCGCCTCGATCAACGCGTTTTGGTTGGCGGTTAGCTCAAGATGTCTGCGGTCATAGCCTTCCGCTTCATCATCCTCGGTCAAGCCAGCGATGATCACGACCGCGTCCTTGCCCTTGGCGGCACGGCAGGCTTCCTCACGCAGCAGCGAAGCGTCATCCAGGCTCGCAAGGCTATACCCCGGCAGATACTCCCAGGCCAATCCCCGGTTGACGACCGCCTCAGTGATATTCACCAGACAGGTCGGGTTCACCCGACTGCTGCCCGAGCCCTGGTAATGCGGCTTTTCGCCCATCTCACCGACCACCAGCACCGATTGTTCCCGATCCAATGGCAAAACTTCCGATTCATTTTTTAGCAAAACAGCCGATTCACCCAAAACTTTTCGGGCCAGCTCATGATCTTCCAGATAAACTTCCTTGCCGGGTTTGGCCTTCTTCTGATCACATTTTTCGATCAACCGCAAAAGATTGCTCACCGACCGATCGATCGATGCCAGGTCAATTTTTCCCGCTTTGGCTGCTTTCAGCAGCTGTTCATCCCGATTCCTTCCGCTGCTGGGCATTTCCAGATCAGTTCCCGCCCAGACTGCCTTGACGCGGTCATCCATCGCCGACCAATCCGTGACCACCAGCCCCTCGAAGCCCCATTCATCTCGCAAAATATCCGTCATGAGCTGACGGTGCTGCACGGTGTATTCACCGTTGAGCTTGTTGTACGAGGTCATCACCGTCCACGGCTGAGCTTTTCGGATGGCGATCTCGAAAGGTTTTAAGTAGATTTCCCGCAGGGTCCGCTCATCCACCTGGGAGTTATTTAATACCCGGCAAAACTCCTGATTATTGGCCGCAAAATGTTTCAGGCTCGTTCCGACGCCCTGGGACTGCACGCCATTGATGTATGCCGCCGCCAGTTCGCCCGCCAGAACAGGGTCTTCAGAAAAGTATTCAAAATTGCGTCCGCACAAAGGCGATCGTTTAATGTTGATCCCAGGCCCCAGTACCACATCTGTTTCCTGCTCCAGTGCCTCTTTGCCGATCGCTTCGCCAACCTGTCCCAGCAATTCGCGGTCAAAGGAACAAGCCAGCGTCACCGCGGTCGGGAAACAGGTCGCGGGCACGCTCTCGTTCAATCCCAGACTATCGCTGGTATCCTGCTGCTTTCTGAGGCCGTGCGGGCCGTCGTGCATCAGGATGGAACGTATTCCCAGTCGCGCGACCGCCTTGCTGTGCCAGGTGTCCAGCCCCGAGCTCAGGGCGGTTTTTTCTTCCAGTGTCAGGGCTTTCAGCAGCTCTTGAATTGACTTCATCCAGGCCCCCGCGCTAAAACACATTGAGGATCAATAAGATCGCCATAATCACCACCACAACGGTCAAAACGATCAGAAGATAAAAATTGCGCGAGGCAGCCTTGTCCAGCCCTTCCAGTTGCTGTGCCAGATCGCTGCGATCCTGACCAGCAGTCGCCAGTTTATGATAGCTCACGTCCAGTTCGTCATAATCCGCCTGAAGGGATTCGGCCTGGGGTCGCGCAGTATCGACCATATGCCCCAGCGATTTGATCTTTGGTTCCATGCTCTTTTCGAGCTCATCCGCTTCGTCATTGCGCGCTTTGATCTGCTTCCCGAGGGCTTCCACTTGTTGCTCCAGTGGCTGGAGTTCGTTTCGTTTTTTGTTTTCGAGCTTGCGGATCTGATCCACAAGTTCGTTTACGCGCGTGTTCAGGGAAAGCACCTCGGATTGCCGCGCTGGGATTCGGCTTGCCAGCTCAGGTTCAGCATTACTGACTTCGAGCAGATTTTGCACCAGGCCATCCAGGCGGGAATTTAATCTGCCCATGATCTCAACGCGGTCAGGCTCCTCCGAGCTTTCGCTGTTGATCAGGTCCGTTCTGGTGGCCTTGATATCCCGTTGCAGCAGCCCTTTTTCATTGGCGAGGTTGTCCAGCTCGTTTTCCAACTGACGCAACTCTGATTGAGCTGTTTTCAGCTTTTGCTCGGTATTCTTATACTCGCCATCCAGCTGCGCGATCTGTTCATCATAGCTGCGCTCAAGCTCATCCTTCTGAGCGTGAACCAGATTCAGATTATCCTGCAAACCGCGCGAATGCTGCCTGATGGTGTCAATTTGCGCCTCAACACCTTCCAGATCGGCCCAAAGTTGGGCGTAACTGGGGTCGCTCACCTTTGAATTCCATGCTTTCA
The DNA here is from genome assembly GCA_964293995.1 of uncultured Anaerolineaceae bacterium. Taxonomy (GTDB): domain Bacteria; phylum Chloroflexota; class Anaerolineae; order Anaerolineales; family Anaerolineaceae; genus Mesolinea. Next base: position 99,414 of record CAXYYH010000001.1, read on the forward strand.
GGCCCAGTTCTTCGATCTGCGTTAGTTTGACGCGTTCGGTTTTCTTTACCTCGTTGACCAATTGCATGTCACGCAATTTCCACTTGCCGGATTGTATACCGGCCCGAAACCATTGAGCTAAAGAGCCTTTGATAAAGAGCCAAACCAAAAGTCCCAGTAGCGCCACCAGTAAGGCAACTCCCAGGCCGGTTTGCAACCAATCGGTTTCTTTGCCAGTCTGAAAAAAGACTGCCATAAAGCTGTTTGTTGAAATAAAAGTGTTCATGAGCCCTCCGCTGCGAATCGAGGAATAAGATGTTAAAAGTATACCTTATCGAGCCTCAATAATTTGCGTTTGTCGACAGTGTTTTTTCTCCGTGCTATAATTTTGCCCAGAGGATGCCATGAGATTTCTTATTACCGGTGGAGCCGGTTTTTTGGGCACAGCCCTCAGCAATCGCCTTGCCAGCCTTGGCCACCATGTCACCGTTCTGGACGACTGTTCTGCGGGCGATCCTGCCCATCTGCTGCCTGACGTGCAGTTCAACAAAGGCAGTGTTTCCGATAAAACCCTGCTTTGGACGCTCCTCCAGGATATTGATTGTGTTTTCCACCTGGCTGCGCGTATCTCAGTGCCGGAATCGATCCTCTTCCCCAGCGGCTACAACCATGTCAACGTCACCGGCACAGTCACATTGATGGAGGCTGTCCGCGATACCGGCGTCAAACGAATTGTTTTGGCCTCATCCGGCGCGATCTACGGCGACCAAACCGAGAACCCCTATCAGGAAACTTTCGCGGTCAAACCGCGTTCCCCCTATGCCGTCTCCAAGCTGGCCGCCGAGCATTATGTCAGGACGATCGGCTATCAAAATGGCGTCCAGGCGGTTTGTCTGCGTATTTTTAATGCCTATGGGCCGGGTCAGCGTATTCCCCCTTCCCACCCCCCGATCATCCCCAGCTACCTAAAACAAGCGCTTACCAACAGCTCGATCATCATCCACGGCAGCGGCAAACAAACCCGCGACTACATCTATGTCGATGATGTCGTCAATGCCATGGTCACCGCCGCCACAGCCGACGGCGTTGGTCAGGAAGTGATCAACATTGGCAGCGGGGTTGAGACCAGCGTGCTCGAATTGGTTCGTCTGGTTCGGCAGGTGACCGGTCGCAAGCCTGAAGAGATCTACAATCCGCACAAAAGCGAAGGCACCTCCCGCATGTGCGCCGATATTAGCAAAGCCTACGAAAAACTCAACTTTCTGCCCATGGTGCCGCTGGAAACCGGTTTGCGCCTGACGATGGAAAAAGACCCTTTGCTCAAACAGTTCCAGAGTTGACATGCTCGGGCGCGAATTCTTTTCCCGTCCTGCCCCTCAATTGGCACCGGCTTTGATCGGCAAACGCCTGGTGCGCCTGCACAACGGCCAGCGTTTGTCAGGGATCATCACCGAAACAGAAGCCTATCAGGGGCAAAATGACCTCGCCTGTCATGCCCGCGTTGGGCGCACGAAGCGAACCGAACCAATGTTCGCGCAAGCTGGTCATGCTTATATTTACTTTACCTATGGTATGCACTGGCTGTTCAATATCGTTGCCGATGAAGCTGACATTCCTTCGGCTGTACTTATTCGGGCAATTTTTCCTCTTGAAGGCCTGGCGCAAATAGAGAAAAACCGCCCCATGCTTGCCCATACTGCCAGCTGGCTCAATGGACCCGCGAAGTTAACCCAGGGATTGGGTATTGACGGAGTCCTAAACCAGCACGATCTTTGCCAGGCAGGGAGTACAATATTCCTGGAGGATGGCATCGTCCCACCTGAAAAGCTTCTTTGCACCAGCCCACGCGTTGGGTTGGGCAAAACACCGGAACCCTGGCTTTCAATGCCCTGGCGCTGGCACCTGGACTGGCAGGATGCCGCAAAACTGATAAAGGAAAAAGGTTTCTAAAATGCTCTTTCCAAGAAAACGCGAAACACCAACTTTTGTCCCCGATACCACTCAAAGCAAAGTCACTTCTGTGATTGGCCCCGGCATCAACTGGCTGGGCGACCTGCGCGGCAGGGGCGGCGTGCGCATTGAGGGTACCATCACCGGGGAGATCGCCATTTCCGGCCTGGTCGTGGTGGGCGAGACCGGAAAGGTGCAGACAGATGAGATGAAAGCCGATACCGTCATTGTCGCCGGGACGGTAAACGGCAATATCACCTGCCAGAAGCTCGAGATCCGCGCGACCGGCAAGGTTTGGGGCGATATTGTCACCACCTCATTTAGCAGCGAAGATGGAGCCTTCTTCCGCGGACAAATGCGCATGGAAGAACGCATCGACCCCGTCCCTGCCCTTCCTTTGACCAATTCTTCGGAAGAGGAAAACAACACGGCTGATGAGGATCAAAACAACGAGTAAATAAAAGCTGGATTCTGGAATAGAATCTAGCTTTTTTGTTATCAGGGTTAACCCAATATCGAAAAGGTCATTCGTAATTATTTTCAAACTCCCCGCCTGAGTTTCCCACTTTTGCCAAAAACCGTGTTTTCATCGAGAAAAACAGAAGAATTCAGGACACTAATTTGAGAAATTCAGGCATCAAAAACATCACTCGTGATGATCTTCAAACTCTCCACGCGCCTGACGTAATTAACTAAATCCTGTTCGCGCGTGGCCTCCAGTCCCCTCATCCACCACTTCGTGGTTCCCCTTCTCCTTCAGAGAAGGCTTAAGGCTGATGTGTTTCATACCAAAGTGAGGACTTGGTACTACTAAAAGCCTTCTCCGCTCGGGAGAAGGTGCCCGAAGGGCGGATGAGGGGTTTATTAACTGCCAAAGCACCTATGCGGGCATTCGAACCGGCTCGTCCATTTCTGTTAATCAAAAACCACAGGGATATCTAAAAAAGCGCGGTTAAATAAAAAAAGCGGGCGACCGGATTCGAACCGGCGAATGTTAGCTTGGAAGGCTAATGCCTTACCACTTGGCGACGCCCGCGTAGTCCCTATTTTAGTCTAAAAAGTTGACCTGTCAATAATTTTCGGCCAACTTCCCTTAATAAAGATTGCTCGCAGTCCCACGACCACGAGCAATCTTTTCTACCAAACAAAGTTTGCTTATTCTTTCAACAGCTCCAGCAAGATCTCTCTTGTCCGCTTGGGATCAGCTTTGCCGCCGCTTGAGCGCATCACCTGCCCCACAAACCAACCCATCAAGCTCTCTTTTCCGGCCTTGAAATTGGCGACTTCATCCGGCGCGCCGGCCAAAACCGCCTCAATTTGTGCGCGCAGGGCATTGCTGTCGGCGATCAGACCCAGGCCTTCTTTTTCAACGATCTCAGCCGGGCTGGAACCGCTTTCCTCAACCTTTTTCAGGAGGCTCTTGCCTGTGGCCGCATTGATCTTGCCATCATCAACCATCTGGATGATCTCAGCCAGGTCTTTCGGGCCCAAGACCAACTGGTCGGCGGTTTTGCCCAGATCATTGAGCATGCGCGACAGATCATTCATCATCCAGTTCGCCACCGCCTTCGGTTCCCCCGCATAAGCGCCCACGGCGGCTTCATAATAATCAGACAAGCTGCGCTCGTTGGTCAGAATATCAGCGTCATATTCGGATAACCCATATTCCGTCACGAACCTCGCCTGTCGCTCGAGGGGCAATTCAGGCAAAGCCGCCATGATCCCAGCGATCTCTTCCTGGCTCAACTTGACCGGCAGCAGATCCGGGTCGCGGAAATAGCGGTAATCGGCTTCGGTCTCCTTTGATCGCATCAGGCTTAGCTTATTGCGGTCAGCGTCCCAATCGAGCGTATAAGATTCCACTTTGCCGCCCGACTCGACCAGCTCGATCTGGCGTTTGGCTTCTTCCCCGATCGCCTGACGCACAGAATCGATCGAGTTCACGTTCTTAATTTCGGTCTTGGTGTTCAAAACCTGGCTTCCGCGCTCACGAATGGAGACGTTGGCGTCGCAGCGCAGATGCCCGCGCTCCATGTCAGCTTCCGAAACGCCGATCCAGCGTAATAACTGACGCAATTGGATCAGATATTGAGCCGCTTCCTCACCCGATCTCAGATCAGGCTCGGTGACCATCTCGATCAGCGGGACGCCGCAGCGGTTGAAGTCCACCAATCGGGTGCCGTGCTCAATTTTGGTCTTGCCCGCGTCCTCTTCCAGATGCAGTTTGTGAATGCGCACGCGCTTTTTTGTGCCATCCGCCATTTTCAGGTCCAGATAGCCGCCCTTGCCGATCGGTTCATCAAATTGAGTGATTTGATAGCCTTTGGGCAGATCGGGATAAAAATAGTTCTTGCGGTCAAAACGACTAAGTGGGTTGACCTCAGCGTGCATTGCAGCGGCCAATAGCGCGCCTTTTTGAACCGCTTCCGCGTTCAATACCGGCAATGTGCCCGGCAAGCCGCTGCAAACCGGGCAGATATTGGTATTTGCCTCATCTTCCCAGGAATCCGCTTTGCAGGAGCAAAAGATCTTTGTCCTGGTGTTCAACTGAATATGGGTTTCCAGCCCGATGACAACTTCGTAATCTTTCATGCCTTCACCTCCCCGGCCAAAACCTGCGGTCGAACTTTGCGCCAGGCTTCATCACGGCTGACCTGTTCAAAAGCATGGCCTATACGCAGGATCAGGTCTTCGCGGAAATCGTTGCCTATCAATTGGATCCCGATCGGCAGTCCCGCTTCGTCCAGACCAGCGGGGATCGTCAAGGCGGGCACACCGGCGTGATTACTGGACACAGTCATTTGATCAGAATATTGCATCAGCAGGGAATTGCCAAAAACAGCTTTCCGCTTGAAAGACGTCGTCGCGGTGGTGGGCGTGAGCAAGGCATCCAGCCGATGATCTCCATCCGGCTCAAAAGCTCTGACAAAATCCTGTCGGATCAAGGCTCTGACTTTTTGAGCGTGCGTGTAATAATCGGCATCGTGCCCGGCAGCTGAAAGATACATGCCCATCAAAATACGCAGCTTGACCTGTGGCCCAAAGCCTTCGGCTCTGGTCAGGCGATAAAGCTCACTTAGATTGCTGACCGCCGATTCCGTCCGATAGCCGTACTTCACCCCGTCAAAGCGATGCAGGTTTGAAGCTGCTTCAACGCGGGAAATTACAAAATAAGCCGGAATACCGTAAGCGGTGTTCGGCATGGGGACATTTTCCACGATCTCCGCTCCCGCTTTTGCCAGCAATTCAGCGCTGCGATAAAGCGTCTCGTGAACCTCTTTCTGAATGGCTTCCTTGTGCAGCTCACCGGTTTCGAAATTCGGGTAATAAACCGCGTCATAATCAGGGGAAAGCCCGATCCGCAGGCCTTTAACATCCTGCCCGAGCGCGGCCAGGTAATCATCAACCGGTCGGGTTGATGAAGTGCTGTCTTTCGGGTCCACGCCAGCCATCGCCTGCAGCATCAGAGCCGAATCACGCACATTCCGTGAGAGCGGGCCCGGGCAATCCAGCGACGAAGAAAAAGCGATCAAACCCAGACGTGAGACGCGCCCATAAGTGGGTTTAAGCCCGACAACGCCGCAAAAAGCCGCGGGTTGACGGATCGATCCGCCTGTATCAGTGCCAAGTGAGAGCGCGACCTCTTCCGCCGCGACGCTGGCTGCTGAACCGCCGGAAGAACCACCGGGAACATGATCCGTGTCCCAGGGGTTATTGGTGGCAGGTTGATAAGCGCTCGATTCGTTGGACGAACCAAAAGTAAACTCATCCAGGTTGACTTTTCCAAGGATCAGGGCGCCCTGATCGATCAGCCTTTTCACCGGGGTAGCGGTATAAGGCGGCCTGAAATTCGAGAGCATGCGCGAAGCGGCAGTTGCCGTTGTGCCTTCCACACAAAAAATATCCTTGATCGAAACCGGCACGCCTGCCAGCAAACCAGCATCTTCACCTCTGGCGACTGCCTGATCGACCTTTTCCGCTCGTTCCAAAGCCATTTTTTCAGTGACCTGGATAAAGGCATGCACCTTTTTTTCTTCATCAGCAGAAACAGCGCCCCCATCCAGCGAACCCGGCAAGCCGTCCACAACCCTTATCTGCGCCAATGCCGCTTCAGCGACATCAACCGCCTTCAGTTCACCGGCTTTTACTCTTCTGGCAACTTCAAACGCGCTTAAAGGTGTCAAACTCATTTCGCCCCCTTCACGTCCGGTACGGCGATCATTCCGTCTTCACTTTCGGGCGCCAGCGCCACGATCTGTTCAGGCTTTGTAAAAGCTTTCCATTCATCGGCGCGCGGAGAAATTCCCTCGGGGTGCAGCCCATGCAGGGATGGCGTAGTGCCTTCCGGGATCTGGATCTGGCGCAGGCTTTCCACCGAAGCCAGTTGATGATTCATTTCTTCAAACAAGTAAGCTCGTTCTTCTTCGGTCAGTTCCAAAGCCGCCAGGCCCACTAATTTTTCAAATAATTCAGGAGTGATATGTTGTAAACTCATGATTCGTCCATCGTAACCAAAGTCCCGACCTCTTCTCCACGAATGGCAGCTATCAGAGCCCCCGGCTCCCATAAGTTGAGCACCATGATCGGCATATTATTGTCCATACAAAGTGAGATCGCCGTGCTATCCATTACATTCAGGCGTTGGCTCAGCGTTTCCATGTGGCTTAGCCGTTGATACCGAATGGCGTCTGGGTAGATCTTTGGGTCGCGGTCATAAACGCCGTCCACTTTTGTGGCTTTGATCACCAGATCCGCCCCAATTTCGGTCGCGCGCAGCGCGGCGGCTGTATCGGTCGAAAAATAGGGGTTTCCGGTACCTCCGCCAAAGATGACCACGCGTCCTTTTTCCAGGTGGCGGATGGCCCGGCGGCGGATGTAAGGTTCCGCCACAGTTCGCATCTCGATCGCAGACATGACCCGTGTAATGACATCGATCTGCTCCAGGGCATCCATCAGCGCCAGGGCGTTCATCATGGTTGCCAGCATGCCCATATAATCCGCGGTCGCGCGATCCATGCCGGTGTTCTCACCGGTCGCGCCGCGCCACAGGTTGCCGGCGCCGATCACAATGGCGACATCCACACCGGTTTCATGGACACTCTTGACCAACTCAGCGATATGCCTTGCCTGAGCTGGCGCGATACCGTGCCCGCCGGGTTCCGCCAGGGATTCGCCGGAAAGCTTGAGCAAAATGCGACTATATTTGACAGTTTTTTCTTGTTCGCTCATTCATTCTCTCATTTTCTGTGATACTAAAAAGAGAGCCAACCGAGGGTTGGCTCTTTCGAAACTAAGCAGCTTCTTCGTCTTCGTCCGGGGCTTGAGTTGTTTCTCCCAGCGCCCAGCGCACAAAACGACGGATCACGATGCGCTCACCCAAAGAGGCGACCTTATCGTTGATCAGATCAGCAACGGTCTTGCTTTCGTCACGGATGTATTTTTGTCTCAACAGAACATTCTCGTCCATGAATTTCTTGATCGAGCCTTCCACGATCTTGGGGATGATGGCTTCTGGCTTGCCTTCTTCACGAACACGGGCAGTGATGGCTTCTTTTTCCGCTTCGAGAACTTCGGCGGGGACATCGCTTTCAGCAACATATTTCGGCGATGCGGCAGCGATCTGCAGAGCGATCTCGTGGGCCAGTTCTTTGAACATGTCAGATTTTGAAACAAAGTCAGTTTCAGAATTGACTTCCACCAAAACCACCAGGCGGCCTTCGCTGTGAATGTAGACTTCCAGACGGCCCTCAGAAGCTTCGCGATTGGCACGTTTTTCGGCCTTTTTCAGGCCTTTTTCACGCAGTTCTTCCAGGGCGGCTTCGATGTCACCTTTGGCGTTCTGCAAAGCCGCGCGGCAATCCATGATGCCGCAACCAGTTTTTTCCCGCAGATCTTTGATCATATCAATGGTAATTTCCATAATTAATCCTTTCCAGTTCTCAAGTTTTCTTATTCTTCGTCCTGAGCGTCAGTATCGGTGCTTGCGTCATCACCGGCGTCAGTGGTGTGTCTTTTTTCAAAGACGATCTTGGCGCGGGTGCTCTCACCCAGCAGATCCTCATCGTCCATTTCGTCCTCATCCTTGATCCGGCGGGAAATGTTGGTGAAGGCAGGCACAACCACTTCTTCTTCCACTTCCTCATCCTTGCGCATCATTGCGCCTTCGATGGCCGCGTCAGCAAGATGCCCGATCAAAAGTTTGATCGCGCGGATGGCGTCATCATTGGAGGGGATCACATAATCGATGTTGCCGGGGTTGCAGTTGGTGTCAACCATGGCGATCACAGGAATTTCCTTGGAGACAGCTTCGCGCACAGCGGTATCTTCGCGTTCGATATCAACAATAAAGATCAGTCTGGGCAGTGTTTTCATATTGCGCAGACCGCTCAAACGGGTGTTGAGGCGGTTGATCTTGCGTTCCAGCAAAAGGCCTTCTTTTTTGGTCAGACGATGAACTTCGCCGGTCTCGAACATTTTCTCGAGGCGGTTCAATTCGACCAGACCCTGTTGAATGGTGGTCCAGTTGGTCAGCGTTCCGCCCAACCAGCGCTGGTTGACGTACGGCATGCCGCAGCGTTCCGCTTCGGCCTGGATCGTTTCCTGCGCCTGGCGCTTGGTGCCAACAAAGAGGATGGTGCCGCCATCCGCAACAGTGTCGCGAACGACATTATAAGCTTCGTCCAGCAGCTTTACGGTTTGCTGCAGGTCGATGATATGGATGCCATTGCGCTCGGTAAAGATATAAGGGCGCATTTTTGGGTTCCACTTATTGGTTCTGTGCCCGAAATGGACACCGCTCTCAAGAAGAGCCTTCATAGATACATTAGACATGATAACTCCTTTGCGTTATGCTTCCACCTGGTTTTGCGAAGCTCCGAACCCTTTTGGGCACGCGGGAACTCCTGACCCGAGGCGTGTGTAATAGTGTCCCCGTCTTTCAACGGAGCGGGTAAAGTATATCACGTTTTTTGAAGACGCAAGGGAATTTCAGGCAGCAATTCTCAGTATAAAATTTGTGTAACTTGGATTCTCTTTTCCTCGAGCGAATATTATCTAATTTTTGATTGGTAATCAACCTGTAGGACGGGGTTTACCCCCGTCCGCTACTTTTGCATATTAAATGACCAGATAATTGATTCTAAATTTCCAACCTTAGCGACATTGGCGCCTGACCCAGGATTTGGTTTTTCCATACTGAAAATTGCTGGAATTTCAGGCCTAAATGTAGACACCTTCCCCAAAACGAAGGGGGATTTTGTATTGTCAGATATCTTAGGTTGTTGATCGTAGATCAGGGCTTGGCGCCTGAAAAGCGGACTGATTATCCTGAAACCTGAGGGGTTGGTGCTGTCAAAAACCTTCTCACCTGCCCTGGTTTACCAGGGGCCCGGGAGATGGTGCCCGGAAGGCGGACTGATTATCCTGAAACGTGAGGGGTTGGTACTGTCAAAAGCCTTCTCCGCTCGGGAGAAGGTGCCCGTAGGGCGGATGAGGGGTTGCCAGCAAATGCTATTGGCTTAGGCCATCTTATTAGTCTTACTCCAAAATTAATTCCCACAAGTGCACGTGCGCGGGTTCACCCTCATTCAGGCTCTCCACCCAGATCTGCAGCTGGTTTATTGAATATCGTTCTCCAAAATCCACAGAAACCGCTCGCACAACATCCGAAGCTTCAACTTTCTCCAAAAAAGTCAAAGATTCACCCTCTTCCGTCACGATCGCCGCCGTAAATTGCGTTGCCGGAGCCCCCACCAACACCGTCGCGCCTTCAAGAGCTACCGCTTCTGGAAAATCGATGCTGATCATCAGCGGATTAGCCTCTAAAGTTCGAATCAATGTCGCGCGGTTGCCGTCAAAAACGCTGGTGATCGTTCCCATATCGAGGCGCGAATGGCTGATCCTGACCCGCTGCCCCATCAGGTCAAAATTAACTTCTTCCGGCTTCTGACGTTCCCGCAGTTCCTCCGCGAAGATCTCTTCAGCATCTGGAGAATATTTCAGCTTAATAAAATAGAAGCCTGTTCTTCCGTCCGGCCATGACAGCCTGTCCAGGATTTGGATTTCTTCAAATTTTGGATTTTGTGCCAGGGCTTCAAACTCTTCCGGTCCGATGATAAAGACTTGTTCCGGCTTTATTTCCCGGTAATAAAGGTCATATTCCAAAGTTGAGCCTAAGGTCACGGGCAAAGGGTCGCCCAAAAAGAAGCGCATGATCACGTCAGTGTTATTAGCCCAGCTCGGGCTCAAAGTCAATTCAGCACCCGGATTTTCCTCAAGAAAGCCTTCTATCTTCCGGCTGATCTGCTTTCCGCCCCACTGCATGCCATACAAAGTGTAATCAGGGTACCAAAGCGCGCCGTTTTGAACCGCGTCCACGCACATCCAAAGCGAGAACAGAAAAATGGAGCCCGTCAATCCCGCCAACACGGCTTTGCGGATCGCCACTTTGTTCTCCATCCACCCCGCGACGCAGTCAAAACCCAGAAAGATCATCAGGGCAAAGGGGAGATTCATCACCAAAACCCGTGTAATGCTGATATCCACCATTGCCGCGCCGAGCGGCCCGACCAGTAACGCGATCACCGCCAGCCGGTATGACGTATTTTTGATCTCCTTGATGCTCCTGGCAAACCCCAGAACAAAGGCAGGGAAGAAAAACCAGGGCAAATGCCCCAGTCCCTTCATTTGATGCCGGATCAGATCAACCTGATTGGGCAGAAACCAATAGCGCGGATCAAGCGCTTTAAGCCATTTTTCGCCAAACAGTCTCATCTTCTCGATCAGAGGAGCCTCGCTAAGCCAGTAAGACCGCAAAAGTTGCAGGTGCGCACGCAAAGCTTCCTGATGCGTAAAGCGAAACCAAAAGTAAGGAAATGCCAGCAGCAATAAGACGATCGCGCCTGAGATGAGGCTCTCTTTATTCCTGAAATGATATCGCCAGTCAAGCAGCAATAAGACCAGACCCGTCACGCCAACGACCAGTTGCATCGGCGCGTAGCTGTAAAAAGCAAAAGCGCCAAACAAAAGCGCCAGCGGCAAGTATTGCTGATCCTGGTCACGATACTTCATATAAAAATAAAGGAAGAGGCTGTAAAACCCAACGCCTAGTGAAGTTTCAAAAGCGGTGCGGGAATGCAAAAACCAGGCCGGCAAAGCGCTGATGAGATAGGGCGCTAACCACCAGATCTTGCTTTTAAAGTGATCTTTTGCCCACAAAGCCGCGCTCACCGGGAAGACAAGGCTGATCAACGCCGGCAGCCCCCGCGTCAGCCAAACCGAGCGCGGCAGCCAGGCGATCGGCACCTGCAGCCAGACCGAGAGCGACAGGTTGAACTGCTGCCCGTTTTCAAAGTAGACCGGGAAGAGATTTCCCCGAACGTCCCGAAACCCACGCCGGATCAGGTCAAAGGCAGACATGGTCTGGATGGCTTCATCGGAGAAAAAGTAGATCGGGAATTTGTCCAGCGCCAGGAAACGGGTCAGAAGATACAAACCCAATCCAAGAGCAAAAAGGATCCAGCCCAATTTGGCTGTCTTTTCCATTTTTGCCGGACTATCTTCACCAAAAGCGATCATAGAGCTATTTTAATGGATGTTCGATGGTTGCATAGGAAGGTGGAAGCCAAATTGAGTACTTAATAAAAAGAACCGGATTGTAATTTCCAACCCGGCTCTTTCACTATTTAGATTGAGGGACTAAATGAAGTAGTGCGTGTTGGAATCGGTCGCGGAGGCGGCCATGGTCGCCACGCCTGCCGACTCGACCCCATCGATCAGCTCTTCCATCTTGATACCCATCAGATCCATTGACATCTGGCAGGCCAAAATTCGCACGCCGTTTTGCTGAGCGGTCCGGATCATCTCCGGCAAAGAATCAACATTATATTTCTTCATAATGCCTTTGATCATCGCGGTTCCAGCGCCCATCATGTGCATTTGGGAAAGGGTCAGTTTGTCCGCGCCCCGGGGCATCATCCAGCCAAACATTTTTTCAATAAAGGTCTTTTTCACATTGACCGGCTCCGGCTTGCGCAGGATGTTGAGCCCCCAGAAGGTGAAGAACAAGGTCGCCTTTTGACCCATCGCGGCAAATCCGTTGGCAATGATGAAGGCGGCAATGGCCTTGTCCAGATCACCGGAAAATACCACCATGGTCAGGTCTTTCCCAGGCGCAGGCGCAGGCAGCACCGAGCCGCCAGCTGGCTGAACCGCCGCACCAAGTCCCTTTTGAACATGAGCGGTCACCTTTCCTCCCGCCATTTTCAGGTCGAGCAGGGTATTTCCGGTCGATTTAGCCCAGGCCTCCACGTCTTTGGCAAAACCCGGATCGGAAGCCAGGATCTGAACCACTTCGCCGTCTTTCATTTCGCAAACCTTGGTGTACAGCTTCAGGATCGGGCCCGGGCACTGCAATCCGCAGGCGTCCAGTTGGTAGGTGATCTTCGCCTCATTGTTGACAGCACCGTTGACAGGTTCCGTCCTGGTGGGAAGGTCAGGCTGTTTTGTCATCTTTTCAGGTTTTTTGACAGCTTTTTGGATATTGAGCCCGCCGGAAAGATTGACCGCGTCAAAGCCGTTCTGGCTCAAAATTCGCGCGGCAAGATAGGAACGTTTTCCGGTACCGCAAATGCAAAGAATGCGCTTATCTTTTGGCAGTTCATTCAGACGTCCGCGCAGTTCAGTTACAGGGATGTTGATCGCCCCAGGAACGCTGAAAACAGCCAGTTCTTCCGGATAGCGCACATCGAGTTTAAACCATTTTTCCTCATCGATCGCGTCCAGTTGATCCCATTGCAAAACTTCCACATCCCTACGCAAAACGTTTCCGGCTGTGAAACCGAGGATGTTCACTGGATCGCGCGAAGCGCCGTAAGGCGGCGCATAAGCAAGCTCCAGTTCTTCCAGGTCGTAAACTGTCAGTTTGCCGTGTATCGCGGTGGCGATGACATCAATGCGCTTATCCACCCCATCCAGACCAACAGCCTGCGCGCCGTAGATCTGCCCCTCAGGTCCGAACAGAAGTTTCATTTGAATCGGAGAAGCTCCGGGGTAATATTCCGCGTGATTGTTGGCAAAGGTTGTAACCGTCTCAAATGGGATGTTGGCATCCTTCAGCTGACGGCTGTTCAGGCCGGTAGACGCGGCGGTCAGGTCAAAGACTTTGACAACCGAGGTGCCAATAACGCCCCTGAAAGTCATATCTCTGCCGGCGATATTATCCGCAGCGATGCGTCCCTGTTTGCTGGCAGGCCCGGCCAGCGCCAGGAAAGTTGGTTTTTCGGTAATACGGGATTCAATTTGAACCACATCGCCAACCGCGTAAATATCCGGGTCAGAGGTCTGCATGCGGCTGTTGGTGCAGATATGCCCCCGCGGCTCCACCTCCAGACCAGCCTCTTTGGCCAGTTTGGTATTGGGGCGCACGCCAATGGCAAGGACGACCATATCCGCAGGAATAGCCAGACCGCTGGCAGTATTTACTTTTAAGGGACTACCGTCCCCATCTTCAATGGATTTGAGCCCGTCGCCCAAATGCAGCCCAAGCCCGTGCAATTCGAGGTGTTCATGCACCACAGCTGCCATTTCATAATCCAACGGAGCCATGACCTGATTGAGCATCTCAACCAGTTCAACCTTGATCCCGGCTTCGACCAGATTTTCCGCCACTTCCAGGCCGATAAAACCACCGCCAACCACGACAGCGCGTTTGACCTGATGTGTTTTGATCCACCCCGAGATCGCGTCCAGTTCAGGGATATTATGCAGGATAAATACGCCCTCTTTGTCCACTCCCGGCAAGGGCGGAACGATCGGGCTGGCGCCAGGCGACAGTAAAAGTTTGTCATAAGATTCGGTATATTCGCGCTCGTTTAACAGATCGTGCACGGTCACGGTCTTTTTCTCACGATCGATCGCGATAACTTCCTGATTCGTGCGCACATCCAGGTTCGCCATCGCCCGCAGGCTTTGCGGCGTGGTGACCAGAAGCTGTTCGCGCTCTTTGATCGTGCCGCTCAAATAATACGGTAAACCGCAATTGGCAAAAGAGACATAGGGCCCCTGTTCAAACATGATGATTTCGGCATCTTCGGCCACACGACGCAACCTCGCGGCCGTACTCGCGCCGCCAGCAACACCGCCAACAATAATAACTTTCATTCCAGCCTCCTTGGATACAATGAGAAAAAGTATATCACTAAGGTAGTAAATTAAGTGGAATATCAGGCGTATAAAGGGTCAGGGAAATTACATATTAAAGGGCTTTGATTTATCTTAAGGGATGGGGCAATGCCCTTCAAGACATGTCGTCACGCGAGAGTAATGTTATCAGAGCACAAAAGAGAACCCTTAAAATTTTAATGATAAGCGGATCGGCATGGCTGCCATACCCGCCCTTGGTATCAAAAAAACCTCCCCCCGCATTTGTCAAATAAACAAACAATTCACCCGTCTATGAACGGCTCGATTCCCGCAGCCACATTAACAAAGCGGTTAATCCCAGCCCATCCTCGATCTCACCAAGATCGATCATCCTTTCGATCTCGTCCCGCGTAAACCAGCCTACCTCACTGATCTCATCCGGATCAAAAGTCCCTGTCTGCTCCCCTGCTTTGCAGAATACGACCAAAAAATGCTTGTTGCTGCTGCCGGCCTGCGGATAATAGCTGTAAATCAAACGATGCTCGCTCGATTCAAAACCCGTTTCTTCACGCGCCTCACGTTCAGCGGCAAGCAAGGTATCTTCCCCCTCATCAACGCCACCTGCCGGAACGGACCAGGTGCAACTGTTGATCGTATATCGGGGCACGCGCACCAAAACGACCCGTCCCAGCTCATCCTCCACCACCACACCAACCGCCGGACGTGGATATTCCACATAATGAAAGCGTTCGATCACAAAACCATTCGGCTGGCGCACGCGGTCGATATGCAAATTTAAATATTCGCTCTCAAGGATCGTTTCACGGCTCAGCCGTTGGGGCAGATCGCAAGCATCCGTCATTCTTCGCTCACCTATCCTTTGATGATCTGCCTGATCTCTTCACCCAAACCAACAAGTTTTTCCTTCAATTCCTGCAAGGTCGAACGGCTGCTCTCCAGGCGCGTCTGCTCTTTTTTCACGTAGTCCACATAGGGCGAAATGTTCTCATCCAGGCGAGCAACGGCGCCATCCGACTCACGTCGGAAGGTTTTTTCGAGCGTTGCGCGCAAATTCGTCCGCATCTCCGCCATTTTGGCGGCAAAATCATCCTTGGCCTGCTTCCGCTTGTAGGGGATCACAAACAAACCCAAAACCGCCAGCGTTCCCGCGGTGACGATGCCGGTCACATCCAGCGCTTTGGTCGTCAAAACGGTCGCCACCATCGCTCCCACGCCCAGAGCGCCGATCCCAAACAGCGCCGTTTGAGCAACGGATTCCTGCACATAATCCGCCAGCTGCTGGGCTTCCTGAGCGCGGTCATAGCGGTTGACGATCGTCTGGATCGTGCTTCCAACCATCTCAACCAGTTCCTGCCGTCGGTTTGCCTGCGGCGTCATGGACGCAGGGTTCAGTTTTTCTGACTGGGCCTGCCGTCTTTCCAACGCGCCCGCCACCTTGTACCAGGTGTTGAGGTCCTTATCGACCATCCAGTCGATCATATTGCGCACTTTGTGATCGATCTCCGCTGAAACATCCGCCTGAACTTCCGCCTGAAACTGGCTTTTGATCTTTTCTGGCTTCGCCAGGTCGAGGATATTGGTCAGCTTCATCGTGCGGTCAAAGAAATTTTGCCCGCGATTCTCAAAGTTGATCATAATGTTCTCAATCTCAGCCAGGCGCGGCGGAATTTCTGCATCCAGTTCCTGCCTGTATTGATCAATTGACGCCTCCAGGTCTTTGGCCAGGCTGGCATCCTGCCGCATGTCAGCGATCTGAAAATCGATCGCTTCCGAAGCAGCGCGTTCCAGGTTGTTTGCCACGCCAAGTGGATTGCGCAGTTTCAGTTCCAGTCTGGCGCTGTCATCCAGTGTTTCATTAATATAGTGTTCCAATATTTCGATGCCGCTCTCCGCGCGCAATCGGGCGGCTTCTTCAGCGTCCCCCGCCAGATGAGCTTTTTGCGCCAGGCGCGCCGAAACCATAAATACTTCCGGCTTATAACCGAGGATCTCGGTCGCGTTGCTCTCAACAAATTCCCGCACCTGAGCACGGGCCGCTTCACCATCCAGAATATCGCATTTGTTGATCACAATGCTAACCTTTTTGCCCCAGGTCAGGATCTTTTCCAGAAAAACGCGCTCGCTTTGGGTCAGCGGTCGGTCTGCTGAAGTGATGAACAAAACCAGATCGGAACGAGGAACATAATCGCTTGTCAGGCGTTCATGTTGACGGTTGATCGCGTTGGTGCCCGGCGAATCGACCATATTCAGCTCTTTTAGCAAAGGTAGTGGATGCGTTACGATTGCGAAGCCGTCGTCCACAACCTGATGTGTGGCGGTCTCACCCCAGCGCAGCAGGGTCACATGGGCAGTGGTGGGGGTAACGCCCTCCTGCAGCACGCTTTCTCCCAAAAGCGCGTTGATCAACGCGCTTTTACCGGCATTGAACTCACCGGCGGCCACGATGAGAAAGAGCTCATCCAGCTGATCGATCGCTTCCCGTAGTTTTTTGAGGTCCTCTTCAGGCAGTGAAAACTGTCCCAAAGTGGCAAGCGCTTCCTGAAGGTTGTGCTTTTCTTTCTGCAGGAATAGGAGTTGTTGGTTGCTGAGTAGTCCCTGGCGCATAATTAATCCTTTCGGCTGGGCTTTGGCCCGTCCATCTTTTTCAATTATACCTTTTGGAGTGTCTGCTGAGAATGACCGGTGCCAGTCTTTCAGTTGCATTCTCCCAGATATACGGGAAAATTGCTCCCTTCGCGATTCCTGAGACGATCCTGAAGACAAACGGGGTAAAAATTGATCCGATCAAGCTCCTCCAATTTTACCCACCGAACCTCTTGCTGCCGTTGGTCCGGGTGAACACCGTTTTGCGGCTCATAGTCCTCGCTCAATTTGCATTCAAAGAAAAACTCCACCTGCCTAAGCTCCAGATCAGGATGAGGGAAGTGATCTTCCGAAAGATATTCACGCACATGTAACAGACGCCCGACCTCAACTCTGGCGCCGACCTCTTCGCCAACTTCCCGGATCAGTGCCTCATGCAGGTTTTCATCCTTTTTCTGACCACCGCCAGGCAAAACATAATAGCTGTTCTGTCCATCTTGCTTTTCGATGACCAGCAGTTTCCCATTTTGAATGATTACCGCTTTCGCGGAGTTGCGAAGAATTTTTTTCTTATTCATCCTGAAAGCACATTGTCGCTTTTTATTTTCTTTCTCCACCTGTGATCGCGCCGAGAATATCAAGGTAGATCAAGGTTCCGATATTCAAAGACCCAACAGCCAAAACAAAGATCATCTGGATAATTCTCAAAACAGCCAAAGCGCTGCCAGAAAACGAGCTGATCAATCCCAAAAGGATCAAAGCGCAAAGCGCGATCACGATGATGTTGATCAGGCACAGGATGATCGTCGCTGCTCTGTTGCTTGGCTTCCACAACAGGCTCAGGGTCAGACCCACCAGCCCGATCAAAAAGAAAGCGATCAGAAAGGCTGGGCCATTCTCCCCGGCATACTCCTGTAACTGCGCATTTTGCAAGGCACTCACCCGCAGCCAGGCCGGAGTGTGGATCATCAGGCCCAGCAGCGATAAAAAGACCAGGTTGAGAAGGAAAGTTGAGCTTACCCGACAAAACTTCTCTTTCACGGATGGTGTAGGGCGAAGTTCAGTGACCATTTTTTATTACATCCTTCCTGTTTTCTTTGGTATTGAGTGATTTTACCGCAAAGCAAGCCCAGTATGCTTTGTGGAATGAAAGTTTGATGGTAGTTACTCCAAAATTAACCAAAATTGACACTGATTAATTTCAGAATATTCTATTATTCTTCTAAAACTCCTAAGAGATAAACACCGATTTCATATCAACCACGACCTGACGTTTGACCGCCTCGCAGATCTTCGCCATGCGGTCATCGCGTGGGAAGAGCAGGTCTTCCGGGATTCCTTCAAAATTACTGCCCCAGAAGGATTTTTCATTGGGGATCGAAAACTTCGCCACCAGGCGATTATTGAAATCCAACTCAGATTTGTTCAGATAGTCTCGGGTGATGTCGAGCGTGCCCGCCAGATAACCTTCCTGAAAATAAGGCCGCAGCGCCAGCGGAGGGCAGATTGAAAGCAATCGCACGATCACCAGGTCATGCTCGCTGTTATAGGTGATCCGATTGGTCATATAGGGCATGCCAAAGATGGCGATCACCCCACTCTCATGGGGATTGTTCAACTGGGCGAAGGTCGCGGCTACGCGCAGTGAGTGAGTCATGTCGAGCACAGGTGTCTCGCAGACGCCGTAGTGCTGCAGGATGCTCCAGGCGATGTAACACTTGCGGCGCACGTCCTGCCTGCCCTCCAGATCTTCCTGTTCGAAGGCATCCGCCAGATAGTGTTCCGCCAGTTCCAGCATCTCAAAACGCGCCCGGATCTCCTGAGAGGTCAAAAAATCGCTGCGGTAAATGCTTGGGTAAAAGGTGCTGCTGCCAGCCTTATTAAGATAATCAGAATCCTGCCCGCGATAAAAAAAGAGGTGATCTTTGTTGCGATAAGAGAGTTCGGCTACTTCGCGTACCAGATCGGTGTAAGTGGGGATAAAAATTGGCGCGACCTTCCTTACCACGTTCTTTCCAACGTGTTCTTCTAAGAGTGAAGAAAGGGTTGGTGTTATCGCGCGCATGATCAGACCATGCTTCTATTTTAACAGATAATTACAAAATTTTAACAGATTCAGGAAAACAAGATTCAAGAAACCCACCTGTTTTTTTACACTTCGTGACCTCTACCAACTCAAGTTTAAAAAAGGCTGGCAAAACCTCGGCGGTTTTGCCAGCTCCATCTTTAACCATTCATGGTTTCAGTTAAGATTCATGAGCCTCACTTCATGATGATTGGTAAGTATATATTCCAAACCGGTCTCCTGACAATGGTCAAGGTAACGGTGACTTCATCGCTGTAATATTCACCATCAAAAGCTTTATAAGTGAAGCTATCTTCACCATAGAAGCCAGCGTCGGGAATATATGTCAAGCTGCCGTCGGCGTTCAAAGTGAGCGTGCCATGCTGTGTGGATACAACCAATACTGCGGTCAGCGCGTCATTCTCGGGATCGCTGTCATTTTCAAGTACGCCAGGAGCCTCAACATTGAATGTTTCGTCCTGATTGAGCGTATATTCATCTTCCACAGCAACCGGTGCTGTATTTACAGGAAATACAGTGATCGTGAAGTTCTGGCAAGCCTCAAGTTCACCATCGCTTACACACAAGGTAATCTCATGTGCGCCAACTTGTTCGTGAGTGGGTGTCCAGGTGAATTCACCTGTTTCGGGGTCAATCGCGGCTCCTTCAGGAGGAGTAATAAGGCTGAAGGTCAGCTCAGTGTCATCAACATCGGTCGCAGTTGCTGTGAAAGTGAACAACTGTCTCTCAGGAATTGTCACATCAGCGATTTCATCCAACACTGGCGCGTCATTGACTGGGGTAACAGTGATCGTCACCGTCGCCACATTACTATCCAGTTCGCCATCATTGGCTTTGTAGGTGAAGCTGTCCGTTCCGTTGTAATTCTGGTTGGGAGTGTAGGTGGCAACATTGCCTACAACTGTGATGGTGCCGTTTGTAGGCTCAGCAACAATTTCGTAGGTCAGCGTATTGCCGTCAACATCACTACCCAAGAGGGTAATGTTAATCGCGGTATCTTCTGATGTTGTGACTTCAATGTCTTCTGCCGCAGGCATATCATTGACTGGGGTAACAGTGATCGTCACCGTCGCCACATTGCTGTCCAGTTCGCCATCATTGGCTTTGTAGGTGAAGCTATCCGTGCCATTGAAGTTGGTAGTCGGAGAATAGACGAAGGATCCATCAGCATTCAGGGTCAATGTGCCATTGGCAGGATCGCTTAACTTAATCGCTGTCAGATTGTTTGGATTATAGTCGGTATCGTTGATCAAAATACCACGAGCCTCAACGGTCAGAGTACCATCTTCAGCAACAGTGTAAGCATCATTAACGGCAACTGGAGCAACATTGTTCACGACCAGGGTGACACTCAGCTCAACCAAGGCATTGCCAGCCAGATCTGTCACTGATCCGTCAGGAACACTAAATACGAACGTACCAATTTGAGAAGCTGTTTCGTTGCCCGGATAAGGTGTAACAATCAGCTTATTGCCTTCCGCAGTGATAGTGCCATAGGGCTGTCCACCTACGCTAACCACGGTACCTGCTTCAACCGTCACGGCTTCATTTAATACTATTTCGGTACGGGCAACCGTGTAGCCTTGATCAACTGTGATCACACCATTATCTGCCAGCACATCTGCAAACCCTTCCGCGCCTATCGCGGTAACACTTACAATTTCGGGGGCGGTGGTATCGATTACGGTTATCGTCACCGTTGCAATGTCGCTATATTCCGCCATTAATCCAGGCGTCGCATGCATGGTGTACTGGAAGCTGTCAGTGCCGGAAAACTCAGGGTTAGGCGTATAAACGAAGCTGCCATCTTCGTTGAATTCAAGCGTTCCATTGGCAGGACCGCTACCGGTCACCAATGAAGCTGTAATATTGTCATAGATGTTCGGATCAGTATCATTTGCCAAAACACCTGGTGCAGGAATATCCAAAGCGACACCCTGGTTGGTTGAATATGTATCATCCATAGCAGTCGGCTCATGGTTGAGCAAGAGGCTGATCAAAACCGGATCATGGTCGGAAGAGCGATACGGAGTGGTCGCGTCGAACATGGCATCAACCGGATCTGGTTTAAAGGTCATGTCATAGTCAAAGACGTCAGCCTCATCGGCATTGATATGCCAGAAGTCCGCGTCCAAAACATAGGAAGCCAGCTTGCGATTCGCCAGAGCGTGATCCAGATAACCGGTTTGTCCGCCATAGACGTAACCATAAGCAAGGTTCTCATTGAATCGATCCACCAGGTTATAAAGGTCATCAGCGGTATCAGGAAGCTGATCAGCGCCCAATTTGAGTGCGTCGATCGGGTCTTCCATCGCGTAGGAGTTCAGGTCTCCGATAATCACGTACATATCGGAGCCGGTATCGGTCGGGTCATTTTCAAGCCATTTCACCAAAGCCTTGGCTGCTCTGTAACGGGTCAGGTTACAGTTGCCGGCGCCATCGCCCAGATCGGGGTCACCATCACAGGCAGAACCCTTCGATTTCAGGTGATTGACAGAGACCGTGAAGATCTCGCCTGTGATCTTGTCGCGGAAGGTCATTGCCAAAGCAGGGCGGTTGCGGGTGGTGTCAAAATCGGGATCCACGCTGGCATCCAAAATGGCAAACGTTCCCACTGGTTCGACCTTTGCGGGCTTGTAGAGGATGGCCTGTTTGATCGCGTCTGTGCCGATCGGGCCAGTAGCGATATAGGCATAGGTTTCGGGGCCAACAGCCTGGTTCAGGGCCGCCACGATGGTGGCCACGGGTTGATCCGCTGTCTGACCAGGGTGTTCGTTTTCGATCTCGATCAAACCAACGATATCAGCGTCCATGCCAACAATGGCGTTGACGACCTTGGCGGTCTGGCGTTGAAGTTCGGTGGCGTCATCAGCGCCGCGGCATTCCATGTTTCCGGAAGGCCCACAAATCTTGGCGCCG
The DNA here is from genome assembly GCA_964293995.1 of uncultured Anaerolineaceae bacterium. GTDB lineage: Bacteria > Chloroflexota > Anaerolineae > Anaerolineales > Anaerolineaceae > Mesolinea. Next base: position 121,093 of record CAXYYH010000001.1, read on the forward strand.
GTATCAATGGTCACGAAATAGTTCAAAACGTTCAGGCTGGCAACGCGAATCTCACCAGGCACCAGTTCCGGGGCCTCGGTACGCAGGTTTACCGCGCTATAGGTAGCTGTGCCAACCGGCTGCACCTTGTATTCGTTGAAGTTATAGTCCAACACGCCGGTCAGACCCTGAATGGTATCGCCGCCGCGGAAATAGTGTTCCAATGAGAAAGCTGACCCATCGGGATGGCGCAAATAGCTCGGATTCTGGAAGCTTGAGCCATCATCCACGGCAATGCTGTCGAGCAAATGCGCTGCCTGAGCAGCAACGGCGTCCGGCCCGGGTTCAAGGTAAGCGGTTGGGGTGGTATGGCGCGTGCTTGTCAGCAGGAGTTCGCCATAGCGGTCAAAGTTGAAGTATTCTGAGATCACCAGAGGCTGCGGGAAGGTGACCAGCATGCCTTCAAGATGTTCGTGGTTTTTCGAGTTGAACGGCAGCGTTAAAACAACAGGATCGATCGTATTTCCGCTCGAGCAGACCTGCAGGGCCGAACCATTCATTTGGGTCAGTTCGTAATACTCGCTGATGCGCCCTGTAATGCGCAGTTTGTCACCGACATTCACTTCAGGACCATTGGGATAGTAGACGAAAATGCCGTCAGAAGTAGCATCGTTACCATCACCAGCAACATCCTGGATGAAGAAGCCCTTCTTGCCGCCTTCCTGGAAGTCACCAGTCACAACACCTTCGGTGGTAACGGTCTGGCCCACCATTGGTGAAGCGGCGCCGCTGCCCTGAATGTTATAAATTGGGGTGAAAGGATCACCGCAGCCTGCAGCCGTGGTGAAACTAAAGACATAGTTTTCCAGCATGTGATCCGCAACGGCATCATCCTCGTCATCATCGGTAACATTGGCCGCCAAAACCGTGACCGTACAAACCTCAGAGCTTGCGAAGTTGGTTTCCGGATCGAGCACAAAGGTCGGATCATTATCCGTCACGGTCGCGGTATGGGTACCAGAATTCACGCAGGAGATCGTAAACCACTCGCCTGTCACAGTCACCGGCTCGGAGAAGGTAATGGAGATATTGCTGTCCGGGGCAACATTGGTGGCGTTATTAGCGGGAATGGTGCTGACAACCGTCGGGGGCAGATCCGCGCCGCCGCAATTCATGGTATGACTGCCAAGATTTGTAAAGGTATTTACCGTGAATCCATTATATTCTGTTGCCGGTTCAAAGGCATCATCAGGAAGAAGGTCTCCCTGACAAACTGTTGCCTTTCGTACCAGGGTGTGATCTACGGTAGAGGTCTCACCCTCACCCCAACCGCTTCCTGGATCTACGCCGCGTTGACCAAAGGAATCCTGAACCACATTTCCTTCAGGTGTGATCCGATAAAGGACTAAGGCATCATCGCCATTAAAGTTTGTAATGCCGTGGAGAAGATCAGAATAGGCTTTTAACGCATCGCTCGCGCTGTTATTAACGATCACATAGGTATCCCCAGCCGCGAGAATAGTTTCGGTAGCCCATGTAAGAGGGTTCGTGGGAGTTGTGCTGCCGTTGGCAAACAATTCCATTCGGTAGTTCTGAAGATCAATGGCAACACCAGTACCGTTGTAAAGCTCAATGGCTTTGTTGCTGCTTGAACCTTCAACATATTCGGAAATGATAAATCGTTCCGGGTGAGAAACTGGGCTGCAGGCATGGGTCGGAGAGGTAGTGTTGCGTGGAATCGGAGCGGCTGCTGTAAAGTCATCACCGTTTTGATCCGTATCCTGACAACCGTTTGATTTTCTTTGAACCGAAGTTATATTTGAAGCTGCGGGAGCAGGGGTGGTTCCTTCATAACAATTAGCTGTAGCAGTACCAATAAAATCAACAACGCCTTCGGTCGGGCAAGCGCCGGTCAAGGGAGTCGTCGAGCTCACCAGCGCAACTTTGAAATTAGTTCCACCCATTGGAATTGTTCCTGTTGCATCAGGTGTGGGCAAAGGCGTTGTTCCACCATTGCCTTGAGCTTCCTGGATCAGATAATAACTGTTCGCGGGAATGCTTCCAGTCAATTCTGTAACCTGCCAGCTGGTTCCTGTTGCGGAAGCATACTGAACGCTCCAGCCTTGCAGGTTGACGGCTGCATTGGTTGAGTTGAATAGCTCAATGAAGTCGTGGGTATAAGTTGCGCCGCTGTTTCCACCGCCGCCATAAGCCTGGCTGATTCTCAGGGCTTGCGTACCCGCCTCGACCGGCTGCACGGGCTGCATCCCCAACAGGCCAATGGCAAGCGCAAGCGCCATCAGGATATAAAAGACTTTGAGTTTTGTTCTCATTGATATTCCTCCATATTTAGTCGGATTTAATTGTTAACGTTCAATAATAGTAACATAAACAAGCGGTTTTTGGCTCCCTTTTCAACCTTTACTGCCAATCTTAACCCAGCCTTTGCATCCTTTAACATTTTCCGAAATATTGAACATCATCATTCTAAAGTTGACGTTTGTCACCAATAATATATACAAATCCTAAATTGCCCTTGTCTATAGTAAAATTTGAAAGGTTTGGCAGCTATTTGTTTATTTAAAAGCAACTAAGCGAAGCTTCAATTCTTTAAAATACGAGGTTAAAATGAAAATCGTAACAGACAGCGGTGCGGATCTCTCCTTTGAGGAATGCCAGCAACTCGGGGTACATATGGTCCCTCTCAAGGTTGAGGTGGACGGGGTCTCATACCAGGCTGGGGTTGATATTGACCCGGTCAAATTTTATGACATGATGGATGCCAGTCCAACCATGCCGATCACCTCCACCCCGTCGATTGGAGCTTTTGTGGAAGTTTACGAAAAACTGGCCGAAGAGGACGACGAGATCCTTTCCATTCATATCTCATCCGGTCTGAGCGGCACCTGCAACGTTGCCAGACAAGCCGCTGAGCTGATCAAGAACGCGCGGATTCACTTTATCGACACCCTGACGCTATCCGCCGGAGAAGCCTGGTACGTTTTAGCCGCCGCCAAAATGCGGGAGGCCAACCGTTCGATGGATGAGATCATCACCAAACTCGATCAGATGCAAAAGGCCGTATACACTCAGTTCACCCTGCCCGATCTCAAGTATCTGATCGCCGGCGGCCGCATCAGTCATCTGCGCGGTCTGCTCGCCTCCCTGCTTGGCATCAAACCCGTTATCGAGGTCAGCAAAGAAGACGGAAAATATTACGATAAGGTCAAACGCCGTTCCTTCCAGAAAGCCATTGACGGCATTGTCGAACTGGTTTTGCGCAACCATGCCGCTGGCAGCCGCCTGCTTGCCCAGATCTGCACTGCCGCCAATCCCGAAGGCGGGGAAATCCTTAAAAAAGCCATGGATAACATTTTCCAAGTCACCTGGCTGCCAGTTGCCAAACTTGGCACCGCCCTGGGCGCCCATACCGGCCGTGGACTGGTGGGCGTAATTTGCGCCGACGAGGACGCCCTGCCCGCGATTCCGTGATTTAACGCCCGCAAGCCTTGTAAGCCATGTGCCGGATTGTGCTGCCTGTCTCAACAGGTAACCCAATCCGGCTTATTATTTTATCTTCACGTATTTTGCGTCTCAAACCTTGTTTGCCAGAAGTTATCAGCATGAAATTCGTTTAGCTCGTGTTTGCCTGACTACAAGCGAGCCCCATTAATTAAGCCTTCTCACTTTGGGAGAAGACCTGCCCTCTCAGCAGGAGAGGGTGCCCGCAGGGCGAATCAGGGAAAGCCTTTTCACCTACCTGTGATGCTTTGCCAGGGGGTCCCGGAAGAAAGTCTGCCCTTTCAACAGGAGAGGGTGGCCGAAGGCCGGATGAGGGGAAAGCCTTTCAACTGCCCTTGGTGCTTTCCCAAGATGAGTGGTTGCCCGCAGGGAGGACTGACTGACCCTGGATCCCAGTGTGAGGGGAAAAAGACACTTTCTCATACAAACAATTCACCAAATTCTAAATATAATGAACCAACATAGATACTGCCTGCGCAAAACAAATTCCTGGGCTTCTCATCAGCGGTTTTATCATTTTTTGTCACAGTCCTCGTTGGTCTATCTTTCATTGGATACCAATACCCTGGCACACTTTGTATTTTGTTAATCTCCTCTTAACCTTTGTGGTAAAATGTAAGGCCAACGAACGAAAAGAAGGCTTAACATGACCACTATTCCCATTCCCGACATTCTCCTGCGCATCGCGTTATCCATGGTGCTCGGTGGTGTGATCGGATTCGAACGCGAACGCGATAATCAACCCGCCGGCCTGCGCACCCACATGATCCTCGTCATTGGCGCTTGTCTGGCCATGATCCTTTCTATTAATATTGGGGTGGTTTCCCAAACCGATCCTGGCCGCATCGCCGCCCAGGTGATTTCCGGCATTGGCTTTTTGGGCGCTGGCGCTATTTTGCGTTTCGGTTTCAACGTCAAAGGCCTGACCACTGCCACAACACTCTGGACCATGGCGATTGTCGGTCTGGTCATCGGCGCCGGTTATTACTGGATCGCCATCATCACCACCATCATCATGCTCATCGTGCTGGCGGCCCTCAATGTGATTGAAAAAAATTACGTCCGCGTCAACGTGATCCGCAATATTGTCATTGATCTGCAGGATCGCAAAAGCGTCCTCCGCGACCTGCGTGAAACCATTTACAAGCTGACCGATAAAGTGATGGCCTTTTCCGTTCAAAAAAACATCAAAAGCAAACGCCTGCGCCTCGAACTCACCGCTCGCTTCAAAAACAGCGAGAAGCTCGAACGTCTGATTGAAGAAATCTCTAAGATCGAAGGAGTGCGAGCCCTGAAAATCGAGTAAACTAAACGCATCATGCCAGGACTTGCATCCAGTTTACGCGCTTTTGACCTTGATCAACTGCAGCAGATCGCCCGCTTTTGGGGGCTCGATCCAGCCGACAACTCCAAAGAAGGCCTGCGCCTTACCCTCGAGCTTGAAATGAGCGATCCGCGGCGCTTCCAAACCGTTTTTGATGCCCTTTCTCAACCCACCCAATCCGCCTTGTCTGACCTGAAGGCCAACGCCAACCGGCTCTCCTGGATCGTGTTCAGCATGCGCTATGGCGAAATTCGGGCGATGGGGCCAGCCCGACGAAAAAAAGAACAACCCTGGGCTTTCCCCGTCTCGATCAGCGAAGAGCTCTGGGTTCGAGGCCTGATCGGGCGCGATTTTCTGCACGAAGGCGAAGACCTGCAGGAAAAGGCCTATCTCCCCGACGAATTCTGTCCTTTCTTGCCCGAACCGGATGTGTCTCTCCCGACCGGGCTGGATCTGCAGTCCCAACGCCTGATCCTGCCGGAACCAAAAGCCGCAACAACCATCCTCAACGATATCTGCACATACCTGGCTGCTGCGCGCTTCGAGAACCGCGCTTCTCACCTGTTGAAACTGAACGACAGCGCCGAACACTGGCGCCTGATCGAAAAACTGATTCGCGCGCTTGGTTTGCTGGACGCAAATTCCGAGCCCAATGACCTGGCGCGCACTTTTTTGGAAATGTCCCGCTCGCAGGCGCTGGGCTGGCTGCAAAAGCAGTGGGTCAACGCGGAACACTTTAACGAATTCGATTTTATACCCGAATTATCGGTCGAAAGCGATCGACCCATGAATTTGGCCACTGCCCGCCAAACGCTGCTGAATCTCATCGAGGCCCTCTCGACCAAACAATGGTATAGTCTCGACGAACTGATCGAAAAACTCCACGAGCGAAACCCGGAATTCCTGCGCAGCCAGGAACAATTCTACACCTGGAAGATCCGTTCGACTGACTCACCCGAAGCTCAACCCGATGGGCTGGAGAGCTGGCCCAGGGTTGAAGGCGCTTTGATTCGCTTTCTGGTTGTCACGATCTTCCCCCTACTCGGCCTGGCAGCAATCACCAGCCTGCCGGAGGATGCGAGCAAAATTTATTTTCAACGCTTCCCAAACCCAACCCTGAGCGAGCAATTCCCGATTTTGTTTGAAGAGGAAAAATTCCTGCTCGTCCAATCAACGGGGAAAATCGTTATGACCAATCGGTCACCCATGATCTTGCGCTACCAGATCACCCGTTTTTGCCAATGGCTAAGCTTTAAAAATGGAAGTTACCACTACGAGCTCACGCCCGCATCCCTGAAACGAGCTGAGGAACAAGGCTTGCTCCCCAAACATCTCATCGCGCTTTTGCGCAAACACTCCCAAAGCGGCTTGCCCCCAAACCTATACGAAGCGCTTCTGCGCTGGCAGGAAGAGGGCCAACAAGCCAGCCTGGAAGAAGTTGTCGTGCTGCGTCTTGCCAGTCCGGATATCCTGCAGGCATTGCGCGCCAGCCCGGCCGGGCGATATCTGGGCGAGGCCTTCGGGCCCACCACCGTCGCCGTCAAACCAGTCGGCATCCCCGCGCTCAGGCAGGCCCTGGCCCAACTTGGTTACCTGAGCGATTACGACGAAAGCCTTTCTGTTTATGCAAACAAATAAATCCGACAAAAACAGATCCCGATCGCTTTACGTCCTCATTCATTCTTTCCTGCGCGTTGTTTTTGCGATCAACATCCTCCTCGCCATCTTTCAGGCTGCCACCATCCTGCAGCAAAAGCCTTTCTTTCAGGAACTGGAGATCAATCCCCGACTGATCACCTGGCTGCTGCTGACAGCCCTAATAAAACTCATTTCCCACGGCCTTGCTTTTATTAGCTTTGGCCAAAAATTGAAAAAATTCCGGCTTTGGTTTGCCTGGCTGGCTATTGGGATCAACATCGCAGCCTACTGGTACGATTATTTCTTTCTCTGGCATGCCGACCAACGCTTACAGCCGCCCTTTTTTACCCTTGGCTTGCATGTGTTGATCGTTGTCTTATTGCTCTACTACACCATCCAAAAACAAAAATGGGAGTCCACCGATGGATCTGGAAATTGAAGTTAAATTTATCTTGTCCGATCATTCCGCCCTGATGCACAGGATCGAATCGCTCGGCCTGCCCTGCACACAGGAGCGCGTTTTCGAACTCAATCAGCGTTTCGACCAACCCGACCGGCGTCTTTTTGCGGCCCATCAGGTTTTGCGCCTTCGCCGGGATCATAATGCCATTCTCACCTTCAAGGGGCCCGGCGTTTTGGAAAACGACGTCCTCCTGCGCCAGGAAATTGAGACCGTGGTGGCCGATCACGATGCCGCCAAGCGTCTGCTGGAAGCCCTCGGCTATGAAGTTTCCATGATCTACGAAAAATACCGTGCCAACTACCTTTTGGAAGGCGTTACCCTCTCTGTGGATGAAACCCCCTTCGGGCTTTTCATCGAACTGGAAGGCAACAGCGCCGAAGAGCTGCGCCTTGCCGCCGATAAACTGGGCATGGACTGGGAGCAGCGCATCAACCAAAGCTATTTCGCCCTTCTGAATGCCTTTAACCAAAATACTGGCAATCAATTCAGGGATCTAAGCTTTGAAAACTTCAGAGGTCTCAAAGTTGAGCCCGCTGACCTCAATTTGTCTTACGCGGATCTGAGGTGAATATGCAAACCTGGAAAACACTATCCAAAAAGCTGGTCTATCAGCAGCAGCCCTGGCTCAGCCTCGAATCCCACGAGATTGAATTACCCGATGGGAGGACAATCCACGACTGGCTCTGGATCGATACGCCCGATTTTGTGATCGTCAGCGCCCTTGATCAGGAGGGGCGCTTTCTGGTCTTCAGGCAGACCAAATACGCCGCCGAGGGCACCACGCTGGCTCCCGTTGGCGGCTATTTAATGGAAGGGGAAGACCCGCTCGAAGCGGCAAAACGCGAATTGCTGGAAGAAACGGGCTACGAGGCGGATGAGTGGCTTGCTCTGGGCAGCTTCATGACCGATGCCAACCGCGGCAACGGCCGCGGGCACTATTTCCTCGCCCGAAACGCCCGCCCCTCACAGCAATTTCGCCAGTCTGACGATCTCGAAGAACAGGAACTTCACTTTTTAACCGCTGAAGAGCTTTCAGAAGCGCTCAACACAAACCAGGTCCAGATCATCACCTGGCAAGCCGGCCTTGCCATGGCATTGATGAATTATTCTCATAACCCACAGCTTCCCAGCTAAATTTTAGTTGTTTTTTTGAGTAGGTCGCGATTGAATGAATGGCCTAAAGCGCCATTCATTCAATCCGACGTTTCCACATTTAACATTAAGGTATATTCCTTGTTATCCGCGAAATTGTTGGATTGAAAAAAGTTTGTCGAGTAAACTATTTTTCAATCGCAACCTACACCTGAACCCTACCAACGTTCGTAACGAACGATCTCATCCAAACCCCTGCGCGGTCTGGCAGGCGGTTCCTGATCCGCGTAACCCAGCGGAATGACCGCCAGCACGAACTTATCTTCCGGGATGCCCAACAAAGGTCTGATATCGTCCTGCTCAAAAGCCCCGCACCAGCAGGTGCCCAGACCTTGATGATCTGCCTCAAGCAAAAGGTAGCCGATCGCAATGGCTGTATCCCGGATCACGCGTTTCAGCTCCCAGAGCGGGCTGTGCTCGTCCAAAACCAATCCCTCAACGTCCACACCTCGGGCTTCCACATCCGCCACCGCCACGATCACGATCGGGGCTTCCGCGATCCACATCTGCTCACGTGTCGCCTTTGCCAGCGCAAGGCGCCTCGCTTCTTCTTTCACGATGATAAACGCCCAGGGCTGTTTATTGTTCCCCGAAGGCGCCAGTCTGGCAGCCTCGAGAACTGTTTGCAGCTTTTCTTCCTCCACGGGGGTGGGCAAATACTTGCGAATACTTCTTCTGTGTTTGATTGATTCGATCATCATTCACCATCCTTTCCTGATCATTTTAGCCCATCTTATCTTCCCGAAACTCGAGAATATCACCTGGCTGGCATTTCAGCGCCTTGCAGATCGCTTCCAGCGTGCTGAAGCGGATCGCTTTGGCCTTGCCAGTCTTCAGGTTGGAGAGGTTGCTCATCGTAATGCCGACCTGCTCCGAGAGCTCGGTCAGGCTCATTTTTTGCTTCGCCATTTCGACATCCAAATTAATAATGATCGTCATCGCAGCCTCACACCGTCAGGTCATTTTCTTCTTTATAACGCACAGCCTGCTCAAACAAGCTGGCGATCAAAAAGAAAAACACCGCCATGACCGCCATCATCAATACAGCAACAATGACATAGAGATTGGTGATCGAACCGGCCACATTTCTTTCCGTATAGAGATAAAGCGCGATCAGGGGCAAGATCGTCGCCAGCGTGATCCAACCCATCGCCTGAAGGTTTTTTACCGACTTCGTCTCAAAAACATTCCCGCCTCGGATCCTTTGCAAAAACAGGAAGGCGATCACCAGGATCATCAGCACGAAGATTAAGAAGAGAATGCCAAACGAAAGCACCGGCACGCGCATATGCGCCAGTTCCGGGTATTCTCTGACAAAGTCATAGGAAATTGCGTGCAGCACCAACATTCCGCCGACCGTACATAGCGCCATGATCACGACACCAATCTGAACAATAACGGTTTTGAGTTTAATATCCATACACACCTCACATCAATTGAATTTACCGTATTATAGCAAGATTTTTTCGTCTGTCAATATATTATTTCCGTTTTAAGATAAGGATAATTAATGCTGATTTATTTAGCCTTCAATTTCTCGGGGTAAGGCCTGCCCTCTCAGCAGGAGAGGGTGCCGAAGGGCTGTCAGTTAAGCCTTCTCCACCCGGGAGAAGGTGGCCGAAGGCCGGATGAGGGGCAACTGAGTAGGTGTACGCAGAGCGAACTGACTATCCTAGAAACGTGAGGAATTGGTGCTGCCAAAAGCCTTCCCCTCTCGGGGGAAGGTGCCCAAAGGGCGGATGAGGGGCGCGCGAGCCCTGGATTCTATATCGCAAAGGCTACGCCAGCGTCATTATTACGAAACACCTCATCTTCCCTATCGATCAGTTTTGGCAGCAAGGCCTCCAGCTTCTTCGGCGCTCCGCTGGTATAAAACAAGCTTTTCCCCAAGCCTTCACCCTCAAAAAGCAAATCCCTGCTCTCCAACACGCGTCGCACCTGCCGGGCAACAGCAGGTGCAGGATCGATCACCCTGACCGCATATCCCGCGATCTGTCTGATCAGCGGAATGACAAAGGGGAAGTGCGTACAACCCATCACCAGCGTGTCGACGCCCTCCTCAAGCATCGGCAACACCGCCGCCTCAAGAATTCGCCTTGTTTCCGGGGCGTCCAACGATCCTTTTTCGATCTGCTGCACAAGGCCCGGACAAGTCGCCTGATAGAGCTGCACATCATGGGCAAAGCGTTCGACCACCGAGGCATATAGCGGCCCATGAAAGGTCGAAGGCGTCGCCAACACCCCAACCTTGCCGCTCAACGTTTGCTCGGCGGCAGGTTTGACAGCCGGTTCCATCCCGACAAAAGGATAATCCGGCCACAATTCCCGGACATATTTCAATGCTGCGGCCGAGGCAGTATTACAGGCAATTACGACCAGCTTACACCCCTGCCCCATCAAAAATTCACAGGCTGCCACCGCCAGTTCGCGCACCTCATCCAAAGGTCGGCTGCCGTAGGGAACCTTTGCCTGATCGGCAAAATAAATCAGATTTTCAGCCGGCAGCAGCTCACGCACCGCCCGCCAAACCGTCAATCCCCCTACCCCGGAGTCGTAAATTCCAATCGGCGAATCAGCAGAGATCGTTTTCACGAGCTAATTATAGCATTGTGACCTGAAACCTTGTCGCGTATGACGCTCGTTCCAGCTCATAATCAACCGTCGTCTGCCACTGGCCCGATTGATCTTGCCAGGAATCGACATTCACGCCCAATTTCCGAAACCCCAGCTGCTCATACACGTGTTGCGCGCGGGTGTTCTTCAGATTGGTATCGAGAACGATCTTTTCAATCAAAAACTCCCCATCGTCATCGCGCATTTCAAATAAAGTCCTGATCAATGTTCGCAAAACTTTCTTTCCGATCCCCTGATTTTGGAATTCTGCCCGACAAATTTTGATGCCGATCTCCGCATACCCCTCCCTGATGCGATAATTACACTCGCCGATCGGCTGACCCATCCATTCGATCATCAGCAGTTGCGAACGGGCATTATTCAGTTCAATACTCTCTCTTGTACGCTCCAGGGTTGTCCTCAAACCCAAAGGGAAACCGGCATGCGCCATAACGGCGCCGTCGTTCCACCATTCGGTCAGAATTTCCGCGTCCTCGGATAGCGCTGAACGCAAGGTCAGCTCATCCACATCTACGCGCATGATCTTCCTGACAGGCCTTAACAAAGGCCCGATACAAAACCCGCATCGGTTTCTGACCCTGAAGCCACTCCGGATGCCACTGCACGCCGATCGCAAAGCGCTTTTCAGTGTGCTCGATCGCCTCGATCACCCCATCCTCCGCCCAGGCAGCTACACGAAGACCCTCTCCAGGTTCCTTGACCGCCTGATGGTGCAGGCTGTTGGTTTGTGCCTCATTCACCATCAGGATCTCAGCAAGTTTGCTCCGCGGCTCAATCTTCACCCTGTGAACCAGCTTGTCGCGCTCACAATTGGTCCACCAGTCATGCTTGCCCGCCTGCGGGAGCTGGCTGGCGATATCCAGGAACAAATTCCCTCCGCATGCCACATTCAGGGTCTGCATCCCCCGGCAGATCGCCAGCAGCGGCAGATCGCGCGCCAGCACCTCGCGCATCAGCGCCAGTTCAAAAGCGTCGCGCTGCGGATTTACCCCGTCGATCTTTTCATGGTTTTCCTCACCAAAGAGACTCGGGTCCAGGTCTCCGCCTCCGGTGAAAACAAAGCCGTCGAAACCGCAGGCTAGCGCCGGGATGTCTTCCAACGAAATACCCGCAGGCAGCAAGACAGGCAGCGCTCCTGCCCCAATCACCGCTTCCACGTCCTTCTCTTTGGTCAAAAAATAAGGTGCGCCCTCTTTTGGCTCCTCCCTCCAGGCTGTCACTCCGATCATCATTTTTCGCATCTCACCTCAATTCAACTTAAAACAAAAAGCCCGTCTTGAAAACAAAGCAGGCTTTTCGGGATACAGAGAACGCTTGTTCTCCGTTTGCAGACTAAAAACGTTGTTTCAGGCGTGCGCTCTTGCCGGTGCGTTCGCGCAGAAAATACAGACGCGCGCGGCGGACCTTGTTATGGCGTTCCACCACAACCTTGGCAATGCGGGGGCTGGTGAACAGGAAGGTGCGCTCGACGCCGATACCATTGCTGGCAACACGGCGGACGGTGAAAGTGGCATCGTTGCCGTTGCCGCGCACGTATAAAACCACGCCCTTGAATTCCTGGATGCGCTCGCGGTCGCCTTCTTTAATCTTCATATGCACGCTGACATTGTCCCCAGGGAACAGGTCAGGAATGTTTACGTTCTTTTCTGCTTGCACAGACTTCAATAATTCTGCATGGTTCATGGCACTACCCTTCCAACTTACGTAATTAAGCGCCTCTTCTTACTTGAGACGCGGTGAATGAGTATAACAACTCCCCCGCGGTTTTGTCAAGGTTTTTCAGGCTCATGTTGTGAGGAGCTCATGTTTTTCAGGCTCACCTTTTCAGGATCAAAGGCAGGTAATTGTGCATCAGCTCCTTGTCCGAAAAGTCAATATAGTAAATTGAACTATCGTATGTAGGAACAAATACTCTGAAACTGGTACCATGGGAAGACAGTTGTATCCTATTAGGGTCCTGTCGGGTTCGTAGTTTTGGCAACTCTTTCCAGTCCCCATTAAAATCCACCTGATACTTTATTGAAGGCGACCCTGTATCACAGACATCTTCAATGCTAACAACGGTCATTAACACATCGGAAGCTTCCAGGATATCCATGGGATAATATGAATCCCGTTCACCTATTTCGAATTCGAATTGCCAATTTAATCCATCATCCTGAGAAGTGTAAACTTTTATTGACTCGTCATCGATCACAATATTAACCAATTGGCTTTTCCCGTCGATAACGCGAACAAGAAACCGGCCAAAAAATTGATGAGGGGGTGAAAATCCTTGCCAGGTTAGACCATCATCATTTGTCACAAAATATTTCCCCACTACTTGTGTTTCAAAAGAATAGGCTTTATCCGCAATTATTGGGTCATAAACAAAATCAGAACCCGGCATTGTTGCTTCTGTACGGGTCCAACTGATACCGTAATCCAGGCTTTCATAGATCACTTTATCATATAAACCATAATTCACTCTCACTTTTCCCGGATGATGCGGATCAGGGAAAACAGGAACAGGCAGATACGTAAAAACCATGTCCCTCAAGTTGACCGTAGCACCATAATCAGAGCTAAAAAAGAGACGCCCCTCCTTATCAATCCAATAAACCTCGCTAAAATCCCCCGGATTAACCGCGAAGCTTCCAATAGAGGCACCAACCTGATGCCATTCCTCCCCGGTATTGGGACTATAGTAACATAAACGATCATCGTGATTATCTTCTGTCTTTACCCCCACGCAAGCATATATACCCTCGCCATCTTCCGGGTTGACAAGAAGCCTGCTAATCCATTGCTCGTGAATACCTGCCGCTGATCTTTGAATTTCCTGGTCTTCGGGATTGATTCTCATGAAAACCTGATTTGTCAAACCAATCACAGAATTGTCACCGGGTGCCTTGCCCAACAGAACAGAAAAAACATAATAGCCATCTCCACGGTTTCTTGAGATTGTCTTCCAGGTTTGTCCGCCATCAAGAGTCAGCAAGGCTTCAGATAAATAAATATCGTCGGAGACGAGAATGATCTCAGGATTCCACCTGGAGACTTGAATTTTAGAAACACTTTTACTTGATATGAAAGCGATCGTCCAGTTCTCTCCCTGATCAACGCTCTTATAAACAGTATTGTAATTGTGAATTAAATAATAATTTGAATCTGACTCGGAATATATCAGACTATTGATATCGGACGAAAAGTCCACATTGGTTTCCAACCGCTGCCAGGTATCGCCGAAATTGTCAGTTCGAAAAAAAGTGCCTTCGTGGAAAAGTAATATTTGTTCGTCATCGGTCGTATTGTAGGCAAAATGATAAGGATTAGGAAAAACATTTTTCCAACTTACGCCGCCATCACGGGTAACGACAAACGATCGATCTATTCTTGCTACGATCATATTGGCGTGTTTTCCCGAAATCTCAAAGCCATCATAATGGAACCCGGAAGATAAATTGGAGACTTCCTGCCACTCAATCCGTTCAACAGATGTTTTGAAGATTTTCCCTCTGTAGCCTAATAGCGAAGTGGGGTTATCCTCACCCCCTATTTTCATACGACAAGATGCATCCAGAAGGTCAAAACCGTCCGGGAATGGGATATTGTCCCAGGTAAATCCGTTATCGACACTTTTGTACAAACCCTTTCCAACCACAGCAAAGAACATATTTGGTTCAAAAGGATTTTGAATGATCTGTTTAAACTGACCCCCTGCCGGCCCGATTTGCGTCCAGCCAAACCCCTCCGGCTGTTCGGTCGGCTGATCAGCAGCCGCCGGGCTTACCGACAAAAGTGGGCTGAGAAAAACAACGATAATGAGTATGAAGATCACGCGCCTAAAGATGTGTTTCATTTTTCCTCCGTTTTAAATCCGTTTCAAGTCAGATTTCAGTAAATTACTCTCCAACGATCATCTGGCGATTGATCAATGGCAAATAGACTTTCTCTATTTCCGGAATTTGTAAGTCAATATAGTAAATCGACTTACCTTCTGTTGCCAGGTAAAATCGGGCGATTCCGGAGGTGGAACTTAGTTGCATCACACTTCTTTTCTTAACAGGAAAATCAGGAAGCTGATCCCATCCCCCGACAAAATCCACCAGATAGTTTATTTTATTAGGCCTATTGATTTCATTACAATTTAAACAATATGCCGTCAAGCTCCCGTTCGGCGTATCGAGATGATCAATCATGCTGTCATCCGTAAAATAGTTTAATGCTGCTATTTTCGTCCAGTTCATCCCACCGTCACTACTTATCCATATTGACTCGGATAAATCGTTACTTGTCGGAAGAAATAAGTAGGAGGCTCCACTATAAACCCTGGAAATCATTTTTTGTGGATAACGAATGCTATCCGGTAGCGTCATCTCGATCCAACTGCTCCCTCCATCATTCGACACAAACCCATTGTAAGAAGTAGTGCTAAAAAAACGATCTGGTATCAATGGATCAATAAAAAACATATATCCTTCCGGTCGATTCGCCAAAGGTTCCCAGGTCATGCCATAATCATTACTGATCGATATTTCCAATTTTGTCGAATAGCGGTATGCGATTAATTTTCCAGGATGATGCGGATCCACCAGAAATTCTTGTGGAAATAGATTTCCGTTAATACTTCCTTTTGGAGTGAAAGTTGAACCATGATCCGTGCTGTAATAATACAGTCCCTCAAAATCCACCCAAAACACCTCATTAAACCTTTGTGGATTAACTGCCAGATGGCCTACAACTGCTTCGATTTGTTGCCAGGTAACACCGGAATCGTTGGAATAGTGACAAATCTTTGATTTAGCATAATAATCCAATTGCACACAGGCATAGAGTTCATTTCCGTTTTGGGGATTCACAACCATTTGACTAATAAATTGTTCATGGATTCCCTGGGCTGATCGTTGCAACTCTTCATTTTGGGCATTCAGCTTGACAAAGGCCTGTAAGGTCCCTGCAAGAATATCATAGTCACCCTGAACCACTGGCAACCGCCAGATGTAAATACGATCGCGCAAAGACCTTTCCTGATCAATTGTCGTCCAGCTGTTTCCACCATCCCGGGATAACATTGCCAGTCTGGAATGTGAGCTTTCAAGCAAGAGGATGTTTGAATCAAAACTGGAAACATGAAGGGCATTAAAAGTCCCTTCAGGAAGGGCTATGGCAACCCAGCTGTCGCCAAAATCCAGTGTTTTGAAGGCCCAGTTGTAATAAAGCAAGGTATAAACCCCCTGATCAGACTCTGAAATATCGATACTTTTTATAGTATTTAGGAATAATGAAGGAGTATCAAGCACCTCCCAATTTCTGCCAAAATCTACGCTTCTAAAAAACTGGTTATCCTTAAAAACAAGGAGTCGATCAGGATTGATCGTATCGATCAAAAAGAATTGTGTGCGTGGAAAAACAGCCCTCCAGGTAAGACCGCCATCACCGCTCACCTTGATATTGTCATCTATTGCAGCCATCATCTTACTGGCGTCGTTCCTGGCTACTTTGAACATAGGAGTGGAATTATTGGTAACTACCGCAATTCTCTGCCATGATATTTGGTCAATGGCTGTTTTATAGACATTGGTCCCTTTTATCAGGAATAATTCCTGCGAAACAAGACCCGCGATTTCCATGAAAACTGGAGTTGTGGTGTTAATGTCAATACCTTCCATGGAAACCTCAGTCCAGCTAAGCCCGGAGTTCAGACTCTGGTAGAGGCCCTCACCTGAATATGCAAAAAACATATCCGGATCAAAGGGATTTTGAACGATCTCCTCAAACTTACCCCCTGCCGGCCCGATTTGCGTCCATCCAAACCCCTCCGGCTGATCGGTCGGCTGATCGGTCGGCCCATCAGCAGCCGCCGGGCTTACCGACAAAAGTGGGCTGAGAAAAATTAGGATAACAAGTATGAAGATCACGCGCCTAAAGAGTTGTTTCATTTTTCCTCCAGATGCAGATATCAGATATTTATAAAGTGAAATCAAAATCCTTTCGATCCCCGGCCTTTCAGCAAGTTACGAGGCGTTTCGGGCTCTCACCTTACAGGACGGATTTTGAGAATAGTTTCGCAGCAAGCCACGGGGGAGTGCCCTCATTCTTATTATAAACCAATAAAACAAAACCGAATTTTGGTTTTAAACAAATTGGTATTAATCAGGTTATTTATTTTTTCAGGTTCACTTGCCCGGCATGAGGGCGATGATGTAACGGGTTTGGGTCCAGTAGTCTGCCTGGGGGTTGTTTTGCTCGTCCACGGCCGCGCGACCGCAGAAAAAGAGTAGTAGCGAATTCTCATCGATATCTTCAAAGCCCGATCCCGGGTAAGCCTGTCTTAAAAACGGCACCAGATCCATGGTATGTTTGGAGAGTTCTTCCACGCCCTGCGGTGGAATTCGCACCGCCGCGGCCACATTTCCCTGCAATCTGAGCCCATCCTGGCTCACTAAAACGGAACTCCCGCGCAGACAATCCTGCAGTTTGCCCTCAATCGTTTTCAGATCCTGCACCTCATTGAGCGCGTTGGTCTCCAGAAAATATTGCAATTGCGTCGCTGGCGATTGTTCCTGCCAAAAATCCCATCCGGAATGGATCAGGAGCCCCTCATAGCCCATGTGTTCCCAGGCGACTGCCATATTTTTCCCGATCCCAAACTCCCCGCTCTCAAAGACCTGCGGATGCCAGGCGATGATCTCCAGAGGCGGTATCGAAACCGAACTTTGACCGCCGCAGGCGGGCGCGAACTCAAACCCAACAGTGGCGCTCAAAAGATCGATCCCTCCAAAATTCATCCACGGCTTCTTGCCCACTTCATCCGCCTTACTTATAAACGGAAGACTGATGTTATAAGAAAATGGCACAGCTGTTTCCTGAACTGCTCTGTTCACCTTGGGGAGGCGCATATATTTTCCGTTTTGGACAAACACGAATACAGAAAGCGCGATGAACAAAATCCCGATGATCAGGAATGCCGGATTTGCTCTTTTTTTCATCTTTTTGCGCTTCTCTGTTATGGTCTTAGCTTAGAACTCGCCAATCCTGCGAAAAAGGCACACAATGCCACAGAGCCCAACAACAGGAAGATGATGCCAACACCAGTGACCTTTTCAGGGTTTCCACCCGGGCCTACAGTCGGCAGCTTGGTCGGGGGAGCTGTTTTGGTGGGAGTTTCGGTGAACACAGCAGTGGCGGTCTCAGTTGGGGTTGCAGTAGGGCTCTCGGTTGCCGTCGGCGGCTGTGTGTTGGTTGCAGTCGGTGGCTGCGTGTTGGTAGCCGTCGGCGGCTGTGTGTTGGTTGCAGTCGGTGGCTGGGTATTCGTGACAGTCGGCGGCTGCGTGTTGGTTGCCGTCGGCGGCTGGGTATTCGTGGCTGTCGGAGGCTGCGTGTTGGTTGCCGTCGGCGGCAGCGTATTGGTCACTTGCGGCACAGGGGTATCAGTCGGAATATATCCTCCTCCGAACGGAGCCATTTCCGGATTTTGCTCAGGATCTGCGGTGGCTTTTGTTTCTTCATCCAAAGGATACGGTTCAAGATAAATTTGTTCCACGATCTGCTGGTCAGATGGTTGCACCTCCGCCTGAACACTTACTTGTTTCTCTTCTGTTGAAACGATCAGATCCTCTTCTGGCTGATTAATGGAAGCTTTAACGACATTGACGAGTTTGCGCCCCACAAACGAACCCAACAAAATGATCATTATGAAAAAAGCCACCAATAGTATCGTTGTACGCGCTCCAAATTTATCTTGTTTCATCTCTACTTCTCCTTAAATCAGGGCATAAACTCCACAAATAGTTCCTTAATTTAAGTGCAAGAACTGTACCCATTCTGATCCAAAACCCCGCGAAAAGGTCTGGAAAGACAAGTCTGTTTTTTCTTGATCGGATGATCAGAGTTTTCGTAACGTGTATGAACCAAAAATCCTCACCATGAAATCTGGAAAGCCTGGGTTCTCTTAAATTCAAGTAAATGTGGTTTAGTTTTTGGCCAGAAATCAACCTGTGAGAACGTTTTACATTGTTTAAGAGGCAAACCATAAGCCTTCTCACTTTGGGAGAAGGTGGCCGAAGGCCGGACTGTTTACCCTGGATTCCCAGGGTGAAGGCTAAGGATGAGGGGTTATAAACTGCAAAAGTCACCATGTGGGCAGCCGAAGGCAGGACTGTTTACCCTGGATTCCCAGGGTGAGGGCAAAGCTTTCTCACCTAGGAAGAATATCCTTTCCGTATTCCCATATCCGGCTATAATTGCCGTATGGCAAAAGCACTCACACCCGAACAACGCATCGTAAAAGCGCGAAAATATATTGAAGAGGCCAAAAAGATCCCACGCCCCAGCTCGGTTGGTTGGGAACATTTCAGCTACACCGCTCAGGTCAAAGACACGCTAAAAAAAGCCTTTGAACTGATCAAGCTGATCCAACACTCCCCCAGCACCGAACCCGAGATTAAACGCCAGGCAAGAGAGATCATCGATTCTTTACCAGAGATCGAAAAGGAAATTCTAAAGCCTTCCAATTAATATTGAAGCCAAACATGGATCCGTAAGATATCATGCCTACGAGCCCACAACAAGGGCGCGCGGCAACCCGCGGTTCTTTGCCGCTCTGGAAATCGCACAACACAGCATCAGAGTCGAATTACGTTTATTGAATTGAGACTCAGACAAAGGGTCAATCCAGTTTACGAGTTTTTCATGATCACCGAGGCAAGTTCATCGGCAAGGTTCTCACACTGGTCGATGATCTTCTCAAACCGGTCGAAAATGCGCACCCAAACCATGATCGCAATCGGGTCTGTCTCGCTGGTATACAACTCCCGTACCGATCTGAAATAGAGCTGATCCGCCAGTTCCTCGATCACGTTCACTTCAACGATCTTTTTGGAGATCACATCCGACTTTCTGAAATGCTCAAACTCATCAAAACAATCTTTCAGCGCTTCGGTGCTGCGCACGATCAAATTGGCGAATTCACGGGCCGCCTGCCGCATTTCCTTCACATTGTACATATAAAACATTTGCATGACCTCTTCGATCATGTCCAAAACATCATCCAACATATAGGACAGGGTGGCAATATCTTCGCGTTCGATCGGCGTGATGAATTCGGAGATCAAATGCTCCATCATCATGTGCTTTTTGTGGTCAGCGGCATGCTCGATCTCGTGCATGTTTTTGTTGAGCTTTTCGATCTTCTCAGGATTGTAATTTATGACCGTTTTCTCAAGTTGCTGAGCCGCCGTGATCGCGTCTGCCGCGATTTCACTAAACATTTTGAAGTAGTTATTCTCTTTCTTAGCCATCATCCATCCTTATGCGAAAACAATTATCAATAATCGGGTAACCAAATACCCCAACAATCCACATCCCGGAAAGGTCAAAACCCATGCCAGCACCATCTCGCGCACCACGCCCCAGTTGACTGCCTTGATGCGCCGCGATGCGCCAACGCCCATGATCGCCGTCGTCTTCGTGTGCGTGGTCGAAACCGGCAGACCTTTCAGCAGGGAAGCTGCCAATAAAGCCAGAGCCGCCGCGATATCCGCGCTAAAACCCTGGTGGGGTTCAAGCTTGACCATGTCCATGCCCACCGCCTTGATGATGCGGTAACCGCCGATCGAAGTTCCAAGCGCCATGATCGCCGAGCAAAGCAACATCAGCCAGACGGGGATTTCGAGCGCGCCCTCGATCGCCTGCCCTTTGGCAAGCGCCATACCGATCAGAAAGACGCCGATAAACTTCTGGCCGTCCTGAGCGCCGTGCATAAAAGCCATGGCCGCAGCCGCGCCAATTTGCGCATTCTTAAAAACAGGGTTGGCCTTGCGCCGATCGCGATCTTTGAAAATGGCTTCGATCCCTTTTGAGATCGCCCAACCAAGGAAAAAGCCTCCAAAAGTGGACAGCAGCAATCCAAAAACCACCTTGACCCATTCCGCGCCGTTGACGCCCCGAAAGCTGTTATAAAAAGCAACTGCAGCCCCGGTCAGGCCAGCGATGAGAGCGTGACTTTCAGAAGTTGGGATGCCAAAATACCAGGCTGCTGTCGCCCAGACGACGATCGAAGCCAGCGCGCCGCTGAGCGCGATGGAACTGGCTTTGATATCCGTGCCAAAATCGACCATATTGCTGATGGTCATGGCAACTTCTTTGTTGACCATGGTCATGAGAAAAACACCAAGAAAATTAAAAACGGCAGCCATAATGATGGCTTGTTTCGGTCTGATCGCCCGTGTGGAGATGCAGGTCGCGATGGCGTTGGGAGCATCCGTCCAGCCATTCACCAAGATGACACCGATGGTGAGAATGACCGTTACCAACAAGGCTGGATTGGCGAGAACATCCTGAAAGAATTCCACAGAATCCACCTCAAAAATTGTTAACGGAATTATAGCGGTTAATATAAAATTTAGGGAAAATTAACCCCAGTTTAAAGCGGGATCAGGGCTTATTCTGGTTTTTCTTCCAGCAATACAGCCCTCATTTTTGGGAAAACTGCCGGGTTTGCTGCCAGGAGGTTCGTTTTTCCTGCCAGCAGATCCCTTTTTTCATACAAGCCTTCAACCCTGCCGCCAGCTTCGCGGACGATCAGGACCCCGGCCGCCACATCCCAGGGGCTCAGTTCAAGCTCCCAGTAGCCTTCCATGCGCCCACAGGCAACATAAGCCAGATTGACGGTGGCCGAACCCAACCTGCGAATGGTTTGGGCCTCCCTGGTAAAGCGCGCAAAGTTGTTGATATTGGAATTTGCTGTCCCGATGGCGTATTTGCGGAAACCGGTCGCCAGAACCGAATCGCTCAGCCTTGCGGTCTCCGAGACAGAAATTTTGTCGCCATTGCGCCAGGCCCCCTGCCCGCGCTCCGCCCAAAAGTCCTCCTGCATCCCCGGGAAGCAGATAACACCGAGCTCAAGCTCACCCTGGAAGGCGTAGGCAACGGAAGTCCCGTACAGCGGCAGTCCGTGCGCGTAGTTGACCGTCCCGTCAATGGGGTCAATAAACCATTTGTGCTCACTGGCATTATCCCGCACCCCACTTTCTTCGGCAATGATGGAGTGATGCGGAAAAGCAGCCTGAATGCGCTCGATCAGGAAGTTTTCAACAGCCGAGTCCGCTTCGGTAACAAGCTCAGACCTGGCTTTGTAGTGTTTTTCAAGGTCTTTGGACTGCATTTGAAGCGCAATTTGAGCCGCCTGCCGCGTCCATTCCAAAACCTGTCCGAGTGTTGCTTGCATGGTATCTCCTGTGTGTGAACTGCTCTGATTCTATCACGGCATGATTTCCGATGGCGCGAAGCATTTTCTGTTAATTCTGATATCACAAACGGGGATCATATATTTTTACGATTTTGAGAATTATTGTTGAAAACCCGTGGATATCCTGTGGAAAGATGGGCTATAATGGTGGAAAATTCCGGTAAAATTGTGGAATGACCCTATGGAGCCGAACGACAAAAGCCCGCTGATACGGAAAGACCGCCCGGCCGCGCCTCTGGAGTCGCCTGTGACCTATCGCCCGGCAAGCTTTTTCTTGCAAACCTACCCCTCCAGCCCCTTTATAGGCCAGGATGGATGCCAAAAAGGATGAAGCTTTGAGAACAAATCAGGCCGCTTTTGAACGCAACAGCAAATTTATCTATTTCGGCTTGCTTTCTTTGGGCATGATCGCCTATGCCTTCCTGACCACAAAACCCGCTCAACTCTTCCAGGGGCTCTATCGGATCTACTTCAATCCCTGCCACCTTTTTTCCGATTTTGTGGCCATCGGAGGCTTTGGCGCCACGCTGGTGAATATCGCCCTGATCATTTTGGTCGAATTGCTGGTCATCTGGCGCTCGAAGGGCAGTCAGACCGGCACAATTATCACCTCGATCTTTACCACGGTCGGCTATGCATTCTTTGGCACCAGCCTTTTCAACTTTCTCCCCATCCTGCTTGGGGTCAACCTCTATGCCCGCCTCGAGAAATTGCCCTTTAACACCCTGCTTTTGCAGGCTTTCATGGGCTCAGCCATCGGACCGATCAGCAACTACATCGCCTTTGGGCTCGGGCTCGACCCAGCCCTGGGGCTTGGGCTGGGCCTGTTGGTCGGGGTAGTGGTTGGGATGATCACCTCACCACTCTCCACCGTCTTCCTGCGCTTTCATCAGGGCTACAATCTCTACAATCTTGGTTTTACCGCCGGGGTGATCGGCATGATCGCGGTCGCCATCATGCGCCAGTTCAATATCAGCATCGATGCCATCAGTATTCTGGACAGCGAACACAGCCTGCAGTTGACCCTCTTCGCGTTGATCTTATTTCTTGGTTTTATCCTCTTTGGTCTTTTCCTGAAAGGCTGGGATCTGAACGACTACCGCAGACTGTTGAGCAGCAGCGGGCGCCTCCTGACCGACTATGTTCAACAATACGGTTCCGGAATCTCCTTCTTTAATATGGGCATCCTGGGCCTGATGGGGCTGGGCTTCCTGAAATTGGTCAACGCGCCCATCAACGGGCCCGTCATCGGCGCCTGCATCACGGCTTCGGCGTTTGCTGCCATCGGCAAACATCCGCTCAACGTCCTGCCGCTGATGATTGGAACCAGCCTGGCAACCTTCCTTCACGGTAGTTTTCAGTCCACCGAGACCATCCTGGCCATTTTGTTTGGCATGAACCTGGCGCCCATCGCCGGGCAGTTTGGCTGGCTGGCGGGTATCCTGGCCGGCTATCTCCACGTGGCTGTGGTCGGTCATGTTTTACCCCTGCACACGGGTTTTAATCTCTACAACAACGGTTTTGCGGCTGGCTTTGTTGCCGCCTTTCTGGTGCCATTGATCGAATCCGTCCAACGGATCTATGAAAGCAGAACTACCAATGAATAGTCGCGAAGATCAAAAAACAAGCAACATCGTCCGGGCGCTCACTTTATATTACCTGCACAAAAAATGCCCGCAGACCAGCGTCACCATCACTCCCAACCCGCCCTCCTATACCGTTGTGGTCAGCGGCAGCGTCAGCCTGAGCCCGAAAGAGTTGCAGGAAATGACAGATCACCTCAACCAGCCAAAAATACCGGAGATGGAATATTACTACGACGACCTGATCGTCTCAGATACGATTGACAATCTCTTTATCCTGCTGGGCGCCATGGTCAGCAAAGCCCGGGTCGATTATCAGGACGGCCTGCTCAGGATTGAATTGACCCATTAAACAGCGCACCAACCAACAGCTTATTTTTCACCCCGATACTCAGCCAGGAGCCTCTCGTAGAACTGGCGTAAAAACTCATCCCGCTCCTGCGCGATCTCTTTACCCAGCTTCGTAAAGAGCTGGTCTTTCACCTTTCGCAGCTTGAAAAGATATTCGTGGTAAGAGCTGTGTTCTTCGCCCTCTTCTTTCTCCCCGGTTTTCAGGAATTTTTCCGAAGGCTCGCTCAAAATGGGTTCGCCCGCCAGAACGGCGTAGGCGATCGTGCGGGCGGCCCCCACCGCGCCTAAAACATCCAGCTTGTCTGCGTCAAAAACGCACATCGCCTCGATCGTTTCAGGGCGTTCTTCATCATGACGGAAGCGGTGAGCGCGGATGCAATGCTGCACGGCTTCGATGCGCTCTTTTTCCCAGCCTCTGGCCGCCAGGACCTCACCCGCGAACTCCGCCGAGGTGATGTGATGCCCCTTGCGGGCCTGACCGTCAGCCTCAGGGCTGGCGCCGCGGGAATCATGCAGATAAGCAGCCGCCTGGACGATCTCAAGGTCGGCGCCTTCCGCCAGCGCGATCCTGCGAGCCATTTTCTCAACCCGCAAAACGTGCTCAAAACTGTGCACCTCATCAGAGCCTTCGAACCAACTGCGGGCTTCTTCCTCACTGATCGGCATCTTCACCTCGTAATTATCAAAAAAGTCAGGTTTGCCAGCCCAGATTTCTCTAAACAGCGAACCTTTTCCCTTTCTTGAACACTTCCGCGACCAGATTGGTGCCGTAACGATAGGTCAGATGGCGATAATCGCTCACAGCCAAGATCAGCAGATCAGCCTGTTTGCCAACTTCGATCGAACCAACCGTGTCCGCGCGCCCGATCGCTTTTGCCGCGTTGATCGTCGCGGCAACCAGAGCTTCGGCCGGCGTAAGCTTCATATAACGGCAAGCCAAAGCCTGAATGAACTGCATGGATTCATTCCAGGTTGTCCCCGGATTCAGATCGGTCGCCAACGCCAGGTAGCCGCCCGCGTCAATGATCGCTCGGGCGGGTGTATATTCCGCCTGCGCCAGGCCAAAAGGTGTCCCGGGCAAAGAAACTGCCACCGTTTCTGAAGCAGCCATACGCAAAATATCTTCCCGTGAAGTCTTCACCAGGTGGTCAGCCGAAATTGCGCCCAACTCCGCCGCCAGGCTCGCGCCGCCCAGATTGACAAATTCATCGGCATGCAGCTTACTGCGGAAGCCCAGTTCCTGACCCTTCAACAGGATTTTGCGAGTGTCTTCGATCTCAAACACGCCTTGCTCACAAAAGACATCATTAAAAGGAAGTGCCTGCCCCTCGGCATGCTCCAGCCACCATTTTTTTGTCTCCGGCAGAGCCACATCGCACAACCAATTTGTGTAGCCCCGGACGCCCCCTGGATGATCCTTCGGGATGGCGTGCGCGCCCATATAGGTCGGCACAAGTTCAAGCGGGCCTTCCTTGTTTAGTTCAAGAATGGCTTCCAACTGCCGAAACTCGGTCTCAAGGTCGAGGCCATAGCCTGTCTTGGCCTCCATCGTGGTCGTGCCATAACGAAACGCCCGTTCAGCGCGCTCGCGCGATTGCGCCAGCATCGTTTTCAGGTCAGCCTGACGTGTCGCGGTCAGCGTGGCCAGGATGCCGCCGCCAGCGTTCATGATCTCCATATAGCTCTTGCCCTGCAGCCGCATCTCAAACTCGTTGGCGCGGTCTCCAACCCAGATCAGATGGGTATGCGGATCGACAAAGCCCGGCACAACCGCTTTGCCCTGTGCGTCAATTCGTTCAGCCTCAGGATATTTTGCCAGCAATTCCTTCGAATCGCCAACAGCAATGATCTTTTCCTCGCTCATCACCACCGCGGCATCGCGGATGATCGCCAGGTCAGACATGGCTTTCCCGCGTCGTGGGCCGCCTGCGACGGTCACACATTCTGAGATATTATGGATAATTTTCATCATGCTCCTTTATAAATTTCGAATTTGGTTAACAAACTCGCCTAATTTTTCCAGATCGACAACTGTAACCTGATCGTCTTTCAGGGTTTGACCCTCAAACGAGATTGGGGAAAATTGCATCGAATGGTCAGCTTCGATCTTATGAAATGAAAAATGCACCTGATCACAGGCGGTATCGCTCACCAGCCTGGCTATATTTTGCGGACGAATCCCACCTGCGGGTAAGATCTCGATCACCTGAGCCGCGATCATTTCCTTAATTAAGGGAATTCCCTCAGCCGCGCTTGCCTTGCGTCCGCTCGTTAAGACACGCCTGAAACCCAGTCGCTTCAGGCTTTTCAGAGTTTCGATCGGATCCCCAGGCATGGCATCAAACGCCCGATGAAAGACCATCTCTTTCTCACCAGCTTCTTCAATCAGAAGCGCCAGGCGGTCTTCATCCAGCTCACCGTCAGGGTGCAGGCAGCCAACCGCGAAACCATCCGCTCCTGCATTCTTTAACACCCTTAGGTCTGACAGCATACCTTCAAATTCCAGCTGGGAATAGGCAAAACCGCCTGCCCGCGGGCGCAGCATGCAAATGATCGGGAAATCCGTTCGTTTGCGGGCTTCGATGAGCGTTCCCGGCGATGGCGTCAACCCTCCCGCAAAAAGGGCGGCGTTGAGCTCAATCCGATCAGCCCCTGCCTGATATGCCCTTACGGCATCGTCAACAGAACCGCAGCAAACTTCGATCGTGATCGGCTTTTTCATGAGATTAACCCAAATTTCCTGAAAACATGCGCTATTGCGTCATCTTCAACCGCGGGGGCAATGTAATCAGCAGCTTGCTTTACCTCATCCAAAGCACCACCTACTGCCACGCCCAAACCAGCAGAACGGATCATGCTCACGTCGTTGCCGCCATCGCCAATCGCGATACAATCCTTCATTTCCAGGCCAAAATGGTCTAACATCGCCTGAATGCCAACGTCTTTCCCACCCGATCTGGGCACGATATCGCAGGAAAAAGGGTTCCATCGCAAAAATTGAAAATGCGGCAATTTCTTCTGGAGGAGTGTGTCCATTTCTTCACCAAAAAAAGCAATCATCGAAAGAATCTCAGAAAAATTAAACGCTTCGCGCGATCGTATTTTTGGAGGCGTGCCTTTAAAGAAAGCGTAAAAAGCGTCCACTCCTTCATCAACGCCACTCAGATAAGACTCGAACTGTTCATGGTAGTTGGCATGGAAGCCATAACGCTCACTCACATCAAGAAAAGTATGCACATCCTGCGGGTCAAACGCAACTTTTCGCAATACCGTACCGTCCGGAAGGTAACAAAGCTGCC
Source organism: uncultured Anaerolineaceae bacterium (assembly GCA_964293995.1). Taxonomy (GTDB): domain Bacteria; phylum Chloroflexota; class Anaerolineae; order Anaerolineales; family Anaerolineaceae; genus Mesolinea. Next base: position 148,268 of record CAXYYH010000001.1, read on the forward strand.
CATTAACGGTCACATAGCCATCAAAGCTCAAGGTATCGAGAAATTCAACTGGCTTTCCTGTTAAATTTCTTCCGGTGGCCACGAAGACCAAATATCCATTTTCCCGTGCCTGAGCCAGCGCTCTTTTTGTGCTTTCAGGGATGATCCTCGTATTCGGGATCGTCAGCGTATGGTCAATATCGCAAAAAACAGCTTTGAATTGGCTCATGAATGCAAATCCTCATTGATCATTCCTCCATTATAGCATCTGCCAAAGCGATAACCCTGATATACTCAGAAGAACACATTCAAAGAAGAGGAAGACATGCCAAAAAGCAAAACCATCCGCCTCATTTTGTTCGCTTCGCTTTACTTCACCCAGGGCACCATTCTGGGCTACTTTTCCTCCCTAAACGCCCTTTATCTGCTCGATAACGGTTTGACCATGACCGACGTCGGCATCTTCAGCGCGATCGCCCTGATCCCCTTTGTCCTGAAGATCTTTCTGGGAATGCTTAGCGACCGGGTCAATCTTTTTGGCCGCGGCCATCGCGTTCCCTACATCCTGATCGGTCTGGCAGTCCAATTGATCTGCCTACTGGCAGTCCCAATGCTCAACCCAGCCACACAATACTGGCTGTTCGTGGCTTTGGCATTCCTCCTGCAGCTGGGTATGGCATTTTATGACACCTGCACCGACGGCCTCGCGCTCGACACCACCCCGGTTGACGAACAGGGGCAGATCCAGGCCTTTATGGTCGGCGGCAGAGCAATCGGCACGATCGTCGCCGCCTCCCTGGTCGGCCTGCTGGCCCAACACGTTTCCTGGTCGGCCGTTTTCTGGAGCCTGGCCCTGCTCACCCTCCTTCCGCTGCCCTTTGTCCTCCTGGTGCGGGAACCTGAACGCAAATCAGACGAACGCTTCGACTGGAAAGCCTTCGCCGCTTTCAAACGCTGGCCTGTCATCGCGGTAGGTCTGGCGGGTCTGGTTGTTTTCCTGGTCATCGTTGGCGCGCAGCAGCAGGTCAACCCCTTCCTGACGGAAGAATTGGGCGTCAGCCTCTCGCAGATCGGCATGATCACCTCGCTCTGGGGCGTTGGCATCGTTCTTGGCAGCATGATCGCCTCGGCGCTGATGAAAGAACTGCCTGTTAAAAATGCTTTCCTCCTGATGGTGGCATCCATCACAGTCTCTCTGGCGGCCCTTTCGATCTTTGTCCGCGCTCGGTTTGGATTGGAACTGGCAATCGGACTGGTCGTCCTCTATGGGATCGCCTATGGTCTCGGGCAAACCATCACCTTCGCTCTATGCATGCGCGTGGTCGACAGCCGCATCGCCGCCTCAATGTTTGCCATCCTGATGGCCTTTACCAACGTCGGTCAGGGCATTGGGCTGGCGCTCAGCGGGGCGCTTGCCGACGCTGCTGGCTTCCGCGTCACCTTGCTGGTCTTCGCGTTCCTGCCATTCATAGCCCTGCCCCTCTTCCCGACCTTGTTCAGGCAGGAGAGAGCCTAAGCCTGGTAGCCTTCTTCGCCTAAGTCTGGCATCCTTTTCACCCGCCTTTGTGCTTTCCCGGCGGTTTTTAAGCCTTCTCCGCGGGGAGAAGGTGCCCGAAGGGCGGATGAGGGATTAATCCGAACGGCGGATTATAGACAAGAGGTGCTGCTTTAAGCCTTCTCCACTGCTTTGAAAGGGCAGTGGAGAAGGGGAACCACGAAGTGGTGGATGAGGAAATCAAATTGATTCACGGTTTAGCTCTTGGACTTTTTCCTCAACCGCAACGACAATCGGCTTATAAGCCCTCTCAGTGGGAGAGGATGCCCACAAGGCGGGTGAGGGTTTGGATGAGGGGCTGCCTATAGGGCATCTAAAAGGCATCGGTCTCAAGAAACAATGTTTCTAATAGCTTTTGCATTAACAGATCAAAGTTCGTGATAAACTTCTTCCTGCCATGAACCCAAAAGGTCTGATCCTGCTTGAATTTCACAAGGTGCTGGATAAGTTAAAATCCCACACCACCTTTGAGCTGTCAACGATGCTCGTCAGCAGGCTGCGCCCGACCAGCAGCCTCGAAAAAGCGCTACAGTTGCAGGAACAGACCCGTCAGGCGCGTCACTTGCTGCAACTAACCGACGAATTTAACTTCCATGGCGCGGTCGATCTTCAGCCGCTGGCAGATCAGGCCCTCCATCAGATGACGCTCGAAGCGCCCAGCATGCTCGCCATCCGCAACACCCTGATCCTCTCGCGCAACGCCCGACGCAGCTTCCTCGACAAAGCTGAACATGCCCCTGATCTGGCCGACATCGCCTACAACCTGTCCGACGGTCACGGCTTGATTGACCTGATCAACAAGACCATCAACGAGCGCGGAGAAGTGCTCGACAGCGCCTCACCCGCGCTTGAACAAATTCGCTCCGACCTCAAGATCACCCATGCCCGCCTGATGGATCGCATGAATCGCTATCTCAGCGACCCCAACAGCGCCCGCATGCTGCAGGAAGCTCTCATCACGCAGCGAGGTGGGCGCTATGTTTTGCCGCTCAAGGCAGAATACAAAGGGCAGATCAAATCGATCATCCACGACCAAAGCTCCTCCGGCGCAACGCTTTTTATCGAACCGATCGCCGTGCTTGAGCTGAATAACAAGTTCCGCCAGCTCGAACTGGACGAGCGGGACGAGATCATGCGCGTCCTGCATCTACTCAGCGCCGAAATTGCTCAACATGCCGAAACCCTGCGCCACACCAGCCAGGCCATGGCTGAGCTTGACCTCATTCTGGCGCGCGCCCGCTATGCCGAAGACCTGAACGCCACCCAACCGGAATTATTTCCCATGCAGCCAGGTCCCGATTCCAACCACCCCGGCAGCGTTTTAGAGCTTACTCGCGCCCGGCATCCGCTCATTCCAGCCGACAAGGTCGTACCCATTGATGTAGTCCTGAACAAAAAGACCTTCGCCGTCGTGCTCACCGGCCCAAACACCGGCGGCAAGACCGTTACGCTCAAGACCATTGGCTTGATGGTCTTGATGGCCCAGGCTGGCATGCAGATCCCGGTCGCCGCCGGATCGCGCCTCAGCGTTTTTCAGGACGTTTTTGCTGACATCGGCGACGAGCAGTCGATCGAGCAATCGCTTTCCACCTTTTCAGGTCATATCAGGCAGTTGGTTCGCATCCTGAAACGGGCCAATCACCGTTCCCTCATCCTGCTGGACGAACTTGGCTCGGGCACCGATCCACAGGAAGGCTCCGCGCTGGCGCGTGCAGTCCTCGATTACATGCTCAAACGCCGCATTACCTGCTTTGTCGCCACGCACTTCCCGGAGCTCAAAAGCTACGCGCACGCCACCTCGGGCGTCACCAACGCCAGCCTCGAGTTCGACACCGAAACCCTGCTGCCAACCTATCGTCTGATGATCGGCCTGCCTGGCCGCTCCAACGCGCTCGCCATAGCCGAAAGACTGGGCCTTGACTCCGAAATCCTGGAGGCTGCCCGACAGGAGATCAACCCCGGAGACCTTCAGGTCGATGATCTGCTTGAAGAAATCCATCGCCAGCGCAAACTAACCCATGAAAGTTTCGCGCAGGCCGAAAAATTGCGTCATTCCGCGGAGGAAAAAGAAGCCGAGCTGACCAGCCAACTGGAAAAACTGGAACTCGAACGGGATAAGATCCTTGTTCAGACCCAGCTGCAGGCTGAATCGGAGCTGGAAGACCTGCGCGACCAGGTGCGGGAGCTCGAGCGCGCGCTCAACCGCCTGAAAAGCGAACCGGAGCGAAAGACCGAACTCGCCAGGGTCAGCCAGGCGCTCGAGCAACTGGAGCAAAGCCACAGCGAAAAGCAGCACCGCAAGCGTTTGCAAACTTATCTGCCCAAAAAATCCGTTGGGCCCATGCGCGTTGGTCAAAAAGTATTTATCAAAAAACTGGGCATTGAAGGGTATATCAGCGCGATCGACGGCAAACTGTATGAAGTTCAGGCCGGCGCTTTGCGCCTGCGTCTTGAGGAACACGAGATCGCCCGTCGTTCCGAGCTACAGGAAGTCTCTCTCAGGCCAAAGCCCAAGTCAAGCGCTCAACCCACCAGCCGCACCTTTGTGCCAACAATCGACGCTCCAGGCATGGAGCTTGACCTGCGCGGTTTGCGCGCCGATGACGCGCTCGACAAACTGGAAGACTGGCTTGAGAAATGCTTCTCTTCCGGGCAACCTTTTGGCCGCGTCATTCACGGCAAAGGCACCGGCGCCTTGCGCGAGACCGTGCGCGAGGCTCTGCGTTATTCAAGTTATGTAACCCACTGGGAACGGGGCGGCGAGACCGAAGGCGGAGACGGCGTCAGCGTGGCATTCTTCCATTAAAGTAAAAGATCGCCACTGATTCGCTCCCTATTCACTGGCGATCCTTCTGCAATGGTCCCCTGCGGTCATTGCCCGGTTAACATTTTTGACTAATAAAGATTATAGCATACTCTTTTTCAGCGCGCAATAACAATTTTGCCAAAATTTGCAAATTCCCCTTCGCAGAACCCAAATCTCTGCTATAATTTAATGGTATTAACTATAATTAGTTGCATTATCAACCATGCGAGTTGCTAAAACAAAACCTCTCCGTCCTGGAGAGGTTTTTTGATGCCGAAGGTGGGAATCGAACCCACATACCCGAGGGTACACGATTTTGAGTCGTGCGCGTCTGCCTGTTCCGCCACTTCGGCAAGTCTACACAGTATACACGCATTCCCTCAACTTGGTCAAGATTTTTCATAAAATATTTTTCATAAAAATCTCTAATGAGAAGATCTATAAAGACCATCAATTAGGTTATGTCATTTTCAGACAACGGACAATTTCGTCCAGGGTCATAAATCCGACGCCCAAAACAAAAATATGAAACCTGAAGCCTGGAAGCTCTGCTAAATATTTTCATTTCGATTCATGGTTCCAAACGCCAGACTCTATTCCCAGCCGCGCTGTGTGGATAATCAGACAATCCTGAAACCTTGCATGAAAATGACGCGCGGTTTCGCTCATAAATTCAATACCTTTACCGACACTTCGTCACGACCCGTAAAAACAACAGGCTCAAATCGCCATGAAAACAAGCGCGAAGATCAGGATCAAACTTAGTAAAACCGTTGCCCCCCAAAGCAGATTGCGCAAAAACGCCGCCACCCGATCCTGAAGGTAGAGCAGCAATCCGATGAAGGTATTGACCAAGGCGAAGAAGAGCCCGATCATTGCCATCAGCATTGCCCGCGCCGCTGGGACGTATTCCATGCTCACCCAGACAATTTGCTGTTTCGTCAGGCTGACGACCAGGCTGGTCAACACAAGCAAAAAAAGGCTGATCGCGCCTGCAGCCAAGATCCGCCTGGCCCATGGATCCGCCCAAACACGCTGCCAGAGCATTTTCAGGTTCTCAGATTCAGCCAGAACGTTCTGCAAACTGCCCATCTGGGAAAGTTGTTCATAACGTTCCATGAAACTTTCAATGTTTTCAGGAGAGATCACCAGATATCGCTGCTCATGTTTGACCAAAACCATTTTTTCGGGCGCAGTGGCAACAAAAAGCGTTTTTCCAAGCCCGGAGATCTCTTTTTCGGTGTAATAAGACCCTCTTAGCAAGGTAAAACCCAAAGGCAGAGGCGTTTCAAAATCAGATACAGGGTGGATCCAGTCAATCTCTCCCATCGGGATCAATTCCCGTCTTAACCCCCAGGTGATCTCAAGATAATCCCGGTCGAGGTTGTAAACCGTGGTCAAAACCGTGAAAATTCGATAAGCGATCAAAAGTAGCGGCAAGATCAGCAGCAAACCCAGCACGATCATAACCGTTGCAAGAATGTTGTTTTGGATCATCGAGCCGCTGATAAACAAGAAAAGGGTCACAACAAGGGTGGCGATCCCTAAAACGCCGTTATATGCGAGACTCTTTTGACGAGGTGGAAAGTGTTCGTTTGCCATTGAGGGAATTATACATTGCCTCAGACGAGATTGAGAACAGGATCGATTTACCAAAAAAGGCCCGAAGTTTTAGTTCGGGCCTTTTATTTACCAAAATTTTTTGCCTTAGGCTTTAAACTCCGCGCCGCGGCGCAGGGCTTCAATATTCATCGGCACAAATTTCTGTAACCGTTTGGCTGTGTGCGCTTCGAGGGCGCGTTCCAGCGCGCCTTCCGGCAATGCTTTCATATTGCCTTCCAGGGCGCCCAGCAAAACCATATTTGCAGCCCGTTCGTTGCCCAGTTCCCGCGCGATCGTATTGGCGGGAACCATCACCCAATGGATATCCGTACGGGTTGGTTCGCGGTTGACCATCGACTCATTCACGATCAAATACCCGCCGGGGGCGACAAGCGGTTCGTATTTATCCAGCGAAGGCAGGTTGAGCGCGATAACCGCGCGAGGATGCAAAGCTGTGGGCGAACCAATTTCGTCGTCGGAAATCACAACGGTACAGTTGGCGGTACCACCGCGCATTTCAGGGCCATAAGAGGGAATCCAGGTCACATGCAAACCTTCATCCATGGCAGCATAGGCATAAACCTGACCAGCATAGAGCGTACCCTGACCACCAAATCCAGAGATAATAATTTCTGATTGCATCGTTTAGCCTCCTTTAGCCAGTTCTTCAACGGCGGCAGACACTTTAAAATCGCCGATGGGATATTGGGGAATCATGTAGTCCTTGAGCCACAGGCGGGCATTGACCGGGGTCATTCCCCAGTTGGTGGGACAAGTTGAAAGCAGCTCGACAAACGAGAAGCCCATGCCTTGTTTCTGCACTTCAAAAGCGGTTTGGAGGGCCTTTTTCGCCTGGCGGATATTGCGGGCGTCATGCAGGCTGCGGCGAACCACATAAGAAGCGCCGTCCAATGAGGAGATCAATTCGGCAGTTCGGATCGGATAACCCTGGGTTTCAACATCGCGTCCCAATGGGGATGAACTGGTTTTTTGACCAGGGAGCGTCGTGGGTGCCATTTGGCCGCCGGTCATACCATAGTTGGTGTTGTTGATAAAAATAACCGTGATCTGCTCACCGCGGGCTGCGGCAGCCACGATCTCACCCATACCCATGGAAGCCAGGTCGCCGTCGCCTTGATAGGTAAAAACTGTCTTATGAGGCAGCGTGCGTTTGATGCCGGTTGCCATCGCAGGCGCGCGGCCGTGGGCGGCTTCAACAAAGTCGAAAGCAAAGTAATTGTAAGCAAAAACAGCACATCCAACCGGCGCGACACCAATGGTGTTATTGAGTTCGCCCATCTCCTGTAAAACTTCAGCGATCAAACGATGGGCCACACCATGAGTACAACCCGGGCAATAATGGGTCGTGGTTTCGGTGAAACCGAGCGGACGTTCGTAAAGGATTTTGACATCAGTATCCAACATTTTAAGCTCCTGTTCCAACTAATTCGCGCATCTTTGCCAGCCAGACGCCTCGTGCGTCGCGATTGACATCGGGTTCGCTGTTGATCATCTCTTCAATGGCTGTGCTGATCTCATCAGGATAAGGAACCATACCGCCCATGCGGCCATAGAAGTGGATCGGGGCCCGTTTGGCGACAATCGAAGTCACGTCATCGAGCATCTGACCGTTGTTCATTTCCACAACCAGGAAGCCCTTGGCCTTGTCTGCCAAATCGTTGAGCACGTCAACAGGATACGGGGCAAGCGTAATGGGGCGCAACAGACCGATCTTGATGCCTTTTTCCCGAGCCGCGCGCACAGAAGTCAGGGCAATGCGGCCCGCGGTGCCATAACCAACCACAACATATTCAGCATCTTCAAGGTAATATCCCTTATAACGAACTTCGTTTTTCTCAATTTCCTGCCAACGGGACATCATCTTGACATTGAAGATTTCCTGCGCAGGCGGGCTGATGTTGATCGAGGTCAAAATAACTTTCTTGTCCTTTTTTTCGGAGCCAACCGCCCACGAAGGCGCGCTCAGATTTACGGGTTTGAACTCGGGCAATTCCACCGGTTCCATCATCTGGCCCAAAAAGCCGTCCATCAGCAAACAGACGACCATGCGGTATTTTTCTGCCAGATCAAAAGCCAGACCGGTCAGGTCAACTGCTTCCTGAACAGAGGCAGGGGCCAGAACGATCAGGTGATACTCACCGTGTCCGCCGCCGTGTACGATCTGAGTATAATCAGCCTGCGAGGGGGCAATATTACCCAACCCGGGGCCTCCGCGCACAACGTTGACAACGACAGCCGGAACTTCTGTTCCCGCCATGTAAGAAATACCTTCCTGCATCAGGCTGATACCAGGGCTGGAGCTGGAGGTCATCGTGCGCAGACCGGTACAAGCCGCGCCATAAACCATGTTCACCGCTCCAAGTTCGCTTTCAGCTTGCACAAAAGCGCGTCCAAGCTCCGGCATTCGGGCTGAAAGATATTCCAAAAGTTCGGTTTGAGGGGTGATCGGATATCCAAAATATGAGACCAGACCGACGCGAAGCGCGGTTTCAGCAACCGCTTCATTTCCTTTAATGAGCTCAAGTGCCATGATTAAGCCTCTCCTTCTTTCTTTGGGGGAGTACCTTTATAGACTGTGATGGCTGCGTCTGGGCATACCACGGCACAGGTTCCACAGGCAATGCAATCCTCAGGACGCGCCATATAAGCGGGGTGATATCCCCTGGGGCTTAGCCGGCTCATATCAAGCGCCAGGACGTTCTTCGGACAGTCCGTAACGCAGGTTTCACAGGCCTTGCAATACAAGTCGTTGATTTCTACCCATCCCTTTGCGGGCATGTAGTGCCTCCTTGATAAAATTATTTTCTGCCATCTTGGGTGAGTCTGGCAGCTTTGTATATCATTAGTATAACTTAAAAGTGTTGATAAAATCGAAACTCGTTCAGCCAGATTGTGACGTTGCTGGCTGGCCCGCGGCGTTTGCAAGGCAAAGGCCCAAACCATGTTCCTGTAAAGGGAGCCATTGACCAGGGTTTTGCCTCCATTTCTTCAATCCGATGACCAAAGCCCAGAAGGTCGATCTGAAACCCGCGCCCTCAACCGAATTCCTGTCAGCATCCGGCCTCCCGCTTGGATCAACATAAAAACAACAGTTTAAATAGAGCCTCCTCACTCAACGCCATTGTTTTTTATTTGCCAGCCCGATCAGCCCCGAAGAGCCCTTTAATTTAACCAGAATTAACCTGCGTTTTAACGAGTAAAGCCTACCTTTTTCCGCAATTAATGCTATTATTATCCCATCCTGTTAAAACCTTACACCTTGTTTTCGGAGGGAAGCATGAAACGAAAATTATTCATTACTTTGATCCTGATCATAGCGCTTGGCAGCCTTTCTTCCTGCTTTAAAATGACCAGTACGAAAGACACGCCCGAACCTGCCGTCACGGTAATTTACGTTACCGCTACCGACATGCCGGCACCTGAGAACAATGTCGGTGTCCAGCCAACCCGCGTCAAAGCCACAGCCGTCCCGCCGACTGCTATTCCACCCACCGCAATTCCTCCCACACCCGTCCCAACCACCATTCCTGAGCCGGAATCGGTACCTTACTACACCGAGGAATTCAATGAAGTTCCGGACAACTGGTACTACGACGTCCTTTCAGGGAATGAAGACAAGGCTGACATCACTGTCAACAAGGGTGTTTTAACTTTTGACATTAACGATTACCACACCTATGCCTACGTTTTTTACGAAGACTGGACTTACGAAGACGTTTATCTCGAAACCTCAGCAAAAAACCGCGGCTACAACAACAATATGACCTCTTTGGTCTGCCGTTATTCTGATGAAGGCTTCTATGAGGTCAATATCAAGAACGATGGGATGTATGACATGTACGTTTATACCCCGGGCTATGGTTACAAGCGCCTTTACAATGGTGGATCACTCCATATTAAAACCGGACAACAGAGCAACGTCTTTGCCATGACCTGTATTGGCGATGAGATCAACCTCTACGTCAATGGCTACCTCGAACGCTCCGTGACCGATACTTATCACGATTTGCCGGAAGGGCAGGTCGGCGTTGGTGTATCCTCCCTCGGCACCATTCCGATCAAAGTCGATATTGATTACGTTACGATAAGCACGCCATAAAATTCGCGTTCCAGGTCGATCTTTGTTCCGATCCTTTGTTCGTACCGATCGATCGACCGCCAGCTTAACAAAAACCCCGCGAAATGCGGGGTTTTATATTTTCTAATTCTATTACTTTTATGGCTTGATCTCAAAGTTCCAGGGCCCGTAGATCGTATCAAGTTCTTCCAAACCACCGATTAGGAATAATAACAGGTCTCAAAAACATACCTGATAAAGCCTTTAGCGCATCAAAGGCAGCCAATTTATTAATAGGATTTAGGCCTCATTATCCGGATATATCTTTTTCACCAGAGAAGCCATCTCTTCCTTTGCCAGTTCCGCCAGCTTTTTGGCATCAAGCTGCGGGTCGAGCTCATAGCCAGTCTTTACTTCGCCAACATCAATACGCATCGGGATCTTCCAGATCGGGTTTCTTGAGATCCGCTGCATCACAAACTGTACCACCATGGCCATCTGATGGCGGCGCTTCGTAGACTTGAACCGCAGCGCCAGCCAGCTGTTCCAGGCGCTTTCGGTTAAAACCTGGCTGATCAGCATTGGCACCAGATGTACCTCTGGCACCTTCGCCAAAAAAATACCGATCGAGCGGGACCATTCCTGCAAAGATTCCAGCGTGCCCGAGCGTATATTGGGGTCAGGTTCCAGCAATCCCCGCGGAAAAATGAGCACCGTCTCTCCCTGCTCAAGCAAATGAATGATCTCACGGGTGGCGCTGGCACGCAAATTGATGTCACTTTCAAGTTCCAAAAAGTGCCGCCGCAGGTTGGGCAAAACCCTCAGGACGTCCCGCTTCCCGGCGACGATCCTCACATTCTCCCGACCGGCAATAAGCAGCGCTCCAAGCGCGTCCACCAGACCCGGATGGTTCGCGATGATCAACAATGCACCCTGTTCAGGTATCTTTTCCTGTCCGGACACCTTCATCCCATCAGCAAACAAGCCCAGGGCCTCTCGTGAGGCTTGCAAAAAGGAGCTTTCGGCGATGCGCTTTTCATAACGAACCACAATGTCTGCCAGCCAGGTGGAGGGATATTTTCCAATCAGTGAAATTAGTTTGCTCAGCATACTACGCTGTTTAAGGCGCAGATAGAGCGAGATTTCATCCATGATCAATCGCGCCAAAGAATTTGTGCCGCGGTTTTGCGCTGACGTTTGATTAATGATGCTTTTTTCCATTTGAAGCGTCCTGAGCCGCCTGCTTTAACTCGCCACCACCGTTTATATCACACAAATCCAGCGGGTCTCATTTCATCCATGTACACCGTGTCGGTAAAAGTGCCCGCCAAAAATGAGTGCCTCACATAAAAAAGATGTACTTCGCTCGTGCTCGCCTGATCAGGAGCCATTCGTCATTTCACGCTCAAAATTACCTCCCATTCCCTGGCAAGGATATTGCAACTATTAATCTGAAACTTATTAATTAAGGTGTGGCCAATTATGAATAATCAAACATACACCCCTCAGGAAGAACCGCCAAGGCGTAAATCGCAGGCCTCCAGAATCTGGCTGCCTACCCTGGCTTTGTTGATCATTGCCCTTTTCCTGATCTTCAGAAGCAACCACCCAGCCTCACGCAAAGAACCGGTCATCCCCACCCCGGCGCCCGGGTCGCAAAACGCGTTGGAGATGCTCCTCTACACCCAGCTGCCGCAACTTGTGACCGAAGTCGGTCACAGCAACTGGTCTCTGGACGATGTTCAGTTTAATAACGATAACTCACAGGCATTGTTGTGGATGGCCGAATCGGATGAGGATGAAGACATTTTGGCCCGCGAACCCGAGGTCGTGCTTGCGATCTTGGACGACGACACGCAAAGCTGGCAGCTCCACCTGATTAGCGATGAGGATTTTATTCAGGTCTTCATACAATCGGACTTCAGGGATAGTGAAATGGCCTCGCGTTTTTTCCCTGATGCCGATCCAAAAGCCAGCCCGAGCAGCGTCGTTTATGGCGGCTACAGACTTCCCTGGAGATCAGGCCTGACCAAACGCCTGACCTGGTCGGTTGGGCACAGCTCCTGTAACCCGAAATATTACTGTACCTATGCCTTCGATTTTGCCGATGGAACCATGTTTGAACTCCTGGCGGCCAAAGGCGGGTTTGTCTACCATTGGCGCGACACTTGCTCAAACGGCGATTCGGGCTGCACCAACAGCATCACCATCGAAGATCGCACGACCAAGCCCTGGACTTATCAGATCTACCTGCATATCGCGAAAAACAGCATTCCTGCCAGCCTGAAAGTCAAGGGCACCCCGGTCGCCCAAGGCCAGAAAATTGCGAATGTGGATGATACCGGCGTCAGCACCGGCCACCATGTCCACTTTATGGTCATCGAAGAAACGACACTCAACAGCTGCCGCAACTATTGTTTTGGCAAAGCAGTCGATATCACCTTCACCGATGTCATGATCAACTGGGACGCTGGCACGCGCGGCGGCCGCCCCCGCCTCGCTTCCGAAGCGAGTTGGTACGGCGGTCAGGGGCAGCGTGAATATTCCAGCGGAAATAAGACGAGTGCTGCGCCCGTCCAGTTTTACTTATTCCCGGTTTTCAAAGACGAACCGGTGAGATGAATCTCTCCTTGAGAAGCGTGTAATACGCAAGCTTTGCCTCGCCTCTCCAGTGGTGGAAAACACGGGTTTTTACTTTTTGTTTTTCGGATGCCAAAAGAATGTATAATTGATTTGTAACTATAAAAAGAACAAAATTATGTCTGAAAATCCACAAAATCCACTTAGCGCGCGCGAAACTGAAATTCTCGCTCTCATTGCCGAAGGTAAAAGCAATAAGGAAATTGCTTCGGAGCTTTTTATCAGCATTAACACCGTCAAAGTTCACGTTTCCAATGTCTTTCAAAAGATCAACGTCTCTTCCAGAACAGAGGCGACCTTGTATGCCATTGAGAAGCGTATCGTCGATACCCCTGGGAATTCCGGCAGCGAGGCAACAGCCACAGACACACAGACAGAAGCCCCGCAAGGGATCGAACCAACTTCAAAACATCGTCCTGGTATTTTTCTTTGGATCATGCTCGGCCTTATTTTGGTTTTCGGAGCCATTCTTTTAGGTCAGGCGCTTGGCCTTTACACAATTATTGCAAGAAATCAAGCTCCCAATCCATCCGCAATATCGACCAACAGGGTCGAAATCTTAAAACCGCTTCCAAAACCCAGCATCGGCTCCGCTTCCGTTGCGACAAACAAAATCCTCTACATCTTTTCAGGGGAAGAATCAGGCAAGCTCACCGGAGACAGCTATAAACTCGATCTTCAGGATCAAAGCTGGCTTCCTGTAGCCAAAAAACCCACGCCAGTCCGGGGCGCTTCCGCAGCTGTGCTCAGGGGGAACATCTATCTCCCTGGCGGAACGACCAATAAAGGCCTGGTAACTGATATTCTGGAAGTGTACGACCCCATTCAGGACGAATGGTCAGCGAAGAAAGCGCTTCCGGTCGCATTGAGCGATTACGCGATCACAGTGTATGAAGGGCAGATCTTCATCTTTGGGGGTTGGGACGGACAGGAGCATCGGAATACGACTTATCGTTACGACCCTTCCACGGATGAATGGCATGAGGAAAGCCCGATGAATTTTCCCCGGTCTTATGCTCGTGCAGGGGTCTTATCCGGAGAAATATGTGTGATTGGTGGCTCAAACGCTGAAGGGCCGGTCACCCCGATGGAATGCTTCAATCCAGTCAGCAAGCCAAAAGGCAATCCCTGGGAAGTAAAGATCAAAAAGTATCCCTTCAATACGGACGATACCCTCTACGCGACTGCCTTTGACAATCTCTTTGCCGTCAAACCCACCGGTATCTGGCAGTATTTCAGGGAAAGGAACGCATGGGTCAGCCTCGCTTTTCAGGAAGAGTTGGCCATACCACAGCAAACCAATTTCACAATATCTCCTGACGGCTACCTATACCTCTTCGGAGGGCAAACGGAAAAGGCTGAGCTTCAGTCCAGACTGATTCGGATCAAATTGATTTATACACTTTCAATTCCAAATGTCATTAATTGACCTATCGGAGTTTAAATGCAAATTACAAACAGGGTAAAACATTTTTTCAAAAAACATCTCTTAGATCACCTTTTTCTTCATGAACTGCAACAATGTCACCCTGAAGCCGCGGACATCATTAGATACGTCAAAAACAACAATCTGACCTATCTGGACAACGAAGCGCTGTTTGGCCTCTATCAGGCGGTTCAACAAGTTGAAAATAAGAAGATCGACGGTATCCTGATCGAAGCCGGATGTGCTTTGGGCGGCTCTGCAATCGTGATGACGGCTGCCAAAGCCAGTACACGGTCCCTGGTCATTTATGACACCTTTGGAACCATTCCACCACCCTCAGAAAATGATGAGACTGACAGCAAAGACCGTTACGAAAAAATCATTAAAGGGGAAGCAAAAGGACTGGGAGGAGACGCCTATTATGGTTACCTTCCCGATCTGCTAAAGAAGGTGAAAGAAAGCTTTTCCAGCGCAAACTACCCTCCCGAAGAGAATGCCCTTGTCTTCATCGAGGGCTTATATGAATCAACACTTCATCCGCAGGAACCCGTTGCTTTGGCCCACATTGACTGCGACTGGTACGATTCCGTCATGGTCTGCCTCGAAAGGATCACGCCGTTTTTACCTCAGGGTGGTATCCTCGTTATCGATGATTACTACCATTGGTCTGGCTGCAAAAAGGCAGTTGACGAATATTTCAAAGACCGTCTCCACGAATTCAACTTTATTCACGGTAGCCGTCTGCAAATTCAAAAGAAATAAACATTTCGCCCTGACTCACAGATTCAATTAAACCTGGTAATCAAAATTAACTAAAAACAGGATGTCTCTCGACATCCTGTTTTTGTAGCCTACTCTTAGAGTTTACTGAATAGCGATACCGTTGTAGTCTTCAGCAGCAGCTGAGGTACCAACAACCTGTTGAATACGAACGACGACTGCGAGTTGAGATCCGGCAGGGCCTTCGACGACAGCAGATCCACCATAGGTGTTGTCAGCATAGTAACCGAACTCACCGCCCATCAGGCCTTCGGGAGTGGAGTTGACCTTGCCACCAGCAGGAATCGCGGGCAGGGTCTTGGTATCAACGAGGACACCATTCTTGTCGTAGTATTTCACAACGACAGCGCCTTCGGCGAGATCAGCACCGACGTTCTGGATCGCGATATAGGAGCGTTGGCGGGTGCCATCAGTCCAGTGAGCAGTGGTCCAGCGAACGTAGGGCAGAGCAACCTTGGATGCACCAGCGGTGAAGCCAAGGAAAGCGGTGGAGAGACCACCACCATAGATCTTACCCATGGCAACGATAGCACCGGTGGCTTCGATGGTTGCGGAGCCAATGAAACCGGGTTGGGTTGCATTACAAGCAACGAAGGATTTCTTTGCACCAGCTGCCAGGGTATAGGGGCCGTCATTCACGCCGTTGCTGTATTTTACAGTGACATCCACGGGTGCATCAGTAGTGTTCTGGACAGCATAGGAAGAATCGTTTTTGCCCTGATATTTGCACATACCGGAAGGCATGTAGATTTTGTTTGCGAAAACATTGGTGCCTTCGAACGCGTAGGCGGTATTGCCATTGATTGCCATTTCCATCGCGGAAGCGACAACCAGACCAGCATCAGTACCACCGGTCTTGGTGGCGTAGATCTGGAGTGAGCCGTTGAAACCAGCAGGAATCGCGGACATAACACCGAGATCATAATACTTGGTCGCGCCAGCAGGAACCTGATTGGTATTCACGGTGATGGGTGCACCGGTCACAGGAACAAACACCAGACGATAGTCGAGGGTGGCGGTGTCAACGTTCTGAACGGAGACGAGTGAGTTGTAGTCGTACAGTGCTTTGAGCACAGTTGGGACCAAAACGTAGCTGGAGCCACCAGCGAAACCGTTGGACAGAGGGCGAACCTTTACTGCGCTGTTGGCGGCTGCAACCTGGACCATTGTGGCAACGACAGGTTGGTTGGAGGACATGACAGCTGAGCCTTTAAAGCCGCTGGAGATATCACCAACAGAACCAACATAGATTGAAGTACCAGCCATCTTCGCAAGTTCAGGAAGATTGATGGTGATGGGGTTGGCGGAAGATTCGGCATAGAACATCAGGGTGATGGTCGCGGGGCCGTCGCCAACGTTTTGATAGGTGATTGAAGTGGTGAACGGGGTGGCGTATGCACCGGCTTCAACGGGTTTGACTGTAATGCCAGCCAGAACAAGAACTAAAACGAGCAAGATACTAAAGAACTTATTTTTCATTTTTTCTCCTTCTAAGATATAATTTGCTACATGAACATTTTATGGAAATAGGATGGAAAAACAATAACACCTTGGAGTTATTCCTGTTTTTTCCCTCCTCCAGGTTCACTAAAATGCTACAGAAACGGAAAAATAAGCTAATGAGAAAGTATTACCCGATAATTATCACCCTAATAATTGCCCTTCTGGCAATTTCCGCCTGCAACAAAACTCTTCCAGGAGATAAAACACCGGCAGATGTGACCAGTGAGGTCACTCCTGAGGAAACAACGGCACCTTTTCCGGCTTCCGACAAAAGCAGGGTCTGCGGCATGATTGTCTATTCTGATAAATCTCCTTTTGATGATGACACCATCTACCTCGCCCCGGTATATGAGGGGACTGCCATTGTTCTCGATACCTCATCCAGCCCCGGCGCCAAAACCGATCAGGACGGCAAGTTTTGCACCACCGATATCAACCCCGGTGATTATGTTCTGATCATTGGCAGCCCGGAAATATCTTACGAGATTTATTCCGAAGACGGAACCAGCGCAGTGGTCTACACCGCTGAAGCTGGAGAGACCCTCGATATTGGCGTGGTCGAAACCAACCTTTTGCCTTAATTCCTATTGCTTTTCTGAAACAATACACCGATAAAGCCCGGTGTATTGTTTTGCTATTTCCGTCATGGAATATTTCCTGGCAATTTCAAGTCCTGCCAGCGCAAACTCTCTTCGCTTGTCAGGCCTGGCACAGCCTTCAAGGATCGCCTCAGCCAGGGATTCGGGGCTTTTCATCTCTGCCAGCCAGCCACTTACCCCCTCCTTTATAAGATCATTGCTGCCAGGGATATCAGTGGTCACTACCGGGATCCCTGCGGCCATGGCTTCCATCAGAACGGTCGGGAGCCCTTCCCACAGAGACGATGAAACAAACAAATCCATCTGGTCATAATAATACTGAACATTATCCACCAGACCGGTAAAGTGGATTCTTTCTGAAATTCCCAGTTTTTGTGCCTGGGCTTTTAGTTCTTCTCTAAGTTCACCATCTCCAACCAGGATCAGATTCAGCTCCGGCAGCTGCCGGAGCACTATGGACATTGCGTCGATCAGGTAGCAGTATCCTTTCTGCTCCGTCAGGCGGCCAACCGAACCCAGTTTTTTCACTATCACATCTCTTAGAGGGATTTCGTCTGCGGTTTTTATCCTGAGGTTGATCCCATTCGGGATATAAAGTTGCTTTGTGATGGAACCCGTTTTGGCTTCCTGTTGCAGTTTCTGGGCAATGGTTTTTGAGACCCCAGCTTCAGCGTCCAGAAACCGTCTGTACAGATGGCTGGCATAGGTCGATTTCGCCAGTCCGATCAGACCACCTTCCCATTCAGAAGCGAGATGCGCAGTTCGAACAACGCAAGCCTCAGGATTTTTGCGCTTCCACCAAATTCCCGCGACCGTACCCAATTGGAAATGACTATGAATCAATTGTGGCCGTGCCTCATCCAAATAGGCATGGAAAGCCTTCGCGGCATTCGTGAAGGCAATGGGATGATTGTGCCCCTGCCAGTCGGTGCCAAAATGTACGGAAATACCCTTGTCTGATATCTTTTTGATCCACTTTTTCTCTGCTTCCGTATCTGTCCTAAAAAAGACAAAAACATCGATATCCCAGCCCTCATTCAAAAGGGAAACGCCAAGATCGATCGCGAAACGCTCGGCGCCGCCACCCAGATTTCCAATATCGAGGTTCTTGATCGTTTGAACGATTTTCGATGGCTTCAATCTCATGGTTTACTCTTTAGATAATCTTCAACCTTTGTCAGGTCCTGCCGGAAATTCTGGTTGATCCGGGTGATTTTTTCCCTTATCTCCTTATTATTCTTTTCCAGAAGACGGATCTTGCCTGTAAAGTCAGACTCAATTATCTCATTAATATCAATAAAATACTCACTCATTTCGAGCCGTTTCGTCAACCCTTCGGTCTTGGTCAGGTAGCCCAGAAACAAGGTTGGCGTTCCCTGACCAAAGGCAAAAATGCCGGAATGCAATCGGGATGCGATAAAAATGTCCATTTGCCCGTAACAAGCCTTTAGCAACATTGGATCAAGCTCTCTGTCCACCAGAATCACGTCGAGCCCCCGCGCCTTGAGGCGGGCAGCCAGTTCCCGCGTTGGAATGCTGTCATTTTCCAGCGCGCTGGGGCCCCAAACCTGGGTAAAAAGTACGATCTGGATCGCTTTTTCCGATTGATATCCAGCAAGCCCGTTTTCAAGTGCCTGATAGTAACGACTGATCCTATCCTGATCGAGCGCTTTGCCCATTCTTGAAATTACAGTCAGTCCAATCTTAGATTTATCGTCATCCAT
The DNA here is from genome assembly GCA_964293995.1 of uncultured Anaerolineaceae bacterium. Lineage (GTDB taxonomy): Bacteria > Chloroflexota > Anaerolineae > Anaerolineales > Anaerolineaceae > Mesolinea. The sequence continues at coordinate 166,960 of CAXYYH010000001.1, forward strand.
CCCGGCTTCCGATAAGATTTGAAGTGCGGCATCAGCAGGGGCCGCGCGCAATCCAAAAGCAGGGTCGGGAGCATAGGCGTATTTCTCTTTTGGAAATCCCAGTTCATTTAAGAGCGCCAAAGACTTGTCATCTCTGACAAAGACTTTCGACGCATATTCATAGGCTCGTTTAACCATTTTCCGTTCCCAATTTCGCTTTAACGGTCCAATGGATTGCGGAAACACAACCAGGGGCTTTCCGAAATGTTTGGCCAGGAATAAAGGTGCCAGGGTCACGGGCAGGGGCCAGCCAAACTTACCCGAGGAGTAAACCTGATTGCCGGAGACCGCAACGATCAGATCACTTTCCTCAAAAGCAGCCATGAGTTGATCGAAATCGTTTTTAGAAGCTCGTTTCCTGGAACCAGCGGAAACAAGACGAGAGAAAAAAACCCGCAAACAGAGGAAAACGAAGGTTAGTATCTGAAATATAGCCGAGGCAGGAGACGCGGATTCCAGAATGGATCGAAACGAGGGAACCACTTCAACGCCATACTGGCGGTAATAAGGCTCATCAACCCAGTTCGCTGAAACTTTGATCTCGGGCTTATCAAACGCCTTATTGAGAATGTCAATGGTTGTAAGCAAAAGCGCGAGGTCACCCGCGTTTTTACCACTATGGAAATTAATGATCAAAACCTTGTCAGGCATCTTTTCCGTCATTTTTCTGAATTTTCTTCAAAATACTAAACGCGATCCAACCATACCATAACATGAGAATACTTTCACTAAGCAGATAGGTCTTCGCCGCGCCAACCGCGCCCAGACGGGGAATCAGAAGGATATTGAAGAGGATATTCACAATTGAAGCTGCGATCTGGGGCAAAATTCGTTTCTTTTGTTCCCCACCAGCAACGATCACGGAGGCAAAACCAAACTCCAGACACTTCATCAACAGGATCGGGCTCAAAAGCGTGATGATCTTGCTCGTTTCGAGATATTCAGAACCAAGAAACTTGACGACAAACCAGCCACCGAGAAAAAACACCCCACCACTCAATACAACGCCAAGCACAGCCGTCAGGAGGTTAACCCGTTTGGAAAACTCCTTAAAGCGCTGATGGTCATCGTGATAATGACGGGTAAGCAGAGGCAGCGTATAGAGATGAATGGCGGAGGGAAGCACAAAGACAGCATTGACTATGTTTGAGGCCGGAGAGTATATCCCGACCTGCAAACTTCCGACCATCAGATTCAGAAGCGTGATATCGATCTGCATGTAGATCGTGGCCAGAAATTCAGACAAGGCAAAAAAGCGGGCAGTTTTCACCTTATCAAAAAGTTCTGACCAACTTACAGGAACAACCCTCGGTTTGAGTTTGCTAACGACGATCAGAGCGATGATCAACGAAACCAAAGCCCTTCCAATCGCGAAAGCAATAATATTCGAAGAACCCACCAAAACCAGCAAAACCAGGCTCAGCAGCTTGAAAGTTCGCGAAGAGACCATCAGGAAGGCATACTGCTTCACTTTTCCCTGAATATTCAGGACAGCCAACGAAGTGAGCAATATCGCGTCTGTCCAGATGTCTACCGCGTTAATGATCAGCAAAGTGCGGACATAAAGATCGGGTCTGAACAGCGGGGCAAAAATGACAATGACCGCCACCCAAAGCAAGCCGCCTAAAAACTTTATCGTCAGGATTTGACTGTAATCCTTGTGCAGTTCCGTTTGACTGCGCTTCTGATTTAATAGCCAGGTGTCGAGGCCGTTGTTGAAAATGATCGAGGTCAAAAACAGCAAGGAAAAGCTGGAGATATAAAAACCGTAATTTTCAGGACCAACATGCCTCGCCAGCAGAAAAGTGAAGAGCATCATCATGAATTGGCCAACGGCCGAGGCAATGCCAAAAGCGCCTAAGTTTGCCAGATGATTTGTTTTCTTCAGAGAGGTGGGGCTATCCATACTTGTTTCTTTTCCGATGGAGCAGATGATCGAAGATCGCGAGGCTTTTGCCTGCGATCTCTTCCCAATAATATTGCTGGATCCGTTGGTAACCCTGCTTCCTCATGGCCAGAAGCTTGTCTTCATTATGAAGTAGATCCAGCAGCAGCCTGGAAAGCTCTTCCGGGTCATTAGATGTGGCCAGCAAAATGGCAGGTGGGTCGCCTGCCAGTATGGCACGGTCACCGACATCAGAGCTTACAACAGGAACCCCCATTTGCCAGCTCTCAAATATCTTTAGCGGGCATCGCCCACGATCCGCCAAAGTATCATTGGCAGGATCAATGCTCACATCAGCCAACTGGTAGTACAAATTCATCTCGTCCGGTCTGACTTTACCGGTAAAAATGGTTTTGTCCTCGATCCCAAGCTGCAGACTCAACGACTTCAAGGTGTCGAGGTCTTTTCCACCGCCAACGATCAGCAGTCGTGCTTCTTCAAGCGCTTTGGCAATTTCCGCGAATGCTTTAAAAAGGAGGTCCACAGGATGATTCGCCAAACTCAAACTACCCAGATAGGCGATCACCTTTTTGTCCGTCAATTCCAGTTCCGCCTTTTTCTGCGCGACCGTTTCAGCCGAAACCTGCCAGAACCGTTCCGTGTCAACGCCATTGGGAATGTAATGGATATTCCCTTCAGGGATTCCCAGTTTGATCATGCGGTTCTCATTAAAGTAAGTGTTGGTTGTGACCAGATCCACTTTTTTCGGCATCGTGTTTTCAAAGAACCGCAGGATCGTCTTTTGCAGGCTTGAGCTGGTGTGGTTGGATTCGGCTTCGTAATCATCGCAGTCAAGAATGACAGGGAGTCTCTTTTTGCGGCCAACCCTTAAACCCGCAATGCTGTTCATTGGATGCGGCTTGGCGATCAGTAGCAAATCCGCGTCTTCCCGTATACCAGCCTGATACAGCGCTCGGGTTGCGGCAAGGCCGACTTTGATCAGCTGAGATGGGGAGAAGTACTCTGTTTTATTGTTCGCTTTGCGGACGTGCATTTGGGCAACATAGCGCACATGAACGCCATCGTACATCAACTCTTTTTCATCCAAGCTTTCAAAACTGGAATGCAGCGCCAGGATCGTAACCCGGTATCCTTCACGAACTAAATACTTTGCCCAGGGCAAATAGCGCCCCAGTCCCGAGGGGCTCTGCAGATCCTGGGTAAGAAAAAATACAATATGGGCTGCCATCTCAGTACGATTTTGCATCAATCACTCGATCCTCACACCCTGCCTGAACATTTCGATCGCCTCCCCGAGATAGCTCTCGATCCTTTTTCCCTGAGCGTGGAAGGAATAGTCACGAAGGAAGCGTTCCCTGGCGTTCTTTTCAAGCTTTTCTCTCAAGTCGGGGTTATCGCGTACTTCTAAGATGGCTTCCGCAATTGCCTGCGGAGTTCGTTCGCAGTAGATGATCTCCTGGCGATTCTCAAACTGTGCTTTGATCGCCGGGCTTTCGCCGGTAAGAAAAGCCTTCCCGCAAGACATATTCTCATAGACCTTGTTATGGACCGTCATCATCGATTGCAGCGTCGCCCCAAAAGCCCCAAGGCTCAGACCAGCCGAGTTGATATACTGGACCAGGGTCTTTTGATCCACCCAATCAATAAATTCTACATTTTTGATCCCTGCTCCGGCAAGGTTTTTTACCAGGCTTGCTTTTTCTGGTCCATCGCCGATGAACAGGTATCGGATATCCTCTTCAGCTTTGAGCAGTTCCATCGCCTGATAAACCAGATCCAGGCCGTGGTTTGGGATGAAAGTACCGTAGAACAAAATAGTAAACTTGTCAGAAACAAATGGCTTTGATGAGCCTGGCTGGAATATATTCTCGTCTGCTCCGGTGGGGACGAGCTTGATTTTCTCGATTGGCACCTCAAAATGCTCAGAGATCCAATCCGAATAAGGTTGGGTGTCATGGATCAGCAGGATCGGCTTTTTGTAGGAATGCTTTTCCAAGAATTTCAGGATGTTCACAGCGCTCAATCTTGCTTTTTCCAGTTTTCTCTCATGAACGATCACGTATAAAGACATAAATATGTCAGAAACTAAAGGTTTTTTACGCTTTTTGGCAAAATAATTAGCAAGGTAAATATCGAACTGCCCGGGATAGCCTGTCATCAGCACATCAAAATCGCCGATGGTTTTGAACTTCTTAATTAGTCGGGCATAGGTTTTCACCACCCGCAGCCAGAATTTCGGGCTCAGCCAGCCGCCTTTGGTGACATTAACACGATCTTCAATGCTTTCCCACAACTTTTCATGACATTCGATGACTTCAATGCCCACAGCCCGCATCGAAGCGATCATGATCTTGTTTCGATTGTATTCTTTTCGATAGGTTCCAAAATAGCAAACTCTCATCGCAATGGCTCCATTGATCTATTCGCCCGAACAAGTGCTTTTTCATTGGTATCGCCTGTCACTATTGATCCCTGCTGCTTCTTCCGAATTTTCAGTTTATTATAGCCGATTATGCCTCTATCCCTGAGATGCCATTGACCGCGAGATTACGCTCGGCGTTTAAGACCTACCTTCTGATGTTATAATTTTTACTTCAGCACATCATAAACGATCGGGGTGGCTGAGTCAGAAAAATTGCAGAGGTTTTTTATGAAGCGTCTTCGAAGTAGCAACAACACCCTAACCAGGCTCACTAAAGCTTTTTGGATTTGCTTGCTCATCCTTTGCTTCATTCTCCCATCTTCGGGCGCCCTTGCCCGATCTGAAAATACCGATCCGATCACCCTCGGGAACAACCAAACGCTTGCCCAAAGTCTGACCGCCATTTACAGAGGCTTCAACAAATTCGGCTTTCTCCTTTTGACGGAAAAACCCACTCAGGGAAGCCTTGAACTGAAGATCTTTGAAAACGCTCTCGAGAAAGAGTTGGTTTTTCAACAGAAATACCCGATCAACAGCTCAACAACAGAGTACATCCCGCTTGAATTTCCTGCCCTGTCAGACTCGAATCTTCAGGATTATTATCTTGAACTAACCTGGGAAGGTAACGAACCACTGATCTTTCAGACCCAAGGCCCGTTTGACTACGATCAGGGCAGCCTCTATTTCGAGAACACACCCATCCAGGCTCAATTGGATTTTGATCTCGGTTACAACCGCATACAACAATTCATTGGCCTGTTCGAAACTATGCTCACATGGGCCTGGCAGTTGATCCTGACCGGCTTGCTCCTGATCCTGCCTGGTTGGGCTGCTTTCTCAGTCATCTGGAGGCGCTGGCAGTCTTACGACACGCCAACAAAACTGGCTCTCGCGGCTGGTTTTTCGGTTGCTTTATATCCTTTACTCTTCCTGATATCCGGTTGCATAAAACTCCAGCCAGGAGAGATCGGCTTAGTCTGGCTTCCCATCGCCATTTCAATCATTACTCTCATCATCAGGCATCAGAAGTCGTTGCGATCAATTCAACTTAAGAGCTTGTTTGGCAATTTGAGTTTTCATGGCTGGATCATGGAAAAGATAAAAGCGCATTGGTTCATGGCCCTGGTCTTCTTCATCATTGTTTTTACCAGGCTTTGGGCGATCCGTACCGTTGAGATACCCCTTTGGAATGACTCGTACCAACACACTGTCATCACCCAGCTGATGCTGGACCATGGCGGTCTGTTCAATTCCTGGCGGCCTTATGCGGAGTACAACACCCTTACGATTCATTTTGGTTTCCATGCGCTATCAACGGTATATGCCTGGATCAGCAACGCGACTGCCAGTCAGTCAGTGATCTGGATGGGTCAGATGCTCAACATTCTAAGCGTCCTCTCCATCTACCCGCTCGCGAAACGGATCGCGAACGATAGAAAGTGGGCTGGGGTCATGGCATTGGTTCTTGCTGCTCTTGTCTTCAAATATCCTCAATTTTATGTCAACTGGGGCAGATTCCCACAGTTGACCGGGCAGGTTTTATTACCATTAATACCTTTTTTGCTGATTGAAGGCTTATTAACTCAGGATGCTGGTTATAAGGATCAGATACTCATCCCCGTATTCATCGGAGGAATGGCTGTCAATTATTTCCGCATGCCGTTTTTTATGCTGCTCTGGCTGCCCTTGTTGGTTTATGAGTTTGTCCGCTGGGTGCGGACGCCAGGTATTTCTGTGCCTGTTTTTTTCAAAAAGCTCGGGATCGTCATCCTCATCCCTGCGCTCCTTGGAATATTCCTCTTTCTCAGGATTTCCACTGGTGCCCTGGCTGAAAATGCTGCCAGCATCAGCGCGACTGATTTTAAGTCAAGCTTTACCATAGTCAGGAACACTTTAAAAGGCATCAAATATTACTACGAGCCTTTTTATCTCTGCCTCGCCTTTGTTTCATTGATCCTTGGGATATTTAAGAAAAACTGGAAACCACTTCTGATCATGGTTGGTTTCTTTATACTGTCTGCCTTCTATTTGGGAAGGGCCATCAACATTCCTTTTTCCTCATACATTGACGGCTTCTCCATCCAGATCATGACCTACATTCCACTTGGCATTCTGGTTGCTTATCTTGTTGGCGAGTTATTCGCCTACTTCGAAAGCAAAAATCGCTTTCTGCCTCAAATGATCATTATCGTGATTGTGTTTTTCTCCGCTTACCATTCCAAAAACATAACAAACAAATTAACTTACGAGCTCGCAACCAGGCCCGATCTGCGGGCTTTTGAATGGATCAAACAAAACACCGCGCCTGACGATCTCTTTCTCGTTAATGGTTACAACATTTACAATGACACCTCTTCAGTCGGTAGTGATGGCGGATGGTGGATTCCTCTCCTGACCGGTCGTCCCAACACCATGCCCCCTCAGTATGCTTTGCTCAACGAAAAGCCGTTTTACCCCGGCTATTCCCAGCTGGTCCCGGAAATGATCCTTAGGCTGGAGGTTGACAACCCCGCCTCTCGGAAGGGCACCGAAGCGCTGTGCGAGTGGGGAATCGACTATATTTACATCGGACAAAAACAAGGCGCCGTTAACGGCGCGGTCCCACTGCTGAAATGGCAGGAATGGAGCGAAAACGAACTGCTTTCCCCTGTCTATCTGCAAGACCACGTCCGAATTTACCGGTTTGACCGCTCCACCTGCGACGGCAAGGAGTAGCAATGCAAGCTCTGGATGGGAAAAAAATGCTGCGTTTTCTTCTGGCTCTCGCGCTTCCCTTTGGCTTTTTACTGATCTCCGGGGGCAACCAGCCGCTCACGCTCCTGGTTCGCTTCCTGTTTTTGTTCTCCATCCTTGTCGGCTGTCATTTGCTTTCATCCCATAAAAAGACAACCTCACCCTGGTTTGCCACACTTGTCCTGCTACTATCGCTCGTATTCCTTGCCCTGGCCATCCGCCTGGATCTGACATTTTTTGCATGGCTGTTTCTCGCCCTTTATTATATTTACCTGATCATACGCGCGGAATTATTAATTAGATCCAGATTAGGTCTGCGTTTATTCGGCTGGTTGATCATTTTTGTTTCGGCTGGGGCTGTTCCTGGCCTCATTAATCAGATAAATCTTCGGTTTTCAGAAGAAGAATTTTATACGGCTTTGATGGTCGTCTTTTTATGCCTTTTCTGGCTGATCTTATGGCTTTCATACCACTTCTTTCTTTCCCCTCAACGGAAAAACGAAGTAGCAGAGTTTCCTTCACGAGGCAACGCAAGCAACACGATCCTGAATTTGGTGATCCTACTTGGTATCTTTGTATTCTCGATTATCAGGTACCAGAAAAGCTTTTACCCCTCCCAGCCGCAGGCTTTTTATGAAGGAATAGGTCCAGACAACCCCATTCTATGTGAAAAGATTGCAGTTAAAGACCCTGACCAAGCCGTATCGGTTCAGGCCGTTCAGGAAAAGTACGCCGCAGCCATTGAAAATAAATCCAACCTGCAAACCCTTGATCTGGGTTTTCTGGCCGCTTATCACCAAAGCGAGCCTTACTTTTCACGGTTTAGGGATTCACTTTTATCCGACGCGACTTCGATGCGATACACCCAGCCTGCCGGCAGCGTGAAGTGGGATCAACTCCTGGCGGCTCAAACCCTCTATTACTATAAAACAGTTTCTGAGATCAAACCCGATCTTTTCACCCCAGCTAACACCGAGGAAATTAATGCCTGGATCGAGGCCATTAATAAACGCGCTCAGACAGACGAATTGGTCGACTGGATGTACGCGCTTGCTTTCAGTCACAAACCAGTTGGCGCGTATCTCAACCAGGACATTGGCGCCGGCCTCTACGCGCTCCTCAATCAACTGCCATCAATCGATACAAGCTGGCAGAACGAAAACGCGGAATTCCTGAACGAGCATCCACGCGGCTGGGAGCAAGGCTTTCGGGTGACAGATGACGCGCTTACCTACCAGCCTGTTTGGATCACAAATTCATATTTTCAAGCCCTGTTAGCCAACCAAACGATCAATGACAACACCATTCGATCCTTTGACTGGATACTGGCTCAAGCCCTGCCCGACGCCGGTTTACAGACCTACAATTTTCCAAGTCAAACAACCATCGCGCCGATCAGCCTCTTTGGGGCTGTCTACCTGCGTGACCCGAATCTGTTATGGCTTGCCAACCGAAGTATGGAAACGATCGGAGAAAACTATAATTACGCTGTTCAGGTCGGGTCGGAAATGAAGATCGACGAAGCCTTGACCACAGAAGTCCCGCAGATCGGTTCCTGCTTGCTCTATGGGAATTCAGGTTTACCGGAACAAACCGGGCCGTTGGCGCCTGATAAGGTGGTCTTGCGCAACGTCTGGGAGAGGGACGATCTTTATATCATGTTAAATTTACGCTTTAGTGGCTGGCATCGGTATAAAGCCAGCAACGCGATCTCCCTGATCTACGCTGGCGCGCCTTTGGTGGAGGAACAATATACCCAGGAAGCGATCCCCTGGCTTCCAACCGGTCGAGCTTTGGTGCGGGATAAACGCATCCAGATCGAGCAACTTAACACCCTGTTGATCAAACGTGGCGGCCTGGACGCGGTCCTCAACACGCTCAACAGTTGGTTTGGCCCATACTCGCAGGATCCTCCTTATTATGCTGATGTGGAGGCCTTTTCAACTTTACCTGAGCTTGATTACAGCAAAACTTCAACGAAGGACTGGCACGGCTGGGATTTCACCAGAGAGCTCTATCTTTTTCAGGATGGGCCAGCAGTGATTGTAGATAAAGCCAGACATGCGGGAAACAAAAGCGCGAACATTCGCTGGCACCTGAGCGCGGACTTTGAGGAAGTTGGGGAAAACCGATATGATTCAACCCGGAAGAACGCCAGCCTCATTCTATTGGGTCAGGATGCCGGCCAGGTCAGCTCAAAACCATCAGATGATCTACTGGTGGTTGACTATCAATCACCAGGAAGCGGTCAATTGGAACTTGTGACCATCGTACTATCCGGAGAGCTCAGCAAGGCGACCTTTGTGAGTTTTAATGACAACTTGCTAACGCTGGATCTTGACGGGCAGCTTTTCGAATACGAACTAAAACCCTAGTTCTCTCATTCTTTATCTTCGATCAACCAGATCGAGACGCCTTCGTTCAAATACAAGCGCTGCAAGCCGTCGCAGTTTTGCAAAGCAGCTGCGTTAAGGCTGCCAGCGCCCTCACGCAAATAGACATAGCTCAGATCAGCCTCATCAACCAGCTCCCAAAAATCAAGCCCGCAGCTTGTCACGCGCGTGGCGAGTTTTGACCAGTCAGCCCAGACTTCCCGTGTCGCCTGATCAGCGCCATAGGTGTAAAAAGTGGTCGGCGCCAGGCTCCAACGGCCGGTCGCGGGCAGGATCCAGCCACCGGCGTCAGTTCCGCGGTAAATTCCATAGCCCCAATTGGTCGTATTCACGAAGAAACGCGCGTCTTTGGGCGTGTGGCTTTTGATCCAGTCCAGAGCTGGCAGTTCGGCTTTGGTGACTAAGATGGTACTGTCGTTGATCGCATCACTGTTGCGCCAGGCGCCCCAGCCCAGAAAAACCAGCAGCACCGTCAAGGCTAGCGCCATGAAAGGCTTCTTCCAGGGGATCTTTGTTTGCAAAAAGTCATAAGCCCAGACCAAGAAAGCCGCGCTCAAAGACCCCAGAACCGTAAAAAGCATCAGACCATAATAATCACTGCGGAAGCTAAAGATCCTGATCCCGAATGGGATGGTGAAAAGGCCCAGGAAAACTGACCAAACAGCCAGTTTGCGCCATTCCAGCTTGAACAATGCCCAGATCAGGCCAGCCAAAGCCAGGCCCAACAGCAAGTAAGCGACTTTTGGCCCCAAAATATATCGCAAATAGTCCAACTGACCCTGATCAAGCTTCAATTCCCCAGGGACAAAAACCGAGGTGCTGATGAAAGAGGGGGAATAACGGTAGATGCGGATGTACCAACGGAAACTAAACAAAAAAGCCAAAGCGGAGGGCAAAACCAGGAGCAGGATGCCTATCCAATCCCATTGCTTCGTTTTGAGGCTTTGAATGATCCACTCAACGCCAATGATGACCAGATACAAAGCCAGCAGAAAAGCCGTCAGGTAATGGCTCAGCAGTGTGCCCACGACCAAAAGGCAAAAACCAGCCGCCTGCCACCACTCCCGCTTCCCTTTTCGCAGCCATTCCGCCTCGGCCATGGCCACCAGCATCAGACTGATGCCGATCAACAGCGTGTATCGCCCCCAGCTGAGGTAATAGCCCGGCATTTTGGTCACAAAGGTGATCAAAAAAGCCGCCACCAGACCGATTCGCCAGTCTTTGCCGATCGTTTTGACCAACGCGTAGACCGCAAAACCCGCCATCGCGTTCAAAACCTGCCCAAAAAGCAGCATTGCCTGCTCAACTTCCAGACCTGAAAGCTGACTAAAAACAGCCGTTACGGCATGGTAAGCAAAGTGATAATAAAAGGGGCCCGGCAGATAAGGTTCCAGCGTCGCTGGCAGCATTCGTTTTTCAATGATCGAGCGGATGATCAGCGCGTGGTGTTGGGAATCGACCCAGTTCGGGAAGGCAAGTTCCCGCGCCTGCCACAAGCGCCAGCCTGTAAAAAGAACCAGAATAACCAGAGCGACCAGCCAGGTTTTATTAAAAGCCGTCTTGTAATTGCGGATCAGGCCCACGATCACCGCGCCAGCAAAAACGCCCGAAAGAATCGCCGCCAAAATGGGAGTCATGCTCACGCGAATGGCAAAAAGCCCAAGCGCCAGCGCGGCCACGGTCGCGAAACTAACTGCGAAGATACGGGCCAGAGCTTCGCCGCCATCCTGTTCGTGGTCGCCCAACCAGAGCCACCAGGCCAGGCCCGGCAAAAAGAGAACCAGAAAGGCTAAAACTATTCGCATAATCGCACCTCTTGTCCGTCAACTTCTTTCAACAACTCAGACATGCTTCTATTTAATATCGGATGCACAAGATCCGCCTCCAGCTCAATCATTGGCACCAGAACGAAGGCTCGTTCGTGCAATCGCGGATGCGGAATTTGCAATCGAGGCGTGTTTCGCACCAGATCCTCATACAGCAGGATATCGATATCGATCATGCGTGGTCCGTAACGGAAATTTGCAACCCTGCCCAGTTCGCTTTCAGTCCGTTTCAGAAAATTCAACAAAGCCAAAGGTTTTAGCTCTGTCTTCGCCTCAACCACCATGTTCAGAAAGTCAGCCTGCTCGGTATACCCCCAGGCCTTGGTTTCATAGATAGAAGATCGTCGCAGGATTTCCATCTTTTTCGCCAGAGCGTCAATGGCATCCGCCAGGTTCTGCCGACGGTCGCCCATGTTCGAGCCCAAACCCAAAAAGACCCGCTTCACGCCTGCTCCGTTCTAACAATGTCGATCAGATCCGATAACAAACCAAACGCCGTCGTCTTTGGGCTTGGGTCAGATTCAAGCACACCCAGCCCAGGCAAAACATCCAGCTCAAAACTCACAAATGAGGAGGTGCCATCTACTGTATAAAGCGGTGAGTCCGCCGAAACCATCCCGGGTGCCACGCTGCAAACAAATTCACCATTTTTCCAGCCTCCCCGACACAGCAGCTTCCAACGCTTGCCTTGCGCTTCAGCCTCCTGTATCATCTGAGGCGTGATGCCGCGAATCCCAATAGGATTGACGTCTCTGGGCGTCAGATTCTGATCCATCAGCACATTGGAAAGGGCAGCCACCTTGATAGCCGCGTCCCAACCATCCACATCATTGCTGGGATCGGTTTCGGTGATACCGATCGACGCGCCGTATGCTATAGCTTGCTCAAGGCTTTCGCCCTCGCGCATGCGCTCGAGCAACAGGTTGGTGCAGGAGTTGAGGATGCCATAAAAACCCCTTATCTGCGCTCCAGCCAGCGAATGGCGGAACAAGGAAAAGATAGGCGCGCCGTCCATGACCGCCGATTCAAAGCGGAAAAGCTTGCCGTGTTGACGGGTGAGTTCCGTCAGCTCCCGGAAGCCGAAAACAACCGGCCCCTTGTTGGCGGTGATGAGGTGAAGCCCACGCTTCGCGCCAGCGCGCAAAAAGTCCAGCGCGGGCAAGCCGCTTTGCGGGTTCACAGGCGTGGTCTCGCACAAGACCTGAGCGGGAACCTGTTGGATAAAATCATAGCTGTCGCTGACAGAAGCTTGGGTGTTGAATCGGTTCAGATCCAGACGCTCAGGGCTGGCAATCGCCTTGATCAGTTCTTCGAGCTTGATTCCCTGCGGGTTGATGCAAACCCCATGCGAGCCCGTGGCAACACCAACAATACGGGGTTTAAAGCCGTGGTCTCGTTGAAGCTCCTCGTATTTCTCAAGCAATAGCCGCGCGAAGGCCCTACCTACATTCCCAAAACCAAGCAGCGCCAGATCAACCGTTTTCATCCCAACCACCTTTCCAGGCAATAATTATAGCAATGAATTGTTCATCGGGGAGAATAAAGGCTTTGGGCAAGCCAACACTCCCCACAATTCACAGAAATATCAGGCAAACTATGACAATAAAACTTACGCAAAAAAGAAAAATTCGCTCCTACCGCTTATCAAAACAAGTGGCGTAGTCAAAACAGCACAGGTTCTCTTCCCCAAACCCCTCGGAAAGCTGGCGCAGCAGGTCTTTGCTGATCTCAATGGGCACATTCGGGAAGGCGACCACCTTCCAGCCGCCGCCCTGTTTTGGCAGACGGAAACCAAAAATATCCTTGCCGGGGTGCGAACAGATCAGACCGTGATATTGGGCCATGCGCCGCTGATCTTTCTCAGCAGAACCACTGCTTTGCACAGTCAGGATCAAAACCTTCTCAGGCCGTGAGTCCAAAATGTCTTTGTCCACAAAGTCGAAGGGTTCCTCTTCCCCCTGCGGGTCAGCCGAATAGTTTTCAGCTTGTTCGCGTATAGCCACAGACCTGTCCATCTCACTGACCAGCTGGTCAACCATCGCCAATTCAGTTGGATCCAGCACCTGATCCAGGTCAACCTCCTCAAGGCCACCCCTGAACATGCGTTCCCCTTGCCCTTGCAGAGGCTCATGCATCATCTTCAGCTTTGTGAAAGGATCGTCAACATCCTCGTCTTCTTCATCCCACGGCGGTAACTCATCATCGCTATCACCTTCGCCCAGGTCATTAATCCCGCCATCATCCATCACGCCATCAACCGGCGGCCAGGCGTATCGGGAAAGCAGGCGGATATCAGGCAGGTTCTTCTCTATCATTCGCTCAAAGAATGGCCCTGAGAAGGGGTCAGCAACCCCGGGCTGCTCCCCCGACTCACTTTCCACAACCGAGGCTTTATCGACCAGAACTGAGACGTCATTATCACGGTGCTGCGCCTTGCCTTCGACCAATAAAGCTGTTCCGACATTGACGATATCGCGGTATTTCTCCCAGCTTCTCGGGAAAAAGACCAGATCCATATCACCAAAGGCATCCGATAGGGTCACAAAGGCCATCTGCTCGCCCTTCCTAGTCGGAAGAGGACGCATACGGTTGACAACGCCGCCTACCGCGATTTTGGATTTGTCTTCAGCCTCACTTAATGCGTTGGAAAAATGGGTGATTTTATCGCTGATCTGTTTTAGGATCCCGTTGATGGGATGGTCAGAGACATAAAGCCCCAGCAGCTCTTTTTCCCAGTCAAGCTGCTCATTTTTGCTCATCCTTGCCGTAAAGGGCAATACGATCATGGGCTGATCATCGACCAGTCCCCCACCGAAGAGATCAAGCTGTCCCATCTCTTTGGCCTTGAAATGGGAAGTGGAAATGTTGACGATCTGATCCAACCCAGCCAAAATCGCGCCGCGCTCACCCAGCTCGTCCAACGCTCCGACCTTGATCAGGCATTCCATTGCCCGTTTGCCAACCTTGCGCAGGTCCACGCGCCTGGCAAAATCGTCAATACTGTCGAAAGGCTGATTTCCTCTGCCCTGGATGATTTCATCAACAGGCGCTTGCCCAACGTTCTTGATCGCGCCCAATCCAAACCGGATGGCAGCCTTGCCGTCCGGTTGATCGATGATCGAAAAATCAAAAACACTGCTGTTGACATCCGGCGGCAGCACCTCAATGCCCAGTTCCCGACACTCCGCCACGTAAACCGCAATTTTGTCCAGGTCGTTCTTCCAGGCCGAGAGCAAGGCGGTCATGTACTCGGCCGGATAATGATATTTCAGGTAACCGGTCTTGACCGCCATGATGCCGTAATTGGTGGCATGGCTCTTGTTGAACCCGTAGTCCGCGAAAGCTTCCCAATGGGCAAAGATTTCTTTGGCTACGTCTTCCTCAATCCCCTGACGAACCGCCCCTTCAATAAACTTGGAGCGATGTTTGATGACTTTCTCAGTCTTTTTCTTTGAAACAGCCGCGCGCAGATCGTCCGATTCACCAGGCAAATAGCCCGCCAGGCTCATCGCGGCCTGCATGATCTGCTCCTGATAGACCGTGTGACCATAGGTCTCTTTCAGGATCGGCTCCAGCTTTTCGTGCTGGTAGCTGACCGGCACCTCGCCGTGCATGTTGGCGATATAGGCGGGAATGATTTCCATTGGTCCAGGTCGATAGAGCGCGACCATGGCAATGACGTGCTGCACAGTTTTGGGCTGCATTTGCTCCAGATAGCGGGTCATGCCGCCGCCTTCAAGCTGGAACAAACCCGTGGTATGCCCCTGACCGATGAACTCAAACACTTCCGGGTCATCGATCGGGATATTCCCCAGCTTCAGGCTGATGCCGTGGCGTCTTTCAATGTTTTCACAGGCCCGCGCCATGATCGTGAGCATCGTCAGGCCCAGAAAGTCGACCTTGAGCAAACCCAGGTCGTTGATCCCGTCCATATCATATTGCGCCACCGATTTGATCGGCAGGTCATCGCTGTTACCGGTCGGCCGATGCAGCGGCAGATATTCCGTCAGCGGCAGGTCGCTGATGATCACCCCGGCGGCATGCGTTCCGATGTTGCGTATGCTGCCTTCCATATGGCTGGCAACGTCGATCAGACGCTTGTACTGCTCACTGGACTCGTAGAGCTCTTTCAGGGCTGGCGTATTCTCCAGAGACTTCATCAAGGGGATGTTCTTCCCAGCCACTGGCCCAGGCACAGCCTTGGCCACCTTATCGACATCAGGCAGGGGAATATTCATCACGCGCCCAACGTCACGCACCGCGCCGCGGGCAGCCATCGTGCCAAAAGTGATGATCTGGGCGACCTTGTCAGCGCCATACTTCTGATTGCAATATTCCATCACCTCCGCGCGGCGGTCATCCTGAAAGTCGAGGTCGATATCAGGCATGGTCAGACGATCAGGGTTGAGGAAACGTTCGAATAGCAGGTCATAGCTGAGCGGCTCGACCGAGGTGATATCAAGGGCAAAAGCCACCAAAGACCCGTTCCCCGAACCGCGCACGTTGTACCAGATCCCGTGATCACGCGAATAACGGCACAAATCCCATACGATCAGGAAGTATTCAGCAAACCCCATTTGATTGATAACGCCCAACTCGTATTTCAGGCGTTCCTGCACCAGGCTCGAGCCTGCCCGATCAGGAATACTTCGCCTCAGACCCTCCTGACACAGATCAAGCAAATAACTTTGTGGGCTTTCTTCACCTGGAACATCGAATTTTGGCAGGTGATAGCCTTCACGGGTCAGATCAACCTCACATTGTTCAGCGATCACAAGCGTGTTTCGGATGGCTTCGGGCACCTGCGAGAATAGACTCTGCATTTCTTCGGGGCTGCGCAGGTAGTAAGAGGGGTCAGACATGCGCATGCGATTGGTATCGGTGAGAAGCTTGCCTGTTTGGATGCAGAGCAAAATGTCCTGATATTCGGCGTCTTCCCGACGTGGATAATGCACATCGTTGGTGGCAACCAGCTGTGTATTGGTCTTTTTGGCCAGTTCGAGCATAAGGCGATTGACGCGATAGAGCTCGGGGATCTGATGATCCTGCATTTCAAGGTAAAAATTGCCCGGGCCAAAAACGTCTTTGTGCCATTGCAGGCTGCTTTCTGCTTTGGCAAGGTCATTATCCACCAAAGCTTGCGGAATCTCACCAGCCAAACAGGCAGAGGTACCGATCAGACCTTCAACATGCTCAGATAAAAACTGACGGTCGATGCGGGGTTTGTTATAGTAGCCTTCCAACTGGGAAACCGAAGCAATTTTTAGCAGGTTCTTGTAACCTGTCATATTCTTTGCCAGCAGAAGCAGGTGATAACGCTTTTTGTCCCGACTTGAGTCCTTGTCGAACATGGTTCTGGGAGCCATGTAGGTTTCCAGCCCGATGATCGGTTTGATGCCCTCAGCGGTCGCCGCTTTGAAGAAATCCAGCGTGCCAAACATCGTGCCGTGGTCCGTCAACGCCAGCGCGTTCATGCCCAGTTCTTTGGTGTATTGAACCAAATCTTTTGGGCTGGCCAAACCGTCCAGAACGGAATAGGAAGAGTGGACATGAAGATGAACGAAAGACACTTTTGCAATTTCCCTGTTTTATCGCCTCTGTCTGATGACAGTCTTTTCGTGGATGGACTTAAAGTATAGCATATCGTAACTGGGAATCAGGAATCTTTAAGCTTCTTAAGGTTTCAGTACGATCTGCTCGTTAAGAAAAAAGGCCTGACCAGGATTGTTAACAAAATCTCTTTTTTGCTTTCTTCTGACGGAATAATTACTTTACCGGGTTATATTTCGAAAAAACAGGGTGGCCGTGGTAGTCACCTAGTTGCGTCACGTCTTCTATTCGGGAGAGGTCGCGTTGGCGGATCATGGTCTCTTCGCTGATCTGCCGGTTGGCACGAATCGCGTCGCCTAAAAATCCAAACATCATCAACATAATTCCAGCCACCAAAAACGTTCCACCAATGGAAACCGACTGCACGTAGCGATTTACTCCTTCGAGGAATAAATAGTTGAACAGGAAGCGTCCCAAAAGGATCGCGCCTGCCAAAAAGAGCAGTCCGCCTATGGACAGAAAGGTCCGCAAGGGTTGGTAGAGCACGTACGAGCGTGTGATCGCGCCAGTCTGTCGCCAAATGAAATTCAGCATGCCCTTATGCAGCCGCGAAGCCCTTGTGGCAGCGTTGGTGGTGATGGGAACATGCTCAATTTGCATCTGCCCCTTGCCAGCCTGGATCAGCGTCTCGAGCGTGTAGGAATACGGGTTATAGACCTGCAGACGCAAGGCGGAATAACGTGAGAAAGCCCGAAAGCCGCTGACGGTATCGGGCACATCCGTCGCGGAAACCCGACGGATAAAAGAGCTGCCAATATGCTCCATCACGCGTTTGAAGGGAGAGAAGTTCTTGTTCTCCAGGGTTTGCCGGTCGCCGATCACCATGTCGGCTTTGTTCGCCAAAATAGGGGCAATCAGACGCCCGATCTGCCCGCCAGGATACTGATTGTCAGCATCGGTATTGACAATGATATCAGCGCCAAGCGCCAGGCAAAACTGGATCCCATTGATGAACGCTTTCGAGAGACCGCGGTTTTTTCGGTGGCGTAAAACGAAATCCGCCCCATGTTCCAGCGCGACTTTGGCGGTACTGTCCGAAGACCCGTCGTCAACAACGACGACAAAAATCTCGTCCACGCCCGGTAATTCATGCGGCAACTCCGCCAACACCTCAGGCAA
Source organism: uncultured Anaerolineaceae bacterium (assembly GCA_964293995.1). Classification (GTDB taxonomy): domain Bacteria; phylum Chloroflexota; class Anaerolineae; order Anaerolineales; family Anaerolineaceae; genus Mesolinea. Next base: position 185,008 of record CAXYYH010000001.1, read on the forward strand.
ATGCTCAGCCTCGTTAAAAGCAGGGATTTGGATGGCCAGTTTCATGATTAACAATTGTACGATAGATTTTTCTTTCTGTGCGTTTTCTTTTCTGGCCCGACCTGGGTTTATCCATAGGGAGCGTCGCGGGGCGCAGGCAGCCTCAGTAACGGCGGATTGACCCGATTTCTGAGAATCGGGTTCAATCTCGCCTTACGTATGCTCTCGTTGAAATTGGCCCACCGTTTTTTGACCTTTCAATTTTATGGTATATATGAAACATGAAAACCATACGCTCCCGTCTGTTGATAACGTTCCTGCTCCTGAGTCTGACCTTCTCCTTGTTCGCGCAGGGCAGACCAGCACTTGCCGGCCTCAACGGCGCGCCAAGGGAGCATCAGGTCAGCGGTTATGACCTGATCGCCGCCATGAACGTCCTGCGCATGTCGTACGGCAACGCGCCCCTGATCGAAGACCCGATCGTCAACGCGGTTGCCCAAACGACCGCAGAGATCATGGCCGCCGGGCAGCTTTCCTGGCACATTGGTGATGTCAAAGGTCGTTTGGCAGCAGCAGGATATGGCGGTGGGCGCACCGTCTTCGCGACTGAAAATTTTGCCATCGGCAGTGACAGCGTCACCATCGATGAGATCATGGTCATGTGGGCCGATTATGAGCACATGCGCCCGGCCACAACCAGCCATTACTGCCATGTCGGCGCCGGCACAGCCACCGCCAGCAACGGCATGACCTATTTTGTCCTCCAGGCGGCCTACATCTCCGGGCAGCCCTGTGAGGGACAAGCGCCCATGCCAACCCTGCGCCCTGGTGAGACTCCAGTCGCTTATGGGCCCATCACGCCGGTCGAGTTGGTGGAACCAGATGAGGATGGCAACTACCTGCACATTGTCAAACCTGGTCAGAGTTTTTGGTCCATTGCTGTGGCTTATGGCGTGACCATCAAAGATATTCTGCGCTGGAACAACCTGCCTGAAAAATACGTTTTGCGCACCGGAGATAAGCTCCTCATCGCCGGCCCGAATTCCCAGGGGATGTTCACGCCAACTCCGATGGGAAACGTGATCTTAGCCACACCGGATGCGGACGGGCAGATCGTGCATGAGGTTCAGGCTTATCAAAACCTGTCCAAGATCGGTGAGGCTTACGGCGTGAGCGTTTCAGAACTTTTGCGCCTCAATTTCATTACTGTGGATACGCCCCTGCAGATCGGCCAAAAACTGATTGTGAAAGGTCCCGATCACACCCCAACCCCAACGCCGATTCCCCTGACTCCTCTCCAACAGCTTACCCCGGCAGCGGATGGCAAGTATTACCACAAGGTCGGAGATGGGCAAAACCTGCAGTGGATCGCGAATTTGTATGGCATCTCTTTGGCAGACCTGCTCGCCTGGAACTATCTAAACAACACCAGCATTATCTACCCGGGCGATCTCTTGTTGCTGCAGGTTACGCCGCCAGCCACATCAACGCCCACGCCTGCCCCAGCGACAGAAACGCCTTTCCCAAGCCCGACGCTCAGCCCCAGCCCTACCGCGCGCCCAAGCAACACCGCGCCGGCTGTAGGCCTTTATCCCAGCGTTGAGCCTGAGGTGGAACGATCAATCGACCCACTCAACTGGCTTTGGCTGTTGGCGATTGCCGCCGTCGGCGTGGCTGTCTTTTTTGTAGTCGCGCAATCAAAGCAGAAAAACAGCAAGAATTAAAAAAGTTGGCTCTTGGTCAATCCATCTGTCAATCCCGTTTTGGAACAGGGATGACGTTCTCATCGAAGATGAACCCATTTTGCGATAAATGGTCGATCACCGTCTGGCGAATGCCAGCGGGATCAAGGTGAAGCTTGCATTCGGTCTTATAGGCACCAATCGTGTAGTATTTCCAAACCATCTCTTCCAGGTTCAAAGAGTAAAGGTGCCCGCAATCAGCGACGCTGATATAGTCAAACTGATAAAAAGGCGCTTTTATATAGTCGGCCGCCAAAGACCAACCATAATCGCCGTGCCCTTCGGTAGATTTTGTGCCCACGCCAACTACAGTCTTTGACACATAATTTGGATCCAGTACAGATTGCCCTGCCATCCATTCGGGCTTGGGTAATTGCAGATGATCCAGGATGCTCGGCGCCACATCCAGCCCTTGCGTGTTTTGGCTTGGGTTGGGCTGAGAAAAGCCGGATTCAGTCCAAAAGATCAGGGGGATTCGTCGGCCAACTGAAAAGCCCTGTCCGTGATCCGCGGTAATAACGACCAATGTTCGCTCTGCTTCGCCAGATTGCTTGATCCCGCTTATCAGTTTCTCAAATCCGGCGTCAAAATCCAAAATGCTGTCATCGTAAAGGTCCTTCTCCCAGGGTTCTTGTTTATTCCGATCAACATCAGCGGAAAATGTGCTGTGCGCCGGATAAAATCTTGAGCCGTGAGTGCCCATCCAATGCAGGTGAACAAAAACAGGAACATCTTTCTCCCGTAAAAGCTGCAAGGTTTTGTCAACCTTCTCCAGATCACCAAAATCCTGGGAGCGCATCGTGATCTGCACAAAAGTATTTGAAATATCTTCGATAAAAAAGATGTGCTTCAGGCGTTCACCTAAGCGATCTTCCATTTCCATCATGAGCAAACGGCCGTTTTCAGGGAAACGTTGATTGACCGCTTTCCAGAAACTGAAGCCGCCTCGCATTCGTTCGCCGTTCACCTCATCAAAGGCGTCCACAAAGTTGAGATCCTTCGCGTCCGCGTAATGGTTAATGCTGATCTGGGCGGTATAGTAACCCAATTCCTGCAGAATACCGGGCAAATGCTGGCGCGAATCTTCTCCCCGCAGAATATCGGGCGGATAAAGAACCCGCGTTGTGCTGGGATATTTACCAGTGAGCAGACTGGTGATCGCGCCTGAAGTGTTGCCAGAATTGGGCAGGTGATTGATGCTCATGAGGAGCTCATCTTCTATGGAATCGAGGAAAGGGGTCGTCTGGCGCTCGTAGCCATAAACAGACATGTTTCTGGCGTTCAGTCCATCCGCGCTGACCAAAATGATGTTGTCATAATGATCAGCGGGATCAACAGAATCCGTTTTGGGCATTCTTAGAAAGGGTAAAGCCGCCAGCATGAAGACAAAACCTGCCCCGATCAGCACCCAGCGCGATCTGGGTTTCAGCACCACAAGCTTTTTTTGCAGGAAAAGGAGGTTTCGGGCAAGTTCAAAGTCCCAAAGCACAAAAATGGCGATCAGTCCTATCGCGTACAAGGCCCTGATGTAATTCTCGCTGGTACTGATCCCGAATTTCCAGACCGTATAGGTGAAATTGTCAAAGAGCATCAGGCTCGCCACGGCCAGAACAAAGGCCGGTAAAATGCAAATCAAGCGGTTTTGGGCCTTCTGATTTTTAATGTGAACGCCCAGACGAAACAACAGGCTGGATGCGATGACAGCAAGAGGGGAAGCAAAAAGAATGGTGACAAAAAGGATAAACAGCCGTTCACCCCAGCCGGCCAGGCTCATAAAGGATGGGCGCGTGCTGATAAAAAGCCACTCCAAAAAGACATAAACCGTGACCGAAAAGGATGTCAGCAAAATACTGGATAGCCAAACCGTCACCAGATCAAAATAAACGGTTCCGCGATTTAGTTCTCTATCAGGTTGGGCAAGGCTTTTACGTCTCATTGTTCTTAAATAGCAACAATAAGTTTACACCTCTTTAACAATTCCCCGAAAAATTCGAGGTGATTATTTTCTTTTGAGCAGATACATCGTCCGCGCTGAACCCTGAACCGGCTTTTCGTCCAAAACAATGTAGTATTCCGAAAAAGCCTGACTGAAACCTTCCGAGTTGTAATCGGGGAAGATATCCAGGCGGGAGCTGAGCAAGCGTTCCACCTGCGAATCTTGCTTTGGCACAAATTCGATGATCAGGTACTCGCCAAAATCAGCGAAACTGCGCGCCACCTCACGAAGGGGGACGTTGTTGGCGATCGCCATGTGATGAATGAGCGCCAAGGCCATCACCAGATCGACCGGCCCGCGTTCGCGCATCGAATCGCGCTCCTCATTATGCCAACCAATCGCTGGCGAGGGGTTGGTAAGGTCCATGACCAGGGGCAGCATGAATTTTTCTTTGCCTTCTTTTACGATCGCATAGTTTTGCTGAACCGCGCCGGGGTCAATATCAAAAGCAACCGTGGGGATATCAAGGTCGCTGGCACAGCGGCTGAACTCGCCCGTATTGGCGCCCAGGTCCCACACAGTTTTAGGGTTGACCTGCCTGATAAAGTCGCTGACAAGAGCGCGCTTGGCTTCAAAGGAACTCTCCGTATAGTTATTATCCTGATAATAATCAGCCCATTCGGTCGTGATCGTCTCGACCTTTAGCCCGCGAACGGTGTTGAGGAGGCTGTCCAGTAAAGCCAGCTGGGCTTCTTTGGAAATTTTGCCTTTCACTTCGCTCTGTGAAACTTCGCGATCGGCATACTTTTGTTGCGACCTGGCATGCAGGTGAATGTGGCTCGCCAAACCGAAATTCAATTTTGTGCTGCCTGGCAGCAGTGCTGCCGCCAGATCAAGCGGAATACCATCGATATACTGACGCATCAGGCCAAGCAGGCGAATGTCTTTCTTCGCCATCAGGGCCAGGGGCGCCAGAAAATGCTGACAGAACTGGCGGTAGGCAACCCACGGGGAACCCTCCTGATACCTTTCGAAAGAAAGCGTGTCAATAAAAACGGGTCGCCCTTCCAGAAACTGGATATTGTAAGCGCTGGCATCCTTGAGCGACATGCCAAATTCGAGCGCTCGCCGGGCAATGGCAAGCGTGAGGATGGCCGCGTCTTTGTACTGATTGAAACACCATTCGTAAGGATAAGAGATAAAGCCGAGCTGACGCGGTTTGATGACCTTATAGGCCGCCTCAGGTCTGGGAGCCAGCGCGAGGTCTTGTTCTTCATGTGCCAGCAGTGTCTTCGATTTTGAAAGCTGCTCATAGAGCCCCGAAGACATCAACAGGTCATAATCATCTTTATAAGCCTGGTTGATCTGGCGGTAAAAGACCCCTTCGCGTTTGAACATAAAACCACTGGGGTCCCGAAAAGACGCTCTCACATTTTCTTGCATTTTTACCTCACTTAAATCCTTTATTAAAAAACGGGACGATCAGACGTAGAAACGTCTTCCCTTATTATCCAGTCTTCCTGATAAGGTAGTCCGAATTGCAGTGTAATCAGAAATACTGATTACCCACCACCTGGCAGTCGTACCTCAAGTTTATTCGCGGGTTTCCGCCTCATCAGTCTCGTCGATCGCGGTCGGGTCAAGTTCGATCTCGGCTTGCTTGTTGCGGTTGAAGAATCCTTTGATATTCTTCCAGAACACCCGAATCGCAACCCCCAGGCCAAGCACTGCCGCAATGACCATTTGGATGATCATACTGCCAGACCCTGGGTCAAGATATTCACGTTGCGTTGATAAGATATTAAATAACTGGTTCATTTATACTCCATAAAATCGTATCTTTTCTCAATTGTAATTCAAATTAACGCTTCTGTCTCTTTAATTTGAGACCTACTTCCTCTCAAAACTTCGAAAACGCACTTTATAGTCCATTCCTGTATCTATGACCCCCACAAGTGTTGGACTTTCGTTTACAACCATATACAAACGATAAATCCCATTCTTCATGCCAAACGTTGAAAAGTTCTGACGGAAGCCGGTTCTGTCTAAGGGCACCTGTAAATCTGGCAGCTTTTTTTTGATATCTTCCCTGTTGTATAAGTCCATTTTTACTTCGTATTGATTTGCGTCGTTTGCAAACACCAAAAAGATTTCCTTTTCCAGACTTTCGGTATCATTCTCAATAAATGCCCATCCATTAACATATATTATTGTCAGCATTTCATGGCTTATGGAGAACTCATCTATGTAATAATGCACAACATTGTTGGTTTCTTCAAGGTCCAGATCACTGGGTCTCAATGGATTCTTTATGAATGAACTTAACACCGGTGTAAGAGCCATGAATAATGCCAGCCAAAGAAGCAAAACCAGTAGTGGTTTGATTGTTTTTTTCATCTCATAATTCTTTTCTCAATTGTCAGCTTCATTTACGTCCGTATTAAATAGCAAATTAAGAACTTTGTTTATAGTTTCAACCCCATTAAGACCTTCAATATCCAGTTCGTTCCCACCGATATAAACCGCATTAAGAATATTGGTCTGGTAATACATTTCCAGATCAGGATCTTCAATTTCTTCACCATACCACAAAGACAAATGATGAGGCAGGCGATAGGCGTGATCAGAAAGTAAAATTATTGTTGAATTCGGGTCAGTGTCTATGATCTTTGTTACCGCACGCAGGATTCTGGTGGAAGTATATTTTAATTGACCTAAGTAGACAGAGGGATTTTTCCAATCTGTACGCAAATTGCCATCAATTCTTTTACCGTTCTCATCCACAACCCAAGGTAAATGTGGAACCATAAAATAACCAAATGTAAACTGACTGCCATTGGGAGCCGATTTTGAGTCTTCCATCTTCTCAAAAAGTTGATTGATTTCCACAACCCGATCCCCTCTATAGTTTTGCAAAAAGGGATAAAACACAGAATTATTAATTATCAGACCCTTAAAGGTTTCAAATTTAGACAACCCGGTTGAAGGAACAAAAATCTCATCAACGTTCTCAACATCACTGGGAATAAATTCCTGGTCACTGATAACATGAACATTATAGCCATATGACTTGAAAAATTCGAACAAGCTCGCTTTCTTCAATAGTTCGTTCCGATAAGCGGTTGTATAGTTCTCGTTGGTCAATATCTGTGACATGTTTATCAGATTTGGAATCTCAATGTTCGTACTGAACGTACCATTGTGACTATAACGAGAAGTGTTGAAACCCAAAGCCTCCAATGAATCATAAAAGGAACCGTTATCAAATTGGTTGTATCGCTGCAATGCTTCCGGTCCACTAAATTCATCAAACACAAATATATAGACATTTCTTCTAACATCAGTGGTTTTTTGGCTAATTATCTGGATATCTTCTATAACAACTGCGTTTCGTGATTGAACGAGTTTAGGCATTGCTGAAACAACATTAAAAACGATCAGGAGCGTAACGAGAACCAAAATAATTTTATTAATTTTTTTAGTTATTTCATCCGTCCATTTGCGGATGATTAGCACTGCTAAAACTATTACACTGATAAGAATATACAGAACATGCCAGTAATAAAAAAAGGGGGAAATCTTGACAAAAACTCTCTCAACCAGGGCAAAATTCAAAAAAGCCAACATGCTGAAACTGACAACAAGAGCTGCCTTTTGATAAGATCTTAAGCACAGGAAGAATATAAAGTACAGGATCACTGCAGCCAAAAAGAACAGTCCAAAAGTTTCTGCCAATTCGACGAACTGAAGCATTTCAGCATTTTTTAGATAGATATAAAGAATCGGATATAGCGTAACTAAAAAAAACAGGCTAATGCTGGATACTATTTTTGGAATATCTTTATTTTGTATTGTGTTTTTTTTAGAAGATCCTGCCATTCTGGCTTATCCACATTCGTTCATCCACAACTTCACACCCGTAGGGTCAGTAATGATCATTTGTTTTGAGAGTCGTTTTCAATGCAATCAAATACCACATCGAAGGTTTTGATTGGATCGCTCATCTGACTCAACTTTCCCTCATCACAGCCTGGGAAATAGATCATGTTAATTATTTTGAACTTATCTTCCTGTAAAAAGTTAGGGATTTGCCCCGTATAACCAAAGTTGGTCAACATTCGTGGGCCATGATCAGATTGGACGATCACGATCTTGTCACCTGGGGAAGCCTCGAATATTTCCTCCACAACTTCCTGGCTATAAGAAAGGAAGAAACTGTAGTTAGAGAAGTAGTTGCCCCAGTTTTCATATCCCGCCTCAACCGGCAATAAAGAACCATCAGATTTGAAAGCAAAAGGCTCATGAGGCAGCATCAGGTGGGCATAAACAAATTTAGGTCCGCTCGTATCCTCAAATCCGATGGTGTTTCTAACATAAAAAAGGTAATTCCTATGGAGCTGGATTTTTGGATCGGTATTCATCCACTTCTTTAAAGGAGTAAGCCGCAGGACCATTAATTTGTAGTCATCAAGGAAAATGCTTTTTGTTTTTGAATCTTCCGGAATGGTTTCAATTAATATATCAGCGGGGAACGCGCTATCCGTTGGAAACTTATCCCGGCGCTGGTCATAAGCCACAACCGTATAACCGAGTTGTTTAAACTTTTTTATCACCGTACTGTTTGCGATCTCCTGATCATACATGGAGTAAAGATCCATGCTTGCGGGATACTCAGTAGCGTTTAAGCGTTGGGCTATTTGATGCAATGTAAAGACAGAATTTGCCTCAGAATCCTCGAAAACTGTAAAACCTTTTTGGGTAAAATAGTTAACCGCGCTTTCCGGGTTTACGGCTTCTGTATACCTGGGAGGCACGTCAAAAGCAGCAGCTTCGTCAAAGATCAAAAAAAACACATCCGGCAGATCGCTGGTGTTTGCTGCAATGGTCTGGTCAGAAATTTCATTTTTTTCCTTACTCTCCAACCAGGCGGCATAAGCATTCATACCACCCTTGTAAACAAGCCCACTACCATTTATCAGAAACAATAACGATGCGATAATCGCAAACACTGTGACAATACCCGTTGCTTGCTTGTTCGGAATATAGAAGGTCAATAACGCGATGAAGATTGTGAACACAATGAAAAAGGGAAGAAAATTGTAATCTTCCACAATAAATATATCCAATCTCTTGCTGAAAGATAAAAAGAAGCTGTAGACGTTAAAACTTACCGCTATGATTGAGGCAGAAATTACGGCCTTGGAGAGATCATATTTAAGAATTTTCCAGAACACAACAATTGTTAAGGTCGATAGAACAAACAAGATCAGAAACAATTGTGAAAAGCTGGAAAAAGGAACCAGATCGAAGTTTTTGTTATAAAAATATACTCCCGGGTAAGTAATGATGATTCCCGGTAAAAGGAATGATAAAAATTTTGTTAAATGATTTTTTTTTGTTTCCATTGTTCTGCAAGCGCCTTATCTTTAAGGAACCATCCTAAGATGATTAGGTGTCCGAAGGATTTTGGAATTGGTCATTACAAAGATTTCTTCTTTTGTCTCGAGACCTGTGATCAAAATGCCAAGCCGGTATGAGCCCATCTTCAAAGACCGACGATTGATAACCGCATAAAAACCTGAATCACTCAGGCCATTGAACCCTTTATAAGCAAAAAAATCCTCCACATCAGGTCTTGAGAATGGTTTCGTGGGGTATTCAAAACCAACAGAGTTCTCATCATACAGAATCAAGGTAATCTCATATGGTTGGTCGAAAGAGGCTTCATCCACAAAAGCCCACCCCCATAAGGCATAGGTTTCAAGTTCAACCTTGACCTCAACATCATGACTCCAAAATTTAAGGTCATCAAAGTGAAACTTAATTTCCCCGTTTTGAATTCGCTCTCCAATGGTCTTTTTTTCCCACTTTCCTTCTGTGACCGGCAATACATCATCAACGACAAATGGGATCAAAACAAAGCAGACCAAAATCAGAACTGGTACAAACGCGATCAGGAGAATATTCCTTATCCGGGAGTTCTTTTCTTTTTTAGAATTCTGTTCCATGTTTTTGTTAAAGCCTTATAAAAAGCAAACTCTCCTTTAATCTAATTTTAATTATACCCTTGTTTGATGATTGAGACCGCTTTGCTCAAATTAATAATCGCTATTAAAAATACGGCATTCCACATCAAAATTGACTAATTGAAATTGACTGATTAAAGCAAAATGGACTCCTTGCAGAGTCCATTTTTATTGTTTGTTGTTTGTTCGCTTACTTAAGCATCGACTCAATGAACCAGATCTTCTTGTTATAGGAAGCAACTTCGTCTTCCATCATGGCAACCAGATTGAACTCGCCGTTTTCATCGGCTTCCTTGCGAACCTCAAGGGCGAGGTCGCGCATCAGGTTAATGTCATCCAGAACGATCCTAAAGGTTTCCTGAAGGTTGTAATCTCTGCTTTCCAGTTCCTTGATGGTCGCAATTTCAAGATATTCCTTCATGGAAGCTTTGGGATAAACCCCAGCCATCTTTTGGTATTCAGCATAGACATCGTATTTTTCGAAGACTTCATCGTACATTTCCTCAAGATACTCGTGAGCTTGCTTGAAGGTCTTTCCAACAACGTTCCAGTGGAGGTTGTGTAATTTTACTAAGTTGACTGCGAGATTTGCCAGGTAGACATCTAATTTTTTGGTCATGATCATATTCCTTTCGGTTTTTTATTATTGTTAATCGGATTATAGGGGCCGCAAGAAGGAAAAGCCAGCTTTTGTAAGGGTTTAAGTATTAGAAATAGGTTAGAAACCTGAGGGGATAAGGCATTTTGTATTTCGCACATTAATAAAGTATGGATGGTGCCCTCTGGATACTGGCACGACAAGGTCGGGATTAAGATTGAGCTTGTAAGAAAGGTCATTCTCAATCCGACCAGGTTTTGAGCATGGGAAATTCTGTTGGTTTGACCCTACAAACTTCCGGCTTCACGCAAGGTCGAGATTGAAAAATAAGCTTCTGGTTTATCTTTCTATCCGACGTCCATTAAGCTGGGTCCATTTCCGACCCATTAAAGGTTGAATCTGGCAGAAGTCATTGACCAGCCGAGAATTAGATGCATCCCGCCATTTGGGGTCGCATTGCTATTCCCAGTTCACGCTGCATTCCGCATCTTTAACCACGAACATCACTGTCAATCCATGTCCATCTGCTTCGAGCCGCAGTTGCGCTTCATTTCCATCCTTGGAAGTCGAGATCAGCTTCCAGCTCGCCTGGGTCAGCCAGCTGTTCTCCTGCCTGAACTGAGCCAGCTCCCGCAGCAGCGCCGCGGTCGGCGGTTCCGTCGGATGATCCCAGGGCATGGACGCGCGGGCTTCATCAAAGCCGATGCCGCCCTTGGCGTGTATGGAGCGCTTTTGACTGATCGGTATTTCACTCCCGTAATAGACAACTGGCGCTTCGGGCAGCAGGTACAAAAGTCTCAAAGCGGCATGGAGGGAATCGAGCTTTTCTTCAGCGGTAAAGATGAAGCGGTTCATATCATGGTTATCGATAAAGGCTGGTCGGCTAAAGCCTTCTGGAAACCCAGCCTTCGAAGCGCACAGATAGCTTGCCAGCTCTGCTACCGGGCGAGTGCGCAAGGCAAAAGTTTCGCGGACGATCTGGCAGGTCAGGAAATCGAGCGTGCCGTGCATGCTGCCGGAAAACTGCGCCTGTTCCTCCACCGGCGCGACCACTTCCCCAAAAGTCCAGCATTGCGGGTTGTGCTTCAGACAAACGCGCTGAAAATCGACCCAGAAATCGCGGTCGGGCCCATTGGCATAATCCAGTCGGTAGCCATCGACGCCCAGTTTCAGCCAAAAAGCGGCCGCCTCAAGCAGGTGTTGGCGCGCCGGGCTGCCAAAACGCAGGTTCAATTTGGGCATGCCGGGCACGCCATAGAAGCACTGATAGGTTTTGGGCCAGCGTTTCCAGTAAAACCAGCCATGGTGCGAGTCTTTTTTGGATTGGGTCGCGGCGAGAAAAGCGTTGTGCTCGTTTGAGCAGTGATTGGCGACAAAATCGAGCATCAGACGCATGCCCCGTTGGTGGGTCTGATCGATCAGCTCCAGCAGATCCTGTTTGCTCCCGAAGCGCGGCTCGATCTCAAAGTAATCGCTGATGTCGTATCCATGGTGGGAGGGACTGCGAAAGATCGGCGTGAGCCAGATGGTGTTGAAGCCAAGCTTTTGGATATGGTCCAGCTTCTCGGTCACACCACAGATCGTTCCGCCAAAGGGTTTGCGTAGGTCTTCTGTTTGCAGCCAATCCCGACCCTCACCGGGGTTGAAGCGGTCAACAAAGATCTGATAGATGCGGGCTCCTTTTGCCCATTCTGGCACCTTGTTTTCTGAAGTGATCCAACGGGCAAATTGAGTGGCTTGCCTTGCTTCGTGAACGTTATTATCCGCGTATTGCCTGCGCCCGTCCGCCAGCTGCGCAAATATCTGATATCGAACGAGCTCTTCGCCTTGCAGGTTGAGTCTGGTTTTCCAGTCTTTACGCCAGGCCCAGCTGACCGAATCCCATTTTTGCCCTGCTTCTTCCAATTGCACGGCATTGACCGTTTTCCAATCATCAACCGACCATTCCAACTGAACATAGAGGACGGGCAGCTTGCTTTCGGTGGTGGCAAAAACGCCAAGATCCACGCCCGCAGCTGTTTCAACCAGTTCAACACGATCCCAGTGATGAACACCGGCATATCGTTGGGTGTGAAACTCAAGATTTCTGGGCGCTTTCTCCAGGTCTCCGAAGATGTGGTCAGGGTATAAAGGCTTCTTTTTCTTCATGGTCATTTCCATCACAAGGTTTGATCCATTTTACCAAAGCAGCGGATTTCTCCACAAAAAGATCCACTTGGGACTATAATCCTGGCGATGATCAAGGAAAAAACAAAATTCCAGAAAATACCAGGGGAAGTGATTTTGCTTTTCACCGCCATTATCTGGGGGACTGGTTTCGTGGCCCAGCGCAAGGCCATGGATGGCATGCAGCCTTTCGCCTTCATCGCCTTACGTTTTCTGATGGGCTGCATTGTCTTGCTGCCGATGCTGATCTTTCATTTTAAAGACTACAGACGCGCAGGCCAAACCGCAGCAGAAAACCGCAAACGTTACATCGAAAGCATCCTGCCCAGCTTTGCCTGCGGTCTTTTCCTCTTTTTGGGAACCACCTTTCAGCAGATCGGCATCGTTAGCACCACGGCGGCCAAAGCGGGGTTTATCACCTCGCTTTATCTGGTTTTGGTTCCACTTCTTGGAATTTTCCTGGGCAAAAAGGTCAACCTGTGGGTTTGGCTTGGCGTCGTGCTGGCATTGGTCGGGGTTTATTTTCTGTCCGTCGGTCTGGATGCCAGCTTGCAAAAAGGTGACCTCTACCTCCTGCTGGGAGCGATCTGCTGGGCCTTTCAGATCCTGACGTTGGATTATTACAGCGGCAAGACTGATAATCTCTACCTGGCCTTTGGACAGTTCGCGGTCACGTCCCTGTTTGGATTTGTGGCAGTATTCTTTACAGAAAACCTGCCGCTTATCAAAAACTCCTCCGCGATCCTGCCCCTGCTCTATTCCGGCGTCGTGGCCGTCGGGATCGCCTTTACCTTACAGGTATTCGGGCAAAGACGGGTCAGTCCGGCCCTGGCCTCCCTGATCATGGGGCTCGAGGCCGTATTCGCCGCACTTGGCGGCATGGCCTTTTTGGGCGAGCGCCTCACCCCGCGCGAGTGGCTGGGCTGCGCGATCATGCTCGCAGCCGTGTTGCTGGTACAGATCAAAGGTCAACAAAAAAAAGACCCCTCTTCAACAGCATCTTCCTAAATTAACATGAAATCAGAATTCACCAGAGGCTGAATTCGCCCTTCGGAAACCCCTGGCACATTGTCCGGGAGCAGGTGAACTTAAGGTCAGGCAAGAATACGGCTCGCTCTTCTCAATTCCTGATCACAGTCGAAGCATCTCGTCTTGAAAAATTCACCCAAAACTTGACATTAGATAATTATCTAATAAAATAGAGCATTATCTTTCGGAGTGCGTTATGGAAGACCAGATCAGAACTAAAATTCATTGGGATATCGGCACTGCTTATGACCTCTTCATCAGCCTGCGTATTTTGCATCAGCCTGAGGAATTCAACATCCGTGCCTCCTGGGCAGCCGGGGTGCGTTCCCGTGTGCCGCTCGAACACCGTCAGACGCTCGAACAGCTGACCAGGATCACAACGGTACCGCTGGTTTTTATTCACAGCCTGGACAAACCCAAGGATTCGACCGAGCTGCTCAAGAAGATCAAACAGCTCACGCCGACCAGACTTCTCGAAGAGCTCACCATTCACACCCGCACTCCGCAGGAAATCCAGGCCCTTTTCCACTCCACCACGCCGAGAAAAAAGTGGACATCCGAAGAAATGGAGCTCCTTAGCAAGCGGCGAGGCATTTCGGACAGCAAATCCGCAAAAGTTGTGATCAATGCTTTTTATGAGGCATGGTCTCAACCCGATTCCTTCCACGAACGCGTGATCAGCGCGATCGAAGCTTACGTTGAAACCTTCTTCGCGGAAGAAGAGCAGCGCATCCGTCCGGTACTGGAAGAAGAACTCTCCCATGCCCGCATGCGTGCCGGCAGCCGCCCCCTGCCCGCCATGTTAGAAGAGATCACTGCCGGTGTGCGCATAGGTGACCTGGGCCACATCTCCTCCATCACCCTGGCGCCAACTTTCTGGGGTTCCCCAATTATGTTTTTCGATTATCTGCGAGATCAGGAGCTGATCGCCCTCTTCGGCGCGCGGCCGGGCACAATGTCGATCATCCCCGGCGATATCGTCCCAGACGCGCTCCTGCGCGGGATGAAGGCCATGGCAGACGCAACCCGCCTGCGGATCTTGCGATATCTCGCTCACGAGCCCCAGACAGCCGCCGAGCTTTCCCGGATCCTGCGTCTGCGGCCGCCAACGGTCAATCATCACCTCAACCAACTTCGTCTGGCCGGGATGGTTCAGGTTTTTCTAAGCTCCAGCGGGGAACGAAAGTTTTCTGCCCGCTATGAGGGTTTTGACAACACCCAGGATCTGTTAAACCAATTTGTGCGGGGTGAATAAGCGTGGCAGACGAAGAAACGAAAGAATCGCCCAAAAAAGCCTCTGTGATCGCCACATATCTAAGCCGCATCAGGGCCTTTAGCCATAACGCCCGGCTTTATCTGGTCAGCGAGGCGGTCTATGGCATCGCAACCGGCATCTTCCAGCTGCTTTTCAATTTTTATGTCCTCAGTCTGGGTTATAACGAGGCTGTCCTTGGCAATATGGTGACCGCCCGAAGCATGACCAGCCTGATCCTGGCTTTGCCGATGGGTTTTATGATCAATCGCATTGGTCGACGCAACGCGATTGTCCTTAGCTACGCGGGCTTTGCGGTTTCGGTGGCTTTCATGCTGCTCTTTCCTGGCAATATCATGTTCCTGGCCATGAACATTTTGCAGGGCATCGCCCAATCGCTGGGTGGTGTCGCCATGGGCCCCTTTTTAATGGATAACAGCCATGAAGAAGAGCGCACCTATCTCTTCAGCTTGACTTCAGGCATGCGCATGACTGCGGTTTCGATCGGGCAGTGGATTGGCGGCTACCTGCCAACCTGGTTCGCCCTGCGTTTGGCCATCGGCGCCATGGATACCCAGGCCTATTCGCTCTCTTTATGGACGGTCGGCCTTTCGGGGCTGTTGAGTGTTGTGCCCATGCTGCTGGTCGTCAACAAAACCAACGAGGGCGCCCGTGGGTCACTTTTTGCCCCGCTTAGTTTTATCCGCAAAAACCCCGGCAAATTCGAGAAGCTGATCCTGCCGTCCCTGATCACATCGGTGGGTGCTGGTCTGATCATGCCTTTCATGAATGTCTTTTTCCGAACGGTACACCACCAGAGCGATACTTCCATCGGCACCTATTTTGCCTGGGGAAGCCTGGCGATGGGGATCGGCCTGATCATCGCCCCAGCCCTGGCAGAACGCTTTGGCAAGATCGAAGTCGTCGTTATTTCTCAAGCCCTTTCGATTCCCTTCCTGGTCTTACTGGGCTTTGCCCCCTGGTTCGGGATCGTTCTAGTCGCCTATTATATGCGCACGATGCTGATGAACATGAGCAGCCCGATCTACTCAACCTTCGTGATGGAGCAGGTCGATCCCGAATCGCGGGGGATGCTGGCCAGCCTGACCAGCATGGCCTGGAATTTCGGCTGGGCGCTTAGCCCGACCATCAGCGGTTACCTGCAGGTGCGCCATGGTTTTGGCCCGCCGTTCGTGCTGACGATCCTGCTCTATTCCATTGCCATCGCGATGTATTATTTCTGGTTCCAACGACCGATGAAGAAGAATCCCGTTCAATTTTCTGAAGGCAACAGCGGTTTGTAGGGCTACCAACTATCGCCTGATCCAGGTGTATTCCTTCGCGCTGGAACCGTTATAAACGACAGCGCCGTCTTTGACCAATCTCCCCCCATAATTACCCTCGCCAGCCATTGCCTGCCAGCCGCCCAACACAAAAGGCAAAGGCCCTTCGGCTGCGATCCACTCGCCATTGTATTTTCGGGCGATGTGCAGGTGCGTGCCTGTGGCTGCCCCACCTTCACAGGAAGGGTGTCCAACCGGATCATCCTGATCGAGCCAGGTTCCGACCTGCGCGCGCCCTTCCGGCAAGAGGTGCATATAGATCAGCACCCAACCGGTGCCCTCGTTGCCGTCGCCGTCCAGATCGATCGCGACCGCGCCGCGTTCACTTCGCACGACCAGCCCGGGAGCAGCCACCGTCGCCCACATCGGGCTGGGAGCACAGCCGGGGGCGTCATCGACCGGCGCCAGGTCGATCGCGCCGCGCGGGCTGCCCAACTGCCAGGTAATATGAGGCCCTGATGTCAGCGCCCAGGTCTCACCCGCAAGGAACGGCAGGGTCAGGTCCGGTTGAGATATGCCAGCCGGCAGCAGGTCGCCCATCGCGGTTGCCCGCAGCCAGGGGTCGCCAAACAATTGCTCATGAAAAGCCAGATAGCCGTTAGGTCCATATAGGGCATCAACGAAATCGCGCGAATCATACAAACCCGCGAAGAGGTATTGAACCGCGACCGTGCCGGGGTTGAGATGGGGAGCGATCAAGCTGTTCTCGCCATCCCGATAGAACAAACCATTGACCGTGCCTTCGCGCCAGCCATAAAACCCGCGCGAAAGCTCCCGCGC
Organism: uncultured Anaerolineaceae bacterium; assembly: GCA_964293995.1. Taxonomy (GTDB): domain Bacteria; phylum Chloroflexota; class Anaerolineae; order Anaerolineales; family Anaerolineaceae; genus Mesolinea. The sequence goes on from CAXYYH010000001.1 coordinate 201,859, forward strand.
CGCCACCTGCAGTTCGGCATACAGGCCTTCCACGCCGCTTGCCTCATAATTCAGCGGTGAGTGATCCTCTTCCGCGCCATCAGGCCAGCCAAAGACCCAGCCGGATTGAAATTCGGTGAAAGAGAGCAAAAGGCGGGGATTGGTTGAAGTTTCCCGCGCGACGAGGTCGATGATCTCCGGCCCGCTGTACCAGCCGCCGTGCAAATACTCACGATAATGGCTTAGGTAGCCGCCTGCCTGGGAAGCGTAAGCGATGATGTCCGAAGAATCGGCGTCAGGTCCGTACAAGACTTCAGCATCGGGGAAGATCGCTCGGGTGTGCGGCGTATAAAAAGTGGGTGTTGGCACTCCTAAAGGGGTATTCACCGGCAGGAGCATGTCAACCGCGAAGCCTTCCGACCCCTGAATTTGAGATGGTTTGCTCAGGCGAAAGCGCCTGGCAACAGTCTCGAGCCGATCTCCTGATTGGGAGCAATAGAGCATATTTCCAGGCAGAAGGTCCAATTCGCAAACTTTTTCAGGAGCTGGGGTGATGGGCAAAGGCGTTTCAAGCGCTTGGGGAGTTGGCTGGGGAAATTCAACGGGCAGAGTGGCTTCCAGTGGATCGGGGCTTTCGGGCGTGCTCAAAGCAGACTCAAGCGTCACTTGCTGGGCGACCAGAGTTTGTCGGGCGGAAAGAAAAGCCGCGGTTGCCTGGACATCCACCCGCGGGAAGTGGCAGGCGGAGCAAAGGAGCAAAACCATAATGCTCGCGAACAAAAATATCGGTTGAAGTTTATGGCGGGTCGATCGGGGGCGTCTAACTTTCCGGATTGATTCGGAATTCATAGATGCCCTCTTTGTATTGCCACTCGTGGTTACAGCCCGGGCAGATCTGAGTGGCTTTGCTTTCCGGCAAGGGGTGGGCGCAGACCGGACAGGCAAAGAATTGCCCTTCAGGCGGAAGCGGCGAAGCGCCAAAAGCCCGATTGAGCGTAAAAATGCTTGGCGTAAAAGCGTTCAGCGGGGCAAAGCCTTGCAGGCGCGAATCCCAGCTTACCAGCCGCTCATGTTTGATGTTGTTCTTGAACCAATCCGACCTGAAAAAGGAAACGCCCAATTGTTTTTGCTTTTCAAACCCGGCTTCCCGCAGGGTTTTGGCGATGGTTCTTGGGTGGAAGTTATAGTTGAGCTTAACAAACTCGACCTGCTCAGGAGCAAATGGATTCCAGCGCTGACCGCGCAGGATCCAGCGCAGGATCGCCTTGAAATTGCGTTTGTTGGCAAATTCGAGCAAGAATCGCCCTTCTTCCGTCAGCACACGCCGCACCTCGCGCAAGGTTCGCGGGGCGTCAGCCATGTGGTGGAGGGTGCGGATCATGGTCGCGCCGTCAAAAAGCCCGCTGACAAAAGGCAGTTTGTAGATGTCGGCTGCCACGAAGATGTAGCTGTCGCTCTCGCCCAGCCTTTCTCGCGCCTGGAGCAACTGTGTGCGGGAATAGTCGAGCAAAACGATGCGATCCCAGTTCTTATAGCGCGGGGTCACCCGACCGGCACCCGCACCAAGCTCAAGCAAAAGCTTGCCGCCCTGGCTGAAAAGCTTGTTGAGCGCGACGGTCTCGACCGCGTCTTCATAACGGCGATTGGCGGTATCCCAAAAGCTGGTTTGGTAATCTGAGCCCTCATAAGAGCAAACGGGTGGTGTGTTTGTGTTTTCGCTGGTCATCTTGGTTCAAATGCAATCGGGCAGGTTTGCCGGCAACACCCGGAGATACCTCCTTACCGCTGCTTCCTCTCGGACCTGACGGGGTTCGCAGGGCTCCGCCGCACCGGTCCCGCCCGAATGCGGGATTAAGGATAATGGAAAGCCTGGCGGCTGTCAATCATCATTTTTTCATCAATTGTCTCATCAATTTTTCGAACATGGAAATTTTTCAAGGCGGTGATGTGGTTCTGCGAGAAAGCATGCCTCCACTTTCTAATATATTCACCACAAGATATTCACTTGCTAACGAACAACCATGCCGATAGCTCGATTTACAATCTCTGATCACAAATACTACTAAACCCACATCCGCGGCAGCGGGATGGAGAGTTGTGGGAGCGGGGTGGAGGGTTGGAAACAAGGCAGTTTTGATCACACTGGCGCATTTCCCCGATCAGGTCGAGCAGTTGGCTCTCCAGTGCTTGCGTGTAGGGAATTTTAAAGGATCTATCCTGATACTGGATCAGGCCGTATTGCGGGCGAACGCCATAATTCTGTTCGACCAGATAGCAATAAGCCGCCAGCTGGATCAGGTGCGAATCCCAGGGCTGATTTGGCGCGTTGGAACTCTTTAATTCCACAGGGATCAATGCCCCATTTTCTCCCCGAATGAGATAATCGGGCTTTCCGACCAGGCCAAGGCTTGCGTCGTAAAGCGCCTTGGGCGGTTTTTGCCAGTACTGGCTGTCCGCATAGAAGACCTCTCCCTGCGGCAAACCAGAACGCTTGCGCAGCAGCAGGCTGAGCAGCCAGACCGCGAGAGCAAGCAGCGCCAGCAGGATGGCCCAATGCTGAGTTTTCATGAGAGCGCGCTCCATAAGAATATCAACAACGCAAGAACGACCAGCAACAATGCCAGCCAACGTAAAAGTTGAGATTGCCGAACCCCGCGGCTGTGAGAATGATGGACCCGGCTGCCCAGGTCCATCACGGCTTGATTATCAGATTCTTCGCCCTGGCGGGTATAGTACCAGGAGCGTTGGCAATAGAGAAAAGCCCCCAGTTCTGAGGCGCTGATCCTGCGCATCAGTTTTGCTGGTCAGAAAGCTGAGACGAGAGACGGTCGAGCTTTTGAGCCAGCTGTTCTTCCCGAAACGCGACGGTGATGTCAGCTCGTGTGCGTTCGATGATCCCGCGCGCCAGGTCGGTGCGGCGGCGCAAGCCTTCTGTGATCGCGTCGGGGAAGTCCATCGTGACCAACTGCGTATAAACTTCGTCCATGATCTCGAGCAAACGCTCCACCTCACGGTTGTAACCCGGGCGCAAAAGGTCCAGACAACGCCTGCGAAGCTCACCCAGCGTTTCCGCCAGCCCGTTGAGATAGGCGGGGGCTTCCGCGCCCAAAGCTTCGGGAGTGGGCAAGGCTTCGCCAAGGATCATCGCGACCGTCAGTTCAGCTTCGCAATATTCCTTCAAAGCGTCCTGGGTATAACCGGCATAATAGAGGTCAGGGTGCGCGACCTTGAGGCTTTCGCGCAAGCGCGTGGCAAGCTCGCGGCCGTTGGCAAGCTCCTGACGGGCTTCCGGCTCCTCATTGCGATGAATGGCACGTATCGCGAGGGAAGCGTGCTTGATGCACTGCCGCGCGTCGCGCAAAGCGTCATCACGAAGCGCGGTCTTGTTCTCAAAATCGGTGCGGATCTCCTCGCAGATCTTATCGAGGGCGTCCATTTTTATTCTTTCTCACCGGTTGGCGGCGTTCCGGCGCTCTTAAAGAGTTGGTCTGCCAGGGTTGTGCCCTGGGGAATTTTGATCTCGCCAAAAGCAGCTTCGTAGCGTTTGATATTCTCGTTCAGCGCGCGCTGCACCAGTTTCATCCCCAGAGGAGAGAACAAGAGACGCGTGTTCACCTTGGGATTGGTGAGGCCGGGCAGCATGGTCACAAAATCGAGCAAAAATTCACCGGGCGTATGCGTGATATAGGCCACATTGACATAGCGCGGCTCTAAATCTTCCGGGATTTGCACCCGGATCTGCTGAAGGTCTGTCATATCGCCCTCTTAGAAGGGAATGTCCTCATCATCGTCCATCGGCCCAAAGCCAGAGCTGGCATCTTCATTACGCGGGGATAAGAAGCGCACGGTTTCAGCGGTCACAACGTAGCTGGCGCCGTAAGTGCCGTCCTGCCGCTGGAAAACGCTCGGGTTACCGTTGCTATCCGAATAGAGGCGGCCTTCAACCAAAACTTTGGAGCCTTTGCGCAGGTATTGATTGCAGGCTTCGGCTTGTTTCCCAAAAACCGTGACGCGGAACCAGGTGGTTTCGTCCCGCTCACCAAATTTGCGGCTGGTTGCCATGCTGAAATTGGTCATGGGGTTGCCTTCAGGGGAATAGCGCATTTCAGGGTCGCGCCCTAAATTACCGATAAGAATTAATTTTTGATACATGGGATGTCCTTTCGTTTCTGTTCGCTTTGATAATTTGGTTTGTATCTTCCTTTAATTTTACCCCATATTCGGTGGTTTGAAGCGATGTGGATTTCTCAGTATGAAATATATACAATTCTCAGTATGGAAATTTGTTTGGCCCGTGGATGCCTGAATCCAGTCGAAATCCATTAATATCTTCACCGGAAATCAACCAGTGAGGAGGTCTGATTGAGTTCTTTTAGATTATAGGGAGATGTGAATAAGCCTTCTCCGCGAGGAGAAGGTGGCCGTAGGCCGGATGAATGGCTAAACCGATAAAGTTCTGCGTGTCCCAGGGTGAACGAAAGGTACTGCCCAAAGCCTTCTCAGCTGCCCATGGTGCTTTCCCAGGATGTGTATAGACCGATCAGATGGGTGTGTGGAGATAATACCCGCAGGATTGGTACTGCCCAAAGCCTTCTCACCTGCCCGTGGTGCTTTCCCAGGAGGTTACTGGTTAAGGGGTATAGCCTATTCCGGTCGGGAGAAAACTTCGTGGTAGCCCAAAGGGTGGATGAGGTATTTTTAAGCCTTCTCCGCGGGGAGAAGGTGGCCGAAGGCCGGATGAGGGGGCAAACCGAGTCGTTCCTTTAGGCCGGATGAGGAGAAAAAGACATATCCACATACAATCAAATCATCAAATTCTAAATATAGTGATCCTACATAGATATAACCATTTTTATCCATACATGAGACGCAACTGCCCTGCGCTTTGCAGCTTATTTTCATCAGCGAGTCGCAGTTTGACCTTGGGATTAGCCCCAGCCAAAGAACTATTCCTGTTCTTCTTTTAAGCCTTTATAGAAACTCTTTAATCGCGTCGCGTTCCCACAACTTTGCTTTATAATGTTGGCATGAACGAACAACCCCTGGTCTCCATTGTGACCCCTTCCTATAATCAGGGTGACTTTCTGGAAGAAACCATACGCTCTGTGCTTGAACAGGATTATCCAAAGATCGAATATTGGGTGATCGATGGCGGATCGACCGACAACAGCCTCGAGATCATCAAGTCGCATCAGCAGCGCCTGGCTGGTTGGGTATCCGAAAAAGACCGCGGTCAGGCGGACGGGATCAACAAGGGCTTTGCCAAAGCCACCGGCGAGATCGTAGGCTGGCTCAACTCGGATGACCTGTATTATCCCGGGGCGATCCGTGAGGCGGTCGCAGCCTTTCAGGCGCATCCAGAGGCCAGTTTTGTGTTCAGCGATGTCGAATCGATCGATGGAGAGGGAAAAGCCTTCAACCTGATGCATTACGGCGACTGGAAACTTGCTGATCTGATGGCTTTCAATATCATCGGGCAGCCGGGGGTTTTCATGCGTCGGGAAGTCCTGGAGCAAGCCGGCTACCTTGATCTGACCTACAACTATCTGCTGGACGTACAGCTTTGGATCAAAATGGCAAGGATCGCGGAACCTTTTTACGTGCCCGGAAAGGTTTGGGCAGCCGCGCGCATTCATGAGAACGCCAAAAACTCAGCCCAGGCAAAAGGGTTTGGACCGGAAGCTTTCAGGCTCGCGAAATGGCTCTGTGAGGACGAAGCTTACTATCCGCTCAACGCGCAAACCTTTAATAAAATTTGGGCTGGCGCGCACCGCTTGAATGGTTTCTATCAGGTGGAAGCCCGAAACTATAGGGAAGCTATTCGTTCTTACGCCAGGATGCTTCGTTTTCAACCAAAACAGAGTTCGCGCAACTACCGTCGGATGCTTTTTGCCCTGCTTGGCTGGCTTGGCCTGGAAAAACTGCGCGAGCCTTATGAACGCATGCGGTCACACAGCTATCCATGGAGACGCACCAAACGTGGAAACGGGCATGACTGAGCAGAACCTCCCCAAAGTCAGCATCATCACGCCTTCCTATAATCAGGCGATCTTCCTGGAGCGCACGATCCGTTCGGTGCTGACGCAGGATTACCCCAACATCGAATACATCATCATCGATGGCGGTTCTTTGGACGGGAGCCGTGAGATCATCCAAAAATATGCTGACCGGTTGGCGTACTGGCAGTCACAAAAAGACAAAGGGCAGACCGACGCCATTAACCAGGGTTTCGCGCGGGCGAGCGGCCAGATCCTTGCCTGGTTGAATTCGGACGACGTTTTGTACCCCGGCGCGGTCAGCGCGGCGGTTTCTTACCTGCAAAAACACCCCGAGATTGGTATGGTCTACGGCGATTGCGACTGGATCAACGCCGATGATCAGGTGATCGGCCGCTTTCCGGCCGCTCAAACCGATCTGAAAAAGCTGCGTCGGGGCTACGTGCACATTCCCCAACAAGCTTCTTTCTTTCGGGCAGCCTTGTGGCGCAAGGTCGGACCGCTGGACGACAGCTTCTATTTCGCGATGGACTACGACCTCTGGACGCGTCTGGCAAGTCATCAGCCCTTGCTGTATGTTCAGGACGTCTGGGCGGGATTTCGGCTGCATGAAGGCGCTAAGTCGATCGCCGAAGACGACCGCTGCTGGCCCGAAATGCTGCGCGTACACTACCGCGACGGCGGGAAAAAGCTTTCGCTTTTTACGCTGAAATACTGGGTGCGCAAACTGGTTCAACCGCTTTGGATCTGGCTGCGCCGGAAGAGGATCAAGGCTTAAGGCAAGAATGAAATAGCTGGCAGATATTTTGCTTCTGTTCGTGCAGTTAGCGCTCGATCAGAGCGCGATTCAGCTAAGAAGTATTGTCTGATTTCCTTATTCGTTAACAGAATCCATTACTCAACCGCGACAACTTCAGCATTAGGGAAAAACTGGCGGATCGTGCCGGCGACCCAACCCTGTAAAGTCTGCGTCGAAAGTTCGCAATCGGCGCAGGCGCCGCCCAAACGCACTTTGATCTTGTCGCCTTCAATAGCGACCAGCTCGACCGAGCCGTGATGATAATGTTCAATATAAGCGCTGATCTGCTCGATCAGACCAGCAATCTGATCATTTCGGGAAAAATCGGGGGCAGTATGGTTGGTCATAATCACTCCTGGTTAACTTTATTGCTTTGTCTGATGAATTAATTTTATCATCGAATCAAGGGAGAATCGGATGGTGGCTAATCAAAAAGCCTGCCTTGCAGCAAGTGCTCGCAAAAGCTGCGGCGGTGGAGCGGGCAGAAGCCGTAGGCGTCAATGGCCTGTAAATGCTCAGCTGTTCCGTACCCTTTGTTCTTCCCAAAATCATACAGAGGATAATTGGCCGCCATGGCGATCATTTTCTGATCGCGGGCGTGTTTGGCGAGAACCGAGGCGCAGGCGATCGAAAGGCTGCGCTGGTCGCCTTTGACCAGATAGGTTTGGGGGATGGATACCTGCGGAAGCTTGAAATAATCGAGCAGGAGGAAGTTTGGCTGGTTTTTTAGACCCGCAAGCGCCCGCTCAAAGACCAATTTGCCTGCCCGAGCCATACCAAGCTGATCGATCTCATCAGCCTCAACCCAGGCGATCGCGAAATCGCTGGCAACTTCCATGATCTTCCGCGACCACTGTTCCCGCTCCAGGCTGCTCATCTGCTTTGAATCGCGTACGCCAAACAATGTTTCCTCAATATCGGACTGATCCGCTGGCAAAACAACCGCGGCGGCACAAAGCGGCCCCGCCAGGGCGCCGCGCCCGGCCTCATCCAGGCCAGCCACTACCAGATGACCCTTTCGCCAGGCTTCCATCTCATATTGCAGAGTTGGAAAAGGTGGGATCAGCGCTGGGTCAATTTTTCTTGCCATGATTATTCAGGGACTGAATCTTTTGGGCAGCGTTTGCGCATATTTCGTCGGATCTGAAGCAATTCCCTGAACATGCGCCAGCTGTCTTTTACGATATGCAACCTCGAGCCGGGTTTGTAATACCAGGTGATCGGCACTTCTGTGATGCGATAGCCCAAATTTCTGGCAATTGCAAGAGCTTCAACGTCAAAACTCCAGCCATCCATCGTCTGAGCGCTAAAGACCGACTCGGCAGCCTCGGCGCTAAAGCACTTGAAGCCGCATTGCGTATCCTGAATGCTGGGTAAGACCAATATCCGCACCAAAAGATTGAAAACTCTTCCAATGATATGGCGATAAAAAGGCTCTCCGATCCGTTTTGAGCCGGGCTGCTCACGGGAGGCTATGGCAACCTGCGGGTCATCCAGCGCCGGAGGCAGAAACTTGCGCAGCTCTTCGATCGGCATCGAGAGATCGACATCCGCCATAAAGCGATAGTCTCCCCGGGCTCGCAGCATGCCGGTGCGTATGGCGTTGCCTTTACCGGGTTGGTCAAGGGAAAGCACTTCAAGTTGAGGAAAAGATTCTTGGCGATCCCGGGCGATCTTTAACGTATCGTCCGTGCTGGCGTTTTCGACAAGCAACACTTCACAATCAAGCTGTTCCGCTTCGATGAAATTTTGAATTTTGTCGAGAGACTCGGGGAGACGCTGCGCTTCATTGTGCGCGGGGAGGATAATGGAAAGGAAAATTTTGTTCACGCTCACCTTTTGCGCCTGTTAAAGAAAGGTCGGGGTGGGCGGACTCGAACCGTCGACCTCTGCGTCCCAAACGCAGCGCGCTAGCCAACTGCGCTACACCCCGGCGAAGGACAAGTATACCCGCTTTGAGGAATAAACGTCAAGATACGGACAAACAAAGACGAATAATGATTTTAGCCAAACAGGCTCTCGTAATCAACTTTCTCAAAAATATCCAGCTTGCCGCCAACTGTCGCGTCCAGGATGCGCCTGCCGTCTGCCTCATAAGCCTTGCGCGCCATGCGGTAGGCAAGCTCGGAGGTTTCCAGATCGGGCAGCTGCCAGCGGAAACCCTTGCCAAAGTAAGCCGCTGAGAAGTGGTTGGGGTCATCCCCCTCGCTTTGGATGGTGGTATTAGGCGTCCCCTTGGTGGCGAAGCTGTGATCAACGCCGATCAGGATCACTTCGCTGAAGCCCAGATGATAAGCCAGCTGCAGGCAGACATTGGTCACGGTGGCGCCTTCCCACACCCTGCCGCCGATGTCCGTGGCGAAACGGGGAGACGTATAGGTCGTGTACAGAAAATGAGTGTAAGAATCCATATTTAGCCATTTTCTGGCACGCCAGGAGAAGAACTTGGGCATCTTCAGGTTGTTGAATTCTTCCACCGATTGTTCCACAACCAGATCGTTGACACAAACCAGGATATCCGGTCTGAAACCGAGCTCATCGGCAGCCAAAAAGATGCGGTTCATGCCAATGGAGAAATCACTGCTCAGTTTGCTCAGGTCGGTGTTCTTGAGCGAGGGGCCGTTGCCGATCACAAAGCAGCGTTCGCTTTTGCGGCTGTCCTTTAGGGCTGCCAGTTTTCGACGGGATTCGCGCCTCCAGGGGTGCAAATAGGCGTCCGGCAGTTCGGGCAGGCGGCGCAAGCCATCATAAATGCGCCGGGCAAAAGAAAGCGCGCTGTCACGGAAACTTGATTTTGTCATCCTTACTCCGTGCTCAAACGGCAGGTCGCGCCGCCATCCACCAGCAAACCCTGACCAGTGATGAAACTGGACTGACTGGGATCCCCCATAAAGTAGATCACAGAGGCGATTTCTGCGGGATCCGCGACACGTCCGTTGACAGTTTTGGCTGCCAGAGCGGCCAGCTGCTCATCTTCCGAGGCCTCATTCGCGCGCCCGCGATGAAAACCAGCCCGCAGCATGGGGGTATCCACTGCGCCCGGCAAAACTGCGTTTACGCGGATATTGACCGGGGCGAATTCGATCGCCATCGCACGGGTGAGCGCCAGCAGACCGCCCTTGCTGGCGGCATAAGCGGCGATATTGGCAGATGTCGCCACAGCGTGAACGGAAGAAACATTGACGATCGCGCCGCCGCCCTGAGCTTTCAACAAGGGGTAGGCCAGTTTGGCGCCCAAAAAGACCGACCGCAGGTTGGAACCCATCACGGCGTCCCATTCCTCAACGCTGGTTTCGATCAGCGGCCTGGTAACCTGATAGGCCGCGTTATTGACCAAAACATCCAGCTTATCGGTAAAGAGGCTGGCTTCCTTGTATATCTTTTCCTGATTTTCAGGAACGGAGATATCAGCCTGAACATAAAGGCCATCCTGAGGGAAACCTTCATAAATCGGGAGCCTGTCAACACCGATAACGCGGAAACCTCGTTCATTAAAATACTTTACTGTCGCCCGTCCAACACCACCAGCCGCGCCGGTGATCAACACCGTTTTCTTTTTCTCAGTCATTATTCTCTCCAGTTTCTTTATCTCGTATTATTAATGCTTCAGTTACACCAAGTGCTTTTATTTTTCAAGCGCCTTTAAGTTTTCGATGTCGCCAACGGGAATGTCCAAGCCCAGCAGAAGGTTGCGAATGGAATTCCAGTGAATGCGTTCCCAGAAGAAGGGGCTGCTGTTGGTGTTATGCGGCGAAAGCATGACGTTATCCATTTCCATCAGCGGGCTATCCTTCGGCAGAGGTTCTTCTTCAAAAACGTCCAAAGCGGCGCCACGCAGGCGGCCTTCCTGCAGGGCGGCGATCAGGGCTTCCTCATGCACCACAGGGCCGCGGCTGGCATTGATCAATACCGCGTTCTTTTTCACATGGCGCAAGGTATCGGCATTGATCAGGTGATATGCGCTCGGAGTCAAAGAAGTGTTGAGGCTAATATAGTCAGCCCGGCTCAGCAGATCTACCAGCGAGGTCATCTCCACGCCCTGCTCAATGATGAAATCGGGCTCGATTGGCACAATGTCGTTGCCCAGAATTTTCATTCCAAAGGGACGAGCGCGCCTTATAACTGCCTTGCCAATATTGCCAACGCCGATCACACCCAAAACAGACTCACTCAGGGTGTGCCCGGGGATTTTTTTCCACTCACCAGCCTTCATCGCCTTGTCCATCCAGGGCAGATTGCGCGCAAAGCAGAGCATGCTTCCCATCACGCTCTCAGAAACCGGAACGGTAAAAGCGTTGGGGGTGCGGTAAATTTTGACGCCAAATCGCTCGGCGGCCTCCTGATCGAGTGAATCAATGCCGGTACCCCATTTCGACAAAACTTTCAATTGCGGAGAACAGGCCTCGATCACCGCGGCAGTATAGCGGTCATCTCCGCAGATCGTGCCCTCAAACTTGCCCGCGTAACGCAAAATGTCTTCGGCTTCCAGCCGTTCATTCACCGTGGGAATGACGACCTTAAGCCCAAAAGATTCTAAAATGGGGGTAAAACGGTGCATGAAGGGCATCATATAAGGGGCGGAAATTAAGACAGTTGGCATAACACCTCGTTATTTTTTGAATTTTTCCATCAGGGTCTCGGCGAGGATAAAATCGTGTTCCTCGTCGATATCAGTCGCCTCCAGCGCGTCCATCTCAAACATGTAGGGTCTTTCGCCCAGGCGATTGCGCCTTTCCAGCAAGGTTTCGCGCGTAAAGAGATAGATGCAGGAGTTTTCTTCATAAATGGGCGGCAGGTCCTGGGTGCGCAAAAGCACCGCCGGGTTATGGTTGACGGCTCTGCCAAGCCCGTCCCACAATCGGGTTTGCAGCCGCGTTACACTGAAAAGCGAATCGTATTCGGGATAATGCGCGCGCAGCTGCCCGATCGCGTCTGAGATCGTGCCTGCTTTCAGGAGCGGATTGGTCGAATGCGTTTGCAGATAAAGATCAGCCGGAACAAGCGCAGTGTCGTGCATCAATATCTCGTTCATCGGGATCGTATCAGCCAGCAGGTGATCAGGCCGTAGGATCGTTTGAACCTGGGGATAATCCTTTGCCAGGCCTTCCAGTACCGGCGTTGAATCGGTATCAACCACAATTTTGTTAATTTCCGGCACCGCCAGCAAGGTCTCAATGATGTGCGCGTAAAGTGGTTTCCCGCACATAAGGCGGTAATTCTTGCCGGGCACACGTTTGGAATCGTGGCGCATCGGCACCAGGGCGACAATTTTCTCAAGTTTCATGCCTGCTCCCTGAGCATGAAGTCACCTTCGTTGAGGATGCCTTCATGAATTGTTTTTATCGTGAGCGAATTTTCGGGCAAAAGCGCCTGCCAGTCAAATTCCTTCAACTTAACATACCCCTGCCAAACCCCATCCGGCTCGATAAAATCGGCAAAACTGAGCGAGGAGCGATAGAGCTGCCAGTAAAGGAAACGCCGGGCGTTGGTTTTGTGCTTCGCGGGCGCGGTCAAAGACTCTGCGGACAAAAATTCGTTGAGCTTGTCGAAATAATCACCTTTATTGCGTGGGATGAAGACCACATCCGATGCGCTGTAACGCGCTTTCCCGGCCGAAAGCACCGTCGCGCCCAAAATGGCGGCTTCCAGCCCAATGGTCGAGTTGTAGATCATGACGAATTTCGCCATGCGGATCAGATCGTAAGAGTTGACAAAATCCTGCGGTGGGATGAACTCCACGTTGGGCAAAGCCTCTACGTTCCGGCTTTGCGCCCACTGGGCAACCGATTCTTCGCTGGCTTTGCCCACGCGGGCTTCATCCGGATGGGCACGAATGACAAAGAGCGTGTCCGGGTTTTCACCTGCAACGCGCAAGACCTCATCCAGCCAAACGAACATGTCCTCAAAGATCACGTTGGCATGCGGTTGGCTGGTATCGAAGATGACGTTGGTAAAAACCGGCACCAATTGTTTGAAGCGGCGGGCTTTTTCGAGAAATTCAGGGCTTAGTTGGCTCATTTCGGGCCAGAACTGCACACCCGCCATATGAAAATCGCCTTGAAACCGTGCCGTAAGGTAAGCATCCAACTTCTCATTTTGCTCTTTACTGAGCTTGAAGCTCTTTGGCAAGACAAGGTCATAGGCGGTGGCATCGCCCTCGGTGAAATAAGCCGTGAAAGGCAGCATGCCAACCTCGTGCGAAATGACGCGCAAGCCGTGCTTGCGGGCAACCCACCGGGCTGTCGCTTCGGGATATTGCATGCCATTGAAGACAACCACCTGCTGGGGTTGACTTTCCAGGATCAACAATTCAAACTGCAGCGCCAGTGACCAGGCTGACTGAATATAGTTGCGATACAGGGTCAGGGTTTCGACGTCCTCCCTGAGCGTGTGTCGCCGCAATATCCAACGAATGGAGGGTAAAACCAGCTTTCCGAGGGGCATGCCCTGGAATTCAAATTCCATCAACTGCACGAGATTGAGGTTCCGCAGCAGTTTCGCCAGATTTTCGTTGGGCAAAATGTGAAAAGTGCTGATCTCGGAATGGCTGAAGAGCTCCCTCGATTGTTTTTGACAGGCAGAGCAGGGCGGGCTCGCGTTGGGGTCTTTGCGATTGGTACCCAAAACGCAAGGGCGCAGGCCGCCTGTACACACAAAATGGATCACCGGCACGCCTTTCAACTCCAACGACCAGGCTGTCAGGGCCGCAAAAGCAGCGTTCAGGCTGATCCCACTCAAGCGGGTAGAAGCGTCAAAAAACAGCACCGGACGTTGGCCGCTTTCTTCCGGCATGTTGCGCTGAACCTGCCGCCCCAGATCACGCAGATCGAGGTTTAAGACGCGCCGGATCGAATCATTCAGAAGGCGTCTTTGGACTTTCTCAAAAAAACTTTCTGTCGCCATTTATTGACTAAACCGCCTTAGCTTGCTAAGTGAAGATTGTTCGCTGTCATAGACGTGTTTGACGCCATCGCCCATGGCTTTTTCGGTCACGCGGATGTATTTGACCAGCGTGGCGAGGCCCTGCGGCTCCACAGACGCGCTTTGGTCAGAGCCCCACATGGCACGGTCGAGGGTGATGTGACGTTCCACCAGGCTTGCGCCCAGCGCCACCGCAACCGCGGTTGGAACCAGGCCGACCTCATGCCCTGAATAGCCGATCGGACAGCTAAAGTTTTCCTTGAGCGTCTGGATCATTCGCAGGTTCAGCTCTTCAGGCGGGCAGGGATAAGAACTGGTCGTATGGCAAAGGATAAGGCGATCTTCACCCAAGATGTCAATCGCCTCGCGGATCTGCTCCATCGTGGACATGCCGGTAGAGAGGATCAACGGGCGGCCGGTATCGCGGTGAGCGCGCAGCAGCTCCTTATCGGTCAAAAGCGCCGACGGGATCTTGTGAGTTACGGGGTTGAAGCTCTCCATGAACTCAAGGGAGGGAATATCCCAGGAGGAAGCGAACCAATCAATGCCTAACTCTTTTGCGTAGCTGTCGATCTCCTGATAAGCCTCACGGTCAAACTCAACCTTGTAACGGTAGTCAAGATAAGTGATGTAGCCCCAGGGAGTGTCCCGCATTTGGGACTGCTGTTCTTTGGGCACGCAAATTTCAGGCGTGCGCTTCTGGAACTTGACCGCGTTCACGCCAGCTTTTTTGGCTGCCAGCATAAGCTGTTTGGCATTGCTCAAAATCCCGTTATGATTGATGCCAATTTCGCCGATAATATAGGTCGGATGTCCTTCACCAATTATTGAACTTCCAATAGTAACTTCTTTACTCATGCCTGCTCCTCGCTATTTTGACAGAAACTCACCGATGAGTTTCATATCGCATTGTTCAGTACATTTAATTCCGGGTTTCAGATCAAAATGAGCTTTGCGGAATTGTTTGTATTTTTCGCCGTTCCAGATTTCTTCCATGCTTTCGGTGCGCGTATCACCAAGGATGATCTCATTGTTGAAGTCTTCCACACATTCCGTCGCTTCCCCATTCGATTTAATGGTCATGGACGACCAGGGGAACTGGCAGAATTCCAGCCAATGGATCGATTGGGTCACCTGCTGTGTGTTCTCATACCACATCTGATCCTGACTTTTCAGGTAAACATAAACGTCCATGCCCTTAAAAGCTTCCTGCAAACGCTCAAATTCATCTGCCTGCCAGGGCTTATTAAGATTGATCATGGTAATAACAATGGTAGTCTTGTAATTTCGCTGGGCTTTCAAATCGAGAAGTTTAAGGATCTTCTTGTAGGATTCGGTAAAGTTGGAGGCCTGGCCACGCACTTCCTTATGGCGCAGGTCATCCACGCTTTCGATCGAATACTTAACATAACCAAGCCCGTTTTCAAAGGTCTCAATGGTGCGTTCCATGTCGATGTTGGCCGGATTGCAGGAGAAGTAGCTTTCAAGCCCGCGTTCGGTCATCCACTTGACGTATTGCGGCATGTTTTTGTCCAAAAGTGGATCGCCATAGCCGTGCAGCACGATCACGCGCGGGATGACATACAGGAAATAATGATTTTCGTGCATTTCATTTTTGCCAATTTTGTACTTTTCCAGCACAAATTTTTCCCAACGGGCCAGCTGTTCCTCGCTAAAAGGCTCCAGTTGGTCAATGACGCGTTTGAAAAGTTCCGGCTTCATCGTTTCGACCGGCCGTGTCATCATCGTCGTTCGCGGGCACATCTCGCAGCGCATATTGCAGGCGTTGGTCGTTTCGATGTTATAAACCACCGGCTTCGGGCTGCGGTAAGACTCCAGCTCCTTTTCGAGGAAAGCCCTTGGCATTTTTTCGCCGTTCAAAAGGCGATATTTAAGATCATGTACTTTCATGTAAAATTCAATGTCAATCATTCCTGTCTCCATTCATGCTTTCAATATTGGGCAGCGTCTGCCACTGGCTGATGAGCTTGTCGCACAATTCACGCAGAGCGCCTCTGCCGCCTTTTCTTTTTAGAACTAGATCTGCCCGTCTCAGGACTTCCGGATGCGAATCCGCTGGGGCTGCAAAATACCCCACCAGGTCCAGAACCGGCAGATCGTTGATATCATTTCCAATATAGACCGTTTCTTCCGCGCTCAGGTTGCGCTTTCGCATTTCCTCCCGCAGAACGGCAGCTTTATCGTCTATTGCCTGCAAAACCGGAATCTTTAATTTTTGCGCGCGTTTCGTTACGACCGGATTCGTTTCTTTGGATAGGATCAGGGTCTGCATGGGGGTTTGCGCCCTCAAAAGGCCTAACCCAAGCCCATCGGAACGATCCGCGAAGACGCTTTCGACTCCATTTTGATCGACCAGAACGCGGTTATCGGTCATCACACCGTCAAAATCCATGACAAGAAGTTTGGCTTGTTTCGGGAAAGGACGGCGAAGATTGACCGGGTCAACAACTTCGTTGGATAAACTTTTCAGCGTCTCTTCGGCTGCTTCCCAGTCGCTCGGGATGTCAATATCGACCGTATATTTGGAAGAAATATGCAGTGGATAAAGCACATCACCGGTCAGAGAACCTTTTTCGAGGATGGTTTCCACCCGTATGGCATCGATATGTCCAGTCTGCCAGTAGGTCATGGGCAGGATCTGCCGGGGCGCATTGTAGGGCTCTTTGATCCCCTCAACCGCTAACAATTGTTTCATGGCGCCGCTGCTTTCATCGATCGTCCACATCTTAAAGGGGTTTTGCGCGCTGGGGACAACCCCTCGCACGCAATCCGCCCCCGGATTCCCGAGCAAAGCCCTCACCGCGTCATCAACCAGCGACCTTGGACGGACCGGCGAAGTTGGGCGCAACTGTACGACCACATCGGGATGGTAATCTTCATTTTCAGCCAACCAGTCGAGCGCGTGACGAATGACCGGATAGTCGAGGGTGTCATCCTGAGCCAGCTCCGCGGGACGCATAAAGGGCACTTCGGCTCCCCACTGCCTTGCGATGCGCGCGATCTCCTCATCGTCAGTTGAAACGATCACACGACTGACCAATTCAGATCGCAAGCCTGCCAGAATGCTGTATGCGATCAGTGGATATCCCGCGAAAGGCTTGATGTTCTTCCCGGGGATGCCCTTTGAGCCGCCGCGTGCGGGGATGATGGCCAAAACTTCGCTTTTATCTAACATCTTGTCCATTCACCGTTATTAAATTAATCAGTCTGCTGTCTGTCATGTCTCGTTTTTCCAATAATCGTATCGCTCATTCACAGGTCTCAAACAGTGCATTGTACCATCAGGCCTGCCTAAGATGGCAGCTGAACAGCGCAACCCCGCATGCCAGCGCTTTGCCGGGCGACATCGACAATTTTTTGCACCCGTTTGCCATCTGCCAGCGTGCAATGTGGAAGCTGCTCACCCTGACACAAGCGCACAAAGGCGTCCATCTCCGCCAGGAACATGGCGTTGCGCTCAAAACCCTGAGGTGGCGTGATCGTATATTCGTTCTGATTCCAGGCGTCGGTCACCTTCGCGATGCCGCTGTCATTATCCCAGCTGATCAAACCGCCTTCAAGCGTGAGATTGAGCGTATGCGAGGGCGGCTGCTGATAATAATCCAGGTGAATGGTGGCGCGGCTGCCGTTTTGAAATCGGAAAAGTAGTTCAGCGTTATCCTCAACATCCAGCTCAAGCGAGCTTAGATTTGCCAGATCTGCCGAGACCGAACCGACTTCACCCATGAACCAACGCAGGTAATCGATCGGATGCGAAAGCGTGTTCAGAACGCCGCCGCCCAGATCATTCCTGGCAGCATAGGAATTGCGATAATCTTCCCAGGGGTGCCAACCAGGCAGATATTCACCCCAATGGACATACCCTTTTATGGCTTTTCCAAGCTGTTTTGAATCGATAAGGCCTTTGATTTCCTGCAAAACCGGATGGTAACGAAAATGGAAGCCGACCAGGACCGGTCTTCCGGTTTGCCTGAGCACGTTTTGCAGGTCGCGAATCCCGATCAGGCTGTCGGAGATCGGTTTCTCGATCAGAAGAGCCGCGCCTGCCTTTGCCGCTGCCTGGGCAACAGTGAGATGCAAAGCGGTTGGATTGGCAACGATCACGCCATCCGGCTTTTCCGCCAAAGCCTCATCCAGATTCGAGAAAGTTGGATGATCACAAAGCTCGGTGTCAGGCAGCGTCGCCTGATGGGTGCGGTAGAGGATGATATCCTCTTGCCCCAGCGCTTTCAGGTTGCGCAAATGCCTGCGGCCAATTGATCCGAGACCAGCAATCATAAATTTCATAATTCGCCTCCTTGGATAAGTGCGATGCTTAGGATGAGTACAGGAATCTTACCACTCAAGAGCGATCCTCCAGATGTAATTTGTGATAAAGTCGGTTGATGACTGCCTGGGAGAGCTTGCGTACAAGGCGATTCGACCAAAAACCGGAACTCTTTTCGGGTCCATCGCCTGAGATCGCGGCGGTGGTGCTGACGCCGTCGCGGGCAGCCAGGGCTTTGACCTCATCATCGATCGTGTTGCCAAGCAGCCGCATGGTTTGCGCGTAGGTAGTTAGGCGCAAATAGCCCCTGGCGTCCATGCGATCGTCCATCTCGACCATGCGCCCCATCATCTGGTCGCTCCAGCCTTCTTCGAGCATCTCAGAAAGCACTTCAATGAGAACTTTCTTTGGTGTAAGCACCTGAAAATGATGCGCAGAGACCCAGGCTTTGAGTCCCTTGAAATCCACAGCCACATCCTCAAGCCCGGCAACTTCGCTCTGATAGCGTTCCAGCGTGCGCCCGGAGTTATCCATGTACTCCTCTTCCCATTTTTGGGGGATCAACTGACCGCGTTCAACGGTCAGATTGTTAGCGGCCTCCTCCTGAGCAACCCATTCAAGGGTCTTTTCCGAGCTCATGGCAACGCGCTGCTTAATATAGAAGCCTGTCACAGCGCCAACCTTGGGATAGGCATCCAAAACTTCGAGATGCGCGGGTAGCCAGCCAGGCAGGTGGTAGACGTCATCGTCCGTATAGGCGATCACCTCCCCCTGCGCCAGATGTGCGATGCGCCAGAGCGCGTTCAGCTTGCCAATGTTTTGTCTGGACAAGACCAGGGTGTCGATCTGCCCGCTCTCGTGCAAAGCCTTCAGATGGCTGACCATCTCCTCACAGGATCCGTTGTCAAAGACCAGAAGCTCAAAAGGCTTTTGCGTGTTTTTGATGATGCTGTTGATGGTCAATTTTGTAACATCAAGACGATGCTGGAAGTAGCCCAGCTGATTGGGCTCGTAGACCAGCACGGCAACGGTGACACGGGGCGGCGTAAAGTCGAGCGTTTTCCCGCGGGAAGGGTTGGTGCCTAAGCGTGCCATCGGCTGCTCCTCTTATTAAAGGAAAACTTACCCATCAGGAATTCTCCTTCAGGGCAGATTCCTGCATGGTCTTCGCCATTTCGCGATTCTTCCAGAATTCAGCCCAGGCTTTGCGTGGGTGCAGGAAGATGAAGCGCAGCTGCGTGCAAGCGAAATTCCCGTGTTTCAGCAAGGGACGGTTCACCCATTCCTGCAGTTTTCGTTCCCTTGTTTGCGGCATTTCGTGCAATTTGCCGCTAACCAGACGCAGGTTGGCGTCATCCAGCTGAAAAATGGTGCGTCTTCCACCAGCCAGTTCAATGTTTTCACCGGTTTCCGGCAAGCGATAGTGCGGTTGCCCGCCCGGAAGATGGCGATAGTCATGATTTTGATGAATAATATCCAGATCTTCACTGCAATCGACCGCATCCCAACCCTGCCGCCGCGCCTGGTAGATCATCCAGTTGTCCCAGCCGGCTCTGCCGACCGTGAAATCAGGGATTTCCTTGAAACAAGCCCTGGGGAAGATGAAATAGTCGCTGCCCGTGCGGCTGTGCAGGCTGCCGTGTTCGCGCGTGTAAGCCCTTAGTCCCGGCGCCCAGTCGTTCTCATAAAAGAGCGGCTCCTGAATATCCAGATCCCAGCGCTGCCCGACCATGAGGAATTTTTCGCTTTGCTCCGCGACAATTTGCGTGATTGGGATAAGCTCGGGATACAGAATGATATCAGCGTTGACATAAGCCAGAAAGGGACTGTTGTTGGCTTGTCTGCCCAGGTCAAAGATCGAGCTGATCAGGGGGGTGCCAAGTTGGTTGGTCTTCACATCCGGTCGGTGTAAAAACCCGTATTCAGCAGCTGCTTCGGCAATGCCTTCTTCGTCACCGACCAAGACCACCGCGACCTGCTCACCCAATGCCTGCCAGGAGCGCAAGGCGTTGTGTTGGATCAAACTGATGTGCGCGTCTTTGAAGGCTTTGGGCGCGGTAAATAGTGTTATCAATGGGGTCATAGTTCCCCTTCCAAAGGCAGCCAGGCTTCTTTTGGGTTCAGCCTGCTGAGAATTTTGCGTTTTGTCATGCCAAGCTTTCGTTTGAAGGGGACATTCCTTTCCGGAGCAACTTCTTTTGCCTCCGTGTTGGACGCGGCTTTGGCAAGCACTGTCAGGTAGAGGTCTAAGATCTTCGAGCGCGGCTTGCCGTGCTGGCGCTGAGCGATCGCTTCAAAACCGGCCTGGGCCAGCGTCTGGATCAGACTGTGCTGCGTAAAGCAGGAAAGGTGCGCCAACTCGTAGGAATCATGGCAATAATAGTTGGGGACTTCCACCAGCAGCAGCCCACCTTCAGCGAGCAAGCCCAGGCGGATATGCCTGAGCGCTGGGACTGGGTCTTCGAGATGTTCCAGCACGTGCATCAGGCTGACCAGGTCAAAGCGTTCTGGTTTGGAAGCGATCAATTCTTCAAAGGAGGCATGCATCGGAATGTTTTTGGCTTGCGCCAACGCCCGATAGGCGTCGCCAGGCTCTGCGCCAACCACTTGGGCATTAAATTGCTCGCGGAAAGTTTCCAGGAAGATGCCTGAAGAAGCGCCGATATCCAAAGTCCGCTCAAAGCGTTCATATCCAAGGCTCTTTAACCAGGCAGCCTGATCGCGCGCCCGCATGGTCTGTTGGAAGAGGTCCTTTTTGGTTGGCTCGGGGCTTTCCTGGTAGATCCTGCGATAGGTCTCCTGATAAAACTCGGGGTCAGCCGCCTGACTTTTGCGGCTGTCCTGAAAGACAAAACCGCAGCTTCCGCAGAGATAGTAAGCTGTTTCAAAGCCAAAGGAATTGATCTTTTCGAGAATTCCCGCCTGGCTTTGGCGGCAAAGCGGGCAAATGGGGCTGTCATCGCCCTTGATCTTTCCAGAAAGATTCGCGTCTGGGGCGCGTTTGTCTGTTTCATAAAGGTTTTTATGCTGCACCTGAGCAACCTCCTGCTGCCATTGCGGGTTTTTCTCATTTTCCGCCAGCAATTCCACCAGCGTGAAGTCATCCCGGTTGCCAAAAGCCGCGTAAATTTCGTTGGCTTGTTGCAGATCAGCCGGTGTATCGACCGTGAAGCGCAGGTGCCCCAGGTCGGGCTGGCGATCGACCACCGCCACCTTGAAACGCCCTTCCTGATCATAGAGGTAGGGCATGACGTGCTCACGCTGGTAAGCCTGATCGGCTTCACGC
This sequence comes from uncultured Anaerolineaceae bacterium, assembly GCA_964293995.1. Lineage (GTDB taxonomy): Bacteria > Chloroflexota > Anaerolineae > Anaerolineales > Anaerolineaceae > Mesolinea. Next base: position 223,128 of record CAXYYH010000001.1, read on the forward strand.
CAGGCACGCTCGAGGGCGACGAAGCTGCAAACCTCTGTATCCATGCCGATGGGAGAGGTTCTTTTGTAAGGCGGCGGCAGGCGGTTGGCAGCAAAATCGGCTCCCGAATCAAAGAAACGTTGGATCACCCTATCGATCTCATCCGGGTCGATCATCGGGCAATCGGCCGTGATGCGAACGATCACTTCCGCCTCCGACAGGCGCGCGGCCTGATAGTAACGGTCCAAAACGTCAAAAGCGTTGCCTTGATAACAGTTGATCCCAGCTTTTTTGCAAAAAACAAAGATAGGCTGGTCAGCCGGGTCATTGGTCGTCGCGACCATGACCTCATCGATGCGCGAAGCGCGCCCAACGCGCTTGATCACGCGCGCGAGCATCGGCTCACCGCCAATGGGCAACAAGACCTTGCCGGGTAAACGGCTTGAGCCGAGCCTTGCCTGAATAATTGCGACTGTTTTCAAGTTTCTGCCTTCCTATTGCGCGGGCAAGGGCGCGATGCTCATCGAGCCTACGCTGACGTCGTAATCACCCAGGCTTACCGCCAGATTCGCGGGCGTGGTGATGAACACGCTCAGCCAAAGCTGTTCTTCTGTCTTAAAGACGTATGCGACCCAGGCATTTCCAGCCTCGGAATACGTGAAGCGATAGGTTTCGCGGCCGTTTAAGGTCAATGTATCGCTGTCAACTTCCACATTCTCTTTTCTTAACACACGTTCCAGGCCATAAATGACCAGACTTAGCGGCGTTTTTGCCAGGGTCTTGTTGTGAATGATCACCAACCGGGTTGGGTAGACCGCCGCGGTGCCGCTGTCATAGCCGTACCAGGAAATGTTTTCTTCAAGGTTATCAATAAAATCTTTAACAGCGCCATCCTTTGAACCGAGCAAGGTCGTCAAAGTCTCGATGATGCCTGGGAGCTGGGTTTTAATATCCTCAGTCACATAGGTCGGAGGGAGATAAATGGACATACCCAAACCATAATATAGCTGCATGCCATAATCCGGTGTCGGGGTTGGTGCCGGGGTGGGCGTGCTTTTTGCAGACGGGAAATTACAGCCCGTAAGCAACAAGATCATCAACACCGTAATTAGAAAAATTTTCTTTTTCATACTGCTGTTCCTTGATCGAGGGTCAACGCTTGCCAACAGGCAAACAGTTTCTCTTTATTTTTTTGCCAGTTCGCTTTTTGGGTCGCGATCTGTCTTGCCTGGCTGGAGTATTCCTCAAGCGGAACCCCAGCACTGTTTAGGATCGTTTGCGTTAATTCATCAATATTATCATCAGTGAAGATCCAACCGTTATTACCGCATTGGACCCACTCGAGATTAGCGGGGATATTGGAAGCGATGGTGGGCAAGCCGCAAGCCAGGGCTTCCATCAGCGAGACGGAGGAGCCGTCGACATGGCTGGGGGTGATGTAGATGTCAGATGCTCCGTAATATTTAATTAAGTCCTGGTTGGGAACCCTGCCGCCGATAAAGACCTTATCTTTCAATTCTTCAGCGGAAAGCAGCTTCATGTATGCTTCATGCAAACTGCCATCTCCTAATAAGATAAGTCGCAGGTCTTCATTTTGTTTCACTGCTTTATTAAAGGCATGCAAAAGCACGTCCACGCCGTAATTCGGTTCCCAGCTGCGCAGGCAGAGCAGAACTTTTTTATCCATCCAGCCCATTTCTTCCCGCCAGGGCAAGCCTTGCGCGCGCGCCTTTGCGGGAGAAAAATGCTGCAAATCAACACCCCAGGGGAAAATGACAATCTTTTCTTTGGGGAAACCAAGATTCATAGCCACTTCTGCCGAGCAATTAGCGTCGGTGATCAAGGCGCGGGCATGCTGAAGGGCAAAACGGGCGCGGTCCTCGTCCAGTTTGCTGACCTGCACGTCTTTCATCAGGTCGAAACCCCAGCTCATCGCCAAAAGGTTGGGGAAAGCTGTTTTTGCCGCCAGAAATGCCAGATCGGGCAAGGGCCCTGCGTGAATCAGTTCCGGTTTGATCTCAGCAATGACGCGTTCCAGTTCGCGTTGAGCGACGGGCAGGTTCCAGGGCTGCAAGCCCTGCTCAAAGCCCATCCATTTCACGTCCACAAGGCCCTCCGGGGTGGGGTATTCCCCAGGATAGAGGCGTAAAACATAGCCCTCATGTCCGCTTTCGGCAAGAGCCGCCATAAAGCGCTGGTCATGAACGGAATCGGAACGGGTCAGATACAGTATGCGCATAGCTTAATTTCCTAAATCCGTCCAGCGTAATTCCTGCCCTTTTTCAAACGCGGTCAGCGCTTTCAAACCAATGACCTGGTCGATCTCATAAGGCAGGATCGCCCCCGACGTAGCCGGGCGCAAAACATCGATCATCTCGCGGTTCAAGGTTTCGCCGGCTTCGATCGCCCGCGCAGCGCGCAAACAGCGCCGCTGCACGACAACGGTCTCTTTTTCGTTATTGGTCACAAACTTGTTGGCAGAGCCAAGCGCGCGTTCGAGCTGCCGCGTGTTTTCAACCATCTCCGCCCAGCTTTTCGGATTCATCGCGAAAGCGTGGTCGGGGCCTTCGCGGTCGTTATCATCGGTGAAGTGTTTTTCAATCACCCTCGCCCCAAGAGCCACCGCTCCCAACACGGTCGCGTGCCCGTGGGTATGGTCGCTCAGGCCCAGGATCAGGTCGGGCCAGATCTGGTGGTAAGTTTTAAGCACGTTCAGGTGGATATTATCAAAGTTCCCATCCGCGGCTGTGTAATTGGTGTTGCATTGCATCAGCACCAGTTGCGGATTAACCGCCAGAATGGCATCCACAGCCTGCTGAACTTCGCCAATGGTCGAGGCGCCGGTCGCCAGCAAGACAGGCTTACCCTTTTTCGCCATGTGCAGGCAGGCTTCCAGCCAGGTGATATCCCCCGAACCGATCTTATAAGCCGGAACGTAAGGGTCGAGATGATCGGTCGCCTCAAAGTCATAGGGAGAGGAAAAGTAATCAATCCCGACTTTTTCACAGGCTTCTTTTAATATGGGCGTCCAGTCAAAAGGAACCGAGGCATCGTCATAAACTTGGGTAACGCTCTTTTTCCACTTTGCCTGGTGAGAAACCTGGGCGTTCATATGGCTAAAGCCGTAATCAGATACAATTTCGGGCCCACGAAAGTTCTGGAACTTGGCGGCATTCGCGCCTGCTTCCGCCGCAAGCCGGATCAGCTCCAATGCGCGGTTCAGATCGCCATCATGATTGGCGGCGATATCAGCGATAAAGTAGGTGGGGTGATCCTCCCCGATCCAGTGTTTGCCTATTTTTAGTTCCATTCTTCCTCCTATTATGCCAAAAAAGTCAAAAGCTGTTGGCGCAAGCCGTTTTCCCAGTCCTGATAGAGGCGTTCCAGTCCATGTTCTACCGTTGGTAGGTCCTGGTTTAATGCCGTTTGCAGCTTTTCAGCATTCATGCTCAGATTGAGCGGGCGTTTGGTCTGCAAACCGCCTTGAGCGGTCAGTACCGGGGTAATCAAGTTCTCATCAAATCCGAAACGACGTGCCAGTCCAACGGCAAAGTCATACTTGCTCAGGGATTGACCCGAGAAAAAGTGATAGGTGCCCGACAATTCCTTTTCGAGCGCGAGCAAGAGCAGATCCGCCAGGTCGCGCACATAGAGAGGGCTAAAGACCGAATCGGTGAAGCCATTAATGGGCTTGTTTTGGCTGAGATTGTTGTAAACGAACTCCGCCAGGGAGCGCGAACCGCTCGGTGACCAGCCGTAAAAAACCACGCGCGCGATCAAGGCATCAGGATAAGCCTGACGGACAGCCTCTTCCCCAGCCAGCTTGGATTGCGCGTAGATATTTTGCGGGTTGGGCAAATCATCTTCACGGAAGTTCCCCGCCGCCCCATCAAAGACCGAATCGGTCGAGATCTGCACAAAAGGAATGTCCATTTTTCGCGCTGTTTCAGCCAAAACGCCGGGCGCCTCAGCATTAACGCGCCTTGCCAGTTCAGGGTCCTTCTGCGCCACATCTAAGTTGGCGATCGCCGCACAGTGAATTACAGCATCCGCGCGAGCTCGCTCCAGTTTTTCCGGTAAGAGCGGCAAATCTTCCAGGGAAACGACATCCTGCTCAAAAGAAACGCCTTTGAGCCTGCGGGTGTTGACCCAGCCCAAAACCTGCCAACCCTTTTTAACGGCGTCCAGCGCCAGGTTGATCCCCAGCAAGCCTGTGACACCGGTGACCAGCAATCGCTTCATTTATTTCTCCGCGCGGTCAAGCTCTTCAATGATCGGCTGAATGAAAGCCATGATGCCGTCCACATCCAGCCACTGTTTGTTGTTTTCGCTCGTATAGGTGAAGCCGTCCGGCACAGGTTTACCCTTATCCTGCCAGGCACGCCCAAACCACAGGTCGGCGCCAGCGGGTTGGACAACGAACATATCCTCCAGCTCGATGGTCGTGCGGGCTTCGTCTTCCGAGATCAGGCTTTCGTGCAGTTTTTCGCCAGGGCGAATGCCGATGATCTTGATCTGGGCTTCGGGCGCCATAGCTTTTGCCAGATCGGTCATCTTCATGCTGGGAATTTTGGGTACAAAGACCTCGCCGCCCTGCATCTGCTCAATGGCATTGATCACAAAGCGCACGCCTTGTTCGAGAGACATCCAGAAACGGGTCATTCGCTCATCCGTGATGGTCAACACCCCGCTGGGGCGCTGTTTGATGAACAGCGGCACCACGGAGCCGCGCGAACCGACCACATTGCCGTAGCGCGTGCAGGCGATGCGGGTTTTGCGACCGCCGGCATAGGCGTTGGACTGCACCATCAGCTTTTCAGCCGCCAGTTTGGTCGCGCCGTAGAGATTGACCGGATTGACGGCTTTATCGGTCGAAAGCGCCAGCACCTTTTCGACGCCGTTCTCAATGGCGGCATCGATGACATTGGCAGAACCAAGGATGTTGGTCTTGATCGCCTCCATCGGGTTGTATTCACAGGCCGGAACCTGCTTGAGCGCTGCCGAATGGACGGCAATATCCACCCCGTACATCGCGCGGGTCAGGCGCTCCTTGTCGCGCACATCGCCGATGAAATAGCGGATACGGGGGTCGTCATAACCGCCCGTCGCCCGCATTTCGTGTTGTTTCAGCTCATCACGGCTGTAAACAATCACCTTAGCGGGATTGTACTCGTCCAACAACACGCGGATAAACTTTTTCCCAAAAGAACCGGTGCCGCCGGTCACCAATACTACTTTTTTAGACCAATCCATGCTTACTCCTTGACAGCATCAGTTTTTTCTTTCGAAATAATGATAAGCGGGTATTGCCCGTTTTCACCAAAAAAGTGGGGAAACCACTCTTCAAGGCGGTAAAGAATTTTAAGCCAAAACCTACCAGCCCATTCAGGTTGAATAACAGAGCGCAAAAACTTGACCGAAACACTGCGCCAGACGCGGATCTCATAGGGCAAAACACCTTTCATGACGCTGTGGAACCACTTCGCGCTGGTTTTAAGCACAAAGGTGCCAACCGGAGCTTTCTCAGGCTCGGACTTGCTTTCGGTTTGGTCAGCCGGAACATCGGTGGGCATCAGGGGGGCTTGCTTGCCGGTCAGTCGGCGCAAGGCGCCAGCTACGCGCATTAATGGGTTCATCACTTTAAATAAGGGTACTTCCGCCCAACCGTCCACTGTCACCATTGTGCGGCCCGGTTTGAGCGTGCGATGCAGGCCTTGATAGACAGTTACCTTCTCTTCGATCGGAACGTGATGGATGGTGTGCAGCGAAACAATGCCGTCAAAGGCGTCCTCACGGAAAGGCAGATGGGCAATGTCCGCGTTGACGTAAAGTCCCTTGTCGCCCAAACGCTTGCGCGCTTCCTGCAAGGCGACCAGCGAAAGGTCCATGCAGACCCGATAGCGATAGTCCTGCGAATAGCTCAGATACTCTTCATATTGCACCGGGCCGGAACCAGCATCCAGCAAATAATCGCCGCTGGCTGCCAGATGGCGCTTCACGCGCATGTGGGCTTTGTGAATATACTCGGCCGAAACGGGACGCAGGTCTTCGTAGCGGGCGTTCTGGTAGTTGTCACCCTCCATTTGCCAGCCGACCTGGTCATAAAATTGACCGATTTCGTGTTTAACGGATCCCTGACTCAAAGTTCAGCATCCTCCTGTAGTTCAATGGTTTCAAGGCGCGCCAGACCGCGGGCCGCCCAATCGAGAGGCTCCCCTGCCAGATAGGAAAAGGTTTGAGCGTATTTTGCCTGCCCCTCGGGCGAGAGCACGTAGCTGATCGGACGCTTATCGAAATCGTCTTTCATCCAAAGGATGTGCCAGGGGAAGGGCAAGGAAAATTCAAAGAAGAAAAGATAAGCGTACAGCCAGGCTTTTTCGATCTGCTCCTGCGAAAGCCGGCAGGAGGCTGGATCGGAACCGATCCTGGTCAGCAATTCCTCATAGTTTTCCCAATTGGTCGGCTCAAAAGTAAAGCCTTTTTCAGCATAATGGGTTTTGCCCGTCACGATCACCGGCAGACCCGACATCGCCATTTCCATCCCGACCGTTGTCGTGTAAACCAGTCCAAAATCGGCGATCTCGACCAGATCGTAGGTATTGGTTTCGTCCTCAGGGCGAATGACACGCACGTTTTCAGGCAATTCAGCAAAGTTTTCATTGATCACATCCACCATTGAGGTACCGTGGGTCTTGAGTTCGCCGGGGTGGATGCGAATGACCAGCTGCATCTCGGGATGCAGCACAAAGTAGCGGATCGTTCCGACGATCATGTCCGCCATGGTCGGGCTGATGCGCTGCCGACCAAGCGTGAGGCTGTCGCCAAGCACGTTGGTCGCCAAAAGCGCCAGCGGTCGCTCGTCCAGTTTCAGGCTTTCGCGCACACTGTCACCGCCTTTGACCGGGTTTTGCTGCCATTGGCGGGCGAAGTTACCCCATAATTTGGCGTGTTTTCGGGCTGAGAAGAGCCCCAACAGGACATTTTTCGCTTTCTCAGGCAGAGCCTGGTTGCCCAGTCCTTCCCAAAGCACCGTGGTATGGTGGCTCATGATCTCATCGTTCTGCGCCAGCCAGATCCTTTCCTGCTGGTCGGCGAACTCAAAGGTCACCGTCTCGATCCCGAGCTGGGTCGCGATCTGCCAGGCGACGCCCATTTCGAGGATGGTTCCATTGGGCACGATCAGCAGATCGGGTTTCTCGCGCTCAAGCCAGGCCCGGATAGCGACAGCCGCCTGCCCGTTGCGCTCCTGGCGCAAAAGATAGAGCGGGGAATTGGTGTCGGTTTCTTCAACCTGTAAGGTGTATTGGGTATCGTAATCCGAAACTTGATCGACGATCCCGCGCAGCTGCGGGTCTAAGTTTGGTTTCGCGCCCGCGTCCAGCGCGCTTTTGAGCAAACTGGTGAGTTGCATCACCTTTGCCGCCGGGGCAAGGATGTTCCAGGTGTAGAGATCCTGTTTGCGCAGGTCGAAAAGATCGATCTTCAAATCCCAGGCCGCGTAGGGCAGCCAGGCAAAGTTGACCTCATGACCCATCCCAGCCAGTCCGAGAGCGACCAGCATGGATTGTTCCACCCAGTAATGCAGGGTCGAGAAAACACAGATCTTTTTCGGCTCCTCAGCTTGTTTTCGCAAGGCTTCCACCTCCGCGACCGCGTCGGAAAAGACATCCTGCAAGCCTTCCAGGCGATAATGAGCCGCCCAGGGCTTGTTTTTCCCCTTCAGCTGCCAGAATAATTCCGTAGTGCCGGGGATCTTCCCCAAAAGTTTTTTGATCAAATTGCTCACGCGCCACCTCGTTCTTCAATTATCCACTGCAAAGAGGGTCTAACCGCGCCAGGGCGCGATTCGGGCCAATGCGTTCCCGGCGCGCCGGAGGCGTCCACCGAGAAGCTAAGCGCCTGATCGTCCTGGAAATAACGCCGGATGCCGTAGGAGCTGGCATTGATCCCCAGCACGAAACGCCCTTCGTTGAGAGTGTCAGCCGGGATCAGACAGCGGCTGGTATAAACGCCGGCTTTGCGGGCGGTGTATTCTCTGAACATTTCCTCGGCGTCGGTATCAAAACTGGTAAAGACGGGTTCGCCGCGGGTGGTGAAGAGATAATAACCTACGCGCAAGCCAGTCACGTCCTCAGTCAGTTCATAGTCGATCTCGATCCTGATCGGATCCACCGAACGGACCGAATCGGAAACCTGCTCGTTCTTATCGACGATGCGGATCGCCAGCGGTCTGAAAGGCGCGCTGTTTGCCGGCACTTCGTCTTCTTCCCAGAAGCGTTCGCCCAGCTTGGTCAGCCCACGATTGAGATAAAAATCGACCGCCTCTCCGGACGGCGCGCGCATGAGCACCCTGCCCTTGTCCAGCACGAGCGATTCCTCGGTCAGACGCTGAATGGCAGACATATTATGGCTGACGAACAAGACCGTACGCCCGGAACTGGCGACATCGCCCATCTTGCCCAGGCATTTGCGTTGAAAGTCGGCATCCCCCACCGCCAGCACCTCATCCACAACTAATATTTCCGGTTCGAGGTGCGCCGCCACGGCAAAAGCCAGGCGCAGGTACATGCCGGAGGAATAGCGCTTGACCGGCGTATCAATAAATTTTTCAACTTCGGAAAAATCAACAATTTCATCAAATCGGGCTTCAATTTCCTTTTTGTGCATGCCCAGAATGGCGCCGTTGAGGAAAATGTTTTCCCGCCCGGTCAGTTCGGGGTGAAAACCGGTGCCCACCTCCAGCAGGGAGCCCACGCGTCCGCGCAGCTCGCCGTAGCCTTCGGTTGGGTCGGTCACGCGCGAGAGGATCTTGAGCAGCGTGCTCTTGCCGGCGCCGTTTCGCCCGATGATCCCCAGCGCTTGTCCCTTTTTGACCTCAAAACTGACGTCGCGAAGCGCCCAAATGTGTTCGTATTTATCGGAAAGACCACGCTTTCCGCTGAAAAACCTGCCCAGATTGCGCGCCTGGCTGACGATCAGGTCACGCAGGGTGTCCTGACGCTCCTGCGCGGCGCCAATTTTGTAGCGTTTGCCAATGCCTTTTACGATGATGGAAGTCGTATTGTCCATATCACACCACATCCGCAAAAGTTTTTTCCATCCGGCGGAAGAAGAACAGCCCGGAGATCAGCAAAAGGATCACCGCCGCGGAAGAGAACAACAGGGTCATATCCGGCGGAGAGCCGCCAAACAGCGCCCAGCGGAAGCCCTGCACCACCCCAACCATTGGGTTGAGGCTGTAAAGGTAGCGAATCGTGCCCTCGGGAATGATCGTGATCGGGTAAACGATCGGCGTGGCGTACATCCAGATCTGCAGCAAAAAAGGCACCATCTGCTGAATGTCGCGGTACTGCACATTCAGCGCCGAAAGCCAAAGCCCGACCGCCAGCGCGGCGAGGATCGACAGCAGCGTCAACGGGATCAGCCAAAGCATATTCCAGGTAAATGGGAGCTTGTAAAACAGCATCACTATAAACAGCAGGATCAAAGAGATCGCGAAATCGACCAGCACCGCCAGTACCGACGAGAGCGGGATGATGATGCGTGGGAAGTAAATTTTGGTGATCAGGTTGGCGTTGCCCACCAGGCTGATGCTGCTTTTCTGCAGGGACAACTGGAAAAGGTGCCAGGGCAGCAAAGCCGCCAGCGTGAAGACCGGATAAGGCAAATTGCCGCTATCGACCTTGAGCAGATAGCCAAAAACGACCGAGGTGATCGCGGTGGTCAGCACCGGCTGCAGGATCGCCCAGGCGATGCCCAGCGTTGCCTGTTTGTAGCGCACCTTGATGTCGCGCCAGGTCAAAAAGTAGATCAGCTCGCGATAGTGCCACAGCTCGCGCAGATCAATGCCAAGCCAGCCCTTCGACGGGCTTAAGGTCACCACCTGAGCAGCGTAATTCGCCCTATCCTCTGCCATGTGCCCTTTCGTTGGCGTACCACTCGATGGTACGGCGCAAGCCGTCTTCAAAATTGGTCTTTGCTTCAAAGCCAAAGCGCTCTTTGGCTCGGGTTGTGTCCAGCTTGCGGCGCGGCTGCCCGTTGGGTTTGTTTTTATCCCAGACGATATCGCCCTCGAAACCGGTCAGTCTGGCGATCAATTCCGTCAGGTCCTTGATCGAAATTTCAAAGCTCGAGCCGATATTGACCGGGTCGGAGCTGTTGTAGCGCATGGTCGCCAGCGTGATGCCTTCGGCGGCGTCATCGACATAGATGAATTCCCGTGTTGGCGAGCCGTCACCCCAGGCGACGATCTCCTTCGCCCCGGCTTCCCTGGCTTCGAGGCATTTGCGGATCAGCGCCGGGATCACGTGCGAGCTGGCGGGGTTGAAATTGTCCCGCGGACCGTAAAGGTTGACCGGCAGAAGGAAGATGGAATTGTAGCCGTACTGCTCGCGGTAAGCCTGCGACTGCACCAGCAGCATTTTCTTCGCCAGCCCGTAAGGCGCGTTGGTCTCTTCGGGATAGCCCTCCCAGAGGTCTTCCTCTTTAAAGGGGATCGGCGTGTACTTGGGATAAGCGCAGATCGTGCCGATGGCGACGAACTTGCTGACGCCCTGCTGCCAGGCGTGGTGAATGAGCTGCACGCCCATCATCAGATTGTCATAGAAGAATTCGCCCGGCTTTTCGCGGTTGGCGCCGATACCGCCAACTTTGGCTGCCAGATGGATGATCACATCCGGTCGCGCTTCTTTTAGCATGCGCAAAATGTCAGCCTCGCGGACGAGGTTATAGTCCGGATATTCGGGCACGAAGATCTCTTTCGCGCCGTGTTTTTTTAGTTTTTCGATCAGGTGGTAGCCCAAAAATCCGGCTCCCCCGGTCACGCAAATGCGCTGTCTGGAAAGGTCGAGTTCCTTATCCATGTTCACCTCTGATTTCGCTTGTTTGTGGGTCAGTGGATCCTGGCACTGACTCTGGAATGATTAGTGCAAGTTTAATGCCCTCAATATGGATATTGGGCGCTTTTGGGTCCTGGGAGATCAATACGCCCTGTTCGAGGCAGGTCAGACGCACCACCTCGGCGACGTCGTCTTCTCCGGGGACGAAAACGTGATGATAGCCCTGTTCTGCCAGCTGCTTCAGGCAAGCCTGCGTGCGCTGGCGGACAAGGCGATAGAGCTCAAAAGATGTTTTGATGTAATTGACCGTCAGCGCGGCACGCAGCGCCAGCCCTTCGGGCGTGATGATATAGCGCAGCTTCTTGCGTTGTGCGCGCCTCGCTTTGACATAGCCTTTGGCGATCAGCCGCTTGAGGTGCCAGTTGATCGTCCCCACCGCCACGCCCAGCTCATCTGCCAGCGTTACCTGGTTGATGTCCGGGTTGGCTTCGATGTGGGTCAGCATCTCCAACGCCCGTGCCGTTTCTTCGGAAGTTAACTCGTGTTCCATATAATTCAGTTTTTGAATTATAAGCTTAATGAGGGAGATGTCAAATTGGGGATCAAACGTTGGGATCAAGCGTTCAAACGTTCACTTGCGATTTCAACCATAAGGGTGAAGGGTAACCGAGAATGGTGATGTTGTTTAAGGGTGGATAAAGAGTTTTTAAGCCTTCTCAGTGGGAGAAGGTGGCCGAAGGCCGGATGAGGGAAAAGCCCTCTCAGCGGGAGAGGGTGCCCGCAGGGCGGGTGAGGGACGCAGATGGGTAGGTCGGGTTGCGCTTTTCAACCCGACATTCACACAAGCAATTTTCCAGTCAGGTAGGTCGCGTTCCTCTGCCTGCCCCCTTTGGGGGTCAACCCGACATTTTTACATAAAAACCGGATTCCTCATTCGAATCCGGCCTACATGTTTGTCTCGATTATATGGTCTACTCTAACCCCAGCCCGAGTTTCAGGGCTTCCTGATTGAGATGGACGTATTTTTCCTTGACGTTTTCCGCGATAACGCGCAGCCAGTCGATCTCCTCCAGACCGAGTTGTTTGATCAAGGCGCCCAACAAGATAATATTCATCACCCGCGGGTTGCCAAGCTCACGCGCCATTGCCTGGCCGTCAAGTGCGATCACTTTCCCCGCCCGGGCGCGGATCAGCTCCTCGCCGTTGGTCGGATACTTGTCCTGACCGGTCTGAACGCCCATCGGGTTGACGCGCACACGATTGAAAATGACGATCCCCTGCCCGTCGTCGCGCAGATAATCCAGATTGCGCAGCACTTCCAGCTCTTCAAAGCCCATGATAACATCCGCTTTGCGCTTTTCAACGATCGGAGAAAAAACCTTTTTGCCAAAGCGGACATGGGTCAAAACCGGACCTTCGCGCTGGCTCATGCCGTGAACCTCGCTCATCTTGACGTCGTAACCGGCATCGATCAACCCCACAGTCAGCAATTTGCTCGCCAGGATCGTGCCCTGACCACCCACACCGGTGAGAAGAATATTCTTTGTGCTCATTATGCCTCCACTTTCTGAATCGCCTGCACTGGGCAAACCTGGGCGCAAACACTGCAGCCAACGCATTTATCGGCATCGATGGACGATTTCTTCCGGTCAAACTGGAAGACGACCGCCGGGCAGCCAGTGCGGGTACACTTGCGGCAGCCGATACAGGTCTCTTCTTTGACGAAATATTTCTGGGTGAACGAGCCCTTGAACTCTTCCAGATCCCAGGGGGACTGCTTTTTGAGCGCGCAGGGCCAGCGGGTGATGATCACGGAAGCTTCGTCCATGCCCAGCGCCCAATCGAGCGCCTCCTTGACCTGCGCGAGATCGTTGGGGTTGATCGTGCGCACGTTGTGGATGCCGATCGCGCGGACGAGGGCTTCGATATCGACCGCCTCGGTGACTTCGCGGTTGATCGTGTAGCCGGAACCCGGGTTTTCCTGCTGACCAGTCATGGCGGTGATGCGGTTGTCCAGAATGATGGTGATCAGCTTGCTGCGGTTGTAGGCAACGTCCAGCAGCGAGTTGACGCCCGTGTGGAAGAAGGTCGAATCGCCAAGCGTCGCGATCACGCGGGGCTTCTCGCCTTCGATCGTGTCAAAGATCTGCTGCGCGCCGTGCCCAAGGCTGATGCTGGCGCCCATGCAGACGGTCGTTTCGATGGCGTTATACGGCGCGCCGGACGAAAGCGTGTAGCAGCCGATGTCGCCGGAGATCATGACGCCTTTGCGCCGACCCAGTTCATAGAAAAGACCGCGGTGAGGGCAGCCCGCGCACAATGTCGGCGGGCGACCGACCACAGCCGCCTGGACTTCCTCGTCGAGCGGGTATTCCTGCCCGAAAATGACCTTGCGGATGACTTCGGGGGTCATTTCGCCGTTGAGCGGGAAGATGTTCTTGCCGTCACATTCGATCCCCAACGCCCGCACGTGGGCTTCGATGTAGGGGTCGTTTTCTTCAATGATGTAAAGCTTGTCAACTTTGCTCGCAAATTCCTGGATCAGCTGGTCGGGCAGCGGATTGGTGAAGCCGAGCTTGAGGTAAGAAGCCGTTTCGCCAAAGACTTCCTGGGCGTAAAGGTAGCAATCCCCCGAGCAGATGATGCCGATGGCGGTGTCGTTGTATTCGGCGCGGTTCCACGGGCAGTTGTTGCTGAATTCCTTGAGGAGCTCGCGGTTCTGCTGGATGCCGACCTTGCGCGGGCGCATGTTGGCGGGCGTCGCGACATATTTCTTAATGTTTTTAGCGTAGGGTTTGATCGGCACCTCGCGCCGTTCACCCAGTTCGACCATGCCCTTGGAGTGGCAAACGCGCGTTGTCATGCGAATCAGCACGGGGATGTCGTATTTTTCGCTGAGCTCGTAGGCTTCGATGAGCATATCCTTGCATTCCTGGCTGTCGGAAGGCTCGAACATGGGCGTCATGGCAGCCCGGGCGTAGTTGCGGTTGTCCTGCTCGTTTTGCGAGGAGAATTGACCGGGCTCGTCAGCCGTGATGATCACCGCACCGGCGTTGACGCCAATGTAGGCGAAGGTGAAGAAGGGGTCGGCAGCCACATTCAGGCCAACGTGCTTCATGGACGCGATTGAGCGCGCGCCCGCGATCGAGGCGCCAATGACCGATTCGAGGGCGACCTTCTCGTTGGGCGCCCACTCAGAGTGAATTTCGGGATAGGTTGCGATGTTTTCAAGGATTTCTGTGCTGGGCGTGCCGGGGTAGGCAGCGGCGAAGCGCACGCCAGCTTCCCAAACGCCGCGGGCGATGGCTTCATCGCCGGTGATGAGTTGTTTCAAAGCTTCCTCCTTTTCCGTCTTGATTTATTGTGAGTGACGGCAAAGCTTACCCTATGAGTATAAACCGAAAAAGAGCTTTTTGGGCTGATTGGCTTTGTGTTAAGGAAGGTTTTATTGAATCATGTTCGTAAAACCTCAGGTCTGCAAAACACCAGCGATTCTCAGTATGAAATTTGTGTGGCTCGGATTTTCCTGTCCTCAAGTGAATGTTATCTAATTTTTGATCGGTAATCAACATGTGAGGGCGTTTTTTGGGGTAGGGGCGGGACCTGTGCGTGGCACAAAGTGCCAGGTGCGCTGTGCCCGCCCGTCGTCTGGAATGAATAAAACATGACTGGAATATCAAAGAATACCTGAAAGATGAACCCAGATAATCAAGGAAATGTGACGTTTAATTTTCCACACCAACGGGCGGACATGGCAGTCCGCCCCTACAATTGGCGTCCGAAACTCTGTTTAATAAAAATATATCCAATATGTTCTACTCCATGGAATAAATCAGTGTGTGTATGTGCTGACATTGAGGGTGCTATACTACCATGGGCTTGATTTTTCTATACTGAGAATTGCTGACCCCTCACACTGACCCTGAACTTTTCCCTTGACCAGAGCGGGATTCGGGTTTAGAATAATTGTCCTTGCGTAAAAGGTCCTCGTAGCTTAATGGATAGAGCACCTGCTTGCGGAGCAGACGGTTGCGCGTTCGACTCGCGCCGAGGACACTTTTTCTTTTAACTCACCCTTTTCAGAATAAAGATTAGAGTACTTGTCCCAAGCACTTATTCGACTCGCGCCGAGGACACTTTTTCTTTTAATGCCCCCCCCTTGTTTATACTGATTAGAGTACTTGTACCAAGCACTTATTCGACACGCGCCGAGGACACTTTTTCTTTTAACTCACCCTTTTCAGAATAAAGATTAGAGTACTTGTCCCAGGCACACCTTCGACTCGCGTTTATAATACGCAATTGATCTCGCCTTACGCATGAACCTTACGTGTCCTGTCAGCCAAATCCGATCTAAACGATACAAAATCACTAATCCTAACTTTACCTCTGCAGGATCAGGAGACTTTAGCGGGAAAAGAGCCTGAAACCTTAGCAGCGATCAAACAATAAAACGATAGGATTGTGGCTCGCGGTCTCCCAACCACGAGCCGCAACCTTGTTTTATCCTGAGAACTGCCGATACAACACACCATGCGGCGGTTCACATGCATTAATCTTCGAAATCAACAATTTCCGGACCGCTATTTTTGGTTTTATACAAATCAAAAGCCTGTTTTCCTTCGTTCTTCCACCAGTCCTGGTACTTATCACTTTCTGTTGGATCGGCATCATTGTCTGGCTTCTGCTCAAGCTCTTGTTTCGCGGTTTTCTTCACCGTTTTATTACCAGTCTCAACCTTCGCTCCTGCCCCAAAAAAGAGCTGAGCCAGTACGAACAAGCCGATCGCCTGCCAGTATGACAAGGTCGGCAGGTTGAAAACCCCCGGCATCAAGTGGTTCCACAACCAGCGCACCAGCAGACCAGCAAGCGCAACCACAACAGCAATAACCAAGACAACCAGGACGATCATACCTACAACCACAAGAGCATCTGGGGTCTTTTTCTCACCATCACTATTTTTCTTACCATAAACTCTGATCGGATCTATCTCCATGTTCATTTTTACTCCTCTATTCATCCATGCTTGGATTCAAATCACTTAATTTTTCCCGCAAAACTTTAATTGCCCTATGCTTTCGCGCCAAAAGCGTGCCGATCGGTGTTTGCCACTCGCTGGACAGCTCCTCAAACGTTCTCCCCATCAGCATATTGGCAACGACCACCGCTCTTTGGTCAGGTTTCAGCGATTCAATCGCCTCGAAAAGCCTTGCCCGCACCTCTGTTTGCTCAAACTTAACCACGGGTGAATCCTCACCAGTCAAAATATCCAGCAGAGAAAGCTTTTCTCCATTTGAAACGACAAAGTTCTCCAAAGGAACGGAACGTTTGCTCCGTCGTTTCTGATCGATCAGCAGGTTGTTCAGGCTGCGAAAGATATAGGCGCTTAGGTTTCGGATTGGAGCGAGCGGTACGACGCGGTTGACCAGGCGCAGCAGCAGGTCAGCGACCAGATCCTGCGCAGTCGCAAGGTCAAGATCGCGGTCGCGGGATAGCAAAAACGCCACGAGGCGGTTATGCTCCCCACCAAAGAAGCGATACAAAACCTCAGTCGGGTCAAGCTGATGAGAGCCGGACGAGTTATCTTCATTGTTTGACCGCATCTTGCGTGTTACTTCCTCGCTCATAACATTAAAACGAATGAGCAATAACTTTTATTGCAAATTGAATACCTAATCTTGATGGAATTGCATGGCAATGGCAACTTCAATGTTTCACGTGAAACATTCAGCTTTCGACTGCCAAACTTTTATCGTCTTTCGCAAGTTGTTGACAAAAGATGTTGTGTCAGCTTATGCACCAACCCTCTTATTCACTTTCAGAAAATCAAAAAGTTTCACGTGAAACATTTTGTAAGCAACAAGCCACTTTCCACAAACAGGGTAAAATAGCTGGGTGCAATTCTTTTTACGACCGGGCACAGTTTTTGCATTAAAATATTGACCGTAATGTTACGGAGGTAATGATGAAAAGAACAATCCTGATCCTAACCCTGATCCTGGGCTTGCTTTTATGTTCCTGCGAGCCGCGCAGCGCGCCTGTCACAGACACAGAGGTTGCCACAATTGAAGCTCCAAAGACTGTCGTTGGAAAACCGACCCCAACCCCGTTGTACCTGTCGGATCTCTACGAACTGACCATGTTCACCGGCGGGGAAGGCTGGGCCACCAATGTCAATAAAGACAGAATTTACAATACTCAAAACTTCGGGGAACATTTTTATGACGTTACTCCGCCCGATTTCGCTTCAGTTTCAGGCGGCAACAGCATTTTCACCACTTTCGCAAACAGCAGCACAGCCTGGGTCTGCGCCAACTCGCCCGGCGCGAACGGCACGCTCTTTCAAACCAATGACGCAGGCAAGACCTGGACCAGCAGCAAGGTCGACTTCCCTTGCGGAATGATGATCATCCCCGTCCTGGGGACTGGTTACGTACTCTCCAACGAAGATGCGGGCATGGGCTCTCAATATATGAGCCTGCATAAGACCGAAGACGACGGCGCAAGCTGGACTGAAATCTTCAGACACGACCCCGCGAATCCTCAACAGCCCGGTCTGCCAACCAGCGGCGTCAAGAACCAGTTCGTTAGTCTGAACAAAGATATTCTTTTAGTTGGCGGATCTGAACCTGTATCTGGCTCACTTTATTTATATCGATCAGAAGACGGCGGTGCTTCGTGGAGCCAGAAGAGCTGTCAGGGTTTGCCAGACAGCGATGAGGCCGAGCTTTCGCCAACAGGAATTACGCGCGTCAACGCAAACGAAGCCTACATCGCAATTGAGGCTTTTTTGCCGAATCAGGATAACAAGCTAACCCATTTTTGCTATACCTCAGACGCCGGCCAGACCTGGAATTATCTCTCCACCCTAAACAATGTCGCTTTTTCTGATTTTGGCTCAAGCCAAACCGGTGTCGCCTTCTCGGATGGCAAAATGTATCAGAGCAACGACGGCGGTAAAACCTGGGTGGATGTCAGCCAAGGTTTGCCGCAGGCTATCACCCCCGTAGGGGTTGACATGGTTTCCAACCTGTATGGCTACCTGACTGTTTCGATCACGCCGGATACGCTCATCCAAAACCGTATTTACATGACTGTAGACGGCGGCGGACTCTGGAAAGCGATGCCTGGTACAATTCTTAAATGATCTCTGTAGAACAAAGCCTTGTAAGCCACTGTGAAACAAATCGAAGAGAAAATTAAGTTTGAGTAAACCATGAGCGCAAAGAAAATTCTTTTGGCAAGCCTTCTGCTGACGATACTGTTGCTTCCGATCGGCGAAGCATCCGCAGCAATGCTGGCAAGTGATTATCACGCCATCAACTGTCCCGTGGGTCAAGTTTGTACACCAGCAGTTCAGGCAGTGAATCCAGAGCAGTCGGAGCCGGAAAAGGTCATTTATTTAACATTTGACGATGGCCCCGACCCTAACTGGACGCCGCAGATTCTGGATATTTTGGATCGTTACCATGCCGGAGCCACTTTTTATATGATCGGCAGGAACGCCGTCACTTTTCCGGAAGTCGTCCGCCAGGTCGCGGAGCATAAACAAAGAATCGCCATCCACGGCTACAACCATATGGACATGTCCAATCTGGATTACCAGACCTTTTATCTGGAAGTTAATGATTCTGAGTCAGTGATCCTTGCGGCTTTGCAGGCAGAACCGAACCTTGCCTCCCAGTATGTCAGGTGCCTGAGGCCGCCCTATGGGCTGACCAGCAACTATCTCTATCAAACCGCGCATCAGATGGGTTATGAGATTTCCATGTGGAATATTGACACAAACGACTGGCAGCAACCCGACCCAGACGACATGCTCGCAGATATTTTGAAAATTTTGGAGCCTGGGAAAGTGATCTTGATGCACGACGGCGGCAAAGAGCGCGAAAAAACACTGCTTGGTTTGCAATTGATCCTGCACGAGCTGATCATGCAAGGTTACAGGATCGAACCTTTGTGTAATTATTAATGCCAAGCGAGCGAACCGAAGCAAAGAAAAGCATATATTATTAACGTTTGTTTAACATTTGTGTGTTTTTTATATAAATGCTGTTTTATTTATTATCTTTCATCATGTTTGACTTGCTTTTAAAACAAATCTGTATATACTAATACTTGTTAGTCGCCTGGGTGCCCCCCTCACCCAGGCGACTAACCTTTTTAAACCAATTTCCGCTACAATTAGTCCCATGAGTTCAAATGTTTACTTTATGCAATGCGATCAGAAAGAGTGTCGTTTCCGCTTTCCGCTCGATCTGGATCAGTTCGAGGGCAAGGTGTGTCCGTTGTGCGGTGGAAAGCTCAGCAAGGATGTCCCCCGCCTGGCGCAATGGCAGCCCGATTGGGTCAACGCTCAGCTGCCAGAAGTTTGCCTCGTGCTGGATAACATACGTTCCGCGCACAATCTGGGTTCCATCCTGCGCACGGCCGAAGGGGCCGGGGTATCGGGCCTCTACCTGTGCGGCCTGACGCCTTCACCAGATAAAAACCCTGCCATCGCCAAAACAGCGCTTGGATCCGAAAAACGCCTGACCTGGCAGTGGCAGTCCAACGCGCTGCGTTGTTGCGAGCATCTGAAAGAAAAGGGCTTTCAGATTGTGTGCATCGAAGCCGCCCCTCAGGCCAAAAGCATTTTTTCAGAAACCCTTCAATACAACACCTCGAAGATCGCCCTTGTACTGGGCAGCGAGCCAGCGGGGATCGACCCTACAATCATCGAACTGGCCGACGAAGTGGTCTACATTCCGATGTCTGGTGAAAAGTCTTCATTGAACGTCTCAGTTGCCTGCGGAATCGCGCTCTACAGCGTGATTAGCGCGTTTCAAAACTAAATTCTTACATCAGTCTAATTAAAAAACCCAGCCCCGGGGTTGATTCGGGGCTGGGTGCATGATCCTTCAAGGTAAGAATCAGGGTTGGATGATCGTGCCCGCGGGGAGGACGGTGTGCTTGGGGATGATGACGATCCCATCGCGGACGTAATAGTAGTCGCCATTAATTTCGGTGTTTTCAGGGAAGGGTTTGATAACCACATTATCCCCAATGCTGGAATTTTTGTCGATGATGGCGCCTTCGATCCTGCAATTCCGGCCAATGCCTATGGGCGCGCCGTTGCTCAGGGTGCCATACCAGTCCGCGCCCATCACGATCGTATCGCGAATTTCTGTTCCCTCGCCAATATGGCTGCGCAAACCAATAATGGAATGGAAAATCCTGGATTTTGAAATTTCAGAGCCTTCCGCGATTAATGCCTGCTTGATCTCACAGGCACTGAGCCGACTGCCGGGCAAAAAGCGCGGATGGGTGAAAATGGGATTATCCGGGTCATAAAAATCAAACTCAGGATCATCGTCGGTTAAGGCGAGGTTGGTCTCATAAAAAGTGCGGATCGTTCCGATATCACGCCAGTAGCCTTCAAAATTGTAGCCAAAAACCCTCCTTCCCTTTTCGATCAGAGAGGGAATGATATCGCCGCCGAAATCGTCCATCTTGCGCTCACCAAAATCTGGCCGCAAAACCTCCATCAAAACGTCCATGCGGAAGATATAAATACCCATCGAGCCCAGGTAGGGGCTGACAGGATCGTCACGGCTAATCATATCCTGCAGAAGAGCGGGATCTTTTGGCTTTTCCGCAAAACGGGTGACACGCCCATCTTCATCGCTTTTAAGAATGCCAAAACGGGGTGCGTCTTCCTTCAGAACCGGTTGAACCGCGACAGTAATATCAGCATTGTTCGCGATGTGGAAATCGGTCATCTTCGCATAATCCATGCGATAAAGATGGTCGCCAGCCAGGATCAGGACGTGCTTTTTCCGCGATGAGCGGATTTCCTGCTGCTGTTTTCGGACAGCATCTGCCGTACCCTGATACCAGGAGGTGTTTTCCATGGTTTGTTCAGCGGCCCAGATCTGCACGCCGCCCTGATGGAAATGGTCGAAATTATAGGTTCGGCTGATATGGCGGTGCAGTGACACGGACAAAAACTGGGTCAAAACCGAAATAGTGTAAATGCCGGAATTAATACAATTACTGATCGGAATGTCAATTAAACGATACTTACCAGCAATAGGTACAGCTGGTTTGGCTCTTTCGGCAGTAAGAGGAAAAAGACGCTTTCCCTGACCACCACCTAAGATTACCGCAAGAACTTCATCCATTTTTGGCATAGCTCTCCTTTTTAGCATAAATCATGCAATTTTATATTTTTTTAATACGATTACCATTGATCGCTTTTCTGTAAAAGCCATCAACGGTTGTGCGAAAAGATACTTATATTGTACCCTTTATTTTTTGAACTGTCGCTAATAATTCATTAGCTGTTTGTAAACTCTTTTCGCTGGTACTGCCCGCCATCTCGGCCAGCTCCAGCGTTCTGGCCTGATCTTTTAGCTGCGTGACCTGGGTGGAGGTTCGGCTTTGCTCAGTAATTTTTCTCACGTTCAGATGTTGATCGCCAAAAGCAGCAAGTTGCGGCAGATGGGTCACGCACATCACCTGATGATGCTGAGAAAGCTTCCAAAGTAATTCGCCCACGGTCATCCCGATCCGGCCGCCAATGCCGCTGTCAATTTCGTCGAAAACAAGGGTCGGGATTTGGTCCGCGTCAGCTAAAACATTTTTGAGCGCCAGCATCAGGCGCGATGTCTCACCGCCGGAAGCGATCTTTGCCAGTGGTTTGAAGCCTTCGCCTGGGTTGGTCTCGATCAGGAATTCAACCTGGTCAACCCCATAGGCATCAAAAGCCAGTCCGCCATCAATATCCAGACCATCAGGGTCAGTTTTTTGGGTGAGTAGGACTTCTAACTTCGCTTTTTTCATCTCCAGCTGCGCGAGCTGCTTTTGCATTTGTTCAGCCAAAACCTGGGCGGATTCCTGTCTCTTCTTTTGAATTCCAAAAGCTTTTTCTGCAAGTGTTATCTTAACTCGCTCTATTTCTTGTTGTACTTCTTTTATCTGCGCGTCTAAGTTTTCGATTTGCTCCAACTCATTTTGAGCTTTATGGTAAAAATTCAAAACTTCAGCAACTGATCCACCATGCTTGCGCTTAAGGTTGTTGATCAGATCGAGGCGCAGCTCAATTTGATCGAGCCGGACAGGGTTGAATTCAATTTGCTCGTTATAACGCCGCAATTCATAAGCCAGATCACTCAGGCTGGTCAGCGCGCTTTCAACCTGATCGGCCATGGCCTGGGTTTGTGGATCAATCCGCGCCAGTGAAATCAGATCGTTTGAAACATTTCCCAGTAAATCGGTCACCGAAAAGCTTTGCGGATCTGATTCATCCAATGCCTGCAGGGCAGTCTGGGCATGACGGCTGAGCACCTCGGCATTGGCCAGGCGGGTTCGTTCCTGACGCAGGGAATCTTCTTCATCGACGGAGAGTTTTGCGGCTTCGATCTGGCCGATCTGATATCGCAAAATATCGACCCGTTCATCAACATTGGCCTGCAACTGCGTCAAACGCTTTAATTCTGCTTCAACACCCTGCCAGCGTTGATAATCAACCTGATATTCATCCAAAAGCAGCCCATTGCGGGCAAAACGATCTAATAATTCGCGGTGACTCTTTACTTTGAGCAAGGAAAGGTGTTCGGATTGTCCGTGAACGTCAACCAGGAAAGCGCCGATCTCTGCCTGCAAGCCGAGATTAACACTGCGTCCGTTCACGCGCGCGATCGAGCGACCCTCAGCCCTGATCTCACGCGAAAGCAGAAGCGAGGTGCCGTCTTCAAGCAAGCCTTCGGATTCAAGAAGCGGGGTTAGCTGTTTTAGAGTATGCTCATCGGGTTCAAAAAGAGCTTCGACAAAAGCCTTATCCGCACCCTGGCGAACCACACTGGAATCCATCCTTTGCCCAAGTACCGCGCCGAGCGCGTCGAGAATGATCGATTTGCCGGCGCCGGTTTCGCCCGTCAAAATGACCAGGCCATCGACAAACTGAATGGTCAGCTCGGTAATAATGGCAAAGTTTTGGATGTGAAGTTCTTTTATCATCGGTTCTTACAGACGCAGCCCCTTGGACTGAGCATAGGCAGTTGAGGCAACCAAAACCGTGTAAACGACCCGCCAGATCAGGGGCAGGATGTTGCTGATAAATGAAAAGGCTTCTCCAGAGAAGAACAGTAACGAGATGATCTGTGGCACGAGCATGGGGATGCAGCCGATGATCGCCCCCGCTAAAATTGCCCGGTTGAGCGCTTCGCTGCGGCGTTTATTGACGGCAAGCCGCACCGCCCGGTAGATCAGCATGCCCACGCTGGGAGCTACCAACAGTGTGAAAAAGCCCAGACGCGAGACAAGCCATCCACCCGCGTAAGCAAGAATTCCCGCGATCAGAAAACCCAAAACAAGATCAAAAAAACGGGTGGTGTCAAAAACTTTCTGCTGCGCTTTAACGCAATTCCGGCAGCGGTAGCCGGTTGGGGTTGAAACCGCGGTTGCGGGTGTTATCGGTTCGTTGCAGCGATTGCAGCGCAAAACAGGCGTTTCATCAGGGATGGGGTTGGTGTTTTGAGTTTCAGTCATTTTTCTTCATTTCAAGGATCGGGTTTCTTTGCATCATGGCAGCCAGATCCCGATAAAAGTAGTTTGGTTCCCCAAATCGCAGCATGTGCAAAGACTGCGGATTGTTGCGGATGTGGACATGATCGCCATCTTTAAGCGGAATGGGGGTTATCCCATCCACACTTAATACAACATCGTGATTGCTGGTGGGGTAAAGATCAACTTCAGCGCCTTCGGCCAGTACAACAGCCCGGTCAAAACTTAGATGAGGCGCGATCGGCAAAATGAGCATATTTCGCAATTCAGGCGGCAAAACAGGGCCGCCGGAAGCCAGCGCGTAAGCCGTGGAGCCAGTGGCAGTGGAGACAATGACACCGTCAGCCATGTAAGAATTCATGTAACCTTCCCGCAGGTCAACGCGAACCTGAATGGGGCGCACATCCTTGCCCCGACAGATGACAACCTCATTAATAACATCCCAGGTTTGAGAAAGCTGATCGTTGGAGTAAAGTTCCGCTGTAAGCATCATTCTGCTTTCCAGATGATAATCCTTGCCGACAAGCCGCTTGATGCCATCCGTAAGGTTCTCTTCGTTTAGTTCAACCAAAAAACCAAGCCGCCCGGACTGGACGCCCAAAATTGGAATGCCCAATGGCGCGCAAATGTGCCCGGCCCGCAAAAGCGTTCCATCTCCACCAAAAACGATCGCCAGATCAATGCCGTCCAGTTCCGGCTTGTTCTCCAGGTCATCAAAATCGCAGGGAAACCAACACGTTTTAACATTTTCCTGGATCAGCAGCTTTTCCAACTTCCCGGCAAGAGAAACCGCCTTTTCGACAGCGGCATTGGGCATTAGCAATACGTTTTGAGGTCTGAAGGGCTTTAGCGGCATGTTTTTATTATAGCCGGATTTATCCGATTTTAAGGTCGTGCAGAGAATCCGCGCGAATTTATTAGAACGAACTTCTTAGCTTTACAAAATGAAATCCTGTGCTTTGACCCAATCCAATAATACCTTTACAATAATGCCCGTATAGCAGGGCAGAATGACGCAGACCGATCATCCAACACAAAAGTTAGCAATCTGGCAAAAGATCAGCCAACACCGCTGGATATTACCTCTCCTCTCGATCCTGCTTTTCCTTGGTCTCTGGCAGCTGCTCTATATGCTGCTGAAACTGCCGACTTTTATCCTCCCTGGCCCGGCCATGGTTTGGGCAAAGTTTCTTGAGGTGCTAAAGAACGGTTTATGGTGGCGAAATCTCTCTTATACCCTGCTGGAGTTATCGCTTGGGTTGCTGACCGGCACAGTGGCGGCATCGCTGCTTGGCTATCTTCTATCCAAAACGGCCATGCTCGAGAACCTGCTCTCTCCCTTCCTCGTTGGCAGCCAGTCCGTGCCGGTGGTCGCCATCGCGCCGCTGATCATTATCTGGTTTGGTCCAGGCTTGTTCTCAAAAGTGCTCATCTGCGCCATGACGGTATTCTTTCCGGTACTTGTCAACGTTTTGATCGGCATGCGTGAGGTTTCGCAGGATCTGCGTGAACTGATGCTTTCGCTCAAAGCCTCACGCTGGCAGATGCTGACCAAACTCGAATTTCCGGCTGCCTTGCCAGTCTTACTGGGCGGCCTGCGAATCGGAGCCACGCTTTCAGTGATCGGCGCCATTGTTGGCGAGCTGGTAGCCTCAGATCGCGGTTTGGGCTACCTGATCAATCTCGGGCGCGGCCAGTTTGACACCGCGTTGGTATTCGTTGCCGTCTTTAGCCTGATCTTGTTAGCGGCTATCTTGTATGGAATTGTCTTATTTCTTGAACGCCGGGCGCTCAAATGGCAAACCTGGCGGGAGTTTTAACGGAGTTTATTAATGAAACGAATCTTCTCATCCTTGCTTTTGATCCTGACTTTGTTCCTTTCGGCCTGCCAACCTAAGGCTAAAACCGACCTGCGGGAGGTCACGATCAATCTGACCTATGTGCCCAATGTCCAGTTCACGCCTTTTTATGTGGCAATTGAAAAGGGCTTTTTTGAAGCGGAAGGCCTGAAAGTTAATTTGGTTTACGGCAACGAGGCTGACATGGTCGCCCTGGTAGGATCAAACCATCAGCAATTCATGATCGCCTCAGGTGAACAGGTCTTGCTAAGCCGGGAACAAGGACTGCCGGTTGTGGCGGTTGCCAACTGGTACAAGGATTATCCGGTTGGCGTTGCTGCGCTGAAAGAATCCGGTATCACCGAGCCAAAAGACCTGATCGGCAAAAAGATCGGATTGCCTGGTTTATTTGGCGCCAGTTACATCGGGATGGAAGCTCTGGCGGGTCAGACAGGACTGAAAAGCGGTGATTACGAGTTGGTTTCGATCGGTTTCAACCAGGTCGAGACCCTGGTAAGCAAAACGGTTGACGCAGTGGTGGTTTATCTGGCAAACGAGCCGGTGCAGCTGCGCGAGCGCGGTTACGAGATCAATGTGATGGCGGTCAAGGATTATATCCATCTGGTCGGCAACTGCCTGGTCACCAACGAAAGCAGCATGGCAAACGAGCCCGAATTGGTGCGCAGCGTCGTGAAAGCCTTGATTCAGGGCATCCAATACACGGCCAAAAATCCTGATGAGGGTTGGGAGATCAGCCA
Organism: uncultured Anaerolineaceae bacterium; assembly: GCA_964293995.1. Lineage (GTDB taxonomy): Bacteria > Chloroflexota > Anaerolineae > Anaerolineales > Anaerolineaceae > Mesolinea. Next base: position 249,087 of record CAXYYH010000001.1, read on the forward strand.
GAAGTATGTTGAGAACCTGACCGAAGAGACCGCACCGATCCAGCGTAAGGTTTTGGATGAATCGATCAAACTCTGGCTGTTGGATCGTCAAAGTGAAGCCGATCAGGCAGAGAGTTGGAGCAACATGATGCAGGTGTTGCTTGACATTGGCCTGATGAAGAAGGCAATTGACCTGAACAAAGTATATTCAAATGAGTTCCTTCCCTGAATTATCCCTTTCAGTGCGCGATCTGGCGGTCAGCTTTGCCGATAAAAGCGGCCGCCTCGAAGTGCTGGAGAATATCTCTTTCTCCCTGTCGAAGAACGAGTTCGTTTGCCTGATCGGGCCCTCTGGCAGTGGCAAATCGACCCTTTTGCGCACCCTCGCCGGCTTAATTCCATATGCACAGGGGACGATCGAATATCCGGATATTCACGACCGCCAGGCGCGCACCGGCCTGATCTTTCAGAAGCCGAATCTAATGCCCTGGCGAAATTTGAGCCAAAATATTGCCCTTCCGCTTGAACTGGAAGGCAAATCAAGATCTGAAATTGCGCCAAAAGTGCGCGAGATGGTCGCCCTGGTAGGGCTGGAAGGCTTTGAGCACGCCTGGCCCCACGAACTAAGCGGCGGTATGGCCCAGCGCGCGGCAATTGCCCGCTCGTTGGTGCAGGATCCGGACATTCTGCTGCTGGACGAGCCCTTTGGCTCACTGGATGAACTCACGCGCGAGCGCATGAGTGAAGAATTGCTGCGCATCTGGAGCGAAAAGACCAAAACGATCCTGATGGTGACCCACTCGATCAGCGAAGCGGTCTATCTTTCTGATCGGGTGCTGGTGCTTTCCCGGATTCCTTCTCAAATTGTGTTGGATCTGAAGATCGATTTGCCCCGCCCGCGTGACAGTCAGCTGCGTTACAGCACTGCTTTTGCCAAGGCGGCTCAAGAACTGCATGACCACCTCAGAATTTAGAGCCTGATCGCGCCTTTATGGTATAGTTTTAACTCCAATTCTGAACAGGAGTGCTTTATGTACATTGCCATTGAAGGTGTGATCGGTGTAGGAAAAACCAGTCTGGCGCGATTGCTTGAGCCTCATTTTAAGGCTGAGACGTTGCTGGAAGTCTTTGAAGAAAACCCGTTTTTAGGTGATTTTTACGCTGACCGCAGCCGTTATGCTTTTCAGACCCAAATCTTTTTCCTGATGAGCCGCTATCATCAGCAAAATAAAGTGTTTGGGAATGCGAATTGGAAAGAAAAAACGATCATTTCCGATTACACCTTTGAGAAAGACGCCCTTTTTGCGGGGATCAATCTCTCTGGCGATGAGCTGGAGGTCTACCACAGTGTTCATGACGCATTGGCAGACAAATTCCCCAACCCCGATCTGGTAATTTATCTACGCGCGGGTCTTGAGACCCTGATGAATCGCATCGCTCACCGCGACCGCTCCTATGAACGCAATATGGAACGCGCCTACATTAATGAGCTGATGGAGGCTTACGATAAGTTTTTTGCCCATGACAAGTGGCAGGGCCGCGTTTTATTGATCGAAACGGACGATCTCAACTTTATTGAAAAACAGGAAGACCTGGATTATCTCGTTAATCGCGTCAAACAAGCTTTGCGCCTGGCGCCCTATCAGCAAAGCCTGCCGCTGGAAGACTAAGGAGAATGGCATGAGAATTAATCAGGAAATGCTAATAAAGATCGCGAAGGATCATGTCGCCCAACGCGAGCGTAAAGAAAAAGACCTGATTGCCGTCTATTTAACAGGTTCCGTGACAGAGGGTGAGCCGCTACTGGGAGGCACAACCGATATTGATATGGTCTTCGTTCACAAAGAGGAGCCCAGCGTCAAACGCGAGGTTATTCGCGTTACTTATGAAATTTCGCTGGATATCGAGCATCATCATCAAAGTTATTACACTTATCACCGCCGTTTGCGAAAAAATCCCTGGTTTGGGCATCATCTTTGTAAGCATCAAAATATTTTGCTCGATAAAGACCATTGGCTCGAGTTCCTGCACGCCAGTGTTAGTTCCGGCTTTGATAAGCCAGAAAACGTGTATGCCCGCGCGGAACAGTTTTCCGTAAAAGCGCGCGAACAATGGTTTGATCTGGACGATCCGCAGGAAGTACCCTGGGGAGAATGGATCGCGCTTTATTTTCAGTCCGTTGGGACAGCTGCCAACGCGATCGCCTGTCTTGAAGGGCCCGTTCTCACGATCCGTCGCTTTATCAGTGAATTCAGCCGCAGGGTTGAGCTTATGGATCAGTTGGCATTGATCGGAGAGCTTAGCAGATTATTGGGCAATCAGGAATTTGATCAGGAAAAGTTTGAAAAATGGCGTCCAGTTTGGGAGTCCGCGCTTGAAAAAGCGAATCAACAGGCGGATTGTCCCGCAAATATCAAAAAAGTACGAAAAGCCTATTTTCTGCAAAGTGTGGATGTTTTGGCCGAAAACAATGCCCTCCACGCCGTCCTGTGGCCCATGCTGGAAACCTGGCAGCAGGCAGTCAGCGTTCTGGAAGAAGATCAGGAAGCGCTTAAGAACTGGTTCGAATTTTTGCGGGAACTCAATTTTGAGCGGGATCAGAAGGAACGTTTGTTGAAAGACCTTGATCATTTTATTGATCAGGGAGAGCACATTCTCGAAGATTATAAGAACGAATTTAATCTCTAAATTGTGGATAACTTGCGCTTTTTCTGTGGATAAGTGCTTGTTTTCTGTGAATAATCCTGTTTGCAGACTTTGGAAAAGCTTTGGATAAAAAAGGATAAGTTTCTGGTTTTGAAACATTTTCAATCCAAACGGTGGATTATGTGGAAAGTCAGATATTCACAGGCATGATGATCAATTTTTAAGGAAAGACTGTTTTGTTTTGCTGTCTCTCCGACAATTTGGAAGAAAATGGCAGATAGTGATATCCAATCCACATTATCCACAGGCTCTACTAAAGACTACTATTTAAACATTATAAAAAGATGATTAAGATTTCTTATGCCAAAATGAACCGGGCTCATCGCCAAAATGACCACCTGCCATAAGAAATCAACCACTTATCAAAAAACAGAGGAATTCTTAGACGAACTTTTTTATACTGTAGCCATTGAGACAGGAGGTGCCAGATGGAAATCGAAATCAAATTAGACGGCAACTACAAAGAACCCAAAATAATCATACTCACCGAAAAGATGAGCGACGAGATCAGCTTATTGGTGAAAAAAATTACGGAAGACGTTCCGCAAATGATCGCTGGTTTTCAGGATGATCAGCTGAGGGTTCTGGAGCAGGATGAAATTTTCCGCGTCTATACTGCTAATAACAAGGTTTTTGCCAGAACCAACGATGGCGAATATAGCCTGAGGCTAAGGCTATATGAGCTGGAAGAACGGCTGGAAAAGAATGATTTCGTTCGCATCTCCAATTCCGAGATCATCAATATTCGCAAGGTCAAAGCTTTTGATCTCAGCTTTGCCGGCACGATCTGTGTGAAATTGATTGACGGAACGGTCACCTACGTCTCTCGGCGCTATGTGCCAAAAATTAAACAAATTTTAGGAATATAGGAAATATAAAAGGATAAAAATGAAAAAAATAACTGCTATCAGAATTGCTCTGGGATCTCCCATCGGACTGGCCATAAACTTCGTGATCACGATCATTATTTCCCTGATCATAGGTGACGGCAACTATCATGCGGCACTTCCCGCCTTGATAGCCGCAACAGGCGGAGAACTGAAAGCTGTGATTGTTCAGGCACTGGCTACAATGTTCTATGGTGCTGTGTGGAGCGGAGCTTCAACGATCTTTGAGCGTGATGACTGGAGCCTTCTGCGCCAAACCGCAACTCACTTCGCAATCGGATCTTTGGCTACCTTGCCAATTGCATACTTTTTACGCTGGATGCCACATAGTCTGATGGGTTTTGTCCAGTACTTTGGAATCTTTATTGTGATCTACGCGATCATTTGGGCTATTTTGTATTCGGCAGCGAAAAGAAATGTTGATCAGATCAATGCCAGAGTGAAACAAAACAAGTAAGCCGCGTACTTAAGCTAAATAATCAGAAAAAAGCAGAATGCCAGACAGCGTTCTGCTTTTTCTTTTATGTTTCTATTTGAACAGCATTGGAAGAAAATGTATGGAAGGAATATCTACATAATGGCAGGCATAAAGCCCCGGACGCGATTCTGAATTTTGAGTAGGGGCATCCCATGCCTGAACGAAAATAAGGTGCCTTCCATGGTCAAACATGGAATAGGGAACCGAAAGTTGAAAAGTGGATCGAAAGGGAAACTCAGGCAGCGGCGCCAATTGATCTGCCTCATGAACTATAGCCTTCGGATGCCCTGGTGGAAAATCCATGGACCATATCACACGGCTTACGGAACTGTAGTCGATGAATTCTTCTTTATAAAAACTGTAGTCGTCGCTAAAGCCTTCAATATCAAGATAAAGAGCATGCTCAGTTTGCGATTTGAGTTTCGTCTCCGGCCCGTAAGCAAGTTGATAAGGAGCGAAGCTGGCAAGGGCTGCCCGTGTGAGCGCTTTCAGCATTGATTCCTTGATATAGTCATTAAAATACCAGCAGGCTGGGGTGTGTCCTCCTGATTGTTGTGTGCCAATCCTAAAGCTCAGGGCTGGTAACTCCAGTTGACCAAAAGCATAATCAAGCAGCGTGCCGTGACTTTCGAAATTATTATCACCATTTCCAACCACTGGAACTGCTGCAGTTTCATAAGCCAGCTTGTTGGCAAGCATAAAAAGATCACCAGCGTATGGATTAGGTGCCGTAGCGTCGTACAGAAAAGGTGTCAGAACCTTATTATGATAACTATCCAACTGCAGAAGCAAGCTTGGTCTGGCTTGTGAAGCTAACTGGGAGAGAAAAGTGACCAAAGCCTGGGTTTCTGGCTCACTGGCATACGTTGGCCCTGAAAAATCAGGGCTGCAAGGGTCAGAAGTGCCAGCTGACCACTGATAAGGAAAATTCAGATTGAGACGAACTCCATTGACAGAAGAAGCGCAGTATTGTGGATTGGCATTGTTTTCCCAGGTGATTGCTTCGCCAGCCCGCGCCTGGGCCTCGGCGCGCGAACGGCCATCGGGATTGGCAATGACAACTGAATAGATCTCAATAAAATTTAGTAAAAATGTTGCCGTGGCGTCCTGCTCATGATTTTGGAGAAGGTTCTCGAGGAAAAGCAAATTTAATTCAACCGGCGCGAAGGAATTCCCTCGCAGACCGCTGATCAAAATCAGACGAGGTTTATTTTGTTCTCCATTTTCTTTGCTTATTTTTATAAGTTTGATCGCTCGTCCTTCAATTGAGGTGCCAATTTCGCTGATCTGAACCAAACCTGGATAAGCGCTCCTTAGCTCATTAAGCCTCTGATCGATGGTCTGACTGTCACGATAGCAATCGAAGCCCGGAATTGATGAATTGATATTGGTTGTTTCAGCTTGTGTGGGAATTGATGCTAAAAAAAGTAAAATCAGAATGAGAATCAATGAAAGAAACTTGCTCTGTTGAGACATGAAATATCCTTTCCTTGAAGACAAAGAAGACCATCTGGAACAAATTAATACTTGGATTATTGTACATTGTTCGCAAAAGATTGTTATGATTAACCCTGAGGTTTAGTCATGAGCCAAAAAGAATCTATACAAAATTTTAAGATCAACTTATGCGTGTCGGAAGTGCGGGTGGCCGATCCTGTTTTTAACGCCGATAACATCCTTGCGATGATCGGGCAAATATGCGCAAATGATGACGGCCCTCAGCTGATCCTTTTTCCGCAGCTTTGTCTGTCCGCCTTTACTTGTGAAGACTTATTCAGCCTTCCTCTGCTGCGGCAAGCCTGTCTGCAGCAACTTCGACGAATCGAGCAAAACCTAAGCGGAAGAGAGGTTTATGTCGCCCTCGGCTTGCCGCTTGAGATCGATGGTGAGCTTTATGACGCGTTGGCCTTCCTGAATAGAGAAGGTTTGTTCGCTTTTGTGATCAATCAGAAACCAGACAAATGTTATTTCAAGCCCGCCAGTACCATAATGAAGAAACACCTGACTTTGCATGGGAAGAATATCCCGGTCATCACGGATGGCGTTCTTCCTGATTTGATTAAGGGAAAAAAGGTCAAAGTCTGGATTGGTAAGTTGGAAGAAGCTCCAAAAATTGAAGAAAATGAGCTTTTGTTAAATCCCTGTGCCTTGCCGGCCTTTGGGGATGTCGATGATAAAGCTATATTCTGGCAATATAGCCAGGATCAAAAGGGAATTCTGGCCGTTTGCTCCGCTGGCGCCAGTGAATCGACCAGTCAAATTGCTTTTTCCGGACTGGCTCAGATCTGGCAGAAAGGAAAACTTTTAGCAAGCGGAAAGCAGTTGAGTTTTCAGAATGAAACGACCAGTCTTTCGCTGCCCTCCAATCTGAAAATCCCAAAATCAGACGGTTATAAGAAAGCAATACGTAAGCAAGACCTACCTTTTTTGTTTGAAAATGATGAAACGCAGCTTGAGCGAATTTTTAATATTCAGGTCGCCGGGCTGATGGGACGGCTCCGACATACTGGTTCAAAACGAATGGTCATTGGTCTGAGCGGCGGCGCCGATTCGAGTATGGCCCTGATGGCTTGCTGTCAGGCTGCAAAAAACCTCAATTTGTCCTTAACAAACATTCTGGGTGTGGTCATGCCGGGGCCGGGCACGTCCACAGCATCGCTGCAGAGGGTCTGGAAGCTTGTTGAGATAAGTGGAATTGAGGGTCGCAATAACGATATCAGTCAGGTGGTTCAACTGCATCTGGCCGACATTGGCCACGATGCCAGCCCGGATGTGACCTTCGAAAACGTCCAGGCGCGTATTCGCACGCTTTACTTGATGAACTACGCCAATTTGCGCCAGGGCCTGGTGATCGGGACGGGTGACCTTTCTGAAATAGCTTTGGGTTGGTCAACCTATAATGGCGACCAGATGAGCATGTATAACGTCAACGCCGGCTTGCCGAAATCGGTGCTGCTGCGGCTCCTGCCCTGGGCTGCTGGGCGCCTGTTTGGCGAAGATGGTTTGAAAATAGCGAAAAAGATAGCTGCCGCGCCCATTTCCCCGGAATTGCGCCCGGTCAATGAGGATGGTCAGACGGAACAGATCACCGAAAAAGTGATCGGGCCTTACAAGCTGCATGATTTCTTTTTGTGGCACTTTCTGGCAGAAAAGCAAGACCCGCGGGAGATTTTTGAGAAAGCGCTGGAGACTTTTGGCAAGGAATATCAGGCTGAATTTATTCTGGGCTGCCTGCAAAAATTTATTGAGCGTTTCTTCCGACATCAGTTTAAACGCAGCGCCAGTCCCGACGGCGTGCAGGTTTTTAGCGTTGGGTTGGACTCCTGCCATGCCTGGCGCATGCCAGCGGACGCGCGCGCGGAACTTTGGCTGGCTGCCTGCCATTACCTGAAAAATGAACACCCGAAGTTGAGGACGAAATGAAAAAAGAACTTTTACTGATCTTTGGTACCTCAGCGGACCCAATTCACACCGGGCACGTGCAGCTGATCACCGACGCGGTTCGCGCGTTGGAAAAGCGCGATATCAGGGTGCGGGAAATCATGATGATGCCGGTCTTCAGACATCACAACATTCGCGACGCGATCAAACGCTCTCTGCCGCTGACCTTTCAACACCGCTTTGAAATTTGTGAGCTGGCAGCAGCGGAATTGTGTGAAAAACTCTCCTGCCAGGTGAGCGTGAGCAGTTTTGAACGCCACCTGGTCGAAACAAAGAACCGACCCAATTTCACTGCAGAAACAATGGAAGCTCTGAGAGCCACCACTGACATGGATATTTCCCTTGGATTTTTGATCGGCGCGGATAGCTTTTCAGGGACAGAGCCGGGTTTTCAGCATTGGTATCGCTGGCAGGACCTGCTGAAAACCACAACTTTGGTGATCAGCCCCCGTGAAGGCTTTTTGCCAAATTATGAATATTTGCGCAAGTTGGAAGAAATGGGCGGGAATTTGATTTATCTGTCAGAGCTGCAAGTTTTGGATGTATCTTCAAGCAATTTGCGGAATAGAATTATTGCCGGTGAAGATCCTGATGATCTGGTGAAAGAAGGATTATTGAGCCCAGCAATAGCAGGATATATTTATGAGAAAAATTTGTCAGAAACCTGGCGGCGGCTTGATTCCCAATCCGTTATTCAGGTAATTAATGAGGAGGTTTTGATGCAGGATCCAATTGAAGTGCAGGTAGGCAAACTCTTGTTCGAGAAAAAGCTGACCCTCGGCCTGGCGGAAAGCTGTACCGGCGGCTTGATCGGGCACCTAATGACCAACGTGCCCGGTTCCTCGGAATACTTTATCGGCAGCATCATTTCTTACGCTTATCAGGCGAAAGTGAAGCTTTTGGGCGTCAGCTGGGATACGCTGCGGCAATATGGCGCGGTCAGCAGCGAGACGGTGCTCGAGATGGCGCGAGGAGCGCGCAAGGCTTTTGACAGCGACCTGGCGCTTTCGGTCTCCTGCATTGCCGGGCCCGGAGGCGGGACCCCCTCAAAACCGGTTGGCACGAGCTGGCTCGGGTTTTCCACCAAAGATGGCGATAGCTCTTATCAATTTCATTTTGAGGGCAGCCGGGTGGAAGTGAAAGAACGGCTTGCCCATCAGGCCCTGCAGGTCTTGCTCGATTATCTTAAGAAGCTCGACTAAACCTAAAGGCCATGAGTGACCGGAACTGGCGGGACGATTCGATCGAAAAGCGGATCGCGGCGCGCAAACGAGAATTTTGCTTTCCCGCCTTTATGCCCTTTTTCTGGCTGGGTCTGGCCGCCATAGCCGGATCCTTCCTGGCTGATCTCATTAAATTCCCCTGGTATCTCTGGGCAGGATTGCTCACCATCGCCCTCCTGAGCAGCCTGATCCATTTTCACAAACGCAAAAATTCACCAGCCACCTTTTGTTCCGTTCCGATAAGCCTGATCCTGTCCGCTTTTGCCTTAAGCGCGATGCTGTATCAGTTGAGCCTGCCGGTCATGAGCCCGCTCCAGTTGTCCTTCCATCACCTGAAAGGAAAAGTCACCCTGACTGGTTTGGTTATACTCCCGCCGGAAGAAAAATCCTCCAGTCTCGAAGTGGTTGTGGCAGCGGAAAGCCTGCGGATGCAGGGGATAGATCAGCAGGTTGAAGGCAGACTCCTTTTTTATGTTCCGATCGGGACCACGTTGAAGTATGGCGACAGGCTTGAGATATGGGGAGAGCTTGAAAAGCCGGAAGAAGGGGAGGAATTTCAGTGGCGGGAATATCTGCGCCATAAAGGGATTGAAACAACTACGCGCTACCCGCAAATAAAAGTATTGGCTCACGATCAGGGCAGTCCGATCCTGGCGGCTCTTTATCGGTTACGGGATCACGGCGGTCAGGTTTTGTCGCAAATTTTTCCCTCACCGGAAGACGCGCTTTTGCGCGGAATCTTGCTCGGTGACGAGAGCGCGATCTCAAAATCGATGGACGCGGCTTTTCGGCGCACGGGCACTTCGCATATCATCGCGATCTCAGGCTTCAACATGGCTGTGCTGGCTGGCTTTGTCAGTCTTTTTCTGACGCGTCAGCTGGGTGCCAAAAGAGGCGCGCTCGCCACGATCATTTTGCTTGCGGCTTATAGCCTCCTGGTCGGCGGCAGTCCATCGGTTCTGCGGGCGGCATTCATGGGCGCTTTTACGGTCATCGCTGGCCTGATCGCGCGCAAAGGCAATACCCTCAATAGTCTCGGGCTAAGCGCGTTGTTAATGGTGCTCATTGATCCGCACCTTCCCTGGGATCTGGGCTTTCAGTTTTCCTTTCTGGCGACCCTCGGGCTGGCTCTGTTTGCCGGGCCCATTCAATTGCGTTTGGAAGACTGGTTTCAGGAACGCTTCCAAAGCGAAACAATGCGCGGGCTTGCGGCAACCCTTGGCGAAGTTTTGTTCCTGACCCTGATCGCGCAGGCGATGGTGCTGCCGGTCAGCCTCTGGCATTTTCATCAGCTTTCCTGGTTGTTTTTGTTGGCAAACCCGCTTATATTGCCCTTGCAACCAGCGGTGATGATCCTGGGCCTGATCGCGATGGCGGGTGGAATGCTCTGGCTGCCTTTGGGCAAGGTTCTGGCTTGGATCGCCTGGCCCTTCGCCGCCCTAACCAATTGGATCGTGATCAGCCTGGCAGATATCCCGACCCAAACGATTAACCTGCCGCATTTTAATCTTTTCTGGATATTCTTTTACTATCTGATCCTGTTCGTGCTCGTCTTCCGCCCGAAAATCGCACAGTTGAAGGCTCAAATCTTAAAACCCGAATATATTTTGCTTGGTTTGGGAGCTTTAAGCTTTGTTGTCTGGAGCTTCAACGCGAAAGCACCCGATGGCAGGCTGCGTGTCCACCTGCCTCAGGGCGGACAACAGACTTTTGTTCTGATCGAAGGCGGCCGGGGCGAAGCGCTTTTGCTGGCGGGTTCGCCTGGCGAGGAGAGTCTGGCCTCTTTGCTCTCTGGTCGTTTACCCTTGTTTTCGAAACGCCTGGACGCGATAATCATCCCGGATTGTCGGGGAGCGCAATTGAAGGGTCTCTTTCAGGTGGTCCAAAAGTACGAGGTCAACCAGGTTTTGTGGGTCTGCGACCATGAAAACAATCAAACCACCCGCAACCTTTATGCGCTGTTGGAAGAGCGCAATATTCCTCAACAAATATTAACAGAAAGCATCAATTTGCAAAGCAAAACTGTAATGGTGAACCTGAGTGTGGACGAAGAAAAGGGCCTATCCCTAAAAATTGAATACGGCAAAACCGCTTTGCTTATCCTGACGAACGAAGGCGAAAAAAGCAATGCGCCGTTCCTTCCAATTGCTTCTGTGACAGACGATAATGGGCAGGGATACAGCGTTTTTTTGGATGGCCAAAATTGTCTGGCTGACGAACATGAGGAAAACAAGATTTTATTTTCTGAAAACGGTTTTGATTGGAAAGAAGTGATCAGCAATGGTGAAGTTTTGTCAATTATTATTCATTAAGTAAAAGCTCGTGATAAACTGAATTTTGCAAATGGTTTGATTCATCACACAAACAAGGCACACAGGAAAGGATGACATGAACTTGCAGCTTACCAATCAGGTTGATTATGCGATCCGTGCGATGTCGTTTCTGGCATGGAAGGAACAAGGAAAATGGATTTCGTCCAGTGTAATTGCCGAAGAAATGCATATTTCACGCCTCTTCCTTTCAAGAATTAACATGTTATTGGCACAGGCAGGTTTGATCCGCACACAACGCGGCGCGAGAGGCGGCGTTATGCTCGCGAAACCAGCCAGCGAAATAAGTGTTTATGAAGTGATCGCGGCCATCGATGGACCGGTGCTGATCAACAAATGTCTGGGAAATTCTGAGCCCTGTACTTTCCCCTTAAGTGAACAACTAAAAAGATACTGGCAGACAACGCAGACTTACATCGAAAACGAACTAAAAAGCACCACCCTGGCTGATCTGATTGAACTACAATAAACGAGCTGGCAAAGGAAGCTGCCGCCAGATATAAGAAACTTGTCTATTTAATACCCATTTTTCATACTTGGGTGTAATATTAAGCGGTCTGGCAACAGCCGCTCGTTTATTTAAGCGAAACCACTTTTTAAAACCAAATGGAGATTCAATGCTTAAGCGATTTACCCGTGTTTTACCCCTTCTTATGGCAGTTTTCGTCTTGTTTAGCCTGGTACAGTCCGAACCAGTCCAGGCGGAAGAACCTGTTTTTGACAATCAGGTTCTGATCATCCACTTCCAAAACCGCGATCAACTGGCTGACCTTGCCAATCGTTATGACGTGGTTGAGGTAGACCATAACACCAAAACCATCAAAGTTTTTAGTAATCAAATAACCCGCGATGCGCTGCAGGCGGAAGGCGTCAGCTGGCTGGTCGACCAGGCTTATACCAACCTGATCAATCAAGTCATTAAGCCCCTGGCTGGCCAAACAACAGGCATTCCCGGCTACCCCTGCTACCGAACCATCCAGGAAGTCTATACCTCAGCAGATCAACTGGCAGTTACCTATCCTGACCTGGTTGAGATCCGCGATATCGGCGATTCCTGGGAAAAGACTCAAAACGCAAGCCAGGGCTGGGATATCAGAGTTATGGTGCTTGGCAACCAAACCATGACCGGCATCCCAAAGAACGATGCCTTTTTCATGAGCGGCATTCATGCCCGGGAATGGGCGCCAGTGGAGCTTAATCTTCGCTTTGCGGAATATTTGCTCAGCAATTATGAAATCAACGCGGATGTCAAATGGTTGCTGGATTACAACAATATTCACCTCGTGCTTGTTACAAATCCTGATGGCCGCACACAGGATGAAGCCAACCTGCAGTGGCTTTGGCGCAAGAATACGAATAATAACTATTGCACCGGTGGCACGGGTTCAGACGGTCGTGGCGCTGACCTGAACCGCAACTGGCCCTTCGCATGGCAGGCTGGTGGTCAACAGTGTAGTGAAACTTACCCGGGTGCTTCTCAGGGTTCTGAGCCTGAGACCCAGGCACTGGTCAATTATGTTCGCACGCTTTATCCCGATATGCGCGGACCCCTCCCATCGGATCCGGTCAATGAGCTGACCGCTACGGGAATGTTTATTGACCTGCATAGTTATTCCCGATTGGTGCTTTGGCCCTGGGGCTACACCTACGATAACGCCCCCAACAACGCCAGCCTGCGCGTGATGAGTTATAAATTCGCCTACTACAATGGTCACACGCCTCAAAAATCCACGGAGTTGTACCCCTCAGCAGGAACAACTGATGACTGGGCCTATGGCGAATTGGGTTTGCCGGGCTTTTGTTTTGAAGTTGGCGACAGCTTCCATCAGTCTTGCAGCGTTTTTGAAAACGACATCAACCCTCGTAATATCCAGGCCCTGATTCGCGCCGTAAAGATCGCACGAAAACCTTATAAGATGACCTATGCTCCTGAGATCACGCAGCTGACCGTGGAAGACGAAACGATCGACCCAGGTCAGAATCTGGTGATCAATTACACCGTCGATGACACTCGCTACAGTACCTATCAAGGCGGGGTGCCCTCACAGAATATCGACTCGATCCGTTGGTCAATTGATATACCGTCCTGGATTGCCGGCTCCAATCCGAAAGTGGTAACACTGCGCAAACAGGTACCTGTTTGGACAGGGGAGCTTGCGATTTCGCTCAGCAATTTGAACCTGGAACCTGGACAGCATGTTCTCTATCTGGAAGGCTGGGATGGTCAGGGAACCGGCTGGGGCGCTCCCACGGCTGTATTCTTCACCGTTAATAGCGGTGGAACCACAACTCCGGAACCCACCGAGCTGCCGACCCCAACCCCGCAGCCCACGCCCACGCTTCCCTACCCAACCCCTACCCAAATTCCGGTGCAGGAAGAGATTTTCCTGCCCCTGGTGTTCGGTAA
>CAXYYH010000002.1:0-252707 GCA_964293995.1 uncultured Anaerolineaceae bacterium
AATTATGAGGCAACCATACCCAGTTCAGTGACGTTTTATTATGAGGCAATACGAAAATGGCAATAATTCACAGGGAAACACATCTGAATAGCGATGTTTTTATTGGCATCAAGCATATGTACGAAAAAGAGCTCAATCTTTTAGCCAGGCTTAGGAAAAACAGATGTAAAAATCAAAACTTCACTCAGCAAACTGCCACATTATTACGAACCCTGTAGAGGCGGCAGTGGCCTTTTGAATATGGCAATCCGCTGTAGTCATTTTTAATACCATACTTGTGCAACAAAACTTTTAGGCAGATCGCATACCGTTGTCAGACACAGGCGTCGCCCTAAATAGCCCCTCGCTCCTTGTTTACCGCAGTAAAACAGGATGTTTCATGCTTAAAAATTTCTTGGAAGCTTTATTTTGGTGATTTAGCTGCATTTACCCTGCAGTAATTCACTCATTGTCATAAGCATAAGTTAGTTAATGTTATATTTTTTTCGTTTCTATTCTCCGAACCTTGTGCATAACTCGTCTTCATCTTTACTCACCCACAAAATTCTGCAAAGTTGACGCCCCACTCCTGATTAAGAGCGCTTGTGATCTTCCTCTCACGAGCGATGAATCTATTAATAAATTGCCCAGGTAACTCTAAAAACAAAAAAAGCCACCACAACATGGTGGCTTTGCGAGATATTCAGTTGTGATAGCTAGCAGATACTCCGAAACCAGACAACAACCCACTAACTAAGACATTCCATAAGCTTCACGCTCCCGCAATTGGAGCTCAGGCTTATTTCATCACAGTGGGAACAGCCACCACGAATGGCGTTGGCGGGTAGTATTCGATCCCAAGCTGGCAAATATTCAATTTCTCCAGATCAGACCAGTTGCTCCAAACCGGGAACATACTAATGTGAAGGTAGTATGTGTAATTAGGACTGACCACATGGTTAATGTTAACCGCGTTCATCCAGAATGGATTTGCGCTGGCAAATGCGTCAGTGGTCTTAAGCTCTTTTATAACTTCATAAGTGCCGGTTCCATTCCACAGGTACCTTCTGAGAGAAAGTTCCAGATGTCTGCCTGTACCAGTAAAATTATCCACACCCGTAAAGACGATACTATAAATTGTTGATCCAGCCGGGATAGAGAGAGGCAGTGTTGCGCCAATACGCGTTGTTGTCTCTCCAGGAAATTTTATACCGACACATCCCGCTCTGGTACGCTGCATATTTTCCAGATACCCAGGATTCCAAACCTTAAATTCAGCCCCACTGAAATTCAGACGGTATGCGCCTGCTGCGAGTTGTGGCATTTCTTCACCAACCATGATCTCAGAGGACTCACCTAGATCGAGGTTTGCTGCCTCATCAATTGGCTGATTAGCCAAAAAGTAGGCTTCATCCCCATCGTTTTGACCTTCCACAGGAGTATCGACATCTGCTTTTGCTTGATTGGCTCCAAGGGAAGCAATCAAAACAAAGACCAGCAATAAATAGACTGCTCTTAAAATATTCTTTTTCATTTTAGTGCTCCTTAACTTATTAACCGAAAAAATGGCATTCTTACATCAGCAATTCTTTGGAAAATGATCAAACCATCAAAAGGCTGGATGCTTGCCTGTCCAATAAACAGGTCTCTGCTAATGAGGTTTCTTTTGTGTTAAGTTTAAAGTCCTTACTCCTACTTTGGACAGAACTCTTTTGGGAAAGAACAATAGTGCAATGCACACAACAAAATTGAAGCCTAAAATTCTCTTGGGTTAACTAAGATTCTACTCTTTAGAGTTAACCTTTGGATGTATGTTTATTATAATTCTTCAACACTTTCTTTGTCAATGTGTGTTTTTACAGCAATTTTTTACAGCAATTCTCAGTATGGAAAAACTAAGTCTTGGATTAGGAGCCAATGTCGATAAAGTTGGAAATTTAGAATCAATTATCTGATCATTTAATCTGCAATTGTAGCGGACGGGGACAATACCCTGCTTCGAGGGCAAGGGTCCCTAGGTCGATATCCGATCAAAAATCGAATAACATTCTTTTGAGGAAAGGAAAATTCAAGTTGTATAATTTTCATACTGAGAATTTCTGCTGTCAATATATCTGCTGGCTTCCGACCTCTACTCCACTAATTCTCTGCACGAATAATTGTTTGCCTCGTGTTTGCCTGAATATAAGCAAACCCTATTAATTACTTGACCAGAAACCAACCTGTGGAATTGTTTTTTACTGTTCAATAGTCAAACCGCTTGCATGAAAACTCCTTAAGCCTTCTCACCTGCCTGTGGTGCTTTCCCAGGGGGTCGGGAGAAAAAACCGTAGGGTCGGTACTGCCTTAAGCCCTCTCAGCAGGAGAGAGTCCTGAAGGGCGGATGCGGGGCGATTAGGATAATGCCCGCAGCACGTACTGATTAGCTTGAAATTCCCAGGGTGAGGGCGAAAAATACGTCCAAAGATAAAAAAATTCACCAAATCCTAAATATTGCGATTCAACATGGATATAGCCTTTTTGTTATCCATTGTTATCCATCCATAAGACGTGACTGTCTTGCGCTTTGTATTATTTAACGTTTGGAAAAGCCAAAATAAATTATAATTGATCCGTAATAAATCCCCAAAGGAGGACCACCATGGCAAGTAAAGATAAAGCAGGAAAAGAAGAACGCAAGAAGCCAAAAATGACAAACAAAGAAAAGCGAAAAGTCAAAGACGATAAGAAAAAAACCTCTTCTGTCACCAACACCGGCGCGTAGCCCGACGAAACATAGAAGACAGGCTGAATTTTTTATTCAGCCTGTTTGTGTTAATATTTGCCCACTAACCTAAGTCCGCGGACGAACAAGAAGGTCTTAATTATTTTCAAGCAGAATTGCTCCCACCCTCATTTTGACAAGGGTGGGAGCATATTTTCAACTTCCTGATCTGTTCTCTATTTGTCTAAAAATTTATGGATTATCGCGTGTGCCGGCTGATGAAATGCTCGTTATTCCGGCAGCGCTTTACGTTACATCCCGAAGCCTGACAGGTTGTCCAGCTCAGGTTTTCCAGGATCGCCCTTTTGGTTTGGAATTCTCCTCCGTGCGGCAGTCCTTTTTTGAGGTTTGTAGCATTTCGCTTGATAAAGCGTCTTGCCTCGTTATCATAGACGTGAATACAATCCCCTAACTTTACGATTTGAATCATCTTTTTCCTTTCTCGTATCTCTGTTTTTAAAGTACAGTTTGACAAAGAACAGACCAAAGCCGTAGTTTGCCCTATCCAAAAAGCAGGGTTATCAGGCTAAGTTGTCCAGATGATTCGTTATGTCATGGTTGCGATTATTATATCTCTTTTATCTGATAATACCGTAGAAAATCTACGGTGAAATTCTGTTGGGGTTTATTTTATACTTAACCTAATCGAAATTATTTGACAAATTCAGACAAATTCTTTTTGGGACAAATTCTTTTGAAATTATTTTTGGGTGAAATTATTTTTGCCGCTTGACATTCCGGGCTCAAGTGGTTAGAATTTTGAAACTTGATATCTGGATGGAGTACGGGCCTGTAGCGCAGTTGGGAGCGCGCTTCAATCGCACTGAAGAGGTCGAGGGTTCGAATCCCTCCAGGTCCATTGTAAGATTATGGGCCCATAGCGCAGTTGGGAGCGCGTCTCAATGGCATTGAGAAGGCCGAGAGTTCGAATCTCTCTGGGTCCACTAACGAAGACTGTCTTATAGGGCAGTCTTTTTTTATTATTTTTTTGAGATGATTTTCTCTAATTCAGATTGAGAAGTCCGACCCACCTGGGGCAGGGAGCCCGAATCTCTCTGGGTCCACTAAAAAAGGCACCATCTAAGTAAGGTGTCTTTTTTGTTAAGAGGATTGAGAAGGCCGACCCCATGGGGCAGGGAGCCCGATTCTCTCTGGGTCCACTAAAAAAGGCACCGTCTAAGGTGTCTTTTTTGTTAAGAGGATTGAGAAGTCCGACCCACCTGGGGCAGGGAGCCCGAATCTCTCTGGGTCCACTAACTAAGACTGTCTTATAGGGCAGTCTTTTTTTTATTACTCTTTTGAGTTGCTTTTCTCTAATTCAGTTTGAGAAGGCCGACCCCATGGGGCAGGGAGTTCGAATCTTTCTGGGCTCCATCTCGATAAACAGACAGTCAGCATATCCAAGCTTGCATTAAAAAGATCATCTAAGAACAATCCCACACCAATCTGGTAAACCAAGGAAAAGAAACCTCAGAGAAAAGCCGCTATCCTTTGATGCAGATTCCCACGCCTGGCAGCAAAAATGATGAATAAAATCAAATCCTTTCGATCCCTATCCTCGCAGCAAGCCATGAGGCATTTCGGGCTCTCAGCCTACGGGCCGGATTTTGAGGACAGTTTCGTAACAAGCTATAGGGAAATGCCCTCATAAGTATTATATTTACATCGTATAGATTACAGCGGGAAAATGAGTTATTTCGCCAGGGTTAGACCATCCAGGTTGCTGTCAGTGTTGATCCTGTCAATAGAAACCAATTCGCCAGTGATCAGCAAACGGTTTTCAAAGGTGGGAATAGGATCGCAGGTGAAGAGCGTCAGCAGACTTTTCTCAGGGTCATTGGTAAAAGGGTCAAACTCCCAGGGTTGAATGATTTTAATTTCGTTTACTTCATAAACAAAGAGAATGTTCCCCAAAAGAAGCGAAAATCGATCTTCTAGTTCCAGTTCCCCCACATCCACGAAGGTTTTGACATAATAAGTGCCACGGTGACCGGCAATGAAGGCATGTTCGCCTTTTTTGCCAAAGGGAAGCGCCGTGCCCTCAATAAAACCCGTCCCAATCGAGAGCACATCATGGCTGGAGCCATAATACACAGGCGCCTTGACATCGATTTTCGGAATAATAATTGCGGCGTTGACATGGTCGAGATCGCGCAAGACTTCGACCAACTTAAGAACGCTTTTGTCTGTCACCGGTGTTTTCTTTGAAGAACCTGATCCGGTCTGAGTTCTTTGCCTGGCTTTTCCACGCTCATCAAAAGGGTCTTCAGCCTGATTGTGACTCTCTTCGATCGCCAGATTTGCTGCCTGTAATTCTTCAATTTCGACTGGAACCGGGTTTTGAACCAGGCTCAAGATCTTCTTCTCGTCGCGGGTTTGGTTGATGCTTTTTAGTACTGTTGGTCCGATCAAAAGCAAGAGGGCGACTGCAAGAATGACCCATTTGAAAACTGATAAAAATTTACGCATTGAACTGGATTCCGATCGAAAGAGGAGGATCAATGTACCGATCCTCCTCTTTCTTACACTATTTAGAGTTCCTTCTTTGCCCAACGCTTACTGAACCAATAGCCAGCTGCCAACAGCGCCATGCCTGCCAATAAGTAGCCCAAAGAGCCAAAGGTGCCGGTATCTGGCAGGTTTTCACCGATGGGGGAATCCTCAACCGTAAAGCTGATCAATGGAAGCGATTTTTCATTAATAACAACATGTTGCCATGTTTCATTCATACGGTATCCAGGAGGAGCCTTGATTTCTTTCAGCCAATATTCTCCGTATACGACATCATTGAACATTTCGTAGCCAGTGGCAGGGTCTGTTACGGATTCCATTACAAAGCTTCCCAGATCGTTTTTGATGGTATATAAAGCGAATTTGGCTCCTGGCAAGAATTCCGGAGGATTCGAACCGTATATTACTTTGATAACCTGGATAGGGCGTCTAATCTGGTCGTTATAAGCCACAATATACTTATGTGGTGTGTCAGCATTGATCTCAACGGTATGGACAGTGGGGTCAAGTATGTATCCAGGGATGGTGGCAGTTTCCTGTACAGTATAGGTGCCAAACGTCAGGTTGGGCCAGACAATATAACCATTGCTATCAGTATATTTCACCGAAGTCGTAACCCCATCGGGGTAAGTCAGCGTGAATTCTATACCCGCCAAACCTTCATTAGCAGGCCGATTGTATTTCGACAGGGATATCTGCCCAAGCTGCAGTTTGTTCTCAACCGGTACGACGATCCAGCCATCGAAGTCAGGTCTGCTGGTATAGTCGCCTATTCTCACCGGGATATCATTCAAAATCGGACGATAACCAGCTGGTGGAGTGAGCTCCCGCAGGTAATAGGTTTTGGAATCATCAATTTGTGCGTAGCTAAAGGATAACCATCCATCAGCTGTGACTCCAGTTTCCAGTTGGCTCTTATTTTCGTCCAGAAGGGCAAAATTCACCATATCCAGAGGTTTGATGATGTGTACCCGGGCTGTGGGTGGAAGTGGGGCTGGTGGAAGATCTTTGAAGTCCTGGGTCACAATTTTACAACTTGGACATGTTCCTGCCATCGCTGCCAGCAGATCCACCGCCTCAGCGTACGTGACATTGCGGTGCATCATTTCATACTTTATCAGTGATAAATTAAGCGGTATGTTGACGAATGTATAGTAAAACTCCAGCAGCAATGGCTCACCAGGAAGAGGGTAGGGATTGATAACAAATGTTTCTTCCAGTGGTGAGCGGAAGTAGCCGGCTGGTGGTTTGGTTTCTTTGATCTTATATACACCGGCAAACAAAATGTCGGAAACCGCGAGACCATCAGACCCGGAAGTAATAACGTCAACGACTTGCCATTCTCCTGAATCCAATTGTTTGTAGATCGTAAATTCTGCGCCTTCCAGGGCTCCCTGGGTTACATTTCCTTTTTTGGGTACGGCATTGTCTACCTTTTCAATAGTTACCCGACCTGTTTGCGGGATGCGGATATTAGGAACATAGATCTGCCCGTATTGGAAAGGTGTTGAACAGCTAATATCACTTTCACAGAAGAAGAGCTGACCTTGCGCATTGAACATAAATGGAATATCGTGTTCATAGGGCGTATAACCAGGAACACCTGACACTTCGCGCAGGATGTAACGGGTGTCAGCAAGCAGACCCGGATTTCCCGGATCCGGGAAGACGACAAAACCATATTCGTATGTTGCCAAGGGCCCCTCAACCAGGGTCACACCGTCAGCAGCATAAATGGAGAATTGAGCGTTTGCAAGTGCAGACCCACTTTGGTTATTACAGAGGAGCGGATCGTTCGCGCAGGGATTGTCAGCCGTAACACCCAGCTTGTTCACCCGCAAAGCAAAGCTGTTATTGACGATGGCAGCATCGCCGGTAAATTGAATGACATCACCCTGGTTGACTATTTCCGCATAGAATGGATCTACAGGGTGGTAAGGCACCAGGGGTCGCGTTTCGGTGATCCTGTAGTTTCCCTTGGGCAGGTTGCTGAACACGATCCTGCCGTCCGCACCGCTTCTGCCGCTCATTCTGATATGCGTGTTGCCAGGTTGCTCAGGGCCTTCAGGCGTGATTCCTTCAATGGTAAATTCAAAACCCGCCAGTGGTTCGCCGTACGCATTGACTTTTTCTATTATGACGCTGCCTTTGATCGGATCCGGATCCTTGGGGGTGTTAGTTATAGGCCCGATCGCAAGGGTGATGCCAACGTTATAGGCATCAACCATCTGTTGTTGGGTAATGACGATCGGAGCAGGCAAGAGTTTGTAACCCGCAGGCGCCTGAACTTCGGTAAGCGTATAGTCGCCAATTTCGACGTCCGGGAAGTTGATCACACCGTACACATCGGTCGTAGCACGCTTGATCAGGACGCCATCAGAATTCCTCAGTTCAAAAACAGCTCCTTGCAGATATTCAGCTGGATCAACACCGACTTTGGTCAGCGTGATATTCACCGTCGGCATGGGGATGCGGTTATAGACCCGGTTGGGTTCCAGATAGCGGTTTTGGCCGCCAAAGGAAGTGGAATCATCCTTGCGCACGAAGGTGTTATAAGCTCGTAAACCGCTCAGCGACAGGTCAGGGTTTTCTGGCGCGATCATGGGCACAATCACCTGCAGGAGCTCATCGGTGGGCAATTCGACACCATCATTTTGTACGACGCGAATGGCGATCGTATTGGCAGCGGGTGAATTGCTCCATGGCAGATTATCCAGAACCTCTTCGGTCGTGCCTGTGCCATAAACAATGGGCGTGTCAGAGTTGTAGTATTGCACCGAATAACCATCACGGTTAACTGTGACCGGTTTGTTGTAGTTAAATCTGTCGGCAAATTCACTGCCGCGCGGCAGACGCACGCCATCCAAATTTTCGGCGATGGCAGTGTCATTGATATAGGGGAAGACATCCACCAGCACCACGTGTGTTCGCGGTTTATCGGTATAGTTAAAGACATTCAAACTATACTCAAATTCACTGCCCGCGGGGGTTTCGATACCGGAATAGTTCCAGGGATGCGCGTCCGATAAACGAATCGCTTTATACGCGCGAACCTCCCGAACAGACCACACATTCAACTGCGTTGTCGCACGTGAGTAGGTGTTATCCGGGTCATTCAGCTGATCCCAAACCCGTTCGCCAATGTTGGTAACATAGAGGTTATTGAAGTCCATAAAGACTTCGTTAACGTAATCGCCATCTGTGGCAGTCGGGTCAACGACGGCATTGATCGTCGCGATTTTGTTGTTCCATATATCCGGGTTTCGCAGAGAAGGAGAACTGAAGACCAAAGCCGCGCGACCAGTACCATTGTAGTTGGGAACATACTGATAAGTCCCTTCGCAATCGACGAACTGGTCAGAGAGTACCACATCGCTGACCTGAATGCCATTCGGCAGAAGGTCGATCATCACAAAGTTGGTCAGCGGGTCATGATGGCTGCCCTGGGAACGGTCGATCACATAGAGCTCATATTTGACCGGATCGCCTGGGATTGCCGGATTTCTGCTGATCGTTTGGACTTTATCGGGTTCCACCTGCATTTGCACCTGTCGGATGTACAGAGGTTCTGTACTCTCCAGATAAACAGGTGCTGTGTCAGGCTCATTTGAATAGGACAGCCCGGCCGTGTTCCAGAAAACGTTACTGGCAGAGCCTGGCGTTTCATCAAAATGAGGAATGTCAGGGTTGACCAAACGGGTGTTCAGGGTGGCGATATAAGAGCCAGTCGGCAAAAAGTCCAGGCGAAATTCGACGCGTTTTGTCAGCAAGCCAGCATCCTGCCCCCAGCTGATCTCGGTGGCTGTTATTTCACCGGTCACAATGCTGATGCCGGTCTCATCGATCAGGTGGTATGTGCCGCCGATAAAGTCTTCCGGCACGATCGCGCTGGCATAATAGAGCCGCGGGTCCAGATTGAAATCGCTCAGGACAAAATTGTACAGATCTCTACGCGTGCTCACCTTCAAATCCCAGGGCATGTCCAGATGCCGGTCATAATCGTTGTCATAGAAATATGCCTTGCCAGCATCGTAGCGCGGTCGGGTAATGGATTTATCGAAGTAAATATCACCAATCTCTGGTGGGGATAGTTCTTCTCCAAAAGAAAAAGTAATATCATCACCGACATGCATCTCGTCTTCATAGATGGATTGATTATGAGGGGTCAGAACGCCTGAAACCGCGTTTTGGATGTTGTAATAGTACATCGCCCAGGGGAAGCGCAGACGCAGACGCGGGATGGTTATGTTGCGCGAATTGCCGGCGTTGCCAGTATAGGTGACGGTGATGCCATCCGCTGAAAGCACCCAACCCGGGTTGGCGGCGGGGTCAAAGATGGCAGTTCGCTGACTTTCCACACCATTTTCCATCGAGGGATAGACCGGCAAGGTGTCGCTGATGGTGAAAGTGCCAATATTGCGTTCCAGTCTATATACTGAAAAGGTGAAGTCAATATACTCACTTGCCACGTCATCGATGGCGGGGTCGCCATATCGACTGCGGGTAAATTCACGCAGAACAACGCCGCTTTGTTGTTTCCCATCGGCATATTTGATAATGTAAGGGTCAGGGTAGTAGCCCTGGAAGTCAACCGGGTTAGCTTGCGCCAGCGGGTGACCGCCATCATTGACGAAATAGGCGTCAATCGGGAAAGGCGTATACTCTGGCGTGACATATTTTTTGAACCTCCAGCTGATTGGGAGGTCAAGATCCAGGCCGCCACTGATGGGCTTGAGATTGATCGTTAAGATGCCATCTTTGGCGCTGTAGCTAAGCACACTTCCGTCGGGGGTGATGGGGATCGTTATCTGGGACTCGTCATAGACGCTGGGGTCATAGAAGAGAACGATCTTAGGCGTCTGGATAAGCGCATCATAACCACTGATGGCCAGCTTAACGCGCGAGATCATTTGCTCGCCGATCAGGTAGGGCCCCGGTTTGATCGGCGTGTTGTAGCTTTGCGTCAGATGGATCTTGGTAGTGTCGCCGGGGTCGCAGTGGCTCATATCCAGGTAGGTGAAGGTGACCGTTGGATTGTCCACAGTCAGGTCAACTTCTACCGGGGCGGGCGTACAGTAGCCAAAGATGGGCCGCGCATAGACCGTGTAGGTATTGCCACCCGGCGTTTTAATGATGTAGGGGTCAGCAAGGGTATTGCCATTTTCATCTACCGAATAGACAGTGATATCTTTCGGGTTGACGATATATTTGCCTCCTCTACTTGAGAAACTTAAATTTTCAGAATACGCGCTGCTACCAACATTTTCCGAATAGGCGGGTTCGATGATTTGTTGGCTCCAGGGCCAGGTATCGGTTGCCTGGCTAAATGTGTATGGGCCCCTGTAATACAAATAATTATCTGCGTAAACATAATTTACCTTTCCGGATATCACCAGATCACCATTGGGGTCAGGGGGCAATACGGCACTCCCGCTGTGGGTACGGAAGACGGCGGTATCGCCATTGTAAAGTCCTGTGTAAAGCTCTGTGTTGTTGTTATAAGAATATTCATGAACCGCGAAGTTGGCTGCGGGTGAGATCCAAATCTCATCCAGGGTACTTGATTTGAAAGCCTGCGATCCAAGGTATTTCAGATTAGGACTGTTGGACAGATCCAGGTATGACAAGGTCGCGTTATAAAAAGCGCCATCGCCGATGTATTGCAAAGCTGTGTTTTGACTGAAATTCAGAGAACTGGCAGTCATACTGCCGAAAGCTCCAGAGCCAATAACAACGACATTGGGGATTTTTGTTAAGTCCAGATTTTCCAACGTACTACTAAAGAATGCGTGTTCTCCAATATAGGTTAAAGCAGGGTTATCAAGCTGAAGCGTTTGTAAGGGAGAGCTACCGAAGGCTAAATCGCCAATGTAGCTTAAGTCTTTACAGCCGGATAAATCCAGATGGCTTAATACGGCAAGTTGAAAGGCGCTTCCATAGATCGCGGTAATGGCACACTGGTCTCCAAAATTGATTGATGTGAAATTTTGATTTGGGTATGAAGCAAATGCATGCCATCCAATGATTTTTAAGGATGTGGCGTTGGACAGATCAAGATGCGTGAGCATGTGTTCAACAAAAGCAGTGCCACCGATATACTGAATTGAGTCGGGAAGAATTAAGCTTTGCAAGGGAGAAGAAGCAAAAGCACTATCTTCTATACCATTCAGGTTCGGCGCGCCGGAGAGATCCAGATTGGTCAATTTCGCACTACTGAAAGCACCGCTACCGATCTGCGTGAGTGCTGTGGCTCCGGAAAAATTGATCCTGGTTAAATTACTGTTGTTGGAGAATGCCACAATGCCGATATAGGTTAATTTCGGCGTTTTGCTAAAATCCAGTTCGGTCATTCTGCTGTTAGGAAAAGCATAGTTGCCAATATATTCCAGATTGGGCAAAGTCCCAAGATCCAGCGCGTCAAAATGTGATTCCATAAACGCGGATTCACCGATATAAGTGAGAGCAGAGTTGGGGGCAAAGCGAATGGAACTGGCGCTCGACATCATGAATGCATGATCGCCAATGTGATTCAATTGTGTACAGTTGGAAAAATCAAAGTCCAGGATATTCATGTATTCAAACGCTTTGGCATCAATCATGCGCAGATTACAGGGGTTGGGCAGGATGAGATACTGTCCATCTGGGGAAGTGTTATAACCTACAAAACTTTCTTCACCGAGATATGTCAGCGCGCTGAGCTGGCTGAGATCAACCGTTTCCAGGCCGTGGCTGCTGAAGGCACCACTGCCGATATACGACAGGGCTGCGTTTTGGGGAAAATTAAGTGTGGTAATCGGGGAGTAATAGAACGCAAAATCACCGATATACGTCAGGGCTGCATTTTGGGATAGATCAAGCGTGGTAATATTGGAAGTTCCAAACGCATATTTACCGATATACGTCAGGGCTGCATTTTGGGATAGATCAAGCGTGGTAAGCGCGGCGCTCTCGAACGCATAATCACCGATATAGTCAAGTTTCTGGTTATGGCTAAGGTCAAGTTCGGGCAAATACATGCCGCCGAATGCTCCTGCATTAATCCGAACTAATTCTGTGACGCGCGAAAAGTCAACCGTGTTAAATTCCTGAGGTCTAAAAGATTCAGCCCCAATTTGTGAAATTTTTTCGAGCGTGGTCGGGCTAAAGCCAGGCAAGCACAGCTCAAGATTGCCGGCGTTATATTTCTCTAAACCCTGTCCGCTTAACCCAGTCAGAATTGTACCGGTTTCATCGTAATTAAAATCACTTAGCACCCAGCCATTGCAGGTGGGATACTGATACCAGTCGGTGCCAACCAGGGCTTCGACCTGTTTGACCGCAGTGTTGCCCCATTGGTCAGTAACGGTATAGGTAACGGTATAAGGACCTGCGACAGAAGAGTCAATGTTGTGCGTCCAGGTGACAGCATTAGTGATATCGTTGCCCTGGAAATCGGTGGCAGTCAAGCCTTCCCGCAGTAAAACTTCAATTTCCTCAGCTGTGGCATTGGGCGGGA
This sequence comes from uncultured Anaerolineaceae bacterium, assembly GCA_964293995.1. Classification (GTDB taxonomy): domain Bacteria; phylum Chloroflexota; class Anaerolineae; order Anaerolineales; family Anaerolineaceae; genus Mesolinea. The sequence continues at coordinate 12,750 of CAXYYH010000002.1, forward strand.
CCATGATCGGTGTTTTGGTGATCACCGGCAGCACCGCTGTTGATGTATAGATGAGGGTTAGAACATAGCCGTCACGATCAGGCGTGAATGTGACCGGAGAATCGGTCATGTAGCCGGAAATTTGCTGCGGGGTGTAGGTAACTTCCACACCCACTGAGAATACTTCGCCCGGGATCGAAAGATCAGCGCCGAGCACCTTATCGCTGATGAGCATGTTTCCATCCTGGTCGTGGTGTTTGACGATGATGGTGATCGGGTTGACCACATGACCAAAGCCCTTGGGGCTGTATTCTGTGTGGATCAGGGGGTTGTCGGTAACAACTTTCACATAGCGGCCGTTCAGGGCAAAGACATCGGTGCCCATGCTGGAGATGCTGTTGGGCATCCAGACTTCCACGAGCTGGTTTAGCTCAAAAACGGAATTGCCGATGATCTGCAGGCCTTCGTGGAAAGTTAAACTATTCAGATTGTTGGACATAAAAGCGCCTTGCCCAATTGAATAAACGGAGGCAGGAACGTCCAGAACAGTGAGATTGTTGTCGCGGAAGGCAAATTCCTGGATATAGCGAAGGGTGGCGGGCAGAATGATATGCTGTGCAGGTTCGGGTGTGAGGATGGAAGTCAGTTGGTTATCCGCGAAGGCATAAGCTCCGATATTCAGCAGACCGTCTGGCAGGGTGATAAAAGTGAGATTTTTACCCTGCAAAGCGTGCGCGCCAATGGATAACACCGGTTTGGCTGGGTTTTCAAATGTCGCAGGAATGGCAAGCACTGTGTCTGTGCCGAGATAAGCAGTGATCTCAACGCCGTCCACGCCATCAATTGATACATCTTTCCAGATAAAGACGCCATCAGTGCCTTTGGGGGTCGGTTCATTCGTCGGCGTTCGGGTTCCAAACACAGGAGGTGTTGGCGTATGATCCGGTTCGGGAGTGGAACTTGGTTCCGGTGTGGAACTCGGGTCAGGCGTAGCGCTTGGGTCGGGCGTAGTGCTCGGGTCAGGTGTAGCGCTTGGGTCGGGCGTAGCGCTCGGGTCGGGCGTAGCGCTCGGGTCCGGGGTGGAGGTGATGGGACCGATGATCGGTGTTTCAGAAGGCTTTTCCGTAGGAGTTACATCGGGCGTTTCAGTCTCGATCGGGATGAAGATCGTCGGTTCCGTTAGAGTAGGTTCCTGCTCGCCAGGCTCAGGCCCGAATTGATCCGGCTGCTCTACATCCACAATACCCTTGTGTGTGGAAATGCTGGTAGTGATAACAGGCGAATCTACTTGCGCCTGAACCTCTTTGGTTCCAAAACTGATGCCAGCTTGAGAAATGCCTGAAAGAAGCATCGCCAGGATCAACACGATACTGATAACGCGCTGCATTGTATAGATCTTTTTATTTTGCATTTGAAACTCCTTGTTTGCCTTTCTTAAGGACAGATCTCAACAAGGTAATGATCAGTCCTGAAAGTATTAAAATAACCACGCCAATAATGGCTTTCATTTCCCAACCCATTGAGCGCACTTCCTGCACCACAGTTTTTGGAGGCGCCATGACAGAGCCAACAATTTCGGGTTGTTCGATGGTATCCTCGCTCACGATCACTGCTTCCTTGTCGAGCAGGCTTTCCGCTTCTCCAGGCTCAAAATTGACCCGTTCAGAAAAGATGAGCAAGCGTTCTGTATTGATAAGATAAGGGGTACAGGTGACCAGGGTAACAATATCGCGGCCGGGTTCGATTTTTATCAGCCGTCCTTCGTTAGGTTTGACCACCTTGATGTCGTAAATTTTATATTTAAGCAGGTGGAGCGCGTCCTGAATGTAAAAGACATCACCGAGGACAAGCTGATCAACATGCCTGAAAATATTGGAGTCGTAGGTGCCGCGATGGCCTGTCAGCACGCTGTTTCCATTGCGACTTCCCGGGTAAGAAGTGTTTTCCATCAGACCGACACCTACGCGAAGCACATTTTCACTTGAACCATAATAAATTGGTAGTTTTTCATGGATCGCGGGAATGATAAGGGTTGCCAAAGGTTCACCGGTCTGTAAAAAGTCATAATAAGAGACGGCGTTAGGGTCAGGATTAACCAATTCCTCGATCTGTGAATTGAACCGGCCGTCATTAAGGCTGAGATTGTAGTTTACGATGGATTCGATAAGCTCGTTCTTTTTCTCCTGGCTGAGATTACCCGAAGTAAATTGCTGGACGCTCGTACGATCGCGATAGGTTCGCAGGGCATACGCCGTGATAGGGTATGCCATGACCAGCAAACCAGCAATTAAGAATATCGTGCTCAACCAGGATTTGTTTTTCATTTATTTTTCTTCCCGTTTTGTTTTGCGTTCCTGCCAGGTGATCAGGAAGAAAACGCCCAGCAATATCGCGCCAACGGCAAGCATAATGTACTCGGTCGGTTCACCCGTGTTGGGTGGATCGATCGGCGGCTTGGTCGGCTGCGGTGTGGGCGGTTTGGTGGGCGACTTGGTTGGTGTGGGCGTCGCCGTACGAGTCGGTGTTGCTGTTGGCAAGGGGCGGTTTTCAAACCGCAGTTCAATGCGAACAGGCAAACCCTGATCGGGATCAATGCTAAAGCCCAATGGCGTTGTGATCGGCTCAAAACCCGCGGGCGGCTGTATCTCACGGAATTCATAACGGCCTTCAGGCAGGTTGCTGATTTTGATATAGCCATTTGAGTCACTGACATAAGTGCCGCCAATTCGGCGAGGCAGACTTACGTCTTGTCCTGGTGCGGTAAGCTGCCACAATTCAAAGATCGCGCCAGCCAAGGTTTTACCCTGAGGATCGACTTTAAGCAGTTCAACATTCCCTATGACCGGGATGGCTTTTTGCATCACTTCGACGGTTTGGTCAGGAGAAACGACCCCATCAGCCATTTGTGGGAACTCAATCTGGAAAGGCTCGTCCACCAGAAGATAGCCTGGAGCGCGTTTGACTTGCTGGAAAAGATAACCACCTTTTATGCTTGTTGCAAAGCGAGCGCCAGTAGGCCCAACTGTAATTTGTCCCAGATCGACATTGACCGGTGTTTGGCTGCCATCTTCATTAAGCTCATAGATTCGCGTCACCTGATAGACCGCGCCCAGGATATAAACAATATTGCCATCCTGATAATCAGGCAGGGACACATTGGTAATGATCACTGTGTATTCTGTTCCCTGGGCAAACGTGCTGACCGGGCTTAATAAGAAAAACAGCAGGCTGCAGATTATTAGTAGTTTCTTTTTCATCATGGTCTTTACCTCCATCTTTGTAAACGCAAAAACATCCTCTCCCCCGTTCGAGGGAGAGGATAAACAATATAAGAATCAGATATTGTCGTTCTTTTTACGTTTGGCAAAGAAAATGCCTGCACCAATCAGTACCACACCAGCGCCGAGGAAGATCAAAGCGCCTGTTGTACCGGTGACCGGCAGGTCTTCATCAGTACGATAGTTAGTAATAATTAATTCAAAGTTGTCCGCTACAGGAATGACCACTGTGGTGATCACTTCGCTGATGCGGAAGCCATTCGGAACGTAAACCTCTTTGACGTAATAAGTGCCATAGGGCAGGCGTGTGAAGCGGGCAAATCCATCCGTACCGGATTCAACAATAACTGGCTGACCGGTGACCGGGCTGATAAAGGGCACAGTTGCCGCAGCATCAGTAAAGAGCTGGAAGCCAACACCTGCCAGAGGGTTGCCGCTACTGTCGCGTTTTGTGATGGTAAAACCGCCTTCAGTTGGGATAACAGGTTCATCATCATCGTCAGTGCCATGATCCCATTCCAGGGTTGCCTTGTTCGTTACAGGTACACCGTGTTGAGCATGTTCGTTCAGCATAACATGCACGGTAACGGTGATTGTACGTTCGCCAGCGGCATAGGCGGCCTGCAAAGCTGCAATGCTAAAGTTAATGGTCAGTTTATGGCTGTTGGCGGGATCAGCAGGATCGTAGGGGATATACGAATCCGAGGCGACCAGACCTGTTGGGACAACAGAATATCCTGGATCGGTGAGATAGTCCACTTCAAACGGGAAACTGTCAACGACGCGATAATAGGTGAAAGTGCCAACATTCTCAGGGATGGGGAATCTGAGTTTGTAGTAGTAGGGTTCACCGATATTGTGTTCCGCTCCGGCGCCATCCGCTGCTTCGTCAACAGTTTTAATAATGTTGGGAATAGGATAGTTTTTGAACTTAAGTTGGATAGGGGCAGGATTGACAATTGCGGTATCGGTCGCGGTGATCGCGAAGGGGACACAGGGATCGGCTGGGATAGGACCATATCCGGTCGGTGGAGTGATCTCACAGAAGCGATAGGTGCCTTCCGGTAGATTTTCAACAACGATCTTGCCGTCCGTGCCGGTGGTAAAGTCGCCCATATCATAAGGGTAGGTTTTAGTTGCGTTGGTTGGCAGCTCAGTATCCTGCCAGAGTTTGAAGACCGCGCCGGGCAGTGCTGTTTCGCCAGGATCAGCATTGGTCCATTTCAACAGTTCTGCTTTGCCAAGGAGTCTGGAAACTTTGGGATAAACTTCCAGAGTCTGGTTGGGATCAACAACACCGTCTTTCATACGTGGGAACTCAACAGTGAAGCTTTCAGTTGGAAGCAGGAAACCAGGGGCACGGGTAACAGGGACAATTTCATAGATACCCTTTTGATTGGTCTGGAAACCGTTCTCAACGCTGTCCTCGATGGTGAACTGACCCAAAGAAACATGAGGATTCAGTTCTGTTGCCACCCCAGCATCATCGATTGTATGGGTTCTGAATACTTCGTACACAGCACCAACAACTGTGGCATAGGTGGGGGGCACTGGAGGAGTAGCTCCAGGATCACCTGGATCAACAACAACCTGGTTGTGAACGATCAGCTTGTAAGGGGTACCGTCATCGATCAGACCAGCAAACGCGCTTTGCAGCGGTGCAAAGAACAGTACCAATACGATAAATAAACTTATCGACCTCGAGAGTCTTTTGAACATAAGATAGATTCCTTTCGTTAAAGAAAATAATTTTTGATTCCCTCAAGGTGGTATTGTACTACTGTTTAATAAAAAAAGGGGAATTTTATGAAAAAATTTGTTGAAAATCAACGTGGTCTCAACATCTTGTCTTAGCCCGTTGGCAAGGTATAATTAACCTGCATGAAAATGTTTTATGCTCAGGCAAAATGTTAATGGCTTCCTTATTAATGCTTCACGGGAAGGCGTTAATTTTTTACGTTTGTTAGCAGGATCCCTGTCCGGATTGGCCAGCAGGTGAAAAAACTTAAGACCAATTAAAAAGGAGAGTAATAAATGCATCATCAAATTCGTGTTCTTCAATGGGGTTTGGGAGCGATGGGCAGCGGTATGGCAAAGCTCGCGCTTCAAAAGGAAGGACTCAGGATCGTGGCGGCTGTTGACGCCCGCCCCGATTATGTCGGCAAAGACCTGGGTGAGGTTCTCAAACTCGACCGTCAGCTCGGCGTCACCGTCACCGACCAACCCGAGACCGTCCTCGATAAAAACAAGGTGGATGTGGTCGTCATCGCCACCACTTCCTGGACCGAGAAACAAATGCCCGATCTGCGCAAGATACTCAAAGCCGGCATTAACGTCGTCTCGATCGCCGAAGAAATGTCCGACCCGGCGGCCCAAAGCCCCGAACTCGCCAAAGAGCTCGACCAACTCGCCAAAGAAAATGGCGTGTCCATCATCGGCACCGGCGTCAACCCCGGTTTCGTCCTCGACCTGCTGGTTGTCCTGCTGACCGCTGGCTGCCACAGCATCGAGCGCATCGAAGCCTCACGCGTCAACGACCTAAGCCCCTACGGCCCGACCGTCATGGAAACCCAGGGCGTTGGCACAACCCCCGAGCAATTCCGCAGCGGCGTGGCTGACGGCTCCATCGTCGGTCATGTCGGCTTCCCCGAATCGATCCGCCTGATCAGCGAAGCGCTGGGTCTGGGCGTTGACCGCATCGAAGAATCACGCGAACCCATCGTCAGCAAGGTTCATCGCGAGACCCCCCATGTCGTCGTCGAACCCGGCATGGTTGCTGGCTGCGCCCACATCGGTGTTGGCTATCACGGTGACAAAGAGGTCATCCGCCTGATCCACCCACAGCAGATCCATCCCCAACTGGAAGATCAAAGCACCGGAGACTATATCCACATCTACGGTGTTCCCGAAATTCACATGGCCATCACCCCCGAAATTGCCGGTGGGATCGCCACCATGGGCATCGCGGTCAACTGCATCCCACGCGTTTTCGAAGCCACACCAGGCCTGAAACGCATGATCGACATCCCCGTTCCAGGCGCTCTGATGGGTCATTCCGCCTATTCACGCAGAGTGTGAGGCGGAAATGAGCATTACCAAAGCAGGAACCTGGGTTGAGATCCAGCAAGTGGTTCTGAGCCCTGCCGACCGCGCCCCAAGCGTGCCGGAAGACACAAAAAAGGTGCCCTATGTCATGCGCGTTTCCGGCTTTTTGCTGGAAGACGCTCAACTCGGGCAAACCACCCGCATTAAAACCATCATCGGTCGTGAGCTGGAAGGTGAGCTCATCACCGTCAACCCCCATTACGCTCACAGTTTCGGCAATATCGTGCCTGAGATCCTGACGATCGGCACGGATGAGGAGGCGCTATGACCCAGCGAGACAATTCTTACGCCGCTGTCATGGCTCGTAAGAACGAGATCATGAAAACCTCCACCGGCATCGACTACAATACCTACGCGCAAGGCGCCCTCGCCTTCGATTACGAAAAAATGATGGCCGATACCGGCTACACGCATGAAGAGATCGCCCGCATCCAAAGCGAGACCAAGGTCGGCAACACGCCGCTCTATGAGCTGCGCAATCTGACCGCCGCCGTGCGCAGGATCTCCCCCCCTGGCAAAGGCGCGACCATTCTCTTAAAAGACGAAGCCGCCAACGCTTCCGGCAGTTTTAAAGCCCGCCGTGCATCGGTAAGCGTTTTCGAAGCCGCCCAAAAAGGCTACAAAGGCGTCATCGCCGCCACCAGCGGCAATTACGGCGCCGCGGTTGCCTCTCAGGCGGTACAGCGTGGGATCAAGTGCATCGTCATCCAGGAAGTTTACGATTCCCGCGGTGTCGGACAGCCCGAGATCATTGAAAAAGGGCGCAAATGCGAAGCTTACGGCGCGGAAGTGATCAAACTGACCGTCGGACCAGAACTTTTTTACATCCATCTGCTGACGCTCGAACAAACCGGCTTTTTCAACTCAAGCCTTTACACCCCCTTCGCGGTCAAAGGCGTGGAAACGCTCGGCATCGAGATCGCGAAACAGGTGCAGGAACGCTACAATCGCAAACCCGATGCCGTCATCGTCACCCATGCTGGCGGCGGCAACCTGACCGGCACCGCCCGTGGTCTGCTGGCAGCGGGTTGCGCTGATACGCGCGTGGTCGCCTGTTCGGTTGACCTGAGCGGTCTGCACATGGCTTCCGATACCGACTTCAACAAAAAATCCTTCACCACCGGGCACACCGGCTTTGGCGTTCCCTTCGCCACCTGGCCCGATCGCGCTGATGTGCCGCGCAATGCCGCCCGCGCAATGCGCTACATGGACGAGTACCAACTGGTCACCCAGGGCGAGGTCTTCTATGTCACCGAACTTTTGACCAAACTGGAAGGCATCGAACGCGGGCCCGCCGGCAACACCAGCCTGACCGCCGCCATCGCGATGGCGCGCCAGATGGACGAAGACCAGATCGTCGTTGTCCAGGAGACCGAATACACCGGCGCCGGGAAGCACCACAACAGCCAACTCAGCTTTGCCCGTGAAAATGGCATCGAAGTGCGCCGCGGTGACCCGAGCGAAAACGTCCCCGGCAAGTCGATCGTCATCCCCAAGCATCTGTCTCAGGTGATGGGAAGACCGCAGGATATGATCCAGTTACGCCAGTCCTACCTCAAAAACGCTGCCAAACAATTGCCCGTCGCTTCCTGGAGCGAGGCGGATGTTCAATTCCTGGCGGAAGACCTCAAAACCGATCCGCAGTGGATCCGTTCCCAAATGGATGCCATGTCGGGGGAATAGAAAAAGGAGAACTGTATGAATGATGATGAAAGAATCAAGAAATTCGAAGAACGGCACGAAAGGCTAAAAAACCTAACCGATGCCGAACTTAAAGAGCGCTTTTGGGAGCTTTGCAACCAGGTTGTGACCCCGATCGCCGACCTGGCGCGCACGCACACCTCCCCTTCGATCGAGCGCTCTGTGCTGCTGCGCATGGGCATCAACAGTCAACTTGCCTTTGGCGTGGTTGACCGTATCAACCAGGCAGGTTTGCTCGGCAAAGGCGCCGGTCACGTGCTGCTCAAACTTACCGAAAAGTTTGACTATGACGTGCGCGCTGCCGCCAACCACATCATGGAGGACAAGGATGTTCTCAATGGTCTTTTTGACGAGGTGAAGGCATGAGCAACCCCAAACCGCTTGATCCCAACAAGAAACTCGATATCGAAGATATCCTCGAGAACCTCGAAGACTACCGACCACCCCGCAAAGGCTGGGTCTGGCGAAACGTGCCGGAAGGCGGCGTCGATATGGGCCCCTTCCACTATCGCGATATGGCCGAACCGCTCAAAAACAGCATCGGACTGCCAGCCGCCAAATACTTTGACGGCATCGACCCCCAACCCAAGTGCGTTGTTACCACCGAGATCGCTTCCGGCCGCTTTGAGGACGATATCCGCCGCATGCGCATGGCCGCCTGGCACGGCGCCGACCACCTGATGGTCATCCGCCATACCGGCCAGAGCCACATTGACGGCCTGATGGAAGGCACCCCCGAAGGCGTCGGCGGCGTTCCCATCACCCGCAAGCAGATCCGCGCCTCGCGCAAAGCCATCGATATGATCGAGGACGAAGTTGGTCGTCCGATCAACTTCCACAGCTATGTTTCCGGTGTTGCCGGGCCTGAAGTTGCCGTTTTGTTCGCCGAAGAAGGCATCAACGGCGCGCACCAGGACCCGCAGTACAACATCCTCTATCGAAACATCAACATGTACCGCTCCTTTGTCGATGCCGCCGAAGCGAAACTGGTCATGACCAGTGCTGGCATCTTCCAGATCGACGGCGCTCACAACGCCAACGCGACCGCCAAAGCCGGTTGGCTGGTCATGCCCGAGCTGCTGGTGCAGCACGGCATCAACTGCGCCTATTCAATGATCGCTGGTATGCCCAAAGAATTGATCGGTCTTTCGACCGTACCGCCCAACAGCCCGCCAGCGCCCAAACTCTGGTACGACCTGCCCTACGCGGTCGCCCTGCGAGATTTCTTCTCCGAATTCAAGATGCGCGCCCAACAGAACACGCGCTACATTGAATCTTCGATCGAAGAAGCTATCCGCACCCACACCATCGACACGCTCATCTCAATGCTGACCAGTGCCGATATTCAATCCACCATCACCCCCGATGAAGGCCGCAACGTGCCCTGGCACTACAACAACATCCGCGGTATCCAGACGGTCAAGCAGACCTGGGCTGGTTTGGACGGCATCAACGAGATGGTAGGTCTCAAGATGGACGGACCGCTGGGCGAAATGTCCCGCGATATCCGCGAACGCGCGGTGGCCTTCCTGGAAGAGATTATTGAAGTTGGCGGTTATTTTGCCGCGGTTGAAAAAGGTTTCTTCGTTGACTCCGCGAAATACCCCGAACGCCACGGCGACGGCATCGCCCGTGACGGTCAGGGCGGTGTCGCTGCTGATAGCATCGTGCCGCGTGACCCCGATTACCTTGCCCCGGTTTGCGCCCACTTTGGCCATAACCACCTGCCCGAAGGTGTCGAACACGCCTGCGACCTGATCGGCGGCTGCACGCTCTGCAAACCCGAAAAGATCGCCTACATCGACGAGCTTGACAGCGAAGATAACGTTGCCAACCGTTTGGAAAAAACTTATCCTTACCGCAAGGGGAACCTGATCCGTCCTGAGGTCGAATGGGCCGGAGACGGCGTCGTCCTGCTCAACCTGATGATCCCGGAAAACGAAGCCTATTCCCGCGAAGCCGGGCTCGAGATCGCCCGCCGCATGGGGCTGAAAGACCCCGAGGTCATCAACCTGATGGTACTGCATCCATCCGAGGGCTGCTTCCTGGAAGTCAAGGGTCGCGTTGATTTCGATATTGACCGCAATACGCTCAAAATTCCCGAAAAAGTAGAGCTGCTGCCCGAAGACGAAATGCGAGAAGGCGTCAAACAGATCGGCCTGAAAGTTGTCGCCGGAACTGTGGGCGAAGATGAGCACAGCGTCGGCCTGCGCGAAATTTTGGATATTAAACACGGCGGTATTGAGAAGTACGGCGTCAAATACACCTATCTTGGCACCTCCGTGCCGGTTGAAAAACTGATCGACGCCGCCATCGAAACCGGCGCGCACGCGATCCTCATCTCAACCATCATCAGCCACAACGATGTTCACCGCGCCCAGATGCGCAAGCTCAACGAGCTCTGCATCGAGAAAGGCATTCGCGACAAGGTTATCCTGATCGCCGGTGGAACGCAGGTCAACAGCGAAATGGCAGCCGAGACCGGTCTGGATGCCACTTTTGGTCGCGGCACCAAGGGTAATCAGGTCGTCGATGCCATGATCAAGGCACTCAAAGCCCGCGGGATACTTTAGGATTCCTTGTGGATATCCTGACCATAGAAGTTGGCTCAACCATTACAAAAGCAAACGCCTTCCGGCTCAAGTCGGAAGGCAAAGCTTTTGAAGCGCTCGCCCAGGGTTTCGCCGCAACATCGGTCCCCCAGGGCGATGTTTTTATCGGCGTCCAACAGGCGATCGCTGACCTCGAATCCCGATCCGGGATCAAGCTCGAAAACCCCGAGATTCATCTCAACAGTTCCGCTGCCGGTGGCCTGCGCATGACCGTGCACGGCCTGACCTACAGCATGACCGCCCGGGCTGCGCGGGAAGCCGCCCTCGGAGCCGGAGCGATCATCAAACTGGTCACAGCCGGACTGATCGAGGATTTCGACCTCGAACAAATTCAGGAGATCAACCCCAACATCATCCTGCTGGCAGGCGGGGTCGATTATGGCGAGAAAAATATCGTGCTGGAAAACGCCAGACGGCTGGCATCATTGAACCTGAAGGCTCCCCTGCTGTATGCCGGGAACATCGCCATCAGGAATCAGATTTGCAGAATTTTTAACACCTGCGGACAGGAGGTTATTCCAACCGCCAACGTCTTCCCGGAAGTTGATGTGCTCAACATCGATCCGGTGCGCGCCCTGATCCACGACGCTTTCAACCGCCATATCATCCACGCCCCTGGCATGGCGAAACTACGCGAATTAACTTCCAACCCAGTCCTTCCCACCCCCGGGGCAGTCCTGAAAGGCGCGGAACTTTTCGCCGAAGCGTTGGGTGATGTCGTAGTCCTCGATGTCGGTGGCGCGACAACCGATGTGCACAGCGTCACCGAAGGTTCGCAGGAATGGACTTCCCGTCTGACCGAACCGGAACCGCGCGCCAAACGCACGGTCGAGGGCGATCTGGGCGTTTTCGTGAACGCCCACAATATCATCCGCCTTTCACAGGAGCCGGAATGGGCTGAGCGCCTGGCTGAGCTGGACGCGATCCCTCACACCGAACGCCAGAAGGAACTCACCCGCTGGCTCGGCAAATACGCCGTCGAAACAGCCATCCTGCGCCATGCCGGTGTTGTCAGCGACCTCTACACGCCCACTGGCAAACGTCAGATCGTGAAGGGAAAAGACCTGACAGCGGTGCGCTGGTTAGTCGGCACCGGCGGCGCACTGACGCGTATCCCCGGAGGAGAGGAAATTCTGCGCGATCTCTGCCGGGGCGCGGGCAAATACCTTTTGCCCAATTCCGACACGCGCGTTTTGATCGACCGCGACTACCGTTTTTCCGCCCTTGGCACCCTGGCACACCAATATCCCGAAGAAGTAAAAGAGACTTTCCGGCAGTGGGTTGCCGCACTGAACGAATAACCACAAGGAGTAAACATGTACACACTTACCCCAAGACTTGAGATCTATCCAAAACGAATTGAAGAAAACGCCCGCCACGTCATCAGCCAGGTGCACGCCCACGGCGGTCAACTGGCCGCGGTTTCAAAGGTTTTGCGCGCTCATCCGGCGGTTTTGCAGGCATTTGCCAATGCCGGTGCCGATATGATCGGCGATTCGCGCCCTCAAAACCTCCGCATCGCCTCGCATGAACAAGCGGAGATTCCCAGGCTTTTGCTGCGCCTCCCGGCGCCTGGTCAGGCGCTGGATACCGTACGTTTTGCTGATTATTCGCTCAATTCTTCTTACGAAACGCTAAAAGCCCTCTCCGAAGCCGCGGTTGCTTTGAACAAGACCCACAAAGCCATCATCATGGTCGATGTTGGCGACCTGCGCGAAGGCGTTTGGCCCTCCCGCGCGGTCGATCTGGTCAAAGCGGCTGCCAAATTGCCCGGCCTTGAGCTGGTTGGTTTGGGCTGCAACCTGGCTTGCTACGGCGGGGTCTGCCCGAGCGTGACCAACATGAATCTGCTCATCGAAGTGCGCGAGGACTGCCGCAAAGCGACCAGTTTGCCTTTGGATCTGCTTTCCGGAGGCAACAGCAGTGGGCTGCCATTGCTAGCCAGCGGGAATATGCCCAAAGAGATCAACCATTTCCGCATCGGCGAAGCCATCGTCCTGGGTCGCAACGTGCTTGACCGCAGCCCCTGGCCCGGCACCAGACAGGACACCCTCAAGGTGGTCGCCGAGGTCATCGAGCTGGAAGAAAAACCATCCATCCCGATCGGCGAGACCGGACAGGACGCTTTTGGAAATGAGCCCGAATTTGTGGATCGCGGCATCCGCAAACGAGCGCTGCTTAACCTGGGCAGGCAGGACGTCGTCATCGAAGGGCTGGAGCCAATCGATCTGGGCATCATCGTCCTGGGCGGCAGCTCTGATCACCTCGTTTTGGATGTCAGCGACGCTCAAAAAGATCTGAGAGTTGGCGATGAAGTGGCTTTTTACCCTGGTTACGGCGCGACCCTTGCAGCGGCAACCTCGGATTATGTTGAAAAAGTCGTCATAGAAGAATAAAATACGGGGACTATGCTTTATCAAACTTATCTTCAGATCCACCTGGGCAACATCCGCGCCAATATCCAGGAAATTCAAAAAAGAGTAGGCGCGAACCGAAAAGTCATGCTGGCGCTGAAAGCCAATGCCTATGGGCACGGCGCTGTTCAGGTCGCCAGGATGGCCGAAGAGATCGGTATCGAATGGTTCGGCGTGGCGACGGTTCCGGAAGGGATCGCCCTGCGTGAGGCGGGCGTCAAAGCCAACATCCTCAAGTTTGGGCCCGTTTTTCAGGACGCCATCGAAGCCGCCATGCAGCACGATATCACCCTGACCGTCTGCGACAAGGAAAACGCCCAAACGCTGCAATCCGTCGCCGCCCAACTGGGCAAGCACGCCAAAATTCACCTGAAAGTCGATACCGGCATGGGCCGCATCGGTGTTTCGGTGCCGGAAGCGCCGGAACTTGCCCGCTTTATCGAGCAGGACTGTCCCGATCTGGACCTCGAAGGCATTTATACCCATTTACCGGTCAGTGATATCAAGGATCAAAGCTACACCAGGGCTCAGGTGGAACGCTTTAAAAAAGTGATCGAAGAAATTGAAACGAAACTTGGCAGAGAGATCGCGTGGAAGCACTGCGCCAACTCCGGCGCGGTACTGGGGCATGAAGACGCCTGGCTCAATATGGTTCGCCCTGGCATCATGATCTACGGCTATTACCCGGACAAGGAAACCCCGCATACGGTTCCTCTAAAACCCGGTTTGAGTTTTTATTCCAGCGTGATCTTCGTCAAAAAGGTCAAAGCAGGCACCCCGATCGGGTACGGACAGACCTGGGTGGCTCCGCGGGATACCTGGATCGCGACCATCCCGGCTGGCTATGGTGACGGCTTCAATCGCTTGCTGTCCAACCGCGGCAGGGTCCTGATCAATGGACGCTCCTACCCGATCGTCGGGCGGGTTTGCATGGATCAAAGCATGGTCGATCTTGGCCCCGAAACCGACGTAAAGGTTGAGGATATCGTTGTCCTGATCGGCAAAAGTGGCGAAGAAGAGATCACCTGTGACGAAATGGCCGGCCTGCTCGGCACCATCACATACGAGATCACCAGCCAGATCAACCCCCGCGTGATCCGGTATTACGACGAGTAAGCCAGTAGCAGCGCAAATTTTCAAATAGTTTTTGAAATCATGAATTATTTGATTAGGTCAAGCTATTTATCGACAAATACGCTGAAGGAGATGTCCCTCATCCACCACTGCGTGGTTCCCCTTCTCCTGAAGGAGAAGGCTTAAGCCCTCTCCCGCTGGGAGAGGGTCGGCATAGCCGGGGTGAGGGCAAGCTCGTAGGTCGTCTTCTTATTGACCTATCGGTCGAGCATCGTGTCCTTCGGGCGCCTGCGCCTCTCAGGGCCTGTCCTTAATATAGCCCTTCAAAAGTTCTTCCCGAATGCGCTCAAAAAGCATTTGTTTGCCGTCTGACATGATATCGCGGTTGATCTGTTTCAACTCCAGACTGCCGCTGCCGGTCGCGACGCCATCCCCAGCCACGATGCGCAACACCGCCTGTTCGGTGCTTTGTATAATGTCGCTGCCAAAAACGCCGACCAACCTGCTCGCCATTTCCAGCCCAGCCTGACCCTCCTGCCCGATCACAGTGATGTTTCTCGAAGCCAGGTAAGAGATCAGTTCCGCTGAAGAAATTTCTGGCTGAACATAGATCGCGGTCACTGTTTTTGCCAGGAGTGTGTCAACCGCCGCCTGCCAATCAGCCTGATTGGTCGGATCGGTCACTTCAGCGGTATAGGGGTAATAGTCCACCGGCATAAAGCGGGCATTGCACAACCCACAGAAATAGCGCACGCCGGTCACAAAGGAATCGCGCGTGCGATTCCCAACGTCATCATTGGCAAGCGTGATCGCACCAACACGATAATCATCGGTCGTAAGCGCCAGAGCGTAGCCAGCCAAAAACGACCGCTGTTCCAGCGTGCCGCCCTCGCTGGTCATCAGGTGCAGATTCGTAGCAGGGCTTAAACCCGGCACGTCCACTGCCAGAAACTCAACCTGCGGGAATTGACCTGCCAGGGTTTGGATCTCAGCCGCGCTGGCAGTGCTGACAACGACCCGCACGGTCGGGGTGATCTGTTCCGCGGTCAAACCGTCAACAGCCTGAAAACTCTTTCCGTTCTCCTGCGCCAAAACCTGCAAGCGCTCATAGAGCAGGCTGTTGTGAACAGAACCAGCCCCAGCCCATAAGACGATCTCCCCGCTCACCAAACTCGCGGGTGCGGCAGTTGCCACGCTTTCCGGCTCTACAGGTGTTTCAACAACGGGAATCGTTTCAAGGACAAGATCTTCAGTGACCGTTGGAACAGGGGTAGCCTCGGTGCCGGAATTCTTACAGGCACCCAGGAATAAAAGCATAAAAACCGCAATAGCGATGATCAGTTTCAGATTTTTCTTCATGTCCTTATTTTACCTTATGAATGCTTTTGCAAGTTTCCATTATGTTAGTAGGTCGGGATTGAAAGCTTGAGCTGTTGGGCTCAAGCTTTCAATCCGACGTCAACGATTGAACCGAATCAACAGAAATCGTTGAGGGTCTAAAAATAATTGCAGGAAATTTGAAACTGTTTCCAGGCACAAACCATGCAACTATAAAAATCAGCAGATCAATTACGAGGAAATTGTTATGAGCATACCGATCACCGATTCCAAACCAGATGGGGTTTACCGCGCGCCCAACCCGCAGGTACGCTATGTGCGCCAAATGATCCAAAACGCCGGACCCAGTGAAAAGCGCGCTTTTGTTGACAACCTGATCAAACGAAGTCAGGTGGAACCGCGCTATTTTGCCCAACTGGTTTTGGGCTTGTTCCTGCTCCTGATCGGCATCATCGCCAAACTGCCCCTGTTGATCCTGATCGCCGCCATCACTTCACCGGTGCTCAACCCCATCATCGGGCTCGTAACCGCTGCCGCCCGGCCTTCTGGCAAACACTTTATGAGTTCTCTGGCATACCTGATCATCACCCTTTTGCTCTTCTTTGGCGTAGGTTGGCTCTCCAACACTTTCATCCCCTCATTCAAAGACGCGCTTGGGGCATTGCAGACTTTCGCCAGCGGCAACGGCTGGCTGGAGTGGCTGATCCTTGCCGCTACTTCGATCATTGCCGTTTTCCTCTTCCTTTATCGCGAGAACATTCCTTCCGTTGCGGCCTCAACCGTTCTGGTCTATCTGATCTTCATCCCGGTCACACTGGCAGGCCTGCTCTTCGCGCAGGGTGAGGCAAACCAGGCCCAAAGCATACTCCTGATCAGCAGTACGCGCCTCTTCATCAGTATTTTCCTCATGATCCTCACCCTTTGGATCATGGGATTCCCTCCAAGGCATGCTCTGGGTTGGATAACATTTAGCCTGGTCATCATCTGCGCGGGTTTGCTTATTTATGAAATGAGCGGCAAAGCCCTGTTCACCTCTCAACCCACTCCGGAACCAGGCATGGTGCAGGAGGTGGTTGTTCCCTCCCCGCAACCAACTGTGATCCCCACCCAATTGCCCACCGCGACAAGCCAACCCACCCTTGCGCCGACGCCGATCCCCACCGCTACCGAGGCACCTTTGCCAACCCCTACCCAGGAGCTTAACGAACAGGTTCCAACGGTCCGAACGGCCAAAGTTGTATCCGAAAGCGGGGTCGTGATCCGGGAATCGCCCTCAAGGGCTTCGCTCATCCTTGCTTATCTCAACAACGGCCAGTTCCTGACACTCCTGGGCGAGCAGGAAAAAGCGCAAGGCATCCTTTGGGAAAAAGTTCAGTTGACTGATGGAACGATCGGTTGGGCAACCAGCCAATATTTGCTTGTTGTTGAAAATTAAGAAGAAAGTATTTCCAGATTTTCCAAAGGAACACGAATAACCGATTCGTCAGCGCGTCGAACAACGACGACCTTACTCAAAATCCCACTGCCGAGCCGTTCTTCCTCGTCCGGTATTTCAACAATTTCACCAAGACTGCCAAAATAGGGTGAGCCCCAAAAGCGCACCTGGCTTCCCAGCAAAGTTTTCTGTTCGTCCTCAAACAACCCCATTGCCTGATTTTGCTCTACAGGGAAAAAGAGAGCGGCCTTTTGATCATCGCGGTTGAAGGGTTGGTGTGCCAGCAGATAGGCAGTTTTCCCATCCATCTCTGTCAGCTCAGCCATCATTGCAGCGCTGAACTCACTATCACCAAAACCTGCCAAAGCAAGCAGCGGTACCGACCAGTTTTCAAACCTATCAGCCTGCAGCGGGTCCAAAGCCCATACGACCACCCCGGCGACCACGGCTTGTTCCAAAGTCGTCATCATATCCACCAGCCGTTCATTCGTCAGAACAACGACCTTTTCTGCCAGATCTTTTTGATCAAAATTCTTCACCTGATCGACAAGCAATAAGGAGCCAGAAGCAATTTTGCCATTTCCCCAGGCAGCCTTCAGTTTTTTCCCACGAACGAGTATCTGTGCTCCCAGGCCTGGGATGATCTCAGCAACAATGCCAGCAATCGGGCTGACTGCCTCAAGATGCCTCTCGCCCATCGCCAACGTAACCCGGCCATCGCGCACAGAGACGACCTTGCCTGCCTCAGGCGCCCTGAAAATTCTGGATAACAGCCCTGGTTTTCTGGCAATGACATCGCCTTTTTGGACATCCTCCCCCGCCAACCGCCTGGTGCAGGCCTCCATCTCACGCGCGTCAATGCGGAAATGGTTCAAAACGTCAAAGACCTGGAACCTGTCCGGCAGCACAGCTTCAGCGATCACCGATCCTTTTTCGATCTCCTGCCCGAGATGCACCAAAACCTTGCCCGGGACCGGCAATTTCACCGTGTGGATCAAGGTCGCATTTTGTTGGATCAGTTTTTTCTCCATCTCAGGCTCCCAACTCCCACAGCCAGTCGCGCTGTGCTTCCCGTCTTGCGATGGGATCAGCCGGCAATTGAATTGGCCTGCCGCGCGCGTCAATGATGATGCCAATCCGGGAGGGAGGCGTGCTCACCCATCCGCCCAGGCCTGGCAAACCCATGCCGACATTGCTGCTTTCTTCCGGCGAAAGGTAAACCCGCACGTCATGGCCTGGCGGCCCTTCAATGCGCTTTAATTCAGACGCGAAGACCTGATGATGCTGCCGCAGCTCACCTTCGCCCTCATCCACTTCAAGCCGCAGGACGGTCTGCCCAACAGACAAGGGACTGTTGACATTAATGACCATTGCCAGGCTTGTAAAAATATCCGTATCAACCACCTGGGTAGCCAACAAACTGTCCGTTTTCGCCAAAACACCCAGGGCTGGCAGCGTGTCAAGATCATCCCACACAAACGTGGTGATGCCACTTGGCATGATTCCATCCAGCAAGACCAGGAAGAAATGACGAATGGACGGCAAAAGCTCCAAACCGGACACACTCAGCAGGATCGGTTCATACTCATCCCTTAGGCCCAGGTTTTCATCATACAAAAAGCGTGGGTCAAGTTGGCTCAGGCGTTTTAACATTTTTTTGATCCGATAGCGGATCCAGGCCATTTCAATGCTCAGTTCTTCCAGCGTTGCAGGTTTAAAAGCAGGTTGTACCAATTTGTTCAACATATAAGCTGCTATCGCGAAGGGCTCAACCTCAGTCTCCAAAGACCTGCTTACCGCCTCAATATCGCTTTTAGCCGCGGAGAGATGCTCCCAGGCAGCCATGCGACGCCCATCGCGATTAGCGATCACCTGACCAGACTCGGCTCCAAGATGGATCTGCAAAACGCCTTTTCCATTCTTCTGAGTTTGTTCCAGCCATTGGCCCATGCGGGCTCTGGCAAACTCAGTTGGCAGGATATCGATCTTTGGGTGATCAAAAAGCCTTTTCAATTCCGGGCATTCATTGAACCTGATCCGTTTAAGGGCTTCGATCATGGCGGGATAGGCAAAAGAAAGGTCTTCTCTTTGACTGTCCGGCTGGATATTGCCCGCCAGGTGGAAATCATCGCCCATTTCGAGTTCGAGTTTGGCATAATCGCCCAATGCCTGGTTGCCGGCATATACGATCTGAGGGCGTTCCGCCCCACGCAGCTGAACCAGGAGGCGCAAATTGTTGATCACCGCCTTCAAGGCTCGCTCCGGGCCATTGTTAACCCCGCCAGCCACGACTAAGAGGTCAAAACCAGTATTGACCAACTTTTCCAGTTGAGCAGAAATGTTCGGCTCTTTTTGCAAATTGATCTCGAGCACGATTTCACAATTGAAGAAATTTACCAGTCTTCGCAGCGGTTGCAGGCTGAATTTCTCTGACAAGCCGATCACAGCCGTTCGGATCGGCGCTCCCGCGCTGAAAGTCAGACCGACTCTTTCCAATCCATCTTCAACCTGATCGTTAAAATTGAACCTGCCGCCCGGATTGACCAGTCTCACACCGGTCTGAGCTTCCAGATCAGCCAAAGCTGTCAACAAAGCTTGAATATCATCCGCTTCGCCATGCTGCCTGCCGTAGCCTTCCAGCGCGAAGCGGCCGGAATGATCACTAAAAAACCAACTCTGATATTGTTGGGGAGAGATATCAACGGCTAAATAGTTCTTCGTCATCGCTCCTCTACAACCACAATCTCACAAAATCAATGATGCGTTCCAGACTCGCGATCAAAGCGATCAATCCGGTGCTGAACAAGCCCACAAAGACAGCGCCAAAAGTAATGCCAACAAACATCTGACCAACCACTTTTATGCCTTCCATCCATGGTCGCGGGCTCTCGTAGACCTTGTCCCGTTTATTGCGATGGTGGAAGAAGAACAGAACAGAAATGACGCCAAGAAGCATCATAAAGGCTTCAAAAATAGCCGTCCAGTTTGGCATATTCCCCTTCACGACCAGTTTGGGGTCAAAGGCATCCACAATGCTCAACAGCTGCGGCGCCAGCGTCCCTCTTACGATCCCGAAAATGGCGATTGCCAGCAGAATTCCGGTCAGGATATTTAAGGGTAAAGCAGCGAGCTTGGATGACTTTTTGAATAGGGACCAGACCAGAAGCAAGCTCAAAAGCAAAGGCGCCAGGGCTAACAAACCTGGTATGGTCGGCAGGTCCATCAGCGGCATGACCAGCATCGGCAGCAAAACCCGTTTCAGAAGTACAACCGCCGCATATCCGGTGGTGACACCGACCAGCAGATACATCGAGATACCGAAGAAGAGCTTGTCACCCAGCAGGTAGCTGAAAACCATCAGGCTCAGCACCACACCGGCAAACATCAGCAGGAGATCAAGCTTCGGCATCGCGCTTTTCCTCCCTGTGGGTCGCGTCCACGTCCAGTTTGGTGATGATCCCCAAAATCAGGGCGATCATCATTAAAAGCATTCCAACCTGCCAGGCGCGCTGATGAACGATCTGTTCCGGGCTGTCTGCCAAACCCGCCAAATAGCCCTGCAGCTGATTTGATTCAAAATACGGCAGCAAGACCGCGCTGTTCGTGCCAGTGCTGATGGCAGAAACGGGTATTTCCGCCTGCCAGGGCGCGATCTGCTCCAGCCAGCTGCGCAGGAACTCAAACGAGTCACTGACCAGCAAAATGTGATCACTTTTAGTAAAGATTTCCCGTCCGTTGCTAACAAGTTTCTCGATCGGGGTCGCGCCCCAGGCTGGCTTTGTTCCAACGCCAAAGGCGAGGTAGCCCAAAGCTCCACCGGGAACGAAGTCAATTTCAGGCATGTCGGTATCCTCATCAAAAAAGGCGCCTGCCAGCCACAGATCGTTTGGCTGGGCAGTCACCATTCTGATGTCAACACCGTTTTCCCGCAGGGCTTTCAGGATCGGCCTGGTGAGCGCTTCAATTTCCGTGCTGCTGGCGGCCTGATAGTCCAAAACGACCAACACCGAATCCCCTGATTTAAGTTGCGAGAGTTTTTCGCTAAAGAGAGCGGCCGCCGGATCTTCAGGCGTGGCAATGCCCTGTGCCGGGCCTAAGATCAGCGCGATGATGATCCCCGCGATCAGTAGCAGCGCCAGGATCAAACGTCCCAGTTTGCCCTGCGGCTTTTTCTCATGCAGAACCGAGAGCGTCCGCCTGCCTTCCTGCTCAATGATATTGCTCAACACCTGAGCGCGTTCCCGTTGATCGCGCAGCAGGATCAGATCCGCCAGAAACTCCTCGGTCGGCTCTGCTTCCGTCAGGCTTTTCTGCT
Organism: uncultured Anaerolineaceae bacterium; assembly: GCA_964293995.1. Lineage (GTDB taxonomy): Bacteria > Chloroflexota > Anaerolineae > Anaerolineales > Anaerolineaceae > Mesolinea. Next base: position 34,001 of record CAXYYH010000002.1, read on the forward strand.
CATCTTCGACCTCTGGAACAATTAATTCTTTTGCCTCTTCTACAGCAGGTTCTTCAACATCAACTTCGTCCGCGGCACCTTTCTCTTCAAGCCCCATCTCCGCTTCGGTCTCAGCCTGCCCTTCGTCCGGGGCTTGTTCTGCTTCTGGTTCAATTTCTTCGCATGGCTCTTCGTCCTGCAAGGCTTCTTCAGAAACCGTTTCTACGCTGTCAGATGGATCATCCTGAAATGCATCAGGTTCTTCCGCCTCTAATTCTTCTACTTCTTCAGTTGTTTTTGTTTCTTCAACAGTTTCTTCTTCTGTGATTTGTTCCCCGGGCGCGGCTTGTTCTTCAGACACCCTTTTCAAGATCGGCAGGACGTCGAAATCGTCCTCAGGGATGTTATGAAATTCGTTCGGATCGATCTCCGCCGCTTCGGATTCCGTATCGGATTCGGGCTCATCCTCATCCTGCGGAATTTCAGGCTCTGTTTGAGAGAATGGCGCAAGATCCTCAAGCACCTGTTCTTCTATGTATTGCGCGCCGATCTCGCGGCGAAGCAATTCCCGCAATTCTTCTTCCGTCCATTCTCTGTCCAGTTCATCCCCGCCTGACGCGGAAGAATGCAGCTGCCGCGTGTCATCCTCGCGTTCGATATTCAGCTCGCGAATGCGCTTGAGCCATTCCGGATCGCCGTTTTTATCGACCAACTCCGCGCTCGTCCGGCGCGCTTTCTGGCGCTCACGTTCCGCTTCGTCGCGAATCCGCTGCAGCATGTCATCAAAAGCCTGATCCACCTGAGCGCGCCCCTCAGCCTCGCGTTTGGCGTCCATTGCCTGGACTCCTTTGGCAAGCTCACCCCCGGCTTCCTCTTCCCGCGCGCGCTGCCGCACGCGTTCCAGCCAATCCGGCACGTCTTCAGTCGCTTCCCGACGCGGATCCTCAAGCTCTTTTTCCTCTTCCAACGAGGACTGCTCCTCTGGATCGGTTTTTGCGTCTTCCAGCAGGGGATGGTTTTCAAGAGAGTCTAAAACAAGCGACATTGTTTCAGGCGAAAGCTCTTCTTCAACGTCTTCCTGCCCGGTCTTTTCATCAAGCCCCTCAATGACAAACATATCTTCCAGCATCTCGCCGCAGCGAATGCATTTGAGCGAATGAGTGGCGTTCTCCTGCCCACAATGTGGGCAGATCTGGAATTGATCAGCCGGGTCACTCATTTTCCACCACCTGACCAAACAAAACGCGCAGGCCCATCACCAATGTCCCCAGAGCAACTCCGATCAACAAACCCCTTGCGCCAATGACCGGCAGGCTTTTAAGAGCAATAACGAAGCGATCCAGGCCGGGATTTACGCCAGATTTCAGGAAGCCAAGATTCAAGAACAGGAAGAATAAGGCGCTGGTCCCAAAAGAGATGGTCAAAACCGACCAACCCCTTTCCCGAAAGACTTTGACCGCCAGGCTCATCATGACAAGGGCCAGAAGCCCCAGAAGCGCGGTTTCCAACGGCAATTGGATCGCGTGGATCCATTTCAGATATTCAGGGTTTCCTTCGCCCATGAACATGCCGCCGATAAAAGCAGCCGCAAAGGCAGCAAAAAAGACAAGGCTAAACAGAAATCCGCGCCGACCAACCGCGATATGGCGCATGTGGGTGGTGATCAAGCGAGCGACCGCCAGCAAAAGCGCGACGGAGGAAAGGACGATCGTCCAATTGATGATCACATTGAGAATTGCGGACGTTTTGGGTTGGAAAAAGAGCGCCAGCAAAAAGAGAATGCCCGCGAGCGCAATGACAATGATCCCCTGACGGTCTTTCATGGGATCACCCCACTCAATTTTAAGATCGCGGCCAGAACCAGCCCAACAGCAAGCAGCGTTCGCAGCCAATTCAGAACGAAAGCGGATTGCTGAGTGTAGCTTTGCTTTCCCACCGCGGGCAGGTAATAATCTTCCCCCAAGGCAAGGTCTGCCTGGCTGGTGAAAAACGCGGCCTGCGTGGGCAGCGACCCACTCGCCACAATGGTCGGGATGTTCTGACGCTCCGCCAGATCAGCGATGATCAGGTTTTCGGGCCTGAAGGCGCCCACCAGCACCAGACCAGCGTTATCGCTTCGGCTTAGCTCGGGGAGGATGCCAGCCAAACCAGAAAAACCGCTCAGACCAGTCAGTTGGTTGTATTCAGGGCGGAACAACTCGCTCGCCAGAGCGTCCTTGTAAGCGCCGTGGACGATCGCGTGGCTGATACAGGACAAAGCGCCGTCCGAGGAGAACGACTGAGCCGGACGATCATTAAACACAACCCGGTTCATGAGCGTCTTTTCCACCATCAACCCTGTCACGTCCCCTAAACCGGAACCGAGCCCCGAAAAGCCTTCTCCCAAACCGATCAAAAGCGATTTGCCCTCTTCCGAAGAACGATGCATTAGAGTATCAATGCCTTCATAAGCCTGAGGGGCATCCAGCGTGTGTTTGCGATTTTTAATAAGACTGGCAATGAGAATGACCACAATCGTTAACAAGAAAAGACCAAGAGCGAACAAGTCCGTTCTGTTTAAGGCGCTCACCGCGCACCTCGCTGATCCATATTAACGGCCGTGTTTTTCATGGATAAAGTATAGCATATTCGCCTAAATCCTTGTTTGTTAATTCAGAATTAACCATGAAAAGAATTATTCGACCCAGAAAAATTATCTTGCAAATTCGCCCATCACAAGCGCTTTGAGGTGATATCATTAGGCTTGGAAGATGGATCATTTCCAGATTTTTTGTATTGCCTGAAAGAAAGTGGATTCGGATGAACAGACGTGACAAAGTAAATTATTATCTCGATCTGGCAGAAGTGGTCTCGCAGCGAGGCACCTGCCTGCGAAAACAATACGGCGCGGTGATCGTCAAAAACGACGAGGTGGTCGCCACAGGCTATGTCGGCGCCCCGCGCAGCCGCTCCAACTGCATCGATCTCGGCTATTGCATCCGCGAACAGCTCAACGTGCCGCGGGGAGAACGCTATGAGCTTTGCCGCAGTGTGCATGCCGAAGCCAACGCCATCATCAGCGCCTCGCGGGAACGCATGCTTGGCAGCGCCATTTATCTCACGGGTATCGACCTGAAGGATAACGGCAATTATGTCAAAAACGCCAATCCCTGTTCAATGTGCAAAAGGATGATCATCAACGCCGGTATCGAAACAGTCTATATTCGTGATGACAAAGATACTTACCGCGTGATCAAGGTACAGGAATACATTGACAATGACGAATCCCTGCGCGGGCAACTGGGCTACTGAGAAGTTGAACTTTTCAAATATATTTATAAAGGTAGATCAAGTCTTAGTGCTGACTTTTGATAAACTCAGAGTTGGCCATATATAAAATAGAAATCAGGAGTGAAAATGAAAGAATTTGATGTTGTTGTCGTTGGAGCTGGTCCGGGTGGATATGTCGCCGCCATTCGCGCGTCCCAATTGGGTCTGAAAACCGCGATCATTGAAAAACAATGGCTGGGCGGTGTTTGTCTGAACGTGGGCTGCATCCCCTCTAAGTCTTTACTTCATAACGCCGAGATAGCATACACCTTGCGCACCGGCGCGAAAGAATACGGCTTTAGTTTTGATAATCTCGAATTGGATTACTCCGCCGCCTACAAACGCAGCCGCCAGATCAGCTCACGCCTGACTAAGGGCATCAGTTTCCTGATGAAGAAGAACAAGATCGAGGTCATCGAAGGTACCGCCAAACTCGCTGGCGCTGGCAAAATTAACGTCGAACTGACTGCGGGTGGGCAGGAAGAAATCCAGGCAAAAGACATCATTCTCGCGACCGGCGCGCATGCCACCGTCATCCCCGGCATGGAGCCTGACGGCGAAAAAATACTCGACTTCTCCCAGGCGATCCTGCAGGAAAAACTCCCCAAATCCGCAGTCGTGATCGGCGGCGGCGCGATTGGCGTTGAATTCGCGACAGTGTGGAGTGGATACGGCGTTGATGTCTCGATCATCGAAATGTTGCCCCACATCCTCCCGAATGAGGATGAAGAAGCCGCGGACGAGCTTGCCAAAGCCTTCAAAAAGCGCGGCGTCAAGGTCTACGCCGGTACGAAGGTCAAATCCATCACCAAAACTGAGAATGGAACCAGCGTCCTGGTGGAAAACGAAAAAGGTGAAGAAACGCTTGAGGCCGAAATCACCCTGGTCGCCATTGGCTTTAAACCCAATTCAAAAGGCATTGGGCTTGAAGAAGCTGGTGTTGAACTTGACAAACGCGGCTTCGTGGTCATCGACGACCGTATGGCAACTACCGCTCCCGGCGTTTGGGCGATCGGCGACCTGACCGGCAAACTGCTGCTGGCGCACACCGCCTCAGCCATGGGTTTGATCGCGGCTGAAAACATCGCTGGGCAGGAAGAACGCAAGCTGGATTATCGTATGATCCCCCGCGCGGTCTTCTCCGACCCACAGGTGGCCTCCTTCGGCTATACCGAAGCGCAGGCCAAAGAAGCCGGCTTCGCGGTCAAGACCGGTCGCTTCAACTTCATGGCCAACGGTAAGGCTTTGGGGCTGGGTGCTGGCACAGGCTTCGCCAAAGTGATCATTGACGAAAAATACGGCGAACTGCTGGGCGCGACCCTGGTGGGCCCCGAAGTCTCAGAGCTCCTGCCGGAATTGGTGCTGGCACAAGCCAACGAACTGACCGCGGAAGAAATCGCCCGCTCTGTTCACATTCACCCGAGTTTATCCGAAGCGATCCTCGAAGCCGCCGAAACCGCCATGGGCCACGGCATCCACGGTTAAACAAACACGATTAAACAAAAGTCTAACAACAAAAAAGGGCGTGGTTTTACCCGCCCTTTTTTTATTTTCCTATGTAATCTTTAGGAAAATCCAGGGAGAAAAGAGTATTTTTTGTGGTTTAACAAATGATTAATTTCTAAAAGTGCATACAAAATCAAAGTATAATAAAAATTGATGAGTGGTAACGTAATTAAGCCTAACAAAATGGCAAGGGCTCTCTTGCCTGTTGTTTTTGTGATATTTTGTGCTTTAAGTATTTTCAGGTTCAAAGACAAATTATCAGACTTTGACACAACTTTCATGTTGCGGAAATTTACATACAAGCTCACTATGAACTTCCGTTTCTTTGTGTTGAAGGACAAGTTTTATAACGAAACCTACACAAAGGATCACCATTGGTTATCTTACATTAACAATATCAGTTTAGACGATTTTCAAAATGTTATTCCATTTACATCTGAAGAACTTCAGAAAATCCAGAACAACCTCGATAACGTTGCAGCTGAACTCGATCAGATGGGGATAAAATTTTATGTCATCATTCCACCGAACAAGAACACTGTTTACCCGGAATATTTGTTACCTGAAATCCCGATCTTTGCGGACCAATCCAGATTATCACAATTAATCGATTTTCAACGGGAACATGGAACAGTAAAAGTCATTGATGTCAGAGAACGGTTAAACGAGTTAAAGCGAAATGAATTAGTTTATTATGAAACTGATACGCATTGGAACCCAAGGGGAACCTATGAAGGCTACAGAGCAATGATCGAGGCCATACAGAAGGATTTTCCAACCATTAAACCGATCGAGTTGAATGACTGCAAAATATCAAAGGCGAAAACAATGCCCGGCGACTTAAGCGATATGTCTGGTTGGTTGAATATACATTCGACTTATGATGTAATAACTCCCAACATAAAAGATCAGGTCACATCCAGAACCGAATACATTGATGGAATCCGTTACGTTTTTTTTGAAAACATTGTTTCCGATCTTCCCAAAGCATTTATTTTTCGAGACTCATTCTTTTCATCAGAGCCTTTCCTACAATATAATTTCCGGGAATTAACTGCTATTTCTTCTTATAAAATAGATATGGATCTGATCAGATCGGAAAAGCCAGATGTAATTATTCTATTAATGACCGAGAGGAGTCTCCACGCACTTTTATGGTTCCCGAACTGACGCAAGCAAACTCAAAGCGATTAAACATAGGCCATTATTGCACCAGCTTTCAGGTCGATCGGGGATTGGGCAGCAAGGTCGCGGTCAGGTTCCTCGACCCTCAGCTCCAGGCCGCAGAATTGACATATATGGAGCTTGACACAAAGAGCAATCAGGTGGCCAACCTTTTGCGGACCTGTGAATTCAATATTGGTGACACGGCTTTTATCTATCTTCCCAAATGCCTTGAGTTCTATGAAATTTTTCTGGGTATCCTGAAATCGGGATTGATCGCAGGAACCCTCTTTTCGAATTTTGGCTCAGAAGCCTTATTTGACCGCTTATCTGACTCAAAAGCACGGGTCGTCTTTACAAAAAAGAAAATGGCCGCGAAGCTCATGCGGGTGATCGATCAGCTTCCTGACTTAAAAATGATCGTTCTGCTGGATGGCGGCGAGAGCCTTGAAGGCTGCCAGGTGGATTACCAGTCACTCATACAAAAGATGTCTATAGATTTTTCACCTCAAACCTTCGCTCACGACCCCGCCATACTCCAATACACATCCGGTTCGACCGGCAAACCAAAAGGGGTATTGCACGTTCACAACGCCTTAGCATCTATTTTGTCGAGCTTCGAGGAGGTACATCAACCGCTTAACGAAGACACTTACTGGTGTACTGCTGACCCTGCCTGGGTGACAGGCATCTCCTATGGGATCATCGCGCCATTAGCCAGGGGTCTGACACAGATCCAGTACGGCGGCGTTTTTGATCCTTTAACCTGGTTTAGTATCATTGAGAGGGAAAACATTGATCTTCTTTACACCGCGCCGACCGTCCTGAGAATGATGATGCAGTATGAAGACGAAACATACAGCGGATTAGACCTGTCACGATTAAAACGAATTTACTCTGTTGGAGAGCCGCTTAACCCTGAGATCTACAGGTGGGGCGTGAGGGTCCTCAAACACGAAATTTATGACACCTGGTTCCAAACCGAGACAGGTGCGATCCAAATCGCGAATCGCCCTCCATTAAAAATAAAACCAGGCTCGATGGGAGTCCCGCTTTCTCAAACACAGGCCGCGATCCTCGATGAGAATTATCAAAACCTGCCGCCCAACACTATCGGCAAGCTGACGCTGAAATCAGGTTGGGATTCGATGTTGGTGGGCTATCTAAATCAGCCAGAAATTTATCAGGAAAAGTTTAAACGAGGTTATTATCTCTCTGGTGACCTGGCATCAATGGATGAAGATGGCTATTTTTGGTTCAAGGGTCGGGATGACGATGTGATCAACACCTCCGGGCACCTGGTAAGCCCCTTTGAGGTCGAAAGCTGCTTATTAGAAATGGATGAGATCGCGGATGTCGGGGTCATTGGCGCGCCAGACCCACTGCTTTGGGAAAAGGTCGTTACATACGTAAAATTAAAGCCTGAATTCACCTTAACCTCTGCATTAGCTCTCAAGATCAAGATATACGTTTCCAACCGCGTTTCTCCTCTCGCCACGCCTGCTGAGATCATTGCTGTGGATAAAATTCCAAAAAACAGAAGCGGCAAGGTGATGCGCAGATACCTGCGTTCAATTTATAATGGAACAGATCCTGGTGATCTGTCAACGATGGAGGAAGAATGATCAGTATAGAGGAATTATCGAAAGTTTTCCAGGTTGTGTTTGATGACGATGAGCTAACCGTCACCGAAGCTTACACCGCCAATGATGTTGTCGGCTGGGACTCGATGACGCACGTCCTGCTGCTCTCTGCTATTGAAGAAAAATTTGGAATTGAATTTAATCAAAAAGAAATTCGCAAATTTCAAACAGTAGGCGATTTGCTTAATTCGATCAACAGCAAACTCTGATGAACTATACCCGCCCGATATTTATCCTCTTTGCCCTGCCAATCGTCGTTCTGGTAAATCTTATCCTTCCAGCACGGTTCCGGAAGTATTGGATAGCGTTTATAAGTATCTGGGGGTTGTTCCTTACTCAACCTTACTACCTGTTTTTTTACCTTCTTCTGGCTGGAGTTAATTATGGATTTGCGTTTCTAAACGCCAAAGCCACTGAAAAGGAACTTAAGTTTAACTGGCCATTATTGATGATCGTCGTCATTGATATAGGCCTTTTGGTTCTCTTCAAATGGACCCAGTCTCTTTCCTTTCCTTTTCAAAACATCTTTTCAGTCAGCCTTCCCACCACAGGCGATCGTCCGCTTGAATGGATCTTCCCATTGGGGCTATCCTACACCATTTTTCAGTTGCTCTCATATCAAATGGACATCTCATCTGAAATCATAGAGGTGGAAAAAGACCCCATTAAGTTTTTGAATTATTCCTTGTTTTATCCTAAAATGCATTCCGGGCCGATCCAACGCTATGATGCGTTCAAACCAAGCCTTGATGATCCAGCCGTCAATATAGAGAATATAAATCGCGGCTTACGCAGATTTATTCTGGGTTTGGCAAAGAAAGTGCTGATCGCTGACGTGCTGGTCAGATACATTGATCCCGTCTTCGCTATGAAGAATATCGCAATTCCGACCTTGCACGCCTGGTTTATCTTAATATTGTTAGCAATACAGATCTATTATGATTTTTCGGGCATGATCGATATGGCACTTGGCATGGCACAGATGTTGGGCTATAAACTTAGTGAGAACTTTGACTATCCTTACATCTCAAAAAGCGTGACCGAATTCTGGCGGCGCTGGCATATCACTCTGGGGGCCTGGTTTCGGGACTACGTCTTTATCCCCCTGCAGTTTCGGGTAAGGAAGATTCAAGGCTTCCCAATCCAGTTGATCACTGTTTTCATCTTTTTGCTGACCGGATTATGGCACGGCATCGATAAGCATTTTATCGCCTGGGGCTTGATGCTTGGAGTAGCAATTGCTATTGAAAACACAAAATTCGGTAAAAAAATCTCCCAGTCCTGGATACCCCTTCAACACATCTGGACATTGGGAATAATAAGCGTTTCATGGTTAGTTTTTCGGGCGCCGGGCCTCGGTTTTGTTTACAGATATCTCCTCAATTTACTTGGCCTGCAGGGAGAGGTCCCGACTCTTCCATTCTCACAAACCAAACCCTACCCCATTTTCGAAAATTCAGTATTCATTGCCGCGATTTTCGGCATCTTGTTCGCCATGCCCGTCTATCCCTGGCTGAAAGAAAAGATCAAGGATTTCGTCCAGGAGCATCAACAGTGGTATTGGCTTATTGTGCTCGCTGACATCCTCTTATTGCTGCTCCTTCTGATACTTTGCATCGGGATGATCGTTTACAACGGCCCGCTGCCAGGGGTTTATGATAAGTTTTAAGTATGGTTTATTGCTCCAAATTTGAAGAATAGCCATACACTTTAAGCCAGGAAAGAATGGTTTTAAAACCTGAGAATTAATTAAATTATTCAGTGTCTTTCCTTGCCGAGACCCAGCAGCGATGTTAAACTTAGGCAAGGAAAAGAAATGAGCGTTCAATTTAACTCTAAGCTTCTCAAAAAAATGCTTGCTCAAACGCAAGCGGAGCAGGCGATTTTATGCCGCGATGAGGAGTTATTGATCGAACCCGACCAGGACAGCCCAAACATCAGCGCCTGGAGGACTTACGCCAGAATTCACGCGCGATCACCGAAAAACGCTCGCTTCCACCTCTTCTCACCAGATTCCGAGCCTCACTTTGTGCTGATCGAACGTCTCACCGAAAGTGAAATCCTTTTCCTCACATATTCTGCCGAAACCACCATCCAAACCCTGGAAGAAGAACAAGAGAAAATTCATACAATCCTCAGCCAGCTTTCCGATCCGGACCCATTGACCGAAGCCGTTTTGGCATTGAGCGCTGATGACCTCAAATCCACCCCGCGTCGCGCCCAAGGCATAACCCAGCCGATCACGGTCAACCCATAAGCAAATCCCTGCACGCCTACCCTCGACAAGGTATACTAATCCCATACCTGCTATCGCAAGGAGTTACTATGCCAAAAGTCCTTTATCTACTCGATGGTCACGCCATCGCCTACCGCGCCTACTACGCCCTCACCTCGGGCGGCGCGACCAATTTCACAACCTCCTCCGGCGAACCGACCGCCGGCGTTTATGGCTTTGCCAACCGCCTGATCCGCCTCTTCGAACAGGAAGAGCCCGACTATGTCGCCATCAGCTTTGATACCGGCCGCACTTTCAGGCATGAAATGTACCAGGATTACAAAGGCACCCGCGCGAAAATGCCGGATGATCTGCGCGTCCAGATCGAGCGTATTCGTGAGATGGTCGATTGCTTCAACATCCCCCGCATCGAGATCGACAACTACGAAGCTGATGATGTCATTGGCAGTCTGGCGCGCTGGGCGAATGAGGAAAAAGGACTGGCGGTCAAAATTGTGACAGGAGACCGCGATATGCTCCAGTTGGTGACCGAAAGCGTGGTCGTTTCGCTCCCCAATCGCCGAACAGGGCAGGATGAAGTTTATTTCCCTGAAGATGTCGTTATCAAAATGGGCGTGCGCCCCGACCAGATCGTTGACTACAAAGCGCTGGTTGGGGATGCCTCGGACAACATCCCCGGCGTGCCCGGGATCGGTGAGAAAACCGCAGTCGAGTTGCTGAAAAAGTATGACACGCTTGACAATATCTTCGCGAACCTTGACGAAATTTCAGGCAGACCCAAAAAACCGCTCACTACGGGGCATGAGGCCGCCTATCTGAGCCAGGATCTGGCACGCATCCGTACTGATCTGCCTGTCATTCTCGACCTTGAACAGGCGCAACCCGTCCGTTTTGACCCGGCGGCAGTGGAAGAGCTCTTCAAAGAACTCGAGTTCCGCACCCTCACCCGCCGCCTCCAGACGCTCGTCAACAAACTGAAGCCCTCCCTGCAGGGTCGTCCGGGCGTGCAAGCCAGCTTGTTTGATGAAATTCAGGAAACACCCACTAAAATCGAAACACCGGCAAACGCAACTAATACAGGCTTTGAAACCGTTATCGTTGATGATGCCAGCAGCCTCAAAGCTTGCATTTCCGAGCTTGAGGGTGCTGATCGGATCGCTTTTGATACCGAGACCAGCGGGCTTGACCCCATTCGCGATGACTTGGTCGGCATCTCGCTGGCGGGCAGCCCGGATAAGGGCTTTTACATCCCGGTCGGGCATCTTACCGGAAAGCAACTGAGCCTGGCAGAAGTCAAAACAGCTCTCAGTCCCATTCTCACCAACCCGAAGATCGAAAAGGTCGCCCACAATGCCAAGTTCGACCTGATCACCCTCCACCAGGCAGGCTTCGACGTCGATCCCATTGCCTTCGACACCATGATCGCCGAATGGCTGATCGACCCTGCTTCCCGCAATCTCGGGCTAAAAGCGCAGGCTCAGATTCGCCTGGGTGTCGAGATGACCGAGATCGAAGAGCTGATCGGCAAGGGCAAAAACCAGATCAGCATGGCGGCTGTACCGATCTCGAAAGCCGCGCCATACGCAGCCGCCGACGCGGTCATGACCTTGCGGCTTGTGCCTTTGCTTGAGGAAGATTTGAAGGCGCGGGAATCCCTAAAGCTTTATCAGGAGGTCGAAAACAAGCTGATCCCCATCCTGGCGGATATGGAAGAAGCTGGCGTTTTGTTGGACGAGCCGTTCTTTGATAAGTTCTCAAAAGAACTGACTGCCGAGATCGATCATCTGACCCAAAAAGCCCATCAACTGGCAGGAGAAAGCTTTAATCTCAACTCCACCCAGCAGCTTTCTGACATTCTCTTTGAAAGACTGGCGCTGAATCCCCCCGCTGGCGCCAAAAAGACCAGCAGCGGCAAATATTCCACCTCCGCGGAAGTCCTGGAGAGCATGCGCGGCAAACATGAGCTGGTCGATACCATCCTCGAATATCGCGAGCTTTCCAAGCTGCTCTCAACTTACGTTGACGCGCTGCCCATGCAGGTGAACCCCAAAACCGGACGGGTTCACACAACGCTTAACCAAACCGGAACCGTGACAGGGCGCGTTGCTTCGCAAAACCCGAACCTGCAGAACATCCCCACCCGTACCGATCTGGGCAGAAGGGTCAGGCAGGGTTTTATTGCCGCTCCTGGCACAAAATTGCTGGCGGTTGATTATTCTCAGATCGAGCTGCGCATCGTCGCCCATCTGGCGCAGGATGAAGCCATGATGAAAGCCTTCCATGAGGGACAGGATATCCATGCCACCACAGCCGCCGCGATCGAGAACATCCCGCTGAGCGAGGTCAGCAAACAGCAGCGCCGTCATGCCAAGGCAATCAACTTCGGTCTGATCTACGGCATGAGCCCCTTTGGGCTGACCCGCACCACCGACCTCCTGCTGGCAGAGGCAGAAAACTTCGTGCGCGAATATTTCAAGGAATTCCCCGGCGTCAAAAAATGGCTGGACAACACCCGCCTTCAGGCAACCAAACAAGGCTATGTGGAAACGCTTTTGGGGCGCAGGCGCTACTTCCCGGCGCTGGCTGCCGGCACAAATTACATGATCCGCCAACGGGAAGAACGCGAGGCGATCAACGCGCCCGTCCAGGGAACCGCTGCCGACATCATCAAGTTAGCCATGATCCGCCTGCCATCCGCTTTGAAAGAGGCTAGCCTAAAAACCCGTATGTTGTTGCAGGTGCACGACGAGCTGATCTTCGAGGTGCCGGATGAAGAGATCGAAGCAGCAACCCGCCTGGTCAAACAGGTCATGGAAAGCGCCTTTGAGCTCTTAGTACCCCTGGTGACCGAAGCCCGCGTCGGCACCAACTGGGGCGAACTGACCGTCATCGACCCGGAAATGTCGATATTGATAGAGGAAGAATAATACAGGGCAAAGATTTTTTAGGATATCTATAGATTGAGATGGTGTTTTTTTGTCGGATTGAGAGATGAATATGGAACACATTCATCTCTCAATACCCCTTCCGGCACCTGGTCTCTACCTTTTACCCCTGGTAAGGGAAACCTCTACATTTAACATTGGGATGCGGATGGACAGACTCAAAAAAGAGCGATCATTGATCGTTTCATATAAGGCTCATCCGACTAATTACGAATTTTGTAAAAAATTACACACACACTGCCTGGCTTTGCAGCTGACCCTTCAGCTGCAAAATCTGCCTGCGGATGCGGTCGTCGGTTTCGATCAGTTCCGCCACCTTCTCACAGGCGTACATGACCGTGGTATGGTCGCGCCCGCCCAATTCATCACCAATGCGCGGCAGCGAAAGATCCCCCAGTTCCCGCATCAAATACATCGCGACCTGACGGGGAAAAGCGATATCGCGCGCGCGGCTTTTGCCGATCAAACCACTGCGATTAACTCCGAAAAAGTCCGCCACGGTCTCGATCACATATTCAGGCGTGATGCTGCTGGGCTGGGGCAAAAAGTCCGCCAAAGCGCGCTCGGTCAATTGTAAAGTGAGCTGCTTACCGCTCAGCTGCGCGAATGCCAGAACGCGGTTCCAGGCGCCCTCCAGCTCGCGCACGTTGGTCTGCACCAGTTTGGCGATTCGTTCACACACCTCTTCCGGCACATCCATGCCGGTTTTCTCGGCCTTGCTGTGCAGGATCGCCAGTCGGGTCTCATAATCAGGCGCCTGCATATCCACCGTCAGCCCCCATTCAAAGCGGGAACGCAGGCGTTCTTCCAGTGTGCTCATCGCTTTGGGCGAGCGGTCGGAGGTCATCACAATCTGCTTGTCCTGCCCGTAAAGCGCGTTGAACGTGTGGAAGAATTCTTCCTGGGTCGAATCCTTCCCGGCGATGAACTGGATATCATCGATCAAAAGGACATCCACCTGGCGATATTTCTCGCGGAAGGCTGCCGTTGTCTTGGTGCGGATCGCCTGCACCAGGTCATTGGTAAATTCTTCAGAAGAAACATACAAGACCTGCTTTCCCTGCTGCACGATCGCGTTGCCAATGGCATGCAGCATGTGGGTCTTGCCCAGGCCAACGCTGCTGTAAATGAACAACGGGTTGTAAGCGTGGGCCGGGTTATCGACCACAGCCTGACAAGCGGCATGCGCCAACCGGTTGGCAGGACCAACCACGAAATTATCAAAGCGATAGCGCGGATTCAGCTGCGTGTCATAGAGGTCTTTTTCGACGGGTTTTTCTTTTTTGGGGATCGAAACCGTTTCTTCCTGTTTCTCGACCTGCGGAGGCGCCCAGACCTTGAATTCCACACTGACAGGGCGAGCCATCATGCCGCTAAGTTTGTTGACCACAGTGCTCTTCAGGCGGCTGTCCAGCCAGTCACAGGCATAGGCGTTACCGGTACCCAGGGCAAAGGTGCCGGACTCGTTCTCATACGAGATCAGCTGCGTGTTCTTTACCCAGGTATCAAAAGAAGCTTTGCTAAGCTCCATTTGTAATTGTCCGATTGTTGCCTGCCATGCCTGTTCAGCATTCATGCCGTTACTCCTAAATCCTCATTTCACAATCTCTTTCACCGACGTTAAAAAATGTGACCGGTGTTTCTCAAAACGATTTCCCTCATCACTCATCATAGTACAAATTTGTTTGACTAAGTGAATGCCCAAATTCTATCACCTGAAGAGCCTGATTTTACTCCCTGACTCTTAAAAAATGACGATTCTTTAAGATTAGATTAAATCCCCTTCTTTTTGTTTTTTACAGTCCTTGCGCCGTTTTTCAGAACATCCATGCTAAACCCTAATTAGCAGAATCAAACGCTTACCTCAACCGCCATATATGGGTATGTATAGTCATTTTTATATACATAATCCTTGTATTAGGGGCGATTTTGGAGCGTATTCAGATGCTTCTTAAAGCTAAAAAATATCTGATAGTGATACACAGTTTGGCATTAGGATTTTAACAATCTTAAAGCTACACGCCAAAGCCTGTTATTCTTCGTGTATCAATTTTGCCACCCAGCGCCCCATTTCGACCGCGAAATTCGTGCCGCGGTCCCAGGGATAGATCTGGCTCATGCTGGCGAACCACAAACCCTCGATCGGAGTCTTCACCGATGGAATATTTTTGCTGTGGTTCAGCAAGGGAATTGGTTGGGCATATTCAGTTTTGTTTAGCCATGACTTCTTCACCCAACTCTCATCAAAAAGCGGATTGATCTTTTTGAGGTGCGGCAAAAACTCAGCCAGAAGCTCATCCTTGCTCTTGCTGAAATTCGGATGATCTTTTTCGAGATAATCGCCGATATAAATGATATGGTCACCGCCAAAGTATTCCGGCTTCAAAAAGTTGGTATGTTCCACCAACGACAGGAAGGGATAGCCAGCTTTTTTGGGAATGTTGTACCAGTAATAACCATCCGGTGATAGCGGCTTGTTCAGCGAGATCGTCAGCACCAGGGCGCCCATATGCTTGAGGTTCAGCAGCCCAGCCAGATAGTCTTCAGGCAGTTCCGGCGCCAGCTTCGTCATCGCGCCGGGGGAGAGCGTCACCAAAACCTGATCAAACCGCTCAGTCTGCCCCTGCCCAAACTGAACTGTCAAACCACCATCCGCATTCTTTCGAATTTCTTCCACAGCCGTGTTGTAGCGCAGATCCACGCCGTCGCTTTGCAATCGTTCCGCGAACAAGTCCAAAAAGCGTTGAAAACCGCCCACAAAGTTGCCCAGGCGTGTTGTCCGCACATGCAAACGCGCCCACATCCAGGCCATGCTGACCTTATCAGCCCAGTTTTCGCCGAACTTACCGTCCAACATCGGCTTCCACATACTTTCAAAGGCAAAATTGCCTGCTTTTTTGCGCATCCACTCATCGGTTGTGACCTTTTCAAAAGCCTGCCAGTTCTTGGTAAAACGCAAATACAGCCCGACCAGGCCAAAACGGATCTTGTGAATGCCCCAGCCCAGCCCAGGATATAGCAAAGCAGAAAGGATGGAATCAAAGGGGTAAAACTTGCCTTTGTGGTACATTACGCTGACCGGTTTCGGGTAAATGACCTCATCGGATAAACCCAGTTCTTCGATCAAACCCAAAAGATGCGCGTCGCTTTGGAACCAGTGATGGTAAAAACGTTCCACCGACCAATCCCAGTGCGGTTCCTTAAAACCAGAGGCCAGTCCGCCGGGGATATCGCTCGCCTCAAACAGGACCACATCGTGACCCAGTTTCCTGAGGTCAAAAGCAGCGCTCAAACCCGCGAAACCCGCGCCAACTATGGCAATTTTCCTTGTTTTTTCCATGAAGTCCTCTCGTTCTGCGCCTATTCATGCTGGCGCGTGTCCTCTTCCTTATATTCTTCCTGCATGCTCTTGAGGTCGCTGCTCAGGCTGAAACCTTCTTTGACAAAGAAAAACGCGCCCAGCAGCGTCACCGGCAGCCATAAGGCTACGCGCAGCATCAGGGCATAGCTAAGCGCATCGGACGGATTGAATCCAAACCCTTCCATCATCGCCTTGGTGGCAGCATCAAAGGTGCCCAAACCACCAGGCGCGGCAGGCACCAGCAGCACCAGATTGACGATCCCAACGATCAGTAGAATGCCTTGGAAATTTAGCTCAAAACCCATTGCCTTAAGCACGCCCCAATATAAGCCTGCTTCAACCACCCAGATCGCGATCGAGATCGCCATCACCAGCAATGACTGAAAGGGCGATCGCAATATCCTGAGCCCATCAGTGAACTTGCTGATAATGCCTTTGACCGGCTTGCGGATCTTTTCCGGTAGAAGGCGATCAATCAGAAAACCGGAAAGCTGTTCGGCCTTTTCAGGCATAAGTACCATCCCAAGGAAGACCAGCAGGATCAAAACAAAAGCCACTCCCGCCCAGAAAGCTGATTTTTCGATGAAAGCGATCCACGTGTTATTGCTGGCAAACTGGGTCAGTTGTTTGAGGTTCAGGAAAACCAGCATCAAAATTGAAATGCCGTCAAAGAGTTTTTCAACAATAATGGTGGCGAGGGAACCCGAGATGGGCACCTCGTCATTTTTGCGCAAAAGCACCGTGCGCAAAACGTCGCCTGCCCGTGCGGGGAAGATGTTGTTTGCCATATAACCGGCGGAGAGGATGGAAAAGAGTCCCTTTAGCGGCAGCTTTTTGATCGGTAATAAAAGCAGCTGCCAGCGCCAGGTGCGCAGGATCAGGGTAATAAAATAGAAGAATATCCCCAGCGCTACATAAGCCAGATTGGCGGATTTCAACTGTTCCCAAACCATCCCGAAATCGACTTTCTGAAAGGCAAGCCAGAGGAAGACGGCGCTAACAGCCACCCCCAACCAAATATGCCAACGTTTAATTTTCATGCCCTCGATTGTACCTTATTAATAAGATGGTTGGATTTATCGCAGGTCGAAGATCAACAGGTTGAATGTTTGTGGGCCGTTTACTTATGGGCGTTTATTTGTAATTCGGATGTTTGTAATTCGGATGTTTGTAGGTCGAATGTTTGTAGGTCGAATGGTTGTAGGTCGAATGGTTGTAGGTCGAAATTGAAATTGCCCGATTTGGGCAATTTCAATTCGACGACTCCCTTGGTAGGGTAGATGAGGGGATAATTGTCAAAACCCAATTCTGAACAGTCTAACAAGCCTTCTCCCGGAGATCTTGGCAACTGGATTACATAGCGATAATGTCGGGTTGAACCGCGCAACCCGACCTACGATATATGCTAAACGTCGGAAAAACATAACCAACCCCCCTCGAGGGAGGGGGATTAAAGGGGGTGGGTCTGTCGCCACGTAGGCCGGATTCTGTAGTTGAATCCGGCATATTAAATCCGATTAAATATTACCTAATTCAACATATTGCGTTGAATTCGATCAAATCTTGCCGGATCAAACTACTACGGTACACTCTATGATTGACAGGTTCCTGCATGGCCTTCTGTCCATTCGCGCAACGCCATCCCAACATAACTCACTCTTTCGGAAAATGAGTTTTCATCCGCCGCTGCAGCTCCCGCCGCGACAAAAAGACCTTGTGCCCACACTTCAGGCAGACTAGCCCGATATCCGCCCCGAGGCGTACAACCTCCCAGTCAAATCCGCCGCAGGGATGCGCTTTGCGCAATCGCACGCGGTCACCCAGGCCCACATCCCCCGCGGGGACGGATGCCCAGACTGCTTCATAATCAACCCCATCAGGGTTGACATCGGAACCAGTCAAATCCTTTTCATCACTCATAACCCGATTATACCGCCGTGTTATAATTCCTTCGCCAACGGAAGGCAAAATATCATGATGAATCTTTCTCCTGCCACCCTGATCGCACGCGTTATCACCCTGATCATCGCTTTTACCATCCACGAATTCTCGCACGCCTGGGTCGCCACCCGCTTTGGCGATAACACCCCCGAACAAGCCGGCCGCCTGAGCCTCAACCCCCTCCGCCATCTTGACCCAATGGGTTCGCTCATGCTGCTTTTGGCTGGCTTTGGCTGGGCCAAACCTGTGCCGATCAACCCCTACACCATTCGCCGCAACAACAGCGCTGGCGTGATGTTCGTCTCGGTCGCGGGCCCGCTCTCGAACCTCCTGCTGGCGATCCTGGCGGCGATCCCCCTGCGACTGGGGCTTTTCCCGACCACGCTTCAGGCAACCAGCTTTCTGCCAACTCCTGGCTACTTTTTGGTCGAATTCATCTACACCAACGTTGCTCTTTTCCTCTTTAACATGATCCCGCTGGCGCCCCTGGACGGCGAAAAGGTGCTCGAATATCTGCTTCCGCGTTCCTGGCAGGGCACCTTCCAAACCATACGCCAGTATGGGCCTTATATTCTGCTCGCACTGGTCATTGTCGGGCCCAGAGTTGGTTTCGACCTTATTGGGATCGTCGTCCGCAAACCGCTCATGGCGATCGTGCGCTTCCTGATCGGTGCCTGAGCCCACTTATGCCTTTCTTTGTTTACATGCTTGAATGCGCCAACGGTCAGTATTACACCGGATGGAGCACCGACCCTTTGCGGCGGCTCAAAATGCACAATAAGGGCAAAGGCGCCCGCTTCACGCGCATGAACGGCCCCTGCAGCCTGGTTTATGTCGAGGAAACGCCCGATCTGAGCGCAACGCTCAAACGCGAGATCAGAATAAAGCAACTCACCCACCCTCAGAAGGCGGAACTGATCAAAAATGATGCGCTTAACTGTCTGAGCGAGCTTTTCGCCGGAAAAGAGAAAAGCGAAAGTATAGCGGAAGAGGCTCTATCGGATCCTTCGCGAGCTGATGATCAGCAAAACGACGCCAAAGGCGACCAAAGCCAGCACTCCTAAGGCCAGAAATTTGGCCTTGCTCGAAAAAACGCGCTCGAAGAAACCGACTTTTTCCTGAGGGTCTGGTTCTGGCGTGCTTTCTTCAGGCAGAATCAGTTGATCCAAAACATCTTTGGTCGCGGTCGGCGATGGGGTCGATTTCACCAGATCCGCTTCGGATGTTGGCGTCTCCAGTGGCAGATCGCCGCCTTTGACGATGATGAGAACATCTCCGGGGTGAATTACCGAATCAGCGGTCAGGCCGTTGAGCGCAAGGATCGTATCCAGGCTGACGCCGTACAACTCGACAATGTTATATAAGAACTGACCTTCCAGAACGACATGCCTGATTCCGCCGTCCAGCCCCGGCGTGGCGGTGAATTGATACAGCTCGACCGGCAAAGTCGGCACCTGTGTCGGCACGCCCTGAGCAGGCGGCTCATCCTGCGTCAGCCCGGCGGCATCGCCTTGCCCAACCGAAACGCTGAGCAAGATCAATACCAGCCAGGCGATAATGAGTAGATTTCTCTTGTTTCTCATCCTGTTTCCTGATGTCATAGGACTTTAATTATAGCTGAATCACAGGGATGCTGAAGAAAGTGCCTAAGGGTGGACTGTCTACTCTGGGCACCAGAGTGAGGGGCAGTTAGGATAGTGTCCGCTGGATGAATTCCTTGAACCTGAGGTTCCTAGGTTGAAGGAAATGACTTCTCCCCTAATGCCCTGGATACAGACTGAAGGATTGGTGCTGCCAAAAGCCTTCTCCGCTCGGGAGAAGGTGGCCGCAGGGCGGATGAGGGGTAACCATTATGATCGAAACAAAGTGAATGCAGGGCGGACTGCTCGCGCTCTGTAGGGCACCAAATTTAAGAGGCACGTAAGCATAATTAAAAATATAATCCTCACATGCCCAAACCACTCCCTGAACACATGAAAACTTATTCCCGCCAGCTTAGGAAAAACATGACCAAACAGGAAAAGCATCTTTGGTATGACTTCCTGCGGACAGCAGAGTTCCAATTCCATAGACAAAGAGTTATTGACAACTTCGTCGTGGATTTCAGCTGCACACAAGCCAAACTTGTTATCGAGATCGATGGTTGGCAACATTTTGAGGATGAAATGGCAAAAAAAGACGCCATCCGGGACAAACATCTGAGTGAGTTGGGTTACCGGATCCTCCGGTTTACGAATAAAGATATCGACGAAGGCTTTCTTCGGGTATGTGAGATCATCAAGGAAACGGTCGAGGAAAGAGTCCAACTTCTAAACCGTAAATCACCTTAATTTCCTCATCCACCACTTCGTGGTCCCCCTTCTCCTTTGCCCTGGAAAAGCCCCAGGGCAAGGAGAAGGCTTAAGACCTATATAGCCTTCGCCCTTGGGAGAAGGTGCCCGAAGGGCGGATGAGGGGTATATTGGCGAACTGCCTGCGCTCTGGTTCTCAGGTTGAAGGGCTACAGCCGCATGGCGGTATATCTACTCTGGGATACCAAAGTGAGAGGAGAAACAAGTATCCTTATTCCAGGTCTGCAATTGCCTTGCCCGAATCCATTTTTTACCCATTCTCGTTTACAATCAAGTTCTATGGAAAAACAGCGTTTCCAGGCCAAAGACCTGCTGGTGCTCTTTTGCTGCGTCATGATCATGGCGACCACGATGGGGATCGTCATCCTGGTCCTTTCGCTCTTTTACCCCGTCGTTTCGGTCGAAATTGGCGTCAGCCGTTCCGCCTTTGCCCTCACCGGCACGATCACCGCGCTTTCCGCCATGCTCGCCGCGCTGTTCTGGGGTTTCTTCTATCAAAAACATGCCATCCAGCTTCCGTTGATGCTCGGACTCCTCGGTCTGGGGCTAAGCTTTATTGGCTTTTCAGCCGCCCAAAAACTCTATCATTTTTACCTGCTGGCCTGCGCGGTTGGGTTGCTTTATGGCGGCGTCTCGATCATTCCCGTTTCCACCATCATCACGCGCTATTTCACCAAAAACACCGGCCTCGCGCTTAGTCTGGCGTTAGCCGGCAGCGGTATGGGCGCGATGATCCTCAACCCCATTGTCAATAAGATCATCAACACCCAAAGCTGGCAGGCTGGTTACCGCTTGCTGGCGATCGTTGTCTTCGTCGTCGCCTTACCCAGCGCCTTTTTGGTAACGCACTTCACCAAAGACCAGATCAAACCTCGTCCAGCCATCCAAACCACAGGCAAAACTGACGAAAAAAGCGCGTGGAGCACCGCCTGGTTCTGGGCTTTGCTCGGCGCAGCCTTTCTGACCGGTGTGACCGGCGCTGGCATGCTGGCAAACCTGCCTTCTTACATGAAGGATATCCAATTCTCTGTCAACAAAGTTTCTCTGGTCACCTCCGCCTACTCGGGGAGCATGGTGCTCGGAAAGTTCATTTTGGGAAGCCTTTATGACCGTCTTGGCGGCAAAAAGACGACCTTCATCGCGGGCCTGACCATGATCGCCAGTTTGCTCCTGCTGATCCTGGCCAACCACACTCCCTTCCTCATCCTGATGGTCTTCTTGCTCGGCATTGGCGTTTCGATGGGAACGGTCAGCCTGACATGGCTCACCAATTCTTTTTTTGGCAAGGAAAGTTACAGCAAATATTACGGCAGCGTCCAGTTTGGCAACAGCCTCGGCACCGCGCTTGGCGTGCCCCTGATCTCCCTGATGCTGGAAGGCATCGGCAACTTTACCCTCATCTGGCTCATCCTGGCCGCTCTCAGCGCGCTAATGCTCGTCCTTTTCCTGCTCAGCATCCGCGGCAACCAAAAACATCGCTCGGCTGAAATAATTAGCCAGATTCAATAAGCAACACGTATTCTAAATTGCTTGTATTTGTTCTGGGGTACAATTACTTCACTCAATGGTTCTTATCACGTAGGAGTTCCATATGGCAAACAAAAAGGAAATATTGGCAGCGATCCTGGTTTTGGCCCTTGCCGTAATATTCGTCTTTGTTTTGCTTATGCAACCAAGACAGTCAGCCATTAGTCAGCCAAAACCAACGCCTCAAGGTCCCTGGGCGCGCTTCATAGAGCAAATGGAAAAACTCAGAAAGAACAACCCTGAGCTTGAGGACGATATATCCACCAGGTTTGGCTATGCATATACCTTGGAGGCGGAAGAAAAAGCATATTACGAAAGTGGCGCTTACCTTACGCCTCTTCCAACCAGGCAAACACCTGGCGAAGACCAGTACTTTAATTTACCGGTTGACACTGGGATCTCCAACAGACGCTTTCATCTTCCTCCAGGCGCGATCGTGACCAGTAGCTGGCGGGAAAAGATCGATGGCAAAATGCAAAGCGTGATGCTCGCAGTCGCCACAACAGATGAGACCCTTGGGTATATCCTGGTGGATGACCCTCAGGGAGATTATGCCAAGTTGGCTGTGTTCGTTCCAGGAAACAAAGGAGCCATGACCATCCTGGAACGCGATGGCGATCTTCTCATCATAAAGATCAATGCCACGGATGAAAGACTGGTCTTTAACTGGGTCACAAATCAGCTTTTCGATAGTAGTAAAACATTGTTGGGGGAGATAACCCCGCACCCCAAACCGACACAACCCAGCAACACGCCTACGCCAGATTACCTGCCCTATCCGTGATTTTGTACGCAGTAGTCTGACCTTGCAGTTATCGTTGTCCAGCTTTGCCAGGCCTGCGTTTATCCAAAATCCAGGGATCAATTATCCCTTTTTATGATATTATCTCCTCATCAGAAGGATGATTAATGACGTACAAAATATGCTCTGATTCTGTTACAAAGCTGTTGCCCAAACGGCCTGCGGACGCGCACAAGGGCAGTTTTGGCAGGCTGGTCGTGATCGCGGGGTCGCGGCAGTATACCGGCGCCGCGAAGCTGGCTATCCAGGCCGCCTTGCGCAGTGGGGTTGGCTTGGTCTATGGCGCCATCCCCGAGCCAATTTATCCCCCGCTGGCAGCTTCGGTCGCGGAAGCGATCTGGCTGGTCTTGCCCGGCTCTGAAGGGGCGATCTCCGCCAATGCCGTCCGACAGCTCCAGGAACTTTTGGACAAAAAGACAGCCGTCCTGATCGGCCCAGGCTTAGGCCAGACGGAAGGCACGCGCGTTTTCCTGTTCGCGCTTCTGGAACAACTGAAAAGGGATCATCCCGAGCTTCCTCTGCTTCTGGACGCTGACGCGCTCAACCTCCTGAGCGCCACCGAAAACTGGCATGAACTCCTGCCCAAAAACTGCCTGCTGACACCCCACGAAGTTGAGTTTTCCCGCCTGACAGGTTTAGAACCAGAAGCGATCAAAGCCGATCGTGCCAGCATGGCAGAGAAATTCGCGCGCGCCTGGAAACAAACCTTGATCCTCAAAGGCGCCAACACTCTGGTCGCCAGCCCACAAGGGCAACTGCGCGAACTGCCATTCGCCAATTCGGTCTTAGCCCACGGCGGCAGTGGCGATGTTCTGGCGGGTCTGACAGCTGGTTTGCTGGCCCAGGGGCTGACGCCTTTTGACGCCGCCACGCTCGCGGTCTGGCTGCACGCCCGCGCCGGTGAACTGGCGCTGGCTAAACTCGCCCACCCCGCCGCAACCTTACCCTCCGACCTGATCGCTCAACTCGGTTGGGCAATGGTAGAGCTGGAATAAAGGATTCCTCCTGCCCATCATCCCAGGAACCCTGTGCAATGCACACAGGGCAGGCAAAGCTTGGGACGCAAGCGTCCTAAAGCCTTCGCCCATAGGGAGAAGGGGAACCACGCAGTGGTGGATGAGGGGCAAATGTGTATGTTAGCTTCGCGCCCATAAAAAATTGTATTTTGTTGACTTATCAACTATAATAACCCCACTACAAAAAATCTCATAGAAAGGGAGAAATGAAACTTTTTCGCATTCTGATCGCCACGCTCGTGGCACTTTCCTTATTGCTCAGCCCGGTTGCCTCATTGGCCCAGGCACCATCCGAATCCGTCCAGTTTGTCACCCCAACTGTTGACGGCATTATCGAGGCCGAATACGGCTCGCCAATCGCCACGGACTCTTCTGGAGACGGCAACGGCAACGCTGTGATGGACCTGCTCGACTTTTACGCCGCTGAAGACGAAGAGAACGTATACCTCGCCTTCACCATCAACGCCGACCTTGCCACCACCAACTGGGGCAAATACGTCATCTACATTGATACGACCAATGACGCCAACGGCGCCGCAACCGATGCCTGGGGTCGCAATGTCCTGGTCAATGACCCTCACAAGCCCGAATTTGGCATCTATACCTGGGTTGACAGCGTACCTTACGGTATTGGCGCCACCCAGTTTTGGGCCTTTGCCAACGGCAGCTGGTCTCATGTGGGTTCTGTTCCCGAAGCAGCGCTTGGCACCGGAACCACTTCCGCGCTCGAGTTTCGCATCAGCAAGACCGCTTTGGGCAACCCATCCGATCTTTATATGGAAGTCTGGGCTACCGGCGGTGGCAATTCCGACAACGCCCAGGACACGATCAACAACCCGGCAGAAGACTGGAACGCCACTGACTGGAGCACCCAGGCTGTGCTTGCCAACAGCACCCATTTCACGGTAACCCCGATTCAGGCCCCACCCGCAGCCGGACACGACAATGATATCTGGTGGGCAGAGTTAGGCCACAACAGCCGCGATACGCTTTACCGCACCCCCGGCGGGCCCGTCCCAACCGGAAGCGAAGTTTTGCTGCGCATGCGCGCCGCCGCCAACGACCTGACCGAAGCCAAAGTGCGCCTCTACAACGACCGCACCGACACTCAACTGATCCTGCCCATGAGCATCGCCCACAGCGACGATACTTACGATTGGTGGGAAGTTGCCGTGCCAGCCAGCGCTGATGAAACCGTCTGGTGGTACCGCTTCATCCTCATCGACGGCACCAAAACTGTCTACTACGAAGACGATGCCGCCCGAACCGGCGGCTGGGGGCAGCCATTTGATCAAAGTCAGGACAATTCCTGGCAGCTTACGGTCTATGATGCCGGTTTCCAGACCCCGGACTGGATCAAGAACGCGGTGGTCTATCAGGTCTTCCCCGATCGCTTCCGCGACGGCAACCCAGCCAACAACAAACCGGCTGGCACCTTCTTCTACGGTGAAGAAGGCGGCACAGTTTACCGCTCGAATACAGAAAACTGGAATACTTACATCTGCGACCCCCGCGCCGACAGCAACGATCCCTGCGAGGGCTCGTATAGCAAGAACTTCTACGGAGGCGACCTGCAGGGTCTGACCGAAAAGCTGGATTACCTCCAGGCTTTGGGCGTGACCGCAATTTACCTCAACCCGATCTTCGAATCGCCCTCCAACCACGGTTACGACACCACCGATTATCTGTCGATCAACGAAATGTTTGGCACCCAGGCTGACTACGAGGCCCTGATCGCGGGACTTCAGGCTCGCGGCATGCACCTGATCGTTGACGGTGTCTTTAACCACGTCTCTTCCGACTCCAAATATCTCGATCGCTACGGTCGTTACGAAGAAGTCGGCGCCTGTGAAAGCCAAAACTCACCCTATCGCGACTGGTTCTACTTCACCGACGTGCCTGCAGGAACGGGACCTTGTGTCGGCTCAGACGGCACCCCCAACGCCGCCAATTACGAATCCTGGTGGGGCTATGACAGCTTGCCCAAGCTCAATTCAGCCCATCCTGAAGTGCGCGCCTGGATCTGGGACAACGCTGCCAACCCCGAAGCGACCGTCGCCGGTCACTGGATGCAAACCGCTGACGGCTGGCGTCTGGACGTGGGCGCGGATGTTGACCCCGGCGTGCTCAACGACGTGGATAACGATTACTGGGAAGGCTTCCGCCAGACCGTCCGCGCCGTCAATCCGGACGGCTACATCACCGGTGAAGAATGGGCCATCGCCAACAGCTGGCTGCTGGGAAATGAGTGGGACGCCGTCATGAACTATCAGTTCAGCTCAGCCGTTCTCTCGCTCTGGCGCGACAGCACCTTCACCGATAACGACCACAACGCCAGCTCTTCTGCCGGAGAGTTGCATCCGATCAGCATGAGCCAGTTTGACGAGCGCATCCACAATCTGATGGAACGTTACGCGCCTGAAGCGCTCTATGCCATGCTTAACCTCTTTGGCAGTCACGATACCAATCGTACCCTTTTCATGCTGGACGAAAACACCAATACTTCCGAACCGGGCATTTACCTCAATCCCAGTTACGACTGGTCTCCCGCGATCGCAAAGCTGAAACAAGCAACCGCGATCCAGATGACCATGCCCGGCGCTCCTACTGTTTACTACGGTGACGAAGTTGGCCTGGTCGGTCCGGTCGTCAAAGATGGCGGCGGTGTCTGGCAGGACGACCCCTACAACCGCCAGCCCTATCCCTGGTTGGACGCGAGCGGCACGCCTTTCTACTCACATCTACAATCCCAGGCAAGTCAGGATAGCACTTCAACAGTCTTTAGCGCCCTGATGAACGCGCGCAAAGATCACACCTCGCTGCAAACGGGCAATTACAAAACCTTGTTGGTTGATGACACTGCCCGGCATTACGCTTACCTGCGCAACCTCCCTGGCGAAGACGTTTCCGTTATTCTGGTCAACCGCGGCGTGGACGCCCAGATCAATCTCAACCTGGCTGGTCTGGTTCCTGTTGGCGCCAATTTCCAGAAGCTTTTGACCGCAGACAACTATACGGTCAATGCCGAAGGCTCCATCAACAACATCAGCGTCGCTGCCAACAGCGTCGCGATCCTGTTGCTGGCCGATAACACCCTGGCAGCCCCTCCGGCAAGGATCCTTGACCTGGCAGCCGCGACCAATGGCACCACCGTCAATTTGAGCTGGGGCGCGATTGACGGCGCAGACGAATATTTGGTTTACCGTTCCTACCTGCGTGGCGGCGGTTATGAATATCTTGGCACCAGCACGACAGCCAGCTACACGGACAGCGACCTGACCAGTGGCACAAGATATTACTACGTCGTTGTCGCCAAAAACAACACCACCCAGCTGGAAAGCGAATACTCGAACGAAGTCAGCGCCCTGCCCGCCTACACAATTGGCTGGGCGAACCTGCAGTGGCCCTATAGCACGACCCACGAGATCGGCACCACGCCGACTGAGAATATCTACGGTCAGGTTTGGATCGACGGCGTGACCTCCCAACCCGGCGCGACCCCCGGTCTGCTGGCTCAGGTCGGCTACGGACCCGATGGTTCTGACCCCCGTGGCAATGCCGATTGGACCTGGTACGACGCTGTCTTTAATGGCCAATCCGGCAACAATGACGAATTTGTCGGCACACTCCTGCCGGAAACAACGGGCGATTTTGACTACGTCTACCGCTATTCGACCGACGGCGCCTTAAGCTGGGTTTATGCCTACAAAGACGACCTCATCGCCGATCCTTATGACACGATCCGCGCTGGCGCTCTGACCGTGAACGCCTCTGAGGACGTGGAAGCGCCTTCAGCGCCGGTCCTTTCAATTGAAGACTGGAGCGCCGCGAGCATCTCTCTGAGCTGGACTGACTCAATTGATGACTTCGCAGTCTACGCCTACGACCTTTACCGCTCGACCGACGGTACTACCTTTACCAAACTTGACCGCAAATTAGCCCCAACAACCAGCTACATTGATACAACTGTCACCAGCGGGCAAATCTACTATTACTATGTGGTCGCCCTGGATACCAGTTTCAACCCCAGCGAGCCTTCCAACACCGTCAGCCAGACTGCAGAAGCCAAGATGGTGGCTGTCACCTTTGAAGTGACCGTACCATACTGGACGCCCGGCGTGGTCTACATTGTTGGTGGGCATGCAACCGTTGGCGACTGGAACCCCGGCGCGGTCGCGATGACCAAGGTCAGCGACACGCTCTGGACTTACACCACCAGCATCTTGGACGGCACCAGCTTCGAGTTCAAATTCGCTCGCGGCAGCTGGGACACCGTCATGAAAGGTCTTGATGGCAATGAGGAGCTGGGCAACCTGCCCATCACCGTCGATTATGGCACCGATGGCACTCAAACCTATACTTACACCGTCCTCAACTGGCGCGATCCGATCGTCACCGATATTGTACCGATCGACCAGGCAGTTGGTCGCAGACCCGACACCAATATCCGCGTCACCTGGAGCCAGGTCATGGCTGCCAACACCTGCCTCGTCCTCGAGGACGCTGATGGGGCAAGCATTGCTGGCACCTGTACCCTCGATGAGACCGGCACACAGCTCACCTTTGACCCAACCACCGACCTGACACCTGGTGCAACTTACACCGTCACCATTGCCGACCAAACTGATGTCGCCAATGACCGCCAGATGGTGCCTGTGACCATAAGTTTTACCGTCACCACCGCGCCTGTCCTGACCTACAGCAACCTGACCTCCACATCGGTCGATCTGGCCTGGACTGAGATCACCAGCCCGGATGTGGCTTTCCACCGCGTCTGGCGCTCTGTGAACGGCACCGACTTTGAAATGGTGGCTGAGCTAGGCGCGGATGTTTTCAGCTGGACCGATACAAGCCTGCTGGGCGGCAGAAGCTACTGGTACAAAGTCGTGGCTGCCTGTGCCAGCTGTGCCGGCATTGTTGAATCGAATATTGTTGAGATCGCGACCCCAGCCCGCGATATCGCCGTCACTTTCACCGCGGTCGTGCCCGATTTCACCCCCGGCGATGTTTATCTCTCTTACCGCCTGGTTGGTACAGAAGGCTGGAATTACACCCAGCTCAAGATGAATAAGATCGCCGATCTCGAATGGCAGTGGAACGGCAGCCTCCTGGAAGGCAAGCGCTACGAGTTCATGATCAGCCGCGGCAGCGCCGCGACCGAAATGCGCGCCGCTGATGGAAACACCTTGCTCGCGCCGATCGAGTACGCGCTGGAATATGGCGAAAACGGCACACTTGAAATTGAAGCGGCGGTTCCCAACTGGCGCGACCCGATCGTTTTGAGCCTCAGCCCGGCAATGCGCGCCCAAGCTGTGCCGGTGGACAGCGTCATCGAGATCGTCTGGACACAGGCAATGCCGGACACAGCCTGCCCACGGGTCTGGTCAACCACGACTGGTCAGGATATCGCGGGTAGCTGCAGCTTTGACGCCGAAACTAACACCACCACCTTCACACCCAGTGAACAATTGCCCTACGGTGACCATATCGTCGTCGAGATCGTTGATTTGCTGGACGTGGTTGGTGACGTACAGGTCATCCCTGTCCAAATCTTCTTCCAAACCGGCTTCCTGTATCTCTTCCTGCCGGTGATCTTTAGATAAACTTACGTATTTCTTACAAAAACAGCCCCAAAAAGGGGCTGTTTTTTATATTAAGGAAACAATTACTCTTTATTGGTGGGTCGTAATAGAGAAGGAACGCTTCTCGCGTTCCTTCTCAATCCGACACAAGATACTGACCAGATAAACATTCTTTCAGAGAATAAAATTGGAATATTGTTGATTACCGATATAGTTGGACTGGAATAACTGGAACAACTGGAACCACTTAATCTCCTCACATTTAATCTCTAACAATCTCTTGCCAATCCAAACCCCTTGTGGTATAAAATGAGCCAATAAGCCCTTGCGGCACTCTTATCCAGAGAGGTGGAGGGACCGGCCCTGTGAAACCTCGGCAACCAACTTCGTGTATGGTGCCAAGTCCGGCAGTATTCTGGAAGATGAGAGGCGTATGCATACCAAGCGGAATGCCCCTCACTTGCAGGGGCATTTTTTATAACCTGAGGAGGTTTAACTATGACAACAACTTTTATGAAATCTGCAAGGTATCTTTTTACCTCAGAATCCGTGACCGAAGGTCACCCCGACAAAATGTGCGACCAGATCAGTGACGCCATTTTGGACGAAATGATCCGCGGCGATCAGGCCAGCCGTGTGGCCTGCGAAACCGCCATCAAGACCGGCTTCGTTCTCACCTATGGTGAGATTACGACCAAAACCTATGTCGATATCGATGCTCTCGTGCGCGAAGTGGTCAACAGCATCGGTTATGACCGCGGCAAAAAAGGCTTTGACGGCACAACCTGCGGTGTAATTACCGCGCTTGCCAATCAATCCCCCGACATCGCCCAGGGTGTTGACCAAAAGGGTCGCCCGGATTTCACTTATACTGAAGAATATATCGCCGCTGGCGGGGCCGGTGACCAGGGCATCATGTTTGGCTATGCCTGTGACGAGACCGAGACCCTCATGCCCATGCCCATCTACTATGCCCACAAACTGACCCGCCGTATGGCGGAAGTGCGCAAGAACGGCACCATCGGCTGGATGTACCCGGACGGCAAGAGCCAGGTTACCGTAGAATACCACTACGGCAAGCCGGTTCGCATCCACACCGTCGTCATTTCCAGCCAGCACGCTGATGTTTTC
This sequence comes from uncultured Anaerolineaceae bacterium, assembly GCA_964293995.1. Lineage (GTDB taxonomy): Bacteria > Chloroflexota > Anaerolineae > Anaerolineales > Anaerolineaceae > Mesolinea. Next base: position 64,494 of record CAXYYH010000002.1, read on the forward strand.
GAAGGGGAAACTCTCAGCAACGAGCGTATTCGCGCTGATGTGATCGAACACGTGATCAAACCCACCATTCCTGCTGACCTGATCGACGACGAGACCAAGATATACGTCAACCCGACCGGGCGTTTCGTGATCGGCGGCCCGATGGGCGATGCCGGCCTGACCGGACGCAAGATCATTGTAGACACCTACGGTGGCATGGGTCGTCACGGCGGAGGCGCTTTCAGCGGCAAAGATCCGACAAAGGTTGACCGTTCGGCTGCCTACGTGGCTCGCTGGGTTGCCAAAAATGTGGTCGCGGCTGGGCTTGCTCATCGCTGCGAAGTCCAGCTCTCTTACGCCATCGGCGTGCCCGAACCGCTCAGCATCAATGTCGAGACCTTTGGCACCGGCACAGTGGACGATGAGAAGATCGCCGAAGCGATCGGCAAGGTCTTTGACCTGCGCCCGCGCGCCATCATCCGCGATCTGGACCTCCTGCGCCCGATCTATCGCCAGTTAGCAAGCTACGGTCACTTCGGCCGCGATGACCTTGATCTGACCTGGGAAAAGACCGACAAAGTTGACGCCCTGCGCCAGGCACTGGCATAAACCGATCTCATCTTGTAGCAAAAAAGGCTCTTACTGCACTGTGAGGGCCTTTTTGTTTTGAATCTTTTAGAACCGCAAATTTCGAAAGACTTTGGTTATTTCAAGTGCGTCTTTTAATTTTTATTAAAAACCTACTTGCGGAATTTCAGGACCAACCAAACAAGGCCAAATAAGATCGTTGCTCCCAGCAGCGCCCACTTGACCCAGCCAGAAGAGCCTTCGCGCAAAGCAATTTCAGGAATCTCAGCTTCTTCCTGATTTTTTGCTTCTTCTTCAATATAAGTTTCCGAAACGTCGCCTGGTTCAGCTTCCAAAGGGGTTTCCGCGATGACCTGGCCCAGGTTCGCATGGTCAATGCCATAAATCGCCGGGGCTTCGCGTTCGGCCTCTGCCGTGGCTTCCTGAGTTTCCTCTGGCGATTGCGCGGAGGTACTGGCAGAGCCGATCACAAATCCACCACCGCCGACACCTACCGGTGCTGAATATTCCGGATCTTCAACCGCAAAATCCTCACCTTCTGTCATTTGGTCGGATTCGCTCGCTCTCAATTCGTCGTTCTGGATTTTGGCGACATTGATATTGAGGGTAACGCCAGCACTGCCCGGCTGGTAAGTCCCTCCACCGCCGCCCAGGCCATACGGTGCGCCGCCGCCCATGCCGCCTCCGGCCCAGTTGATCAGTAAAACGGCTTCGTTCCCGCTGGCAAGCTCAGCATCAGCCATCACCTGTGCGTCTTCTTCCATCCCGGCTGAATCGAGGGAATAGGAAGCAACCTGATCGGCCTGAGGGGCTGCGTTTTTGGCCGCAAAATTGTTGAAAAGAACTTCTCTGCCAAAGACCACCATCACTGCCAGCGCCATCACCGCGCTTGCCCATCCGAAAACGGGCTGTAAGAAGCCGCGCTTTTTCGCCTTTTGGGCTTCGGCCCGGGTGAGGGTGAAGTTATGCGGCAGTTTGCGCGCGGGCAAAGCTGACAAGGCACGTTTGAGCTGCTTTTGCTCCTCGAGCTTCTCCCTTAAATGCGGAGACTGAGCCAGCCGCTTTGCAAACTCATGCTGCTCTTCCACTGAAAGAGCATTATCGAGTGAGCAGCTGAGCAATTCCAGGTCTCTCAAGGTCAATTGTTCGGGTCTAAGCATCATCGTCCTCAGCGTTTAGACGATATTTAGCCGGTAAAAGTTCCCTGGAACGGCGCAGACATTCCTGCATTTTTAATCTCGCCCGTGAAAGGCGGCTTTTCACAGTTCCGACCGGGGTCTGAATGGCATCAGCGACTGTTTCGTAATCCTGACCGGAGATGTCGACCATCACGATGACAGCTTTGAATTTTTCATCTAAATTATTGAGGCAACTCTGAATTGCCTTCTCCAACTGGGCGTTCATGAATTTTTCTTCAAGCGACGGGCTCGTATCAGCCAACCATTCGGGCGATTCTACAACGTCGCCATCGTCGGTTTCCGGTTCGAGCGCGATGGTTGGCCTGCGCTTGCGTTTGCGCAATTCGTCGTAACAGGCATTGGTGACGATGCGCAGGAACCAGGCTTTGAAGGAACCGCCGCGGTAGCTGTCCAGTTTTCGGTACATGGAAATAACCGCGTCCTGCGTCGCGTCAGCAGCCGCGGCGTCATCGCTCATAATGCGATAGGCGAGGTTAAACGCCATGTCCTGATAAGTCAGGACGAGCTGATTGAACGCGTCCAGGTCGCCGCGAATGGCTTTATCGATGAGAAGACTTTCTTCCATGCGCTTATTGTTGCAAGTCCTACGCCAGCAATGGAAGTGGACTTGCCTCCTCCTCCATTTTATCGCAATACGAATTCAATAGAGGAGGTGAGTTTGACAGAGGGGAGTTTGATTGCGACGATGATCGGTAGGATAAAAAAAGCTCGTGGTCTCCCCACCACGAGCGAACTCACAAGAGGCTGGTTAGTTTATGCGGACAGTGCCGCGTTCACGATCTGGACGGCTTCACTGCGGATCTGTTCGAGGTGCTCGGCGCTCTTGAGGCTTTCGGCATAGATCTTATAAATATCTTCCGTGCCTGATGGACGAGCGGCGAACCAGCCGTTTTCAGTAACGACCTTCAGACCGCCGATCGGGGCGCTGTTGCAGGTCGCAGAAGTAAGCTTGTCCAGGATCGGGTCGCCAGCCATGCTTTCGGCTTTGACCAGGTCGGGGGAAAGGTTGGACAAAATGGCTTTTTGTGCCGCCGTAGCGGGAGCGTCCATCCGGGCATACCAACTGTCGCCCAGTTCCGCTTCAAGCGCCTGATAATGCTGACCGGGGTCTTTGCCGGTCACGGCGATGATCTCGGCTGCCAGCAGGTTGAGGATGATGCCATCCTTGTCGGTCGTCCAGGTTTGTCCGTTCTTGCGCAGGAAGGAAGCCCCGGCGCTTTCTTCGCCGCCAAAGCCAATTTCGCCGCTGAGCAATCCGGGCACGAACCACTTGAAGCCGACCGGCACTTCGCATAAATGGCGACCGATCTTTTTGACCACCTTATCAATGATCGAGCTTGAGACCAGGGTCTTGCCGACCGCGGCTTCTTTTGACCATCCAGGTCGGTGTTGGAAGAGATACCAGATGGCAACCGCCAGATAATGGTTGGGGTTCATCAGTCCCACTGAGGGTGTGACAATGCCGTGACGGTCGAAATCGACGTCGTTTCCAAAGGCGATGTCGTAATCATCCTTCATCGCGACCAGGCTTGCCATCGCGTAGGGGGAGGAACAATCCATGCGGATCTTTCCGTCTTTGTCGAGGGTCATAAAGGAGAAGGTTGGGTCAACGCGCTTGTTGACGACCTCGAGGTTGAGCCCATACATTTCCGCCATTGGTTCCCAGTAGGCAATGCCGGAACCACCCAGGGGGTCGGCGCCGATGTGGACGCCAGCCTTGGCGATCGCCTGCATGTCGATCACATTTTCGAGGTCACGTAAGTATGGGGTGATCAGGTCGATCATCTTCGTGGTATCGGCTTTGAGCGCTCTTGCGAGTGGAATTCGCCTGACCTCGCGCATGCCGCCAGCGATGATCTCGTTGGCGCGGTTTTGGATCCATTTGGTTGTGCTGGTATCGGCCGGGCCGCCATCAGGCGGGTTGTACTTGAAACCGCCGTCCTCAGGTGGGTTGTGCGAGGGGGAGATGACAACACCGTCAGCCTGGATATTAGTGTGTTCGGCGTTGAAGGTCAGGATCGCATGGGAGATGACCGGCGTGGGGGTGTAGCGATGATCCTGATGGATGCGAATTTCCATTTGGTTGCCGGCGAATACCTCGATGGCGGTGAAGAGCGCAGGCTCTGAAAGGGCGTGCGTGTCCATGCCCATAAAGAGCGGGCCGTTGATGCCCTGACCTTTGCGGTATTCGTAAATCGCCTGGCTGATGGCTGCCACGTGGTCGTCATTAAAGCTGGCATTCAGCGAGGAGCCGCGATGCCCGGAAGTGCCAAAGGAGACCTTTTGGGCCGGGTCAAATGGGTCTGGGTGAAAGCTGTAGTATGCAGCGATCAGACGAGGGATGTTGGTCAGAACATCGTAGGGGGCAGGTTTTCCAGCAAGAGGATGTAAGCTCATGACGACTCCTTATGGATTTGATGTAGGATAAACTAATTTTATCACGCCAATGGTGGAAGGCATAATGTATTTACATTCTATAAGGCTAATTGTATCGAATTAGAGGATAGATCTAGACTGGATACATTTGTAGGAAGCGTACTTAAGCCTTCTCCCGAGTTGGTAGGTAATTAAGCCTTCTCCTTGGCGGAGCAGGCTTTTGGCAGCTCACATCATTTGAATACCTTCTCCCAGCCCCTGAAAAGCATCACGGGCAGGGCGGGTATGGTATTTAAGCCTTCTCCACACAACCTCTGGCGTTTTTCCAGAGGTTGATGGAGAAGGGGGACCACGCAGTGGTGGATGAGGACAGAACCTCACGCCAGGAAAAGAGCCTGGGACACAAGCGGCCCCAGCTGCGATTATTAACACCCCTCATCCGCCCTTCGGGCACCTTCTCCCCGCGGAGAAGGCTTTTGGCAGTGCACGTCCTTCAGGCATCTTCTCCCCGTGGAGAAGGCTTAAGGTTTAGCCCAAGATCACCTCAGCCTGCGAGCCGGTGGGGGTTTTGGTGACCTCAATGCGGTTGGAGAAGTAGTCTTTCAGCTCTTCAATATGAGTGATGATCAGGATCTTCTCAAAATCGGGTTTGACGATATTGATCGCCTCCATCAGGCGTTGGCGACCCTGCGCGTCCTGGTTGCCAAATCCCTCATCGATCACCAGGGTCTGCAAACGCGCCCCAGCCCGACGCGCCAGAACGCGGCTAAGCGCCACCCGGATGGCAAAGTTGATGCGAAAGGCTTCACCTCCGGAGTAGGTCTCATAATCGCGCGTTCCGGAGCCGTCCGAGATGATGATATCGAGCGTTTCCATCAGGTCTTTTCGTTTGCTGTCCTTATACGCGCGTTGGGTCTCGAAACGCACGCTCATGTTGTAGTCCGAGAGACGCAGCAGAAGCTGATTGGCCTGCTCTTCGATCTCTGGGAAAGCCTGTTCGATCAGTATCGCAGGGACGCCGTCCTTGCCAAAGGCGATTTCAAGCTTGTTGTACTGCCGGATCTCTTCGTTGAGCTGTTCCATCTGCTTGCGCAGAAGGACCTGACGCTCGCGTTGGGTCTGGATCATGGCAAGCGACTGGTCGATCTCGCCCAATCGGCGGTTGAAGACGTCCTGCTCCTCACGCAAAGCAGCCAATTCCCGCTCCACCTGACGACTGTCCTGCAATTGTGCCTGTTCCTGAGCCAGCGCTGCAGCATCGGCTTGGTATTTTTCTTCCAGTTCCTGCACGAGTTTGCGCTCATGTTCCAATTCCTGCTGGCTGGTTTCAAGCTCCTTTGCGAGCAGTTCGAAGTTTGAGCGGGCGATCTGTAGTTCCTGCCAGGCTTGTTCGGCAGCCTCATTTTCCTGAACCTCACGGCGGATCTGACCGTGTTTGTCCTGGTCATATTGCAGTTTGCCAAGTTGCTCGTTTAGATTTGCCAGTTGCCCGCGCACATCAGGAAGATATTTCTCTTCAGTCAGTTCGCTTTGCACCTGGGTAAAGCGGTTGGCTTTAACGCTTTTCCAGTCTTCTTCGCGTTGGCTAAGCTGGCTCAACTCCTGTTTCAGCAATGCCTGGTCGCGCTGCAGGGTCAGAACTTGCTTTTCCAGTTCCTGCGATTGGCGCTGCTCGTTTTGGAGGGCTTCGATCTCCTGGCGGATCCCGGCAAGCTCGCTCCTGTTGAGCCGATACTGGTCGCCCAAAACCTTGCCATTGCTGTTGAACTCATCCAACAGCTCCTGACGATGCCTGGGTGAGAGGTCCTGCCCGCACATTGGGCAGCTGGCGCCCTGGGCGTCCTCCAGCTTTTGTCGGCGCTGGACGATCTCGTCCATTTGGTTTTTAAGCGCGCCGTTTTCGCCCTCCAAAGCCTGAGCGCGCTCACGGGCAACCTGGAGAAGCGCCTCAAAATCTGGTTTGGACTTTAGACGCTCATCAATTTTGGCAATTTCCCCTTCAAGCTGGTCAAGACGCTGTTTTTGGCTTTCTGCCTTGGCGAGACTCTGGTCAAGCTCCTGCTTTTCACGGGTCAGCTGGCGCAATTCGTTTTCCAGCAGGCTCTTTTGGGTCAGCAGTTGGTTTTCCAACTGCGTGCGCTGGCGTTCGAGGGGCCAAAATTGTTCTGCCAGTTGGTCCTGCCTGGTCAAGTGATCTTTTAAGGAAGCAAGCTGCTTATAAGCGCTTTCGATCTGCTGGCCTTGGCTGATCTTTTGCTGATATTGCGCCTGGGTGACTTCCTGCTGCTGAGTTTGCTGCTGTTTGCGGGTCAGGGACTGCCTGGCACGCTCGAGCTGACTTTTCAGCGCCTGCAACTGCTGGTCGCGGTTGGCAAGCAGCTGCGCCTGGGCCTTGATCAGATCAAGCTGTGCCTGTTGAGCGTTGATCTTCTCACGCGCCAAAGCCAGCTCCCGTTCGAGCAACACGCGGTCTGCTTTCCATTTCTCCTCATTTTCAATTTCTTCCTGCATGACGGCGATATCACGCTCAAAAATTTTGACCTCATTGCGCGCCTGACGGGCTTTTTCGTTGGCGGCTTTGCGGTAAAGCTCCCACTGATCCAGCCCCAAAATGCTGGTGAGAATTTCCTTGCGCTCGGAAGGCTTTTTTGTGGCGAAGGAGTCGGCTTTGCCCTGCAAAAAAAAGGAGGCGTTGACAAAGCTTTCATAATCGAGACGGAGGGTGTTGCGGATCTTCTCGTCCGTGCCGCGTACGCCGTGTTCACTCAAGCTCACCCAGGGGAAGGAGTCTTCCCCCGGCGCCGGGTTCTGGATAAAAAAATCGACCTGGGATGGTTTCTTGCGGGTGTTGCTGCGGATGACGCGGTAAACCTGCCCTTCGTATTCAAAATCGAAGGTCACTTCCGCAGTCTCGCAGGTGGTGTTGATAATGGCTTCAGATTGCACGCGCGCTTTGCCATAAAGGGCAAAGGTGATGGCGTCTAATATGGAAGACTTGCCGGCGCCATTCGGTCCCGAGATACAAGCCAGGTCCAGGCCAGTGAAGTCGATCTCCACGGGATCGCGGTAGGAAGTGAAGCCGCTCAGGCGTAATCTTACGGGGATCATGGTTAGAACCCCAACATTCGGCTGGACTTTTTCATGTCAGGCGCTTCGGCTTCATCACCGAGAAGGTCCCTGTAAAACTGCGAATCATAACGGCGCGAGCGGATCGGGATGGGCATGGGCACACCCCAGCCGAGCATAAGCACTTCTTCCTTGGGCTGAAGTTTCGCCAGCAAGCCGCGCAAGCCGCCCCGACCGGGAAGACCGGAGAGAACGGCGTTGATGTCGTCCTCATCGCCCAAAGCGCCGGAGATGCGTGTGCCGAGCTGGGACATGACCTCGTCGTAAATTTGCGACGGGCGTTGGTCGATGATCAGCAGGGTGACGTAATACTTGCGCAACTCCCGCGCGATGGTGCTGAAGATCGTCTGCGAAGCCATCTCGCGGTTGAGCAATTTGTGCGCTTCCTCGACCACAACCACCAGCGGGCGCGGTTCGGCGCGTTTTTTGCTGTGGAAGTCGTTGGTGGCTTTTTCCCAGGTGTCGCGGATCTTACGGGTGATCAGGTTGGTGACCAGCAGGTAATCCAGGTCGCTTTGGTAGTTGCCAAAGGAGAGGACGACATGCCGCCCGCTTTCAAGGGCATTGGTAATATCGCTCAAACCGTTGGAAGCAGGCGCATTCTTTAGATAGGGGCGATTGAAAAGGCGGGTGAGCTTGCTGCGCAGACCTTCCGCCGCGGCTTTGTGCACGCCTGCCCGCCGCGCCCAAAATTCAACGCTGTCGGGTGCGGGTTCAAGCTTGCCTTCCTCGTTCTCGACCATCGCGCCCACGCGCATGTTCATAAATTGCGTGAACCAATTGTCGCCAAATTCGTTTTCGAGGGCATCCAGCGTGGTTGGTGTTGTTTCCTTGAGGTTGAGCGCTTCGGTGAGCTGGAGGACGTCTTCAGTGGTGATGTCTTTATGGCTGATCTCGAGCGTGAAATCGGGGCGCTGCTGCCCGATATTGGTGTCCGCTCCCAGACCGACCAACTGAACTTTGGACTGGAATTTGTTCTTCAGGCCCGCCACGCCTTGTCCGGTATCGGACGAAGAGGTGTCGATGCCGTATTCGTTGTGCATGTCGAAAATGAGCGTGGAAGCGCGGTCGTAGTTGATCAGACCCGCCAGGATCATGCGCGCCAGGAAGGACTTGCCCGAGCCGGTGGTGCCAAAGATGCCCGAAGAGCGTTGGACGAATTTGTCCAGGTCGAGGCAGACCGGATGCCCCTGTTCGCGGGTATTGCCAACGCAGAAAATGTTCCGGTTGTTTTCTTCGCCAAAAATGGTGGCGATATCAGCGCGGTCAGCCAGTTTTACCGGCGCGTGGTGGCTGGGGATGGTTTTTACCGTAATAGCCTCACGCCTATCTACATTCTCCGGGCGCCAGTCGGCGTATTCAGGCGAATCGACATCCGGCCCGGTTTCCATCATCAGAACGGGCATGACCGCCAGGTTGGTGTAGAGCGTTTGCTGGTTTAGCAGTTCCGCAAGCTGGGGAGTGAAGCGTTGGGCGTTGATCTGGTTGGCGTAATTTTCGTCAATGGCGGTCAGGCGCAGGTCGGTCACCAGCCCATAAAAACGCCAGTTGTTGCTGTCAATGACGACGAAAGCGCCTTCCTGCACGCTTTGGGGCGGCACGCTCAGGCGCACCTGCAGATTGGCTTCCAGCCCACCGCCGGTAACAAAGCCGATCTGGGAGTTGAGAGTTTTGTTGGTTTCCATCATTCAGTCTCCAGTTCACTAAGCACGTCCAGTACCTTGGTAAGTTGGGCATAATCGCCCCGCAGGAGGGTTATGACCTTCTCGCAGGCTGTTTTGTACCATTCAGCCGTTTGCAAGGGCTTGACCTGCGCGAAATGGGCAGCCAGCAGCTCTTCGATGGGCTGGTCCTGCAGGTGCAGGATATGGCGCAGGTAGCCGTGCTGGCGGGTGAATTGACGCACATCCGCGTCATCACACAAAAAGAGTTGATCCAGGCTCAGGGGCGGGCGCGGCGGCAGGCGGTGCGCGATCTGACCGTTTTGGGCATAGCCAACCGTCAGAACGTGGATTTCAACAGGCAGGTTGCGGTTGTAACGGTTGTCGGCGGTATATTCGCTGGGGATGCTGACGCCCGAGACAAGCTGCCTGACCAGATTGTCGTCGTTGATCAGAATATGGGTGATGAGCCCGTAAATTTCGCTTTGGTCTTCCAGTTTAACTTTGACAAGCGAGCCAAGCGCCGGGGTTTCCAGCTCCTTGACGCGGCAGCCGGCGACAAAGCGACTGTTTTCTGCCCTCAGCAATTTTCCAATGGGGATGATTTTCGGTGAAGCACTCATTTCTGGCCTTTCCAGTGGTCTTTGTTGGATCGATGATTAGTTTCCGGGGTATCTGGCGGCATTTTGCTCAACAGGAGCCGCTCCAGTTCTTCAGTTTCTGTTAGCCTCACCAGCGCCAGCTCGTGCGCGCGGTGCAAGGCGTAGGGGTAGGGATGGGAATCGAGGGTCTGGGCGTCGTGGTAGAGGATCGCGTGCACCAGATCGACCAACTCCCGTTTCTGGGCCAACCACCAGGGCACTTCCACCCGAGCGAGACATTCCTTACCATGGGGGTTGGCAACGTTCAGGAAAAAGAAGGCACAGCGCAGGCGGTGCGGGTTGGCGGGGGTGCGCTTGGTAATGATCTCAAAAAGAGCCGAGCGATGGCCAGGTTCAAGGCGATCTTTCAGCAAGGCGCTGTCGCTGATTAGTTTTGGCTTTGTTTGCTCGGAAGCGGGAGCTTTTTGGAGATGTTTTTGATAAAGGTCAAGCATGTTGGCAAGCATGGTCGAGCCAGGTTTATCGATATAGCCCGCGCTTAGAATGCCCTCACGCTCAAAGCTTTGATCCAGTTCCCAGACGGTGCGTTGGGCGTCCTGAGCAGCTTCGCCCTTGATGCTGCTGCGATAAAAAAGGTCTAGGGGACCATCTGTTAGGGTCAGGAAGGGTCGCGGGTCTTCGGAGGTAATGCTTTCGCGGATCAAGACCCGCTCACGCAGGTCACGCTGCAACCCGACCTCATCTTCGCTGATCAAAGACCCATCAACGAAAAGCTGATCAAAATCGAGCAGTTCAGAGATCAGGTCGATCAGCGGCGGTTCGCCGGAACCAAAATGCACCTTGAAGAGGCCGATGTTGATCAGGCCAAACTGAAGGGCGCGGTGGCGGTTGGGGATGATCTGCGAGCCGTCAGCCGCCAGAAGCGTGAAATTGAGCGGACGCGCTGGCAGAGGGAAGCTTGCCAGCGGCGGCTCGTGGCTTGGTTTGGCGGTATAGAGCGCCGCCTGGGTCAGTTCAGCCTGCTCAATGGCCTGATGCAAGGTCTTTGAGTCCTGGGCGGCTTGTTCATAAAGAGCGTTCAGCTCCCGCGCGAGTCTGCGCGCCTCAGCCAGCCATTCGAGGCTTTGTTCGATATATTTATTGGCGTTTTTCTCAACCGCGGCATAATTCAGGGGCATTTCAACTCCAGGTGGATCAGTGCTTCAATTATAACCAGTTGGAGCCTGTAAAAATGGAACAAAATGGGAACTTTATCGTCTTCAGGATAGAAGAAAATGCTTTAAGGAGTTAAAAATGAAAAAGAGCAGTTTTAGAGTCATTATTCCTTTACTTTTGGTGGGAATTCTCGTATTGGGAGCCTGTCAATCGCTCCCACAAGTCAATGGTCAGGCTGGCAACACTACCAGCGCGGCGCGCACCATCGCGGTGACAGGAACCGGCGAAGTTGTCCTCGTGCCGGATATGGCTTACATCAATGTCGGGATCCATACAGAAGCGGGAGATGTCACCTCGGCGGTCAACAACAATAATAACCAGGCAAAGGCGATCAAAGACGCGATCGTTGCCATGGGCGTTGAAGAAAAAGATATTCAAACCTCCAACTTCAACGTTTATTCAATGAACCGCTATGATGACATGGGAAATATAGCTGGCACCAATTACGCGGTTGATAATACCCTCTATATTATCGTTCGTGACCTGCCCGGATTGAGTGAGATCCTGGACGCCGCCCTGGGCGCTGGCGCCAATCAGATCCATGGGATCAGTTTCGATATCGCCAACCGCGCCGAGGCAATGGCGCAGGCACGCGACCTGGCGATCAAGGATGCAGAGGCGAAAGCGCAATCCATTGCCAATACCGCCGAAGTGAAGCTTGGCCAGATCATGAATATCAACGTGATCAACAATAGCTATGTCCAGCCAATGTCTGCTTATGGAATGGGCGGCGGAATGATGGACCAGGCCGCGTCTGTACCTGTATCCGCAGGACAGATCGTTATCACCGCCAACGCGGATGTGGTTTACGCCTTTGGCGATAAGTAAGCTCGAATAATCAATCAGGGACGGGGCTAAGTACCCTCTGGGTATGACTCCGTCCGTACTTTTATTAGCAGGAAACTGTAATCGTCGAATTGAAAATGCCCGCAAGAAGCGGGCGTTTTCAATTGCGACCTACTATTAAATCCTTTCCTTTATTCCGTCTTTTTTATTTTGTGCAGAACAAGGGTCGAGAAGAAGAATAAAATGCCGTAAAGCGCCATCAGGACAACGTAACCAGCGCCGTCTCCAATGGGGCCGCCGATATAAGCGCCAACAGCGCCAGCGCCCGCGCCAGCCAGGTTGGAGATGCCGAGCCATTTGCCGCTTTCGTTGGCTGGCACCAGCTCTGTGCCCAGCGCCCAGTTTGCCGCGAAGAAAATACCAGTCGCCAGACCGATCAGAACGCCACCAGCGTAGATGAGAAGCATGTTTGTAGAAACAATGACCAGTAAAGTGCCCACGCCAGCCAGGATCCCGCTCAGGAAGATGAGCGGTTTTTTGCCAAATTTGTCAGTTAACCAACCTGCCGGAATCGAGATCAAAAGAATCGAAACGCCGACTATCAACATGAGTTGAGCGGTTGGTGCAGCGGCGCTGGCTCCGGCATATTGCGGGAAGCGCTCCTGAATGAAATAGAGCACAAAGCTGCTCAAATTGTTGGCGCCAACCAGGAAAGCGAGGCGGTTGATGACCCACCAGGTGAAAGCCGGGCGTTCTTTGGCCTGTTTGCCCAGGCTGATGCGCACCGAGAGGAAAACACCGAAGGCGATGGCAAGCAGCATGCCGAGTATGCCGACGATACCAGTCAGAATCACTGCCATTGTCGAATTGAGCGTCTGGAAATAGGGCAGGAGAGCGCGTACCCCCCAACCGAGTAATAAAATAATGGCGGTAAAGGCCAGGGTCATGACCAGCAAGCGACCGATCGACGCCCAGTCGACCTTTTCAACAGGCCCTTTCTGGGGAGTTTCGCGGATGAACAGGCTGAGAACAGCGCAGACAAAAATCACCGCACAAACGGTGATGATGGCTGCCCAAAGTTTCCCCGCGCTGATCATCCTGCTGACAGTGAAGGAGACCACGATCAGAGGTAAAGGCAATTCAAAAAAGGCTTTGATCGCCGAGTAGCGCCCGCGCTTTTCGGCTGGAACCAGATCGGGGATCAGGCCCTGCATGGCGCCGTGACCAATGTTGGCTGAGACCATCGAGAAAACGACAATGGCAAAGAGGGCGTAATAACCTGCCATGCCTTCCATCGTTCCGGCAATAACCCCGATCACGATGAAAACCAGGATCTCAAGGATGGCGCTGACGGCAATAAAGGGTCGCCGTTTGCCAAAACGGGAGGTGCTGCGGTCAGAAAAACTGCCAGCGATGGCCTGAACCAGCAGGGCGACCATCAGGGAGACCAGGCGAATGGTGCCGTAGCTGCTGCCTTTGGTCTCCTCACCGACAAATTGCTGGACGAGCAGAGGCACAATCAGGGGCGTGAGGGTTTGCGAACGCAGCGTGATGGCCAGGTAGTAGATATTCATGGTGATGGCGTCATACCATCGGAGCGGTTTTTGGGTCGTTTCGTTGTTCATGGGCTTGTCCTCCAATTTATTAAACCATAAACAAGAGGCTGGTTACGCGATTGAACGAAGTCGGAAAGGTTTGTTTACGAATTAACCCCTCACTCTGGTACCCAGAGTAGACAGTTCGCCCTGCGGGCACCCTCTCTACAAAGAGGGCAGGCCTTCTCCCGGCCCCTGGGAAAGCACCACGGGCAGGTGAGAAGGCTTTTGATAGCATCATCTCTTCACCCTGGATACCAGTAGCTTGGGTGTTTGTATCCAACAAGCGTTTCAAAGCAAACTGGAGGGGTTCACTTCGATCTGCCAGCCTTTGAGCGGAAGGAGGGGGAGCAGCGCGCGGGGGTCAGGCCCGCGCAGGACGATCTGCCAGCGCCAGTAGCCATACAGTCGGGGGTAGTAGGCCGGCAGCGGCCCGATGAAACTGCTTTGCTGCAGATCACGGCTAATGATCGTTTCGCGGATGATCTGAGCCAGCTTTTCAGCTTCCTGCTGCGCTTTTTCCGCTTTCAGAGAACGATATTCCAATCGGATCAACTGAGAGAATGGCGGGTAGCCAAGCGCGCTCCGCTGGGCAAGTTCTTTTTGGTAAAAATCTTCATAATCGTGTCTGGCGGCAGCCTGAATGACATAATGATCGGGTTGGTAGCTCTGTAAAATCACATTGCCGCCCAAAGGACTGCGGCCCGCCCTCCCGCTGACCTGGGTGAGCACCTGAAAAGTGCGTTCATAGGCGCGGTAATCGGGCAAATTGAGCCCCACCTCTGCCAGAATAATGCCAACCAGCGTCACCAAAGGCAGATCGAGCCCTTTGGCGAGCATCTGGGTGCCAACCAAAACGTCAGCCCGATGCGCGCTGAAATGAGAGAGGATCATCTCGTGATCGTTCTTCCCGCGGGTGGTATCGGCGTCCCAGCGCAGGATGCGCGCTTCAGGGAAGGTGGATTTGACCATTTCTTCGAGTCGCGCCGTCCCCAGGCCAAGCTGACGGATCTGCTGGCTGCCGCAATTTGGGCAGGTTTTGGGCATTTTGCGGGTATAGCCGCAAAGATGGCAGAGCAAACCGGTGTTCGCGCCGTGCCAGACCAGGGGCTGATCATCGTTTGGACATTTCAGACTGACGCCGCAATTGCGGCAAAAAACATAGGTTGCCTGCCCACGGCGGTTCAGGAAGAGAATGGCCTGTTGATTTTTCTTCAGAACGCGCTCAAGCGCTCTTTCCAAAGACCTCGAGAGAACGCTGGTGTTCCCCTGCGCAAGCTCCTTGCGCATATCGACAACCTCGACCGGCGGCAGTGAAAAGCTAAGGGTCTGTTCTCCCTGGTCATCTTGCGGCAAAGTGAAATTGAGCGAATTGGCTTGCTGCTGCAAGACGTGGCGATGCGCCATCACTCGATCCGGAAGGTCGATCTTCAACCAGTCACCGCGTCGGGCAGTGTAGCTCTGGACGATCGAAGGGGTGGCGCTGCCCATCAGAATTCTGGCCTGATCAATTTCGGTCAGGGCGAGGGCAGTCGCGACGGCGTGATAAAATGGCTGCCGTTCTGTTTCGTCATAGGAGTCGTTGTCGCACTCGTCGATAACGATCAGTTTTAGCTTTGGCATGGGCAGAAACAGCGCGCTGCGGGAGCCAATAATGATCTGCAAATCAGCCTGCCCGGCCCGACGCCAGGTATCGTAACGCTCTCCGTCCGAGAGCTTGGAATGATAAATACCGACTTTGTTGGGGAAACGAGCCATGAAACGCCGCACGGTTTGCGGCGTCATCGAAATTTCCGGCACGAGGATCAGGCACTGCCCGCCGGTTTCGATCACCTGACTGACAGCCCGCATATAAATTTCGGTCTTGCCTGAGCCGGTGACGCCGTGCAAAAGCACCGGTCGGGGTTTGGAGCGGTTCCATTCATGCTGAATGGAAGCCCAGGCCTGGTTCTGGGCTGGGGTCAAAGCCGGAGCGCTGTCTTCGGTCACTTCTAGTTCAGCCAAAGGGTCGCGCCAGACCTCGGTCTCATTGAAGTGCAGCAGACCCGCCTCTTCGAGATAGCTGAGGTCGGCATAGTTGGCGCCGGTTTCGGCATAGATCCAGGAAAAATCAAGCGGGAAGGCCTGTTTGGCGAGCAGGTCGATCACCTTTTTGCGTCGTTCCTGGGTTTGACTGGTTTTGCCGTAAGCGCTTGCGGGGAGTTGGGCGATGCCCTCAACATTGATGGAGAGGGCCGCTGTTCGCAGCGTTTTGATGGAAACCCGCGGTGGAGGCAGGACGTTTTGGGTGCTGATCAGCTTGCGGGCGCGCAGCGGCTCAAGCGTTTTACGCCAGTCAGCTTTTGGCAAAGCGTAATCAATTTGCGCCCCGCGCAAGGGGCCTCTTTTTTTCAAAAGATTCAGCAGGCGTTGTTGGGTTGCTCCAAAATCGCTCAGGCTTTCAGGCAATTCATCATTCAGGGAAACAAGAATATCAGCCCGACGGCTTAAACCAACCGGGATCATCAGTTGGATACAGGCGCCAGGAGGCGCATAATAGTGCTCGCTCAACCACTTTGCCAGCTCAAGCTGCTGCGGGGAAAGCATGGTCTCTTCAGAGATCAAATCAGCGATCGGCTGGGTCTTTTCGACTTCGGGCTTATCCAGCAGTTCGAGCACAACCCCCTGCACGATCTGTTTTCCAAAGGGGACAATTACCAGATTGCCTGGCTGGATCCTGGCTTTTAAATTAGGAGGGATCGAATAGTGATAGGTCTTTTCAACCTGCCCGATATTGACGCTGACGTTGGCGAATTCGCTCATTTCGCCGCCTATGGGGTGACGAAAACGAGGTATTCTGCTGAAAAAGACATTTTGTTGATCAGGTCGGCCGGGATGTCACTGGAAAAAGCAAGATAATTTTGCCAGACATAGGCCATGGTTGTCTGCCCAACCATTTGGTCAAATTCATTGAAAGCAAAAAATGGCGAAAGTCGGGCTGCCGAGGCGCTGATGCGATCCATATCGAGATAGCGCTGATTCCAGCTGTCGCGCTTCATGATGACCGGATGATCGGCCAGCAGAACGACCTGGTCGGGCAATTCGCCCAGGTATTTTTCAAGTTCGTCAAGGCGCATGCTTTGGAAGAGCGGTTCGCGTTGGGCTGGCGGCAAAGACCATTCCTGGTGCAGCTTCCAGGGCTCAAAAGCGTCGCTGGCGCGGCGTTTGTGCACGTTGATATAAGTGGAGCCATCGGCAGGAACGGTGTTGACTTCCAGCCCGGCGCCAAAAAATCCGGTCAGGATGAGTTTGACTTCGCCGATGTTTTTGTCAAAATCATGACGAACCCGTAGGTAAAAAATAGTAACATCTTCGCCAAGGATCTTCACAGTTTCTGTGTGAATGCCGCGATCCATTAATTGAAAAGCCACCATGGCCGAGAGCGCGACCAGACTGCCATCTTCAAGATTTTCTTTTTGGGTAAGGTAGAAGTAACTCCAGTCAACCAAACCGTTATTGGTGTTGAGCGCGGGCAATTGCGCCAGGCGGGTTGGGATGGGCGTGGCGGTAAAGGTCGGCGTGGCAGTCGGCACCAGGGTGGGCGTGGGCGTCATCGTCGGCGTGGGCGTCATCGTTGAGGTCGGGACCGGCGTTGGTGTGTCGGTCGCGGTTGGCGCTACGGTTAATGTCGGTGCCTCAGTCGGGAAGGCAGTCGGGCGGCCCTGGGGCTGCGCGTTGCAGGATAGTGTCGTTATGAGGAGGATCAGGGCTGAAAAGAGGCGAAGCAGTTTACTGGTATTCATGATCAATCGGGACTTCCTGTTGAAATAATGGCTGAAACATAACCGACCACCGAACCATGATCGCCACTGACATCGCCGGATGTGCGATAGTCGGCGATCGTGACCTGCCGGGCGCCCAGTTTGTTCGCGGTTAACAAAACGCTTGCCAGCGCTCCGTGTCCGCAGGCTTCGGCCTTGTGGGAGGATTTTAATTGATAGAACTTTTTGGGTTCAAAGTTTTGCAAACCTTCAATGAGGTTTCTGTCCAGGCGATTGGCCTGATCCTGATGATAAAAATGCGATAAGTCACTGCTGGCGATCAGGAGCGTCTTTTCCTCAGGCGGGCAGCCAGAGATCAGCTTAACGAGCGCGTCAGAGAGCATTTCTGCCAGGCTGAGCGATTGATCCATCAACATCAGTGGGATCAGCTGGAAGCCATTCGGCAGCAGATGCTGGAGGAAGGGCAGCTCGATCTCAATGGCGTGTTCACGGTCGCGCCGGATTGGGTTGACCTGAAGGCCTTCTTTTTCCAACAGAGAAATGAGTTTGGCGAGCGAAGCATGATCGACCGGCACAAGGCCCAGCGGGGTTTGATAGGCTTCGTGCTGACTGGTGAGCACATGCCCACGGTAAGGCTGATGAGAAGGCGAGACGATGATGACGCGTTGATACTCCTTGCCGACAACGGCTTGAAGGGCATGCGCGGCCGTCAGACCTGAATAGAAATGGCCGGCATGGGGCAAAACCAACGCCACAACCTGCCCCTCAAAGGCAGGCTGGCGGGCTTCCTGCAGATAGCCTTCAATCTCCCGCGTTAGCTGAGCCGGGTCAGCAGAATACCAGAACCCCGCGATCGGCGAGGGTCTGAGATCTGACATCGCTTTTGTGTTCATGCCTCTATTTTAGCACGTAGCAGGAGTCAGTGTTTGTTTTTCTGGCAATTCTGATTCCAGACACGAATCGAAATGGAAAGTTCGCTCGTGGTCTTCTGACCACGAGCGAAACGATTCATCCTCTTCGGAATTATTGCTTTGTTGTTTACTTTCTCTTCAGAATGTCCCTGTAGAACTGAACATATTCACGCAGAAATCCCAGGAAACTTTCCAAAGCTTCCGAATCGTGTTTGGAAGAGAATGAGGAAAAAACTTCCTGAACGTGATCAACAACAAGATCGGTAACCTGAACACCTCGCTCATCCAGTTCAATGGTCCAGACGCGTTTGTCATCACCATTGCGGAAGCGCTTGATGAAACCATTTTCTTCGATCTCTTTACAGGTTTTGCTGAGGTTGCCGGGGTTGATGCCCAGATCGCCTGCCAGCTCTGTAAGAGTGGTCTTTTCCAGGTTCCTGATTTGCAGCAGGATGCGAACCTGTTGCTGGGTAAGGTTGAATTTTTTGCAAAAATCCATGCAAAGATCCATGCGGCTGCGTTGTAACTCTCTGGTCAGGTGCCACATTTCCCAAATAAAATCTTCTTTTCTCATATTCCTCCAAAATATTCTTTGATTATTTTTTATTACCATTTAAGATTAATTAACGTGATTAATATCTTTATTATATTACAAACATAGATAACACGCAATTATTAATGTCATTCTGTAAGGATGATAATATATATCATAAAATCAAGGATTTTTGGAACGAATTAGCAAAAATCCATCTGTTCCGGTCATTCCCAGCTCTTTGCGCAAACGATCATTGGTAAGATCATAGAACAGACCCTCCCCCGGATGCTTCGGATCGTAGAGCAAAGCTTCAGTGATGACGAAACCTTCGCCATAATTGATGTTGGTGACGGAATAAGCCGCTCCGTTTTCGTCAACGCGGGTGACAACGATCATGTGATCGAAACCGTTATAGTTCGAAATTCCCTTGAGCACAAAAAGGTAGAGCCAGTCACCAGGCTGTAAGGGGTTTTTCTTCCAATCATAAGTGCCAATGCTTTCTTTCACCCGCGTGTATTCGTACGCATCGCTCGGGAAGAATTCCCGCTCTAAGGTTTCCAGACCGTGACACTCCGGGTTTTCTTCACGCGGGCAAAGCAGCCACATATCGTGTTCCGAAGCCTCGTCGGGCAGGTAACCGCCAGCTTTGAGGATGGCAACTGTCAGGGGCCCGCAGGCGTTGTCAGCCGACTCATGCGGCCCGGAAGCGAAATCGATCCGCCGGGCGACCTGATCGGCATCCTCGGCGGTAAAGGCGAGGAAATCGAGGCTGGCCTGCCAAAGCTTTTCTTCTGCTTTCTGGCGCGCTGTCATGGTCGCGGTTGGGGTTGGGGGCAGCGGCGTCGCGGTGTTGGTCGCCGTGGGTCGGGGCGTTCTGGTGGCAGTTGCGGTTGCTGTTTTGGTCGCCTCAGTTGTGAACGTTGGCGTGGGTTCAGGGTTAAAACCTGAACAGGCGCTCAGAGCAAGCAACATGGAGAGGGCAAGAGCGATGTTTCTTAATTTCTTCATAACAAATTTATTGCCAATATTTAACGACTTTTCCTATATAATTCCGTTGAGGATGATATCACGACTTGGCCGGAAAGTCGCGATCCTGGCTGGAAGAATGTACATGGGTTTAGGCCAAAAGCAGGCTAATAAAATGACTGAGGGAATGCATGGATAAGATAATCCTGGAAGTAAAAGGATTGGAAAAGTCTTTTGGCGAAATCAAGGCCGTGAAAGGCGTTTCGTTTTCGGTAAAAAAGGGTGAGAAATTCGTCTTTGTCGGTCCAAATGGCGCCGGAAAGTCGACCACCATCAATATCATTTCGACGCTCCTGCGGCCAGACGCTGGCGAAGTTTTTTATGACAACCTGCAATTGGGCAAGGATGATGACCAGATCCGCCAACGGATCGGCGTTGTTTTCCAGGATCATGTTTTGGATGACGATCTGACCGTACGCGAAAACCTGCTCATCAGAGGCTCGCTCTATGATAAAACCCCCAAAGAGGTTGAGCAGCAAGCTGATCTCGTTGAAAAACAGCTGGAGATGGATAGTTTCATCAACCAACGGTACGGCCAGCTCTCAGGTGGCCAGCGCCGTCGGGCGGATATCGCCCGCGCCCTGATGAATCAGCCCGAAATTCTTTTTCTGGACGAACCAACCACCGGGCTTGACCCGCAAACCCGCCGGATGGTCTGGGAGATCATCAATCAGATCAGACAAAACCTGGGCATGACCGTCTTTTTGACAACCCATTACATGGAAGAAACAGAAGACGCCGACTCGGTCGTGATCATCGACGGCGGGAAGATTGTTGCCAGCGGCAGCCCAATGGAGCTTAAATCCCGCCACGCGCCCATGATGCTCAAACTCTATTCTGCGAATCTTGAGCTCCTGCAAACCATGCTGAAAGAACAAGGCATCGCCGGACAAGCGATCAGAGATTCCCTTATGGTACCCATGGAAGATGCTTTTGAGGCAGCCGCGATCGCGAACCGCTTCAGACCCCACATCTCCACTTTTGAGCTTATCAACGGCAGCATGGATGACGTCTTTATCGCCATAACCGGAAGGAAGATCAGAGAATGAACGCATTATGGAAACTCAGCAAGCGAAATTTTACACTCTTCTTTAGAGATAGATCTTCCATTCTCTTTTCACTCCTCAGTTCTGCGATCTTATTGATCGTTTTTCTGGTCTTCCTCAACAAGGCCTACAGCAACCCTGAGCTTGAGAAACTCTTGCCCGGCTTTTCGGTCATCTTTCAACAATGGTTGATGGCCGGAACTTTGTATACGACAACTTTTTCATCCGCTTTGAATGCGATGGGGCAATACCCCAACGATCAGGCCCTAAAGATCAGCAGTGACCTGATGGTCACACCGATCAAACGCGGCACAGTTGTCGCCAGCTACATTCTGGGCAGCACGCTGACCACCTTTGCCATGAGTTCGATCATTTTTGCCCTGACGCTTATTAACGTTTTCCTTCGTGCGGGTAACCCCCCGGCTTTGAGTGATATCGCTCTGGTGTTGCTCGCCATTGCGATCAGTTCCATTTTTCATACCGCCTTTGCCTTCTTTCTGGCAACTTTTACGAAAACGGCCCGCAGTTATGGCTCGCTTGGTTTGGTTTTCCACTCAATTTCCGGCTTTTTAGCGGCTATCTATATCCCGATAGGCGATCTTTCTGAAACAGTACAAAAGGTTTTTGGTTTCTCACCCTTTTTCCATGCCGCTTCCCTGCTTCGAAAAGCCTATACTTTCAGCAGTTTTGGCAGACTGAGCGGAGATCAGTACCTTCCTGTTGTAAAAGACGTCAAGCTGGCTTTGGGGATCAATTTTTCAGCGGCCGGAGTT
Organism: uncultured Anaerolineaceae bacterium; assembly: GCA_964293995.1. Lineage (GTDB taxonomy): Bacteria > Chloroflexota > Anaerolineae > Anaerolineales > Anaerolineaceae > Mesolinea. The sequence continues at coordinate 85,673 of CAXYYH010000002.1, forward strand.
AACGTCCAGACCTGGCAGAGCGTGGTCTACCTGCTGATTTGCAGCCTGATCTTCTTTGCGCTGTCAGTTGCCAGGATATCGAAGAGCAGGGAGCGTTTGTAAGCTGGCGCGGAAGGCGCCTAATTATTGTAAAAAGTCCCAGGGGTTGACGCGCCCATACTCGTCGTTGCGCAGTTCGAAGTGCAAATGCGCCCCGTTTGCCATGCCGCTGTCGCCAATGGTGCCGATCACATCGCCCTGATAGACCTCCTGCCCACAGCTCACGTCGACGGTTGCCAGGTGGGCGTAGAGCGACTGCCAGCCTTCGCCGTGGTCAACCACGACCATATTGCCGTAGCCCCAGTCGTTCCATCCGGCATAAACGACCACGCCGTGATCCACGGTTGTGACCGGGTCGCCAATGTTTCCTTTAATATCAATGCCAAAGTGATTGGCCGCGGGCGCGTAATCGTAACCGGAAAGTGTTTGTTCCCGCACCGGCCAGCGGAAATTTAGCGTGCCGAGGACACCATCGTAACTGTCCGGGCAAGCCCCGGGGCCGACATTGAGCGCGACAGCAGGGTCTTCCCGCGTGATGTGGGGAACGCGCCAGTCGGAATATTGCCCTTTTCCACCCGGAATGATCAGTTGAGTTCCCGGTTCGATGTTTGGGTTGGCAAAATCGCCCACCTTTTCCATCGTCAGATTATTGCCGGGGTAATTGACGATCGCTTCCGGGCTGACCTGATAAAACTCCGCCACACCGTTGAGCCCCTCGCCAGCCGTCCAGACGTGCATGGTGCCATCAACGGGCATGATGATCAGTTTTTGACCCGGGAAGATCATGTGCGGGTCATCGCCGATGTTATAACGATTGCTCCAAAGGACGGTCTCGGGTAAGAGGTTGAAGCGGGCCGCGATGGAAAAGAGCGTATCGCCGGGTTCGACCGTATATTCTGTCAGGCCGGTTCGGTCGCGCAGCGGCAAAACGGTGTCGATGGAAGCACGTTTGCTCAGAGCCGGGCTGGAAGATGCGGGCAGATTGGTAAAAAATGGCGGCGCGAAAACCTGATTGACCGGATTGGGCTTCTCAGGGTTGGGGATCTGCAGTTGGGTGACCATGCTGCCGTCGGCGCTGATGTAGTAGCGCTTAAAGATCCAGACCACCAGCAGCATCACTAATACGGTCGCGATCAGCGTCGCCGCGCGCAGGAGACTGTTATAGAGCCCAAGCTGCTTGAATCGCTCCCAGAATTTGCTCGCCAGAACCTGCCCAGGCAGCAAAGCCTCGCTTTCCTCTCCTGAATCCAGGAAAGGATCGCTATGGATGGGATCGGACTTGTTTTCCATAAATGGATAATATCATGACTTGGAATAATCTATCAATTCTCAGCCAGCAATTGTATTTAATTTGATTAATTCGTTCCAGGCTGGATTTCTCCTCGTTGGACGAGGAAAAGACGAAAATAATTGGCTGAACCTGATAGTTCCTGATAGTTTTGATTGCCTAAAATGAATGCTGTTAGAACCAATCAGGAGATAAAAATGGAAGTTCCACGACATTGGAGACTTAAAAAACAAAGATACGCATTACAGGGAGAAGTCTGCCCGCATTGTGATGTAAAAATTTTCCCACCCCGCGACGTCTGCCCGGAATGCGGCGGCGAAGCCAAAACCCCCTTCAGCTTTAGCGGCAGGGGCGAGGTCTATTCATATACGCTGATTTCCAACGCCCCGGCTGGCTTTGAAGAGCAGGCCCCTTACACGGTGGCGATGGTCAAGTTGGACGAAGGCCCCATGGTCACCGCGCAGTTGACCGACCTGGGCGAAGAGCCTGTCAGCATCGGCATGCCGGTTGAGATGGTCACCCGCAAGATCCGCAACGACGGCGACGAAAGAGGCATGATCGTCTACGGTTATAAATTCCGACCAGTAATGGCGAAGTAAGATCGATTAATTTACTTGTATTCAACACTTTTAACACAAGGCCTGGGTGGAAATTTAGCCTTTGTGCTTAATATATGTCCAATCATGACCGCAGCACTAGAGTTGCGGCTAAAATAGGTGAGTCGTTTCTTGCCAGAAAACATATTTGGAAACAATCTGACTTCCAGGCAAACGAATGGTTCCTGTTGCTTGCGGCAGGATGAAAACTCAGAAAGAATACCAACAATGAGCCAACTCACCTCAACGCCAGATACAACAAGCGAAAACCGCAGTTCCCTGCGCGAAAAAATACAAAAGGCTGGAGTGACGCCCGTGATGCCTTGCGCAACACGCCACAGGCTTTCAAACTCGTCTGGCATGCCAGTAAAAAGCACACCCTGATCAGCTTCGGCCTGATCCCCTTCATTGCCGTTCTGCCCGCAGCTCAATCCTGGGTGGGCAAGATGATCGTCGATAAGATCCTTACAGCGATCGATCAAAGCGCATCCGTTGAGGCTGGTATTCGTATGGTTCTACCTTTCGTGCTTGCTGAATTTGCACTATTGTTATTTTCCACGCTGTTAAACGCGCTGCAAAGCCTTAGCAACAACGTTTTGCGCTCGCTTCTGACGCGGCACGTTAACGCTTTGATCATTGAGAAGGCGATCGACCTTGATCTGCAATATTACGAAGACCCGATCTTTTATGATTCAATGCAAAACGCCCGCATGCGGGCGGATATGTCGGCGCTGGCGATCGTGACCGCCATTTCACAGCTTTTCCAGCAATTGATCACTCTTGTTTCGCTGGTTGCGCTGCTGGTTGCCTTCAGCCCCTGGCTGGCGGTGATCGTCGTCCTGGCTGCCATTCCTGCTTTTCTTTCCAATTCACACTTTTCCGAGATGTCATTCAGGATGCTAACCCGCCGCGCGCCAGAAGTGCGCTTGTTGAATTACATTGAGATGCTGCTCACCAGCAATGAGTCGATCAAAGAAATAAAACTCTTTGGTTTGGGAGAATCGCTCCGAAACCGCTATCTGACGCTCTCGACCCAGTTTCTGGAAGATGACCGCGCCATTGCCCGCAAAAACACTTTTGCCAGTCTGGCCTGGGGCATGCTCTCAAATCTGGCTTATTACGGCAGCTATATCTGGGTCATCCTGCGCACCATCAGCAAGGTGATCACGCTGGGCGATATGACCATGTTCCTGACCGTTTTTCGCCAGTCGCAAAACACGGTGCAGCAGCTCCTGCGCAACTTTGGTCAGCTTTTCGAAAACAACCTCTATCTCGATAATCTGATCAATTTTCTGCAGGTCAAACCTGCTCTGACCTCAAAACCAAACGCGATCGTGGCCCCACAACGGATTGAAAAGGGGATTCGCTTTGAAAACGTCTCCTTCAAGTACCCCGGCTCAGAAAAGTACGTGCTCAAAAACATCAACCTCTTCATCGAGGCCGGGGAAAGCATCGCCCTGGTAGGGCTGAACGGGGCTGGAAAAACAACGCTCATCAAGCTTTTGACCCGCCTGTACGATCCGACCGAAGGGCGCATCACGCTGGACGGTATCGACCTGCGCGACATTGACCTGAAGAGCCTCCACCAACGCTTTGGTGTCATCTTTCAGGATTTTGTGCGCTACCAGTTTAGCGTTCGCGAAAACATCGGCTTCGGACAGATCGAAGACCTCGACCAAGAGGATCGCATCGAAGAAGCCGCTGATAAGGGTGGGGCTGATGAAGTCGTGGCCCAACTACCAGCTGGCTACGATACCGTTCTGGGCAGACGTTGGAACAAGGGGCACGAGCTATCAGGTGGCCAATGGCAAAAGATCGCCCTCTCGCGCGCCTTTATGCGCAAGGCCGAAGTGCTGATTCTGGATGAACCGACCTCCGCACTGGACGCAGAAGCGGAATATGAGATCTTTTTGCGTTTTCGTGAACTTATGCAAGGCCGGATCGCCGTGCTCATCTCGCATCGCTTTTCGACCGTCCGCATGGCTGACCGCATCGTCGTTTTGAGCGAAGGCCGCATCAGCGAGCTTGGCAGCCACGAAGAATTGATGGAACGTCAGATGTCCTACGCCCACCTGTTCAACATGCAGGCTGAAGGCTACCGCTAAACAGCGTAATTGTGGATAGAATTTCAAAGTATTGACCAAAACCATTAACGCGAAAAAATGAAAAATCCCAAAAATCAGCAATTCTCAGTATGAAATTTGTGTAGTTCGGTTTCTCCTTTCCTCAATCGAATGTGTTATTTATTTTTTGATCGAAAATCGACCTGTAAGGACGTTTTTTTGGTAGGGGCGGGCCGCTGTGCCCGCCCGCCCTTTGGAATGGATTAAATATAACGGGAATATCGAGGAATGCCAGAATGGTGAATCCAGATAATCAGGGAATTCTACGTTTAATTTCCCAATCCAACGGGTGGGCATACCCTGACGGGCACAGGTGGCAGTCCGCCCTTACAATTGCCACCCGAAACTCTGAATAATAAATAAATACCCAATATATCGCGCTTAATGGAATAACTCAGTGTCTGGGCATTTTTTACATTAACAGGACTATTCCGTGGGCTTGTTTTTTCATACTGAGAATTGCTGCCCAAAAATTCTTGACACGCACCCGAAACCACCTATAATATAGGTCTCCGAACGGGGATAAATGTTTTAATCTCGATGTTGTTGAAAGTTGACAGATTGTGCTTTTTGTATTTAAGCCATAAATACATTAAGCCAGTCAACGAAACTTAACAACAGAAGAGGTGAAAAACATGGCAAACGTAGTTTCAAATGAACTGACAATCGTTGGGGACGAAGAGGAACTGAAGCGTTTCAGAGAGCTTCTCGCCAACCCGGAAGAGGATAGACTCCTCGATTACCAAAAGGTCGCTCCCATCAGGAAACACACCGACGACTGGCGGGCAGATCGCATCGCTGTCTGGGGCAGCAAGTGGAATGCCTGCGCCATCATGGGCGGCGAAATTGAAGATAAAACCCTGCAATATTATTTTGAGTCTGCCTGGAGCCCTGTTGTTCCGGTGATCCAGGTCATGGCAAGGAAATTTCCGAAACTGAGTTTTGACTATCGCTTCCACGAGTGCGGAGAGGATTTCTCGGGGCAATTGTTCTTCCAGAACAGAACGCTCCAGCAGAAAAGAGTGGGCGTCTGGGGCGCCGTACCATTTTTGCGCAAGTGGGGTGACAACCGGTACCCGGTCGAAAGCAAGTAGGTTCTGAGAACACGGGGGATGGAGGGCTCCTCCATCCCCTGTGATTTAATTCATTAAACTTTTGAAATTGATACAAAAATGAACGGGCGCCGTTTGGTTTCCTCATTGATAAAGGAGGTTGCCAAAGCCTGTATTTCTTTCTGCATATTCTTGGACGGCGATTGGGTCAGGTTGTGAATGCGGTGGCGCAGATCATCAAAGAAATCGACCGATTCGTCCTGAGAGATAAAGCCGCGGCTGATAATTTCGAGGTCTTTATAGGCCCCGTTATTCTTATCCAGCATCAGATTGATCAAAACAACGCCATCCTGGCTGAGCAATTCGCGGTCGCGCATGGTTGAGCGATCCACATCCCCAACCCCTGTGCCGTCAACAAAAACGTAGCCGCCCGGGATGCGCTCGCCCAGTATTAGCTCACCGTGTTTGAGCTCGACCACCCGGCCATTCTCCACCAGGGCGATCTGGCGTTCGTCCATGCCGATTTCCATCGCCAGACGTTTATGCTGGCGCAGCATGCGCGTTTCGCCGTGAATGGGGATGAGGTAACGCGGGCGCACCAGATGCAGCAGGAGCTTGATCTCTTCCTGGCTGGCATGACCGGAGACGTGAACGGCTTCGATATCGGTATAGACCACCTCAGCCCCTTTTTCCATCAGGCGATTGATCGCGCGGTAGACCGCTTCTTCGTTTCCCGGGATGGGATGGGAAGAAAGCACGACTGTATCGCCCTCCTGAATTGAAAAGAGACGGTTGGTGCCATTGGCAAGCCGTCCCAGGATCGAAGTAGGCTCGCCCTGTGAACCTGTCACCAGCAATACAACTTTACTCGCCGGCATGGAAAGGGCGACATCCAGCGAAACAACCTGGCTCTCGTCATATTGCAGGTAGCCAAGCTCTTTGGCAATACGCGCGTTTTCCACCATGCTTAGACCAGTGAAACAAACCTTGCGGTTATAGCGGATGGCAGTATCGAGCACCTGCTGCATGCGCGAGATCAGGCTGGCAAATGTGGCAATGATGATCCGGCCTTTGGCTTGTTGGAACACATGATCAAACGCAGCATCAATAACCCGTTCAGAAGGCGTCCAGCCTTTGCGCTCGGCATTGGTGGAATCAGCCAAAAGCGCCAGGACACCACGGCTGGCCAACTCTGCCAGTTTACCGTAATCGGTTGGCTGGCCGTCGACCGGTGTGTGATCAAATTTGTAATCCCCGGTATGCACGACCAGACCAGCCGGGGTTTCGATCCCCAGCCCGACGCCATCCGGCACGGAATGACAGACATGGAAAAAATCGACCTTGAAAGGCCCTATCTGAACGGTTTCACCAGCGTGAACATTGATCAGTTTGGCTTCTTTCGGGAAATTGCGCCGACTGAGTTTGTTCTTGATCAAGCCGTTGGTAAGTGGGGTCGCGTAAATTGGCGCGTTTACATGCTCCATCAGATGACCAATGGCGCCGGTATGGTCTTCGTGACCATGCGTGATGATGATGCCGACGACCTGCTCTGCCCGTTGAACCACGTAATCAAAATCGGGGATGATGTAATCGATGCCGATCATGTCGTTATCCGGGAACATCATGCCCGCGTCGACGATTAGAATTTGGTTTTGATATTCGTAGACGGTCATGTTTTTCCCGACTTCACCGAGACCGCCCAGAGGGATTATTTTTAGTTTTTTATCTTTCATTATTATTCCTAATTTATAAAGTAAACCCGGATTTAATTCCAGGCAATATTCAAAAACAATGGAAATGATCTCCTGAGAGAACTTTTCCCCGATAGAGTATAGCACAAAGCTTTTTTCGCTAAAAAGCTTGTGGAAAGTGGAATAAAAAAGCTCGCAAAAATGCGAGCCTTTTTTGTACTATATTGCTGATCTAAGCTTCCGGGCCTTTGTCAAGGTGTTGTTTTTCCAGGATGCGGGCAGCTTTCTTTTCTGCTTTCAGCCTTGCCTTTTCGGCTTTGCGGGCTTCTTTTTCGCGGCGGCGGATCAGACGTTCTTCATCATGAGCTGCCAGGATGATGGCAGTGCTGGTGACCTGATAAATATAGTAAAGCAGGAACAGCACCGCCAGGATGGCAATGATGATGCTGCCGATGGTCATGTCAATAACCTGACCCTCAATGGTCGGCTGCCAGATAGAACCGCCGATGCCGGTGAAAAACATTGTTGTGTTCAGAATGATCGCCATCAGGCGCACTTCTGTTGGGCCGATGCCGATGCTGGTCATCTCAAATGTGCCGGTTACATGGGTTTTGAGGTAAACCTGGATCATCAGCAGGAGCCAGCAGGCAAGGGCGATCATGCAGATATCAAAGCGGGCAATGCCAGAAAGCCCAATGCCGCCAAACAGGAGCAGTGAGGTGATGCCGTCGATCGCGTGATCGGTGTAATAGCCGTAATTTGGACGTTCATGATGGCGGTAGCGGGCAAGCGTGCCATCGAGGCTGTCGCCAAACCAATTAATGATAAAACCAAGGCTGGCAACAAAAAGCCAGGGGTTGCCTTTGATCTCACCTCTGCCAACCATCACATAAGCAAAACCAGCCAGGATGGACCCAAGCAGCCCCAAAACGGTAAGCATATCGGAATTCACCCAGGCAGGCATAATGCGGGCAAAGAATTGCAAGGCGGGCCTTTCGAGCGGGCCCAGTAAAATATCGTTGGTGCGTTTGTCTTTTGAAGTATCGTTAACTGTGTTGTCCATAAAACCTCGTTTGTTATAGTAAATGCTCAATGATGGGTTTGACCTCGGGCCAAACTGGATAAAACATAGCCCAGTTCTGGGCGTGCTCGCGAATCATGACCTCGGCCTCGCGCAGAACTTTGCCGACATTAATTAAATTCTCTTCAACCAGATCAGGACGGGCCTCCATCTCAATTGGTTTGGAAGAATCGATCAGAAAATCACCATTTTCTTGTCTGACCCCACAGGCTACCCTGGCGACCGCTCCGGTTTCCAGACAGAGACGGGCATAAAAACTGGGCAAAGCGGCCGGGCGGCCAAAGAATTCATGTTTGTATTTGGCATCTTCCTGGTTTTCAAGCGGCCGATCCATGCCGGTGACCAGCGCCTTGCCTTCTTTGAGCGCTTGTTTGGCTCCCCGAAAGGCGCTGAAGGAAAGCGGGTGAATGTCCATTCCAACGGCTGCCCGCAGCTTGTTCTGGGCTTTATAGGCATTGTTGGGGTTGGGGTAAGCCAGAACGTAAACGGGCACATTCAGCCAGCAAAGCGTCATGCCAAACAGGTCAAAATTGCCGATATGCGGCCCCAGAACAAAGGTGGGCACCTTCCGGTCACGCATGTCCCTGACCGCGTTTTGAGCTTCAGGCGTGAGATGGATCGATCTCTTCCCCTCTTCAGGGTGTTGATAGTAATAAAAATACTCAAAAAGCGAGGTCACCATGGAAGTCGTGACCTTCAGCGTTTGTTCCTGCAGTTGTTCCTGGTTCAGACTCTCGCCAGTAACAACCCATTGATTGGCTTTGATATTTTTTATCTGATTGCTTTTTTGTCTGGAGGCAAGTACCTTTCCGCCAAAACCTGCCAGCTTTCGCAGCGTGGGAAGCGAAAACGTTCTCCCTCCCCACATACCTGCGCTGATTGCCGCGGAGTCCTGAAGATATTCTTTGAGTGCCATGGTTATTAAATTTTACTCTATGAATTTAATAACACATTAACAATAAAAGGGTTTGCTTTTCTCCATTTGTAATGACAATTGTCACTTGTTTCTGACGGCTTGTACTTTTTTCACAAAAGCGGATAGCAGATAAACGCCAGAAGCCAAAAGAATAATGACCGGGCCGGTTTGCAGGTTGGTCTGGTAAGAAATGACCAGGCCAAGAAAACAAAACAAAGCGCTCAAAAAGGCGGAAAGCGCCATGATGGCACGCATATCCTTGAGGAAAATGCGGGCGATGGCGGCTGGGATCGTTAGCAGCGCGATGACGAGGATCAGCCCGACCATGCGCATTGAAACGACAACAGTTAAGCCGATCAGGACCAGCATGGTCAGGTAGATCAGATTAACATGAGCGTTGCGAACGGTGCTGAAGGTTTCGTCATAAGAAATTGCCAGCAAACTGCGGTAGCTGAGCACAACAAATGCCAGAACAAGCAGCGAAACGACTGCCATCAGTTTGAGGTCACTGGCGGAGACGGCTAAAATGCTGCCAAAAAGATAGCTCATCAGATTCGCCTTGTAGCCCGGCGTCATGGCTATGAAAATGATGCCAACCGCCATACCAATTGACCACATCACCCCAATTAAGGTGTCCGCGCCGGTCTTGGACTTACGATGGGCAACGCCCATCACCAGAGCCGAGAGCGAGCTGAAGAGCAAAGCGCCGAGCATGGGGTCGTGCCCAAAATAGTAAGCCAAGCCAACCCCGCCGTAAGCCGCGTGAGCGATCCCGCCGCTAAGCGAAACAATGCGGTTGAGGACGACCAGGGTGCCGACAATGCCGATCGCCAGGCTGATCCACAGGCTGGCCAAAAGCGCGTTCTGCATGAATCCGTAGGAAAATATCGTCCTAATTTGTTCGATCATGCTCTTCTCCATGCTGGTGGCTGGGCAAGACCCGATGCGGCAGGCCGTGCGCGATCAGATCGATCGGGCATTCGTAGGCTGAATGCAGCATGTCCTCGGTAATCTCCTTGCTGTGGTGATAAAACAGTTGCCGGTTGACACAGCCGATGGTTTTGACATAGGTGGAAATGGCGGTCAGGTCGTGTGAGATCAACAGGATCGCGATACGCTCATTAAGCTCAGCCAGAAGTTCGTAAAGCTGGGTGCTGGACTGGCTGTCCACCGATGAGGTCGGCTCATCCAGCAAAAGGATCTTCGGTTCGGTCGCCAGCGCGCGCGAAATATAAACGCGCTGACGCTGCCCACCAGAAAGTTCATTCATTGTCCGTTTGCGCAAATCGAGCATGTTGGTTTGTTCGAGCGCTTTTTCGATCGCTTCCTTATCATGTGGGCTTAAAAAGGTGTTTGAAAACAAGTCTGGCTTCAGACGTCCCATCGCGACCACATCCCAAACACTGATCGGGAAGTGCTTATCCTCCACCTGGAACTGGGGCACGTAGCCGATATGGCGGCGTCCTTCTTTGGGGCTGGCGCCCATGACGGTGATCTTGCCGCGGTCGGGCTGCAGCAGACCGAGAATGACGCGGACCAGGGTGGTCTTGCCGCCGCCGTTGGGCCCGATCAGACCAACATAGTCGTCCTGGAACATGTCAAAGTTGACATCCTCGAGGACGGTATCGGCTTCATAGCCAGCCCACAGATCGGAAATTGAAATGACAGCTTGATCGGTCATCATTTCCTAATTGAGCGCTTTCTGAAGGGACTGACCGATCCCAAGCAGGTTTGCTTCCCAGTCGTATGCCAGGGGGTCGAATTCGACGATGGTTTCGATGCCAGCCTGGTCGGCCAGCGCGTTTGCGCTGGCGATGTTGCTGCCCTGCTGCACAAAGAGCGTATGGATGCCATATTCCTGCGAGGCGCTCAACAGAGCCGCCATTTGGGCCGGGGTCGGTTCCTGACCGTCAACTTCCACAGGCAGCATGATCAAGTTGTACTCATCGGCAAGATAACCGAGCGAGGGATGGACGATCAGGAATTGCTGCCGGGCTGGCTGGGTTAACATTTCGCTCAATTGCTCATCAACATTACTGATCTTCTGCAAACAGGCTTCGAGATTGCTCGCATAGGTGGCGGCATTGTCGGCATCCGCAAGTTTAAGGGCCTCGGCCGCCTGGATGGCAAGCTGCTTCATGCCGCTGGGGCTAAGCCAGACGTGTGGGTCAAGCCCATCATGGTGGTGCTCTTCGTGATCATGATCTTCGTGCTCTCCGTCCTCGGTCAGGCTTTCAGGCATATTAATACGCTCAATGCCCTCAGAAATGTCCTGAACCAGCAGGTTTTTGTTGTTGGATTGAAAACGTGGGATCCAGACCTCTTCAAACTCAACCTGAATGGAAAGATAGAGATCAGCCTGGCTGACCGCCGTCATTTGCGCCGGGCTGGGCTCGTAGCTGTGTGGGTCATCACCGCTGACGGTCAGACTTTGCACCTGAACCAACTCCCCACCAATTTGTTCCACCAGCCACTGCAGCGGAGGAATGCTGACGATGACTTTCAGGCCCTGATCTTCATTGAGATCAGCGGTTTCGTTTTGCGGTTTTGTTGCGCAGGCACCCAGCATAAAAATAAGCACAAACAGAATTAAAAATACTTTTTTCATTTCGACACTCTTTATTTGGATTGGCAACCAGGACAAATGCCGTAAAGCTGGAGCAAATGATCACGTACCTGAAAAGCAGTTTCGGCTTCAACACGCTGAATAAGCTCGTCTATATCGTCGGAACCGGAAAATTCAAGCGCCTGATGGCACTGCTGACAGACGATGTGGTGATGATGCCCTGCGGAGCTGATGACATAGCCCGGGTTGCGCTCGGGATCATAAACAATGGCAACGAGTTCAAGCTGAGCGAGCAGGTCGAGCGTTCGGTAGACGCTGACCAGCCCCAGATCGCAGCCCTGCGCCAGCAATTGGGCGTGGATCTGCTGCGGGGTCAGAGGCAGCGCCGCGCCCTGGAGCAATTCCATGATGCGCACGCGCGGCTGCGTAACGCGATATCCATTGATAGAAAGAATTTCCTGCCAGCTCATTGCTTCCTTATTGAAAAAGTTTATCAATAAGCGAGTATACATGGGAAGTGACGATTTGAAAAGGGGATGTAGAAGGGTTGTTGTTGTGAATCCGCATTCAGATGTAGGCGAGACTAAGTACCCGTCAGATGTAGGGCGTGACGAAGTGCCCGCCAGGGTATTGAATATGGTTCCAAAAATAGAACCATGTTCGATCCGCCGTTGGTTTGTTACAACAAATCCTCCACCTCAAAAGGCGAGCTTGCAAGATCAACTTCGATCACCCATGCGAGATCGTTATCGGAGCAGAGAGTTTGGGGGAGACTGATCGCCCAGTGCCCAAAGCCCTCCAGGTCTTTGCCAACCCGTAAAGGCAGTTCTTCCCCGCTTGCCAGCAGTCGCGCGGCAAGGGCAGGGGTGCGCATATGATAGAGCGAAAGCGTTTTCCCGACCCAGCGCTCAGGGTTTAGCAGGTGGATATATAAATTGCCCGGTTTTTCCGTGAAATAGAGTCCATCAAACTCAAAAACGTATTCCTGAGCAGCACTGGTATCAAAAAGCGAAACGCCGTTTGCCTTCAGATGCTCCCCAAGCCGGTCAAGGATTTGTTCACTTGCTTCTGGGATGCTCCCATCCCCTCGCGGCCCGATATTGAGCAGAAGATTGCCGCCCCGACTCACGGTTTTCATCAGTTTCTCCAAAACCAGGGCGGGCGAAGTCCAGTTCTGATCCGATGCCTTGTAGCCCCAGCTCGTGTTCAGCGTGACCGGAACTTCCCAGGGGGAAAGCAATGCCTGACGTGGAATGCGGTTGTCCGCCATGGTCAGATAATCGCCCAGGCCGTGCCCGATGCGTCCGTTGATCAGGCAATCCGGCTGCAGCTCCCGCACCAGGTTGACCAGGCGCAGGCTTTGGGTGCGGCTCATTTCCATCGGCGTGTCAAACCAGATCATCCCGATGGGGCCATAATTGCTGAGCAGTTCCCGAACCTGCGGCAGGCAGATTTGCTCGAAATAAGCCTCAAATGCTGCCGGATCGTTCGGGTGATAGGCGCGGTAAGCACCCGGGTGATGCCAGTCCTGCGCCTGGGAGTAGTACAGGCAAAAGGTTAGCCCCTCCTGCTGGCAGGCCTGGGCCAGTTCCGCCACAAAATCACGCCCACAGTGGCTGGAGCGGGCGCTGTTGAAGTCGCTGACCTTGGAATCAAAAAGTGCGAATCCGTCGTGATGCTTGGCGGTGAAGCAAAGATAGCGCATTCCCCATGCTTTGGCTTTGCGGACAATCTCTTTTGCGTCAAACAATATCGGATCGAATTGACTGGCTAATTGGGCATAATCGTCGGATGGTATTTCCAGATCGTTTTGGATCCATTCCGCCAGTCCCGAGGTTTCCTGCCCTCGCCACATGCCAGCCAGGAGCGAATAGAGCCCGAAATGAATGAACAGGCCATATTTGGCGTTTTTGAACCAGGTGAGTTTGTGCTCTTGTTCCATATATTAATCGTATCATATTAAGCCTTCGCCCATTGGGAGAAGGTGCCCGAAGGGCGAACTGCTTGCGCTCTGGATACCAGAGTGAGGGGTTGCCCGCAGGGCAAACTGATTACTCTGAGTACAGGATGAAGGCCAAATATTGCCTTGTGGTTCTAAAGCCTTCTCCACGGGGAGAAGGGGAACCACGAAGTGGTGGATGAGGGGTTTTGCTTGGATAGACGTACAAATTCATACCAATACAAAAAAAACACAGCAAAGATAACGGCGAAATAGACCTGATTTTTGCAAAAATAATGTTCAATATCGCCCTACATTTTTTATCACCGGGGACTTGTTGGCAATCTCCCAACATACCTGCTAAAAAACGTTGAAATATGGGCAGGCTTTGTTATAATCTCATGGCTTGTTAAACTACAGGCAGAAGGATGAAGAAATATGAATACTGTTCAATACAATACCGTTGTACAATTTGCTTATAACCTGACCGTTGACGGTGAGGAAGTTGAATCTAATTTGCTGGAATATCTGCACGGGCATGGCAACATCATCCCCGGGCTTGAACACGAGCTGATGGATATGCAGGAAGGCGAGCAGAAAAAGGTTTTGGTCGCGGCTGCCGATGCTTACGGCGAGTTTGACCCCCAAATGGTGGTGAAAGTCGATCGAGCCTCTTTCCCAGAGGATTTCGAGATCCAGTTGGGCGAGCCGATGAATTTGCGTGATCAATCGGGACACATGTTCCAGGCTATCGCGGTCGCGCTGGATGAAGACTCGGTCGATCTCGACCTGAACCATCCTATGGCCGGGAAAGACCTCGAATTTGACGTCACCATCCTTTCGATCCGTCCCGCCACGGAAGAAGAGATCGCTCATGGTCACCTGCATTATCAAGGCGGCTGCTCGGGCTGTTCTTCCGACACCGATTGCGGCGATGGCTGCGGTGACAGCTGCTGCGACGGATGTTGCTAAGACATTGACAATCAAAAAGCCCTCCTTTTGAAAACAAAGGGAGGGCTTTTTCGTTTTTATAAGAGATTTACTTTTCCGTATTTAAGCGGCAGATCTCAACAACCACCTTCGTTGCCAGTTTCAGCTCGTCCAACGAAAGGTATTCAAAGCGGCCGTGGTAGTTGTAACCGCCAGTGAAAAGGTTCGGTGTAGGCAAGCCCATGAAAGATAGCCGGCTGCCGTCGGTGCCGCCGCGCACGGGCACATCCACGGGTTCCACGCCCACCGCGCGATAAGCGGCATGCGCAAGCGCCACAATTTCAAGGTGGGGCTGGATCTTTTCAAGCATGTTGTAATATTGGTCGCGGATCTCCAAAGCCAGGGTCTGGGCGCCGTAACGGTGATTGATAAAATCAGCCGCGAGCCTCATCTGCTCCTTTTTTTTCTCAAACTGCTCACGGTCGTGATCGCGGATGATATATTCCATATGCGCTTCATCCGCTTCCCCGGCCATTTGGGTCAGATGAATGAAGCCCTCGCGCTTTTCGGTATGTTCGGGGCGGTCAAAAGTGGGCAAAAGGTTGTGAAAGTCGATTCCAACCTGAAGCGCGTTGATCAGTTTATTCTTGGCAGCGCCCGGGTGAACGCTCTTGCCCTGGATCTTGATTTTTACACCGGCAGCGTTGAAGTTCTCATACGAAAATTCGCCCACGTCGCCGCCATCAACGGTGTAAGCAAAATCAGCGCCAAAACCAGGCACGTCAAAATGATCCACGCCAGCGCCAACTTCTTCGTCCGGGGTGAAACCGACGCGGATCTTGCCGTGGGGAATGTCGGGGTTGGCCAGCAGTGTTGCCACCGTGCTCATGATGGCTGCAATGCCGGCTTTGTCGTCCGCTCCGAGCAGCGTGGTGCCGTCGGTCACCACCAGCGTCTGACCGATGTGATTTTTCAGGTCAGGGAACTCGCTGGGGGAGAGACGAACACCCTTTTCCTCGTTCAGCAAAATATCTTCACCGTCATAATTTTCAACCAAACGGGGCTTCACGCCCTTGCCCGATGCGGCAGGGCTGGTGTCCATGTGAGCGATGAAACCGATGGTCGGAACAGGTTTATCGATATTAGCGGGCAGGGTGGCTGTCACATAGCCATATTGATCCAGTTTCACCTCTTCCAGACCCAATTCGCGCAGTTCCTGCTCGAGCAGGCGCGCCAGATCGAGTTGTTTCAGCGTGCTGGGATAGGTTTCAGAATTATAAGCGGATTGTGTGTCAATTTTTACATAACGTAAAAAGCGTTCAAGTACATCGGTCATGGTTCCTCCTGAGATTCTGCTTCCATTTTATCATTCCATTTCTGAAGTTCCACTTTTTGCGCTAAAATTAGCTTATGGTAAAGAAAACTGGTCAGGCGAGGCTGATATTCATCCTTTTAGCCCTGGCGCTCGCGGCTGTGTTTGCGTTTTTCCGATGCAGCAGCGTAAACCAGGAACGCGTTCTTCCAACACCCACGAAAGTGGAATTGGGCGACTACGCGGGCTACACCATCCTGAACCGTTACCCCCACGACCCCACCTGTTACACCCAGGGCTTGCTCTTTCACGAGGGCTTTCTTTATGAAAGCTGCGGCCTTTACGGGGAAAGCGATCTGCGCAAGGTTGACCTCGAAAGCGGGCAGGTCTTGCGGCAGATCGAGTTGGAAGATCAGTACTTTGCCGAGGGGTTGGCGCTCCTGGACGGCTTGCTCTATCAACTGACCTGGCAGGAGGGGCAGGCTTTTGTCTACGATCTGGAGACCTTTGAGCTGGTCGATAATTTTCAATACAACACCGAAGGCTGGGGTTTGACCACCGACGGCAAAGCCTTGCTGATGACAGACGGGAGCAACAAGCTCTTTTGGCTCGACCCCGGCACTGGCTTTGTGGTTCGCGAAGACCACATCACCTGGCAGGGGCAGCCGATCCAATACCTGAACGAACTGGAGCTCATCCATGGCGAGCTTTACGCCAACATCTATTTGACCGATCGCATCGCGCGCATCGACCCGACAACTGGTCAGGTGTTGACAATGCTCGATCTGAGCGGTTTATGCCCGGATGAGAATCTGAATTTACATGGTGAGGTGTTGAATGGCATCGCCTACGATGAGGCGAACGACCGACTTTTCGTAACCGGCAAGCACTGGCCCTGGCTTTACGAGATCAGCTTGCGCCCGATCCCGGAACCGATCATCCCAACGCTTACGCTAACGCCGACAAAGCTTAGAGTTCCAATACCTGAGTTTCAAGGGCCCTGAAACGGGCTTCCTTCAATCCCGGCAGACCTTCCAGCAGATAAGAGGGTCCACTTCCCTCAACACAAAAAGACGCGCTGACTGCGCCCGCGATTGCCGCCTGGACGACATCATATTCCTTGCGATAGTTGGCGATAAAAGCGCCGTCAAAGGCATCCAGCATCCCAGTTGGGTCGCTGACGCGGCTGGCATAGGCAGGGACGATCCAGCGCTTTTGTCTGAGGCGGGAATAGACCAAAACGCTGCCGTCCTTGGCGTGGATGAGGATATATTCCGGCCCATGACCGGCCAAAATTCGGGCGATCTCCCAAAGATCGGCGCTGCGCCCCTGGAAAAGGCGAAAAGCCTGTGCCTCGGTGCACATGAAGGCGGTCACATCGGCAATGAGCGCGCGCATTTCCTCCCAAAAGATCGGATCCATATAGCAGCTGGTCGCGCGCATCGAGAGCGTCATGATCAGCCCCCCTTTTAGCAGCGAGGGCAGGATCTTGTGGGAAAGGAAATCGATCGGGCAGATATGTGCCGCGGAAGCCTCCAGAAAATGGGGCGGCAGGTCGGTCACGCGGATGCTGTCCGCCCGATAGTCAGTTTTGCTGCAATAGATGGGGTAGGTGGGTTTGTAATTCAGCAATTCCTGAGGGAAGGGCAATTGCCTTTCGGCGAAATGAGAGATCGGGTTTTCAAGCAGTGCTTTTTGAGCTTCGGTATAGCTGATAAAAAAGCGGTCGTCAATGGCTTCGCTGCTGCGATAAATGCCCGCGGTGTCGATCCCGAGCGATCGAAAATGATCCAACCATGCTTCAGGATATCCCTGATCAACCCGCGCGACCATTCCCACCGAGGCTCCCCACTGCAAAGCGGCAAAGCTGGCGTAGCTCAGGTTGCCGCCGGGTTGATCGATGCTGGCGGGGGCATTGGCAGGCAGGATAAATTCCCGACGCAGACGGCCAAGCATCACGACGTCGGGAACAGGTTTCAGCAGTTCGCTCAATTACTCTTCTTCCGGTTCCTTCTCTTCATAAGATTGAACCATTTCCAGAACACGCTGATGATACTGCTCCAGATCAGCAGGCGGAGCGGGATATTGCATGTTCATGCCCACCAGGGTGTCGCGAACGATGGTCGCGATCAGCAGGTTGCGGTACCATTTTTTGTTGCTGGGGATGACGTACCAGGGCGCCCACTCCGTGCTGGTCTTGTTGAGCAGGTCCTCATAAGCCAGCATGTAATCGCCCCAGAGAGCGCGGTCATCAAGGTCGCCGGGGTTGAACTTCCAGTTTTTGCTGGGTTCTTCAAGGCGCGCCAAAAAGCGCCTGGCTTGTTCCTCAAGGTCGATGTTAAGGTAAAACTTGAGAACGACCGTGCCCTCATCGACCAAAAGCCGTTCAAATTCCCTGATGTGTTGATAGCGTTTTGACCAAACTTCTTCGGGCATCAGGTTGAGGACGCGCACCGCCAGCACGTCTTCGTAATGGGAGCGGTTGAAAATGACGATCTCGCCTTTACGCGGGGTTTGGCTGTGAATACGCCAGAGATAGTCGTGCGCGAGCTCCAGCCAGGTGGGCACTTTGAAAGAAGCCACGCGCACCCCCTGGGGGTTGACGCCCTCGAAGACAGCGCGGATCGTGCCGTCTTTCCCGCCTGTGTCCATGGCTTGCAGGACGACCAAAAGGCGCTTTTTCCCTTCGGCGTAGAGCAATTCCTGCAGATCTTCGATCTCTTTGTTGAGTTCTTTCAGAGCGGCTTGCCCCGCTTTCTTCTTGCCCCCAAACTCACTCGAGTCGTTGGGGTCAAAATCGGAAATGCGGATGGGTTTGTCTGGTCTTACCATGTATTTTTCAGTATTCATGTTCTCTCCTTCGCTTGGTGAGTTGATTATATTCGAGATAAGCCCGGCATGTGCCAGGCAAAAACTTTGTTTCTTTGAAGTTACTCTCTATCTTATAAATTTAAAAGAAAAAAGAGGTAAAATCCTTGCTGTCCACTCCACGATCGGTAATTAACCGAAAGATATTTGGTCTAATTCCAGCTCGGAGGGGCGGGTTGGGGTTGGCGGGCGCGTTTCTTAAACAAAAAGCCCATTGCCAGGCCAAAGACAAATCCGCCAATGTGGGCAAAGTAGGCGGTGCCGCCCTGGTCGGGCGCACCGAGCGAACCAAGACCGCTAAATAACTGCAACAAGAACCACATACCCAGGACCACGATCGCCGGCATAAGCCGCAACCGCGCGAAATACCCGATCGGGATGAAGGTGTAGACCCGACTGTGCGGATACATGACCAGATACGCGCCCAACACAGCCGCGATCGCTCCGCTGGCACCAACCATCGGAATGGTTGAGCTGGGATTGATCAGGATTTGCAAAATTGCCGCTGCAAGGCCACCGGCGAGGTAAAAAAGTAAATAGCCGATATGCCCGAGGCGATCTTCGATGTTGTCGCCAAAGATCCACAGATAGAGCATATTGCCCAAAAGGTGCATCCAGCCGCCGTGCATAAACATGCTGGTCAAAAAGCTGGAAACATCCCCAGGGCTGATGCCATCCCATAATTTGGCCGGGATGAGGGCGTATTGATAAAAAATCTGTTCAATTCTGCCAGCGTTAAGGAACATCCATAAAAAAACCAGCACGTTAATTGCGATCAGCAGGTAGTTTACGATCGGGGTTCGGTGAGTTTTGATCTCGTCACGAATGGGAATCATGTTTCACTCCATTTCCAGGCGATAAGATTATTAATGTGAGTCCAATAATACCCTTAATTTGGGATGATCGGCGTAGAAACCGCGGCGTTCCTCGGGCAAAAGGGCCGCGATCCGCAGCATGATCTCGGTGGTCGCCAATTCGAGGATGTCTTTTTCACTCTGACCTTCCGTTGGCTGCGGCAGATCGAAGGGTTTGCCAAAGATCACCTTCACCTGCATTTTCCTGAGCTTCAAAAAGCGCTTCGCCATATCCGCTGAGCCCAGAACGGCAGCCGGGATAACCTGCACCTTGGTTTTCAATGCCAGCAGGGTTGTCCCGGGCTTGCCTTGCATCAGTTTTCCATCTTTCGAACGTGTGCCCTCAGGCGCAAGGCCAACGATCCCGCCTTTTTTCAAAAAAGCCGATGCCTGACGAAACGCCTTAAAGTCATAACCCTCACGGCTGATCCAGATCACGCCAAGTTTGTTCAGGAACCAGCCGAAGAACGGTGCTCGTTCATACTCGCGCGCCACCATGCCAACCACGTCCTTCCGATGGGTTGCCAGCATTAAAAAAGGGGTGTCAAGACGGCTGATGTGGCTGGTTGCCAGAACGAAGCCACCCTTATCAGGGACGTTGTATTTCCCCTCAACTTCCAGATTCACCAGGCGATCGACCACCCAGCGCAAAAAGTTCATGACGCGCTCGCGGGAGACCAGAATGTCAGCTGCCATAGACCACGCTTTGAACTGGTTTTTCCTCTTTGGAAATGTAGACTATCAGCGAAACAAAGCCAAGCGCGATGGTCAGGCCCAACCCAAACATTATCCCAATCGACAGGATGTTGTTCGGCTCATTTCCCTGAACCGCCGGTAAAATCTGCGTCGCGAAGACGTTAAAATTCCATAGGCCGTGCAGGAATATCGCAATCAAATAAGCGATCAGCGCGCGATAAAACTTTTTATCCCGCCAGGTTTTGGCAACCGCCCAGCCGATCAGGCCGCCGTTGAAGGTGTGCAACAGGCTCGCCCCAAGCCGACCAAAAATGAAGAAGACCCATTCGTTGTCAGGCAGCATGACCGCCTGCGAAGCGTACATTGCTCCTTCAAAGAGGGCAAAAGCCGCTCCGCTCATCAAACCGGCAACAAAACCCTCGCGGGAGCTAACCTCCAGGCCCAACAAGGGCCAGATCGCCAGCGTCTTAAACAATTCTTCCGTTAAGGGCGCGAC
Source organism: uncultured Anaerolineaceae bacterium (assembly GCA_964293995.1). GTDB lineage: Bacteria > Chloroflexota > Anaerolineae > Anaerolineales > Anaerolineaceae > Mesolinea. Next base: position 106,120 of record CAXYYH010000002.1, read on the forward strand.
GATCGCAAGGATCAGGAAAAGAGCAAAAATAACCGACGGCTCTTTAACCAATGCCTCTATTTGGCTCATATCCGTCAGGGTGGTCAGATCGATGCTGATCAGGACGACCATGACGATCAAAATCAGGACCAATAAGACCTGCACGATCATGATAAAAGGCGTGGACATGCCAACCGTCCAGCTGATCATGGCGGCGTCGCGACCGCCGTGCTTTCCCCAGAGTTTGCCGCTTGCCGCGCGCAGCATGGCGATGATCGGAATGGCGATCGCCAAAAACGCCAGCAAGGCGAAGAGCCAGTCTGGCATGGCAGCGGAATATTCCCATTTTTTGATGGCAATAAGCAAAAACGGGAACAAAAGAATGACAAAATACAGCCAGCGCGCTGAGTTGGCACGCGCTGGCCTGGATTTGCGACTTACTTTTTTGGCACTGTCGATGAAGGTGATCAATGCCATCAGGGCAAAAAAGATAAACGTATAGGCCCAAAGGTAAACGGCCCGGTCTGACGTGCCCCCCAGGGCTGCCCTGAACTCTGCGTTCGGAAGGCCAACCAGCGTTCCCACAGACAGAGCGGCCAAAGTCAGGAACGTCAGCCCGTTCCAGATCAGATTGAGGTAATGCAACCAATCCGGGCTGGTTCGGGCTGCAACGTTTTGTTCAAGCTTATTGTCGATCACTATTTTTCGTTAATCACAATGCTGATGATCTCATCACCACGCGGCGCGTCAGGGTTGTTGTCGGCGTCCCGTTCGGTGATCTTTTCAAAAACATCAATACCATCGATCAGCTTTCCAAAAATGGTGTAGCCACCATTCAGGGAAGGATAAGGCACGTAAGTGATGAAGAACTGGCTGCCGCTCGTCCCGGGCATGCTGCTTTTGGCAACACCAACCATATAAGCTTCATCGAAGGTCAGATCAGGGCTGATCTCTTCGCGGTATTGGTAGCCAGCGCCAGACCAACCGGTTCCGGTGGGGTCACCAGTCTGGGCCATGAAGGTGTGATAGACGCGGTGAAAGGTCACACCGTCATAAAAGCCCTTGCGTGCCAGGTAGACAAAGGAGTTGACTGCCAGAGGCGCGGCTTCGGGATACAGCTCGAGGACCATATCGCCATCTTTGGTTTTGATGGTGGCGGTGTAGGTTTTGCTCTGATCAATGACCCACTCTGGGCATTCACCGGTCATTTGCTCTTCAGCTTTCATGACTTCGATGATGTTGGAGAGGTAATTCCCACGCCAGTCACCCAGCGGACGGCCGTTTGCCAGCACGGTCGGGGTGGAGCTGACGCCAGCATCGAACATGGTCTGGGCACCCTGGGAGATCTTGTCGATCACAGCCTGGCTTTCCATATCCTTTACAAACTGATCGACATCCAGTCCCATCTCTTCGGCGTGCTTGATCAGTTCCGCTTTCAGTTCCTCAGCAGTCATGGGAGCCAAAGTTTCCTGGTTCGAGAAGATGGCTTCGTACATTTCCCAGAACTTGCCCTGCATGCCAGCTGCTTCAGCTGCCTGCGCGGCCAGAGGCGCGGTCGGGTGCAAGGATTCCAGAGGCAGGGAACGATAGACCAGGCGGACATCGTCCGGGTACTTTTCCATCACATCCTCAAAGGCCTGAAAAGCCATTCCGCAATAGGGGCAGAAGAAATCGGTATACTCGATCAAGGTGAGCATGGCGTCTTCGGGCCCTTTGGTGTAATCTTCATCGCTGACTTCAGGGAAGACCGACAGTTGTTGTTTTTGCTCTTCGGTCAATTCCGGGAAGAGGGGCTCGACGATCGTGCAGGCCATACGCCCGTCTTCGCCCAGCAAAGGCAGGTCTTCAGGTGGTGTGGTAGTCTCTCCGGTATCAGGAACAAGCGTTCCCACTTCGCTATCAGTCGATTCAACTGGTGGCGGTGTTGTCTCTTCAATCTGACAGGCACTGACCATCAGCATCAGAACCAAGGCGATCAATAGAAATTTTGCTTTTTTCATTATTCTTTCCTTTCGATCAACAGGGCTTTCCGTCCCGTTGTTAACTACAATTTTAACCCATCGCGTCGATTACGATTTGACGGATATTTTCCTGCACAAGCTCCGCGCTTTGGGAGGCATCCACGATGCGCCAGCGCTTCGGATCCTGCGCGGCGAGTTGATGATAACCCTCGCGCACCCGTTCGTGGAAGCTGATCTCATAGGCGTCCAGTCGATTCCACTCGTCCTTGGCTTTTTTGCGCTTCAAGCCCACCAGAACGTCCACATCCAGCAGGATCGTAAGGTCGGGTTTTAGCCCGTTGGTCGCGAATTGAAGCATCATCCTGAGCTTTTCCAAATCGAGCCCGTGCCCGTAGCCCTGATACGCCAGGGTGGAATCGCCATAACGGTCGCAAATCACGATCTTTCCATCAGCCAGACTGGGCAAGACCAATTCTTCCACCAATTGGGCGCGGGCAGACAGGAAGAGCAGGATCTCGGTACGGGGATGCAATTCCACATTATCCATGCGCACCAAAACCTCGCGGATCTGATCACCAATCTTCGTGCCGCCTGGCTCACGGGTGCAGATCACATCGTGACCTCGCGCGCGCAAAAACTCCGCCAATAAGGGTAATTGGCTGCTTTTTCCACTTCCTTCAGGTCCTTCAAGCGTAATAAACATCATTAATCCCGGTAGATCCTTACATAACGGTTTGGGTCTTTCCCGAACGAGCGGGAAACCAAATGAGCTTCCTTTGCCATCTCATGCTGCTCCCGACGGATCGGAGAGGGCATGGGAGCCAAATTAATAAACTTTTCTCCAGCCTGCACCATCCGAATGGCTTGCGCGGCGGACGCCAATGCCTCTTCGGTCAGACTAAGGCGGGCCGGGCTCTGCCTTTGCGCAAAAGAGTCGGCCAAAAATTGTTCGATCTGGCCGCTCGAATTGCTTTTGACCACAAAGATCGGAAGGCCGCGCTCTTCAGCTTCAACGATCGGTTGAAGTCGGTCGCGGTAATAACGGCGCTGGGTCAGCAAAATATCTGCTTCTGTCAGGTCTTTGACCACATAAGCGGCAACGCCCATGCTTTTTATGGCCTGCAGCAAGCGATTTCTGGCAACGCCAAAGGCAAATATCTTCTTTTCGCCTTCCTGTCGCTCTGGCTGCTCTTCCGGCTCATCCTGCGGAGCCAGAAAATCTTCGTACCGTTCCGCGTGGCGCTGGGTCCTGCTTGGATAGGGTTGGTTTTGCTGATTTTGGTCAGCAGTCCCGTTGTTTCGTTGAAAAGGGATCTTATCCATGCCGTTCCCTCGGCGCATGGCTTGCGAAACCGTCGGCATGTTCGGTCGGGTTTGCTTCAGGATGTGAACCTTGCCGTGCTCGTCCCGAAAACGCTCCTCTGGCAAGATCGGATAACCGCGCAAGATCGAATCGACCGATGCCCCCACATCGGGGTGCACATTCACCCGCGCACGATCCTGAATTTCGACCAGAACAGTAAAAGTTGGCGGGGCTTTGCGCTCCAAAACTGTTTTTTGAGTGCCGCGTCGGCGTGCTTCATCATCAGAAAGCGTAACGGAAGAGATCCCACCCACCAGATCCGAAAGGGTCGGGTTGACCAGCAGGTTGTCCAGCGCGTTGCCGTGTGCCGTGCCGATCAGTTGCACGCCGCGCTCGGCGATCGTGCGGGCTGCCAAAGCTTCCAGCTCGCGTCCGATCTCGTCGATCACGATCACTTCGGGGTTGTGGTTCTCGACCGCCTCGATCATGACCTCGTGCTGAAGCGAGGGTTTCGGCACCTGCATGCGCCGCGCCCGACCTACCGCCGGATGAGGCACATCACCGTCGCCGCCAATTTCGTTGGAGGTGTCCACGATCACGACCCGTTTTTTCTCTGATAAGATGCGAGCCGCCTCGCGCAGCATGGTCGTTTTCCCCACGCCGGGCTTGCCCAGGATCAAAATGCTCTGACCGGAATCGATCAGGTCTTCGATAATGCTGATGGTGCCATAGACCGCCCTACCAACCCGGCAGGTCAGACCAACCACCTCGCCGCGGCGGTTGCGAATGGCTGAGATGCGGTGCAGCGTGCGCTCCATGCCGGCGCGGTTGTCAGCGTCAAAGTCGCTGATGCGCCCAACCACATGGTCGATATCCTTTGGTTCCACCACGCGTTCAAGCAAGGCAACTTCGCCGTCGACAAACCGAGCCGTCGGCACACGGCCCAGGTCCAGAATCACTTCCAGTAAATCGTCAAAATGATCGGCTTTCCTGACCGCTTCCGCAATTTCCTCCGGAAAAACGTTCAGCATGGCAGCCAGATCATCGGTAATGTATTTTGTTTGTGTCATTCTTTCGTTCTTTTAATGCATGCGCCATTAAACGCGCAAAGTTAATTTTCCTGCAATCATTCTAACTTATTCCAGCAGTTTTTTCGCTACTTTATATAGTTCCTTTAGGATAATTGTATCTAATCCACCTGTCCCACGCCTCTGATGAGTCATATGTAGCTGTATGGTCGGGGCCTGTGCCCGTGAAGCACGGTATCAGCCCCTTCCGCCACTCATGCATATCAAAGCCTCCGTCTTCATGGCAAGGTTCTGATAGGCTCACTCACGGATGGGGTCGAGCCCCATCCTTACATTTAGTGCATGCGATCAAAACATTTTTGATCAGGCTATATTTGGTACAGGTAAACATGCTGTAGGGAAGGGGTTTAGCCCCTTCCGCTGCCTATGCATAACAAAACCTCCGTTTTCATGGCTAGGTTTTGATAGGCTCACTCGCGGATGGGGTCGAGCCCCATCCTTACATTTAGTGCATGCGATCAAAATATTTTTGATCAGTCCAGATTTGGTACAGGTAAACATACTGTAGGGAAGGGGTTTAGCCCCTTCCGCTACCTATCCATATCAAACCCTCTGTCCTCAAAAAGAAGCTTCTGATAGGCTCACGCACGGATGGGGTCGAGCCCCATCCTTACATTTGATGCTTCTTGAGTTTCCTCTTTTTGCCACAAACGGAGTTTTCTTAAAAAATCAACTCCCAATCAGATACAATCCCCCTGTTTATTTCTTACAGAATTTTAATTAAATGCCAAGGATCTGGGTGGCAACTGCCGAGGCGGTGGCTGCCAGACTCTGCGTCATGGCGATCCTGGCGTTGGGGATCTGATTCGCGCCTGCTTCACCGCGCAGCTGCAAACAAGCTTCCACCACCTGGAAAACGCCCGAAGCGCCCAGTGGGAAACCGCGCGCCTTGTGCCCACCCATGGTCGCCACCGGCAGCGTGCCTTGCAACGCTAACGCTCCTTCCCCGGCCAGCTTCCAGCCCTCCCCACGGGGCGCGAAGCCAGCCGCTTCAAGCGAAAGGACGGCATGCAAGGTGGTATTGTCAGAATACTCAAAGAAATCCACCATCGCCAGCTCGATCCCGGCTTTCAGCAAAGCCTTTTGGGTCGAAACAGCGGCTGCTTCAAAGAACAGCGGATCGCGGCGGTCGTGGATTGCCAGGCGATCCGTAATATAGGAAGAGCTCACCAGACGGACGGCATTATGGCGCAGGTTTTTGGGGACCTTATCTCCCCGCACAAGAATCAGCGCGGCGGCTCCATCGGCATTGGGCGCCAGATCAAAAGTAGAAAAACCTCCCGGATCGCCGATCCCTTTCATGTAGGTCTTCTCATCAATTGCCTTGCGGAACATGGCTTTTGAATTATTCACTCCGTTTTCATGCGCGATCATCGGAAAACCCGCCAAAGCTTCCCGCGGAACCTTGTTTTCAAAGAGATAGCGCTGCAGCAAAAGCGAGGCTTGCCCGCTCAGCGTCAGACCCTCAGAGGCTTCAAAGTCAGAATCGATACCCGTTGAAAGCAAGCGATTTTCGATCCCGGCGCCGACGACATCGGTGACTTTTTCCACCCCTACGACCGCCGCCACGTCGATCATGCCCGAGCGGATCGCGTTCCAGGCCGCATAGAGCGCCGCTCCGCCGGAGGCTTCTGCTGCCTCAACCGTAAAACCTTCTGCCTTGCCAGCCAGCCCGGCATATTCATTGATCAAGGATGCCAGATTTGCCTGCCTTGAGGCATTGGCACCCAGCATGTTGCCGACAAAAACCGCTTCGGGTTCAAGCCCATTGGCATCAACCATGGCTTCCCGCAAAGCGCTCGAACCTAATTGACGCAGCGAAAGGTCCCAAAGCTCACCAAGTTCGGTTTGCGCAATGCCAATGATAAAAACGTCGTTGGTTCGTCTCATCAGCGCATCCGAATCTCACCGCGATAGCGCAAATAGGTGGCATAATCGATCTCGGTGCGTCGGTTGATGTAATCCTGCGTTGAAAGCGCGTTTTTTCTGCGTTGTTTCAGCGCTTTTCGCACTTTTAGAATGAAGGAATCGGAACCAGACCCGGAACCATAGGAAGTCATCAGGATCAGGTCGCCTTCCTTCGCGATATCCAGAACGGCGGTCAGGCCGATCAGCGCGGCGCCTGAATAAGTGTTGCCGATCACGGGCGCCAGCAATCCGGGCGCGATCTGTTCGCTCGTGAAGCCGAGGGATTTGGCAATCCGCTGTGGGAACTTGGCGTTGGGCTGATGAAAAACGGCATAGGCAAAATCACTGGCTTTCAGCCCGGTTTCAGCCATGATCGTGCTGGCAGAACTGCCAACATGTTCAAAATATGCCGGTTCACCGGTGAAACGCTGCCCATGTTCGGGGTAAACCTGGTATTCCCGACGCCAGAAATCGGGCGTATCGGAGACAAAGCTGTAACTCGCCTCAATATTGACCAGCGCGGAGCGCTGCGGGCCGATAATATAAGCTGCCCCACCGCTCGCGGCGGTAAATTCCAGCGCGTCGCCAGGCTTGCCTTGCGCGGTGTCCATGCCGATCGCCAGAGCATAGTCGCCCATGCCCGACCCGACCATCGCGATGGCTGCCACCATCGCTTCCGTTCCGGCTTTGCAGGCAAATTCCCAGTCTCCCGACTGAATGTCATTCGAGGCGCCGATCGCTTCCGCCACCACGGTACCGCTGGGCTTGACCGCGTAAGGGTGCGATTCAGAGCCAATCCAAACCGCCCGCAGCTGCTCGGCTGAAATTTCCGCCCGTTTCAAGGCATTGCGCGCGGCTTCGATCGACATCGTGATCACATCTTCGTCCAAACCAGCCACCGCTTTTTCCTTGACCGGGAAGCCGCCTTCGCTGCCCCAGATGCGGGCGATCTCTTTGGCGGGCAAGCGGTAGCGCGGCACATAAGCGCCGTAGCCAATGATGCCGACTTTGACCTTGGGCACCAACAATTTGCTTTTTTCAGCTTGAGAAAGCACTTCTTTTGTCATCTTATTTTCCGTTCCACTGCGCCAGGAGCTCCTGCGCGCGTGCTAATTTTATGTTCTTTTCTTCCACTAATATTTTAGCCAGGCGGTCAACCTGCTCAGGCTTCGCTCCAGCTGTCAGCGCGATCTGACGGGCGTGCAGGCTCATGTGTCCACGCTGGATGCCTTCGGTCGCCAGCGCGCGCAGTGCCCCCAGATTTTGTGCCAAACCGACCGCGGCGGCGATCCCGCCCAATTCGGCAACGGTCTTTACGCCCATTAATTTGAGGCTTGCCTGAGCGGTTGGGTGCAGTTTGGTTGCCCCGCCCACAATGCCCAGCGCCATTGGCAGCTCGATAAAGCCGAGCAGATCGCCGTTTTCAGCCTTTGACCATTGCGTCAGGCTGCGGTATCGCCCCGAGCGCGCCGCGTAGGCATGCGCCCCGGCTTCGACCGCGCGCCAGTCATTGGCGCAAGCCAGCACCACCGCGTCAATGCCGTTCATCACGCCCTTATTATGGGTCGCGGCGCGATAGGGGTCGCAGTCCGCGAAAGCCCAGGCTTCGATGATGCCGTCGCGCACTTCTTCTCCGGAATAATCACCAAAAGCCAGCTCCGCCAGGGCAAAACGCGCCCTCGCCCATGCCAGACGTCTATCGCTCAGGTTGGAGAGGATGCGCAAATGCACCCGTCCGCCTGTTATTTCTTCGATCGGGCTTGCCAGATGCTCGAGCATGCTGTTGATCAGGTTTGCGCCCATCGCGTCCTGCACGTCCACGATCAGGTGAACCACCAAAAACGCGCCGATAGGCGAATCCTCGATCACGCGGACTTCAATGTCGCGCGGACCGCCGCCGTATTTTGCCAGATTTGGGTGAAAAGCCTCAGCTTTCGCCAGGAGCGCCTCTTTTTCTTCCAAAACCTGCGCGGCTGCCTGGCACGGATCAGCCAGATCCAGCACCTGCAGCTGCCCGATCATCTCCTGAGAGCGCATGCCAGCCTCAAAGCCACCGCTTGCCCTGGCAAGTTTTGCCATAAAGGAAGCACTGGCGACAACAGAGGGTTCCTCGATCGCCATCGGCACCAGAACCTCGCGTCCGTTGATGAGGAAGTTCTGGGCAATGCCCAGCGGCAAACTATACAGCCCGACCACGTTCTCGATCATGCCGTTGGCAACCTCCAGGCTCAGACCGCCCTCAGGGGTGAAACCTTGCAAATCCTCCACCTTTAGACCAGTCCGCTCCTTCAGCATCTCCAGCCGTTCGGGAATGCTTTGTTGATAAAACTTTTTATTCATAGTCAAATCCATTTTCATCCGATGATATTTATAGCAATCCAAGGCTCTAAAAAACTATCAGATTAGCGTTTTATAAGAAAAAGCCCATCGTAAAAGCCTGTGGTTTGAAGATGAAGCCCGTTTTCTTTATACTACCCACCTATAAAAAGAGGTGATTATGACAGATTCTTCTGGAAACATTTATGACGTTTTGATCATTGGCGGAGGTCCTGCTGGAGCAACCGCCGCTATTTACGCCGCGCGGGCAGGCCTGAAGGTAGGCATTCTTGACAAGGGTCTTACGACCGGCGCGCTGGGCACGACCAGCAAGATCGCCAACTATCCTGGCATCGATGGTGAGATCGCGGGGGCAGAGCTGCTGCAGATCATGCGCAAACAGGCGCAAGCCTTCGGCGCGGAATTTATCAACGATAAAGCCATTGGCACCGATCTGACCAGCGAACCCCGTTCCGTCTTTGGCAACTTTAATGTCTACAATGCCCGTTCGATCATCATCGCAACTGGCTCCATGGGGCGCAGCAACCTGATCAAGGGCGAAGCAGAATTGCTCGGACGAGGTGTTTCCTATTGCGCCGTTTGTGATGCCGCCTTCTTTAAAGGAAAGGATGTCGCCGTGATCGGCAAGAGCGATGAGGCGGTCGAAGAGGCTTCCTACCTGACGCGCTTTGCCAAAGCTGTTCACTTCTTTGCGCCAGGGACAGAAATTAACGTCAGCGAATCCGAATTAGCCGAGTTGAGCCGCAAGCCTAATGTCGTCATGCACCTGGGCAGCGCGGTCAGGGAGATCTACGGAGAAAACAAGGTCGAGGGCTTGCGCTTTATCAGACGCGAAAGCGGTTCGGTCGAAGAAAGCGTTGCGATCGAGGGTGCCTTTGTCTATCTGCAGGGCGGCAAACCGATCACGGATTTCCTGCAGGGGCAGCTCGAGGTCTCAGAACTGGGCTGTTTGCAGGTTGACCGTGAGAACCAGACCAATATCCCCGGCGTTTACGCCATCGGCGACGTGATCTGTGTTCACGTCAAACAAGCCATCATCGCTGCCGGCGACGGCGCCATTGCAGCCATCGCCGCCGAAAAATGGCTTAGAGGAAAAGCCAAGGCAAAAGTGGATTGGGGAAAGTAAACTCGGGATTCCATCGATGATCATCAAAAGGTCCTCGCAAATCATTTTGCCACAAATCAAAAAATGGTTACAATAGGGCAATGCCGAATCTGATCCCTGAAGACCTTGACAAAGCCGCTCAGCGCGGGGAGCCTTCGCACGTCTGGCGTGCCGGGCAGGAGCGCCGCTTTGCCATGCTCAAGAATGCCGCCGGGGAGCGCCTGAATGGTCGGGTACTGGTGGACGGCAGCGGGGTGGGCATGTATCTCTCCCGTCTCGTACCCGTTTCCGGAAAAGTTATTGGTTTTGATATTGAACTGCCCCGCGTGCAGGATTGCCGCGTTTTCAGCGCAAACACCTACTGCGCGGCTGGCGAACATATCCCCCATCCCGAAAATACTTTTGACCTGGTCTTTAGTCACGAAGTGCTTGAGCACGTTCAGGACGACCACCTGGCGATCCAGGAAATGGTGCGCGTGCTCAAACCCGGCGGGCGCATCGTGCTCTTTTGCCCCAACCGCGGCTATCCCTTTGAGACCCACGGGCATTACTGGAAAGGGAAATATCACTTTGGCAACACGCCCCTGATCAACTGGCTGCCGCGAAAATGGCGCGATAAGCTCGCCCCGCACGTTGAGGTCTATACCCGCAAAGACCTGGCGAAGTTATTTGAGTGCTTGCCGGTGCGCTTTATCGAACAACGCACGATCTTTGGCGCCTATGACAACATCATCGAGCGCCGACCTGCTTTTGGCAAAGCCCTGCGCGCCTTTTTACAATTCCTCGAAAAAACACCCCTGCAGCGCTTCGGCCTCTCCCACTTTTGGGTAATTGAGAAGACGGCAAGATAGGTGTAGGCCGGATTCCTCGTTTGAATCCGGCATAAGAAAGCCGATCAAACAATGCTGGATCAAAACCCGGCATATTGAGCGCTTCAAACCTTCGCCGGATTGAACCACAAAATATTCAGTGGCCGGACTACGCTTCTGCCATTGGGTACTTTTCACAAGGGCTCAATCCGATATGCAAACTTTTTTCCATAATCGTCATCATAAACTGGCAGAATGCACGCCGGATTGAAAAACACAATCCGGCCTACTTAATTAATCAATATCCTCACCTGATTGCCGTTTAATCGCACCGTCAACACACCATCTTCAACCACAAAAAGCTCATTGTCCGCCAGGGCGTCCGAAAGTTGCCAGTCTGCCATTTCAGGCAGATTCAACTTTACCTCCACCGCTTCCTTGCTGCTGTTTGCGATGACCACCGCGCGTTTTTCAGCGCAAATTCGCAAAAACGCAAACTGATTCGGCGCAATGTGGAGTGTCCGATAGTCCCCATACATCAATGCGGGGCTATTCCTGCGAATCGCAGCCAGTTTCGCGATCCAACCCCTCAGGTCAAAGCCGTGTTCCTGATCCTGCAAGGCTGGAAGGTCGAAAGCCGGGCGCAGATTCCAGTCGTCCGACTGTTTGAATCCCTCAAAGCCAAACTCACTTCCATAATAGACCGAGGGCAAGCCCGGAAAACTAAACATGAGCGCGTAAAGCGGGTAGAGGTGCTGCTTGTCCCGCAGCTGGCTGGCGATGCGCGTCACATCGTGATTATCGACAAAGTTATACATCGTCGGCAAATGCGCGTACATGCCGCCCTGAGCAAACTGCCGGTTGAGGCTGTGGGCAAGCTCAAAAAAGTTATTGTCGTTCATAGAAGAATAGCTGCTTTTGTAGAGCTCGTAATTGGTGGTGGCGTGCAGCATTTTGTCATTCGCCCAGGCACGATAGTCGCCGTGGATGACCTCCCCCATCAGCCAAAGACCCGGGTGTTTTTGGTCAACAAAATCGCGCAGCTGAACCATAAAGTCAGGGCTCAGAGCATCAGCCGCGTCCAAACGGATGCCGTCGATCCCAAATTCTTCTACCCACATGCTGATCGCGCCAAAAAGATGCCCGCGTACATCAGGATTGGCGAGATTGAGTTTGACCAGGTCAAAATGTCCGTTCCATGCCAGGTAGGAAAAAGGATCACCAAAGGGACTGCCTTGCTCAAAATTGACCCCGGCGAACCAATCCTTATAAGGCGATTGCTGCAAATTTTGCTGCAAATCCTGAAAAGCCCAGAAATGCCTGCCGACATGGTTGAAGACGCCATCCAAGACCAGTTTCATCCCGCGGGCATGCAGGTTCTGACTCAATTTTGCCAGATCCTGCCGTGTGCCCAACCTACGGTCAAGGTGATAGTAATCAGCGGTGTCATAGCCGTGTGAGCCGGACTCAAAGACCGGGCCAAGGTAAATTGCGGTGGCACCTAAGCTCTGAATATGGTCAAGCCAGCTTTCAATGCGCAAGATGCGCGCCTGAGGCTCGCTGTAAAAATCATTCACCTTGGGCGCGTCGCAGGCGCCCAAAGGGTAAATGTGGTAAAAAATGTCGTTTTGATTTATCTTCATCATTCAATCCTCCTCTATACCCGCAGGTATAGTCTGATAAGCAAAAAAATTACGAGAAGATCCCGTACATAAATTGCTGCCGCGCGCGGTACAGGATCTCGTCTTCGAGATAGCTGTTGTCTTCGAACGCCTGATGGATATAGGCATGGATCATGCCGTGCAGCGTGATCGTGTTCGCGTTGGCGTGTCCGCGCAGGTTGCCGTGGTCCTCCTCAGCCTTGCTGAACAGGCTGTGGACTGGCTCGTATTGCGCCTTCACCCAGGGTCGGATGATCTCATAGGTCTCAGAGCGGGTCGGCGCGTTGCGCATCGCGTATTGTAATTTGTAGAAGAGCGGGTTACTCTCCGCAAAGCGGAAATAAGCCCTGATCACCTGCTCGAGATTAAGCGTCAGGTCACGCCGATAGTCACAGGCATCGTTGAGCCTTGCAATAAAGGGCGTGAAGTTCTCTTTTAATAAAGCTTCCATCAGCCCGCGCTTGCTCCTGAAGTAATGGTATAGCGTCGGCTTGGTGATCCCGGAAGCATCACAAATATCCTGGATCACCGCCGCCTCATAGCCATAGGAGGCGAAATGCAGCAGCGCGTTTTCAAGAATCACGTCACGGTTGTTCATATCAGGCAGTATACCAGTTGGTATAATGGGTGTCAAGTTGTACCTCGCCCTACTTCTAACGTTAGTCTTTAACCTGTCTTTGTGAGGAGTTCATGAAAGGTATAATTAAGATGAAAGGAAGAGAATGATCAAAACACAAAATATCAGCAAAACCTTCAGGATCGGGAAGAAGGGGCAGACGGAGCTGCAGGCGGTTCAGAACCTGACTCTCGAAGTCGATAAAGGTGAGGTTTTTGGCTTTCTGGGCCCCAACGGCGCCGGCAAGACGACAACGGTGCGCATGCTGACCGCCCTGATCCGACCCAGCACAGGGCAAGCACAAATTGCCGGCTACGAATTAGGCAAACAAGACACCGAGATCCGCCGCAATGTTGGCATCCTGACCGAATCGCCCGGCATGTACGAACGCTTGTCCGCCGAAAAGAACCTGACCATCTTTGCCAACCTTTACGACGTCCCGGATGTCGCTCAGGCGGTCAACAAATATCTCAGCATGCTCGGGCTATGGGAGCGGCGTTACGACGCGGTCGGCAGCTTTTCGAAGGGCATGCGCCAAAAACTGGCAGTCGCGCGGGCGCTCATCCACGAGCCGCAGATCCTCTTCCTCGACGAACCGACCACCGGGCTTGACCCCGAAGCCGCCAAAACCGTGCGCGATTTCATCGAGGAACTTAAAACGCAGGGGTGCACAATCTTCATGACCACGCACAATCTCGACGAAGCGGAAAGGCTCTGCGACCGCGTTGGCATCTTCAGACAACAATTGCTTGCGGTAGACACCCCAGCCAACCTGCGAAAACAGCTTTTTGGCCGCAAAGTCGTCTTCCACTTGCGGGAGGTCAACCCCATTTGGACAGAAGGATTGAGCAAATTGGACGGGATCAGCCATGTCGAGATCGTTGAAAACAAAATGGTCGTCTCAATGCAGGATCCCGAGCAGAGCAACCCGACCATCATTCAATATCTGGTTGGCGTCGGCGCTCAGATCCTTTTTGTTGGTGAACTGCGCCATTCTCTCGAGCAGATCTACCTCGAAATGGTCAAGACCAGTCAGGGAGGCAGCTGATGAGACACGTCCGCACGATCATAGACAAAGAATGGGCCGAGGTCTTCAAAAACCGCATGGTGATCACGACCATGGCTTTGCTGCCGCTGCTTTTTACCGCCATACCGCTTTTGATGCTGGCTTTCACGGGGAATGGCAGCCAGAGTGTTGACCTGCCTGCCCAAAGCAGCGGCCTGCCCGCTGGCTTCCTGGCCGCCTGCGAGGACATGAACGCCAACGAGTGCATGCAGGTTTATTTGCTCAATCAATCCATGCTAATGTTCATGATGATGCCGCTGATGATCCCGACCACGATCGCCGCCTATAGCATCGTTGGTGAAAAAACGACCCGCAGCCTGGAACCGCTGCTTGCCACCCCGATCACCACGCTTGAACTGCTGGCAGGCAAGAGCCTGGCGGCTTTTATCCCAGGGGTTTTGATCACTTATGGAGCTTACGCCGTCTTCCTGATCGGCACACATTTCCTGAAGATCAGCGCGGCTGTGCGAGCCTACCTGCTCAGCCCGGTCTGGTTTTTGGGCATTCTTTTGCTGGGCCCTCTGCTGGCCGTCATTGGAACAATGTTCGCAATCTTCATTTCCTCTCGGGTCAGCGACCCACGCGTCGCCGAACAGCTCTCTGGCCTGGTCATCCTGCCCCTGATGTTGGTGCTGGGAATCGTGCTGGCAGGGTTGCTGGTGATCAATCTCTGGTTTATGCTGATCTCAATTCTCGTTTGTGCACTTGTCGCCTACGCGCTCCTGCACCTTGGAACGATCGTCTTTGACCGTGAGAATATCCTCACAAAATGGAAGTAGCTATGCGCAAAAATACCTTCTTTATCTTTCTGATCCTTTTCATCCTCCTCGGGCTATTCACCCATTCCGTCTCCGCCCAAACAGAGGTAGCCGAATGGCAATTGCGCCTGAACCGCGACTGGGGCTATGGCATGGGCAGCGACATTCAGGGGCAAATGACGCTCTCGCTGCAGGGAGACCTTGGCCAGGTTGACCGGGTAATTTATTATTTCAATGATGTCCAGGTTTCTGAGCAAACTGAAGCACCCTTTAAGTTTTCGTTCAACACCGATCAATTTCCTGTCGGGATCAACATTATGCGTGCCGACGTACTCACCCGGGACGGCAAGCTGCATACCACTCTGCCGCTAAGCTACAATTTTCTAAGCTCCAAAGAGGCCAACAAAACCACAGGCCTGCTGGTCGGCGGCATCATCGGCGTTACGCTGCTGATCACGGCGCTGAGCTTCCTCATCACGTCGCGCGGTCAGGGCAAAAACAGAAAATCCGGCGGCATGTTTGGCCTGGCAGTTTGCAAAGAATGCGGGCAAACTTTTCCGCGCTCGCTTTTTGGCATGAACATCGTCGTTGGCAAATACGAACGCTGCCCCCACTGCGGCAAATGGCAGATCACCGTGCCCGCCTCCCAATCGGAGATCGCGCAGGCAAATCGGGCCAGCCAACCCGAGCCAATGCCCAAAACCGACAGCTCTGACAAAAAAGATGAGCTGGAGGAAAGCCGTTTTATCGATCTGTAGAGGCAATAAGCCTTTACCATAATAAGAATTTTGAGACCTGGCGTGGTATCATGCCATTAATCATATTAATAAAGGAGTTAAGATGTCACTCAAAGGTAAAAAAGTAGCTTTTCTCGTCGCTGAAGGCGTTGAAGATCTCGAATTTTACGCCGTCGCGATGCGCCTTGAAGAAGAAGGTATCGAAGTATTGACCGCAGCCATGAACCTTGATCCGATCAGAGGAAAAAACGGCCTTGTCATTAAGCCCGACACTTTGATAGAAGATCTGAAAGCTGATGACTTGTTCGGATTGGTCTTGCCCGGCGGCTGGGCGCCAGACAAACTGCGCCGCCACAAAGAAGCCACCGATCTGACAGCCGAAATGGACAAGCAGGGCAAAACGATCGGCATCATCTGCCACGGCGGCCTGCTGGCAATCTCCGCCAAGATCGTCAAAGGCAAAAAGACGGTCGGGTCTCTGGGCATCAAGGACGACCTGCTCAACGCGGGCGCTGAGTGGGTTGACGAGGCCGCCTTCGCCGATGGCAACCAGGTTTGGGGTCGCGTGGTTGCTGACATCCCCGCCTTCAATCGCGAGCTGGTCAAGGCACTAAAAGCAGCCAGCCAGGCCTGATGGTGGTACAATCTCATTAGAATAATAAATTAGCAATGATCGTTGCAGGAGGTTGAATGACACAGGAAAATAATGGTTTTGGAGTAAAAAAGGGTCTCGCAGAAATGCTTAAAGGCGGCGTGATCATGGACGTTGTCACCGCGGATCAGGCGAAAATCGCCGAAGATGCAGGCGCTGTGGCTGTCATGGCGCTTGAACGCGTCCCCGCTGATATCCGCGCTATGGGCGGCATCGCGCGCATGAGCGACCCTGAACTTGTTTTGAAAATTATGGAAGCGGTCAGTATTCCCGTCATGGCGAAATGTCGTATTGGTCATTTTGTTGAAGCTCAAATTCTTGAGTCACTCGGTGTGGACTACATTGATGAATCCGAAGTGCTGACCCCTGCTGACGAGGCTTATCATATTAACAAGCATGCCTTTAAAGTTCCCTTTGTTTGCGGCTGCAAAAACCTTGGCGAAGCCCTGCGTCGTATTGGCGAAGGCGCCGCCATGATGCGCACCAAGGGCGAACCCGGCACTGGTGACGTCGTGGAAGCTGTTCGTCACGCGCGCACGGTCTACAGCCAGATCCGTCACCTGCAGAGCCTGCCGTTGGAAGAAGTCATGACTTTCGCCAAAGACAATCAGGCTCCCTACGAGCTTTGTCTGCAGGTACGCGAGCTTGGGAATCTGCCGGTGGTCAATTTTGCCGCTGGCGGCATTGCCACCCCAGCAGACGCCGCGCTGATGATGCAGCTTGGCGTGGATGGCATTTTTGTTGGCTCGGGCATTTTCAAATCCGGCGACCCGGTCAAACGGGCTGAAGCCATCGTCAAAGCCACCACCCACTATAACGAACCCGGCATTTTGGCTGAAGTCAGCCGCAATCTGGGCGAGGCAATGGTCGGTCGTTCGGCAACCCAATTACCCGATAACGAAAAAATGTCCGACCGCGGTTGGTAAACCTTAAAAAGACCATAATGAAATTTGGCGTTTTGGCCCTGCAGGGCGACTTTCGTGAACATCGCATCAGCCTCGAGAAACTCGGGGCTGATGTTACAGAAGTGCGGCTGCCAGCACATCTTGATGGGTTGTCTGGCCTGATCATCCCTGGTGGCGAATCGACCGCCATCGGAAAATTAATGGTCGCCTACAAGCTGCTCGAGCCGATTCGACAATTTGGCAAAAGCAATGCTATCTGGGGCACCTGCGCTGGCGCGATTTTGCTGGCAAAGAACGTGGGGAAGGATCAGCCTCTGCTGGGTTTGATGGATATCGCCATCCAGCGCAACGCCTTTGGCAGGCAGATCGACTCTTTTGAAATTGATCTTCCCGTTCCATTTTTGACCCCACCCCAACCGGATTATCAACTCACCTTCATTCGCGGACCGATCATCACCGAGGTCCATGGAAACGCGCGACCAATGCTCAGTCTTCCGGATAGGCGCATCATCGCTGCCCAACAAGGCAAACTGCTGGCAACCTCTTTTCACCCAGAATTGACCGAAGACCTTCGTTTTCACCAGTATTTTATGGAGTTAGCCCAATCAGGATACGCAGACTAAGCCCTTTTGACCTCTATAAGATCAGTCGTCAAAGCCTTTATGTGCAAGGTCTGGATACCAGTCGGCTTCTAACCCGTGGGGAACCTTTCAACTTTCGCAACCTGATGCGGCGGGTTTCTCCAACCGTTGATCTGGCCGCCGTGATCTGGGACGAAATTAAGCATGAAACGACTTTCGGCCAAATTGAGAAAAACGAATACTCTGACTATGCTCAACTGAGCTATCTTGGCGGGTTTGACCATCCTGAAAGCAGGGTCATCGCTGGCATTCTCGAAGAGCTGGCTGTCACCGCCGGGGAATGGAGCGCCTTTGGTATTTTGGCGGAATTGCCTGAGGATTCGCCCCTTTTTGAGGGATTTCGAATGGCGGGCTTCAGCATCTGGTCGCGCCAACAGACTTTCCTGTTCGATATCGCTGAAACAGTCTGTAAGAACACTTCCTGGCAGCCTTGTTCATCACAGGAACTGATCAAACTCAAACAACTACATAAAAAAATAGTGCCATTATTTGTTCAACCAATGGTCCCGGTAGGTCGCAGAGCGGAAAATGGCCTGGTCGCTTTTTCTGATAAAGGGGAACTGTTGGCTTTTGCCGAACTATACCAGGGGCCCAAGGGGGTTTGGACACAGCCTTATATCAGCCCCGAGGCAGATATCACAGTTTTGCTGAGCCAGCTCTGCGCGGCAATTCCCAACCCTAACCGCCTCCCCATCTATCTGTGCACCCGATCCTACCAACCCTTGATCGCAGACGCGGCAAATAAACTTGGGCTAACGCATATCGGAGCCCAAAACCTGATGGTCAAACATCTCGTTCTTCGGAACAAAGTGGAGCAAAGCAGCTTTCAGAAAATATTCGAAACCGGTTCGATCGAAGGCTCCCTTCCGGTCTCACAAATCAAAAACAAATCGCGCTAAGAAAAAAGGAAAGTGACTGAAGCACCTTTAATCATCCTTGCTTTTTACCGAAGTTGGGGCTTGGTCATTCTTTTGGGTATTCGCATCTTTCTTTTTTGCAAACCATGAGGCAACCCGCTTTGGGGAGCAATGTTTTCGAATCGACCCCGCGTTTTTTAAGCTAAACCAATAGTAATTCTCAGATGAAAAGAAAGGAATCTTTGTGCTTTCGCCGATTTTGTTCCAGTCGATCTGGGCATTATCCAATACTTTGGCAAACCATGCTTCCGGTCTGCCAAGTGGCGACTTGTTGGAAACTCTTTCGATTTCTTCTTTCAGACTTTCTTTTATTGCCCGAAAACTTTTCCGCCCCAAAAGGATCAGACCAAGAAAAGCAAATATGAGCGCATTGATCGGCAGGGAATATTCCACATACAGCTCCATTAATCTGTAGCCAGCGGTACCCAACATTGTCCGTAATATAGCTTCGATCATAAATACCCTTATAACAATCATGGGGAGACAAAGTCTCCCCATGATTTATAACTATTTTTACTCTTCAGAGGCAGGCGCGCCGGCCATTCTTTCCCATCCCTTGGGATTCTTCAGATAGAGGAACAGTGTTCCACCAAGCAGAACGACCAGGACGACGAGGCCGATAGGACCGCCAAGCCATTGGACAAGATTGACGAAGAGCCAGTTAGGCCACAGGAAGCCATCGGCGATACTTGTGATCTGAACAGCATTTTCGGGCAGGGCGAAGCCGGATTCGATCGCCGCGCTGGTAAAGAAGGGGGACATGGCAGTTGCGATATAGAAGCCAATGCCCAGTTCCAAAATACCAGCAACGATCATGCGGATGATGTTTCCCTTCATGACAGGAGCCATCAACGCCACCACAAACGGAATCACCGCCAGGTCAGCGAACAAAATTACGCGATTGCCAGGCAGGATAATGCTGAGGAAGATCGCGATCGGGACCAGCACCAGGGCAGCTGAAATCGCGGAAGGATGGCCGGTCAGAATGGCAGCATCCAGGCCGATGTAGATCTCCCGACCAGAAGCGCGTTTCTGCATGAATTCGCTGGCAGCTTCGGAAACAGGGATCAGACCTTCCATCAAAATTGAGACCATGCGGGGCAGCAACAGCATGACAGCAGCCAGGTTCATCGCCACATTCAGGATGTCAGCGATCACCTGCAACGTGGTTTTATCAGCAGGCACCTTGAATGCATAAGCAAGAATACCCAGGACCAAACCGATAATAAAGCCCATTACCACGGGCTCACCGAACAAGCCCCACTTCTTGCGAATGGACTCGGGATCCGCCTGAAGCTTTCGCAGTGCCGGGATCTTTTCGAAGATCCAGTTGATCAGAATGGCAAAGGGAACGCCTGGGCCTGAGGTCAGGTGAGGAATGGAAATTCCAGGAACATTGTAGAAACTCTGGACGGCTTTTGCAGTCCAGTCAGCTACGAACAGCGCCAAAGCAGCAGCAATCGCGGCTGCCAGCATACCAAAGACGACATTCTTAGTTGCGATTGAAACGAGGGAACCGAGGAACGCGAAGTGCCAGTAGTTCCAGACATCAACATTGAGGGTCTTGGTAATTTTCAAAACAAGGAAAATGATATTGACAATGAGCGCGATCGGAATCACAGCCATACCAACCTTCGTGCCAAAGGCAATTGAAGCAGCGGCAGGCCATCCCACATCAAAAATATCTCTCTGAATGCCAAGGTTCGTTGTAAGAGCCTGGCCAACATTGGTCAGCACATTGCCCATCAGGCCTGTCACCAGACCGATACCGATGAAAGCGATTCCAACGGTGATTCCCGCACGGAACGCTCGTCCAAATTTGGCACCCAAAACCAAAGCCAGGATGATGATGATCACAGGCAAAAGAATTGTTGAGCCAAATGTATCAAAAAATGCTTTTAAACCTGCAAGAATTGATTCCATATTGAACTTCCTCTCAAAATTTAATTTAACTAAAATTATTTAAATAAAACACTGCTAACTTTCTGAAGTACCTTTCGATAACTGCCTCCTTTCAACACCTTTTAGAAACTCAAAAGTGAGATCCACACTACTTACGGTGATTGCACTTGTTTTTGACCAAGTTGAAAACAGCCGCACCATTTTAAGTCCTTCTAAAGTGTTGCAATATTCTTTCCAGAATATGGTTCAGTTTAATTTACGCCTTAGAAATCGTTTCAATCGATTTACAGGCATTACTGTTAACTAAAACCCAAAACAAAATTACTTGTTCTGCAATTTTAAAAAGATCAAAGCCTAATGAATATTATTTTGTAAATGTTCAAGGTCGGTTCTGCCAACAAATCCATTCAAGCAGTTCGACCCTTTCCAAAGCCTGATCCAAAGTCTCACCCAGACTCAATAAGCCAATGTTGCGGATAAAAATAAGGCTATGAGTGGAAAGAAGTTGTTCCAACGCTTCCACTTCGCCGACCGCAACCTCCCCGATCATGCCCTCCAAGGCAGGGAAGAAAGAATAATCCAAATTTCTCCCTCCCGAAAAGAGGCGGAAGGTCCATTTTGGATGGCAAAGCAAGGAAGCTTTGTGGTTTGCACTTCTGTAAACGAGTTTATGAATTTCCAGGTTTGTTGGCGCTTCAACCTGACTAACAAAGGCGTCCGCGTTCAGATCGTAGACCACAACATCTTTTTTATCCGCCAGCGAAAAGCTCAGGCCTTTTGGGATTGTCAGGAATCGCGTTTTGGTGATACGAAGACTGGCTTCAGATAGTGAACCCAGGGAAAACCCCTGCGATCCACAGCGACGCACAGAGGATAGAAAGCTAATGCGATCCTCCTGGGGCGCCAATGCCGCAACCGCACGGGAGTTATTGACCCCCGCACGGTTTACCAAACCTACCACAGCATTCGTAACGCGTTTAAACGATTCCAGCATGGGTTCTGTTTAGCCCCAGACCATCCGGTCTTGTTCGCGACGCAACCGGACGATCAGATCTTCTTCCCGCAGCTGGATCTGGTCGTATCTGATCGCTTCACCCTGCTTGACTGGTTTTGTCAGCACGCCTCCGACAGCACATCCCATCGGAACCAGGTTTTCTTGCCTGGCGATTGCTGCCTTCTCGATCATGCCATAGATGGTATATCCTCCAAGAGCATCGATGGTATCACCTGGTTGAAGGTCTTTTTTGGCGACTGCCACTGTTTCACAAACAGGTTTGATCTTCGTATTGAGCGTTTCCCGACGATCCATCACAACGTTGGCAATGGTGATTGGCGATTCGAGATTGGCGAGATGATATGGACGATACAAACTCCAGTAGCCGTTTTTGCCTCCGGATAAGCCAAGATAATTTAGATCCGCGATGATTTTTGGCTGATCGGTGGTAATGATCACAAAGACACCGGGCGCGGGCCCAACTGCATAGTCCACAAAGCCTTTACCACTAAAAATACCGCCCGCTTCTTTGGGAACAAAGACTTTGGCCAGATCGCGCCAGTCGCAGGCCGGGCCGTGACCACCCCGAACCTCCGGGACAAATCCAACCGCGTTGCCGATGGAAGTCATTTCAACCATCGTCTTGGTCCCATCCACAAAGGAAGCCAACATTTTCGGGCTCATGTTCTTTGCTTTTGCCCGCTCCGCAAGGGTGGTCGGGTTTCCGGTTCGGTCAAGCGGATTGTTCTTTCCTTTGCCGATCATGGCAATTTCAAAACCCAAAGCATCGGCCCAGTCGTAAAGTTCCTTGATACTTCCTGGTTCATCGCCCGCAATCAATGAATAGACCACGTCCCGTGAAATGGCTTTTTGGGTCAAATAGTAACCGATTGTCGCGTCAGTCTCGACATTCATATTAATAATGGCTTTGCCAGACTCGATCGCCTGATTACAAACCACGGCGCCAACGTTCGGGATGCCAGTGCATTCTACGATCGCATCCAATTCCTTGATTTTCACCAAAAAATCAGAAGAGTGCGTGGCAACACGTTGACCATCCAGGATGAGTTGGTTCGCCTTTTCAAGATTGTCTTCTTCCCAATGAATTTTGTTTGCATCTACACCAGATTCGATATAGGCATCGTAAGCTCTGGTGGGCATAACGTCTGATACAGCAACAATTTTCAAGCCATGCATTTTCTCAACCTGAGAAATCAAACCTGTGCCCATCTGGCCGGCGCCAACCAAACCAATTCGAAAAGGTCCGTCCTTTTCTTCCCGGGCAATCAGTCTTTCTTTCAATGTAGACATACTACCTCTTTTATAAATTATCTTTGCTAAAAACCTTCATCGTGCTGCCTGGATGAAGTAAAACCAATGGTTTTTCTTCCACACACACATCTCCAGGCAAATCGACTTTGCTTTCTCCATTAAATTTCATCACAAGGTGCCCAAGGTTTCTAAAGTTTATATTCGCGACTTCACCAACGGCAAGAATTTTATACTCCTCACCGTCCAAAGATACGAAATCACCGGGTTCCAAATCTGCCTCCAGGGTTGTTCCATCGTGGATGACAGAAAATTCCTGCAATTCTTCTGGTGCGTCTTGTCCGAAAAACACCAATATACCAGCTTCTGTAAATTCACCTAACAGAGGCCCAACATGCAGAACAGTTGCAGAATATTTAATCATTTTTCACCTTTTTTTCCTGAAATCCAAGGCATCTCATTATTACGGCTATCTTAAGTACGGATGTCCGCCAGGCGAATATCCGCTGTTTGGATTTAGTTTGAGATCAAGCTGATATTCAAACTCTAATTAGCCTTGATCCTATTCCAGGTCCTGTACTCTTACTCCAGAAACAAAGAATTCTTCTGTAATAAAGCGGAACAGTGGTCCTGAGGGTTTGGTTGGATAAATATCCACGGTCGGGACCTTTTTCATGGGATAGACACCAATGCGAGCGGTACCACCACAATCGATGATCGCGCAGGCAATTTGATCAAAGGGAACCCCACCGCGAAAGCCATCTTTGGCCACGCCACCGGTTAATTCAGCGATCTTTTGAGCGACTGGATGAATTCCACCACCAGTGATCGAAGCGATAACATCTCGACCTGGTTTTGGTTGAACGACCAATGGACCACCCCAACCCCCGGGACCAGCCTTAATTACTATTTTTTTGTATTCAGCCATATTTCCTCTTGTTTATCAAAATATTTTGCGGGAGTGACAGGATTTCACCTGCCACTCCCAAAAATTAAACTATTAACTAATTGGTGTACAGCCCAAAGCTGGCAAAATAAGCCAGAACAACAGCCAATGGGCCAGTGATCAAACGGGAGAATAAGATGGCGGGGACGCCAACTTCCACCGTTTCCGGTTCGGCTTCACCAAGTGCCAGACCAACCGGAATAAAGTCCATACCAACCTGTGGGTTGATCGCGAACAAAGCGGGCAGCGCGTATTGTGCCGGAATGGCTTTCGTTGCGAATTGGGTTCCCAGCAGGGTACCGATGATCGAGGCGATCACGGCGCCAGGCCCGAGTAAGGGTGAAAGCACAGGGATCGCGATGATGATTGAAAGTACGACCAAACCCAGCAAACTTCCTGCCAAAGGAGACAGGGTCTTTGCAAGCCAGTCACCGATGCCGGATTTGAGGATGATACCAACGATCAGGGAAATGAAAGCCATGAATGGCAGAACATTTTTGATCACCTGGTCAATTGAGTCACGTCCAGCCTGGTACATTGCGCCGACAACTCTGCCGACACCACGACCAATATTTTCCAAAAGCTTATTAATTTTATTCATTTTGCCCTCCAACTAACTTGCTGCTTCAGTCGAAACGGCGCGCTTCGACATGATGGCAGTGATACGTTCGGTCACGATACCGCGAATCAAAATAACAACGAGACCGATCAATAAGTAGCGGATTGCCAAAGCTGAAAGACTATAGCCAGCTTGTTCAACACCGGCAGCGATACCGCCCCACACAAAGTATTCCCCAGGATTGACATGCGGGAAAATACCCAGTGGTGGATGGACATAAGATACCGCTGAATCATAAAACGCTGGTTTGTATTTTTCAGGCAGGAAACGTCCCATCGTGTATGCCATCGGGTTTGTCAGGAAAAACACCGAAAGGAATGGCAGGATCATGTAACGAATAGGATAATAGATTAATCCTTCTTTGGCCGCGGCTTCGCCGACTTTATCAATTTTGTCGGGGCCAATAAGTGCGATTAATGCATTGACAAAGGTCATAAGGACGATCAGAAGCGGCACAATACCTGTTACCAGGCCAACAAAGTTATCCGCACCGGCTTTAAATAGCCCAATGAACCATTCTGCAGCTGTTGCTAATGCTTGCATTTTACCTCCAATTTATTTTTATAATTTTGTAAATAATGGTACTGATCACTGCAAATAATTAAAAGATCTATAAAACCACCTCCTCATGCCAACTGGCAGAAATGCTAAACCTTATTCTTTCGATACATTCTTACACTTTTAATGTCAGACATCTTTTCAGGTATGTCAGATATGATCGATTGGTTTTCGGGCTTAAAATACTCTTTTGCCGCATTACGAAAAGCTTCCAGTAGTTTTTCTTTCATGGAAAAATTCTGGCTTTCATCCAAAAGTTTGGCAACGTCCAGACCTACCAATCCCTCAACAGGTTTTAAGCCTGAGAAAATGGTGATGCCAGACATTTTTTCAGCATGAACTATTTTTTTATCTTCATCAATAACAAGGACGCCGTAAGTTCGCCCCGTCCATTTTCCACCAGCCATACCAACGGAGGTCAAGCCTGCTTTGCGCAGTTCTTTGAGCCGTTTGTAGTAGCGTTTGGCCTGCCATCCGGTCAAAAACAACTGAACGCCATAAGCCAGGGCAAGGCCAAGAAATATCAAACCATATGGAAATTCCTGCACAGTCGTCCTTCCTTACAGCAAGACAGAGAACAGGGAACGTCGCACCTGTATTTACGCTCCCAGTTTCTCAATAATTTGTTCAAGGACAGCGTCTTTGCCAATTCCGGTCAGGAATGCCAATGTCTGGATGACCGGCTTGCCATGATCTGTCGCTACAGGTGTAGTTGTGATGATCAGATCAGCATCAGCCGCTTTGGACGGCACTTCACTGGCCTTGCATTGCTGAATGGTGGCCTGAATGCCTCGTTTTTCCAGAGCTTCTTCAACAGCTTTGGCAACTACAGTCGAGGTAGCAACCGCAGTACCACATGCAACCAATATTCTTTTCTTACCTATCATAATGAACTCCTTTGATAAACTTATCCTTATAATAATTAATCGGAGACCGAATCCGTCTCCGTCTTTTCAAAAGCGCGTATAACCTCTTTGGGATCGGTGGCAGCCAACAAAGCTTTCAAAACACCCGCGTTTTGAACCACACCAGCCACTTCCTGCAGCATTTCGATCTGGGCATGAGGCTCTTCCAGAGCAAGGAGAAAAACGATCTTTACCGCAACTGATTCTGAAGGATCGACCATGTTCTGGAAGGTCACCGGCTTTGCCAGGGTAGCCATGGCCACTGCGGACTTGTTCACATGTTCAATGTCAGTATGGGGAATGGCCACATTTACGTCTCCATCCAGGGGCAAGCCGGTTGGCAGCGTTTTTTCCCGATTAATGACCGCATCGATATATGACTCTTTCACATATCCATCTTCGAGCAAGGTCTTACCCAGCTGCCGGATGACGTCACTGCTGCTTTCAGCCTCCAAACCCAGGAGGATGTTTGATTCCGATAAATATTGGTTTAGTCCCATGGTTTTTTCTCCATTACTTTCTTGTCTGTCTGGAAAGCCAAATGCTCACCAGCAAAAAGCTAATACAAAATAAATTCAGGCGCTTCCAGTGCCTTGACAAGATCGGCAAGGAAGTCAGCCGCGTCGGCACCGTCCACCACCCGGTGATCCGCACCAAGCGTCATGTTCATCATCGGCCGCACAGCGATGGTGTCGTTCTCATCGATCACGACTGGCTTGCGAACCAGCCCGCCCACTGCCAGAATCGCAGACTGCGGTGGATTAATGATCGCGGTAAAGGAACTGATCCCATACATGCCGAGGTTTGAGATCGTGAACGTGCCTTCAGACACCTCGGCCGCGGTCAGTGCGCCGTTGCGAGCCTGCCTGGTCAGATAACCGAGGCGTTCACTGATCTCACGCAGACCGAGTTGGTCAATACCATGAATGACCGGGACGATCAATCCGTCATCAATTGCGGTGGCAATGCCAATATTGATGGCTTCCAAAAGCTCGATCCGGTCAGTCTGCAGCGAAGCGTTCAGTTTCGGGTGTCTGGTCAATGCCCAGGCGACAATTTTGGCCAAAAAGGCAGTCATTGAAACAGTGGGCTGACCTTTTTTCTCCGCCATTTGATTGATGCGCTTGCGCGCGCTTTCCGCGGCGCTCATGTCCACTTCGACCGTCAGATAAATATGCGGTGTGGATTGGTAGCTGGCGGTGAGACGTTCGGCAATGCGCTTTCTCTTTCCAACCAGGGGAATGGTCGCCGCGACTGGTTCAGGGGCAACAGGTTCGGAGACGGCAGCTTTCATTGGTACATCTTTGGCCTGGACGCGTCCTCTGGGGCCGGAACCGACCACATCTTCGAGGCTCACGCCTCTTTGCGCAGCCAAACTTCGGGCGGCAGGAGTCGCGGGGACGCTGACCCGAGGTGTAACCTCTTCTTTCATGCTGTCCGCGAAGGCTTCAACATCTTTGCGGGTCACTTTGCAGCCGCTGGGGGTCACCTGATCGAGGGGCACGCCCAAATCGGCGGAGACTTTTTTGGCCAGGGGGGTTGCGCAAACAGTCTGTTCCATGGCCTCTGCTTTTTTTAAATCCTGTGATGGTGTTTGAGCAACAGGGGTTTTACCTTGATCGGATGATGGGGCACTTTCAAGCGATTCGCCTTCCTTGAGGATGTAGGCAACCACTTTGGTAACAGGGGCTTCTTCATTGGCGTGGTAAAGAATGCCTGCCAGAATGCCGCTTTCAGGGGCCTCAATCTCGCTGGCGATCTTGTCTGTTTCAACTTCAATGACAGGTTCGCCCTTGTTGATCCATTCACCTTCTTTTTTCAACCAGTTCGTGATCGTCACAAATTCCTGGTCCATATCCATTTTTGGCATAATAAAAGGAGTTGGCATCAGCTTCCTTTCTAATACTTATTCGCGACCATCGCGCGAATCTCGGCTTCGATGTCATTTTCCTGAGGCACAGCGGCCGCTTCGAGGAAACGATTATAGGGGATCGGCACGTCTTTGCCAGCCAGACGGCGCATTGGGGCATCCAGATGATCAAAGGCTTCGCTTTCAGAGACAACAGCCATGATCTCGCCAGCCCATCCACCAGTCTTCACGGCTTCGTGAACCACCAGCAGTCTGCCGGTCTTCTTGACCGAGTTAATGATCGTCTTTGTGTCGAGGGGTCTTAAGGTACGAAGATCCACCACTTCAACGCTGATACCTTCCTGGCTTAATTTCTGGGCAACTGCCAGGGATTTCTGAACCATAATGCCCGAAGTGACCACGGTGATATCCGTACCGGCATGTTTGATATCGGCCACACCCAAAGGAATAGTATATTCACCGGTCGGAACCTCGCCCTTGACCTTGTAGAGCAATTTATGCTCAACAAAACAAACCGGATTGCGATCGCGGATAGCGCTGATCAGCAGACCTTTGGCATCATAAGGTGTGCTGGGAGCGACAACCTTGATGCCAGGGATGTGCATCAGAATGCTTTCCAGGGACTGGGAATGTTGTGCCGCGGCTCCTGTTCCAGAACCACCGGGCATGCGTACCACCATCGGAACGGTCGCTTTGCCGCCAAACATATAACGCGCTTTGGCAGCCTGATTCATCAAAGGTTCCAGCGCCAGAAGAATAAAGTCCATAAACATGATTTCCGCAATGGGCTTCATGCCTACCATCGCTGCGCCGGCAGCCGCGCCAACGATTCCCAGCTCAGAAATTGGAGTTTCCCGAACTCTTTCGGGTCCAAACTCTGCCAGCATGCCAGCGCTCACGCCAAAGGCGCCGCCATAGGTGCCAATATCCTCACCAAGCAAAAATACGGTCTCATCACGACGCATTTCTTCAACCATTGCGTCACGAACAGCTTCACGATATGTAATCTCAGGCATATACCCACTCCATCACATCATTAACATCTGGTTCCGGTGAATTTTCAGCAAACTTCACCGATTCTTCAATCTCGTTATTCATTTCAGCATGGATCTCTTCGATCTTTTGTTCAGTCAATAACCCGGCTTCGAGCAGGAGCTTTCCAAAACGGACGATCGGATCTTCGACAGTTTTCCAGTATTCAATTTCTTCTTTTGAGCGATAAAGGTTACGGTCGCTTTTTGAATGACCGAAATAACGATAGGTTTGAGCCTCAACCAAAACAGGGCCTTTCCCTTCACGGGCATTTTGAGCGGCTTTATGAACAAATTCATAGACAGCCAATACGTCGTTGCCATCAATGTAGTATCCCGGGATGCCGTAACCAGCCGCGCGACCCTTGAACGGGGTTTTCGCTGAGACGCGGGTGACATTGGCGGACATGCCGTACTGATTATTTTCGCATAAATATAAGATCGGGAGATCCCAGATCGCGGCCATATTCAGGGATTCATGAAAAATCCCTTCATTCGAAGCGCCATCGCCAAAGATGGTCAGAACGATTTGGTCGGTCTTTTTCATCTGAATCGCAAGGCCAACGCCGACAGCCAGCTGCAGGCCACCACCGACAATGCCATTGGCACCGAGGTTGTTGGCGGTCACATCGGCGATATGCATTGAACCGCCGCGACCACGGCAGTAGCCAGTATCTTTGCCAAGAAATTCCGCCATCATCTTGTTCACATCTGCACCGCTGGCAATAAAATGACCATGACCGCGGTGATGATTCAGCAGATAGTCACCTTTATTGACCGCGAATCCAGCACCTACCGCGACTGCTTCCTGCCCGGCCGAAAGGTGCATGGTGCCATGAACCTTGCCGAGGGCATATTGCTTATCGGCCATTTCCTCAAACAAGCGGACCTTGACCATTGTCCGATACATTTCAACTAATTGCTCATGGCTTAGTCCCAGTTCTTCGGACTTTTTGAGCACATTGGTTGTTTCAAGATTATCAAATTCTTCTTTTTTCCAGGTTGTCATATAGTGCCCTTCTATAGTTTTAGATCAACATTATGTTCCTTTATGTAATTTATAACGCCCTGTGCAGTAAAGGCGTCTGTTACCAACACGTTTACCATTTTGCCTTTTAATGCTCCAATGATCGGGACGATCTTTTCCTGCCCACCCGAAACAGCGATCCGTAGTGGAATCTTCATTAACGTCTCCAGTGAGATGCCGATCATCCTGTCCTGAAGCCGGGAGTGAACCGCCCGACCGTTGATATCCATAAACAAACCACAAACGTCGCCAACCGCGCCGGATTCGTAGACATCACTCATTTCCTGTTCAGCCAGATAACCCGCCAGAACATACGCGGAGACATTTGGCTCAGCGCTTCCGATACCCAGCAAAGCAACGTCAGCCTGATCGGCGAGCTGTAGAGTTTCAACAATATCTTTGCTTTCCATTAAAACTTTTGCCAGATCAGCGTTTTCCACCAAAAACGGGGCGTTCAGATACACCCCTTCTCCATCCAATTTATCCACAAGACGATTGACGATCGCGATCCCATGATATTGTTTGATGCGGGCACCGAGGGAACCCAGCATCTGCACGATGCGAACGCCAGGAATGGGGTTTTCGAACTCCAGCTCATCAACCGTCGCGCTGATACCTGTACCCCATGAAGTACCAAGGGTTTGGTTCGGTCTTATGTTTTCTTCAAGGTAACGGGCTGCGGTCTTGCCTAAAAGTGGCAGCAAAGGCTGTCCATTGACCTGTTCCACGATAAGCACATCTTTTAAATTAAATTTCTGGCGAAAGTATTTTTCAAGTTCTTTATTGTGATTGACGGGACGTTCGATGTGAATTTTGATGATTCCAAGTTTTCGCGCTTCAGTAAGCATTCGTGAGACCATTGATCGCGAAACGTTCATTCTTTTGGCGATCTGTGATTGATCCTCTCCCTTGAGATAGTACATCTCTGCGACATCTGCCAGGAGATTTATACGCTCCGAACTTATTCGATCATGCGACATGGCAATTCCTGATTCACATTTGTTCTGTTGGATTCACATATGTGATAATACCATGAAAGAAGAATTTAATCCAGTGTTAATTTCAAAAACCTTCAGCATTTCGTTATTTTAGAGAAATCTGGAGCTTTATTGGGGGTTTCTCGTTGTCAGTATTTACCAACCCGTGGAATTTCACCGATCGAGTCGTGAAAATATGATCGTTGTGTGGCTACAGCACGATCTTTGCGGAAAATTTTCACTGGTTATGGTTTCGAGGTTGAATTAGCGGATGCCTGTGTGTGTAACAAAGCGTCAGGTTCGCTTGTAGTTAGGGAAAACAAGCTAAACAAACTTCCACCCTGAGAATTGCTGGTGATCTTGTGTTGTTGATCAGCGAAAATGAGGTTTCCATCCAACAATTCCCGGTATGAAAAAAATAAGCCCTGCGTTAGGTGATTTACGACCATGTCTTTATTTAAATGTGCGAAACTTAGGTTACCTCATTTGTTAATATAGCTAAAGCTGTAAATTTAGAACCAAATATCTGGCCCTTATTCTTTAATTAACGCAAAACCCCCTCGCTAACCAAGTGATAGCGAGGGGGTTTTTGATTTCCAGGACTTAGTCGTCCAGGCAGGAGCCGTCGTGCAGGCCCTGACCGTTACCCTGACCTTGACCAGGGCCCATGCCCTGACCGGTTCCACCAGCGCCGCGGCCTGTGCCAGCGCCTTGTCCGGCGCCATAGCCCATACCGGTACCTGTGCCAAAACCAGCCCCCTGACCATTACCAGCACCCTGGCCGCCACCAGCACCTTGACCGTTGCCATTTCCTCTGCCATATTGCTGACCAGTGCCGCTACCGTCGCGAAGTCTCAACTGATAGGGAATACCATCGCCATCGGCGTCGCAACTGCCGTCACCGGGGCAAAAACCATTGCCAGGCTGGGTCCCATTGTTTCCACCAGGCTGCCAGCGATCCGGGACGCCATCACCATCGGCATCGCAGCTACCGTCACAGAAAGCACCTCGGGGACCGCGGGTTACCACGGGAGCGGGAAGCATTTCCGTTTCGACTTCCGGGGTTTCAGTTTGGGCGTAAACGCTTCCGGCAAGCCCTAAGATCATTGCTCCAATCAGTAGAGCGGACATTACAATCATTATTCTTTTTTTGTTCATTTCATACTCCTTCATGTTGTCATCGTTTTCCGACGATGAATATGTTATAAGCTTTAGATATTGACATGATAATCAGAACTTATTTAGATTTAGAGTATTTTCCTGTGGGATAATATAATCAAGCAAAATTCAGGCAAACAAGAAAGGCGCCAGCAATTCTTTATATAATAGAAGCAGGCTGATTCATTTCACCATTATATTGAGAGTTACTGAAAAGGGGCTTATGGCAAAAATATTGATTGTTGAAGACGAACTGAACCTGAACCAGATCTTACAGGATTATCTTCACCACTTTGGTTACCAGACAGTCAGCGCTGTCACTGGTGCGGAGGCGCTCTCTTTCTGGAAAGAAGAAAAACCGGATCTGATCCTGCTGGATTTGAATTTGCCTGATATGGATGGTTTGGAAATCATGCGCGAGATCCGCAGGATAGATACGGTTCCGATCGTTATCGTGACAGCGCGAGATGCGGAAATTGAACGTCTGATCGGTCTGGAACTGGGCTCCGATGACTATATTTCGAAACCCTTTTCTCCAAGAGAAGTTGTCGCAAGAATTAAGGCAGTTCTGAGAAGAGTCGGCCAACCGGTTGCCCCTGCCACGATCCTCAGGCTGGGAAATCTGCAGATGGATCTGCGCGGGCATACTGCCAGTTTGAATGGCGTTGAGCTTGAGCTCACCCCGGCTGAATA
Organism: uncultured Anaerolineaceae bacterium; assembly: GCA_964293995.1. Taxonomy (GTDB): domain Bacteria; phylum Chloroflexota; class Anaerolineae; order Anaerolineales; family Anaerolineaceae; genus Mesolinea. Next base: position 138,512 of record CAXYYH010000002.1, read on the forward strand.
CGAGATCCTGGCTCAATTCATGACTGAGCCCGACCGGGCTTTTACCCGGCTTGAGCTTCTCGAGGCGACACAGGGCGGTGGTTATGAGGGCTATGAGCGCACGATCGATATCCATATCAAAAATCTGCGCCAAAAGTTAAAAGCCATTGATCCGGAAAACAATGCCATTCAAACGGTGTTTGGTGTCGGTTACCGGGCGATGAGAAAGGGCTGACCAGATGCGCACCCGTCTTCTGCTCAGCTACAGCGCAGTCGTTTTGGTTTCCTTGATCGTGGGCTTTCTGGTCGCATGGGTGCTGGTCCGCAACACGGTTGTGGAACTGATGCATCAAATCCAGCTGGAAGAAGCCAAAGCTTTTCAAAGTTATTTCCAAAATTACTACAAGGAGCATAACGGATGGCATGGGATCGATGACCCTGAGGCGTATGCAATGATGTATGAGCTCGCCCCAAAGGAGCTGAAGCATTATGACCTGGCTCTGATCGATACTGAGGCTGTCATCATCATGGTGGAGAACCCGGCCAACAAGGGCAAAAAGGTTTCGCAGGTCACACTTCAGACCGCTGCTCCTATCCTGGTGGATGGGAGGATTGTTGGCTACTTGCTGTCCGGCAATTTTATTGATCGCATCCTGATCAGTCTGGGCACCGGTGTCTCGGATCGGGCAATTGTAGCAATTGTCAACTCGTTGACCATCGGTTTGCTGGTAGGTTTTTTGATGTCAACGTTTATGACCAAAGCAATCTTACGGCCGATCGTAACGACCATCGCGGCTACCAAGCGCATCTCTCAGGGGGATCTGTCTTTGCGGGTGCCTTTGGAACCCTATCGGGATATGTCAGAACTGGGTCGGGCTGTGAACGAGATGGCAGCCGATCTGGAAAAAAGCCAGGAAAACCAACGCCATATTTTGATGGATATTGCCCATGACCTGCGCACGCCGCTCAGCGTGCAAAAAGCCACCATCGAAGCATTTGAGGATGGTTTTTACGAATTCAATGAGGCGGGGGTGCATCAGTTAAAGCAACAGAACACGCAATTGATTCGACTGGTCGAAGACCTGCGTTTATTGACCCTGACCGATCTGGGTGAATTCTCGCCCAGGAAGGTTTCGGTCGAGATCAACACTTATTTGGAGGAAATCCTGCAGGATTTCGCAAATGTCTTTGCCAAAAAAGCCATCACAATCAACTTTATTCCCTTGTCGGATGAATGTCTGGTCGTTTTTGACCCCCATCTTATGACGCGGGTTTTTGAAAACTTGCTTCAGAATGCTTTTCAACATTCCCCTGAAAACAGCACGGTCGACGTGCGTTTACGTAGTTTTATTAATCGGGTTGTGGTTATGATCCGTGATCATGGCCCCGGTATACCGATCGATAAACTGGAAACGATCTTTGAACGTTACTATCGTGTGCGCCAGGATGACCAGGCCTCTCCAGAGGGTCTTGGCCTGGGTCTGACCATCTCAAAACGCATTGTGGAAGGGCATGGCGGCAAGCTTTATGCTCACAACTGCAAAGATGGCGGCGCAGAATTTGTGATCGAACTACCATATTCGAGTTTGGGGACATAAGTCTTAACTCAAAATTAAGTGAATGTGGATGGTTGGTATAATTCTATTGACTTTGGGAAAGTAATGGAGAAACTATGCTAAAACTAAGGGTGATGACGCTAAATCTGGGGGGTGGGGTGAAGAACTTTGCCGGCACTCCCGAAAAAGCCACAGGCAAATCGCAGGCTTTGGCAACTTTGATCCAGGAGATCAACCCTGACGTGCTGGGTGTGCAGGAGATTGCCCAATATACCGATGCCGATGGAGTCCTGGTCAGCATGGTGGAACGCCTGCGGCTTGACGTCGGTTTTGACTATTCGTTTTATGGTGAAACGCTTTCCATGAAAAGGCATATGCAAATTAAAAAAGACCTGATGATCAACGGGCTTTTTAATGACTGGTGGGATTGGTCCAAGGGCAACGCGATCTTCTCCCGTCAGCCCTTTAGCCGTCTCGGCAACTCAGCCAAAGAAGGTATGCCGCGCAATGTGCCAATTTTCCAGCCGGTGAGCTATGAAGGCACGCGCGATACAGACCCGCGCTACGTCATCCTGACGCGTATCAAGCAGGAACCTTTCCCCTATGTCATGAATCTGCATTTGACCACGCTGGTAGGCGAGCGGGGAGAATTTGTCTGGGACGAAGTGGTTGACGCGGCGAAAATGACACGTTCAAAACAGATGAGTCGGGTTTTGGGCCTGGTGGAAAGGCATGTCCTGATCCCGGGTCTGCCGCTGATCTTGATGGGGGATTTTAACGCCAGGATTGATGAATATTCGCTAAAGGATATGCTGGAGAGTGAGCAAAAATTCGTTCATCTGGCGCCGGAAGAGAATATCCCAACCCATCCAAAGGCTGGGGCAGTGGATCATATCTTCTTCTTCCCATCGAAACGGCTGGTCAGTTACGAGGCGCACATCATCAACAGCGAACTGGCACATTCTGTCTCCGATCACCTGCCGGTGGTTGCAGATATTGTGATCGAATAAAACCCTTTAAACAGGAAATCCAAATGACAAAGAACAAATATTTTGGCACTGATGGTATCCGTGGAAAATTTGGGCAAGACCCAATGACCACGGATTTTGTTTATCGTCTTGGCGTGGCGGCCGGACGCGCGCTCAAGACAAAGAATGGGGAACAGGCTCTTTTTGTGATCGGACGGGACACCCGCGTTTCCGGACCGATCCTGCAAACCGCGCTGGCAACCGGCCTGCGTGAGAGCGGCGCCCGTGTTCTGGACCTGGGCATTTTGCCCACGCCCGGCATCGCCTACCTGACCCGTTATATGGGCGCGACCGCCGGAGCCGTCATATCGGCATCCCATAACCCTGCGGCGGAGAACGGGATCAAATTCCTTAATGCCGAGGGCATGAAGCTAACCCCGGAGCAGGAAGAGGCTATTGAAGCCATTATCGACAGCTTGCCCAATGAAATGCCTGATCTGGACGGTGAATGCCTGGGTGAGGCTTCACCCAGGCTTTTCGAAGTCTATTTGCAGGATATTCTGGCAACAGTGCCGGGTCTGGATCTGAGCCGTTTGCGGATACTACTGGATTGTTCCAATGGGGCTGCCCACAAAGCCGCGCCTGAGGTTTTTGGACGGCTGGGTGCCGATCTGGTGGCGATAAACACAGAGTGCGATGGCGTCAACATCAATTTGCACGCTGGTTCCGAAAATTTGCGTTCCCGTCCGGAAGAATTAGCGAAGGTTCTGAAAGCTGAGAAAGCTGACCTGGCGATCGCTTTTGACGGCGACGCGGATCGGGTCATTATGATGGACGAAAAAGGAAATCTGATCGACGGCGACCACATGCTGGCTTTGCTGGCGGATGAACTGCACCGGCAAGGCCGCCTGTTGGGCGATACGATGGTCACAACCGTGATGGCCAATGGCGCGTTGAAGGAATTTGCGAAAGAAAAAGGCTTTAACCTGCTGCTGACGCCTGTGGGAGATAAATATGTCTCCGAAGAGCTGATGAACCTGGCTCAAAAAGAAGAAGGCAAGGGCAAACTCGGTTTGGGCGGCGAGCAAAGCGGGCATATCATCCTGCTGGACGAAGAACACCGCACCGGCGATGGCATCCGCACGGCAGTATTCATCCTGAAAATGCTGGCACAAATGCCTGAACTCAGCCTTTCCGCTCTTGCAGGAAGCATCCAAAAGTACAACCAGGTGGTGGCATCCTGTGATGTGAGCAGCAAACCCGATCTGCAGAGCCTGACAGCTTTTCAGGAACGATTAAAGCTTTTGCAGACTGACCTGCCAGGGTTGGTGCAGTGGAATTCGCGCTACTCCGGCACCGAACCCAAATATCGCCTGATGCTCGAAGCGGATACGCGCCACAGTGCGGGCGAAGTTGCCGCGATCGCCTGGGAGATCTGCGATCTGATCCAAAGTCTGACCAATACCCCTAAAGGGGCTAAAATAGAAGTGTTGAACGTCACGCAGGGCGGCCTGATGCCTCGCCCTGAAAAGTATTGATCACTGGAGAAACGATGAATAAAGAGAGAAACAACCCAACCTTCAAAGCTCAGATCGCCGCCCGCTTCAATAAACTCAATCGCGATCTCTTGGTGGCAGACAAAGCTGAAACCTGGCGGCCTGCCATCGGGAATATGAGCGCCTTTCTGGGAGAGCTGCGTGAGTTGCTCAGGGCGGAACCAGCGCTGGTTGGGGAAGAATTAAGCCTTTCTTCACGAATTTTTAGCTTGCTGCTGACCGTGGCAGCTACTGGCAGTCAGGGCAGACTGGAGCTATATAAAGGTAAAGATGAAAAAGGAAGGCAATATCAGCGTGAGATCGAGAATGACTATGTGCCGCTTTCCGGTGATCTGCGCAGGCTGGCTATCGAAATTTCGAAAGAATATTTGGCTAATCCGGTCTTTGATTCCCTGCGTGAGGCGATCAACTTCGAGATCCTGCCCTTGCTGGACAGCATGAATGATCGGGTTGACCCCGACCGCTTCATGGCTTACCGCGTGATCCAGATCGGCAACATCTTCGAGCGGTTGTACGCTTTCCGCCTGCGCACCTCAGACCCGGTCTTGCTGGGTTTGACTGGGCGCAAGGGTTTGCTGCGCGAAATTTACGACCGCAAGTACCTGCGCTTTGGCACATCCGGCGTGCGTGGACGTTGGGGCAACGATTTTACAGAGACCCGGGCGCGTCAGGTGGTGCAGGCGATCTGTGACTTTTTGAATAATGAAAATGTCCCAGCTTTTGTTGGCGCTGAAGACCTCTCCGGCAAGGTGGTTGTTTTGGGGCATGACACGCGCAGAAATTCCGATGTCGTCACCCGCTGGGCTTCCGAGACCTGCCTGGCAAACGGGTTCAGCATCCATACCGGCAACCGCGACGTTCCCACCCCCGCCCTGGCTTTTTATGAGACCGAGGTGGTGCCCAAAGACGAAATTGCCGGTCTGATCATCGCCACCGCCAGCCACAACCCTCCCGAATGGCAGGGGATCAAGTTCAACCCCCGGTTAGGCTATCCCGCCCCAACCAATGTGACCGATTTTATCGCTTTTCGCATCAACGAACTGCAGTTGGCGGATGAAACAGGCGGTCAGAGCGATGTCGAAGAAGCCCGCGCCAGGGGATTGGTGCAGGGTTTTGACCCTCTGGATGATTATGTCAACTGGATCAAGAACAACGGCAAGGGCAACGCCCGTATTCCGATCGATTTTGACCGTATTCGCCGCTATTTTGCTGACAAGTCGATCGTGATCGATGAAATGCACGGCTCCGGACGCGGCTACCTGACCCGTCTGGCTGGCGAAGCTGGCGTGCGCTACACCGTTGTGCATGCCGAAGTTGACCCCGACCTCGGTGGGCAGGATTACGCCAACCCGGAAGAGCCTTTCAACGCGCTGCTGAAGGAAACCGTGGTCAAAACCGGCGCGCAGGTTGGCTTTGGCATGGATACCGATGCCGATCGCTTTGGCATCGTCGATAAGGGCGGCATCTACTTCCGCCCCAATCAGATCCTGCCGATGCTGATCCGTTATCTGGGAGTGGACAAAGGCTATACCGGGCGCGTGATCGCGACCCAGACCGGTTCGCCCCTGATCGAAGTGTTGGCTGGGCAGATCCCGGGCAATGAAGAAAACCGACCCGCCGAAGGCGCTTTGCCGGGCTATGTCGGGCAAAAGATCTATCAGGCGCGCCACGGCGATATCGCCACACGCTCGCTCAAAAACGCTTTCATGGTGCCGGTCGGGATCAAGTACATTGAAGAGATCCGCCGCACCGATAATGCCTATAACAACCTCAAGGTGCTGCCCGAAGACTGGCGCGACCGAATTCTGATCGGAGGTGAGGAGTCCAGCGGTCTGACCACGCGCGGACACATCACCGACAAGGACGGACCCTGGGCGAACCTGCTCATTTTGGATATGCTGGCCTATTACGGCACGCGTGAGGTAAGGCCTTTGAACAGCCTGCAGGAGATCTGGGAGGAACTGGTCAGCCTGGAAGGGCTCTGGCATTCCTACGGCACTTCTTCTGACCCAAGTTCGCATGCCGGGCGCTCGGATGTGGACGCGCCGCTGGAAGCCAAGGAAGCTTTTATTGACCATTACCTTGATCTGCCCACCAATATCGCCTCGGAGGATCTGAAGATCGCCGGGTTGAAGGTCGATTATCTGGGCGGGATCCGCTACGAGCTGGTTGAAATGCAGCTTTCGGATGAGAGCGGCGACGACCATTATTACCTGCGCATGCGCGCCTCGGGCACCGAGCCGATCAATCGCATCTATATCGAGGCTGCCAATCTTGAGACCGGACAGCGCATGATGCGGGAGACGCTGGATAAGCTGGAAGAGATCACAGTTTCGGTCCTGCGCAAGGCGCATTCTCCCTGGCATCTGGCGGACATGCTGGCGCAGTCGCAGCTGAGCCCGGCAACGCTTGCCGCGGTTCGCGAAACGATCGCGAAACAGGGTTGGGAGCTTGAGGATATTGTCAATAAGATCCAGCGAATGACCCAAACGCTCGAAAAGCGCAACCGCAAGGTCATCGGCGCCTGGGAAAAGGCATTGAGCAACTGATCTCTGGTCGAGGATGACCACTCTTTCACACTTTTTATCCGCCATGGTTTTGAGCCATGGCGTTTTTTTTTGGAAATGGCCATCGTTAAACATTCCTCTTACCAAAAGTTAATATTTCTCTTGCAAACCTTTCGTATAGTTTATGCATACACAAAAAGATTACATGAATTAGGAGTGCAAACATGGGAAAAATTATTGGAATTGACTTAGGAACTACAAACAGCGTCGTATCCGTGATCGAAGGCGGGTCGCCGGCAGTGATCACCACCTCTGAAGGTGCGCGATTATTGCCCTCTGTGGTTGCTTTTAATAAAAACGGGGAGCGTCTGGTTGGCATTCCTGCCAAGCGCCAGGCTGTTGTTAACCCTGAAAACACAATTTCTTCCGTAAAACGCTTTATGGGTCGCCGCTATGATGAAATAGCGGGCGAAAAGGGCATGGTTTCCTTTAAAGTGGTGGAAGGACCAACTGGTGACGCGCGAATCGAAGTGCCCGTCAACGGACAAACCTATACCCCACAGGAAGTTTCTGCCATGATCCTTGGCAAGCTGAAAGCAGATGCGGAAGCCTATCTGGGCGAAAAGGTCACCCAGGCGGTCATCACCGTCCCGGCTTACTTCAATGACAGCCAACGCCAGGCTACCAAAGACGCCGGCAAGATCGCTGGTCTGGAAGTGATGCGCATCATCAACGAACCGACCGCTTCGGCTCTTGCCTACGGTCTGGAGAAGAAGGAAAACGAAGTCATCCTGGTCTTTGACCTGGGCGGCGGTACTTTTGACGTCTCTCTGCTTGAGGTCGGCGGCGGCGTTGTGGAAGTGAAGGCTACCAATGGCGACACCCATTTGGGTGGAGATGACTGGGATAATACGATCGTCAACTGGGCTGCCGATGAATTTATGAAAGAACAGGGAATCGACCTGCGCGCGGATCGCCAGGCACTGCAGCGCTTGCGTGAGGCGGCTGAAAAGGCAAAGATCGAATTGAGCTCCGTGCTTGAAACCGAGATCAACCTGCCTTATATCACCGCTGATGCCGGTGGTCCGAAGCACTTGCTATTGAAATTGACCCGCGCCAAGTTTGAGCAAATGACCGAAGGTCTGCTTGAACGCACGCGCAAACCCTTTGAAGCGGTTCTCAAAGATGCTGGCATGACCGTAGACAAGATCGACGAGGTCGTGCTGGTGGGCGGCTCCACCCGAATGCCGATGGTCGCGGAGATGGTCAAGCGAATGGCTAACGGCAAAGAGCCCAACAAGGGCGTCAACCCTGACGAAGTTGTTTCCATCGGTGCCGCGATTCAGGGCGGCGTGCTGGCTGGCGACGTCAAGGACGTGCTCCTGCTGGACGTGACCCCACTTTCACTGGGTCTGGAAACCCTGGGCGGCGTGATGACTCGTCTGATCGAGCGCAACACGACCATCCCGATCAAGAAAACACAGGTCTTCTCAACGGCAGAAGACAGCCAGACCGCTGTGGATATCCACGTGCTGCAGGGTGAACGCCCGATGGCTGGCGATAACATGACTCTTGGTCGCTTCAGACTCGATGGTATTCCCCCGGCGCCGCGCGGTATCCCGCAGGTCGAGGTTACTTTCGACATCGACGCCAACGGTATTTTGAACGTGACCGCCAAAGATAAGGCAACCGGTAAGGAACAAAAAGTGACCATTACCGCCTCGACCAATCTGGACAAGGGCGATGTGGAACGAATGGTGCGGGAAGCCAACATGAACAAGGCTGAAGACGACCGCCGCAAAGCGCTCATCGAAGCCCGCAACATGGGCGACAGCGTTGCCTACCAGAGTGAGAAATCGCTGCGCGAACTGGGCGACAAGGTTGACGCCGCCATGCGCAACGACGCTGAGGCCAAGATCCAGGTTCTGCGCAACGCCTTGCAGGGCGATGACGTGAGCGCGATTACCAATGCAACAAACGCCTTGCAGGAAAGCATGCAGAAGATCGGCAGCGCTGCCTATCAGCAGGCTGGCCCGGCTGACGCTGGTCAGGCTGGCGGGTTTGGTGCCGGAGCGGGGGGCTTTGGCGGTCAGACAGGACCACAGCCCGGGCAGCATAACGCTGGGGATGAAGACGTCGTCGACGGCGAATTCCACGAAGCGTAAGATTGAAATCGATGTAAAAAAGACTGGCTCGAAAGGGTCAGTCTTTTTTGTTTCTAAATTTTAGAAAGTCGTAGGTTGCCGCAACGACCCGTCTTTTTGCCCTCTCAGTAGGAGAGGGTGCCTGAAGGGCGGACTGCCTACGCTCTGGGTCCAGAGTGAGCGCCCTGCAGATGTGGGGCTTATTCTGGATGTGTCTTTTTTTAAATCACTTTACCGTTCCAGGCCTCGGGTGTACATATCTTTATGACACAGGTGCCAGTCCGCTATCATGATCATAAAAGCCACAAATCATCATGTTTATCAAAGCTTCAAACGCTTGATATAATCAAAAAATGAAAAGCAATAAGATCTTGTTGTTGGCAGTGGTGCTGGCAGGGCTTGTTTTGAGCGCGGCATGTGCGGTGGAGATCGAGTATCTGCCGACCAAAACGCCTTTGCCTGATCCAACGATGATTGAACCCCCCAAGATCTCTCTGGAAACAATGAGCAGCGCGACCGCGAGCCCCTTGCCAGGCGCGACGCTTACGCCCACCCCAACAGCGACGCCGGAGCCGGTCACATTTACCGTGGGTGAGAAGGACGATATGTTCAGCATCGCTCTGTACTATGGCATCCCGCTGGAGGCACTCAAGACAGCCAACCCGAATGTGAACCCAAACGCAATGGGTGTGGGAACGGTCCTGCAGATTCCTCTGACCCCCACGCCAAGGCCGACGAGCGACCCTTCCAAACCGACCATCCAGCCCACAGGTGAAACCAGCCCATTGAAGCTGACCAGCGCAGCAAGCTGCTACCCTGATGCATTTGGTGGCACCCGCTGTTTGGTCTTGCTCACGAATGAGAGCGAAGCACTGCTTGAAAACCCCGCTGTTGGCTTCCGCCTGAAGAATCCAGACGGCAGCAATGGCGCAGAGATGATCGTGTTTGCACCGCTTAATCTGATGCCGGCAGGTGTAACCCTCCCTGTTTATGCCTACTTCCCCGCGCCTGTACCAGAAGATGTGCAGGTTGAAGCCTGGGTGGATAGCTGGCTGCCAACCATGCCGGAAGATGAACGATACGCTGCCGTAATCATTGATAAACAGCAAATCGTTTATGAAAATGACGATCGAAGCGCTCTTGTTAGCGGTGAGCTTTCAGTCGCGACGCAAGACAGGCAGATCGCGAGCCTCTGGCTTTTGGCGGTTGCTTATGACGCCGATGGCAATCCCCTTGGTCTGCGGCGTTGGGAGGCAAGCCTGCCAATATCTGATCCGGGCAGGATTCCGTTTGAAACCATCGTCTATTCCATGGCTGGCCCGATCGCTTCGGTGAAACTGTTTGCTGAAGCCAGGCTGTCAACCCCGTGAGGACAGCAAGCTGGAAGCGATTTGCAATTTGGTGATAAAAAGGGGCGAGCTTCCACGCTCGCCCGAGAATAATTATCATCTTTAAGTTATCTAATTAACGTAATACGGAAGTTTGTAATGTCGGATTGAAAAACGCAACCCGACCTACCTAGATTTAACCCTCAAGAAAAGCACTCAAGGACAGAAACGCAATACCCTGACGGGCACTGGTACCCAAAGGGCACGATGCCCAACCTACCACTATCACACTACAACGCGGAGGTTTAGGAGGTTAAATAGTAGGTCGTGATTGAGCAAAATGAACCGTCTGTTCATTTTGCTCAATCCGACGGAACCATGTTGTTGTCATGTCGGATTGGATAAATGGTGTGAGCCCAGTTTGATGCGTCGGATTGAAGGTGTGCGGGCTTGACCGCACATCTTCAATCTTGACCTACTACTACACACATTTTTTCGAAGCAATAGAATAACAGGATCAAGCCTCCCCGCTGTGGACTTCGCTGATCAGGTCCTGGGCAAGTTCGGAGAGAAGGGCGCGCTCCGATTCGCTCTCATCCTTGCTCTTCCAATAGACATCGAGCAATTCAAGCGGGCTGAGGCTGCTGGTTTCCTGCCCTTCCGGTAGACGACCGCGGACAGGCGCGATGGCGGTTTTCACAAACTTGAACTCAAAGGCGTCTTTGGCATAGTCGTGAATGCGTGCGTCATCAATGAGGGCCTCGTGCCCTTGTGGGAAGGTCAACCTAAGGCGCACAACGGCGTCTTTCATCTCTTCGGGGCTGGGGAGGGCTGCCAGTATCTTTTCATTGACGTTACCCTCGTCTTTCAGCTCCAGCGCGCGATCGATAAAGCGGCGGATGGGCAGTTTGCGCCATTCGTAGGTGGCCTTGCCCTTTTCAATTTCCGCGATGATGAAGCCCTTTTCCTCATTGACCTCACCGAAATCGACCCGTTCGATCGAGCCGGGGTAGACCACCGGCGGGTGTTTGCCGGGGTTGAGGTCCTGGTAGCGGTGAATGTGACCAAGCGCGACGTAATCAAAACGCGGGTCAGTTACCAGACCGGGCGATAAGATGACATCTCGTCCAATTTTGACGTCCTGCTCGTTGCCAAATTTTGCTCCGGCAACGGAGGCGTGTGCGGTCAGAATGGTTGGCAGCGAGGGGTCGATGTTCGCGAGAGCGTCCTCGATCCAATATTTAATGCCGTTCTCGATGACCTTGATGGGATCGTCGTCGTTCACTTCACCGGAGACGATCGACTGCATCACCCCCGCACGCGTGACCCAGGGGATGCCCAGCACCTGAACCGGCAGGTTTTCCAGGTCTTTTGGTCCAAGCAGGGAGGGCTTGTTGATCACGGTGATGTGCTCTGGGGCAAGCGTGTCAAACTCCTGCATGGCATGGGCTTTGTGGCGGGAGGGAGCGATGTCGTGATTGCCGGTCACCAAAATTGTTGGAATGCCGGCATGGGAAAGTCGCATTAGCCGCCGCCCCCATTCGCGCTGAAAGGTGGGCGCAGGGGAGCGGTCTTTATAAGCATCGCCGGCAAAGATGACCAGATCGACCTTTTCATCGATGGCGGTTTGAATGATGGTGTCGAGGCTGCGCAAAAAGTCCATCACCCGTTCGGGCAGCCCGGTTTCGGGGTCGTGCGCGCCAAAATTGGTCATATCGATGTGAGCGTCGGCAAAGTGGAGCAGTTTGATCATAAGCTTATTATAATGGAGCCGGACTCAAGCGTTACTTGCATTTTGGCTTTTCAAGCAATGCTTGATAGGAATTTGACCCGCTTTGGCATAGACTGGATCTAGATCGGATTCCCGGAGGAAAAATGTTTGACACAAGAGGGTTCTTCTTTGCATGAAGTTTATGCCATTTGTGGATGAGGACGATATCAACTGAGTTGGATCTGGTGAATATTTGCTTTTAGCTGATGATTTTGTCGCATCCGATGCTTTTAAAGCTTTCATCAGGTAAAATCAGCATATGACAGAAAACAAGCAACCTCAAATCTTATTGACCAATGATGATAGTATCGATTCCCCTGGCTTGTGGGCGGCAGCTGAAGCGCTTTCTGAGCTGGGATATGTGCACGTTGTCGCGCCGCGGGTGCAGCAGACTTCAATGAGCCGGGCTTTGCCGCGCGAATCGGATCATATCGTCGAAGAACGCGAATTGACCGTGAACGGTAGAACCTGGCCTGTTTACGCGGTGGGCGGCTCCCCGGCGCAGGCAGTTTTGCATGGAATCATGGGCATCATGAAGGTTGAGCCCGACCTGGTGGTCTCGGGCATCAACTACGGCGAAAATGTGGCTTCTGGCGTCACGATCAGCGGAACCATCGGCGCTGCATTGGAGTCGGCAAGCTTCGGCATTCCCAGCCTGGCAATGTCACTGCAAACGCCGCCGTCGGAACATTTCGCGCTCTCGGATCGGGTCGATTTCTCAGTGGCGGCTTACTTCACAAAGGTGTTTGCTGAGAAAATGCTTCAAAAGAAAATGCCTTTTGACATGGATATTTTGAAAGTGGATGTGCCCGCAAACGCCACTCCTAACACTCCCTGGAGAGTGACCCGACAATCCCGACACCGCTATTTTGACGTTGTCGCGAAGAGAGATCCGGAAACCGGAGAAGAGCTTTTTCAATATCAGGCAAATATTAGAAAAGAATTGATCGAAAGAGACAGCGACCTGTGGGCTGTTATTTTGGATGAAGTTGTTTCGGTGACACCGATGAGCCTGGACCTGACCTCACGAATCGACCTGGATCGATTCAGAGAATTGTTGGAAGATTAGACCCCAGGCAGGATTTAGTACGATAAAAACGAAGCCTAACATTTGAACGGGACGACTGGCATGTCGTCCCGTTTTGTCAACACCGACGATCACAATTTGGAAAACCACTAAAGAAGAACCACCAAAGAAGACCTTGCACTTGGTATAGTATTATGGGTTGATGGCGATGTTATGAAGCGTGTGCCAGCTCTAATGCCAGAATTATTCCTGATCATGTCCATGAATAAAATGAGAATTCCTGTTAAAAAGAACCTCTTATTAACCAGTGTGAGTGATGATAGACTTAAGTGAGAGGTGTGATGGCATGAATGAGATAAAACTGTATGAAAACAAGGCAATTCGTTCTGTCTGGGATAACGAAAAGGAAGAGTGGTATTTTTCTGTTGTGGATGTAGTTGGTGTTTTAACTGAAAGCGCCAATCCGAACAATTACTGGAAAGTGCTCAAAAAGAGATTGAAAGATGAAGGAAATGAGTCGGTTACAAATTGTAACCAACTGAAATTTGTATCTCCAAAAGATGGAAAGAGATACAAAACTGATGTTGCCGACATGCAGGGCATCTTCCGCATCATCCAATCCATCCCATCCCCCAAAGCTGAACCTTTCAAAATGTGGCTGGCAGAAGTTGGCAAAGAGCGTATTGATGAGATTATCGATCCCGAGCTTACGATTGATCGTGCCTTGCAAACCTATCTTCAAAAAGGTTACTCGCGCGAATGGATCAATCAGCGTCTTCAAGCCATTCAGGTGAGAAAAGAATTGACCGACGCCTGGCAAGATCACGGCATTGAAGAAGGTCGCGAGTTTGCGATCCTCACCAATGAGATCTCAAAAGCCTGGAGCGGCATGACTACCAGACAATACAAAGACTTCAAGAACCTCAAAAAAGAAAATCTTCGCGACAACATGACCACGCTTGAACTAGTGCTCAACATGCTTGCCGAGGCGACCACGACTGAATTGACCAACATAGAAAATCCAATAGGTCTGGAGGAAAATAAGGAAACCGCCAGACGAGGCGGAACGATCGCGGGCAACGCGCGAAAAGAGATCGAAAAAGAAACGGGAAAGCCCGTTATCACTTCAAAAAACGCGCTGGACTTTTCCAGATTGATTGAAGACGTCTCTAAAAAAGCAAAAGATGATCTGCAGAAAGAATAAACTCTGTTAGTAGCTTTGAGCCAACAAAGATGATCGAAACAAGAAGATGTTTTATCAGAAGATTTCAGCGATCCGACCTTGACGCACTCTATTTGGTACTCAGTGATCCAGCCGTCATGGAGTATATCGAGGAACCGTTTAGCTGCGAGAAAACACAAAAGTTCCTGGAGGAAAATGGACTTGTTGACCCCGCCCGGGTTTATGCTTTGGAGCTAAAAGAAAGCCAGGAATTGATTGGGCATGTGATCTTCCATCAATATGAGAACGAAAGTTATGATATCGGGTGGATATTGAGCAAAAGGCATTGGGGCCAGGGCATCGCGGATGAGATAACGAAAGCTTTAATTGATCATGCAAGGGGGAGATCGATCTATTCACTTGTTATTGAGTGCGTTCCCGAGCAAAGGGCGAGCCAAAGAATTGCCAAGAACAATGGCTTTCAACTAAAAGATCAAGGCGATTTGATCACTTACGAATTAGTTTTATAGCATGATTAGATGAATACCCGTTTTCCCTCGACCTGGTTTCAAGTGAAAAATGTCACTTTAATGCTAAATGAGTAAGAGTTAGTAATGAATAGGGTTCTGTAGCTTACGCATCGCCAGCAATTCTCAGTATGAAATTATTGCGGCTTAGATTTTCCTTTCCTCAAGCGAATGTTATCTAATTTTTGATCGGAAACCGACCTGTACGGACGGGGTTTGACCCCGTCCGCCACTTTTACACATTAATTGATTAGATATTTGAATTAAATTTCAAAAAAATGGACACCTAAATCCTTTGCCATAGGTTTGTTTTTCCATAATGAGAATTGCTAACGCATCGCAAAAAATATGGTGTGAGCGATAAAATATATGTGATGACGAGGTCTGCTTTAGAATTTCAGGAGCTTGATTATGACAACGAAATTACTTATCGAAGCGGTGACGAAATTTTTATTAGGTATCATTCTGCTTGGACTGTTGATCTTTTTACCCGCAGGGACTTTTGCATATTTTAATGGTTGGCTGTTCATGGGGATCTTGTTTGTGCCAATGTTCCTTTTGGGAATTGTGTTGATGGGCAAAAATTCCGAACTACTAAGAAAACGGCTTGATGCCAAAGAGAAGCAAAAAGAGCAAAGTCTTGTGGTGAAATTGAGCGGTCTAATGTTTTTGGCTGGTTTTATCGTCGCGGGACTTGGATATCGTTTTGATTGGTACATATTGCCCAAAGGCGTGGCGATTGGCGCTTCGGTGGTGTTTCTTACAGGATATCTCATTTATGTAGAGGTGCTCAGGGAAAACACATTTCTCAGCCGCACTATTGAAGTGCAGGAAGATCAGAAGGTTGTCGATACAGGGCTTTACGGCATTGTCAGGCATCCAATGTATAGTGTCACCTTGCTGATGTTCTTGTCAACGCCACTTGTTCTCGGGTCACTGTATTCATTTTTGATCTTCCTTGCCTATCCTTTTTTGATCGTTAAAAGAATAGAAAATGAAGAAATATTGCTTGAACAGGAACTGTACGGCTACCAGGAATATAAGCAAAAAGTAAAGTATCGTTTGATACCATTTATCTGGTAGTGATGAGCAACTTTGAGGGTGTCACAAAAAAACACTCCTTATTTTATTCGATTTCAAGATATAAAATTGAATCCATTGGCTTCGCTTTGTTGGCAAGATAGCACACCTAAAATCAATATGGTTCGTTCCCAACTTCCAGAGAGTCGCTTTGGAATTGTTATCGACTGCACCCTACATTGGCTTTTAATGCAGATCGACGGCATGTTCATCATAACTATAAAAAGAGCTCCGCTGATGGGAGCTCTTTTGTAATCTTGTTTTTTTATTCAAAGAACAGACCATAAGTCGTTCATTGAAGGTCTTCTACCGAGCATCTGAAGCGTCGTAAACAATAAAATTGTCAAAAGCAATGGTGATATTGCCGGTATCGTAACTGCGTGTAAACAGGCCAACTTCCCCGTAAGAGTGAGAATTATCCTGTACACTGGCCAGCAGATAGTCGTTGACTGTCAACGAAAGGGTCTCCCCAGCACACATTGCGCTGATCCGATTGGCAACTGGATCAATGACGCCATCAGGAGCCCAACCCGAATCCAGGGTTGTGCGTTCATCAGCTACGTACTTATCGATCGAGTACCAGCCGTCATTCCCGATAAACAGGAAATAGAAATTATCCTTATCGGTGTAGCGGCAAACAAATCCATGCCCGTTCTCCTGCGGACCGGCATGCAGACGGGCGTTGACTTCCAGCTCGACGTCACTGGTGTAAAAATCAAAGACCTGACTCCAGATCATGTAGGATGTTCGATAGAGCGTCATGCGATATTCGCCATCTGTGATCTCATCCTGACCGGTATTTTCGGGCCAAACGCCGGTATTCCAACTTCCGTCATCAAATGAGAAACCCTCCTCCATCAGAACAGTCCTCTCAGTGACCGGAATCACGATCTCCTCGGTCTCCTCAACAAGAACCGGGGTGGGCTCAACGATTTCTTCAGTGACAACAGGAACGCTTGTCGCTGTGGGAAGAACGATCACAGTCGGGGCCGTCGTGGCGGTTGGATCGGGAGCCTCTTCAACTTTTACGAGTCTTGGCATGGAACAGGATACCAAAACAAAGGTCATTAAAAATAATACTAATGCTACTTTCTTCATTTCGCCTCCATAAACGAATGTTACCGGTTTAGTTTAACATAGAATTTGATCTCCGTTTCTATTTGCACACTTACAGCTCATTTTCCCTTTTCTATGCGATATAATCATGAGGTTCAAGAGCAATTTGCCGAACCAGGAGTTGTTATGCAATTAGGAATTATAGGACTGCCGCAGTCAGGGAAAACCACCGTTTATAAAGCGCTCACCGGCGCGGACGTTTCCGCGGAAATGTCTGCAGGGCAGATGGAAGTGCATTCTTCCGTGGTTGATGTGCCGGATGAACGCGTTGATCAACTATGCCAGATCTACAATCCGAAAAAGATCGTCCGCGCCAAAGTCACCTTTGCCGATATCGCCGGGCTGGACGGCAGTGCTGGGAAGGCCGGCTTGCCGGGTGTGATGGTCAACCAACTAGCTCAAATGGATGGTTTTTTGCATGTAGTACGTCAGTTCGAGAACGCCAGCGTGCCGCACCTCGCCAGCTCCATCGACCCCATCCGCGATATTCAGACCATGGATACCGAATTCATCCTCAACGACCTGGTGATGGTGGAAAGACGGCTCGAGAAGCTGCGTGAAGAGCACCGCCGCGGTGTTTCACGCCCTCGTGATGTCATCCAGGCTGAGATCGATCTCTTTCAAAAGCTTGAAGCCATGCTTGGTGACGAAAAACCTTTACGGCACTACGAATTTACGCCGGAGGATGACAAAATCCTCTCCAGTTTTGGCTTTTTGAGCCGCAAACCGCAGATTATCGTCTTCAACCAGTCCGAAGAGCAGAAAACGATCTCATATACAAGCCCGCATCCACACACCACCGTGGTTCACCTACCAGCTAAGCTGGAGCTGGACATCATGGCGCTGGAGCCCGAAGACGCGGCAATGTTTATGGAAGAATTTAACGTCTCCGAGCTCATTATTCCACGTCTGATCCAGATCTCTTACGACCTGCTGAACGTTCACAGCTTTTTCACTGCCGGAGACAAAGAAGTGCACGCCTGGACCCTGCGCAAGGGCAGCAACGCCCGCGAAGCCGCAGGAACAATTCACTCCGACATGGAAAAAGGCTTTATTCGCGCGGAGGTGATCTCTTTCGCCGACCTGCTGGCCTACGGCAGCACTGCCGAAGCCCGCAACAAAGGCCGCCTGCGCGTGGAAGGCAAGAATTACATCATCGAAGACGGCGACATCCTTGAAATAAGGTTTAATATTTAAATAATTAATATTGTTTAACTGGGTTATACAGAAATAGACAATAATTCTGCGAGGTTGCTCTTTATCACGTTATCGTGATATAATATAAGCAATGACAAACAGTAGGTTTTATCTATGCCAGTATTGTCCAGATTTTACGGAATAATTATAAGAATGTATTTCCAGCAGGCGGAACATAACCCGCCGCATATCCATGCATTGTATGGTGAGGATATGGCCGCCGTTTACATTCAGACAGGTGAAGTTCTGGAAGGGTATCTACCGCCTAAAGCGCTTGCCATGGTGAGAGAATGGGTATCGATCCATAGGAATGACCTCCTGCAAATCTGGGAGACGCAGGAATTCAAGCAGCTACCTCCCCTCGAATAAGGAGTTGATTATATGTTCCACAAAGTGAAAGCAGTCAATGCCCTACCGGGGTATCGTCTGAGTGTGCGGTTTGCGGAGGGTGTGACCAAAATTTATGATGTAAAGCCCCTGTTCACAAAATTTGCAACATTCAAGGTTTTGGAAAATACGCCTGAACTGTTTTCTGATGTTGAAGTCGATGTGGGCGGGTATGGGATCGTCTGGAATGACGATCTGGACCTCTCATGTGATGAGCTATTTGCAAACGGAGAGACGGTCGAAACTCCTTTTGATGGCTTGATGGCTTTTACCGATGCCACCCAGCTTTGGGGACTGAACGAAAGCACCTTGCGCAAGTCAATTGCTTATGGAAAACTTGTCAATGGCGTAGACGCCTGCAAATTTGGCAAGCAATGGGTCATTTCCACAGAAGCCATGAGACGGGAATATGGACAGCCAAAAGCAAATAGATAGACTGCGATGCATAAGGGAGGTTTTAGTAATTAACCAAACACATTTTTGAAAAACTGTACCAAATATAAGCTTTACCGCAAATGATCTTCGACAGTTTTAGAAAAACCATCAGATTTACTCAATCTGCTGTCAAACGCTCTGGCAAGGCACGAGTTTTTTCTTTTTCTGCTTATTGTCTTAAGTATTTCCAGCCTGGCAGGGTCTGTTGTAGCCCTTTTTTACCACTCGTTGATGGCATACATGATAGCAAGCCGGATGTTTTTCAATAGTTCGTCAGAGAGAAGATCATATTCCCTGGTCAATCCTTTTTCCTGAGCCATAACATGCGGGTCGTCATTCCACGAGCTCATTCCACCGAAGACATCCGCGATGCTTGCTGCTTCAATAATGCGAAGATTGTGTTTTGGCAGATCCAAAAAAGGCTTTTTGTCTGGGTCTTCGTTTTCACCATCAAGCACGCTTATCGCATGTCCGAACACATTTGCGAAAATATTGCTCCCGATCTCACGGGCAAATTGTCGGATATCCACAAGTATTTGGCGGAATGACTCCGTATTATCTTCATAGCAGGGTTTTCCTTCCGGCGGATTGGGCCACTCCTTTTCTGTGTACAGAACGTTCCAGCCCTTTTTTGGGCGATCAAATTCCCAATTCGGCATGAAATAACTTACCTTGCCATTTTCATAAAAGCACAGGATCGCGCTCTCAGTTGTGTTTACAAAACCTAAAAGAAATCGGTTTTCCACTCGGCTGGGGCCAAACAACATAACATCCCGCAATCCATTCTTCCTGACCTGTTCAAACCACTCCGCTACTGTCTTTGCCGTATGGCTTCTTGTACCAAAAAGCCACTTTTCAGGTAAAAACTGAAACTGAACGCTGTTTTCCCCCATCACAAGCTCATATTGGATCTGAGCATTGGTTTGCATCGCCTTTTTGGCTGCCACAACGATCTTAGCGATTTGATACATCTGCCCATTCATAAGATTCTCCGTTGTAAAACTTGATTGCGCACGAAAAACGTACTATAGCCATCTTAACAAATTTGACTGCAAAACCCGGTCTTTTACCACAAGGGTTTAGCTCTCCATCACCTTCTCAATCAAACGTACCGCTTCTTCCACGCCGCCTTCTTCCTTGATCCTGGCGGAAATTATCTCGGCATTCCTTTTCTTTTCCTCATAATCGCTTTGCATCTCTACAATCGCCGCGTAAATTGACTCTTCACTCAGATCTTTAGAATTTAGAGGTTTTGTTGCGACGTTAATATCGTGCAGTTGCCTGGCAAAGCCCATTTGGTCCAAAACATGCGGCACTGGGATAGACGGAATGCCGTGGATCATCGTAGCTGCCGCGGTTCCGAACCCGCAATGATGAATAACGAACGCACATTGTTTGAAAAGATAGCTGTGCGGGACACTGCCGCAGGCGATCATTGTTTCTGGCAACTCGTAATTTTGAAGTGTCTTCTGAAATCCCTGGATGATTGCCCGATACCCTGCTTTCCGAAAAGCATTCACGAACATATCCAGTTTCTCTTTTTCAGATTTGTCTTCAAAAGCCATTGCCCCCAGCACAAGGAGGATCGGTTTTTCCCCAACTGCGAGAAAAGCTGCCAGCTTTTCATCAGGGCTATAAGCTTCTTCCTTCTCATACCAGTAGCCAGTCAAAACGTGCTGCTCTTCCCAATATGGATTTCTCTCCAAAACATATTTGCTGATCGGTATCAAATTCAGCTTGCGGGAAATGATCTCGTCAGAGGATTGGATCGGTTTCAGACTGTATACTTTCCTGATCTTATTATAGGGTTTTGCCACCTGCTTTCCGATCATATTCCCTATCAACTTACCCAAAAAGGTCTGGGGTTTCAGTTTTTCAGCGATCATCTCCTTTTGCAAGGTCACATTTACTGTGGGGATACCCAACACCTCTGCCTCGGTCGCGCCCATCTGAGTATGGCTTACAATGATCAGATCCTTGCCCTTACACACTTCATAGATCTCATGGGTCGAATTTTGAATGATCTTGAAAACAAAGTTCATCAACCTGAGCATGCTTAAGGTCGGGTTAGCATTCTTCCCCCTGATGACCGCTGCCTCTTTATCAATATCAATATCCGGACCGATCGGCTCGAAATGAATGCCTGACGCCTCAACTAGTTTTCTCCAACAGGGGTGCGAACCGATCGTTACTTCATATCCGTTTCTGATCAATTCTTTGGATAAATAAATATAGGGCTGAACATCCCCCCTCGTACCCATCGTAAACATAGCGATCTTTTTCATTATCAGCTCCTTTGTCATGTGAATGATAATCGGAATTTAGATGTATTTTCTTCGGTAACTAAAATTTAACAATTTATCTCTTTTTGAAAAAGATGCTTTATGGCAGTTCTTAAATACTCCCAGTCACTATCTCCAACACCAATATAATTATGACTTCCCAGTAACAGGATCAAGTCTGAGTAAAATCAAAATCTTTTCGATCCTTTTCTACGCAGCAAGCTATGGGGAAATGCCATCCTTTCGTATTATTGTGATGTAGAATGCCTACTCAAGGTAATTTTCCCAGATCTAATAATTTCTGGGGTTTTCCTGGATCAGCAACAAGCAAGAAGAGAAGACCTGTTTTTTTATTCTGATACATCGCGTATTGTTTTGATACAGAATGCTCGTCTCGGCTTGTGAAGAATACGCTATAATTTATTATGATTAGATTAGCAAATTTTCAATCCAAACAGATCGTTCCAGCGATCAAGAAATGAGGAAAAATGAGTAAATCATCCAGTTGGCTTACAGGCGCGTTGTTGGGCGGGGTTTTGGGCAGCGCCCTGGTCTTACTGCTTACCCCCTATTCGGGCAAGGATGTCAAAGCCCGCGTTACTGATTATTTTGAGAATGTCTTACAAGAAGTTCAGCAGGCCGGCGCTGAAAAGCGTCTTGAGCTTGAAACCCAGCTCGAGCAGTTGCGCTCCGGCAAAATTTGATCCTGGTATTAATTGATCAATAAATCCAAGCCCTGAATACGATAGGGCTTGGATTTCTATTCCCATTTTTATGTATTTGCACCTCTGAGTTCCTCACATTTGACAAAAACTGCGTTTTTATTGAAGAAAAAAGATAAATTCAGCGCACTAAAACGGGAAACTCAGATATTATCCCAGTCCGCTACCTATGCGTGTAAAAATCCTTCGCCTTTATTACCAGATTCTGATAGGCTTTACACGAATGGGGATACCCAAACGGGCACAGGCACGCCCCATCCCTACGGATGATACTTGTCGATATCAAGTTCCTGCTTTGACCGTGCCATTTATAGGTAAGAAAACTGTACGGACGGGGCTGAACCCCGTCCGCTGCATATGCGTATCAAAGCTTAGGAGGATACAATGTCTAACAAGAGATGTTCGAAAAATGGTAGTGTTTTCATGCGTGCAATTCTCATATCATCAACAGCTATTCAACCAGAATACATGCCTACTCAGAAACCTAAATCAACCAAAGTACCACCAACCCCATTCCCCCAACTCCTATTCCACCGACCGCTATCCCACCAACACCAGTTCCGACCGTGTCATTGGGTGTTGTAGATATCGGCAATGGCTTTTGGCTTACATATGACACTGAATTATGGAAGGTTAATAGCGATCGTGGCTACAATTTCTTGCAATCAAGAAACTAAAATGGCTGCAACATCATGTATCAGTTTGGTCATGGTATGGATATGAACACCTTTAATGCGAATTCTTTCTCGAAAACGCTTGGAGGAAAAGGCTTTAATGTGACAAGATGGACACGCAACTCAAATGGCGATCTGGTACTTTTGTCCTTTTATTATGGGAGCGAATACTTTTCAGTTGAGGGCCCCAATGCCGAAACGCTCCCTGCTGAGTGTGAAGTACAGGCGTATGATGTCGTTGCTCTTTCTGCGGAAAATGACTTTATGCCATAGCCATAATTCGCTTCCAGTTTCGATGCAAATGACTGGATGATTAGGCATTTATGAAACAACGAGAGGCTGTCTTTTTTATGATAGCCTCTTTTTTGGCTTGATAAATACTATTTTGGCTTTTTATTCATTGTGAGCACATCTGTGATCGCCATGACCGTGACCGTGGACGTCATCATGCTTTTGACCGTGTTGGTGTCCATGGCAATTTTCCTCATGATCATGGTGGTCACAGTTGGCGTCACTGTTTTGGGGCAGGAGGCCTGCTAATAGTGATAAAACCTGCTGCTTTACGGGGCCGCTGGCGCCGGAGAATATCTGGATATTGTTCGCGCGCAGGCCATTGACCGCCCCGCCGCCGATGCCCCCACAGATCAAGGTGCCGACACCATGTTCAACCAGGAACGCTACCAGCGCTCCGTGTCCTTCAGCTGGAGCGGCGATGATCTTTTCGGTCACGATCTTTCCATCTTCGGCTTCAACGATGTAAAACTCGGGTGTGCGCCCAAAATGGGGGAAGACCTCGGTATGTTGGGAAGTTACTGCAATTTTCATGATATGTTTCCTTTCAGATTTTCGAATACTGGGTTTGATTGCCACGATATTGGTGTCTGCGATTTTTAACGAAAGCCCTTCCACGACCATGCGAGCCAGTTTGGCGCGGCCAGAAGCCAATAGCGTTTGCACGCTTTGGCGGGAAATCCCCATGGATTCTGACGCGGTTTTTTGGTCCATCCCTGCGTAATCAACCAGGCGCAAGGCTTCCCACTCCTCCATATCCAGGATCATCAGGCTGGAATCAACCGAATTGACCTTTGCAGGCCCCAGACGTGTGACAGTAGGAGCGGAACGGATGATCTTTGGGCTTGGTTTACGCGGCATTTTCGTCCTAATTATTGGCTAATGCTAATAATAAGCCAAATTATTGGATTTCGCAAGGGAAGTATAGGGCGCGGTGAAGTTATATTATTGAAAGATAGGTGTGCGTTTTTTGAATCGTGTACTGGATGTCAATGGCATATAAAACATGGTTTTATTGTCTATTAATCAACGTGGTAGCAAGGTACAATTGATCAGGTAAAAGAAACTTTCTCAAAAAGAAGCTTCTTTTCCAGATGGGAAAAAGAATGGACGGTTTTTGATGCAAAAGAGAGATGAAATTGTGCTTGCCGGTGGCTGCTTCTGGGGAATGGAGGAGTTGTTCAGGCGGCAACCCGGAGTTTTGGATACCGAATGCGGCTATACAGGTGGTGAAAATGATCATCCAAGCTACCAATACCATCCCGGACATGCCGAAGCCCTCAAAATAGTCTTTGATCTCAGGCAAACCAGTCTCAGGCAGCTGCTGGATTTCTTTTTCCGCATGCATGACCCCACTTTTCTGAACCGTCAGGGCTTTGATCTTGGCAGCTCCTATCGTTCGGCCATTTTTTATAAGGACGAAGAGCAAAAGAAAATTGCGGAGGAAATGATTGCCCTGGTTGAAAAGAGCGGTGCCTGGAAACGCCCGATTGTGACAACTCTGGAAGCGTTGACAACGTTTTGGGTGGCAGAAGATTATCATCAGGATTATCTTCAGAAAAAGCCCAATGGCTATACCTGTCACTTTGTTCGACCAATGAAAAGTTTTTTGGAGGAGAGTTGAAGCGGGTAAATCCATCAGATTTACAAGAGACGGAGAACGCAGAAAACCCTAAACATCATCCCTGGAGACGATATTTGCGGTTTTTAAAATGGTATGGGATTGGGGTGGTCGTGGTTGCGATTGTTCTGGCAACTCTGGGCTATAGCGGCGCGGGCTGGGAAGGCGTGAAGAATGGCCTGACTTGGGCTGGGCTTTTCGCATTGTTCGGTTTGCCAGTGGCTGGCTTTTTCATCAGCATCAGCTTTTGGAGCGGATATGCCAACCGCTGGGGTGAATATAATTACAAAAAAGAATTAGAGGGTGAACCAAAAGACAGTAGGGAAGATTATTAGAACGATACTTTTGAAGGATAGGGCCCACAATTATTGATATTTGGGTCGTAGCCGCCATTATTCGCCCTTCGGGCTCCTTTTCCACTGCACGCAGCGAAAGCTATGGGGTATAAACACGGTCCTCATGTCTGTTTTTCAACGGGTTTGTCATGCTATGAAAAAAGGGTTGGTTACGATGAACCAACCCTTTTTAATTGATTTAATCAATTATCCAGGAACGCTTATTGCTCTTTCGGTAGGGCGCTTTCCGGAATTGATATTGCAGGAGTGGCAGGGATGATTTCCATAATATCCAGGACTTCATTGTCTTCATTAAGGGTGGTTTCCCAGACAAAGTCATCCATGAAGACATTACTGTTCAGTGAGCCATTGGTTCTAACCTCAAACCGAATGATTACCGTTTGATTCGCGTATGCACTTAAATTTACTCTGAGATAGCCCCAACCTCCGGTTTCATTCGCATCGCATAGCCCATATTTAAAATGCTCTGCACCGTTGACCAGGACATAGAAATAGTCGTTGGTACAATTTGTTTCCTGGGATGCAATCAAAATCCTGGAGGTTAGTCTGCTCTGAGGTTTGATTTTAATCTGCTGACTGATGGAAGAAACATCATTATATGAACCTCCAAGCCAGGATGCCCAGCTTCCACTGGTGGGTATTACTGTACTGGGAAGATCACTGGTGTTAACAATCGTCGCATAACCGTGTTGGGATGATTCAGTCCAATACATGCGCCCTTGTTCAAAGTTCCAGTTTTTGATCAGGTATTCAGATTGTGGAGGCTGTGGTTTGAACACAAGGGGTAGCAAAAGTTTCTTATTCCCTGGTTGACTGGGCAGTTTGGGTCGTAATACGCTGATCGAGTGCATGCGCATCCCCTCATAAGAGCCACCCCAGGCCATGGTGTAGGTGTGGCTGGGGTCATTGTCCCATGTGTCACGAATATAGATGCTACTGCCACTATAACCGTAACCCACCATCGTATGTCCTTCCAGGTTGACCATGACCGGGAAACCGGCATCAATTTCGGCCTTGAATTGTGCAAGACTAAAGCCTCCGGATACCTGGTTATCAGTTATCTGGTTATAACAGGAGGTGACTTCATAGCCTCGTTTCTGATAAAACAGCATCCTGCCCAGGTTGCCATCCGCCAGATTGTTACTGGCCATTGTTGCACAGGTCAATTGTTGCGCACTGTTATAGTTGTAAATAGCGGTAGCGCCGTCGGGGTTTTGATATCTCGACTGACTGGTTCGCATATAATCGCCGATCGCGGTGCCATAGGTATGTTCAGCCCAACCGCCGGTGATGAATGGATCGCTCGCGGTACTGTCGGAAGAGACCCAATAATCATCAATGGATCCCCGGGAGGTTCGGCCATCAACGCCATTTTGAGATGCGATCAAGGGGTTGCTGGGGTACTTGGTATTGGTGCGGTCCGTCCATGTTCCCCAGACATTGTTCAATGGCATCACTCCGCCATTGGTCGGGCCGGTATAAATGTTGGGGTAGCCGGTTCGATCGTGATAGGCTGCGATCATGCCGGCTGAGACGGCTGTACAACCAAAAACCCAGTTGTATGAAGGAAAATTCGCGATAATTCCTTCGGGCTGCATATCTTCAGCGTTGATCCACTCGTTTTGTCCCAGAGGGGGAGTGGAAGGGCCGTTAATGATGGATTCGGTGATTTCCGAACCATCATCCAATGTCAGATAGCGCTCAGAATAATATTCGCTGAAAACCGTGACATCTGATCCACTTTCATCAGCTGGCATGATATCCTGAGCTTGAATCGATGGGATGATGCTTCCGCCAAGCAAAGCAATCACCAGAAACACTAAGAACCATTTTGGGAAAACTGCTTTAAAACCTTTCATTTTCCACCTCGTCAGTTGGAAGTTTTCAATATTATAGGCTTGTTTCTCTGGAAATACAAGATGTTTTTGTAAACTTAAACAAAAATTAATTTAAATTAAGAATTAAATGAGACCTTGGCTCATTTTTAACATTTCGGGTTCAAACAAAAAACCCCTCTTCCCTGATAGCTTCTGTCAGAGAAGAGGGGTCGCTCCTTCATTTTACGCAGTTTTGTTAACCCGGGTTGTTTTCAGCCTCAAGAATGTTCTGAATAGCGTCGCTTACACGGGTTGCGATCTCGACGTTGTTCATCGTGTAAAGATGAATGCCGCGCACGTCATTGGCGATCAGGTCCATGATCTGTTCAATGGCGTAATGAATACCAGCGTCGAACATGGCCTTACGGTCGCGACCGTAGCGATCGAACAGCCGCTGCAATTTAGCCGGCACACTGGCGCCGCTGAGCGCCACCGTGCGTTCGATCTGACTTAAATTGGTGATGGGCATGATACCGGCAGAGATCGGGACGTGGATGCCCGCTTTTTCAGCTTTTTCACGGAAAGCGTAAAACTTTTCATTGTCAAAGAAGAGCTGGGTCATCAATTGGGTTACGCCCTGTTCGACCTTGAATTTAAGGTTTTCTATGTCTTTTTCCATTGATTCAGCCTGGTAATGAACTTCCGGGTAGCAGGCGCCCATCAGATTAAAGCTTGGGTCATAGGATTTGATAAAAGCAGCCAGGTCGGATGCGTACTTAAAATCTTCTTTGGGCGGGATATCAGGGCTGATATCGCCCCGAAGCACCATGATATTCTCGATATGATGCTCTTTGAACTTCTCCAAAGTATCGATGACCAGCGCGCGGTCGGCGTTGACGCAGGTCAGGTGAGCGACCGGTTCGGTATGGTAGGTGCGCAGGATCAACGAGGCGATTTCAAGCGTTTTGTCCTGCTGGGCCTTGCTGCCGCCTGCGCCGTAAGTTACGCTGATGAAATCCGCCGGGATACCGCGCAACTTTAATAGAGTATTGTAAATGACGTTATATGGGGTGTCCTTTTTCGGCGGAAAGATCTCGAGCGAAAAAAGAGTTTTTTTGTGGTTAAATAGTTCTGCTATATTCATGATCACTCCAATTTGTCGTATTCTACACGAAGCATGCTTAATTATACAAGTTTATTAATAAGTAATTCGTTTAGTTCCCTAATGATAACAGGATTGTGTTGGCCTGACGCCCCAGACAAGCAAGGCCGCGCAGACCCACCCAAGACTAATCGCCATTATTAACTTTTCATAATAAAAACAGCTCAGGCACAACAGAGAGGCCTTATTTTGGTATACTGAAAACGTCAATGGCGAACGCTTTTTTAGCGTCCCGGCAACAGGAAAAATTCCCCGTCTGATTTTAGGTCTGCCAAAATCAAATTATCGGGTTAGTGGGCAGCATTGAAATATCAAGTTACAGGAGGTATGCCGTGGCTGGCATGAACAGATTTACCCAAAAAGCCAAACGCGTCCTCAGCCTGGCCCAGCAGGAAGCTGAACAAGCTAAGACGAAAACAATTGGCACCGAACACATGTTGTTGGGTATGTGTATTGAAGAAGGCACCGCCGCCAAACGTGTGCTGGATGAATTAGGCGTTGAGCTGGATAGCCTGCGGGCTGTTTTGGCTGAAATGAAGGAAAAAACTGAATCAACTCAGGAAGAGGAATCCACCGGAGGCCTGGGCGAGGATGTCAAACGCCTGCTCGAACAGGCTTTGGTGGAAGCTCTGGCTGATAAGGCCAGCATGGTTGGCACCGAACACCTCATCATGGCAATGTCACGCGACGAAAGCAGCACCGCCATGCGCGCTTTAGCGATGTTGGGCGTAAACGCGACGCAACTGGAACGTCAGACCACGCGTGTGATGGAAGAATATCAACGCATGCAGGAAGAAATTCAAAAGGAAGAAAAGAAGAACGAGCTTGAAAAGAGCGATGTCATTAGCCGTCGCGGCGTTTCGAGCCGTAAAGAAAAGGATGAGGGGAAAACACCCCTGGTCGACCAACTCGCGACCGATCTGACCTCGCTGGCGGAAGCCGGCAAGCTCGATCCGGTCATTGGCCGCAGCAAAGAAATTGAACGCGTCATTCAAATCCTTGCCCGCCGCACCAAAAACAATCCGGCCCTGATCGGTGAGCCTGGCGTTGGGAAAACAGCCATTGTGGAAGGTCTGGCCCAGCGCATTGTCGATGGTGATGTTCCTGCTCTGCTGCTTGACAAACGTGTTTTGCAGCTGGATGTTGGTTCAATGGTCGCGGGCACGATGTATCGCGGTCAGTTTGAAGAACGCCTCAAGCGCGTTATTGATGAGCTGAAAAGCAGCGGCGATATCATCTTTATTGACGAAGTTCACATGCTGGTCGGCGCTGGTTCGGCTGGCTCTTCGGTCGATGCCGCCAACATCCTCAAGCCCGCCCTTTCACGCGGTGAATTGCAGGTGATTGGCGCGACAACTGCCAATGAGTATCGCAAAAATATTGAAAGCGACGCCGCATTGGAACGCCGTTTCCAACCCATTGTGGTTGAGCAGCCCAGCGTGGAAGAAACCATTGAAATTCTGCATGGTTTGCGCCCGAATTACGAGGAGCATCACCGCCTGAACATCAGTGACGATGCCCTTGAAGCCGCTGCCAGGCTAAGCTCCCGTTATGTCACCGAAAGATTTTTGCCCGACAAGGCGATCGACCTGGTCGATGAGGCTTCTTCCCGCGTGCGCATGTACAAGAGCGAAAGCGCTGTCAATAGTAAAGACATGATGGCGGCATTGCGCCAGATCCGCAGAGAACTCAAAAAAGCCAAGGGTTCGGGTGACGGCGACAATATCCAGGCACTTACCAGGCGGCAGGAAGAGATCGAAGGGAAACTCCACAGTTTGCAAACTGCCTGGGATCGTGAAAACGCTCCCACGGTTACCGAAGAAGACATTGCCGAGGTGATCTCAATGTGGACTGGCATTCCGCTCATGCAGATCGAAACCGAGGAATCGGAACGTCTGCTGCATTTGGAAGAGGATCTTTCCAAGTCCATTATTGGTCAGGCCGAAGCAATCGTTGCCGTGAGCAAGGCGATCCGCCGTGCCAGGGCTGGTCTGAAGAATCCCCGCCGCCCGATCGGCTCCTTCATGTTCCTGGGCCCCACAGGCGTCGGAAAAACCGAGCTGACCAAGGCGCTCGCCATGCAAATGTTTGGCAGCGAAGAGGCGCTAATCCAGATCGACATGTCCGAATTTATGGAACGGCACAGCATGAGCCGCCTGGTCGGCGCGCCCCCAGGCTATGTTGGCTATGACGAAGCCGGGCAGTTGACGGAAGCCATCCGCCGTAAGCCTTATTCCATTGTCGTTTTCGACGAGGTGGAAAAGGCTCACCCGGAAGCGCTCAATATACTCCTTCAGATCATGGAAGAAGGTCATTTGAGCGATGCCAAAGGGCTGAAGGTCGATTTCCGCAACGCCATCATTATCATGACCACCAATATCGGCGCGGATCTGATCAGAAAGCAGAGCGGTCTGGGCTTTGCATTGGAGATCGATGAAGACAAGGAAGAAGAGCTTGAATACAAAGACATGCAGAAAAAGCTCATGGAAGCTTTGAAGCGCAATTTCAGACCAGAATTCATTAACCGTCTTGATTCTGTGATCGTCTTCCGCTCGCTCAACCGCAAGGATATCCGCCAGATCGTCTCTCTGGAGATCGACAAATTGAACGAGCGGCTGGAAGAACAGCAGATCAAGCTGGTTCCCAGCGATCTGGCGCTTGACCATCTGGCAGCGTTGGGTTATGACCCCGAAATGGGCGCCCGCCCCGTGCGGCGCGTGATCACGCAGGAAGTGGAAGAAAAACTTTCTGATGAATTGCTGGCAAGGCATTTCCAGGCTGGCGATACCATCCTGGTGGACCTGGAAGAACGGGTCAATGCCGATGGGGAAACGGAAAAACACATCGTGCTAAGGGCGACGCAAACCCGGGAGGAAACGGCAGAGCCGCAATTGGCCGAAGCTTAAGCGAGGAGCGATGGCAAAGAGCTATACACGCTACGTTTGTCAGGTATGTGGGAAAACAAGTTCCCGTAGTTTTGGACGCTGTCCCAGCTGTGAAAGCTGGGACAGTATGGTTGAAGAAGTCGTGCAGGAGACCCCCACCAAGTCAGTTTCCAAGGTGCGGGGTGTCAGCGGCACTTCTCAGGTAAAGCGTCTGGCGGAGATCGAGGGGCAAAAAGAAGAGCGCGTTCCAGTTGAGATGGAAGAATTCGCGCGCGTTTTGGGTGGTGGTATCGTGCCTGGCTCGGTCGTCCTGATCGGCGGCGATCCCGGCATCGGAAAGAGCACGCTCACACTCCAGATGGCGATGCAGCTGGCAGAAAAAAACACGATCTTGTACGTATCGGGAGAAGAATCCGAACGTCAGATCAAAATGCGGGCGGTTCGCCTGGCAGTCGAAGAAAAGCTGCCCAACAATTTGCTCCTGGTGACCGAAACCAATCTCGGTGTCATTTTTGAGCACATCGCGCAGGTCAAACCCTCTCTGGTAATTGTAGACTCCATCCAAACCGTGACTCTGCCTGAGATGGAATCAGCGGCTGGCTCGATCTCGCAGGTGCGCGAATCGGCAGCCAAACTGCGTGAGCTGGCAAAGCTGACCGGCATCACTGTCTTTTTGATCGGTCACGTCACCAAGGAAGGCTCGATCGCGGGCCCACGCGTTCTGGAACATATTGTTGACACGGTCTTGTATCTCGAAGGCGAGCACTTCCAGAGCTACCGCTTGCTGCGTTCGGTAAAAAACCGCTACGGCGCGACCAGCGAGGTGGGCGTTTTTGAAATGCAGGAGCGCGGCATGGTCGAGGTGCGCAATCCCAGCGAAGTTTTCTTGGCGGAGCGCATGATCAACGCGCCGGGGTCTGCTATCGCGGTCACAATGGAGGGCACGCGACCGCTTTTGGTGGAAATTCAGGGGCTGACCACGCCAACCAGCTTTGGCAACCCGCGCCGCACTGCTAACGGGATCGATATCGGCCGTTTGCTTATTTTGGCAGCTGTGCTGACGCGCAGAATCGGCGTCAACCTGAGCAATCAGGACGTCATCACCAATGTTGTCAGCGGCCTGAAGATCGAAGAACCGGCGGCTGACCTTGCCGTGGCAACCGCGATCAGTTCTTCCTATAAGGATATTCCGGTACGCGCGGATACGGTCTTGATCGGGGAAGTGGGCCTCTCGGGCGAGCTGCGCATGGTCGGGCAGATGCAGACCCGCCTGCGCGAAGCCGCCAAACTGGGCTTTAAGCGCGCTGTCGTCCCCAAACGCCTGCGCAAATCCGAGCCCTGGCCCGAGGGGATCGAAATTGTCGAAGTCCGTTCGTTAAAGGAAGCTGTGCAGGAAGCTTTGTTGATTAAATAGGCAAATGTGTTATTCCGTTTAATGCGTAATGTGTCTAATTAAGTGAAAATCTAATATAATTACAGTAGGGAATAAATTCCCAACTTGTTACGATACATATAAAAATTATCGATTAAACAAGATAGAATTGAATTGAATTGTTTTAGAGCGAATAAAATGCTCTTTTGGTTACTACAAAGAGCGTCCCTTCAAGAGAGGTCTCATGTTAGGTATTCTTCACATTTCAGATATTCATGCAAAAGAAGACAGTTTTCAATTACTAAATGAACGATTTAAAGCGGTTCAGCAAGTTGTTAATGTCTATCAACCAGAGATATCTAGATTATTAGTGATAATATCGGGAGATATTTCATATTCTGGTAAATTAATTCAGTTCGAAATAATTGAACAACTTCTAAAAGAATTTGATCAAGACGTCAATTCAAAAGGTATTAAAACAAATTACTTGATAGTCCCCGGAAATCACGATAACAACTTTACTCCAGATGGACATAATTGTAAACAATCGGAGTATTCTGCTTTCGTTACTGGCAACTTTTTTTTGAACAAAGGGAATATCAATCATATTGAACAAGTGTCAATAGTTGAGAATGAAAAGAAAATAAATATAAATCTACTCAATAGTGCTCTAGAATGTGAGAGAGAGGTTAATGAAGGAGAAGTTTCTTTTCCAGTTGACCAATTAAATTCGCTTGTTAATGAAGGGCAGAATTCCGATTATTCACTTACTATTATGCATCATCCAATAAACTGGTTTTCTCAGGAGATTAGGCTCTTGATGAAAAAGAAAGTTGAACGCATTACCGATATACTATTCATAGGACATGAACATATTCCCGATGTTGAAAATGTAGAAAACCCATTTCATGATAGTCATGTATTAATAATTAAGGGAAATGTTTTCTACAATAATAAAGACAAAAGTGTAGGGGGTTTTAACTTCATTCGCTTGGATCTAGAAGAGAGAAAATACACAACCGACTCCTACAAATGGGATCCTATCGAATTAATATTCTGTGTTGATAATTCAACGGGGGAGAAGAGCTTAGAAACCAATAAGTATAGAACTAAAAATCAGTATAGACTTAAACCAGATTTTTTTAAGTTTCTTGAATCACCGGATGCTCCGTATTTAAATGGAGTTCAAGGTGAGATCCGACTAAAGGATATCTTTGTTTATCCAAGAATAACATATGAAGAAGAGGGGACTTTAGAAGTAAAAAACCGAATTAAACGAGCAACTTTTGATATTGATTTCGTAAAAGAAAAGAAAAGGCTATTTGTTAATGGGGGTGATAAATATGGAAAGACAGCCGCAGTAAAGACTTTATTTATGGATCTCTATAATGATGGATACATTCCTCTATTTATTCGTGATGGGAAATTTAAAAAATTAAATAGAAGACAATTTAAAACGGAGTTAAGAAGGCTTTTTACAAAAACCTATAGCACTCCGGATGTTGATAGGTATTTCCAGAGTGATATATCTAAACGAGTTCTTATTCTAGATGATTTCCACAAAATAAATTTAAACTCAGATAAAAAGAATGAATTATTGAATGAATTGTTAAGTTGGTTTGGAATTGTGATTATCACTGCAAGAGATGATTCCAATATAGGGGAGCAAATTATAAAAAAGACAGGTGCCAAAGTATTTTTTAATTATACAAAAGTAAGATTAGTTCCTTTCGGAGCATATAGAAAGGCTCACTTAATTAATAAATGGTTCGAAAATGCTAGACCCGAAGGATTCTTTAGAGAAGAAGATTATTCAATCATTAAGTTTGAATCTGAACGAATTATCGACACACTTTTAGATAAAAAAGTAATCCCTGCTCTTCCTATGTTTATTATTATTATTCTCCAAGATATTTATGCTAATAAAGGAAATGCTGGGTTAGGAAACACAAAGAAATTTGGTTCATATGGCTATCTTTACGAATCTTTTATTACTCTAAAACTTTATCAGACAATCCCTGAGAATTTAGATATTGACACCATATCTCACATTATGTCTTTGTTAGCCTTTGAATGTTACCAAAGCGAAAGGAAATCCCTAACAACGTCCGAAGCTGATAAACATATTGGGGATTTTCTCGAAAACAAAGGGTTAATCCCTGAAATTAAAGATATAAAACAATACTTGTTAAATGTAGGAATGCTAGAAATTTCAGATACAAGCGTAAAATTTAAATACTCCTTTATTCTATTTTATTACTTAGCCAGATACATCATAGATAACAAAGATAATTCAGATATAAAAGAACTTATTAAAGGTTTAGCTTCTGAAATCCATGAGGAAGATCATGTTAGTCTAATTCAATTTATAAGCTACCAAGCTAAACCATTGATCAATAAAGAGATTGCGAAGGCCATCATAGATAAGGCTAACATATTATTCCCTCTAGATGAGATTATTGACTTAAAATCCGAAACAGAATTTTTGGAGACAAACAATATTTATGTATCTTTTGAATTACCACCGAAAGAGCCAAAAGAGCTACGAGAAAAAAGATTGAAGTTCAAAGAAAAAATGGAAGAAGAGAGGGAATTATTGCAAGAACCAACAAATGGTTTATCAGAACTTGATGAAAACATCGATAAAAAAACATCGACAGAAGTAACTACTTTGAGAGAGTCTATTTTGGGAGCGATGAACACAATCAAACTTCTTGGTGAACTCTTAGGTAATTTACCTGCAACATTAGATATCGAAATTAAAGAAGCCGTAATTCAAAGTTATTACGACCTAATGACTCGAATGATTACACACTTTTTGCGTTTAGTAAAAAAAGGTTCTCCGGATTGGGTAAATGAATTTGCGACTATTTTGGAAAAAGAAGAAAATTACGAAAACCATGAAGAAGCAAAAGAGTTTGCAATGAGCCTACATTATATTGCATGTGTATTATTCATATACTCTTTACTCGGTAGAGGAGCTAATGCCATTAGCCATAGAAAAGCTATAAAAATTTTTGATCAAGTCCTCTCCTCAAATAAAGATGTCGATTTCATAAGTTTCTTGGATTTTACAATCAGAGTCTATCCTACTTTTGGAGGTCTATCCTCAGATTTAGTTAAGGGAGTGAAAGCAAAGTATTATAAGAGTAATTTCATGATGACTGTCATGCGACTAATTGCGTACGAATATCTTTGCACGATTGAAATTCAGCATTCAACAAAGCAACAAATTTGCTCGCTTTTGGAAATTAAACCCCCGTTACCTTTAATTAAAAGTACTAATTAATGTGTTGAAGCAATTTGTTAATAATTATATTATGGTCATCTTACCTAAGAAAGATAGTTTTGCTAAGGAGAAAATTGTTACAGATCATTATTAAAACGCGCCGAAATCATGCCCTTGAGCATGCCAGCATGAAAGTTCTGGCGTCTAATTTTCAAGGCGTCAGAATGATGGGGCATTCCAACCCCACGGGCTTTGTTATCATTGCCGATCTGCCCACCGAGATCGTGACCGACGCGGTGCTGGAAGCGCGCCGCCGTCTGCTGGCTGGTGAGCATGATCTCGCGATCCATCCTGGCTGCGGGACCAACCTGGCAGCCTCCTCTTTTCTTTCAGGCGCGGCTGCTTTTCTTTCGCTGAAGGGTCTGAGCCGCGGAAAGCAGCCGAAATGGTGGCATTTTCTCATCTCGACCTTTGTCGCTGTCCCGATCTATATCATCAGCAAACCCGTTGGCCCCCTTTTGCAGGAAAAATACACTACTGATCCCAATATCGGTGATCTTGAGGTTACCCTGATCCGCAGCCAAAAGCTCCACAAAGGCTTCATTCACCAGATCTGCACGCGAGCCTGACCCTAATAATATGAGCGAAGAAAGCACCAAACCCAGCCTTTACCTCCTGCGAGGCGATGACAGCGCCAAAATCAAAGACGTTTTGGCCAACTTTTTGGCTGGATTGGGAGACGAGAGCATGGGCGACCTCAACTGTGCCCGACTGAACGGCGAGAATCTGAGCTTTGAGGCGTTGCAGGCCGACGCGCTCACGCTCCCTTTTCTGGCTGACCGACGCCTGATCATTGTTGAGAACGCTCGTCAAATGCTGACTAAGGTTGGCAAAGATCAGCGCGGGCGCTATCTTGACCTCTTCGCCAACCTGCCGCCCAGCTCTGCTTTGGTGCTGGTAGTTGAAGATGAGTTGAGCAAAAAGTGGGGCGAACGCGATTGGGTCAATGCGAAAAGCTATTCCTGGTTGACCGATTGGATCGAAAAAACACCTGACCAGGCGCTGATCATCAATTGCGGCCTGCCTGATCAGAGCGAGATGCGTTCCTGGATCATTCGCAAGGCCAGGGAGATGGGCGGAGGCTTCAATCCGGAAGCCGCCCAGGTCCTGGCAAGCTATATCGGCAATGACACGCTCCAGGCTGCGCTGGAGATCGAAAAACTGATCACTTATGTCGGTGAAGGCCGGGTGGTTGAGGTTCAGGACGTCGAATTATTGACCACGCACGAAGAAGAAGGCAATGTTTTTTCTTTCATTGACGCCCTGGGGGAGCGCAACGGCGTCAAGGCAATGCGCGAGTTCCAGCTTTTGACCGAAAAAAGTGATGTGATGGAGCTGACCGGCATGATCCACCGCCAGTTTCGTCTGCTCATCCAGGCAAGAGAAATTCTCGATGAGGGCGGCAACCTCAAAAACATTGAAAAAGACCTGGACATAAAAACTTTCATCGCCAAAAAATTCTATGGTCAGGCCCAGCGCTTCAGCATGAAGCAGCTGCTGGCTATCTACCGCCGCCTGTTGAGCATTGATGAAGGCATCAAGACGGGCGGCATGCCTGGTCAGACCGCTTTTGAACTTTTGATCGCCGATCTGACCAAATGAAAAAGACCTTCCCTCGGGAAATTTTTCAACTCATGCTCCTGTTGCTTCTTGTGACAATGGTTGGAGCAGCCTGCGCGGCCGGGCAGACTCCCACTGTTTTGTCGCCACAGACCACACCTGCTCCCGCAGGCTGGTGGCAGCCTGTCCCTGGCGCAAAATGGCAGATCCAATATGAAGGCCAGCTTGAATTGATTGAGGATGTCGAAGTGTATGATCTCGATCTTTTCGAAACCGATATCAGCACCATCGATCAGCTTCATACCCAGGGCGCTAAAGTGATCTGCTACTTTTCAGCTGGAACGCTTGAAGACTGGGCGCCCGATTTCGAGCAATTTCCACCCAAATTAATTGGAAAAGAATACAGCGAATGGCCTGGGGAAACCTGGTTGGATATCAGCCGGCTTGACCTTCTGTTGCCCGTGCTCGAAGCCCGCATAGAGCTCTGCCGCCAGAAAGGCTTTGATGCCATTGACCCTGATAATTTGGATGGTTGGCAGAACGATACAGGCTTCGATCTTACCCGCGATGACGCTCTGGCCTTTGCCAAATCCCTGGCGGTCTTGGCTCATGATAACGGACTGGCAGTCGGCTTAAAGAATAATCCTGATTTGCTTGTGTCCCTGGTCGATCTTTTTGATTTCATGGTCGTCGAAGAAGCCTTTGAGCAAGGTTGGTCCGAAGAGCTTTTGCCATTTCTTACCGCAGGCAAAGCTGTTTTCGCGGTGGAGTACACGCGACAGGAGGCCATTCAGGATGCTGCCTGTCAGGCTGAGGTTAGTCAGAAATTTTCGGTGGTCTTTAAAAGAAAATCACTGGATGCCGCAACCCGCTATTGTCATTAGTGTTTTCATATAAATGATAAAAATTTCAATTAAATTCAAAAGGAATTCTCAATGAGAAATGTAAAAAATCTTTTCCTGCTTGTTTTGGTTTTTGGTTTGGTTTTATCGGCTTGCGCCCCCAAACCCACTCCTACGCCTGAGCCGACCGCGACACTTGAGCCGACGCCAATCCCCCCCACAGAAACGCCTGTTCCAACAGAAGTTCCAACGACCGAAGTTCAGGAAAACAAGGAACCGGTCGAAGAATCCCAGCCTCAGGCTGGAGAACGCTATCATGTAAGCGATGGTGGCTTTTCGTATATCATTCCTGAGGGCTGGACCCTGGCGGATTTCCCGGGCCTGAAGTACAAAATTCTTGCCAGTGATAAGCTGGTGGATGGCGTGATGCCCAATCTGGTCTTTGTTGACAGTCCACTGGTGGGAAATTTGGCGGATTCGCTTGACTCGCTCGAGGCTGGTCTGACTCAGATGCAGCCCAACTTTAAAGTTCTCAGTATCGATCAGGGCCAGACCAAACAGGGCCACGAATACTACCGTTTAACAGCTACCAATGAGACCAACGGCATGAAAATGACTCAGGTGCAATATTATTTTGACCTGGGTGAAACCATGCTGGTGATCACCTATTCCACGGGCTTGCAGGATACACCTGAGAACGAGGCCATGATCGAGCAGTTCATCCAGGATGTGCAGTTCGACGAATAAGAAAGAACAATGGATAAAAAACAACCGCCTAACTGGCGGTTGTTTTTTCTTTACTGGATTTTTCTGAGGAGGGCGTTTTGCTGCTCTCTTTGCTCGCTTTGGAGCCATTTGAGCTGTCAGGATCGCTTTTATGACTTGATTTTTGTCCGGAAGGGGAGCGGTTGTCGGTGGCATAAAAGCCCTTGCCCTTAAAAACGATACCGACCGGGGTGTAGACCTTGCGCAGGGCAACTTCGTTGCATTCGGGGCAAACCGTCAGCGCGTCGTCGGTGAAATGCTGAAATTGATCAAAAGTATGGCCGCATTGCTGGCATAAATAACTGTAAACAGGCATAAGTCCCAATTTCTCCTAATTCAGAACCATTATAGTACCACAGAACGGTCCTTCCACGCTCTTTAAAATACGACATCAGGGTAAGAGTTTTGTTAAAAACCAGTACGATCTCAGGTTGTCTCCCATTCTTGTTCTCGTTTTAAACTTGAATAATTCCGTTTCTTGCCGTATGCTCCGTCTTAATCATATAGACGTCAAAAAACTGCTGGCAGACATTGATACGAACTGGAGTATTTATGCTTTTAGAGGAAAGCTGTAAACAAGATAAGGAAGAACGCGATCAGGAGATCGAAGCGCAACAAAAAATCCTTGATCTGGTCCAGGCAGCCAAAAAGGATCAAAACGCTTTCTATTTTCTCTATCTTCATTATGTGGATCGCATCTATTTCTACATCCTGAGAAGGGTCGCTTCCCACCATGATGCTGAAGACCTTACCTCGGAGGTTTTTATCCGCGCTATGAAGCATATCCATCGCTTTGACGAGCGCAATAGCTTCGCTGCCTGGCTTTTCAGGATCGCCAGAAACCTGACGGTGGATCATTATCGCGCCAATCGAACCGTTTGGCTCGACCTGAACGATGAAATTTTTACGCTGGCTGAAACATCGCCTGATCCAGATATGACGCTGCAGCTGAAGGAACAGTTGAGAAAGCTTGCCCCTGATGAATTGGATCTGCTTAACCTGCGTTATACCGCCCGGCTCACTTTCGTGGAAATGGGGCAACTGCTTGGCAAGCGGCCGGATGCTGTTCGCAAAGCACATAACAAGATTTTGGAACGTTTACGTTTGAACCTGGAGTAAGAAATGGAAGACAAAGAACAAGGCATTGAAAAAAATCTCGATTCTTTTTTTGAGAATCAGCCGTTGAATGATGAAAAAATTGACCAAATTTGGAAAAGAGTGGAAATGAAAACCCAAAAATCCCCTCAAAAACGCAGCTGGGGCTGGAAATTTGCTGCGATGGTTATAGTCGCAATGTTGATCGTCGTGCTCGCCGTTGGTCCTGGCAAGGTTTGGGCGCAGGTGCGTGCCTGGCTGATACCCAATTACCGACCGATCAGCCAGTTGGAAAATTATGAGGTCCTTCCTGAAAAAACACAGGAAGTTCACGAAGACCTGACCCTCAGTTTGCTGTCGGTGCAAAGCCTTGAAGATGAATTAAGGATTTCAATCCTTGTGCAGGGGATCAGTCCGTATGAACCAGGAGAACTTGATGAACAAGGTTTTATTGGTGAGGCTTATCTGTTACTGAAAAACGGAGAACAGATCAAATCTCTGAGTGGAGGTTATGGGATAGGCGATGGGATGACAGAGTATGTGTATGATCTGAGCTTCCCTCCGCTCAGCGAAGAGGCCGGCAGCGAGCTGAGCCTGGTGGTGACCGGTCTGCCTTACATGGCTGAACCCTTGAAGGAAGCCTGGGTGATGCCATTGACGGTCGAACCGGTCAGAAGTGAAGATCAGGTGCCTCAGGTAACGCCGGATGCAGAAAGTTACGGAAACCCGGCCTTCGCCGCGCCAGTAAGCGTCTCTGCCAAAAGCAAAGGTATCAGAAGCACCAGTATTCTGGTCCAGTTTGATATGCCCGAGGATTATGAGGCTTATCCTTCCCTGGCTCAGTGGTGGAGTTTGCAGGATGAGGATGGGAATTTTTATCCGATGAATGCGGATTTCAGCTGCAGCATCGATTGCCCCATGCATGAGATCACGATGATCACAGAAACGGGTTTGCCAAGAGGGAAAACCTATACTTTGACCATGCCAAGATTCGGGATGACGAAGAGCGACTATGGCAATTTTTATGAGGAAGACGGCATCACCTACGTCCCAGCCTTCCTGACGATCGACTTCCCGGAGAGCTACCAGGCTGGTGATTTTATTAAGATAGACCAATGGTACGACATACCACCCAT
Source organism: uncultured Anaerolineaceae bacterium (assembly GCA_964293995.1). GTDB lineage: Bacteria > Chloroflexota > Anaerolineae > Anaerolineales > Anaerolineaceae > Mesolinea. The sequence continues at coordinate 179,121 of CAXYYH010000002.1, forward strand.
CAGCTTTCATCTGCTCGGGGTTGAGATCTTGCACATTGATGATGAAGGTTTGGTTCGCTTCCGCCTGGTAATGCAAAGCCCCGAGTCTGCCAACGCGATCGTTCAGATCAATCTGTGTGTTAATCAGTTTATTTATGGCGGCAGTTGTGGTGGCGGAGGCTTCAGTGGAGAAAAACGCCCGCAGGCGGATGAACTGATCTATAGCGAGGGCTCCTTTGCGCGGGAACTTCTTACTGGTGAGATTGGTTTTTTCATCCACCAAATCGACCTGTACTATTTCACCGATTGGGTAATGAATTTTGACCTGTAAAATTGTAGGTCGCGATTGAGAGATAAATGTTTATCACATTTATCTCTCAATCCGACGTTAATGGTATACCATCACATATCAACAGACGTTTCTCAATCCGACGTCCAACTGCCAGATTCGCGATAGACCATGTTTCCTAAACTTCTGCTTAATAACCAATCACGGAAATAGAGGGGTACATGCAGCCTGCACATGCAGTGGATAGTTTGCGTTATAATCCGAAACATCATGAAGAAACAATCAACACAGGACGATCCTGGAGATAAGAACAGAGTTCTGGTACCAGAAAAAGAGGAAAAGGGAGAGGGCATCTCTCAGCATAATACCAAAAAGCGGCGAGGGCGGGGGCTGCTGATCGCCCTTGGTATCATTGCGGCTTTGATCGTGATCCTTCTTGCGCTCTACCAGATACCCGCCATTCACGACCGGGCGTATTTTTACGTTACCACCCTGCGCTCGAAGGTTTTTTACTTCCTGCGCCCTCCCGCAAAATCAAAATTTGAGATCTCGGGCGAAACGACCATGGACGCTCAGGTCATGGCGACCCTGACCGCTTTCGCGCCAACAGCAACGCTCACGCCAACAATCGAGCCAACGCCTGCGCTTACCTCAACCCAGCAAGTCGCTGTTCCAGCCGCGGCCACACCACTTCCGACCATGATCCCTGCTGCTGTCCAACTGGATGGGATTGTGCAGGAATACCAGCGCTTTAACAGCTGCGGCCCGGCCAATCTGGTGCTGAATCTTCGCTACTGGGGCTGGGAAGGCATTCAGGAAGACGTCGAAGCGGTTGTCAAACCCGTTTTGCAGGATCTGAACGTTTCGCCCTCCGAACTGCTTGAATACGTTAAGGGTCATACCGATCTGGACGCTATTCTGCGGCTGGGCGGCGACATCGATCTGCTCAAAAAGCTGGTCGCGGCGGGGTATCCCGTTCTGGCGCAGCGCGGCTACGTCAATCGCGATGACGGCTGGATGGGGCACTACGGCATTGTCGATGGCTATGACGACACTCAGGGCGCGGTTCACATTCCCGATACTTTCAACGGCAATATCTGGTTGAAGTATGACGAATTTCAGCGGGTCTGGGACGAATTTCACGGCACTTATCTGGTGGTCTTTCCTCCTGAGGAGCGGGAGATTGTTTTGTCTGTCCTTGGCGCGGATGCAGACGCGGACTACAACCTCGATCACACGCTTGAAAAATTCCAGGAACGCGCTGAGACTGCTGACCGCTCGGAGCAGTATTTCGCTTATTACAGTCTCGGTGAGCTGTTGGTCATGAAGAAACAGTATGTCGACGCCGCCGCTGCCTTTGACCAGGCTTTCGCTGTTTACGGCTGGCTGCCCGTCGATGACCGCCCTTGGCGCATGCTTTGGTATCAGGTCGGGCCCTACGAGGCTTACTACTATACCGGACGCTACAAGGACGTGGTCAGCATCACCTACAAAACCATCAAAGACGCCAACACTCCGGCCCTGCCCGAAACTTTCCTGTGGAGCGGGCGCGCAAATGTGGCTCTCGGCAACACCAACACTGCCATTTTCGACTTCAAGCGAGCCCTGCAATGGCACCCCGGATGGGAGCCCGCGCTGGCTGAGCTTGAAAAGCTTGGCGTTACCCCTTAATATTTAATATTGTAAAGAGATAAATATGTCAAAAGCGACTGAAGAAATGAAAAAAGAAATTCGGCATGCTTCCATCTGGCGCAAGCCCTGGCTCTACCTGGCAATTTTGCTGGGATTGGTCTTGTTAGGATTCGCTTTACTGCAGATCCCCGCTGTTGGAACACGCGCGCGCAATCTCTATTCCAAGATCTATTATCGCCTCAATCCGCCCACAGAAAACGTTTTTGGCCCCGTGCAGCAGGGGACGGTCAGCGCGGATGTCATCGCGACGCTCACGGCAATGGCGCCTACTGCCACCCAGATTCCGCCCACTGCGGCGGTCGTCGAGAGCACGCCGGAAGCTACCGAAGTCACCCCTGAACCAACGCCCATTATCGTGCCGGCCAGCTTTGCTTTGGAGGGAATGGGCTTGGAATATCAGACGATGAACAACTGCGGCCCTGCCAACCTGGCGATGAACATCACGTTCTGGGGTTGGCCAAGCAACCAAAAAGTCACCGCGGAGGGGCTCAAAACCCATGCTGATGATCGCAATGTCATGCTGCAAGAAATGCGCGATTATGCCGAAGCAAACACCAACCTGCGTGGCGCTGTTCGCTATGGCGGCGATGTGGAAATGATCAAACGCCTGCTCTCGGCTGGTTTCCCCGTTTTGCTCGAACGCGGTCACACCGATAACGAAGACGGCTGGATGGGGCATTACAGCATCATCACCGCTTACGATGACGCCACCCAAAGCGTGCAGATCCCCGATACGCTGCTGGGACTGATGAGCTTGGGCTATGCCGAGCTCGAAAAGGACTGGGCTCATTTTGACGGCCTGTATTTGGTGCTCTATCCCGCCGAGCGAGAGAGCGAAGTGTTGGCTTTGCTTGGGTCAGAGGCTGATCCGCATACAAACCTGCTCAACACGCTGGTGAAACTCGATACCCGCATCGGGCAGGTGAGCGGTCAGGACCTCTTCTTTGCGCTTTACAGCAAAGGTTCGGTTTTGGTCGAACTGGGGCAATACCTTGACGCGGCTCAGGCCTATGACCAGGCTTTCACCTTGTATAGCCAGCTCGACGCGGGTCAGCGCCCCTGGCGCATCACCTGGTATCAGACTGGCCCCTATCTGGCTTATTACTATACCGGCCGCTATCAGGATGTCTTCAACCTGGCGGAGCAAACGATCAACAACCTGAACCCGATGACGGTGCCAGCTTTGCCTGAAACCTGGTATTGGGGTGGGCAATCGGCGCTCATGTTGGGCGATAAGGCCACTGCGGTGCGTTATTTCAACAAGGCGCTCGAGTTTTATCCCAACTGGGATCTGGCAATTCAGGGGCTTGCGGAGGCAGAATCCTGATTTTCTGAAACAGTTATAATGCAAGAAATGAATAGAAATAAAAATACGGAGGCGTTTCGCAGGAAACTTGTCCCGAAATCATTCTGGAAAAAGCCATGGGTTTGGCTGATGGCCTTTGCCCTCATGATATTAGCGGCCGTGGCTGTTTACCAGATCCCCTCAATTCATGATCGGGCGGCCTTTCATCTCGGCAATGCCCGTGCGCGCATATTTTACTTCTTTAACCCTCCGGGGAAAGACGTTTTCGTGCCGGTGGAAAACGAGAACAGCGAAGAATACGCGATCCAGACGCTGACGGCGATGGCCCCAACCGCGACCATGACCCCGACCCCGCAGCTGCCAGCCACAGAAACGCCCACGTTGGAGTTTACAGCGACCCCAACCACCATCCCGACTAATACACCCATTCCAACGCCGCTTCCCAGGGACGTTTTGATCGAGGGTATTGATGTGGAATACCAAAAAGCCAATAACTGCGGGCCCGCGAACCTTTCAATGATCCTTAATTACTGGGGTTGGGAAGGCGACCAGACCGATACGGAGAAAGTGCTGAAACCCTATATCAAAGATCGCAATGTCATGCCCTATGAGATGCTTGACTTTGTGCAGACCCAAACCCAGCTGAATGGCATTGTGCGCTACGGCGGCGACATTGATCTGGTCAGGAAACTGGTTGCGGCTGGTTTTCCGGTCGTGTTCGAGCGAGGCTACGTCAACCGCTCCGAGGGTTGGATGGGCCATTACGGATTGATCGTCGGTTACGATGATGTCACTCGGGAAGTTACCATCCCCGATACATATCTGGGTTTGATCAAACTGGGCTATGACGATCTTGAAATGTGGTGGGCGCAGTTTGATTTCATTTATCTGGTCGTTTTCCCCAACGAGCGCGCCCAGGAAGTTTACGATATCCTTGGCCCGCAGATGGACGCGGAGTACAACAAGCAATACACGCTCGACAAGGTCAACGCCCGTCTCTATGAGCAAAAAGAACGCGAATTGTTCTTTGCCTGGTACAGCCGCGGCTCAATTTTGGTCGAAATGAATGACTACTGGGGCGCTGCGGATTCTTTTGATGAGGCTTTCAAAATTTATGCCACCCTGCCGGAGGAGGAACGCCCCTGGCGCATGCTTTGGTATCAGACCGGCCCCTACTATTCTTACTATTACATGATGCGCTATCAGGATCTCTATAACCTGGCGGATCAACAACTAAAACGCGCGGAGGAACCGGCTTTGCCGGAAACCTGGGTCTGGAAAGGACGCGCGGAGGTCAAACTTGGCCTGCGCGAACAGGCCATTGAAAGCTTCAAACAGGCTTTGGTCTGGCACCCTGACTGGTGGGTCGCGATCAATGAGCTCAACAACCTGGGTGTGACCGTTCCCTGAGGCAGCAAGATCGGAAAGAGAAGATGAACGAACCGAAACAAGGCCAGAGCACGATCAGGAGAGGCAAAAAGGTTTGGCTGGCATATCTGTTGCTGACCTTTTTTGCCTATTGTCTCAACGTGGTCGGCCCGTCAGTCAATTATCTCAGCGATGAGCTTGGTTTTTCTTACACCGAGATCGGTCTGCACACCTCAGCCCTTGCGCTGGGGATGGTGATGGTCGGGTTGTTTGGGAAAAAACTGCTCAGAAGCCTGGCAGACTGGCAGGCACTGGCCATTGGCGGCATCGGGATGGGCTTGGGTAGTTTGCTCCTGGTCCTCGGAAAAAGCTCAGCGCTGACGCTGCCAGGTCTGTTCTTCATGGGAGCTTTTGGAGCGCTGATCCTGGCAGTTTACCCGCTGATCTTGCAGGCGGAGATGGGTGCGCACAGCACGGTTGGCGTTTCGGAGGCGAACACGCTTGCTTCCATCTTTTCCACCCTGGCGCCCATCGCGGTTGGTTTTTTTGGCGGAATGTTGATCACCTGGCGGCCAGCGGTCTATCTGGTCACGGGTTTGTCATCCCTGATCGGACTGTGGATTCTGATCTCCCCTGAATTTCCGAAAAAAGGCGAGGCTCACGACGAGGAACAGCAAGAGGAGCAAGGCCGCTTGCCCGCCATCTATTGGATCTTCTGGGCGGCATTGGTCATTTCTGTCTCGATCGAGTTTTGTCTCATTTATTGGGGTGCAGAATACCTGCAGGCGCGGGTCAGCATCCCCAAAGACAGCGCCACCAAACTCGTCAGCCTTTTTCTGGCAGGCATGGTGATCGGGCGTTTCGCCGGAGCCAGGTTGATGACGCGTGTCTCGCGATATCAGATCCTGGGCGCATCAATTCTTACTGGAATCGTTGGCTTTTCCATTTTTTGGCTCAGCCATACCCAAACTTTGTCTGTGATCGGCCTGTTTCTGGCTGGCCTGGGCGTGGCGAATCTTTATGCCAGCATTATCACCCTGCTTTACGAGGTTGCCGGCTCGCTGAAGGCCGCCGCAGGGTCAGGCTCGATCCTCGCCAGCGGGGTCGCGATTTTGTCACTGCCTTTTTTGCTGGGATTGGTGGCAGACCTGACCGGGATCAGACTGGCGTTATTGCTCGTCGCGCTCCTTTATGTGCTCCTGATCCTGACGATTTCTGTTGGGAAACGACGTATTCAATCCAATTAGCAAATATGTCGGGTTCAATCCGTTGGGAAAAGAGCCCAGGGGCTGGCTGAGGAACCCGACCTACGGGCTATTTGCCCAAACACTCCACCGCGGCTAGCTTGAGGTGGCCCATCATGGCGGCCAGACCGTTGCTGCGCTGGGACGAGATATGATGCCACAGGCCGAGCCTCTCAAACAGGCTCAGGTCCATCCGTAGAACCTCTTCCGCGGGCTGACCGTTGAGCAGTTTATCCAAAATCGCCACCAGGCCCTTTACGACCAGCGAATCGCTGTCGGCGCTGAAGCGCATCAGGCCGTTTTCGCAATGGATATCAAACCAAACACTGGACTGACAGCCCTTGACCAGTCGCTCATCCGTCTTGAGCGCAGGGTCCATCTTTGGCATTTCGTGGCCCAGGTCGACCAGATATTCGATCTTTTCTTCCACGCCATCGAGCAGGTCAAAGTCCTCGATCAGCGCTTGTTCAATTTCAGCCAGGGATTGTTTTTGGTCCATATTACCTCTTTAACAAACGGATAACACGCGCGACGCCGCGGGCGAGCGCTTCGAGATCGGCGTGATTGTTATAAAGCGCCAGCGAGGCGCGCACTGTGCCGGTGATATGCAGCGCGTCCATCACCGGTTGGGTGCAGTGCTGCCCGGTGCGCACAGCGATACCTTTGCTGTCAAGCAAAATGCCCATATCATAGTGCTGTATTCCCTCCACGTTGAAGGGAAGGATGGCGGAGCGTTTTTTGGGATTGCCGTAGACCTTTAAACCCGGGATCTCGCTCAATAAGCCCAGTCCGTATTCGAGCAGCTCGTCCTCATAGGCTTCCAGTTCGGCAAAATCGAACTGGTTGAGGTAATCAATGGCGGCTCCAAGCCCGATCACGTCAGCGACGTTGGGTGTGCCGGCTTCGAACTTGTAGGGCAAAACGTTAAAGGTCACTTTTTCGGGGGTGACCTGATCGATCATTTCACCACCCGCCTGGAAGGGGGGGAGCTTTTCGAGCCATTCGCGTTTTCCGTAAAGCACGCCGATGCCCATGGGGGCGTACATTTTGTGCCCTGAGAAGGCGTAGAAATCAGCGTCCATCGCCTGAACGTCATGCATGCTGTGTTGGACAGCCTGCGCGCCGTCCACGAGCACCGGCACATTGGATTCGTGCGCCAGTTTCACAATTTGCCCGATCGGGTTGACCGTCCCAAGTGAATTGGAGACGTGATTGACCGCCAGCAAACGGGTTCTCTTATTGATGAGCTGCTGAAGAGCCAGCAGGTCAAGCTCGCCGTTTTCATCGAAAGGGATCACACGGAAGGTGGCGCCGCGGCGTTGGCACATCAGATGCCAGGGGACGTAATTGCTGTGGTGCTCCAGCTGGCTGACGATGATCTCATCGCCCGGCTGGACGAAAGCCTCTCCAAAACTGTAAGCGACCAGGTTGATCGCTTCGGTTGTGCCGCGCGTGAAAATGATCTCCTCGGGAGATGCCGCGTTGATGTACGCGGCCACCTTCTTACGCACATTCTCATAGGCCTGGGTTGCCTGGATCGCCAGGCTGTGGTTGCCGCGATGGATATTGGCGTTGCTGGTGCGATAGTAATTGCTGATCGCGTCAATGACAGCCTGCGGTTTTTGGGTCGTGGCGGCATTGTCAAGGTAGACCAGGGGCAGGTCGTTGATGGTCTGGGAAAGGATCGGGAAGTCTTCCCTTGCGCTTGGAATACTTTTGCTCATAGTGGCTTGATTTTACCATTCCCAATACGCAAATTGAAATTGTCCGCAGGTATTGCCGAAGCTTTGTTTCGTTGGAAGGCTGGATTAGGTCGTAGAAGACGGGATTGGTGTGAAATCTTAAATCCAGGTAAAGTTTTGGTTATAAAATCATTTAATATTTGGATTCTGGCCACAATAAGTTACAATTGTTAACAAGTTAAGCGTTAATAAAAGATGTTATTATTTTGTAAGCACCAGGTATGGAGGTGATATGGCAGAAAAGATCCTGATCGTCGATGATGAAGTTTCTCTCCAGGAAACGTTAAGCTACAAGTTGAGAAAAGAAGGCTATGAAGTTGAAGTAGCCGGAGATGGTCTGACCGCTTTGGAGCTGGCGCGCACGACCAATCCAGACCTTGTTATTTTGGATGTGATGTTGCCGGGTATGGATGGTTTTGAAGTCTGCCGCACCTTGCGGCAGGAAACCAACACCCCCGTCCTGATGCTGACAGCACGGGATGACGAAATTGACCGGGTGGTTGGGCTCGAGGTTGGCGCGGATGACTATTTGCCCAAACCTTTCAGCGTACGGGAACTGATCGCACGCGTGAAAGCGCTTTTGCGCCGCGTGCGCCTGATCCGTGAAGAAATGGGCACCGCTGCGCAGGAAGCCAGCCAGCCCAAGGTCATGACCTTTGACAACCTTGAGATCGACCTGACCCGTCGTGAGGTTCGGCTGGATGGCGAGGTCATCCCCTGTAAACCGAAAGAATACGAACTCCTGACCTTCATGGGGCAGCACAAAGGCCGCGTTTTGACCCGCGAACTGATCCTCGAACGGGTCTGGGGTTGGGGTTTTGTGGGCGATTCGCGCACCGTCGATGTGCACATCCGCTGGCTGCGCGAAAAGATCGAGCCGATCCCCGAGAAACCGCAAAGGATCATTACGGTAAGAGGAGCGGGTTATCGCTTTGAGGGCTGATGCCTGAACGAACCAGAATGAAATCGCGCTTTCATTTGCGCATTTTATGGCCTTTCATGCTGATTTTTATTTTCAGCCTGGCCGCTTTTGTTTTGCTGGTGCCGTTTGTTCAAAACGCACTTTTCGCTGAAGCGGAAATACGCGGGACGCAGGTCAACTATATGCCGCTCTTCGCGCTTGTGTTTTTGATCCTGGCCGTTGGGCTGCTGATCGGACTGCTGATCAACATCCACTATACCAACCGTCATCTCAATGTTCTGGAAGACCTTACCAACGCTGCCAAAGAACTGGGCGAAGGGCATTTTCAGGAGATCAGGATCCCGGACGATCTGGGGCAACAACTTGAAATGCAGGAATTGGGCGAGGCACTGCGAAAAACAGCTGATCAAACCGAAGAGCAGTTTAACGCTTTGCGCAAGGAACAGGCCATGCTCTCAGCGGTGTTGGATCACATGACCGATGGCGTTCTGATCGCGGATGATGATGGCCGCGTGCAGATGCTCAACAACGCGGCTGAAAAGCTCTTCAGGATCGAGAACGAACAGGCTTTAGGCCGCTCGGTCGTGGAGGTGATGCGCCATTACAGCCTGGTTGAGCTCTGGGAAAAGACGAAGAATGGCGATCCCGAAACCGTCACGATGGAAATAGGTTCGGCTCACAAGTATTTGCAGGTGGTTGGCATTTCTTTGGAAAAGGATTTGCCCGGCAGATCAATGCTGCTGTTTCAGGACCTCACCCAGACCCACCAACTTGAAATTGTCCGTCGGGATTTCATCTCCAATATTTCGCACGAACTGCGTACGCCCATGGCCGGGCTGAAAGCCATCAGTGAGACCCTTCTGGATGGCGCGCTGGATGATCCCCCGGCAGCGCGCAAGTTTGTGGTTCGCATGGACAGCGAAGTTGACAACCTCTCGCAGATGGTCAACGAGCTGCTTGAGCTTTCGCGTATTGAAGCTGGTCGCTCAAATTTTGAATTCCAGCGCAGTGAGCCCTGCCGTCTGATGGATAAGGTCATTGAAAGAATGACCCTGCAGGCTGAGCGGGTGGGGGTAAGCCTGACCCAGGAATGCCCACCGTATTTGCCAAAAGTTTTTGCCGATCCGGGACGCATCTCGCAGGTCTTTGTAAACCTGATCCACAACGCGATCAAATTTACCCCAAACGGAGGGCATATTCACCTGAGCGCCTGGCAGGATGGAGATAAAGTGATCTTCAAAGTCAGTGACGATGGGGTTGGCATCCCTAAAAAGGACATCGGGAGAATTTTTGAACGTTTTTATAAAGCCGATCGGGCCCGGGCGGGAGGCGGCACTGGTTTGGGACTCTCGATCTGCAAACATATTGTCGACGCCCACAACGGCCAGATTTGGGTTGAAAGCGAAGAAAATGCCGGTAGTAATTTTTACTTTTCCCTGCCTTCGGTGTTGGATGGAAACTATATTTAACCGCATTTTTACCAAATATGAAGAAAGCTTTAACCAAAATCTTTGCAACTTGGTGAGGCAGCGTGATATAGTATTAAGCACTCGGATTCGGGCTTGTTTGACGTCTAAGCCAATGGTGCTCAAACCTGGGTGATAAATAATATCTGGAGCATAAACTGTGTTCAGGAGGATTGTATGTCCCGTTTTTCATTAGATCAGGAAATTCGTTTGGTACAGGACGAATTATTATTGCTTGGAAGTTTGGTCGAACAGGCAATTCTCAACTCTGTGGATGCCTTGCAACGGCGGGATGTCGAAGCCGCAAAGGCTGTTTATCACAACGATCGAAAAATCAACGGAAAGCATTTTGCGATTGAAAACCACATCCTGATCACTCTGGCAACGCAAAGTCCACTGGCAAGTGACCTGAGGCTTTTGGCAGGCATGCTTGAAGTCAATACTGAGCTGGAGCGAATCGGTGATTATGCCAAAGGCATCTCCAAAGTCGCCGTCCGTTTGGCAGAGGCTGAATTCCCGATCCCCATCAGGGAAATCGTCACAATGGCCGATCTTGCCACCTCGATGCTGCATCGCGCTTTGGGCGCTTTTGTGGCCGGTGATATGGTTGCCGCGCATAGCATCCCCGAAGAAGACAATCAGGTCGATGAATATTATCAATCGATCTACCGAAAAATTGTCGAGAGCATGATCAAGAACCCCGACAGCATCGATATCGCCAACCAGTTGGTCTGGGTGGTGCATAATCTGGAACGCACTGCTGACCGCGTCACCAATATCTGCGAACGGGTTGTCTTTATTGTCTCCGGCGAGCTGATGGAGTTCGACAACACCGACGACGAAACCATCGGATTGGACTAAGCGCGGTTTTTGGAACAAGCCAGGGATAAATAGATAAGTTTTGTTTTATCAAAGCCTGGTTTTTAATTTATCCCCATAAGCTTGTCCCTTGATTGAATTGCCGATCATTTCATTAATAAAAGAAAGTTAGCTTCATTGATCTCACCCAGCCCAGGCTGGGTCTTTTTTTAAGTCAGCTGCATGGATGTTGTGGCATATTTGATAAAAAACGATACGCATGGATATGGAATCCAACCCATTTTTCAAAATCAAATGACTAATCCGGCATCTATGGGCAAATATGAAGAAAATAATTCTTTTTTAGAAATAAATGTCTATATATTCTCCCTGGTTATATGTTTTCTACATTATAATGGATGCGTATCCCGCAAGGCTTGATACAAAGATAAAACAATTCCGGAGGTGCTAAAAGTGTTAAGACCCAATGATACGAAAGGAAAACTGATTGTCGTTGAAGGCATCGACGGATCCGGCAAATCGACCCAGATCGATTTGCTCCACAAGTGGCTGCTTTCCAAGGGTTACTCGGTTTATTTCAGCGAGTGGAACAGCTCTGCCTTAGTCAAGAGCACCACCAAGGCTGCCAAGAAAGCGCAGTCCTTTACCCCGGCGACCTTCAGCATTTTGCACTGCACCGATTTCGCTGACCGCTGGGAAAATGGCATTTATCCCCTGCTCAAAGCCGGCGTGATCGTTGTGGCGGATCGCTACGCTTTTACGGCTTTCGCGCGCGACGTCGCCCGAGGCAATGACCCGAAATGGGTTCGTGATATGTACTCCTTTGCCATCAAGCCGGATGTGGCGCTCTACTTCCGTGTTCCCCTCGATATCGCCGTCGAACGTATTACCGGTTCACGGGCAAAACTGAAATATTACGAAGCGGGTATGGATTTGGATCTTTCGGATAACTACCAGGAAAGTTTTAAGCTCTTCCAGGGTCGCATCCTGAATGAATACGATCAAATGGTGGATGAGTTCGGTCTGACCATGATCGACGGTACTTTACCGGTCAAGGAACAGCAGAAGAAAGTTCGCGATTTGGTCAAAAACATGTTAAAAGATTTCGAAGGCTTGCCCAACCCAGGCAAAAAGCCCATCATTGTCAAGAATCCTCAGGCACGCACAAAAGAAGAAGAAGGAGAAAACTAATGGCAAAGAACGGATATTATGGCGCTGGTTTTCCTTATCGGGATTTTGGCAAACTGACCGGTAAACTGATCGTTTTGGAAGGTACCGATGGCGTCGGGCGTTCCACCCAGATCAAACTGGTGCGACGCTGGCTTGAAGATGAAGGCTACGCGGTGGCTGATACCGGCTTGACACGCTCAGAACTGACCGGGCCTGGTCTGGATGCCGCCAAGAGCGGACATACCCTTGGGCCGACCACGATGAGTCTGTTCTATGCTGCCGATTTCGCAGACCGGCTTGAGAATAACATCATTCCTGCCCTGCAGGCTGGTTTTATCGTCCTCTCAGACCGCTATTTTTATTCGATGATCGCCCGCGACAGCCTGCGTGGGATCGAAAAGAGCTGGTCGAAGGCGCTTTATGGCATCGCGCTGCGCCCACATCTGATCCTCTACCTGCGTGCCAGTGTGCCTTCTCTGGTTCAACGTTTGATCCATGGCCGTGGCCTCAACTACTGGGAGGCGGGTATGGATCTGAACCTGGCGGATAACCTTTACGATAGTTTTGTAATTTATCAAACGCGGATCATTCAGGAACTGGAGAAGCTTGCGCTCGAGTACAATTTTGTTGGTATTGATGCTGATCGTGCTCCCCGTGAAATTTTCGAAGATCTTCAACGACCGATCCGCCTGCTTCTGCAGAACCGACTGACCAAATCGGAGCGTCCTTTTTAATAGCAAGTTTACCCCAGCCAGGCTGGGGTAAACTTTTTAAGCGGAGTGAAAGTGGCAAAAACAATTGCTCAAGTGATTCACGTCTATGGAGCCAGGGTGCTCATTCAACACCTCTCAGCCATGCAGGCAGAGGTGGAAGGGGTCAGGTGCGGGGAGGATATTGAAAGTATCCATCGCATGCGCGTTGCCTCACGACGTATGCGAAGCGCGCTGAAGATATTTAAAGATTGTTTCCCCAAAGCTGATTACAAAAACTTTACCGGAATGATTCGCTCTGTCACACAGGTACTTGGGCACGCGCGCGACCTCGATGTCCAGCTTGAAATCCTGAAAAAGAACCTTTCCGGCTATTTTGACCCAAAACTAAAACCGGGCATCAAACGCCTCATGTTGAGGTTGAGGCAAAAAAGGCAGCTCTTGCAGGATGAGGTCGTGCAGGCGATGAACCAACTGGAGCAGGCTGACACGCTTGGAAGAATGGCGCGCTGGGCGAACTCCTGGTTGGAAAAAGAACTCAACGCCAAAGAAGACACTGCTGTTCTATTCCAACTGGCAGCCATGAACATTCGCTCCCGGCTTGAGGAATTGACCGCATACGATCAGCTGGTTCGAGTTGAGACCAATGTGACAGAATTGCACGAAATGCGCATCCATGCCAAGCAATTGCGCTATACCATGGAAGCCTTTGAGGATCTGTATGGTTTTCCGATCAGCCCCTTCATCAACCAGGCTAAGAAAATTCAGGCCTTGCTCGGCTCGATCCACGACACTGATGTTTGGATGGGGATGATCCCGAACTTTATTGAAGAAGAAGAACAGAGGATCGTGAATTGCTTTGGCAACAACCGACGCCTGCGCAGGCTCTTGCCCGGCCTGAATGCCTTTAGCGCCGATCGAAAACTGAGCCGTGATGAAGAGTATCAGGAATTTCTGACCTTTTGGGACGAGACGCTCAGCTCAGGCATGTGGGGTGAATTACTGATCTTAATTGATGATCACCAGGCTTTTCCTGACAATTCTGCCTGCGCCGATTGTAACTGACTTATAAACGCTCTCTAATCGTCGTCCTTCAGGTTGCTCTCCATGCGTTTAAGGAACAAAAAGTTGATCCCTGCGATGATCACCATCACAATAAACATGAGCAAGTAGCCGATACGGATATTCTCCTCCCCGATCAGCAGAGTGAATTCTGACATGCCGCCGATCCCGGAGATCAGGCTAAGCGGCATGAAAATGGTCGTGATCAAGGTCAGGCGGCGCATGATCGCGTTGGTTCGGTTGGATGTCTGCGCCATGCGATTGTTGATGATCGAGAGATGAATTTCCATCAGGCTGGTCACCTGGTCGCGCGCTGTTTCTGAAATTTCATAATATTTCGAGAGGTGATCATAAATATCCCGGTAGTAGATCAGCGACTTCTCAGAAATAAAGGGGCTGTCCTGCCGCAGGAGCTTGTTAATGACTTCGCGCTCATAAAAGAGGGAACGGCGGATGGTCATCAGATCCCGGCGGGAATCCAACAGGGTGGAGAGGTCAAAATTGCCGTCTCCTTCCAGAATGCGGTCTTCATCCTGGTCGAGCTTGTTCTCGATGCTGTCAATGGCATAAAATTTTCGGTCAACCACCATGTCGATCATCAGATGGGAGAGGAAGGAGGGCCCCAGTTTTACTTTGTGAATTTCCCGTTCGACCGATTTGTTGATCCCTGCCAGCAGCGGCATGCCCAGTTGGTTGAGATGAGAGATGCTGATCAAAAAATTTGCCCCCAGGAAGAGGTCAAGCTCATGCGTCAACAGTTCCTCTTCTGATTTTTCATAAAAATTGAAGATCATGAAAGAGTAATTGGGATAGAGATCAAGCTTGGGCAGTTGATCTTCTGAAAGGCTGTCCTCAATTGACAGGGGATGGATGCCAAAATACGAGGCCAATGGCTCCAGCTGATGGAGGGTGGGTTCACAATAATCAAACCAGACATAGCCGTCCGCTGGCACATTTTTCAGGGCAGTCTCAGCATTTTTATGTTGCGACAGTCCGGTTTCCGGTGATATGGTGAAGAAACTGGCTTTATTTTGCGGTGATAAGCTGTGATAATTGGGGCTCGGGTCAGTCATAAAAGCCTCCTTTACCTGTAAGTAAGTTTTATTAATGGGGTGAATGGATTCCAATCCAGAAGTTTCGCGAATTGAAACAAGGAAATTTTGCGCCTGGATTGGATAATTTTACGTTTGGCAAGCATCTGGGGCAGCTTCTTCAGCGCGTCTCTTTTGCCTTGCCGCAAGGCTTTGCCGGAAGGCATAACCAAGCTGGCCAGTAAATAGAGCAGGTTAAAAAAGATATGTACTGGCAGAAGCAGGTAAAAAAGAAAACCGGGCATGTTTTTGACGAAGGTCCAGATGAGATTACGCTGTCCGTAATACGTTGAAAACGCGCTGCGCGAAGCGGTGGAACCAGACCCGACGTGATGGACAATGGCATCGGGTAGGTAAATAAAGGAAAATCCAGCCAACTGGAGGCGCAGATCGAGGTCAATATCTTCCATGTAAGCGAAAAAGTCCTCGTCAAAGCCGCCCACCAATTCAAAGGCATGTCGCGGGTAAGCCGAGGCGGCCGCGCAGGCACTGGCAACCGGAAGAGGAAAATTAGAACTAAACTGTACAGGTCGGTTGTGATTTCGTCGCCAGGCAAGACCACTAAAATGGTAAACATTCCACTCACCGTCCAGCAGCTCCGGCTGATTGGCTTTAATCAGGCGGGAAGCAAAACAGTGGTTGGGGGTATCCTGAGCGGCCTGGTAAAGCTTCGCGAGCCAATCCGGTTCGGGGAAGGCATCCCCGTTTAGCAAGACCAGGTATTCACCCACTGCATGCCGGGCAGCCAGGTTGTTGCCTCCCGCAAAACCCAGATTTTTATCAGAGTGGAGAACCTGTAAGTTTAGTTTGGGGTGCTGAGCAAGCAGTTCCGGATCGGGTGGATTATCGGCGCCATTATTGAGCAGGATCACCTCAAAATCCCTGAAAGTCTGCCGATCAAGCGCGTTCAGACTTTCGGGCAGATACTGCTCGCTTTTCCAAAAAAGGATCAGGATGGAAAAAAACGGTTTGCTCATCTTTAAAATCTCGGACTCTAATTATAGTTTAGGTCAGGTGAAATTAATGTGGTTTAAAAGGTGATGAATTGGATTGATCATGGACTTCTAAAGATGAACAAAGTCTGGAAAAAAGCATCAAAGAAATCAGCAATTCTCAATATGGAGAATCAAACCCGTGGTATAGTCCCCTCAATGTAATAAAATGCCCAAACACTTAATTATTCAATAAAGCACGATATAGTGGGTATTTATTTTATTATTCAGAGTTTCGGGCTCCAACTGTAGGGGCGGACTGCCACGTCCGCCCGTTGGTTTGGGAAATTAAACGTAGAATTCCTTGATTATCTGGGTCCATCATTCTGGTAAACCTTGATATTCCAGTTATATTTTATTCATTCCAGACGACGGGCGAGCTGCTGCGTCCCGCTCCTACCACAAAAATGTCCTTACAGGTCGGTTATCGGTCAGGACCCAAATATTATGCGCTTGAGGAGGGGAGAATACAAGCTAAATAAAATTCCATACTGCGAATTGCATCACCTGTACGGACGGAGGCCTGTGCCCGTCAGGGTATCAGCCCCGTCCGCTACTTTTGCACATTAATTGATTGGATATTTGAATTAAATTTCACAAAATGGACACCTAAATTCTTTACCATAGGTTTGTTTTTCCATACTGCGAATTGCTGCAAAGGAATACAGTTTATAAAAAGGTTGTGTCATGGTGGTATTATTATGCGGGAATTTAATGAGGAAGAAGTTAATATGTCACAAGGGAATAAGCAAAAAAGCAAATCAACTCAAAACTCTAAAACAATTGCTGGGAAACCGGCTGGGAAAACACAAAAGGAGCCTCAAATGCCAGCTTTTCTTTGGATTTTAATTGCGATAGTATTTTGCGTGCTGGGTTATTTCCTTATCAGGAACATGAGACAAGAGAAGATTGCAACGCATGAGGATCGTTTGGCCGCTGAAATGAGTGTGAAGGAAGTTGCCAGCCTGAACCCTGATGAATGGCTGTTTCTGGATGTGCGCGAACCTGAGGAATGGGCAGCTGGTCATATTGAGTGGGCAACGCTGATTCCCCTTGGGCAGCTTGCGGATCGATCTTCTCAACTGGATAAAGAAACCAGGATCGTTGTGATCTGTCGTTCAGGGAACCGCAGTGCTCAGGCGCGTGATATCCTCCTGCGGCAAGGCTTTCAATTCGTCACAAGCATGGCAGGCGGGATGAACGAATGGATCGCGCAGGGCCTCCCAACCGTTACCGGTCAGTAAAAGTAACCCCGCTACTCCAACAGTTTGATATTTGAGAGAGTTAAGTCATGTTTTTTCGTTTTCCCGGAGGATAAAACCCAATGCCTGGGTTTAAATGCTCTCTTATCTCATCCCCAAGCGTCGTTCCTTGTTACCTTATGATAAAAAGTCGAAGAACATCAATTCTCATTATGATATTTGTTTAACTCGTATTTGCCTGAACCCAGGCGACCCCCATTAATCACTTAAGCCTTCGCCCATGTGGAGAAGTTTGCCACAGGCCGGATGAGGGGCTAAACCGAGAAGGTGCTAGAAGGTTGGGTACTGCACAAAGCCTTCGCCCATGTGGAGAAGTTTGCCGCAGGCCGGATGAGGGGCTAAACCGAGAAGGTGCTAGAAGGTCGGGTACTGCACAAAGCCTTCGCCCATGGGGAGAAGGTGGCCGAAGGCCGGATGAGGGGACAAAGATACTTTCACAGACGAATAATTCACCATATTTCAAATATAGTCATCCTACAAATAAATAGCCTTATTCGTTATCCATCCATAAGATGCAACTGCCTTGCGCTCTACTGCTTTTTCATGTAGCCATTTGCAGAATGGAATTGATAAAGCTTGGGTTCGCCTTTCCTCAAGCGAATGCTAATTAATTCTTGACCAGGAATCGACCTGTAGCCGGAGCTAAGTTCCCTCTGGGTATTGACCCCGTCCGCCAGTTTTCCCCATACTGAGCATCACCATTGTCGGAGAAAATCCAGCAATCCTTATCCTATGGTAAGATTAGAAGTTGTTAAAGGCTATAAAAACCAAAGGTGAAGCGATTGGCTAACTCTGCAAAACCAGTTTATGATTCCGCGAATAATCGCGTATCGGCCATTACCGAATTAAAAGAGCTGGGCAAGTATCGCTACTTGCTCGGTCAGCTTGTGCGGCGGGATATCCTAACGCGTTACAAGCGATCTGTTCTGGGCGTGGCATGGACGATGCTCAATCCCTTGGGCACAATGCTCATCCTGACCTTCGTTTTTTCCAACTTCTTCAAAACAGAAGTTCCTCACTTTCCGGTCTATATTTTAAGCGGTTTATTGGTCTGGAACTACTTCGCCCAGGCGACCAACGCCGCCATCAGTGGTTTGGTCTGGGGCGGCAGTTTGCTGAAGCGCATTTATATCCCCAGCACAGTTTTTGGCGTTTCAGCCATCGGAACAGCGCTGGTGAACCTGGTCATCTCGGTCGTGCCGCTTGTGATCGTGATGTTGGTCGATAAGGCGCCGTTTTATTGGTCGATGCTCTTTTTGCCGGTCGCGATCCTGATCCTGACGGCTTTTACGTTGGGCTTTGCTTTATTCATCTCTTCGCTGGCGGTCTTTTTCCCCGACGTGGGTGAGATGTATCAGGTTGTTTTGACTGCCTGGATGTACCTGACCCCGATCATCTACCCTGAAACCCTAATTGCACCCAATTTATTACCATATTTCAGGATCAACCCGATGTACTGGATGGTCAAGATCTACCGCTTGCCCGTCTTTGAAGGGCGCGTCCCCACCTGGCAGGAATTTTTACCAGCACTTGGCTGGGGGCTTGGCATGCTCGTGGTGGGCTGGCTGTATTTCACTTCAAAATCAGAGGAGTACGCTTACCGTGTCTGATCCGCAGGCTGATCCAATCAATAACTTTGAAAACGCGCCCGATATCATTCAGCTTGATAATGTCTCGGTCAGTTACCGCCTGCCGTCTGAGCGCATCGGCACTTTTAAGGAATATGCCATTCGCACTTTGCAGCGCAAGATCAGGATCGAAAACTTCTGGGCGCTGACTGACATCAGCCTGCAGGTCAAAGAGGGTGAGGTCTTTGGCCTGGTTGGGAACAATGGCGCCGGGAAAAGCACCATGCTGAAGGTGATCTCAAAGGTGCTGAAACCAAGCAAAGGCCGTGTCAGGGTGTATGGAAAAATCGCCCCATTGCTTGAATTGGGCGCTGGTTTTCACCCGGAGCTTTCCGGGCGGGAGAATGTTTTTTTGAATGGCGCGCTTCTGGGCTATAGCCGGGAAGAAATGGAAGCTGTTTTTGACGATATCGTGGATTTTTCAGAGCTTGGGCAATTTATCAATTCACCGATCCGAACCTATTCCTCCGGCATGTACGCGCGGCTTGGTTTTGCTGTCGCGACGGCTCACATGCCCGAGATATTGATCCTGGACGAAATACTAAGTGTCGGCGATGAGGCCTTTCAACGTAAATGCAACCAGCGTATGAAGAGCTTTCAGCAGGCTGGTGCGACTGTATTGATGGTCTCGCACGGTCTGGATGGTCTGGAAACAATGTGTGACCGCATCGCCTGGATCGATCATGGCAAACTCAGAAAAATTGGCGTACCCCAGGATGTGATTGCAGCTTATCGGGAGGAGATGGCCTGATGGAATACATTCGTACCGCAATACCGGAAGTTGTTCTGATCAAACCAAAGGTTTTTGGCGATCATCGAGGGTTTTTTATGGAAACCTTCCGCCAATCCGAATTTGAGAAATATTGTGGCCCGGCGCAGTTTGTACAGGATAATCACTCCGGCTCAGGTCAGGGAATCTTGCGCGGTTTGCACTACCAGCTAAAAAACACGCAGGGCAAGCTGGTACGCGTTGTGGCAGGCGAGGTCTTTGATGTGGCTGTTGACATCCGCCAGGGTTCTCCCACTTTTGGTAAGTGGGTTGGGGAGTTCCTTTCATCTGAAAACAAGCATCAACTCTGGGTGCCCGAAGGTTTCGCGCACGCATTTTATGTGATCAGCGAATGGGCTGAATTTGTCTATAAAACTACCGACTATTACGCGCCCGAATGGGAACGCAGCCTGCTTTGGAACGACCCAATAATCGACGTCGAATGGCCCCTGGTCAATGGGGCGCTGCCAAAACTTTCCGAAAAGGACGCCAAAGCGCCCATCCTGACCGAAGCAGAAATTTTCCCGTTTGGCTGGACAAAAGAAAACAAGGAGAGAGTATGAAAAGTGTATTGGTAACCGGAGGAGCGGGCTTTATTGGCTCGAATTTTATTCATTGGCTGCTAAAGCATGAGCCCGAAGTCAAAATTGTCAATCTGGACGCGCTCACTTATGCTGGCAGTCTGGAAAATTTGCGCGATCTGCCCGATGAGAGCCGTCATACTTTTGTTCAGGGCAGCATTACCGACCGTGAACTGATCGATCGCATTTTCGCAGAGCACAAGATCGACACCGTCGTCCATTTTGCTGCTGAAAGTCACGTCGACCGCTCGATCCACAACCCCGGTGTTTTTGTTGACACCAATGTGGTCGGCACTTTTACCCTGCTCGAGGCTGCCCACCGTTTCTGGCTGGTGGAAAAAACGCATCCGATCGAAGCGGTGCGCTTCCATCACGTCTCGACCGATGAGGTCTTTGGCACGCTGGCACCTCACGAACCACCTTTCGAGGAAGATACCTCTTACGCGCCTCGTTCTCCATACGCGGCTTCAAAAGCTTCCAGCGACCACTTTGTGCGCGCTTATAACACCACCTACGGTTTGCCGATCACGATCAGCAACTGCTCCAACAACTACGGCCCCCGTCAGTTCCCGGAAAAATTGATCCCCCTGATGGTTTTGAACGCCGTCAACGGTCGCCCGCTGCCGGTTTATGGCGATGGCATGCAGATCCGCGACTGGTTATATGTTGATGACCATTGTGAAGCGATCTGGAAGGTCGCCACAAAAGGTCGGGTCGGTGAAACTTATTGTGTGGGCGGCGATAACCAACCCCCCAATATCGAGATTGTCAAAACCATCTGCTCAATTTTAGATGAGCTCCAGCCCGATTCAGAGTTCACCCCTCATGAGCAGCTGATCACTTATGTGCAGGATCGCCCCGGCCATGACCGCCGCTACGATATCAGGATCGATAAGATCCACGAGGAATTAGGCTGGCAGCCAAGTCATGACCTGGCCCAGGGCTTGCTTGATACCGTCAAATGGTATCTGGATAACCCCGAATGGATTGAAGCGATCACCAAGCAATCTGACCTTAACACCTGGATGAAGAAGAACTATGGAGAAAGAAAGGCTTAATATGAAAGGGATCATTTTAGCAGGCGGGAAAGGCACCCGACTTTATCCGTTGACCATAGGCATCAGCAAGCAATTGCTGCCGGTTTATGACAAACCGATGATCTACTATCCGCTTTCCATGCTCATGTTGGCCGGAATTCGCGATATCCTCATCATCACAACCCCCGAAGACAGCGCGCAGTTTCAGCGTGTTTTAGGCGACGGCAAGCAATTGGGTCTGAATATTCAATATGCCGTCCAGGCTGTTCCCCGTGGGCTGGCAGATGCCTTTATTGTTGGCAAAGAATTTGTTGGCGATGATAAGGTTTGCCTGATCCTTGGCGATAACATCTTCTTTGGTCATGGCATGCCTCAGATTTTGCGTCGTGCAGCCAGTCAGGAACAAGGCGCGACCGTCTTTGCTTATCCGGTGCGTGACCCGGAACGATACGGCGTGGTTGAATTTGACGATACCGGCAAAGCCATCAGTCTGGAAGAAAAACCCTCACAGCCGAGATCCAACTTTGCTGTCCCCGGTATTTATTTCTATGACAATCGTGTTGTTCGGTATGCTGAAGAGCTTGAGCCCTCACCGCGCGGTGAGATCGAGATCACGGATATCAACAAGCGCTTTCTTGAGGATGGCGAGCTGCAGGTCGAGGTGCTGGGGCGCGGCGTGGCATGGCTGGATGCCGGCACGCACGAAAGCCTTCTGCAGGCTTCCATGTTCGTCCAGGCGGTCGAAGACCGGCAGGGAATGATGATCTCCTGTATCGAAGAGATCGCCTATCGCATGGGCTATATTGATGAAGCCGGCTTGTTGAAATGCGCTGAACCGCTGGCGAGCAATGAGTATGGTCAATATTTGCTGCGGTTAGTGAAACAAGGACTGTAAGTTCAGATGAAAAAGATTTTGCTGTTCGCGAAAAATGGTCAACTGGGTTACGAGCTGCAGCGCACGCTTGCCCCTTTGGGCGAAGTGATCGCTTTGGATTACCCGGAGGTGGATTTTACCAAACCTCAGGAGTTGGCGCGTTTGGTACAGGAAATCCAACCGGATTATTTGGTCAATCCAGCGGCTTATACCGCGGTGGATAAAGCGGAAAGCGAACAGGAAATTGCGTATTTGGTCAATCGTGACAGCCCGGCTGTTTTAGCCGAAGCAGCGGCAAAATTGCGCATCCCATTTTTGCATTATTCGACCGATTATGTCTATGACGGTATAAAAGGCTCAGCATATGTCGAAACAGATGCCACTAATCCGCTGAATGTCTATGGAAAGAGCAAGCTCGAAGGCGATAATGCTGTTTTGGCAGCCGGTGGCGCTGGACTGGTGCTGCGCACCAGTTGGGTCTACTCGATGCGCCAGGGCGGTTTTGTGACCAAGGTATTGCAATGGGCAAGGCAGCAGGAAGTCATGCGCGTGGTGGATGATCAGGTCAGTGGACCCACCAGTGCGCGGATGCTGGCGGAGATCAGCGCGCTCATTTTGGCAAGGGCTGGTTCAGACGCTTATAGCTGGCTCTGCGAGCGTGCCGGGGTCTATCACTGTGCCGGCGACGGCGCTTGTAGCCGTTATGAGTGGGCAGAAAAGATCATCGAACTTGACCCGAAAAAGGAAGAGCAAAAGGTCCAAAGGCTGGATAGAGCCGGGAGCAGTGAATTCCCCGTCCCCGCCGACCGCCCGATGATCTCGGTGTTAAATAATGATAAACTCGAACATACTTTTGGCCTTCGCATGCCACCCTGGCAAAAGGGACTGGAACTAACGATGGGAAAATAAACATCCGATCCAGGCAAGGAAAGCAACAGGTTGTTAGGAAGCGTAAAATGGAAGCCTCTGTAAAAAAATGTGTGTTATTTGTAAGCTCTGCAAAGAAGACAGCGATCCTTAATTACCGCTACCTGAGCCCCGCCCGAGAAGCTGGGATCAGTCTCTCCATCGGTACATCCGAGAAAGATCTGAAACTGATCGTAGATTCAGATCTGGTTTTTATTAATCGAGAGCTTCCTAAAGATTTTTCACTTTTCCTGAAGATCAGGAAGTTTTGCCAGGAGCACGGCAAACCTTTGGTGATCGATATGGATGATTTTATGTTTGATATGGGCGAAGATCATCCAAACAGAAAAGACCTTTCTTTCTCAGGTTTGTTGGCGCCATTGTATTACGCGATCAAAACGGTGGATGCCCTTGTGGTCTCGACTTCGATATTGGCGGAGGCTTGCCGTCCGTTAACATCTAATATTTTCGTTTTCAACAATTACCTCGATGATAAAATCTGGGAAATAAAGGTCCCGACTTCAGCTCAAAGTGAGCCTGTGAAGATCCTTTTCATGGGGACAAAAAGCCATCAACCGGATCTGCAGCTTATTGCAGAACCTTTAAAAAATGTTTTGTTGGCTTTTCCGAAACAGGCTGAGTTTACTTGCTACGGGCTGGAATTACCTGAACAGCTCAAAGGGCTTGACAACGCCAGACAGATAAACATTTTCAGATCGGAATATCAGGACTTTGTAAAAGATATATCATCCTATGAATTCGATATCGGGCTTGGCCCATTGCAGACCAATGCCTTCAACAATTCCAAGAGTTCAATTAAATATTATGAATATACTGCTCTGGGATTAGCTTCGGTAATGAGTGACACAGAACCTTATTCCCAGGCGATCAGACATGGAATTGATGGCATGTTGGCGAAAACAGGCCAGGATTGGGAGACAGCTCTGACTGCACTCGTCGAGGATGGAGTTTTTCGCAATGAACTTGCCAGTCAAGCTCAATCAAAAATCCGAAAAACAGCCTTGCTCTCAAATAATTTTCAGCGTTGGCCTGAAATAATAGATGAAATAATCCAAATGCCAAAGAAAGTCACAGAGGACCCGGACCTTCTTATACTGGAAGCAGCCCTGTTGGAACAGGATAGACTCAACAAACATTACGAGAAAGAAGTCGCAAGCAACTCCAGGGTCATCATGGCCAATCAAACGGCAATATCAAAACTGAACGAAGAATTAGACCTACAGCTTGCCCACAGAACCACACTGGAAAAGGAAATCTCCAATGCCACTCAAAAATGGCAGGAGACATACGATGCTTTAAATGAACAGCTTGCTCATAGACATGTTTTGGAAGAAGAAATTACCAGAATGAACAAAAAACTGTCAGAGTTGAATAAAGATTATGATTTGATCACTTCTGAGCATAATTCTCTTCAAAATAGCTATACTGATTTGAGCAGCCGGTTCGAATCAACTCATTCCGAGTTGCAAAGTAAAATCAATGAAGTTGGCGCGCTTGAACAGGATGTTTATTGGCTGAAAACGGAAGCGACAGCGATGGCATCGAGTACAAGCTGGAAAATCACGAGACCAATGAGAAAGGTCGTCAGAAAGTTGTTGAAGAAATAAAATGGGCTGTAATCTCATCGACTATTTAACGATAAAGTTTTCCAGGCAATTCGATAAAAAGTATTACCTGTTTCATTATGCGGATGTAAGACAAACTGATGTCGATCCTTTGTGGCATTTTGTGAGAAGCGGATGGAAAGAAGGTCGAAACCCTTCAGAAGGCTTCGATACCAAGGCTTATTTGGAAAGCATCGGTGATGTATATGACGGGAAGCAGAACCCCTTGGTTTTTTACATTCGCGATACGCGGCGACAAAAGAGGGAAAAGAAAGCCCGCGCAAGAAAAGGCGCAAAGTTGGGCTCCCAGTCAAACTTAACCAAGGCACGGAACTATTATCGCAACTACGGTTTTAAAGCTCTTGTTCGCAGGTTGCTGCACAAAATTTCTGAAAGCCCCATTGAACAACCCTACGTCGCGGTAAAACAACCTCAGCCAGTTGATGTGATTGAAGTTAGCACGGATCCGTACAAACAGAGTTTTGACTATTCACTCAGCCGGGCTTGCGGCGAAAAAAATGTTTATTATGAAGACCCGTTACCTGAAGCCGAATTGAAAACAAGCGCGCCTCAGGACGTGAAGCTGATCGGGTTCTATCTGCCCCAGTACCACCCCTTCCCGGAAAATGATGAATGGTGGGGGAAGGGTTTTACGGAGTGGACCAACGTCAGCAAAGCGGCTCCCCAGTTTGTCGGTCATTATCAACCGCGTTACCCCGGGCCCCTGGGTTATTATGACCTGCGGATCCCAGAAGTTCAGGAAGAGCAGGTAAAGCTCGCCAGCGATTACGGGCTCTATGGCTTCTGCTTCCACTATTATTGGTTTTCCGGCAGACGCTTACTCGAATTGCCCTTGAACAACTATATCAACAACCCAAATATTAATTTCCCATATTGTATTTGCTGGGCAAATGAGAACTGGACACGACGTTGGGATGGGCTTGAAAGCAATATCTTAATTGGTCAGGAGCACGTTTTTGAGAATGACCACCGCTTCATCCACGATGTTGTTGAAATGTTCCAGGATGAACGCTACATTCGTTATGATGACAGGCCGTTGCTGATCGTCTATCGTCCAACGCTGATGGAAGAAGCTGAACGAACTTTTGATTACTGGCGAAATTTTGTGGTCAAGCAAGGTTTGAAGAATCCTTTTATTGTTTCCGCGCGAACATTTGGCTTTGAAAAACCGGAATTGCTTGGCATGGATGCTTCGGTTGAGTTTCCTCCTCACAACAACGCTTATCAACCGATCACAGAGACAGTTCATTTGCTCAATCCGCAGTACAAAGGCCAGGTCTACGATTACCGAGATATGGTCAAAAACCATATCGCTTTAAGCAAAGACGCAAAACCAAGGTTTAGTACCGTCTCACCATCCTGGGATAACGAGGCGCGAAAACCAGGCCGTGGGGATTCGTTCATTCACAGCGATCCAAAGATTTATCAACGCTGGCTTGAACAGGTTTCTTATAATTCCCTGATCAGCTCGAAAGAAAATGAACGCTTCGTTTTTATCAACGCCTGGAATGAATGGGCAGAAGGCGCTCATCTCGAACCGGATCGCGAATATGGATATGCCTATTTACAGGCGACCCGCAGAGCGCTTGAGACAGTCAGCCGTAATAAATTCATGTTGAATGATCGTCGTCTGGTTGCTGGTGTGGAAAAGAAGCATGATACGGCCGTGGTCATTCATGTGCACTATCCGGAAATGTTGGAAGACATCATCAAGAAGCTCTCCAATATTGAGGGTGGTTATGATCTCTACATTACCACCAGCCGGCCCGAAGACATGATCGCGGATAAAGTATTTGATCTGGCGCCGGACGCCAGAATACTTACATTGATCAATAAAGGCCGGGATATCGGCGCCTTTATTGAACTTTTTAGGATGATCTATCATCTTGATTACCGTCATTTGTTAAAAGTTCATACCAAAAAATCGCCGCATCGAATTGATGGTGATCTTTGGCGTGATGATATGCTCACCAAGTTGATCGGCAAAGAATCCGCACGGGAAGCGCAAAGAATTTTAGGGAAGAAAAACGATATCGGCATCATCGGCCCTCAGGGACATATCGTCGGGCACGAATACTATTGGGGGAGTAACCGCGAAAATACCTATAATCTGGCAAAGCAACTGGGAATCAGAAACCCGGAAGAAAAGCCATTTTCCTTTGTTGCTGGATCTATGTTTTGGGTGCGTCCCAGTACCTTTGAGTTCTTATTGAGGCTCCCGATCAATATTGATGATTTTGAAGACGAACCCCTTCCTCCAGATGGAACTCTGGCGCATGCGCTGGAGCGGTTGATCTGTTTGGTTGCTGACATCAATGGCTGTCGGGTGGTTGGGATTTCCAAAGATGGTAAGATCGATCAGGACAGCCAGTATCGGGATTACGAATTTGCGGATGTGACGGAAGAGGGAGATGTGTCATGATAAAAAATGAAGGTTATTGTTTTTGCTGTGATTCCTTAACGATTTTTGAGAGCAAAAACGATTGGCACCGCGATTTTTATCTGTGTCGAAAATGCGGCTCACTACCAAGAGAACGTGCCCCGATCTATTGCCTTGAAAAATTCTTTCCTGATTGGCGGTCTCTTACGATTCATGAAACTTCACTCGCACTTGGAGGAGCCAGCCTGAGGGTAAAAAGATTGTCAGCATTACATACCTTTATATTACGTACGAGGGCATTTCCCTGTAGCCTGCGATGCGGGCGAGGGCATTGATTTTTTATAAGAAACACCAATTGTTTTGATTTTCGATAGCTGCTTTCTGCCATACCGGGCGCTGGCTGGTATACTTTTGCCATTATGGCATTGTTGACTGCGCAAAATCTGGCACGCTCTTTTGGTCCCGTCGATATTTTTGATAGGATCACGCTTTCCATCCCGCACAACGCTCGCATTGCCATCGTTGGCACCAACGGGGTGGGCAAAACCACCTTGCTTCGCATCCTGGCAGGCGAAGATGAGCCCAGCGAAGGCTCTGTCTCCCGCTCCAAAGGCTTGCGCGTGGGTTATCTCCCTCAGGTCGCAGTCCACGAGACCAACGGCACGCTCTGGAGCAGCTGTCTGGTCGCTTTTGAGGAGCTGCTGGCCATGGGTGACGAGCTCAAACAGCTCGAACTTGCCATGCAGGATCCCCACTGCGACCCTGACATTCTCAGGCGTTACGGCAATCTGCAACACCGCTTTGACCTGATGGGCGGCTACACTTACACTGCCCGCATCCGTCAAACCCTGGCGGGCCTTGGTTTCGAGGAGAGCGATCATCACCGTCCCCTCGAACAGCTTTCCGGTGGGCAGCGCACCCGCGCCCGTCTGGCGCGCATTTTATTGGAAGACCCTGATATCCTCTTTCTGGACGAACCCAGCAACCACCTTGATATCAATGCTGTCGAATGGCTGGAAGCCTACCTGCGCGACTGGAATGGCGCCGTGGTCATCGTTTCGCATGACCGCTACTTCCTCGACCAGACCGCTCGCGTGATCTGGGAGATGACGCCTTCGCTCGAAGTTTATCGCGGCAATTACACGGCTTACCTGCATCAACGCGAGGAGCGCTACGCCCGTCGGCTTGCCGAATTTCAGGCTCAGACCGAGTACATCGAAAAGCAGGAAGAGTATATCCGTCGTAATATGGGCTCTCAGAACACCAATCAGGCGCGCGGTCGTCAGCGCCGCCTGGAACGCCTGCTGGAAGACAGCCGCCTGACCCCGCCGCAAAGCAATACCCGACCAGTCCATCTGCGCCTCAAAATTGTTGGGCGCTCAGGCGATCTGGTCCTGCGCACCTACGACCTGGACGTAGGCTATGAAGACGAGGGCAAAGCGCTCTTTAGCAGCCCCGACCTGGTGCTGGAACGCGGCGAATGCGTGGCATTGATCGGCCCCAATGGGGCTGGCAAGACCACATTTCTGAAAACAATTCTTGGGCAACTCCCGCCTCTTGGCGGCGAAATTGAGCTGGGCGCCAGCCTCAAGGTGGGCTATTTTGCCCAGGCGCATGAGGACCTCGACCCCAGCAGCGACCTGATCCAGGAGATCAACAAAGTCATGCCCAACCTTTTGCCGGCTGAGGTGCGCAATTACCTGGCTCGTTATGGTTTTCAGGGCGAACAGGTCTTTGACCGCGTCGCGACGCTCAGCGGCGGCGAACGAGGACGGCTGGCGCTGGCAAAACTGGCGCTTTCGGATGCCAATCTGCTCCTGCTGGACGAGCCCACCAACCATCTTGACCTGCCCACCCAGGAAGTTTTGCAGAAGGTTCTGGCTGACTATCCCGGGACGATCCTGCTGGTTTCGCATGACCGTTACCTGATCGACGCGCTGGCAACCCAGATCTGGGAGCTTGTGCCCGATGAAGAACGCCTGCGGGTGTATAAGGGCAGCTATTCCGAGTATCGCGAGTTCCTGGCTGGGCGCGAACAGGCTTCGGCTCAAACATTACATGAGCCTGAGAAAGTGGACTCTGTCCGTGAGGCTCCCGTCGTTAAAAAAGGCCTGAGCCGCAACCAACGCCAGCAGCTGGAGAAGAAGCTCGCCGCGCTTGAAGAGCGCATTCATGAAGCCGAGACCCAAAAAGGGCTTTTGGAAGCCAAACTCGCCAAACCGCCCAGCGACCCAGCTAAATATCAAAAACTGGCAGATGACTATCAAAACATCCTGAACAACCTCGAGCCAATGTTGCATGAATGGGAAGCCATCGCCCGCCAGTTACACGAAGACGAATAGATCGTATCTAACTGCTTTATTGCCGTCACAAAATAAATTCCCTAAAATTTGCCGTAAAAGTTGACCTCCGGGCTGCCAGCGTCTATAATATAGACACTATGCAGGAGTTAGCCTGATACGCATGAACCGAAACTTTTCGGAATACTACAGATCAAAACACGCTGCCTTTTTTTGACGCGTGTTTTTGTTTAATGACAGGAAAAGGAGCCAAAAACATGGATAGTGGATTCATCGGTAAGATCGAAAAAGCCAAACGCTATGCTGAAGAGCGTGACCGCATCCAGCTCACCAGCTTTGAAGCCAGTTTTGACGGGGAGAACAACACTCACACGGTAACTTATCGCGATGGTCAGTGGCAGTGTACCTGTAATTACTTTCAGGCCAAAGGCATTTGCGCCCATACCATGGGGATGGAAATGATCCTCGAAGGCATGGTCCAGCCTCTCGAAGACGCAACGATCTAAACCATAAATCGTTCGGACAATTCTTTTAATTTTTAAATAAACGCCGTTGGAGTTTCCCAGGCTCACTGTTTTTGGGGCCTTTCTTTACAATGTCAGAACGAGAAAACGCTTGTTTAAGGGTAAAATCAGGCCAGGAATTAGCTAAAAAATGACCGCAACCTCCGCCCATGAAGATCGGAAACACATTTTCCTTTCGCTCTTATTGAGCCTGCTTGTAAAGATCCCAATCTCGCCATATTTTTATCCTTTTCCAGACCGTGATTCCGGCGTTTTTGCCTATATTGGGCGGCGCATCCTCAACGGCGATCTGCCCTATCGTGATGTCTGGGATCATAAACCGCCGCTCATCTTCTACCTCAACGCGCTTGGACTCAAAATCGCGCCCGATTCCTTATGGGGTATCTGGCTGCTTTCCGTTCTCCTTTTGGCGGGGGCGATTTTTTGCAGTCACAAGCTGCTCTCAAAGCTTTTCAACAGCGAGATCGCGCTCGTTTCCACAGCGATCGCCATGGGCGGTATTCCGGTTTTGCTCGGGCTTGGCAACCTGACCACCGAGTACACCCTCCCATTGCAGTTCCTGGCCTTATTGCTCGTCTGGAAATTCTGGAATGAGGATGTGAAATCTACCTGGAAGTATCTGTTTATTGGTGCGTTGGGTGGGCTGGCTCTCCTGACAAAACAATCCAGCATTGGCATTTGGCTTTCCATCGGTGTTATTTTGCTCTTTCAAACCTTCATTAAAGGCAAAACCCG
The DNA here is from genome assembly GCA_964293995.1 of uncultured Anaerolineaceae bacterium. Classification (GTDB taxonomy): domain Bacteria; phylum Chloroflexota; class Anaerolineae; order Anaerolineales; family Anaerolineaceae; genus Mesolinea. The sequence continues at coordinate 209,615 of CAXYYH010000002.1, forward strand.
CCTCTCGATCATGAGGTTGGTCTGGTTCGTGTTTGGCATTGCCATCGTGGTTGGGCTGGTCGCGCTTTATTTTTATCGCTACGGCGCTTTCGGAGCCTTTTGGGACCAGGCTTTTCTTTACAATTTTGTCTATGTTGGCAAAAGCGAGCTTGGCTTGATGACCCGCTTTGTAAACCTGTTCACGATGCGGGAAATTGAGCCGATCGCTGTTTTCCACCTGGGCATGATCGGCGCGATCCTGGCATTGGCAGGGATCGTTTTGCGTAAAGGCGATCAGGCAAAAAAAGAGCGAAAAGATTTCTTTCTGCTCCTTCTGATCGACCTCTTGCTCGAAGTCCTGCTGACGCAATTGCCCGATGCTACCTATGCCCATTATTATTTGACCCTTTTGCCCACCCTGACGGTTTTTACAGGCTTAAGCCTTTCCGTTTTGTTGTCAGGACTGAAAAACATTTCTAAACCTTTTGTTCCGAAAGCAAAAAATCTCTTTTTGGCTTTGATCACCCTGTTTGCCAGCATCCCCTTGCTGACGGAATGGTATTACAGCCTGAAAGAACCGGATCAAAACTTCAACAAAGCGCTGGTCCAATTTATTTTGCAGGAAACCCAGCCGGATCAGACGGTGTTGATCTGGGGCGCGGAAACCGCGATCAACTTTTACACGGATCGAACCAGCCCCAGCCGATACGTCTATCAATATCCTCTGGTGCAGGAAAACTACGTAACCGAAGAAATGATCCTCGACTTCCTTAGCGAAATTGAGCGGAACAAACCGGAACTGATCATCGACAGCGCCCGGGCGGATATGCCCTTCCTGCAGTTTCCGATCGAATCTGAGCGCATTAATGAACAGATCAACAAAATTTACTCCCAATACAAAGAGGCGGCGATCATTAACGGCTGGTGGGTCATTCAACTGGTCGAACCTTAAAGCCCAAATCAGCCTCGATTGTCTCTAAAATCTCCTTTAGAACCAGGACATATAAAATTCATTAATAAAGATATCCCGCAACGGGGTATAATCAAAAAAAGAGGATAATACACGAAACGATGCCTATTTTAAAGCCGCATGCCTTTGAATTTTTCAGCCACAGTCCTGAGCAGACCTTGCGCGTAGGCGTTCGCCTGGGTTCTTTGCTTCAGACTGGTGACGTCGTTTGCCTTGAGGGCGACCTCGGCTCGGGCAAAACCACCCTGGTTCGGGGCATCACCCAGGGCTGGGGCTCCGCTGATCGCGTCAGCAGCCCCACTTACGTCATCGTTAACCAATACCGCCACCCCAATGGCAGCATCCTCTACCACAGCGACGCCTATCGCCTCTCGCCCGATGAACCGCTTGACGACGCCATGCTCGAGCTGGACACTGTCCTCTCGAACGGCGTTTTGGTCATGGAATGGGCCGAACGCATGAAAGCCAGCCTGCCCGAAGAAAACCTCTGGATCGAGCTCGACTGGATCAACCCGGAACAGCGCCACTTCATTTTCACGCCGAATGGCAGGCGCTATGAGCAGCTTCTCAAAAAATTACAGAAAGCCTTGTTTGGAGCCTGATATGTTAGTTGCAATTGATACTTCCACACAATGGGTCGGCATCGCCCTTTATGACGGCTCCCAGATTTTAGCTGAACATGTATGGCGCAGTAAGAATTATCATACCGTCGAACTCGTGCCCGCCATCGCCGACATGCTTGCCAAATGTCAGGTCAGCCCCAAATCCCTTACAGGCATCGGCGTTGCCATGGGCCCCGGCTCTTTCACCGGATTACGCATCGGTCTCAGCGCCGCCAAGGGGCTTGCCCTGGCGCGCAATCTTCCAATTGCCGGCGTGCCTTCGCTTGAAATTTTGGTCGCCTCGCAGCCTGGTCTGCGCCGCCCGATGATCGCAATGCTGCAGGTCGGGCGCGGTCGCTACGCCTGGGCGCGTTTTCGCTACAAAAATCCACGCTGGGGTCAGATCACCGAAACCCAGGTTGACGATATCAAAACCATCGCCAAAACCATCACCTCCCCGGTTTACGTTGTTGGCGAGATGGGCCCCGAAGAACGCCAGATCATGGGGCGCAAGTGGAAAACTGCCCAACTGGCGCCCGCTTCGTTCTGTCTGCGCCGTCCTTCGGTCCTGGCGGAGCTCGCCTGGGACAAATTGCAGCAAGGCCATGCTGACGATAACGCCAGCCTCTCCCCCATCTACGTGCACACCTTGAGCAATGTGCCTGATTAAGAAAAAACACTATGTCGGCCAACCTCACCATTCGGCCCATGACTTCCGAAGATATCGCGGCTGTCAGCCAGATCGACGCTGCCTGTTTCGCGGAGCCCTGGCCCAAAAACTCTTTTGCTTATGAATTGACCACCGACTACAGCATCTGCATGGTCGCGGCCACTCCTGAAGCGGGGGTTGTGGCTGCCATCGTTGTCTGGCTGATCGTCGATGAAGCCCATATCGCCACCATTGCCGTCCACCCAGACGCGCAGGGGCAGGGCATCGGGGCTTGTTTGCTCGCCCATGCCTTGCTCGCCGCGCACCAACGCGGCGCTGTGACCTCAATGCTCGAAGTGCGGGTCAGCAACCTCGCGGCAATTTCGCTTTATCATCGCTTCGGCTATCTTCAGGTTGGCATTCGCAAAAACTATTATCAAAACAACAACGAAGATGCCCTCCTTCTCGACCTGGATCAAATTGACCCAAACGAATTGAGGAACTTTTTAGCCTTAAATAACGTCTAATAGGATAATGATGCGGTAAAATCAGAACCGAGAGTTTTTATGACAGCTGAAAAAAGATTACAGGAAATTCGCAAAGAAATAGAAGTTTGTCACGCCTGTCCTCTTGCAAAAGGCAGGGAAAGATCCGTCCCCGGAGAGGGCCCCGCGCGGGTTGATATCCTTTTTATCGGCGAGGCGCCTGGCTTTCACGAAAACAGACAAGGCAAGCCCTTTGTTGGTCAGGCCGGCCAGTTCCTGGATGAGCTTCTCAAAGCCGCCGGGCTTGAACGCAGCCAGGTCTTCATCACCAATGTCGTCAAATGCCGCCCGCCCAACAACCGCGATCCCTTGCCCGAAGAGCTTCAGGCTTGCCAGGTTTATCTGGATGAGCAGATCGCCCTCCTGCAGCCCAAAGTGATCGTCACGCTCGGGCGCATCTCGATGGGAAAATTCATCGAAATGGGGCGCATCAGCTCCATTCACGGTAAAACGCACAACGTCAATGGCCAAAAGGTCGTTACGATGTATCATCCCGCTGCCGCTTTGCATCAACCCGCTTTGCGCCAGACCTTGATCGAAGACTTCGCGCGCCTGAAAAAATTTATCAGCGCGGATGTGCAAGCTGAAAAACCTGAGCCAACGCCAAAACCAGTCACAAAGACTGATCAAAGCCTCAGTCCAAAGCCCATTAGCGAGCCTGAACCTCAACCCAAACCGCAGGCAACACCCCCTGTGGAACCTGTCAAAGCTGAACCGGCTCAGCCTGAAACCCCAAAACCCCCGGAACAGCTTAGCCTTTTCTAAGCCCGAATTGAGGAAATTACAATGGTTAAAGATGAATTGATTCAAGAAATTCAACGAAAACACGCCAATATTGCCGTGATCGGCTTGGGTTATGTGGGGCTGCCCCTGGCGATCACCTTTGCCAATGCTGGTTTTAATGTCACCGGAATTGATCCCAACGAAGAAAAAGTGGAAATGATCAACCGCAGTGAATCTTATATTTCAGATATCACTAACGCCCAGTTGCGAAAACATATCGACGCGGGCCGCCTGCGTGCCACATCGGATTATTCCGTCCTCAATGATATTGACGCGGTCTCAATTTGCGTCCCCACGCCGCTGCGCAAAACCGGCGATCCCGATATGTCCTTTATCGCTATGGCCAGTGAAGATATTGCCCCTTACCTGCATCGCAGCATGGTCATCGTGCTCGAATCCAGCACCTACCCCGGCACCACGCGCGAATTTGTGCTCCCGAAACTGACTGCTCAATCAGACCTCCAGGTCGGCGAAGACTTCTTCCTCGCTTTCTCTCCCGAACGCGTTGACCCAGGCAGAAAAGATTATACCACCTACAACACCCCCAAGGTACTGGGCGGCATCACCCCTGACTGCACCGAAGTTGCCCGCGCCTGGTACGAACAGGCTCTGGAAACAGTCGTCACCGTTTCCACCGCCGAAGTGGCAGAAATGGCAAAACTGCTCGAAAACACCTTCCGCATGATCAACATCTCCATGGTCAATGAGCTTGCCCAGATGTGCGACCGCCTGAATGTTGACGTTTGGGAAGTCATCGACGCGGCCTCCACCAAACCCTTTGGCTTCATGAAATTCACCCCTGGCCCCGGCCTGGGCGGGCACTGCATCCCGATCGATCCGCTCTACCTGTCCTGGAAGATGAAAACGCTCAATTACACCGCGCGCTTCATCGAGCTCGCCTCCGAGATCAACACCAGCATGCCCCGTTATGTCGTTACCCGCATTCAGGACGCCCTCAATCGCTACAAAAAGCCCCTCAACGGCAGCAAAATTCTCATCCTTGGCGTGTCTTACAAGCCCAACATCAACGACATGCGCGAATCGCCCGCGCTGGACATCATCCACCTCCTGCAGGAAAAAGGCGCCATCGTCACTTATCACGACCCCTACGTGCCCGAAATTGATCACGAGAATATCCACATGAGCTCTGAAAAAGACCTGCATGCCAGCCTGGAGGAGGCTGACCTGGTCGCGATCATCACCGACCATCAGAAATACGATTACAACATGATCGGCGAGAAGGCCAATCTGATTTTCGACGCCAGGAACGCGATGAAAGACGTGCCAAAAAGCAGCCTGAAAGTGATCAAACTATAATGGCAAGCTACGTCGTCACCGGCGCGGCTGGTTTTATCGGCTCGCAGGTCGCGCTTGCACTGCTAAATCAGGGCCATACCGTTCTGGGGGTCGATAACCTTTCGCGCGCCTACGACGTGCGCATGAAGCAGCACCGCCTCGAAGCCCTGACCTCCCGCGAGAGTTTCAAACTCTTACAGGCTGATATCGCCGAAAAAGCCACCATCGATCAGCTTTTTGCCCAAAACCTCAAGCCCGAAGCGGTCATCAACCTGGCTGCCATCGCAGGCGTGCGCGCCAGCACGACCGACCCCTGGTCTTACCTCAACACCAACACCCTCGGCACGCTCAACATGCTCGAATACGCGCGCCATCAAAACGTGCCCAAATTCATCCTTGCGTCCACATCCAGCCTCTACGGCGAAGATGGCACCCCGCCGCATAACGAACTCGCGCCGACCGATCATCCCCTCGCCCCCTACGCGGCCAGCAAAAAAGGGGCCGAGGCTTTTGCCTATTCCTATCACCATCTTTACAAGATCGACGTCAGCGTGCTGCGCTACTTCACAGTCTATGGCCCTGCCGGGCGCCCCGATATGTCCATGTTCCGTTTTTGCCAGTGGATCAGCGAGGGCAGACCCGTCACCATCACCGGCGATGGCTCCCAGTCGCGCGGATTCACTTATGTCGATGACATCGCCAGCGGAACCCTCCTGGCGCTCAAAAAAGTTGGCTACGAAGTCTTCAACCTGGGCGGGCATGAGGTCATCAGCATCAACGATCTGGTCAGCATGCTCGAAGCAATGCTCGGCAAACCCGCCCTGCGCCAGTACGTGCCCGCTCATCCGGCCGATGTCTATTCCAACGTTGCCGATGTCAGCAAAGCCCGCCAAATGCTCGGCTGGCAACCCCAGATCGGGCTGGAAGAAGGCGTCCGCCGACTTGTGAATTGGTACCAATCCAACCGCAGCTGGGCCAAAGATATCATTACCGATTAAGTAAAGATAAAAACAATCCGACGTTCACAATACTTTTATCGAGTAACATAAAAGGGATCAATTTGAGTATGGATCTTCGTTTCATCTATATAGACAAAGGGAGAAAAAACGGTAGTGCATTGTACCTGGATGTCGGATTGAAGGTGTGCGGTTTTTTCCGCACACCTTCAATCCACGCAAAAGCTTGGACTGGGTTAAATAAATGACGGGGCTGGGTTTTGCACACAGGGTGGGCAAACCGCCATATTGGTAATAAGTCGCAATTGAATATCGCCCGTGAAAGAGAGATTTTCAGTTCGACATCCAACATTTCCTCCGATCCACCTCCATTTCCCCCTTTTATATATATGACCAATCGGTCACACTGGTAAATTGTCTCAGGTCCATAAGATTGGACTGATCAAGACTGGGTTCCCAAGTGTTTGACGAGCTGATTTCTATGTGACCTAGCGGTCACATAGAAATGTCTTTACACACATAAAAACTTTTGTTTTCAAACAGACATCCTGCACGTCCTGCGTGACCGAACGGTCACACAGGAAATACCTTCATCCATACGCATTCTGGCGCAATGCGTTACACTTAAACCAACCAAAGAAAAGGAGCTATCATGAATAAAATCCTCTTTTACGCCATGACCGGAGAAAAAATGTGTTTCCAGCACATTCTCCTCAACGCGCTCGACCTTGCTGCTGCGGGCGCCGAAGTCCAGATCATCTTTGAGGGCGCCTCAGTCAAACTCCCTCCCGTCCTGGCTCAGGAAGCCAACAAACACTACCTCAAAGCCCTCGAAACCGGCCTCATCGCCGGGGTCTGCCTGGCTTGTTCCCATGCCATGGGCGTCTACGACGCCAACGTTGCCCTTGGTTTGCCCATGCTCAACGACATGACCGGTCACGCCGGCATCCGCGCCTATGTTGAGCAAGGCTGGCAGGTCGTCAGTATCTAAACCAACCGCCACCACCCTCTTCGCGCGTAAGTTGGATAGGAAGGCCGTGGTATAAACCCTTCTCACCTGCCCGTGGTGCTTCCCCGTGGGTGGGGAGAAAAAAACGCAGGGTCGGTACTACCTAAAGCCTTCTCCCGCGGGAGAAGGTGCCCGCAGGGCGGATGAGGGGTAATCGAGAACCTGCCCGAAGGCCGGGTACTACCTAAAGCCTTCGCCCATGGGAAAAAGGTGCCCGAAGGCCGGGTACAACCAAAAGCCTTCGCCCATGGGAAAAAGGTGCCCGAAGGCCGGGTACAACCAAAAGCCTTCGCCCATGGGGAGAAGGTGCCCGCAGGGCGGATGAGGGGCTAAATCGAAAAGGTGCCCGCAGGCCGGGTACTACTAAAAGCCTTCGCCCATGGGGAGAAGGTGCCCGCAGGGCGGATGAGGGGTAATCGAGAAGGTGGCCAAAGGCCGGACCGTTTACCCTGGATTTCCAGGATGAGGGGAAAACGAAACCATGTAAGATCAACCTAACACACTCGCTTGTCAACCATGGTATTCTGCCCCTGACCCCACCCAAATTTTCATAAAAACATCCCCCCTCAAAGAGTATAATTACCCACAACGCAATCCCCGTCAGGAGGACCATGGCCGCGCCGGAAATCATTCACAACCTCGTCACCAGCTTTCGCGAGCTGCGCGAACAATACACCTCTGTCCACTACAAAGAAACCCAACTGCGCAACGAATTTCTCAACCCCTTCTTTATCGCCCTCGGTTGGGACGTTTACAACGAGCGCAACGTCGCCCTTCAATATCGCGACGTCATCCACGAAGACTCCCTCGAGATCGAAGGCAAAACCCGCGCGCCCGACTACGCCTTTTGCGTCGGCAGCTCCCGAAAATTCTTTGTCGAGGCAAAAAAGCCTTCTGCCCGCGTCAAAACCAACGCCGAAGCCGCCTATCAACTCCGCCGCTACGCCTGGAACACAAAACTTCCCCTCTCCATCCTGACCGATTTCGAGCATTTCGCCGTCTACGACTGCCGCACTCGTCCCGACCCCAAAGACAGTGCCGCCACGGGGCGCGTGAAGCTCTATAATTTTGAAGAATACCTCAGCCATTGGGACGAGATCGCCAGCATCTTCTCCCGGGAAGCGGTCTGGAAAGGGAAATTAGACGATTTCGCCGACGGCACCAAAGGCAAACGCTCCACCACCGAGGTGGACGCTGAATTCCTCAAGGATATCGAAGCCTGGCGCGATCTGCTGGCGCGCAATATCGCCCTGCGCAACTTCCGTTCCAGCGAAGAGCTCGCCAACCTCCCCCGTGCCGAACGCCAGCTCAACTATGCCGTCCAGGCGACCATCGACCGCATCCTCTTTTTGCGCATCTGCGAAGACCGCGAAATTGAGCCGCCCGATCAGCTCCTTCAAAATGCACAGCAGCCAGATGTCTACGCCAACCTGCTCCAACTTTTTAAGCGTGCCGATCAGAAATACAATTCCGGACTCTTCCATTTCTCGGAAGAAAAAAGCCAGACCAGCGCGCCCGATACCTTTACCCCCACCTTGCAGATTGACGATAAGGTCCTGCGTCAGATCATCGAAAGCCTATATGGCCCCAGCTCCTATATCTTCAAAGAGATCCCGGTCGAGATCCTTGGGCAGATATACGAGCAATTCCTGGGCAAGGTCATCCGCCTGACGCCCAAAGGCATTGCCAAGGTCGAAGAAAAGCCCGAAGTCCGCAAAGCCGGCGGCGTCTACTACACCCCCAGCTACATCGTCGATTACATCGTCCACAACACCATCGGCCCTCTCCTTAATCCAAACCAGCCTTCCCAAGATGGTAAAAAAGTGGGCTTCGAAAACCAACCGTCATCTAGGACGAGAGCTGTGGAAGCGCCAAACTCTACCCCTTCCAGGGAAGGGGAATTAAAGGGGTTGGGTCTTGAAAGCAACTCATCCGCCTCCCTAACCCCCGACCAGGCACTCAAACTCCGTGTCGTCGATCCCGCCTGCGGTTCCGGCTCCTTCCTCCTCGGTGCCTACCAATACCTCCTCGACTGGCACCTCAACTACTACCTCACCCACGACCCCGAAAGCCACATCCGCGGCAAAAACCCACCCATCGTCGCCACCGAAGGCGGCGAATATCGCCTCACCACCGAAGAAAAGAAGCGCATCCTCACCGCCAGCATCTACGGCGTCGATATCGACGCCCAGGCGGTCGAGGTCACCAAGCTCTCCCTCCTGCTCAAACTGCTCGAGGGCGAAACTGGTCAGCTCACCCTTGGTTTCGACCGCGTCCTGCCTGACCTCGGCAACAACATCCGCTGCGGCAACTCCCTAATCGGCTGGAACTACTTCGATGGCCAGGTATTTCCCTACGAAGAAGAGATCATCCGCGTCAACCCCTTCGGTTGGCAGCGCTCCTTCCCCGAAGTCTTCGCCCAGGGCGGCTTCGACGCCGTCATCGGCAACCCGCCTTATATCCGCATTCAATCTATTCGTGAATGGGCGCCCAAAGATGTCGGCCATTATAAGAAGATCTATAAGTCTGCCAAAAAGGGCAATTTCGACATTTATGTCATTTTTATTGAACAAGCCCTTTCTCTTTTAAATCAGGAGGGACGGCTCGGTTTCATTTTGCCCCACAAATTTTTCCAGGCAGAATTCGCTTCTCCGATCCGCGAGATCGTCACCCGTGGAAGGCATCTCCAAAAGATCGTCCACTTTGGCGCGGAGCAGGTCTTTGCCAACGCCACCACCTATACCTGTCTCTTGTTCCTGAATAAATCACCGCAAGACGCTTTCCAGTATTCAAACGTTTCCAGTCTGCAGGCAATAGACGCGGTCTTTGATGCAATGGAAAAAGGCGAACCCCATCCAGACTATGAATCCGCTCTTCTGCCTGCACCAGATGCTGGCGGTAAAGAATGGGAGTTCTATGCCAATGAGGCTGGTCTTGTTCTTCAGAAATTGCGCCAACAACCCAAAACTCTCGGAGATGTAACGAAGAAAATATTTCAAGGGATTGCAACTAGTGCTGACAAAGTCTATGTCCTCAGAAAAATAGAAGAGCGTGAAAACACTGTTCTTCTCTATTCAAAAGCACTTGAAAAAGAAGAGGAAATTGAAAAAGGAATTTTAAAACCATTTTTGATGGGTAAAGATGTCCACCGCTATGATCCTTTACCAACCGATACTTATATAATATTCCCATATTTTGTTACTGAAAACGACTTTCGACTCCTGGAGCCGTCAGAAATTAAAGAGAATTACCCTCGAGGTTGGGAATATTTACTTGAGAACAAAGATACATTAGCTAAAAGGGAAAGAGGAAGATACCAAGGTAAATATTTTTACGCTTTTAGTCGTCCCCAAAATATGACAGAATATGCTAAGCCGAAAATTCTTACCCCGGAAATATCTTTTGGGACAAATATGACACTTGATCGAGAAGGTGCTTTTTATCACACCACAAAAGTTTACAGCTTTGTGTTTAAGGAAAACCAAAAAGAAGCTCCTGAATACTGGTTGGGCTTACTCAATTCAAAGGTGCTTTGGTTCTTCATCAAGAACACAGGTTACACACTCCGCGGTGGTTATTTCACCTTCAAAACTAACTATCTAAGCCCGTTCCCCATACCAACTATCGATTTCAACAACCCTGATATGGTTGAAAAACATGACAGGATTGTTGAATTAGTAAAGACGATGCTAACAATAAAAGCCGATAAACATATATATAGAAGCAGTTTATTTGATGAAAGATTGTTTTTTCTAGAAAAACAGATAGAAGATATCATCCTTGAAATTTATGGTATTCCTCAAAATTTGGAAAAATTTTTTTAGTTCCAATTTCCTGCTATTAAACAAGATTTAAAAAAGGAATCTTGAATAGGAGAAATTATATGGCAAAAACAAGAAATGCTTCAGCATCTAAAAAGGCTTGGGATTTTCAGTTTAATGCTGCAATTATTTTGACCTTGTCACATATTACAGATGTAGACCAAATCAAAGTTGAAGGTGAATCTGAAGACATTGAACTTTATCTGAATGACAATAGTGTGATACTCTCTCAAGCAAAATTTGTTGAAATTATAGATGATTATCGTAATGTGCTACGTAACTTAATAGATGCCCTATCTGGCCTAAATAAGGAGAGCATATCAACAAATGTAACGAAGACTATTTATATTACAAATACCCCTAATCCTTTAAATAATATGCGTACAGTTGGTTTTTATTCGGGTTTTAAAAACTTAGAATTTAAAGAATTGCCTTCATCAGATCAAAAAAAAATCGAAAATATCATAAGCAAATCTAAATTGTCTGAATTAAATCTAGATCGTTTGGAAATCTGGATATTGCCTTTCCATGGTACGGGTGATAATTTATTCAGCTCAGTTAGAGAGCAGTTGTATTATTTCCTAGAGGATATTGAAGAAACGAGAGGTATCGGAAATAAGCTATTGAAAATCTGGCAAAACAAGTATTCCGAAAACGCTAGTCACAGAAAGGTTAAAATAAAAAAGAAAGAACTTGTCTGGCCAATCATTGTATTAGTTTGCGAAAATCCATCAATAGACGTCTATCTAGATGGGATTGATCCAGCGGTCCAGAGTCAATTAAGGGCTTCTTATGCAGGATTCATGAATACAATGACCGAAAAATTTGAATTTGCCAATAAAGTAATATCAACATACAATGAACAAGTTAAATCAGTCATTCCTTTGGAAAAAGACTTCGATGATTTTATTGAAAACAATTGGACAGACTTTCTTGAAGATTTTAAAATTCCAGAAATTGAAGAATCACATTTAGAGGTCATAGCAAAATTAATTATTAGAAACATTCTAACAAAAAGGTTTGTTATCCAAAGTGTTAAAAGGAAGGTGAACCTATGAAGTTATTGGAATTAACGATATCCAAGCCATTTGATAAGAAAAAATTTAAATTTACTGACATAACATTAATATTCAGTAAAAAGAACAGCGTAGGGAAGACTACTTTAATTCGGATGTTGCTTTATGCATTAGGCTATCCCATACCCTCTAGTAAAGGAATCACATTTGGATCTTACTCATATGAATTAAAAATACTTACTGACTCCAATAGGGAGTTAGTGCTTCATCGGGAAGGTACAGAATTAACAGTATACGAATTTTCTCAAAGGGTGAACCGCTTTACTTTACCTATTGAAGAACTTGCGTTACATAAAATGATTTTTGAAATAGAAAACGACCTTGTTATCAATAACCTGTTGGCAACATTCTATATTGACCAAGAAAAAGGTTGGACATTATTGAATCGCGGAAAAATCATTGGAAATATAAGATTTAATATTGAAGACTTGGTTCTAGGTTTATCTGATAGGTCGGATTACGGGTTAAAAGAAAAAATCCGAGAATTGGAAAAGGAAATAAAACGTTATTCAATGATCTATAACACCGCCATCTACAAGGAACAGATATTAAAGGAACATGGTCCAATATCTAAAGAATTGGAACCAACAGTAGAAACAGCAGCGCATATGACCCTCTTGTTAGAACTTCAAGCGTTAACAAATGAGCTATCGCGTGTAAACAAGGTAATTAACGGAAATATACGCTTTATAGATTTCATTAGAAATCTGAAACTTTATGTGATTGATTTCCAAGGCAATGAAATCCCAGTTAATGAGAACACTATTAAAGGATTTTCGGATGATGAGGATTACTTGTTGGAGAGGCAGTCACAATTGAAATGGGAAATTCAGGGAATTAAGAAACAGCTCGAGCCTTATGAACAAAAAAAGGATTCAAAAGATAAATTATTTGATATACAATCCACGGGAGACATTTTCGATAGTGCGATAGCAAAACTCGATATTAAACAATCATCTATAGATAAGGTGCTTAAAGGTTTACAAAGTGAATTAAAAAGAACTAGGGAACACTTGCGTGAAGTTTTAAAAACGAACAATGACATAACAAGTGAAATGCATAAAACCATACTCAAGTATACTAATGAATTGGAGATTTCTGAACACATTCTTCCTCCTGAAAACGACTTGCTGTTTACAAGAGATTTAGTTCCTTACTCTGGGGCTATTTTACACAAAATTGTATTCGCATATAACCTTGCTTATATTGACATTATTAAAAAGAAATTTGGCAAACGCACACCAATAATTATTGACTCACCTAAATCGCGAGAAATAAGCGATGAAGAAGTCGAAAAAATGATGAGCGTACTCTATCGGGATTTTTCAGATCACCAAATCATTATTGCATCTATTCATAGTTACTCTATTGGCTATGACAATCAGTTGATAATTGAAAACCAACTTTTAGGGTTCTAACATGCATCGTCCAAGAACTGTAGTCCGCATTGAAACAAACAATCAGGATTACCTCTCTTATCCGGTAAAAGAGAGGTTTTTAATTATTGAAAAACAGGGAAGTGAATTCCCTGTTTTTCTTTGCAATTGAATTAATGCTCGGTATCTTTTGGGGGACAGGGATCATTGCCATAACTGTCATGGCTTACAATCCGTCCATCTTTCCCTTGTGTGATGCGTGAAACTTTATCGTTCATTGCTATTCTTCTGGCAATTTCGTTTGCTTCTCTTTGAGTCGAAACAACAGCTGATGCTCTGGAAGAATTTTCACGATGAACAATCCATTCACCATCTCGCGGCGACACCCAAATGTTTGGATTTCTTTTCTTCATTCTAACCTCCTCTCTGTAATTCCATATATTGGGGTGTTCGGCGCGTTACCTCCAATATATGCTGTATTAATGCTATACCTGGAAAGAAAAAATCGCAAGTAGAAAAATGAATAATTAATGAATTTCTAACATTATTCCAAAAGTAAGTCCATCCAAATTTACGTATAAACACTATAAACAGGCAACCTCAGCTTTTACCCTAATAGTTATACAATTTACGGGGTAATCCTCGGCTTTCGCCAGGGGCAGGAAGGTAAACCTTCCACTTTTATGCTTAATGGAAGGCGAATTTTGGCATAAAACCATAAAACCTCAGTGTAAACCACAAGCAGTTTGTGCGATCAGAGGTATGCAAAAAATAGCGCACAAACGCACAAACACACCCTTGCGATTATGCAAGGGCAGGCAACCTCACCCTCACCCGCGCACCCTTGCACTATGCAAGGGCAGGCAACCTCACCCTCACCCGCGCACCCTTGCACTATGCAAGGGCAGGCAACCTCACCCTCACAACCGCACCCTTGCAACTACGCAAGGGCAGGCAACCTCAGCTTTTACCCTCATACCTATACAAAAAAGAGGGTAAAAGGTAAAACCTCATCGCCTCCGTGCTATAATTTGCCTTTGCAAAGGAAGCGACTATGAATCATAAAGTGATTTTCCCCTTCACCGCCATTGTCGGGCAGGAGCGCATGATGCGCGCCCTCATCCTCAACGCGGTTGACCCGCGCATCGGCGGCGTCCTCATCCGCGGCGAACGCGGCACTGCCAAATCCACCGCCGCCCGCGCCCTGGCAGCCCTCCTGCCTGCCATCGAGGTCGTTACGGACTGCCGTTTCAACTGCGACCCCGCCAAACCGACCACCTGGTGTACCGAATGTCAGGAGCGTTTTGTCGGCGGCGAAGACCCTTTGCCCCACGAAAGCAAAACCACCCCCTTCGTCAACCTGCCCGTCTCCGCCACCGAAGACCGCGTCGTCGGCACGCTCGATATCGAACGCGCCATCCAGAAAGGCGAGCGCCATTTTGAGCCCGGCGTGCTGGCAAGCGCCAACCGCGGCTTGCTCTACATCGACGAAGTCAACCTGCTCGACGACCACGTCGTCGATATCCTGCTCGACTCCGCCGCCATGGGCACCAACGTCGTCGAGCGCGAAGGCATCTCCTTCAGCCACCCCGCCCGCTTCATCCTCGTTGGCACGATGAACCCCGAAGAGGGCGACCTGCGCCCGCAGCTGCTCGACCGTTTCGCCTTTTCCGTCGAAATTCACGGCATCCTGGATAAAGCCCAGCGCGTCGAGATCATGCGCCGCAACATCGCCTTTGAAAGCGACCCCGAAGCCTTCCGCCAGGCGTTTTTGCCTCAGGAACTTGAGCTTTCCGACAGGATCGCCGCCGCGCAAAAACTGGTCGAAGACGTCTCCTACACCCAGCGCGACCTGCTGATCATTGCCGAGCTGACCTCCTCGATGGAAGTCGATGGGCACCGCTCCGACCTGGTCATCCTCAAAGCCGCCCGTGCCCAGGCAGCCTTTGAGGGGCGCGACCGCATCACCCCGCACGATATCGCCATGGCTGCCGAACTGGCGCTGCCCCACCGCGTCAAGGCTGGTCCCTTCCGCAAGAGCGAGAACGGCATCGAGCATCTCAACGCCAAACTGGCAGACCTGAAGATGCAGACCACGCTCTCTCTTTCTGAGGATGACCGCGACCAGGAAGTTGAGCAAAACGAAGGCGACGATAAAAAAAAAGTGACCCCGTCCCTGACTTAGACAACAAAGACAACGACTTTGACCCCGAGATCCCGATCGTGGGCGAGTCGCAGCAGGATATATTCGTTCAGCTCAACCCAAACTGGTGGGACGGCGGCAAAGTGGTCAAGCCAGGCGAGACCTTTGAGCCGCGCCAGCTCGACACCCCGCTCGACGAAATGGTTCGCAAACAGGGCGGCAGACGTTCCCAAACAATGTCAAAGACCAAACGCGGGCGCTACATCATGGCGCGCCCAGCCCCGCGCGACCGCAGCGACGTGGCTTTTGACGCCACGCTGCGCGCCGCCGCGCCCTATCAGCGCCGCCGCAAAGCCCTGCGCGAGGAGCGCAAGGTCGCTTTTGCCATCCGCCCCGACGATTTTCAGAAAAAAGTGCGCGTGCGCAAGACCGCCAACCTGATCCTCTTCTTGGTTGATGGCTCCTGGTCGATGGCGGTTGCCGAGCGCATGCAGGCGACCAAGGCGGCCATTTTGTCGCTGCTGACCGATGCCTACCAACGCCGTGACCGGGTCGGGCTGGTCGTCTTCCAGAAAGACCGCGCCACCCTGGTGCTGGCGCCGACCAATTCGGTCCTGCTGGCGCAGCGCGCGCTGGCGAGCATCCCGGTCGGCGGCAAGACGCCCCTCTCGGCTGGGCTGGAAATGGCATGGGAGGTCATCGCACGCGAGAAGGTCCTGCACCCGGATGTACAGCCCCTGCTGATCGTTTTGACCGACGGCGCCGGCAACGTGCCCCTCGTGCCCGGCAGACCGGTGGCGGAGGAGATCAAAGAGCTGGCGGGCATGTTCGCCAACGAGAAGATCCACAGCGTTGTGATCAACATGGAGCAAAAAGTCTTCGACAGCGGTCTGGCGCAGGGTCTGGCGGAGGACATGGGCGCGGTCTGTTACACTGTTGACGATCTGAGGGGAGACACGCTTTACAAGACCGTCCAGAAAGAGATCCTCGCTCCTTCCGTCCCAACCTACCGCGAATTGGGCTACAGCTCGGCCGGGTTGTAATTCGAAGAATTTGTAGGTCGAAACAAAGTGCCCATTAGGGTATTGAGGCTTGCCTCAATTCGACGTCAAAAGAGTATGGGTGGACTTCCACCTGTGCCCTTTGGGTATGTCCGCCCGCGATATATCCGAGACAAAGCATTAGTTTACGAACTAACAACCCCGTCGAGGGACTGCTTACGTCCCGGGTTTTCCCGGGGATGGGAGTTAGCCTATAACTTGTCCTGACTAACCCATAAAAAACAGCCCGCTAATACGGGCTGTTTTGACAGTAACAAACGTTTACAGAATTTAATTTCCCTTGCCGAGCATCTTGCCAACCCGATCGAAGGCGTCGAGCGCTTGCTCGAGGTGATCCTGGCTGTGAGCGGCCGAGATCATGACGCGAATGCGGGCTTTGCCCCTGGGAACGGTCGGGAAGCCGAGCGCTCCGGCGAAAATGCCTTCATCCATGAGCTTGCGGCTGAATTCGCGCGCCAGCTGGACATCGCCAAGCATGACCGGAGTGATGGGGGTTTGGGTCGCGCCGGTATCAAAGCCAAGCTTGCGCATTTCTTCCTGGAAGAAGCGCGCGTTTGCCCATAATCGGTCAACCAACTCGGTGGATTCTTCAAGCAGATCGACCGAAGCCAGGCAGGCGGCGACATCCGGCACGGTGACGGCTGAACTAAAGAGGAAGGGTCGCCCGCGTTGGCGCAGCCATTCGATGATCTTTGCGTTGCCAGCGACTACGCCGCCAACCACACCAAAAGCCTTGCTGAAGGTGCCAACTTCAACATCAACCTGACCGTGAAGCTTGAAGTGGTCAACGATCCCGCGACCGCCTTCGCCCAAAACGCCTTCGCCGTGAGCGTCATCGACCATGGTCATGACATCGTACTTTTTGGAGACCTCGACCAATTTATCGAGCGGGGCATAATCGCCATCCATCGAGAAAACGCCGTCCGTGATCATGAGGCCGCGGCGATAAGTTCCCTGAGCTTCTTTGACTACGCGCTCGAAATCAGCCACATCGGCATGCGCGAATCGATGAATTTTCGCGCCGGAGAGGCGTGAACCATCGATGATGGAAGCGTGATTGAGCTCATCTGAGAAAATGGCATCTTCCTTGCCGACCAAAGCCGGGATCGTCGCGCCGTTGGCGGTGAAACCGGATTGGAAGGTGATGGCGGCTTCAACCCGTTTGAAGGCGGCCATGCGCTTTTCGAGCTCAACATGCAGGCTAAGCGTCCCGGCGATGGAGCGCACCGCGGCGGGGCCCACGCCGTATTTTTGCATCGCTTCGGTGGCGGCTTGAACAAGACGGGGATGGTTGGCAAGCCCCAGATAATTATTGGAGCAGAAGTTGAGCACTTGTTTGCCGTTGATGATCACCGATGGCCCCTGAGGGGAGTCCATCACGGGAATGGTGTTGTAAAAACCAGTGTCTTTGAGGTTTTGGAGTTCTTCGTCGATCCAGGCTAATTTGTGTGTCATAGTTCTCCTTTTTCTTAATTGGTCCTGACTATCTGATTATACTCGTCTGAGCCACAAAATATTGAAACAGATGATATATTTAAACATTCCTGGCCCACACCAGAGTTAGATTGACGGATTTGGAGCGATCATGCTTGTAATCAGAGCGAAAAACTACGAAGAATTAAGTCGAAAGGCGGCAAAATATATCGCCAATCAGGTTGAGCTAAAGCCAAACAGCGTTTTAGGCCTCGCGACCGGTTCCACCCCTGTTGGGACTTATCAGGAATTAATTCGTTATTGCCAGGAAGAAGGCCTGAGTTTCAGGAAAGTTCGTACGGTCAATCTGGATGAATACTACGGCTTGCGCCCGGATCACGAGCAAAGCTACCGGCATTTTATGGACCACAATTTGTTTGACCATATCGACATACTCAAAGAAAACACACATGTTCCGGATGGCCTGACCCAGGACCCACGCGCGTTTGGGGAAGCCTATGACGAAATGATCTCCGTTTTAGGTGGCATCGATCTGCAGCTGTTAGGGATCGGTAGCAATGGTCATATTGCCTTTAATGAACCGAACCAGCACTTTGTCGCCCCGACGCATCTGGTAAAACTGAGCGAGAACACGCTTGAAGACAACGCACGCTTTTTTGATTCGATCGATGAGGTGCCTCCTCAGGCAATCACGATGGGGATGCGTTCGATCATGCGGGCAAAGCGAATTTTGATCCTGGCGAGCGGTGTCAACAAAGCCGAAGCGGTCAAGGGGATGCTGGAAGGCGAAATTGACCCGATGCTGCCGGCTTCGATCCTGCAATTGCACCCCGATGTCGTCCTGATCGCCGACAACGAGGCGCTTTCTCTCTGTGCTCTGGAATAGATCTTCTTACAAGATCTAAAGATCGCGCGCGCTGCAAAAAGCCAGCGCTTTCGGGCCGGTATGAATTCCGATGACCGGTCCGGTGCTGCTCACTATTAATTCCACCGGTTTGGCAATTTGAAGGATCTTTTCTTTTAACTCCATGGCGTGTTCGTGCGCGTTGGCGTGCATGATCGCCAGGCGGTGATTCTGAAGATCGGGTACAAACTTAAGGAAGGTTGAGAGCAAGCCTTCTTTGAGTGAATTATAAGTCCGGCGCAAGCTTATCGGCTCGATCTTGCCTTGTTGGGTGGTGATGGCAACCAGCGGTTTGACCGGAAAAGCATTATTCAGGAGTCGGAAGAGGTGAGCAAGACGCCCGCCGCGGGTTGCCCAGACAAAACTATCCAAACCTGCTAAAAAGACCGCTGATTTGCGAACTTCGTCAATTTTTCGCAGGACTTCATCAATGGACTTTCCCAGCGCAGCCAGGCGTGCCCCGGCCAAAAGCTGCCAACCGGCTGTCATGCTTATGCTGCAGGAGTTGACAACATGAATGGGGATGTCAAAATCTCGGGTGGCCTGTTGGGCGGTCGAGTTGATGGCGCTAAAGGCGGCGCTGACGGTCATGCAGACGATCTGGGTGGCGCCATCGCGTATGGCCTGGTCGAACGCCATACCAAATTCGGCAATGCTTGGCGTGGAAGAAGTTGGAATGACCGGGTCAGATTGGATTCGTTGGAAAAATTCTTCGGGCTGTATGTCGACGCGGTCGGCGTATTGTTGGTCCCCCCAGATTACGTGGGTGGGAACGGAGCGAATATCAAACTCCTGCATTAGTTCAGCTGGGATATCAGCGCTGCTATCGGTAATAAATTTGATCATGAGTGGCATCCTTCCAAAGTAATAAACACTCTGCAACCAAGAAGTTTCGAATATATAGATTGGGATTTATTTGTTTGTGTATCTCTTCTGTAATTTGTCAGATAGTATGATAAGCATCTAAGTCCTCCCAATCAATTCTGTAAAAGCATTTCGAATATGAAGGATCGAAAATCGCCAGATATTTTAGGAGCTTGCCTTTCTATATGTTCCAAAATCGAGGTTGTAAATAATTCATCAACTTGCGGCTCTAAAAATGTGAGAGATATGTGGTGAGATATGTTTTGTATACAAAACATATATAGTATAATTACAGTGGTCAGAAAAAAACAATCAAAAAAACAAACACCAATATTAACAAGTCGTAAAAATGAATTAATACCATATTAGGATGTAGTTGTTTCTAAGTTAATTGTTATAATTTGTTTAATCCAATTAAAAGGTAGATTATGTCTTATACAGAGTTGATACATTCTATTCTGGATGAAATTGATAGAACTCTGTCAGCATTAAATGCCGAAAAAGTTGAAATGCTTGCAGATGAGATCATCAAAGCAGAAAACGTTTTTTTAGTCGGCGTAGGTAGAGTGCTTCTATCTCTTAAATCATTTACGAAACGGTTAAATCATTTAGGTATTAAAGCATATTATGTAGGCGAAATAAATGAACCAGCTTTTAAGAAAACAGATCTTTTAATAGTCACTTCTAGATCCGGGAAAACCCTTTTCCCATTAAGTGTTGCTCAAAAAGCAAAACTACTAGGTGGAAAGATCGTTTACATAGGATCAGCGATTACAGGTTTTCTCCCTGAAAGTGCTGATCTCAATTTGAGTATACCCTCATATGGGATTAACACAAATGATTTACAGTACTTTTCTAATCAAATTATGTCAAGTTTATTTGAGCAATCAATATTATTGCTCGGTGATGTGATTTGTTTGCAGATCTTAGATAAAAAAGGTTTAAAACCTGATGATGTTTGCAAATTTCATGCAAATCTTGAGTAGCTTATTAAAATGACAATGAAAGTGAATTTGAACCGAAGGATGTGTTGGCTCTTGGTGATATTAAGCAAGAAATCTTCCTTCGTGCCACTTAACCAGATCGCGCAGGAAACCAAAATGTCTCGGCGAGTGGTAGATTACAATTATCGAAGGCTAAACATTATGCTTGAGAAACTGCAATTACCAAAACTGATTGCAGTGCCGAGTAAAGGGATTTTGATGCCTACCGAGTTAGTTACATGGTTCAATGAATTAACATCCGACTTTAGAAATAATGTTGAGTATTTGTATAGCCGTGAAGAAAGATTAGCATACTGTATGAGTTTAATTATTATTGGCAGAAGGGCTTATAGTATAGACTCACTTGCAGAATCATTAAATGTCAATCGTTCAACAATTTATTATGATCTTCGTCGCGTAAAAAAGGAAGTTGAGCAATGTGGCGGTGAGCTAACTCATGACAAATATTATAAGTACTATATCAAGGCAACCGGTCGAGATTATGTGAGAATGCTTCAAAAATCAGCAGATATATTGCTTGAAGCCTTACCAGAAGAGCTGCTTTCAATGGTTATCAACGAAGAAATTGCTGATGTTATTCAGAGGTTTATATGGGCGCGAAAAGAAGGAATTCTATCAACTGAGTGGGAATTTGAGGAATTGCAGGGATGAGAAAGGAGGTTAAATGGTAGAACGGTTTATCTGAGTAGTTATGTACTCACGGTTAACCAAGTAACAGGATCTATTGTATGTTTTATCTCAAATCAAATTATTAAATATGAATTGGAGGAAAAGTGTTATTAAAAGCTTTACTAGTTGCTTTAATCGCGACCTGTAGCTCATGGTGGTTTTCCCATGCAGTTACAAGAACCTGGCTTTATCCGCTATGGTCAGGTTTTCTTGTGGGCTTGGCAATGGGGCAACCTCTCGCAGGTATGCAAGCCGCGGCATATATCAACCTTGCTTATTTAGGCTGGATTACTGCTGGTGGAACAATGCCGGGAAACCTGATGGTTGCGGGTGTGTTTGGAACCGCTCTGACTTTGATTTCCGGTGCAGATCCAAAGTTAGCAGTAACTTTTGCTGTTCCATTTAGTTTGCTTGGAATTATTAGTTGGCAAGGTTACATGACCATTAATGCGCTCTGGGTCCACCGTGCAGAAAAGTATGCTGCCGAAGGAAACCTTCGCGGAGTACGCTTGATGAACTATTTGCCTTCTTTCTTGGTGAGTTTGGTCCTCAATGGTATTCCAGCTTTTGTGCTGGTCTATTTTGGAGGCGATCTGGCTACCAATTTGATTAACTCGATTCCAGAACCCTTAATCAAGGCGTTATCGACAGTTGGCGCGATTATGCCAGCCCTTGGTATTTCAATGCTGCTGAATTACATGGGAAAGCCCAAATTGATCCCCTTCTTCTTCCTGGGATTCTTCCTGGCAGCCTACTTCAAGTTGGATGTCATGGCAATTACAATTTTCGCAGCAGTGATTGCGGTTGTACTTTACTTATTTGGCAACCAGAATAAGAAAGCTCCGGAGGTGTCAAATGGCTAATACAGCAACAAAAGAATTAAAGAAACCTGACTTAGTGAAGCACTTCTTGCTTGGCTATTCAAGTGAGACTGCTTACAATTACGAACGCCTCCAAGCTCTGGGGCGTGCGAATGCAAGCATTGATTTGTTGAATAAGCTCTATGATACAAAAGAAGAGAAGACGAAAGCTATACAAAAGTACTTTGTCTTCTTTAACACAGAGCCTTCCTTTATTGGAACCATTATTCATGGTATTGAAGCTTCCATGGAAGAGCAAATCGCAAATGGGGCCCCAATTCATGACGATGAGTTCAACAGCATTCGAACTGGATTAATGGGACCCATGGCAGGTATTGGAGACACTGTCTCTCAAGGTATTGTGTATCCAATCCTTGCTGGTATTGGTTGTAGTTTAGCTGTAGCTGGAAACTTTGCTGGACCCATTATTTTTGAATTGGGCTACAAAATCATTATGCTTGGCTTAGGATGGTACATGTACATGCTTGGTTATAAGCAGGGCAAAGCTGCCATCATTAACATGTTACGTGAAAAGACCCTCGATCGGGTGACCGAACTTTTCTCAATCGTTGGTTTAGTGGTAGTAGGTTCAATGGCTTTCTCCAGAGTCGCAATTACCAGCCCATTAGTCTGGAAATTTGCAGAATCTACTTTCCAACTCCAGGATGCATTTGATATGCTGTTTCCAGGAGTGTTACCCTTGTTGATCACAATGTTGGTTTGGTGGCTTACAAAGAAATTCAAGCCAACTATAGTGATTGCAATCATCTTTGTCGTGGGTATTGTTCTTTCTTTGCTGGGTGTTATTACTACACCGCTATAAGATAAGAATAACTAGCAATCAGCTTGCTGCAATTATTAATAATTGCAGCAAGCATTTATTTGAAATGAATTGAGAAATTAATGAAATTAAAAATTAGTCCATCTGTTATGGTTTGTAAAACTCAGGAAGTGCTTGATTTTATAAAAGCCTTTGAGAAAGCAGGTGTAGATTCCATACATTTTGATGTGATGGATGGGCATTTTGTTGATAACATAATGTTGGGTACCAATTTTTATCGCGATCTGAAAGAATTAACAGATATTCCCATTGACATCCATTTCATGACCTATAACCCGGAGAAATTTTTGACCTATTTTA
The DNA here is from genome assembly GCA_964293995.1 of uncultured Anaerolineaceae bacterium. Classification (GTDB taxonomy): domain Bacteria; phylum Chloroflexota; class Anaerolineae; order Anaerolineales; family Anaerolineaceae; genus Mesolinea. The sequence continues at coordinate 232,757 of CAXYYH010000002.1, forward strand.
ATCCAAAACCAAATGATAGGGTTAGTTTTCATCCTGAGACCACGAAACAAAGCTATAGATTGTTACAGAGTATCCAGGATCTTGGTTGCTCGGCTGGCATAGTTTTAAATCCAGGAACTTCAATCTCCTATATTGAGGAATTGTATTTTCAACTGGATTTCGTGACGTTGATGATGGTAAATCCGGGTTTTTCTGGTCAAAAGTTAGTGCCAAACGGACTTGAAAAAATTTCAAGAACAAGAAATTTGTTAAATAAGCTGAAAAAAAATATTGATATCTTTGTCGATGGAAATACTACTTATCAAAATGCACGTGAGATGTATCTCTCAGGTGCTAATGGCGTAATTATAGGTACTTCTAGCATCGTCAAATCCTTAAATTCTTTTATTTCAGAGTATCAAAAATATTGCTCGTTCATCATTGGAGATTGAAGTTTTATGATTGGTATATTGTTGCTTACGCATGGTGCACTTGCTGAAGGTATTCTTAATTCCGCTGAAATGATCGCAGGTAAAAATGAGAAAATCAGTTTTGTAAGTCTACAACCGGGGATGACGACCGAACATTACAAATCTTTGATTATTGAACAAATCGATAAATTAGATAGTGGTAATGGGGTGCTTGCATTGGTAGATATTCTTGGGGGCACTCCTTTTAATGTCGTTTGCTCATTAATGAGAAGTAGAAAAATAGGTGTATTAACTGGTCTGAATCTTGGCATGGTCCTGACAGCTGCTCTGGAGAATGGAAAAGGTGTTGAATTATCGGAGTTTACAAGAACCGTCTCAGAAGCAGGGTTATATAGTATCAAAATAATAGAATTACCATAAAAAGAAAAGGGAATAAAAATGAAAAACTTAGCTTTATTAAGGATTGATGATCGTCTTATTCATGGACAGGTAATGACGGCGTGGTTAAAAACCATCCCCGCAAAAGAGATCATGGTAATTGACGATGGGGTTGCAAAAGATGATTTTATGAAAACAGTGATAACAATGTCGGCGCCAGTTGGAACACATGTATCTGTAAATTCTATCGATCAGGCAATCGAACGTTTTAATAAAGGTTTGGACGAAGTAACAATTGCTTTAGTAAAAACACCGATGACTATTAAGAAAATGATTGAAGCAGGTATCCAATTTGAAGCGGTAAATATCGGTGGTTTGGGGATGGCGCCTGGAAGAAGAATCTTGTTTAAAAATATTTCAGCATCTCAAGAAGAACGCGATGCCCTTAAAGAAATGATCGATGCAGGCATTAATGTCAAAATACAGATAATCCCTGCAGAAAAAATTACTGATGTATACAATCTTCTATGAAGGAGTGTTTTGTGACAAAAAAAATAGAGATACCTAAAACTAACAAGGCTGTAAGATTAGACTCCATCGGCAACTTTAATGTTGTTGAAGTCCCAATGCCAGAATTGACCGGAGATGAGATATTGGTGAAAGTAGCCGCTTGTGGAATTTGTGGTTCTGATATTCCCCGTATCTATGAGCTTGGTACACGTGTTTATCCGGTCATTCTTGGTCATGAATTCTCAGGTGAAGTTGTAAAAGTTGCCAACAATGAGGACGAGCATTTAATTGGTAAAAAAGTGGCTGTTTTTCCATTAATTCCTTGTAGAAAATGTGAAATGTGCCAAGCAGGGTTTTATGCACAGTGCCGAAATTACAATTACTTAGGCTCTCGGAGTGATGGAGCATTTGCGGAGTATTGTAAAGTGCCATCTCGTTGGCATCTTGTTTTTGCTGACAATCCGGAAGTTTCTTTTGAAGATTTATCTCTTGTAGAGCCAGCAACTGTTGCGCAGCACGCCCTTCGCAAAGGTCAATTGAAAAATGGAGATAAAGTCTTAATAATTGGAGCAGGACCGATAGGTATTCTCACTGCCCGCTGGGCACAGTTAGCAGGCGCAAGCAAGGTCGTCTTGTTTGATATTCTCGATGAAAAAGTGGAATTTGCAAAAGATAGAAATTTAGAGATTTATAATTCTTCTAAGATTGATTTAAATATTTTTGTGCAGGAACAAACGAATGGATTAGGCTTTGATGTTGTTGTAGAAGGCACGGGTACTTCAGGTGGATTGAAATCTGCTATCAATACAGTCCGAACCTTTGGAAACATTGTTCTTTTAGGGAATCCACATAGAGAAACTGTAATTGCTCTAAATGACCACAGTACGATATTACGTAAAGAAATCCAACTCGTAGGAATTTGGAATTCATATTATAACTCTTTCCCCTTCAATGAGTGGCAACATACTGTTGATGTGATAAGCAACGGAAAATTGAAGGTGGATGATTTGGTAACTCACCGAAGCAATCTCGATAATCTGGAAAGCTTGACCAGGAAGATCTGGAAACACGAGGTGGTTATTTGTAAAGCAATTTATTCATCAGAAGCTTGATGTTTTAAGAGGTGGGTTTTGTCACTATTAACTGTCTCAGAAATCCTTAAGCCTTGTATTAAACAAGACTGGGCAGTCGGTGCTTATGACGTTGTAGACATTCCGATGTGTCAGGGAGTGCTTTCAGCGGCTGAGATTGACAAGGCTCCAGTAATTTTAATGGTGTATCCAAAATCCGTTTCTGCTAACCAGTTTAAACCCTTGGTTGACTTCATCAAACACGAGGTGCACAAAAGAAGTGTTGTTGCTGCTGTTGCTCTTGATCATTGTACTGATCTGGAACTTATTCGTTACTCCATTGACGTAGGTTTTACCGGTGTCATGATTGATGGTTCAATGCTGTCATTTGAAGAAAACCTTCGATTAAGTAAAAAAGTTGTAGAACTTGCGGCACCTTATAACGTTTCGGTAGAAGCTGAGCTTGGTCATGTTGGTGAAGGAGATGAGCTTTTGACAGATAAATTGAGATCTTCTCTTTTTACATCTCCTTCACAAGCAAAAAAATTCATTGATTCATCAGGGATTGATGAGTTAGCAATAGCTATCGGAACTGCTCATGGTGTTTATAAATTTGAACCAAATCTCGACCTGGAACTTCTAAAAGAAATCCGGAGTGTGACAGATGTTGGATTAGTTCTCCATGGTTCTTCAGGTACTCCTGAAAATCAACTGATTTCTGCCATTCAAACAGGTATTGATAAGCTGAATGTTTATACAGATATTCGACTGGAAGTAATGAAGGGATTAGATAACCTGTTCAAGGAAAAAGAAGTTCTTGAATTGGATATTATTGATTTGCATAAAGTAGTACGTGAAAGCACCTGTAGAATTGTGAGAGAGAAAAACACACTTTTTAATAGCATTAATAAGCAGAATGTTTACTAGGGATAGGTGGTAGTATGATTTCAGAAAGCATTCCTACAACAATGAGGGCATTAATTCTTGAAGGAGCAGGTTGGGAGAATTTGCATATTAAAACTCTGCCTGTTCCTATACCTAATGAAAACCAACTGTTAGCAAAAGTTGATTGCGCCGGTGTTTGTACTTCTTTGTTAAAAATAATACAACAAGGGCCAAATCACCCCTTAATGTATGGGCGGGACTTGAAAAATAATCCGGTTATCTTGGGCGATGAAGGTTCGATAACACTTGTAAAAGTAGGAGCTCAGCTAAAGAAGGATTATCAGATAGGAGAACGGTATGTCATACAACCGGCAGTATATAGCTCCCCAATTTATGAAATTGAAACATACTCTAACATGGGTCAAGGCATTTACAAATTAGGTTCAGGGTATACATTGCCAGGTCAATTGGCGGAATACATCCTTATTACTGAAGAGGAGATTGCTGCTAAATGCTTAATAAAAGTTCCACGGGAAGATATTCCCTATTCTCATGCGGCTCTGACAGAGACCCTTTCTTGTTGTGTTTCTGCTCAAGAAAGACATGTTCATCATATTACTGATGATTTGATAGAAAGGAGAAAAATAATTAGAGGGCTATTACCCAAAGGTGTCCTTGTGATTGTTGGAGCTGGAATGATGGGTAGGATGAACCTGGATGTTGCGATGAGTCAACCAGTTAGATCTGTTATTGTTTCAGAACCAATTGATTCTCGTTTAAAAATGGTTTCTCTGCTCTTTGCTGAACGAGCAAAAAAAAGAGGAATTAATTTTAAATTAGTAAATCCAAAAGCAGAAAATTTGTTAGAGGTTGTTCTCAGTGAAACTGAAGGAAGGGGTGCGGATGATGTAATTGTTGCAGTAGGAAATAAAGTTGCTATCGAAACTTCACAGCAACTGTTAGGACCAGGAGGAACGCTTAATATATTTGGTGGATTACCAAAAAAGGACAGTCATGTCACTCTGGATAGCTATTCCATTCATTATCTTGAAACAACAGTTGTTGGTTCAAGTGGTGGAATTCCATGGGATATGAAATACGTCATGGATTTAATCGCAAATGAAGACATGAATCCCGCACTGCATATCACAAATGTAGCTGATTTAAATCATGTCCCTGAATTACTGAGATTGATGAGTGAAAACAAACTTGCAGGAAAAGCAATTGTTTATCCTCATTATAGGACAACTGAAATTCACTATGTCCAAAACTGGACTCGCGAAAAAGAGAGAGATTATCTAAACAATAGAAAATAGGTGTATTAAAAAATTACGGGTGAGCGTTAAACCGTTCTTATCTGTTTCAGTTCCAAGGAAAATGCAGTAAGCTCACCAACAAGAATTTTCGATTGAACATCAAAAGGGTGTTTTTGACCTTCACTGGAAATATCAGTTGAAACTTTTGTTATCTGATTCTTGATTTTTTGTTCAAAGGCTTCTGCTTCCTCGGTGCTTAATATGTTTTTGCTTTTGAGTAGTAAAACAAATTGAATCAGATGAAATCCGACGGGAAAACTTATCGCAGGAAGGTAAACTGAAAATTCTTCGCTTGAAATTCTTCTGAAATTGTTTTCAACCCCCAACATAAAACAGACCAAAAGCCAAAGGTGGATCAGAGCTTCTAATGAGTCTGAAAGCATCTCTTTTTCATCTGCTTTAATTAACTCATTGCTGAATAATGCATCAAGATTTGGGTGGAACAATTCACAAGTAAGTTCATGTGCAAGCTTTATGATTGCCTGATTTCTTTCTTTTTTCATATCCTGGACTGTGTTTACACAGGCTTTTGCTACTGCCTGAAAATCTTCATAACTTAAAATTGGTAAATTCTTTTTGATTTGTTGCTTGTAAATGGGTTGATTGTTGTAAGAATTGAAGACCTTTTTACAATGCGAACATTGTATTTCGCCCCGATCTAAGTCGGATTTACAGAATGGACATTTAAAGGACATAATAACACCTTGGTATGAATTTTATTTATTATATCAAGCAAGTTCAAATGTTTGGAATTAAGTTAACGTTGTGTTTTAAAGATTGAAGTTGATTTTCTCAGGCTTGAGCAAACAAGAACAATGTTTCAAACTCAAGGTTTGTAATATCAATTACATATAAAACCCAGATGATATAATTTTCTCAGAGTCTGCTCCATGAACGACACAAAGCGAATCCAAACCCTTTTCAAACTGTACTTTTTCCTGATCTTTGGCGCGCTTGGGACGCTTGTCAACTACGCTCCCCTCTATTTCAAACAGATCAACTTCTCCGGGACGCAGATCAGCACCATCCTTGTTTTGGGCTCGGTCGCGCTGATCCTGATCGCTCCGAAGTATGGTCTGATCTTCGACACTGCCAAAAACAAACGTAATGTTCTTTTGGTCTCGATCCTTGTGATGGCAGCCTCGCTTGGGACGATCGGATATTTCAAAGCGTTCATACCCATCCTGATCCTGTGGGTCATCTACCGAATCGTCAACGGGCCGCTCTATTCCATTTCAGAAAACCTTTCCTTTGGGGTGATGAAGACCCAAAACAACAGTTTTGGCGGAATTCGACTCTGGGGTTCAATTGGATTCGCAGTCGCGGCGTGGATCGGCGGGTGGACGTACCAGCTTTATGGCTTGCGGGCCAACAATCTGCTCTTTTTCACTCTGATGGGCCTGAGTGCCCTGGTCTTGCTGCGAATGCCCGCGAGCGTCTTTGAAATTGAAAAAGAACCAGCGGTGCGCGATCTTTCCCTGCGCGAAGTGTTCAGGCTGATCATGGACAACCGCTTTTTGCTGCTGATGGCGCTCGCGCTGGCTCTCTCTGATCCGGTGCAGGATGGCGTACGCTCTTTTGAAAATATTTATCTCGAAAACCTTGGCGTTCAGGCTGGAATGATCGGGCTGGCGAACATGCTCAGCGCCCTGACAGAAGTGCCTTTCATGAGCTATGCCGATCGGGTCATCCATAAATTCGGCATTCGGCGGATCATCCTCTTCGTTTTTGTTTTTGATATTCTCAGGCGTCTATCAGTTTGGTTCTTCCCGTCCGCAGGGATGGTCTTTACTACCAGCGTAATGAATTCGATCAGTTTTACTTTTCGCCTGGTTTGTTCGATCACTCTGGTCAATCTTTGTCTGCCCAAACAGGTCACCAGTGCGGCAAACGCTTTTGTTGGCGTAACGCTTTTTAGCCTGGGCTATGTCATCAGCAACGCGCTTGGTGGTTTGATCTATGACAGCTGGGGCAACCGACCCATCTATCTGATGGGCGCGGCTTTTAGCTTGCTCTCCCTGACCCTCGCCCTGAGCGCCGGTGAGCTGCAATTGGTGGGAAAAAAGCAGGCGAATTGAAAATGGCTGTCGCTCATGGCATTTGTGTTGTGTCAAATAATGGTAAAAAACGCACGATGTAGGTATAATTAACTGAATTAATTGGCCATTAACGGAGGATTCAATGAAAGCAACCGTTCAGCAACAACAACTCGCCCATGGTGTTAGCACCGTATCCCGCGCAGTAACTTCCCGCAGCTCTTTGGCTGTGCTCTCTAATATCCTGATCAAGACCGATAACGGGCGTTTGCGCCTTTCGGCCACCAATCTTGAGTTGGGGATCAGCGCCTGGATCGGCGCAAAAGTTGAAGAAGAAGGCGCGATCACGGTGCCTTCCAGAACTTTTGTGGACCTGGTCAGCAATTTGCCCAACGAAGAAGTGACCCTGATCGTGGACGAACGCACGCAAAGCCTGAACGTGAAATGCGGCACCTTGAATACCGATATTAAAGGCATCAGCGCCGAAGAGTTCCCGCCCATGCCGTCTCCTGATCTTGAGGACGCGATCACCCTGAACGTTGAAAACTTCAAGGAACAAATCCAACAGGTTGCTTTCGCAGCCTCAACTGACGACGCCCGACCGAACCTGACGGGTGTTCAAATGATGTTTGAGGGTAATAAGCTGGAAATGGCCGCCACGGATGGATATCGGATCTCCATTGCCAAAACTGAAATGGCTCAAAAGGTGCCTCAGGACTTTAAGGCTTTGGTACCGGCTCGCGCGCTATCGGAATTGAGCAGGATTGCCGTTGATAATAACGATGCCCTGATGATGGCTTTCCCCTCCGGCCGCGGTCAGGTGATCTTCCATACCAGGGATGCCGAATTGGTGTCCCAGCTGATCGAAGGCACTTTTCCCAATTATGCCGCTATCATTCCCCCATCTTTCAAGACGCGCACGGTGCTTTCAACCGCGCAGCTGCTGAAGGCCTGCAAACAAACTGAAATTATTGCCCGCGAAGGCAGCTATATCGCCAGATTTGACATCCAGCCAGAAGCCGAGGGCGACCGAGGCTCCATGCTGGAGATCTCAGCCCATTCGGAGCAGACCGGTTCTTCCGAGGTTGTGGTGGACGCTTCCATAGATGGTGTGCCTTTGTTGATCTCTTTCAACATCAAACTTTTCCGTGAGGCTCTGGAAGTGATCAAGAGCCCGAATGTGATCTTTGAGACCAACGCGGCGCATACCCTGGGCATGCTCCACGGCGTTGGAGACGAGAAGTTTATCCACATCATCATGCCGATCAATACGGCGAGATAGGCTAATTCGAGATAATGAACACACACCCCATTTTGTGGGGTGTGTCTGTTTAATCAGCAACTTGAACGTTGGTGCTTGCGTGTAGCTATGCCAGAGAAGACACTATGCATAACGTTGGATCAGTTGCACGAATGCGTTGATCACGGACTGAAGGAACTTGAGCGTATCCTGATTGGTGATCTTGCTGTCTTCGCCGAGCAGTTTGTTGGAACCTGCGATGTAGGCTTCGGGCTGCCCGACCAGGGGCATGTTCAGGAATGATAAAACCTGGCGCAGGTGATTACTGGCCAGAGCTCCGGAAAGGTTGCCGGGAGATTGGCTGACGACCAGAGCGGGTTTACCGTTCCAGACTGACTGTCCGTAAGGGCGGGAGCCGATATCCAGCGCGTTTTTCAAGGCCGCGGGGAAAGAGCGGTTGTGCTCGGGGGTAACAAACAAGACAGCATCGGCAGAACGCACCTGATCACGAAAGGCGGTGTATTGGGCGGGCGGTTCGGCGCTGTCATAGTCCTGATTATAAAGGGGTAGCTGGTCGATCTGGACAAATTCAGACTGGTAGCCTTCAGGGAGAAGACCGATCAGGTTTTGAGCCAGTTGTAGGCTATAGGAATTTTTACGGATGGATCCGACGATCACTGCGATTTTTTTACTCATGCTTCACCTCAAAGTGTAATTTCTATAGATTGCCTTAACTATCCTTGTTTTAAGCTTGGATGGCAATGTTTTGTCCAGGCTTTGTCTAAGGCAGGCTAATAATTAACAAGATTCTTATTGACGGGCTGGATATCAGCGATTTACAAACCTTCGTACCAAGCGGACAGAGGGCCATCCTAATACATTAAGTGGTCTTGTGCCCTTATGGAAACGCTCATGATTGGCTGTTAAGTTGTATTATCTGCCTAAGAGCTCAATGTCTGGCCTTCCCCACGCATGATCAACGTCATCTATCAATCATGATTTACATTTTGTTGTCATATTTCAATTGATCCCGCCTGCGAATATTGGTCAAAAAAACCTTGCTTTCATAAAGAGTGCTGACAGCTCATAAAGCCTCATAAAGGTGCCTCATTAAAAGTGCTGTTAGGAAAAACGCTGACAGTTAGGAAAAAGACAGTTAGGAAACACCCTGGGCAAACCCCCTGGGAAACACTCTGGGACAAACACTCTGGGAAAAACGCTTGACACTAACGAAGCTTTTGCCTATAATAAGCACTTGCCTTCCCTGGTAGCTCAATCGGCAGAGCGGGCGGCTGTTAACCGCTAGGTTAGAGGTTCGAGTCCTCTCCGGGGAGCTGAAAATGAGTCTCTGGAAACAGGGGCTTTTTTTTCAAATAGCGTGCTATAATTGGCACGTACATGATGGTCCTGTAGCTCAATTGGCAGAGCAAGCGCCTCTTAAGCGTTAGGTTCTCGGTTCGAGTCCGAGCAGGATCATTTTCCTTTTTAAGCCTTCTCATTGGGGAGAAGGTGCCCGCAGGGCGGACTGCATGCGCTCTGGATATCAGAGTGAGGGGCAATTCAACACTATAGGTTGATTGCGTGCCATAACGTTCTTTTTTCTGAGTAAAAATTAAAATCTTAGGTTCTCGGTTCCACGTCCCGAGCGACCGGGAGGCTACGTACTCCGAGTAAGATCATTCAACCCCTCATCCACCAATTCGTGGTCTCCCTTCTCCTAAAGTAGAAGGCTTAAAGCATATCCTTGTCCCTGTGTGTGGAGGTGCCAGTAGGGCGGATGAGGGGCTATTCAACGCAATAGGTTGCTTGTGTCCCAGGTTCTGTTTAAGCCATTTCAGCGAGATAGAACATAATAAAAAACCCCACTTTGGCTATTTAACACATTGCATATACCTCCTGTCCCGACCGTCCATTTCTTGGTGTTGGGACAAGCCACTAACTAAGCCATCACAGTTAGCTCCTCCTTGAGAGTTCCCAGACAAATATTTTTTGTCAGACCTTAAGCGTGATCCTCTGGATCTTCAGGCAGAGCAATCTTGAGATCTTTTTTGTCGGTAAGATCATGAAGCAGGTTCGCTCCACCACCAGCGATGATCGCTGTTAAGATCTTTCCTGCCATCACGTATTTCTCTTCAAATAGTGTTTCAAAAAGATTCACTCCGGTAAGCCAAACGATTAGACCAGAAAGCGCCCATGCGATATACATAATATAGAGCCTTTTCCATTTATACTTGTCAAATAAAGGTGTTACCAATGCTGTAACAAACCGATTCGTAAGGATTGCGATTCCTGAGATGATTGAAACCATACTTGGGTTTAACATATTAATCCTCCATATTGAATAAAAAAGCCAAAGAAACTACCGCCATTAAAGGCAAAATATAATGGGTGAAATGTTCAGATAATCTAACTTATTTATGTTTATATTATATCCTGTCAATAAGATTTATACAACTAATTAGACGAGGTATTTTTCAAGTCATTAGGATTTTTCATAGTAAAATGAGATTTTTTCTCGTCTCCAGCACACTTTTGATCATTCTTTGATCATTCTTTATAGCTGAAAATAGCTGGTTTTTTCAACGCTGACAAATCTATCTGCCTCTTAGGTGTTATTTAAGTCATCTCAGTGGGAAAGAGTCGGCGAAGCCGGGGATGCTTGTGCCCCTGGCTCCTTTCTCGGGATGAGGGGCAGAAACGCATTTGATGGTACAATCCCGCCTATCATTTACCTGAGGTGCAGGATGTCAGACTCACGCCAGGTCGTCAGAAACTACTATGACCAAAACGCCGAACGCGAATGGGAGCGGCTTGAGCGCCATCCCTTTGAATTCGCCATCACCACGCGTATGATGGATCGCTATATCCAGCCCGGTGATTCGATCCTCGACATTGGCGGAGGTCCTGGCCGCTACGCCTTGCACTATCTCTCGAAAGGCAACGATGTACTCCTCGCTGATCTCTCGCAGGGAAATATAGACCTGACCCTAAAGCAAGCTCAGGAACAAGGGCTTTCCTTGAACGTGATCGTCTGCGACGCGCTGCAGATCGAGCAAGCGACCCAGGAAAAATTCGATCACGTTTTCCTGATGGGTCCGCTCTACCACCTGATGGAAGAAACCGAACGTGCTCAGGCGGTGAAAGCAGCGCTGGCGATGCTCAAACCAGGCGGCATTCTCTATGCCTCTTTTCTGATAATGTTCTCCGGTATTATCTACATGCTGCGCGAAGGGCAGGAAATCCTTGTCGACCCTAACGAAGAGGAGTGGATCAACGCTGTGCGGCAGCAGATCTCCTGGGGCGGCAATGCCTTTACGCGCGCATACTTGATCGACCAGGACGAAATCCTCCCCTTCATAAAACAGTTCGATCTGGAGATACTGCACCTTTTCGGGCAGGAGGGCATCACCGCGCAACAAACATATTCCTTGCAGAGCCAGTCCGAAGAAGTCCAAAAGGCCTGGATCGATCTATCCCTCGCCCTGTGCGAAATGCCGAGATACCTCAGCCACTCCGAGCACGCGATGGTGATCGCAAGAAAGCCCATTTAGCTATTGATAGGAAGTGGTTCGGATTCCTGACCTCAGTCACCTTCACAAGCACCCTATAAACCTTAGATAATCTATCGCTGGCTTTCCGCGGGAAGGGTAAGATTATTTATGAGGTGTAAGATGAAAACGATCATAAAATACTACACAAGCCAATCCGCCGCCAACCGCGCAATTTCAAGAATGGAAGCACGCGGATTCCGCGTGATATCTGTCCAAACTGTCGACCGAGGCTGGTCTTTGCTCAAAACCGGCTGCCTGGGTTTGATCTTTTTGCCCCTGGCTCTGCTCGGAAAGCGCAAACCCATCATTCAGGTGACCTTCCAAAGGACACAATAGACATGACAGATGTTTCCATTTTTAATGATTGGGCTGAGAACTACAATCATGACGTGAGCGATGAGGAATTCCCCTTCGCTAGCTACAATCAGGTGCTGGACACAATCGCAGGGAAGATACTGGCAAGAAAAGGCACCAGCGTCCTCGACCTTGGCGTTGGCACCGGTCAGCTCGCCAGGCGGTTTTATGAAGCCGGGCATCCGGTAACCGGCATTGATTTTTCGGAAGACATGCTCCAGATCGCGCGTCAGTGCATGCCCCTGGCAGAATTGATCACAGCAGATTTCGCGTCAGAAATGCCAAAAGAGATAAACGGGCGCGCGTTCGACTTCATTGTCATGACCTACGCTTTCCATCACATCCCATACCAGCGGCAAGCCAACTTTTTATCTAAATTAGCGGGCTATCTCAATGCAGATGGGCAGGTCCTGATCGGCGACATCCTATTCCCCAATCAGCAGGCAATGCAAGCTTGTCAGGCGCGTTACCCTGACGAATGGGATGACGAAGAATATTACCTGATCTGGGAGGAACTTCAGCCCCAACTCGATGGGTTTCAGTCCCAACTGCTTGAGATCCCACCATACGCTGGAGTTGTTAGCCTCAAGCCAGCATTTTGACGTTTATCTCAGATTCTATTAAGGATTAACCCGATCTTTTTTCGGTTAAACTAATCTCTGGGAGTCCTTATGAAAAAGATACTTGTCCTCTATAAATCCAAAACCGGGTTCTCGGAGAAGTACGCTCGTTGGATCGCTGAAGAGCTCGATTGCGATCTGGCGGAATTGAGTGCTTTTGATCAATCCAACCTGCAAAACTACCAACTGATCATTTATGGCGCTGGGCTTTATGCCGGGCAGATCAATGGCATCGGCAAGATCAAACGCTGGATGCAGGACTACCCGCAGATAATCTGGGTCGTTTTCGCCACCGGCGCCACGCCTGACAAGCAAGCTTATGAGGAACTGATCTTCAAAACTAATTTCCGTAAGGGCGAGGCCCGTCCAGCCCACTTTTTTTACCTGCTGGCTGGTATCGATTACGAGAAGATGGGGGGCTTCAATCGCCTCCTGATGAAGATCTTTGCCGGCATGGCGGCCAAAAAGCAAGGCACGACTGTGCCCAAAAAGCAAACCTCCGTTGACCTAAGCAATCGGGTTTATATCGAAGAACTTTTGCGCTACGTCCGCTTAAAGGGGCGATAAATGCAGCTTGAACATGTAGCCCTTTATGTTCAGAACCTGGAAGCTATGAAGGAATTTTATGTGCGGCACTTCAACGCTACTGCAGGTCAAAAGTACCATAATCCCAAAACCGGTTTCCAAAGCTACTTTTTAAGTTTCGATGGCGGAGCCCGGCTCGAACTGATGTGTCGCCCCGGGATGACCCCTCACGCGATAGGCAAGCACCCTCTCGGGTACGCTCATATTTCTTTCAAGATCGGGTCGCAGGAAAAAGTTGACCAAAAAACGGAGGAGCTCGTTTCGGTAGGTTTTACTATGCTCAATGGACCCCGCACGACAGGGGATGGTTACTACGAAAGTGTTTTCAGAGATCCAGAAAACAATCTGGTTGAATTGGTGGCTTAATGATGAAAACAATACTCCACCCAATCTCTCAAAAGATACTGGCTGACTTTCAACCTCGAAAGACCAAAGCTCAAAAGCAAGCTTTCATCGACTGGCTTATCCCTGCCTTAGCTGAAGAAGGCATCGACATGCGCATTGAAAGCCAGGGTTGGATTTTTAAAAGCAGCAATCTCATCGTTGGAAGCCCGGATAATTGCGAATTTGTGCTGGGTGCCCATTACGACACCGCCCCGGTGCTTCCTTTTCCAAACTTTATCATCCCGCGGAATCTGCTCCTTACTTTGCTCATTCAGATGGTTATGATGTTATTTCCTCTGTTTGTATGGGGGGCTCTCGTAAGCTGGACCAGCAGCCTTGTGGCAAATATACCGGAATTTCTATCGATCTTGCTTCGAGCGGGCGTGCCACTTCTCTATTTCGCCATGCTTTTCCTGGGCCCCACAAACAAACATACTGCCAATGACAATACCTCCGGCATCATCACCGTGATCGAGACCATGCTGGCCATGGAGCCTCAGGACCGTGAGCGGGTTTGTTTTGTGCTCTTCGATCTGGAAGAAGCCGGACTACTGGGTTCTTCAGCTTTCAGACAAAAACACGCCTCAACGATGCATGATAAGATCCTGATCAATCTCGATTGCGTCAGCGACGGCGATCATCTCATGCTGGTGATGAATCGTTCGGCGTCTAAAACACCTCATTTCAGGGAGAACATTCAATCCGCTTTCGAAAAAGCTTTGGAGAACACAGCTGGCAAGACCTTTCATATCGACTCTGCCTGGCGCAGCATTTACCCATCCGATCAGATGGGCTTCAGGAAAAGTTTGGGGATTGCAGCTTTAAAGAAAGCACCGATTCTTGGCCTCTACCTCGACCGGATCCACACCAAACGCGACGTGATCTTTGACGCCGAGAACATCCGCATTATCAGTCAGTCCCTGCTGGTGTACACCCAATCTCTCGCGCCTGTCGTAATGGAAGATTCGGAAAATTAAGTGGACATTGTTTTAGCCTGAGGCTAATACGTGTCATAATTGTTGTGTTCAATCATCACGTTATGGGTAGGATAATCCAGGTTTTGGGGTCTGCTTCTTATGACAGGTCAACGTCTTTACGGGTTTTGGACTAACAGTAAAAAGGACGAAACCTATTTCCCGGATGGCTCAGGCCAATTGAAAGGCGCTATTAAAGTACTTCTTCTCCAATTAAAAATCGTATGCCCGGAAAAACTCCAATTCAGGACTGCAAATCACAGAGAAATACCCATGTCTGATCAAATTGGGCGCTGGGTTTAACCGATCTGGGATTTCTCTTGTGTCCTGCCTGGACCGATGACAAAGGCCAGAATTTGCTTGTAAAATGATTTTAGGAAGGGCACGATCAGATAGATTTCCGCTACGAATGCGAGGAACGTGAATATGATTACGCCTGAAAGTGATTCGATCTTCAAATTTAATCCAAAAATGGAGAAGAGCGTTGGCGTGAGATGTTTAATGATCTGTTCTGAACCTAAGATATACAAGGTGTTGCGGCCAATCCGTTGAAATAGCTCAATACTACTGATCGTTTGTGATACAAAAATGCTGAACCAAATTAATACGATCGCGCTTGCGATAGAAATGATCGGATTGCTGTGTGGCACCTGACCAAGAAAAATGGCAATATAGTCCTTCCCGAGAAGAAATGCGAGGGCATAGGCGCCTGCAAATGCGCCCGATATCAGCACTACCAGACGCGTGCCCCTGGAATTCGAGGAGAGTAACTTAACAATGTATGGAAAAAGAGCATAACCAAGCGTGTAATAAAAGAAAAAGTAGATCGCACTATCCACGTTCCAGTACCAGGATGGCTCGACAAGAGGATGGTGAGACAACAAAGTCTCTGAAATAACAAATAAGACTAATCCGGCCAACAAAATTAGCCAGCGATTCTTTATCAGCTTCTTTAATAAAATAAAGATAACGGAAATAACAAACAAAGTTGGCAAAAACCATAAAATAGGTGAAAAAAGCGTGTTTCGAACACCTGTAAGATATTGAAATGACGTTTTCAACAATACATTAACCGTTGCTTCGCCCGAAAAAATTATGATAAGAATTGAGATAAAACAAAAAAAGAAATAAGGCAGAATGATTGATTGGAATTTTCGTTTTATGTTATCAAAAAGTGATAATTCAATTGTTGAGATCGCCTCCATTGCCCCAGAGACAAAAATGAAAAGCTCTGCCAGAAATCGAAAACCAAACGTGTAAAAATAACCTGCCTCGGCTTGAAAATGGCAAATATAAACACCAAAAATACCGATAAATTTCAATGTGTCGATCCATGCTATTCGCTTGCTGGAGTTATCCATCCCTGCCTCAAATCAACTAAAATATATTAATCTCTTAGTTTGGCAAAACAAGAAAGTTATAAGCCACTGATAAATCAGTTTACCATACTGTAATGATTGTTTTGGTGTAAATATTGCCCGAGCACGATGAAATGATAGTGGGTTTGAAGAATAATGACTTTCTTACCGTTATCGGGATCATCAGAGCAACAGTTGGTGAAAGAGTAGAGTCTCTGTACCATGAATCTTCCTTTCTCTTCTCGCCCTGATTATAGAAAGTGTTACCTATGTCCCCGAACGGCTGTTTCCCATCTGTCCGATCCATGCAGTACTATTGGCGGGGAAGAAGACTGTAAGATTGGCGTGTATACCCTGACGGCACAGCCAAGCCCCGTCCCTCACAGGGCGATTTTCGAACAAAAAACTGTTTTGCTTGTAATTCGCAAATCACGAGCTACAAAAGTTTCATCGCGAGACAATTGCTTTTGGTTTTTGCGGTGAAAAGGCCAGCTATGCTATAATCGATATTCTGAAGGAGTGTCTGACACGCCGTTTTTTGCTATGGGAACGAAACGCACTTTACCAATTGAGCAATCCAGACTATTCGCACGCCTGATGGGTATTCTTGTTACCCTGATGCTGCTGGCAGGATGCGGAATTGGTGGGCGGCCATCGTATTCCCCTGTTGAAGAGGGTCAGGCGACTGCAACTCCGCGACCAACTATGACGCCAACGCCAACCCCAACCGAGCTGCCCTGGCCAAGCTTTGTGGTCGACCATGACGGCCTCCCAACCCCGGTACCGGAAGTCGCCCAACGGGTGACCTTACCGGAAGAGACCAAAGTGTGGCTCCTCCTGGGAGCTGAAGGAGAGCTGCCAGCCCGAGGGCGCACAAATGCCATTCACCTTTTGTTGGTCAATGAGCGTCTATCCAAGGCCAGCGTGATCTCAATCCCCGGCAGCACCTATGTTTATCTTCCCGGGGAAGGAATGGGGCGAATCAACACGGCTTATGCCCTGGGTGGCATGAAACTGGTATCTGATACCTTTGTCTACAATTTTGGATTGCGCCCGGATCGCTTTGTTGTGGCGCATGAAGAAGAGTTTATTTGGCTGGTGGATGATCTGGAAAGGCTGGAAGTAAGCGTTTTATTCCCCATTCGTGATGGTTGTGGAGGACTGCCGGCAGGTTTGCACAGCATGGATGGGAAAAAAGCTTTGTGTTACGTCTCCTATGCCGGGGATGACGAAATTTTTCGTGTAAGAAGGCAACAGCAGGTGTTGCAATTGCTCTTTACCAAATTAGTACAACGAGGACGGCTGGCAAAGTTGCCCCTATTGTATAGCTCTTATGAACAGGTTCTGGATACTGATATTAGCCTGCTGGATCTGCTTTTCCGTATTCCGCTGGCATTGAGACTCGGCGATCCGGATCGGGTCAAGAGCTTTGTGCTGGGATGGGAGCAGCTCGAGAGCTGGGAATTGCCCGACAAGACCCGCACATCGGTTTTGTTGCCGCGCCAGGGCAAGATCGGGCAGCTGGTGCAACAGGCTGTTAAGGCGATCAGTGAGCCATCAGCGCTTAATGCGATCGTTTTGACCTACGAGGCAGATTATACCGAGGTAATTGGCGTGACGCGCACCTACGAGGCTGTTCAAACCGAACAAGCCCGACCGACCAAAACGCCCACACCCATGGTAACGCCCACGCCGCTTCCACCAGGAGCGACCGGGCAGCCAACCCAGACCCCTCAACATACTGCTACACCGGGACCTTATCCGGTTGAAACCGTCCCGACAGTAACATTTGACGACGAAACGCCAGATCCATATCCATAGGGTTTGGCATTGAAATGAAATGAAAGAAAATAAGAAAAAATTCAACAAAAGCATCAGGATCTTCGTGATCTTTGTTTTGTTGTTGACTTTTTTCAGTTCCGAACCAGCAAAATCTGCAACCACACTATTTTCTGAACGTAAGCGTACGGTCAAGATCGAAGCCGATTACACCCTCTATGAATGGTGGCTGCTCTCCTGGAAGACTTCTGAGATTGTTTGTCAGGTCTACACTGAACATGAAAGCTGGCCGGATTCGGCCGAAGTGCTCTATTATTGCGGCAGTGCGATCCAAAAACAATGGATGGACACCAAACCCTGTGATTTCAATCAGGAATGCACAGGCCTCTATCTGCATCTGGCGGGCACCAGCTCTCTAAGTCGTGAAGTTGAAGTCAACCTGCCCTCACCGGAAGTTTTCATCTCGGTGGTGGGGTGCAATAAGGAACCTGGTCAAAACAACTGCACCAGCTTGCCTTATCTACGTTTTAATGCCTATGAGCCGTTACCCAATGAGCGCATCATTCAGCTTGTGGGGCGCTTTAACGGTATGGGTTTCAGCTGCCCAGGAGGGGTTTGTGACCTGCCGCTTACTCCAACAGGCTTGGATGGCATCAAGATCGAGATTTGGGCCGAATCCAGTTATGGCGATGCCAGTGAGGTCTACTCAGCCCAGGTGCGCGTGATTCCCTGGGGCGATTTTGCTAATCCGGATGTCACTTCTGTTGACAAACCGACTTATTATGTCGATGTACTCAGCTCACAATGGTTGGGCGAAGGTCGTTCGACCTGTTCGGAGATCTGGCAATCCTTTATGCCGATCGATGGGCCTCCATCCTGGCTGCGCACGCCGCAGCTGGCCGAGCAGCTGGAAACCGATAAAGACTATTTCCTCCTGGCTGGGATGTTGATCCAGCAAGGGGTCGTGAACGCCAGCGATTGCCCGTATGGTGGACTGGAGGGTGGCGGTGCTGCGACTGTATGCGGTATGGAAGCCGCTCAAGCGGTAGTGGATGAGTGGCAAAACCAATTTAATGCCGAGATCATTGAGGTGGCAAACCAAACCGGAGTGCCAGCCCAGCTGATGAAAAACATCTTTAGCAGGGAATCGCAGTTTTGGCCTGGGATCTACGAACGGGTCTATGAAGCGGGTCTGGGGCATCTGAGCGATGTTGGCGCAGACGCGGTCTTGCTTTGGAATCCCAGTTTCTACAGTCAGTTTTGCCCGCTGATCTTGAGCGAACAGACCTGCCAACGCGGGTTTGGCAACCTCGACAAGAAACAGCAACAGATGCTGAGGGGTGCTCTGGTGCAAAAGGTCAACGCAGCTTGCCCGGATTGTCCGGATGGGATCGACCTGACCCAGGCGAATTTCAGCATCAGCATCTTCGCGCGCAGCATCTTGGCCAATTGTGAACAAGTGCGGCAGATTGTGTTTAACAATACTGGGAAACAAGCTGGTCAGGTGGTCAGCTACGAAGATCTGTGGAAATTTACGCTCCTGAATTACACCAGTGGTTCGGGTTGTCTGGGCAACGCCATCCAGCGCACGATTAATAATGGCAATGTTCTGAATTGGGAGAATATTGCCTACAACCTGCAGCCTGCCTGTCGAAGTGGGATCGACTATGTGGATGAGGTTTCGAGTATGCCAGAGGAAGAGGCGATGGGGGTTGAGGACTATTTGGTCAGCCCAACGCCGGTTTCGCCAGTCGCACCAACACCAACCCTGCCGAATGTGGTCTATCCAACGCCTCGCCCGGGCGAAACGCCAACGTATCCGTAGCGATATTCCCTTTCCCCTGAGGTTCTTGTTTTAGGGCACAGTTGTTATCTGTCTTCTTCGATTGAAAATTTATTTTTGGCAAACATGGCAAACTCAGGAAAGCCCAAATGTAGCATCAAAACTTTGTAATAAAGATGGAATTATTTCGTTATTATCTAAATTATAGATCAAACATTAACATTAACGAGTTTCTGGTTGATTTTTTGCTGTCTTAATCTTTATTGCATTCTTTTAAAAATTTAGTCAAATTATGAATCATCTGTTTTTTTTGATAAGCGCCCATTGTAATTCCAATGAGATATACCTTATTAGAAATGGCATTAATTGGGCTTTTATACTCAATTTTTCTAACTAAAAAACTTAGCGATGGATAGCAAATTACACTTTGTTTCATTGCTCTATTATCAAAACTTGAATATGCAAGAACCTGATGTAAATCTCTTCGAAAATCGTCTTTTAGACGATCGCTTGTTTCGTTTAAATTCAATAAGTTCGACTTATATTTAGAATCTATCGATATTATTTTTCCATCTTTTTCATATATACAATCTGGCTCAAGATATTTTATCCCCCAAGGGATATTATTATCAAACGAACTATATAATCTTGGATTAACGTAGATGTTACCGCCTGTAAGGTTTTTTGCTTGATCAAATAAGTATTGGACATATTTCTC
>CAXYYH010000003.1:0-228343 GCA_964293995.1 uncultured Anaerolineaceae bacterium
CTTCTTTATGGTATTTGTTTTCCTTTATCCACTTCCTCCCTTTTGATTATTTTTTTAAAAATCCTGTTTTTATCGAGTCTTATCGCCTGCGTACTGCTGTGATTCCTGAATAGATCTGGATCCACAAATAAGACAAGAATGGTCGAGATATAAGGGTAGTAGGGCAATTGTCCCCATCGCGGCTTTTTGATATTCAAACGAGATGTCAGTTTGTAATAAAAACTGTTTCGTCCTGCTGTTATATGGCGCTATGTTGTGTTTCATATTATTTTTTGTTTCGGTTGCAGCAACCAACTACCCTTTTTCATTTCGCACGTTGGTAAAAAATAAGCTTAAATAAAGTGTCAATAGTTTCCCTGGTCGTGAATTAGTGACTCAATCTTTCTGATTTCCAACTTATAGGCCTTATGATCCACTCCTATTAAAAGAACAGGGTTAGTTTGAACGTTGGGGGATACACTGGTAACGTACCAGTACCGACGATATAATTTCTCCCTCAACTATTATTATAATCAATGCTTTTGAATTTGGAAGGGTTAAAAATGATTTTTTCTTTTTAAATTTTCAAATTCATGACTTTGAAATTGGATGTATTGGATGTATTCAGCAATTCTCTGTATGAAAAATAATTGGTACTGGGTTGAGAGCCAATGTCGCTAATAACTGTTAAATTACATTAATATATCCGGTCAGTTAATTTGCAATAGTAGCGGACGGGGCTAATACCCTGCTTCGCGGGCACGGGTCCCCGTCCTTACAGGTCGATTTCCGATCAAAAATCAGATAACATTCTCTTGAAGAAAGGAAAATCCAAGTCGCAATAATTTCATACTGAGAATTGCTGGGATGTATTTTTTGGTGATGTATTTTTTTATCTTGCATTTTTATGTGCTTATAGTATAATTTTTATGTATTTTTTATAAAGACAGAAGCCTTTGGTGGTGTCTGTTCAGTATTCAACCAATTTTGTTCTTGTTGTTTCAGGGAAGTGGGTACAGCGTATGAAAGAACCAAAAGAATAATCAATCTCCGTCATATTAAGTCGTTCGAAGTTGATCTTTGATCTCAAATTAATAAACAAATTGTCTATCTTAATAAAAACAAAAGACATTGCCTGTTCGATAAATAAAGGAGAAACATGAAAAACAAAACGATGCTTTTAATAAGTATTATCATGATCGTCTTTCTGATCGCCACCAGTCATAACCCCCAGGTTGTGCAAGCAGAAGAGCAAACACCAGAAACAGAAACTTATACTATTGCGGACGAAGCTCCAGAAACACAAACCGATATCATTGAAGTAAAAGAGCTCGAAGGCCAGGGTTGGGAATCGCTAAAACTCGAACTTGAAGACATACCAATGGCAGCCACTCAACCTAGTTATTATAGTATTCCAGGTCTCGCTTTTATAGCTCATGATAGCAACGTTTCATACTATAACGCTGCCAACGGATGTATAGCAAGCACCCAGAATGACGGTACCTCGAAAGTATTTGTAGCTCCTCTAACGATTCCATATGATAGCGTATTGAAAACATTATATTTTAAATATTACAATTTTGTTAACTCCCCAGGTGATTTCTATATAACGATTTTTAGAAATCACTATCATGACGGAGTAATTCAGACAGTGAATTCCTGGACTGTAAAATCAAGTGGTACGGGCTGGAAGGCAGCCGATGTTAGTTTAGGTGACCACATTGTTAACACTTCTATATTTGC
The DNA here is from genome assembly GCA_964293995.1 of uncultured Anaerolineaceae bacterium. Taxonomy (GTDB): domain Bacteria; phylum Chloroflexota; class Anaerolineae; order Anaerolineales; family Anaerolineaceae; genus Mesolinea. The sequence continues at coordinate 1,723 of CAXYYH010000003.1, forward strand.
TTATTGGGTAGAGATCAAACTGGCGCAAGGAACTCACCAGGGTTTCTGTCATTTTCAGATCTATTACCGGGAACCTGTTGCGAATCCATTTGCCGTCGCTGTGCCGATCATCCAGAAGTAAGATGCAAAAGAGCCAAATCTGATTCGAATAGCCAAAACAGGGGGATCAAACGACAATTGAATATTAACTGATAAATCAAAAAGCCTGTTTTGCTTTTCAGTATGCGAACAGGCTTTTTTATTTTCTATCTTACAATCCAATACGCTCCAACGTCCTCGCCTTCGATCAAAAGGCAAGCTGCGAACCCCGTCATGTTTTACATTCAGGCTGAAGACAAAAAACTTCGTTCATCCTTAAAACGGCTATAATAGAGCCCATGAAACGATTGAAGGCCTTGTTCCTGCTCATGCTCCTCTGTCTGGTGGTCCATACCCCCGTCCGGGCGCAGGCGTCTACCCCTGTTTATCAGGGGGTGGTCGTTTCCACCCCGAACGCGGACGGTTCGATCTACCATTACGTCGTTTACGGCGATACGCTCTGGAACATCGCCGAGGCTTACGGCGTCTCGCCCAGCGATATCATGATCCTGAACGGCAACAGCCCAGACGCCAACGAAGTGTACGCGGGCACCTATCTCCTCATTCGCAAGGCCAACACCCCGACGCCCTTTGTCGAATCAAGCCCCACGCCGGTGGAGCATACCCCGCGACCAACCGTTTTCCAACCCAGCCGCACGCCCATTCCCAGCAATACCCCGCTGCCAACTGCCACCGCCACGCCACCGCCCAGCCTTGGTCAACGCGTTTTTGGCAACAGCCAACATGTTGGTCTGGCCATGATCAGCTTCAGTCTGATTGGCATCATCCTGGTCGTCATTTTCGGCTTTTTACGAAAATCTCACTAAACTTCGCTTACAATACAAGCCTTATCAGCAATTCTCAATATTGAAAGAATATGCTTTTTTGGGGAGCCCAAATCGCTAATATTGTTAAAAGAGGCTGATTATTGGGCTGATTTATGCATAAAAGTAGCGGACGTGGACATACCCAGAGGACACTTAGCCCCGTCCTTACAGATTGATCTCCGATCAAAAATCAGATAACATTCGATTTAACATAGGAGAATCTGAGCTGGAAAAAATTCATACTAAGAATTGCTTAAGCCTTATGCTTTTGTTTGGACATTGCCCCGACAAAGGTATAATTTGAGGGATTAATATGGCTACGATTAGAAAAACCATTACCGTATATGCTGGTTCCGCCGACAACCTTGATCAATGCTTCGTGGACGCCGCCTACGCGCTTGGCAAGGCGATCGCCACCCAGGGGCGGCAGCTCGTTTTTGGCAGCGGAAAAACAGGCCTGATGGGCGCCGTCGCCAGAGGGGCGCTGGACCACGGCGGAGAGGTCATTGGGATCATCAATGACGACCTCAACCTGCCCGAACTGGTCTTTGACAAACTAACCCGGATTGAAGAGGTTGCCAACATCCAGATCCGCCAGGCACGCATGAACGAGCTGGGAGACGCTTTCATCGCTCTCCCCGGTGGTTTTGGCACCTTATACGAAACACTCGAAGCGCTCACCTGGGCTCAGATCGGTCATCATACCAAACCGATCGGCTTTCTCAATGTGCGGGGCTACTATGACCTGTTCCTCTCGATGTTGGACCATGCCATTGAGGAAGGGTTTATCTACCCCGAACACCGCGGACTTTACCGGGCTTACTCAGACCCAGTTGAACTCCTGCTGGCCCTGGACGAGTTTACCCCACCCGAAAATATGAACCGCTGGCTGGTGCGCGAATGATCAAAACACTTTTTATCGACCTTGACGATACTGTCTATCCACCCAACAACGGTATCTGGGAGCTTTTGGGCGAACGCATCGTTGTTTACATGCGCGATGTGCTTGGCATCCCGTCGGACAAGATCATTGAAATACGGGAACACTTCCTCGAAAAATACGGCTCGACCATCAATGGCCTGCGGGCGGAATATGGCGCTGACCTGCACGATTATCTCGAATACGTTCACGATGAAGACCTTTCCCCTTTTATTCAAAAGGATCAGGAACTGCGCCTCGCGTTGGGGTCGCTGCCGCAGCCAAAATGGATCTTCACCAACGCCAGCAAGAGCCACGCCGAACAGGTTCTGGGCCTGCTGGGCATTCGCGATCTGTTTCAGGGCATCATTGATCTGGAAGACACCGACCCCTATTGCAAACCGCACAAGGGCGCATTTGAAAAAGCGTTTGCGCTGGCGAACCATCCCAAAGCTGAAGAAAGCCTCTTCGTTGACGATCGCGTCAGCAACCTCGATTCCGCCAGAGCGCTTGGAATGTATACCTTGTTGGTTTCTGCCAGGCATGTGGAAGGCTGCGACCATCCTCAAATTATAAAATTATCCGCTTTGCCAGCCTTTTTGACAAAGCTGGAGAGTACAATCAAGAAATAGTTTTTTCTGAATGGAGAATTATGGAAAATAAAGGATTACGTTCATGCCTGTTGGCTATCGCTCTGATAGCGCTGCTGGTAGTAACATTTTTTGGCGGATTTGTGGTCGGCAGCATCCTGCCCCGCAACCCGCTGCGCGAGGCGCTCGGTCTGAGCGCCACCCAACCCGTCAACAACAACCCCGTCCAACCGCCGAAGGACGTAACGACGGGTCACGACGCCACGGACGAGGTGACGCCAACCGAAATTGTGCAGGCCACCACGCCCGAAGAGCTGGAAGAACTGTTCAAGCCCTTCTGGGAAAGCTGGAATCTGCTGCACGAGAACTACGTCGATCAGCCACTGAACGACCTGGTCCTGATGCGGGGCGCCATTCAGGGCATGCTGGCCGCCACCGGTGACAAGCACACCTCCTACATGGACCCCCAGCAGTTCCAGCAGGCCAACGCCGAAATGGAAGGCGAATACACCGGTATCGGCGCCTGGGTTGATACATCCGGCGAATATGTTGAGGTTATCTCGCCGATGAAAGGCTCCCCGGCCGAGGCAGCAGGTCTGCGCGCCAAAGATCAGGTCATTGCCATCAATGGCGAAGACATGACCGGCGTTCCCGGCGACCTGGCCCTGAAGAAGATCCTGGGGCCAGCTGGCGAGCCCGTCACCCTGACGATCCGACGCGGGGAAGAGACCCTTGAGATGACGATCACGCGTGCCGTGATCCAGGTTCCAGTGGTGGATTATGAGATGCTGGAAGGAAACATTGCCTATGTCGCCCTGCATACCTTCAACGAGCAGGCGACGGCCCAACTGCGCGCCGCCCTGAAGGAACTGATGGCACAAAATCCGAAAGGGCTCATTTTTGACCTGCGCAGCAACGGCGGTGGCTATCTGGTCACTGCCATTGAGGTAAGCTCTGAGTTCATCGCCAACGGCGTGATCATGTACGAAGAATATGGCGATGGCAGCCGCGAGACCTACCGCGCCAATACGGGCGGACTGGCGACCGAAATCCCGCTGGTTGTGCTTATTAATGAAGGCACCGCTTCGGCTTCCGAAATTACCGCCGGGGCAATTCAGGATTATGACCGCGGAACCCTGATCGGCGTGACCAGCTACGGCAAAGGCTCTGTGCAAAACTGGATCCCACTGCGAAGCGAAGAGGGCGGCGTGCGCATCACCATCGCGCGCTGGATCACCCCCAACGAGCATCAGATCAGCGAGATCGGCCTTACCCCTGACATCGTGGTCGAATACACCCAGGAAGAATATGAAGCTGGCATCGATCCGCAATTGAACGCTGCCATTGAATTTTTCAACAACAAATAAGCTCAACTCGTAAACGAGTGATGATGATTAAAATAAAACTGCCGACCAGAAGGTCGGCAGTTTCCCCTTAATTTTCCAATTTTATCTAACGAGGAAGCTTGTATCAGCAGTCGCGGGCAGATATCCGGCCTTGGTTACTGTTGCTTCAAGTAAATAAGTGCCATAACCTGTCTTACGGGCGTTGATTCGATAACTAAAGGTATAGGTTCCATTTGATCCGGTTGTTCCGGTGAAGGTTGTTCTGGTTCCATTCGCTGTCGTGAGCAAAACACTGACACTGGCGGACGGCACAGGCGCGCCATTTTGATCCACAACTGTAACCGTGCCGTAAACCCGGGCAAAATTGTAATATGAAGCAGCGTTCGTTGTGATCGTCGCAGAAAGTGCTTGCGCTGAGCTCGGCTCGGTAACATTTACCGTGACCTGTTGGCTGGCAGTCAAACCGCCGCTGTCAACAACACTGGCTTCCAAAGTATGAGTACCGGTCGGTAGATCAGATTTGGTGAAAGATGCTCCGTTATACAGAATGCCGCCGTTCAGTTTCCAAACGATCGATCCGCTCAGATTGCCATCTTCAGCATCGCTGGCACTGGCTGTAAAGGTGATCGCGTCGCCGAGCGTAAAGCTGCTGTTATTTGATGGGCTGCTGATCGCGAGCGTAGGGGCTGTATTCTCTACCGGAGGTGTTGTTCCGCCAAGATAGTCAAGAGCTGCTTTGGCCTGAATCAGACCATAACCGTAATAAACATCGCGGCCAGGTGTGCCCAGATCAAGTGCGGTCGCGGTCAGAGCCGCGCGAATTTCAGCATTGGTCTTGTTTGGCACCGCGCTCCAAACCAGGGCTGCCACCGCGGAGACATGGGGGGTCGCCATGGAAGTGCCGTTGTAATATTCGTAACCGCTGGCTGGTTGATCCACCGCGCTAAAAACGGTTGCGGTCTGTCCCAGTTTATTGGCAACCAAAAATTGCCCGGCTTCCTGGCTAAGTGAAATACCAATGATGGTAGAGCTGTTGCCATCACCAAGTGTTCCTCCAAAATCACCTGGTACATTATTGTAAATAATGGCCGCCACGCCGCCGCTGTTTTTAACATTATTAACTTTCGTAAAGAAATCGTAATCACCGCGCTGGCATAAAACAACCTTGCCGCTCCAGGAACCAGTTGTTCCACAGAGACCTCCATCAACCAGGCTGCCGCTGGCAGTGCCACGGGCAGAATATTCGATGTGACCGCCGTTGTAATCGACACCGCTGACAGTAACTTTGTTGGTTTCGATATAAGGCACAGTCGAGAGCACATTCACACCTGGCGCAGCAATTTCGACCTGACTGTTGTATTGGGAGAAATCAGCCCAGTTCATATTGGAATCGACAGCGGCCACAGACATGACCGAAGTATAAGAGGCAGGATAGGAAAGCCCGGTATTACCGTCGTTTCCTGCTGCCGCAACGCTGAGAACACCGGCATTGTACGCACTCGTGAAAGCGGTATTTTCCGCACGAACATATTGTGGGCCACCCAGACTCATGCTGACAACATTCGCGCCAGCCGCCCGACAGCGGCTTAACGCATCGACCAGGTTGGATGCGTAAGTTGCCTTACCTGCATCATTGAAGAATTTAATAATGTAAAGATTAACCGTCCCAGGGATCACACCGACAACACCATAGGGATTGTTTTCAGCAGTGATGGTTCCGCCAACGTGCGAACCATGTCCGCCGCCATCACGAGACCAATCGTCATCAACCTGTGAATAGCCACCGATCGCGTTGGGCAGGTCTTCGTGACCCTGATAATAACCGGAGTCAATGATACAAAGGGTGCGATTTGCTGCCGTTGGAGCTCCAGCGTCAACAACGCCATCGCGATTCGCATCCCAAACATCGCGAGCCTGAACCAAATCGATGCCGTATGGAACAACTTGTCCGGTTTGTTCCAACACAGAGTAAGCCTGGTCGGTGACCTGAGATTCCATGCTTTGGATCGGATAACGCAAGGCGTCTTCCTCAACATCCAGTACAAAGGGATTATTGAGAATGCCATTGAGGGCAGCCGTAGGAACGCTTACGACATAAGCACCCAGTTCAGGGAAGTCAAAATGAACTTTGGCACCATTCCCGGTCAACATCTTGAGCACGCTGGGCCCGGCGCTGTCTTTATAGCTAACCCAAATACGGGTGGTTTCGGGAGGATCAGCCGCAACCGGGCTGGCGACGCTGGCAAGGAGCATCAGGATAAGGATAAAAACGATTAAAACTTTCTTATGTGACATTTGTTCTCCTTAATTCAATTGTGGTTCGTAAAAACAGTAAAAGGGATGCAAATTCATGGACGAATTTCCATGAATTCTGGAATTATACATAAAGTTATTTAGATTTGATTTAGATAATGAAGCAATACCACAAATTTTTTCGCAAAACCAGTGCAATCGTAGCATCAGAACCTTTTAATGAAGACAGTAGCCTTAATATCATAAACAGCGGACGGGAATAATACCCTGACGGGCACAGGCCCCATCCGTACTGTACTCATAAGTTCGGTTTGTTTCCTGGTGACCAGGAGGCGAGACCTGTGCGCGGCACGAAGTGCTATGCCCTCCGGGTATTTCCGCTCGTATTTGAAAAGATCGAATATTTGACCGAATCCAACAAGGCTTTACCCCACCTGTGTATAATGAGTAAAAAGCAATAAAGGAGAGCGAATGACCGAAAACATTCCCCGCTGGGACCTCAGCAACATTTATACAGGGCTCGATGACCCAAAATTAGAACAAGACCTTGCCTCCGTGCAGGACGATGTCACAAGCCTGACTACTTTTTTTGAAAATGAACTTTTCCCCCTTCAGGGGGCTCCTGCAGGCGCAGAAAAGCTCAGCCATTTGTTGAGTCAATTGGTGGACAGATTAAATTCCCTGCATGTCAGAGCGAGCACGATCGGCTCTTACCTTTACGGTATCACCAGCACCGATTCCTTTGACAAAGCCGCCGAGCAGCTCCAGTCAAAATTTGAGATCGGGCTCCTGCCCCTGCAAAACATCAACACGCGCATCGTCGCCTGGCTGGGCAAAATTGCCGATCAGCTTCCCACGGCGCTTGAGCTGCCTGGTTCCGCTCGCGAACACGCTTTTATTCTGCGCGAGTATGCCGAGCAAAGTCAGTATCAGATGAGCGAAGCTGAAGAAGAGCTTGCCAATGAGCTTTCCCTATCTGGCGGTTCCGCCTGGGGCAACCTGCAGGGCACGCTCACCTCTCAGAAAGAGGTCCAGTTTGAGCTCGATGGAAAAGTGCAAACCCTACCCCTGCCTGCCCTGATCAACCTGCGTAGCCACCCATCGGCGGATGTTCGGGAGCGCGCCTACAAGCTCGAAATGGCAACCTTTGAAGAAATGAAAGAAACCCTGGCTGCCTGTCTGAACGGCGTCAAAGGGGAGGTCAACACGCTCGACCGCAAACGTGGGCGCGAGGACTGCCTGCACTCTTCTCTCGATATGGCCCGCATCGACCGCGCCACGCTTGAGGCGATGGTCGAGGCGATCAGGGACGCCTTACCCATGTTCCGCGACTACTTCCGCGCCAAAGCCAAATTGCTTGGTACGGAAAAGTTACCCTGGTGGAGCCTGTTCGCGCCAGTCGGCAGCGTTGACAAGACCTATACCTTTGAAGAAGCCAGGGAGATCATTCTAAAAAACTACGGCAGCTTCTCGCAGGAAATGGCAGATTTTGCCCAAAACGCTTTCGAGAACAACTGGATCGACGCGCTGCAGCGCCCCGGCAAACGCGGCGGCGCCTATTGCATGGGCATTGACGCGACCAAAGAAAGCCGGATCATGTCTAACTTTGACGGTTCATTCGACCAGGTCATGACCCTCGCCCACGAACTTGGCCACGCCTGGCATAATTACTGCGCGTTCCAGGCCAGGAAAACTCCCTTGGAGACCCAAACTCCAATGACGCTGGCAGAGACCGCTTCGATCATGTGCGAAACGATCGTCCTGAATGCCCTGCTCAAACAGATCGAAGACCCCGCCACCGAACTGGCCGTTCTTGAGACTTCCATCTCCAGCGACGCCCAGACCATCGTCGATATTTATTCACGCTTCCTGTTTGAAAAAGAGGTTTTTGAACGCCGCAAAAACGCCACCCTCTCCGCTGACGAGATCAGCGGGATCATGCTTCAGGCGCAGCGCGATAGTTATGGCGACGGCATCGACCCTGAGGTGATGAACAAATTCGCCTGGACCTGGAAGCCGCACTATTACAGCACCGGCATTTCCTTCTATAACTACCCCTACGCCTTTGGCAACCTGTTCGCCAAAGGCCTGTACGCGATCTATCGGGAAAAGGGCGCTGCCTTTGTGCAGGACTATAAGGCCCTCCTGGCGAGCACGGGTGAGGGTTCTGCTGCGGATCTGGCTGCCCGCTTCGGCATCGACATTCGCACCAAAGCCTTCTGGGCTGCCTCCCTGGCCCAGATCGCCCCGCAGATCGAACGTTACAAGCAGCTTCAGGATACTAAGCTTGTGTAACAGTATCCGTTGATTCGGTTTTAGCGTCCAGGTACAGAGAGGAACTCAGGAGGGTTCCTCTTTTTTTCTTTGTTTTTTAATCCTGAAGAGGGATAGCCTGCCAGGACAACAATTTAAACGGTTTTGTAAAGCTCATCGCAAAACATTCGCTCAAGCTGTACTAAAATTGCTAACAAGAATACGGTTGAGCCTGATGCCAGAGCTGTTGTTTTATCGCGCGACCAGATGAAATGAATGGAGGAAAAGCATGAATTTTGGATTTTCCTATGTGGGTTTGATCTTTCTTTTAATGCTAACGATCCCAAACCTTATTTGGACAAAGAATCAGCCAAAGGATTATGAAAAATATGTCCAAAAAGAAAACAAGGTGCTTTTCTCCTTCGAGAGGATCGGGCAGGTTTTAGTAACCTGCACGGCGCTCATCTTTTCCGACTTTAATCTCAAGTCCTGGTCAAACTGGTCCTGGTGGCTGGCGGCGGCGTTTGTCATGATGCTGCTTTATGAGCTCAACTGGATCCGCTACTTCAAAAGCGAAAAAACGATGCAGGACTTTTACAGCAGCTTCCTCGGCGTCCCTGTCGCCCTCGCCACACTGCCTGTCCTGGCGTTTTTTCTACTGGCAATTTATGGAAAGAACATCGCGCTCGGCATTTCCATCATCATTCTCGGGATCGGTCACATCGGAATCCACCTGATGCACAAAAGAGCAGTTGATCAAACCAATATGACCGCGAATCAAGCCTGAATGGGTTCGCGAAATTCGTTAATAAACACAAAACATTTTCAGATAAAAAAACGTCCCTGAAACAGAGACGTTTTTCGTACTGCCAAAGAAGTATTGGCCTGTATTGTGCTTTTTTAAATTAACTCAACCCCAATATCTTGCCAGTCTCGAAATCGATGTCGATATCATAATAGGAAGGACGGGTTGGCAGACCTGGCATGGTGCTCATCGTCCCCAAAAGCGGGTAAACGAAGCCTGCTCCGACCGACGCGCTGATATCACGGATCGGGATACGGAACCCCTTCGGCACGCCCTTTAGCTCCGGATCATGGCTGAGGCTCAGATGCGTCTTGGCCATACAGATCGGCAGGCGGTCATAGCCAAGCCGTGTGTATTCCGCAATTCTTTCCTCAGCCAGCGGGCTGTAATCAACCCCATCAGCGCCATAAACTTCCCGCGCGATGGTCTCAATTTTTTCCTTGATCGAATACTCAAGCGGGTAGAGGAAGCGGAAGTCAGTCGGCAGCTCTGAAGCCTTCACGACAGCCTCTGCCAAAGCGACCGCGCCTTTGCCGCCCTGGCTGAAGTGATCCGCGACGACCGCGTCCACGATCGCCGGATGCCCAAGCGCGATCTTCCGCACCAGGTCAAGCTCCGCGTCCGTATCGGTCGGGAAGCGATTGACCGCCACAACCACCGGAACGCCAAATTTTCGCGCGATCTCGGCGTGCGCCAGCATATTGCCAGCGCCTTTTTCCACCAGCTCAAGGTTTTCGTCAACATATTCAGGCGCCAGCGGCGCGCCAGCGGTCACTTTCGGCCCACCGCCGTGCATTTTTAAAGCCCGAACGGTCGTGACCAGCACAACCACGTCCGGTTTGTTGCCGGAATAGCGGCATTTAATATCAAAGAACTTCTCCATGCCCATATCAGCGCCAAAGCCGCTCTCGGTGACGACGAAATCCGCCAGTTTCAGCGCGATCTTGTCTGCCATGATCGAGCTGTTGCCGTGGGCGATGTTGGCGAAGGGCCCGGCATGAACCAAAACCGGTGTGCCTTCCAGCGTTTGCATCAGCGTTGGCTTGATCGTGTCTTTCATCAGCACCGTCAGCGCCCCGGCAATGCCGAGGTCGTCCGCGGTTACCGGCTCACCGGCCCGACTTTGGCCGATCACGATCCTGGCGATGCGCTCGCGCATATCTTCCAGGCTGGTTGCCAGCGCCAGGATCGCCATCAATTCACTGGCGACACTGATGTAATAATTGGTTGGCAGCTCAAAATTTTCCTGGGCTCCCTGGCCAACGGTGATACCGCGCAGCATGCGATCGTTGACATCAACAGCCCGGCGCCATGTAACGGTGGCAGGGTCAATATCGAGGCGGGCGAATTTTGCTTTTTGTTCTTCGGTCAGCAGGTCGGGATCCGTCTCGGTGATGCCCAGTTTCTTCAGGCGCCCCTGCATCCCGCGGGCAAAATAGCGTTTGCCCTTTTTATCCTTCGGGCAAAGACGATTGAAAAGCGCCTTATCATTCTGGCCGGCTTCGTGGAACATGCGGGTATCGATCGCGGCTGCCAGGAGGTTGTTGGCCGCTGTGATCGCGTGAATATCACCGGTCATGTGTAGGTTGAAATCTTCCATCGGAATGACCTGTGAGTAGCCGCCGCCAGCCGCCCCACCCTTGATCCCAAAGGTCGGACCTTGCGATGGTTGACGGATACAGGTGATGACACTTCGTCCGAGATGAGCGCCCAAAGCCTGGCTCAGGCCAACCGTCGTGGTCGTCTTGCCTTCGCCCAATGGCGTCGGCGTGATCGCGGTTACATCAACATATTTACCGTCAGGCGCGTCAGCCAATCGATCCAAAACGCTCAGCTTAATCTTGGCTTTGTGCTCACCGTAAAGCTCCAGTTCTTCGGGTCGCAGTCCCATTTCCTCAGCGATCTGAGTGATCGGCTTGAGCTCTGCAGCCTGAGCGATCTCAATATCGGCTGGAACCGGGCTAAGGGGTTCGATGACGGTCGGTATAAACCTGCGTAAACCTGGATGTAACTTCATTTTTCTCTCCTGATTATTGTCCGAATTCAACGCCGTAGGGTAAGGTGGCGAAAGCCGTGATGCTCAGGCTATCGGGCGAACCCAGATAGGCAACCGGCACACTGACATTCACATAACTGCCCCCACGGATGATTTCTGTGGTCTGATAGCCGCCGCCAACGATCCTTCCGTCTTGGTTGCGCAAAACGACATAAACTCGGCTTTGGCTGACCGCGGCGTTCAGATTATTAATTACACTAACGCTGACATGGTTTTCATCGCTAAAACTGGTCTGGGACGTTCCCAATGGATTGAATTCGATCGGAAATTGGCCAAATTCGCCCGGTACAAGCACGAAATCGACCGTCTTGCCCTCACATTCTTTGGGCAGCTGCAGGGCTTCGATCGCGAAAGCCACTTTTTCTTTCGGCCAGATCACGTCAATATAACCATTGCTGGCCTGGCAAATGCGATCGTTTTCATCAGAGACAGTCAGAATGTAAAAAGTCTCTGTCAGCATTCGGTCGGTCTGATTTTCGATCATCGCGCCACCCGCGAACTGATGGTAGCGATCAACGACGAAATTCCACTCGCCTTTTTTTAGCGAATTCCACCAGTTACCCCCTTCCAGAGAGGCAGAATAACTTGTCAGCCAGGGATGCACCTCGACATGATCGACCGTTTCACCACGTTTGGCGTTGACGCGCAGATTGAAACCAACCTGATCTTTTTCAGGCAAAAAATCGAAAATTTTCCAACCGCCGCCAACGATCTGGCCAGCCTGATTGTAGGCGATGGCGTTCAACTTCACCTGGGTATAGGTGTACGGGTCAGCATTGCTCAGCCAACCGGTCACGGAATAATCGTTGCCAACACGGAAGGCGGCGGTATTGCTGACCGTCAGCGCTTGCTTGTATTTGAGCCCGCGGTCGATCAGACCATCAATGACATGCACTTCCACCGTGGCGATCTCCAGCCCGGCGTTGAGTTGAAATTCCTGCACAAAGCCGGTTGTTTCGCGGGGAAAAAGGTAGCGAAAAGAAACGCGTTCAAGCGCGATCCGATTGCCGACGGCATCCAGCGCCTGAACTTCAAGCAAAACATCCCGCAAAATGGCATCCGAGAGCGTATTGAACAGCTTTGCCATCACCAGCACTTCGGTATCTTCCTGCAGGTATTCCAGTTCGGTGATGCGAACAGGATTGGGGTTATTGAGGTTTGGAGTTGGGGTTGGGTTGATCGGTTGGAGCGGATCCTGCGTCTCCGAAAGGGTCGGCGGGAAGATCGGCTGCGCCGTGGCAGTCGGGTCGCCATCCGGACCTTCAGGAACAAGACAGGAACTCAGCAGGATTGCCAGAATCAGAATCGTGATCGCGTAAAAAGAAAATGAGCGCTTCATTTGCTTACCCACCTCTATTATAAACGCTTCATGAGCCCTGACAAATCTTTTCGGTTATTAAACAGCATTTCTCAGCATGTAATTTCTATAGCTCAGATTCCCCTTTCCTCAAGCGAGTGTTTTTTTGGACCGAAATCGACCTGTAAGACCTGTAAGGACGGGGCTTGACCCCGTCCGCTACTTATGCACATTAAATGACCAGATACATTTTTGTATTTTAAAATTATTAGCGACACAAACTTTCAACCCAATACTTTTTTCATGTAGAGAATTGCTGGTCATTAAAATGCGAGGAGGCTTCCAGACCTACTCGAGCCAGCATAAAAAAAGAGACCCGTAAAGGTCTCTATAGGGCGGGTGGGGGTCGAACCCACACAGTGTCACCACCGACGGATTTTAAGTCCGTTGCGTCTGCCTATTCCGCCACCGCCCCGAAACAGGTAAGCAGTATTCTACCATCAGTCAACCTTTTTCGTGGAAATTGATGGTTTTTGATCTCTGGATTTTTCGCACAATGTTCCATCGCCCAATTCGCGCATTTTTGCCCTGCGTTCCTATTCATCAGGCGTATAATAGCCGGAATATGGAACTGACACCGCTATCCTGGCTGCTGGCCTTTCTCCCCATCCTGACTGTCATGGTCCTCATGCTCGCATTCAAATGGGGAGGGATGCGTTCCAGCGCCGCCAGTTGGATCGTGACCGTGGTCGTCAGCGTGGCTTTTTTTGGCGGCACCTGGAAGATCCTCGCCTGGTCGCAGATCAAGTCGCTGTTCCTCTCCTTTAACCTGCTCTACATCATCTGGGGCGCGCTTTTGCTCTACAGCCTGGCGAACGAAGTCGGCGCCATCCGCATGATCAGCGAGGCGATCCCCCACCTTTCCAGCGACCGCAGCCTGCAGGTGCTCACCATCGCCTTCCTGCTTACCTCTTTTCTGCAAGGCATGGGTGGGTTTGGCGTTCCGGTCGCCGTTTGCGCGCCGATCCTCGTCAGCCTGGGCTTTAGTCCCATCCTCGCAGTGGTTCTGACTGCCATCGGGCACAGTTGGGCGGTCGCGTTTGGCTCAATGGCGTCCGCCTATGAAAGCCTCATCAGCGTCACCGCTGTCCCCGGCATCCAGATCGCCCCTTACGCGGCAGCGTTCTTCGCGCTCTCTTACGTCCCGATCGCCGGCATCATAACCGTTCTCAGCACTGGTTGGAAAAGCCTGTTGAAGACCATGCCCGCCATCCTCGCCATCAGCGCCGTGATGTCCCTCACGCTTTGGGTCCTGGTCACGAACGGGCTATGGTCGCTTGGCTCGATCGGGCCCTCACTGATGGGCTTGCTGACCATGTTCCTGATCACCCGTCTGCCAGCCTATCGCGGCAAAGCCGAACCAACCAGCCCAACCGAAAACAAGCAAAGCTTCCTCCTGACCATCATGCCCTACATCCTATTGGTTGGAATTGGTTTTCTGATCATCCTGATCAAACCGCTCAATCAGTTTCTTTCGCGGGCGCAGTTTTCCATTGGCTATCCGGAAGTGGTCAGCGCTCTTGGGCTCGTCACCCCGGCGCAGCAATCAGACCCGATCAGGTTCTTTTCCCACCCGGGTTCGGTTTTGATGTATTCGATCCTGATCTCTTCTCTCATCTTCCATATTAAGGGCTACTTCAAAGCGGGGGCACTGCGCCGGATCCTCAGTCGGCTCGCACACAGCGCCATTGGCGCCAGCCTGGGCGTCATCACGATGGTGGGTGTTTCCACCATCATGACCCATACCGGCATGACCAGCCTGATCGCCCGCGGGATCAGCGAAGCGATCAACCGCAGCCTTTATCCCGCCATGTCGCCTTTTTTGGGCGCGCTGGGCGCCTTCCTGACGGGTTCAAACTCCAACAGCAACATTCTTTTTGGCGTCATCCAGAAGGAGTCCGCCCAATTACTGAATCTGAGCGTGCCGCTCATCCTGGCTGGCCAAAACGCAGGGGCGTCTTTTGCTTCGGTCATGTCCCCTGCCAAATTGATCGTCAGCTGCACGACAGTTGGCCTGGCCAATCAGGAGGGAATCGTTTTGCGCAAACTACTGCCGCTGCTGCTCGTGCTGATCAGTTTGGCGGCGGTCGCGATGTTCCTCTGGGCGTTCTTCATGGGAGCGGGAGCATGAAATTTAACCTCAACCCCAGCCAGAAATTCCGCCTCCAGGTCGCCATCTTTGCCCTGGAAGCGATCATTACCGTTTTCTTGTATCTTGCCCTGCGGGCGGATCATATTTTCCTGGGTAAGATCCTGTCATCCCTCCTGATCCTCGGCATTTTCAGCCTGATCTTCCTTTAATTGTTGGGCTTAAAAAATGGACGGATATCCATGTCCGCCACTACATAGGCAACCAAAGGTGCGCAAGGACGATCTTTCGTCAATTAATTTTCATCAACCAGCCGTGCGCCTTGACCAACCCCAGCCTGATAGATCTGTTTGACACCAGGGAGCTTGCCAAGCTCCTGCAGCGCCCAATCAACTTCATTTTTAAGCGTCAGGACGTGCACATTCGGGCCGGCATCGACTGTGCAGCAGAGCGCGTGGCCCGCTTTGCGCCACTGTTTGACCTGCCAGAGGATGATCTCTGTCTCGGGCAGCCAATAGACCAGCGGAGGAGTGCTGGTGCGCATGACCGCGTGCATAAATTCGGAATCTTCCTCAACCACATCCGCGAAAAGGGCAAAATCCCGCTCGAGAATGGCTTTGCGGCAAAGTTCGACCCGTTCCGCAACGCGTTCCTGACGAAGGGCATGCAGGGGTGAAGTGTGGGCGAGGGTGTGCCCGGCGGTTGAACCGACCGTTTTGTGCCCGCTGTCGAGCACGCAAATCAGATCGACCAGGTCCCAATGATCGGCAGGCGCGATCGAGTAAGCGAAAGAGTCCGCGTCGCCTTCCCCAGCCTGCCACTGGACAAAACCGTCCGGTATGGAACGGCTGGCAGAGCCGGAACCGCGCCGGGCGATCCGGGAAAGCTGGCTTTCGGAGAGCTTCAATCCGATTGCGGTTGAGGCAGCCAACGCCAGGGCGGCAAAGGCTGAAGCTGAAGAGGCAATTCCAGCTCCAGCGGGGAAGTTATTCGCGCTGTCCACTTGCGCGTAGATATCATGCCGCGCCAGATTTCTTACCAGGTCCAGAAAATCAGCCACACGTTTTAAGGAAGCGCCTTCCTGCGCTCTTCCCTCCAGTACAAAGCGATCTTTTGTGAATGATGGATCAAAAAGAACCGTTGTGCGCGTTTCAAGCCCGGCCAGATTGCTGGAAAGGGAGGAGTTGCAGGGCAGGCGTAAGGCATCATCGCGGTTCCCCCAGTACTTGATAAATGCAATGTTGGGGTGCGCGATGGCAGTTGCGGTCATTAATTCTGGACTTTTCATGGCAGTTTCGTTATGATTAATCTCCGTGGTGGTTTAGGATCCTTTCCATAATCATAAACCAAACCATGCCAACCGCAAGCGTTTTGCGGGCAAGCAGATCATTACAGGAGAGTGACAAATGAGCGAACAGAAAAAAGTTTCTCAAAACAGTGAGAAAGTATCAGGATATAAAGACAAGAAAATTACAACGGTTTTTGACCAAAAAGGGCGCATCAGGCGCGTTTTTTCCCAGAATCTGAACCCAGAGCGCAAAGGGCAAAGCGAGTTGGCGAAAATGATCGATCACACCCTGCTTAAGGCAGACGCGACCGTAACACAGATCAACAAACTCTGCCAGGAAGCGCTGGATTATGGCTTTGGGGCGGTGTGCGTGAACGGTTACTGGGTCAGGCACTGCAAGCGGGTTTTGGGCGGCAGCCAGGTGAAGACCTGCGGTGTCGTTGGATTCCCCATGGGCGCCATGGCGACCAAGACCAAGATCAGTGAGACAAAACGGGCTGTTAAGGATGGCGCGGTTGAAGTTGACATGGTCATGAACATCGGCGAATTGAAAGCCGGAAATCTGGCTGCTGTCGCGCGCGATATTCAGGGTGTTGTAATGGCTGCGCATGCGGGAGGGGCGATCGTGAAAGTGATCATCGAGACCTGCCTGCTGACCGAAGATGAAAAGGTTACCGCCTGTTTGTTGGTGAAAGAAGCCGGAGCTGATTTTGTGAAAACTTCTACTGGTCTCACGACTGGCGGAGCAACGGTCGAGGATGTGGCCTTGATGCGCGGCGTGGTCGGCCCCGAGATGGGCGTTAAAGCCGCGGGCGGCATTCGTACCTATGAGGATGCTGTTCGCATGGTCGCGGCTGGAGCGAACCGCATCGGCTCTTCTGGCGGTATCCAGATCGTGGAAGAAGAATTGCGCCGCAAAGCTGAGGGATAAAGCATTGTTCTCCTGATCTTGTCCATGGATAGAACGCAGGATTTGAGATCATGGCGAGCTTTTCTTGACAATGCTCAAAAATGGTATACTTGAAGTGAAATTAACTGAAATCTAACTCAGGGAATATACCTTTCTGCTTCTGCATATATTAAAAGGAAGGAAATTATGGCAAAGAAAAGTTCCGGAAGTTTATTATCTTCCTACCGAAAAAAACGACGAAGTAATAAGTCAATCCTTATCGCACTGGCAGCCTTGTTGGTTCTGATTGGCCTGGTGCTGATCGTCCTGTGGGCGACTGGTGTTTTAGGTGACGGCGGAGGAATTTCGCTGTTCAGCACCAAAACTCCCACGCCAACCATGACCTTTACGCCAACCCCGGTGACCCCAACCAATACGGCGACGATCAC
This sequence comes from uncultured Anaerolineaceae bacterium, assembly GCA_964293995.1. GTDB lineage: Bacteria > Chloroflexota > Anaerolineae > Anaerolineales > Anaerolineaceae > Mesolinea. The sequence continues at coordinate 18,922 of CAXYYH010000003.1, forward strand.
GAGCACACCGACCGAGACGCCCACCATTACCCCCACTCCAACGCTGGACGGGCCTTTTGATTATATCGTGCAGGCTGAGGATTTTACCTGTTATGATGTGGCGGTGAAGTTTGATGTCAGCCTGGACATGCTGTTTTATGTCAACGGTATTGGTTTGGGTGAACCCTGCATTATTCGCGAAGGTCAGGTCATCAAGGTGCCGCCGAGCTGGCAGGAAATGCCAACTTCAACGCCGGTTCCAACCGATCTTGCTCCCGGTACGATCATCGACTACTATGTTGAATCCGGAGCGAACTGGATTACAATCACACGGTTCTTCCGTTCTACGATTCCGCAGATCATCGCCGAGACAAACCGCTATCGGACAGCCAACCGCATTACCCCATTATTGAGTGAGACATCACTGCTCAATGTTGGCGATCTCCTGAAAATACCGGTAAATATCGCAACTCCGATTCCGAGTGCAACCCCAACCCGGACGAGCACACCGAATCCATAGGATTCGACGCAAAAAACAAACAAGCCCTTCGCAAGAGGGGCTTGTTCTTTTCATGAAAATTGAAGACGAAGAATTTGATGTAAAGAGGCAGCGGACGGGGACAAGCGCTGCTTCGCGGGCACAGGCCACCGTCCGTACATTTTACTTATCCTGTTATTTTGCTAAGGTTATTAACTTTCCATCTTCGATCGCGGACTGGAAGAGGGCGTCGATCACGACCATGTTTTTGACCGCGTCGGCAAGGGGATAAAGCGGTTTTTCTTTCCGAACCGCGACCTGATAAAAATGCTCGATCAGGTTTTGATAGGTGTTTTCGCTGCGGTAGTTTGTCCTGGTGTGGTCATCGCCGCGCTCCAACAAAATCGAGACCCCTTTATTGTCCTGGTTGAAAGGCCAATCGAGGGTCATGATGCCTTCGGTCCCAACGACGCGGGCAAATTGCTGGCGGGTAGCATTGAAAGCCACCTCGAAGGTGCCGTAGATCTGATCGCCATAATCGAGACTGGCGAGCATTTGCAGGTCGACTCCCGAACCGCCTTCGTGATAGCGCGCCTGAACGGCGATCGGTTCGCGCCCGAGCATCAGGCGTTGGAAATTAACACAATAACAGCCAAGGTCATACAGCGCGCCGCCTCCCATCCCCGGCACCAGGCGAAAGTCATCCGGGTTTTCGAGCGGAAATGTGAAACTGTTTTGAATAAAGCGCACCTTCCCTATCTCGCCCTTTTTGATCATCTCAATGGCTTTCGGAATACGCGGGTGGTGGCGATACATGAAGTTTTCCATTAACACCAGCGATTTTTCAATGGCAGTCCCGACCATCTGCTGGGCCTCATCCGCGTTCAGGGCGAAGGGTTTTTCAACCAGCACATGTTTGCCGGCCTGCAGGGCTTTGATCGTCCAGGGCATGTGTTCGTGATTGGGCAGAGGAATGTAAACCGCGTGGACGTTGACATCGCGCAGCAGATCGTCATAGCTGCCATAGGCGACCGGCACGCCGACTTTATCGGCAAAGCTGCGCGCGCGGGTTAGCTCACGGCTGGCAATTGCCACCACATTGTTATGTTTGGCGTTCTGGATGGCTGGAATGACCTTCCCGTTGATGCGGGCGGTGCTAAGAATGCCCCAGTTGAGTTCGGGCTTCCTGAATAAATTGCCTGTAAGTGTTTTCGATGATAAGATATCCATGTTTACTCACTTATCTTAAAATTAATGAACCAAGGGTTTTGTTTGACCAATTATAATCTATCCACATCCAAAGAAAACAAAGGATAAAAAGGAGAAAAATGCTTCCACCAGAGATCATCAGCGAAATTCAACAAAAAACAGAGGAAAAGAGGGATGATATCGTTCGCTTCATGCGTGAGATCTGCGCCATCCCCAGCTACGAATCCTTGATCGGGCCGGTTGGCGAGCGCATTGCCGAAGAAATGCGCAAATTAGGATTTGACGAAGTGCGATTTGACAAAATGGGCAATATTTTAGGCCGCATCGGCAACGGCCCGCGCACGATCGTCTTCGACTCGCACATTGATACGGTAGGTGTCGGTGATCCTGAAGAATGGCAGTGGGACCCCTTTGAGGGCAAAGTTGAAGACGGCGTTTTGTATGCCCGCGGAGCCTGCGATGAAAAGGGTTCCACCCCCGGCATGGTCTACGGCATGTCCTTTGCCCGTGATCTGGGTTTGCTGGACGGTTGGACAGCCTGGTATTTCGGCAATATGGAAGAATGGTGCGATGGTATCGCCCCAAATACTTTTGTCGAAGTTGACCCCGGTATCAAACCCGATTTTGTGGTCATCGGCGAGCCGACTAAAATGCTGGTCTACCGCGGACACAAGGGCCGCATTGAAATGAAAGTTACAGCCAAGGGCGTTTCAGCTCACGCTGCCAGCAATCACGTTGGCATCAATGCCATCTACCTGCTTCTGCCTGTGATTGAAGGCATTCGCGATCTTGAACCTTCTTTGGGAGATCATCCCTTCCTGGGCCACGGCAAGATCACGGTTTCGGATATGACCGTGAAGACCCCCAGCATCAACGCTGTTCCTGATGAGGCAGTGATCTACATCGATCGGCGCATGACCTTTGGCGAAACCGAAGAAGAAGCCATCGCGCAGGTGGAAGCCCTGATCCCAGCGGAGTTTAAGGAGCGTGTGACGGTTGAAGCGCTTTTCTACGATGAGCCATCTTATACCGGCTTTGTCTTCCCGGTCGAAAAGTATTTCCCCGCCTGGGCTTTGGACGAAGATCACGATCTGGTACAGGCTGGCTTGAAGGCGCGCGAGCTGATCGGTCTGGACTATGAGCCGTCCGGCAAGTGGTCGTTCAGCACCAACGGTATTTATTGGGCTGGCAAGGCTAATATTCCATCGATCGGCTTTGGCCCTGGCGATGAGGTGACCGCCCATACCGTGATGGACAGCGTCAGGCTGGATGATGTCGTCAAGGCGACCGAGTTTTACGCGATCCTGCCGAGCCTGATCCCGTAAACGTGAAGATGTAGATCAGAGCCTCCCGAAAGGAAGGCTCTGATTTTTAAGAAAGGAAAGATGATCGTTCGCTGTGTCTGGGAACATAATAAGAATGACAGCTTGATTTATTCAAGTAATGTCATTGGCGCATTTACCCGTGGAGCTTCAAAAGAAGAAGCTCTGAATAAAATGCCGATGGAAGTGAACTCCTGGTTTTTCTGGGCAGGAGAAACCCCGCCAACTTCCATTAAAGCAATGATCACTCAGGAAAAAGTAAGTGACCTTTGCATTAAAGATGCCGATTCTGATGTCTTGTTTGAGACAGAAAAAGAAGACCTGTCCATCGGACAATATACGCGGTTAAAATCGCTGATACTCAAATCTGCAAGTGACTTTCTTAGCTTATATGACTCCTTCCCAGATAAGGAGCGAAGTGTTTTGCCTGAAAGAAAGACCTTTTACGGAACAACCCCTCGGACTGCTTCGGAAATGTACATCCACACCAAAAATGTCAACGCGTATTACTGGGGTGAGATCGGACTGGATGCGTCCAATGAGGGATCGATCCTGGAAAACCGTTCGCGCGGATTTGAGGCATTGGAAACAAGGGGTGACTTTTTATCGGGAAAGGTGTATGACGGCAGCTATGGGGAACAATGGTCAATACCAAAGGTGTTGAGACGATTTCTCTGGCATGATCGTATTCATGCCAGGGCTTTGTATCGAATGGGAATAGCGACTTTTGGTACCGGGGCTGTTCCTGATGTTTTTAAATTCGGGTTCTGAAAGCCCCAGCACATCGGCCTTACCGAACCTTTTTCTGAAATAGCAATGATTGATTATAATAAGCAAAACTATTCACTTAGGAGAGAAAAATGCAAACATTTCTGCACGGACGAGACCTGATCGGCGATCTTGATTTTTCCAAAGAGGAGGTCGAAACCGTTCTGGACGTCGCCTGGGACCTCAAACGCAAACGCGCGCTCAACGAGCCGCATGCCTACCTGCGGGATAAAGTTCTGGCAATGCTCTTTTTCTTCAGCAGCACCCGCACCCGCGGCTCTTTTGAGGCGGGCATTGCCCAACTCGGCGGCCACGGCGCCTTTATCGAAAGCAGCACCACCCAAATATCCCACGGTGATACCGCCAAAGAGATCGGCGAGATCTACGGCCGTTACTTTGACGGGATCGCGATCCGCCACTGCGACTGGCAGGTTGGCAACGCTTACCTCAACGAGGTCGCGCAGGCTAGCCGCGTGCCGGTTTTGAACATGCAGTGCGATATTTATCACCCCTTCCAGTGCCTGGCTGACCTGATGACGATCATGGAGAAAAAAGGACGTGATCTGAAGAAAAAGAAGATCGTTGTTTCCTGGGCATACGCGGCTTCGTACCTGAAGCCAATTTCCGTGCCGCAGTCGCTGATCATCCAGATGCCGCGTTTTGGGATGGATGTTACCCTGGCGTACCCGAAGGAATTCCCGTTGATGCCCGAGATCGAACAGCAGGCCGCTGATGAAGCCAAAAAATGGGGCACCTCTTTTGAGATCGTCCACGATATGGACGAGGGTATGAAGGATGCCGACGTGATCTACGCCAAGAGCTGGGGGCCCTTGCTGACGACAGCCGATCCAGCCAAGGGCAAGGAATTGCAGGATTCTTACAAAGATTGGATCATGGACCAGCGCCGCCTGGAACTGGGCAAACCGGACGCGATCTATATGCATCCTTTACCCGCCGACCGCAATATTGAGGTCACGGATGAGGTCATTCTGGGCCCCAACTCGGTCGTTTATGATGAGGCTGAGAACCGCCTGCACGCGCAGAAAGCTGTCATGGCTTTGACCATGAGCTAAGTCTCTATTGGTTTTTGCAATTAATGGACAATGGTGGCAAATCGCCACCATTGTTTTTACAGCTGGATGCTGGTGAACCGGACGGGTAATTAACAAGAAAAAGCAGGTAAAATAGCGAAAAGATACGGAGCAGACATGGCAAGGAAGATCTTAATGTACCTCAACATTTCCCTGGGAGCGACGCTGGCGATCCAGGCTTTGTTCCATCCAGGCCTCAACGCCAATATTCGACTGGTTTACATGATCGTTGCCATTGTGTTCGTTAACACAGCCATCTTCTCGAATCTGGCCTACACCGCGGCGATGTCAGAGAGCTCTTTTTCCTTCTTCAGCCGTAAGTATCGCCAGCTGCCAAAACAAGAAGCCGATCAACGCTCAAAAGCAATGATGGAAGTCGCCACCACTTCAATGCTCGCCAGCTCCCTGTTGGGATTGCTGGCCGCCAACACGATGTTCTTTCTTGAGATTACGCAAATCAATTACCTGATCTGGGTGATCGCCATTGCAACGCTTGTACCTTTGTTGATCGCTTTTGTTTATCAATGGAAGCTTGATAAAAAATCGTGATCTTCTACCACGATGGCAAAATAAGGCGAAATGTAAAACCTTATTCCATCGGAGGATGGATGGTTTTTTTGTTCATAAATATGTTAAGGGAGATGTCGAATTGAGAGAAAAAATCAACCAGTGATTTTTTCTCTCAATTTCGACCTACATAAGAAAAGACCCGGTGGTATCACAGGGTCTTTTGGGTGGTAAAAACAGTTTTGTGCGTTTACTTTTCAGGCATGTCACGGCTGGCGATGACGTCTACGCCGGTGCCGATGATGTTGGGGATGATGACATCTTCGGCTTTGACTGGCGCGCTGACTTCGATGGCACGGATCTTTGCCAGAACCTCGGGAATCCTGCTCTTTGGAATGGTTCCTTTTGTGTAAACCGGCAGGAGAGGATGGAAACCATTGGGGATCCTTACCGTAGTCGCGACCATGCGCTGCGGCGCGATCGCCTCCTGACGACCGTAAGTCTCGCCTCTGCGGCAGCGATTCCCTAAAATCTTAATGACCTCATCGCCTTCCATGCGGACGATCAATTTGCAGCCCATTGGGCAAGCGGTGCAGATAAAGTTCTTTTCTTCCATCTTATGCCTCCGATTTGGGATAGATATCGACGGTCAGGACGCCGGTCTTTTCGACTTCGGCCGCCATGCTGGATTTGAGCACGATGGTGACCATCTCGCCCGGGCGAACATAGCGTTCTGACCGACGGACGATACTGTTCTCTTCTCCCCGGACTTCCAGCCAGACATCTTCCTCGATGGGTTGGGTGACGCGCATCTGCAGGCTGATGTCGCCCTGTTCGAGGGCTTTTTTGTCGAGTTTGTGGGGGACAATGTAGCGAACGTTTTTGCCAGCTTTGAGGGGAATGTAGCGGGCAGCGCGTTCTTTTTCTACCAGCGCAAATTCAGCGGCGCTTTTACCGGCCTCAAAACCAGCCATGGAAACATAATCGACCAGGTCATAAACATGAACCACGTTTCCTGCGGCAAAGATGCCGGGTACGTTGGTCTGGAAGTGTTCATCAACAAAGGGGCCGCCGGTGACGGGGTCGAGCATGACGCCTGCTTTTTTGCTAAGCTCATTTTCGGGGATGAGACCAACCGAAAGCAGCAGCGTATCGCAGGGGATGATCTCTTCGGTACCGGGGATGAAATTCCACTTGTCATCAACCGCAACCGATTCAATGGCTTCGACGCGGTTTTTGCCGTGGATCTTTTTGATGGTATGGCGCAATTGCAGGGGGATGCCCCAGTCCTCGAGACACTGGACGTAGTTACGGCTCAGGCCGGAGAGGTAAGATTGAATTTCGAGCACGCGCTCAACCTTGGCGCCTTCGAAAGTAAGGCGTCGGGCCATGATCATACCGATATCGCCTGAACCGAGGATGACGAATTTATTGCCAGGCATGAAGCCTTCAACGTTGACCCAGCGCTGGGCTGTTCCCGCGGTAAAGACGCCGTTGGGGCGGTAGCCGGGGATGCGAACCTGAGCGCGGGAGCGTTCGCGGCAGCCCATGGCAAGGACGATGGCATGGGCATCGACCTCAAGATAACCAAAATCCTTGCTGGAGAGGTATAGCTTGCGCTGCGAGGTCACATCCATGACCATGGTATCCATCAAAAAAGTGATCCCGAGGGATTTTGCTTCATTAATAAAGCGCTGGGCGTATTCGGGCCCGGGAAGATCTTCTTTGAAAGTCTGCAAGCCAAAGCCGTTATGGATACATTGCAGGAGGATACCGCCCAACTCGACATCACGTTCGATGACGAGCACATCGTCAGCGCCGCCTTTTTTGGCCTCGATGGCAGCTGCCAGACCGCTCGGACCGGCGCCAATTACAACCACATCATATTGTTTCTTAATCGACATTTTCGACCTCCACGTTCTTGGTAGTCCGGATGAGGTATTCTGAGCCTTCGCCCCGTTTGGTGATCTCGAAGGGCGAAACGCCCATCTCACGGGCAAGGATCGCGACCACGCGCGACATGTCAAAACCACCCTGGCAGCGGCCAGTGCCCAGCCAGGTGCGGCGTTTGATCGCGTCGTAGGTCTGGGCTGGCACCGGAGCGTGAATTTCTGCGACAATTTCGCCTTCGGTGACGTTTTCACAGCGGCAGATGATCCTGCCGTAGCGTGGGTCAATTTCGCACAGCAGTTTGCGTTCCTGGTGAGTCAGTTTTGAGAAACGGGGTCGGGCTGGACGAATTGGATCCCAATCTTTCTTATCAATGAAGATCTCACCGGCGTCTTTCATCAGATCGACCACTCTTTCAGCGATGGCTGGGGCTGAGGTGAGACCGGGGGATTCGATGCCGCCCAGATTGACGAAGCCCTGAACTTTTTCAGGAATTTCGATGACGAAATCGTTGTTGTAGTTGATGCCAGGAGTCAGGCAGGGGCCGTTGCCCATGGGGCGCAGACCGACAAAATTCGCGATGGAATGTTTCAGGTTGAGGCTCGGGATCAACTTTTGGGCGCCACTGAGCAGTTCATCCATGCCTTCCTTGGTCAGGGAGGTGTCTTCCTTATCGTCAATGATGTTGGCATTGGGGCCGATGATGGTATTTTCGTGCAGGGTTCCTGTAACGAGAATACCCTTGCCGCGACTGGATGGTACGGGGAAGAGCACATTGTGGATCTGGACTTCGGCGCGGTCAAAGATAAAATATTCGCCTTTGCGGGCTTTGATGAAGAATTCGGGACGAACGCCGGCTTTATGCATGACATCGTCAGAGTAGATGCCAGCCGCGTTGATGACCCAACGGGCAAAGAAGTCGCCGCGGTTGGTCTTGACGCCGATGATTCGGCTGCCTTCCCAGATGAAGTCCTCAAAAGCCGTGTTGAATAGGACGGTGGCGCCGTTGTTGACGGCGTTTTCAGCCGCCGCAACGGTGACCTGGAAGGGATCGCAAAGACCGCCGGTGCTGGCCCAGAGGGCGCCGCTGACTTCGGGGTTGATGTCGCGCTCGCGGGAACGCATTTCAGCGCCATCGATCATGCGCATACCGGGGACACCATTTTTGATGCCTTGTTGCATGAGTTTGTCGACCAGGGGAAGTTCTTCTTCGCCGACGGCGACCACATAGTCACCGCGTCGTTCGAAGGCGAAACCGAGTTCACCTGCGAGTTGGTCCCACATTGGATTCGCGCGCACATTCATGAGCGCTTTCAGAGAACCTGGGAGGGGATCGTAACCGGCATGGACGATGGCGGTATTGGCAGACGAACACCCCATGCCGAGATCAGCTTCCTTTTCAATCAGTAAGACTCTGCCTTCATAGCGGGAAAGCCAGCGGGCAATCATTGACCCGACAACGCCTCCCCCGATTACGAGATAATCGTATTTTTCCTGCACACTTACCTCCAACCTATTGTATTTTTTGGCAGCTCACCGATCATGATGCCGATGGGAATGATCTTCGGGATTATTTGTTGAAGCTGCCTTTGAGCGATGAACGGCTATTAATCTGAAAGAAAATAAATCTATACAAGCTTACAAATTAATGCCAAATGGTATTATACTACTTAATAACTCTGTAACCTTAAAAAACATTGAATTTTGTGCAAGTCGTCTATACAACTTCGGAAAAATGGTGTAGAATAGAGTTGTCTCAGCGGAGGTGGTTTGCAATTGGGCTTAAATCAGTATTCGTAATAAGCCTGAACCACAAAACCGGTCAGTTTTGTTATTGAACATCGAAGAAAACAGGAACATTATATTGACAGTGATTAATGTTAGTTTATCAAAAAGAGGCTTGACCTCAGGTTCAGAAAGATTGACAGCAACTTGTTGCGTGTTTTTATCTGCTGGGGGTTCAATATCTGAATTCATCAACAAACATCTGTACAAGATGAAAGGGAGGTGTGCCTATTCACTAATTGTTTGAAAAGCAGTGCCCAAAACCATCTTTTTTTAAACAAATTTATAAGGAGAATAAATAAAATCATGGACAAACGTACAATCAAAGAATTTATCGGCGAAATCTTCGGAACCTTCATCCTGATCCTGCTCGGTGATGGTGTTGTCGCCAATGTCGGTCTGGCCCCTCGCGTGGCTGGAACTGCTTATAACTGGAACACGATCACCATCGGCTGGGCATTCGCAGTCATTATCGCTGCTTATGTCTCCGGTGGTATTTCCGGTGCCCACCTCAACCCAGCCGTTACCCTCGGTCTGGCTGTCCGCCGCGGCTTCCCCTGGAAGAAAGTCGTCCCCTATATCATCGCCCAATTCATCGGTGCTTTCCTCGGCGCTGCCGCTGTCTATCTGATCTACAAAGATGGTCTCGTGGCTGCTGGTATGCCCAACGTTTGGTCGACCGGTCCCGGTTCTGTCTTTGGACAAACATTCTGGGGTGGCCCATCCGCAGGTGTGGCAGGGTCTGACTCTTACAGCTTGTTGACTGCCTCCATTGCTGAACTGTTCGGCACCTTTATCCTGATCTGGGGCATTTGCGCGAGCGGTGACCTCAAGAACAGCGGCCTCAAAGACAACTTCGGAATCTTCCTGGTTGGTTTCGCTGTCCTGGCAGTTGGTCTCTCCCTCGGTGGCCCCTCCGGCTATTCCATCAACCCCGCCCGCGACCTCGCGCCCCGTCTCTTCGGCCTCCTGGTTGGAACCAAGGGTTTGTTCGATGGTATTTACTGGCTGATCCCGCCCGTGCTCGTACCGTTAGTGGCTGGTCCTATCGGCTTCTGGCTGTATGACGTTCTGGTGAGCGCCAATCTGCCCAAGAAAGATTAATTCAGATTACGACCGCTGATTGATACCTGGTAATCGCATGGTCGTACCAAGTAAACAAAAAGGAGACACAAATATATGAAAAAATTGATCAATAAACCTGAAGATGTTGTAAAAGAAGAACTTAAAGGTATCGAACTGGCGCATGCCGACCTGGTCAAGGTCTATTATGACCCCGACTTTATCGTTCGCGCTGATGCCCCGGTTCAAGGCAAGGTAGGCTTGGTCTCCGGTGGGGGCAGCGGTCATGAACCCATGCACGGCGGTTTTGTCGGCAAGGGCATGCTCGATGCTGCCTGCCCGGGCGCTGTCTTTACCAGCCCAACTCCCGATCAGATGCTGGAAGCCACCAAAGCAGTTGATGGCGGCGCTGGCGTCCTGCACATTGTCAAAAACTACACTGGTGACGTGATGAACTTCGAAATGGCAGCCGATATGGCGCGTGCCGAAGGCATCGAAGTCGAATCTGTGATTGTTGATGACGATGTTGCTGTCGAAGACAGCACCTGGACTGCCGGACGACGCGGTGTCGGCCTGACTGTTCTGATGGAAAAGATCGTTGGCGCGGCTGCCGAAGAAGGACGTTCCCTTAAGGAATGTGCCGATCTGGCCCGCAAGATCAACGGCCAGGGTCGCAGTATGGGCATGGCTTTGACCTCCTGCACCGTTCCTCATGTTGGCAAACCTTCCTTCGATCTGCCCGAAGATGAGATGGAAATCGGTATTGGTATCCATGGTGAACCAGGCCGCCATCGCATTCCGTTGGAACCTGCTGACAAGATCACCGAAATGCTGATCGAGCCGATCGTTACTGATCTGCCCTTCAAAGAAGGCGATGAAGTCGTGTTGTTTGTCAACAGCATGGGCGGAACGCCGCTGATCGAACTCTACATTGTCTACGCCAAGGCAGTAGAACTGCTGGCAGCCAAGGGCATCAAAGTGGTTCGTCACCTGATCGGTCCGTACATCACCAGCCTGGAGATGGCTGGAACCTCGATCACCTTGCTGAAGGTTGATGAGGAAATGCTCAAACTCTGGGATGCGCCGGTCAAGACAGCCGGAATGCGCTGGGGAATTTAGTTAGAAACAGGATACTGGAGCTCGCGGGCTCCAGTATCCATATTAGAGGCAAATGTGACTATTCAAAGAGATGATGTGTTGAACTGGGTGCGTGAATACGCCCAGGTGATCGAAGACAACCATGAAATGCTGACGGAATTAGACCGTGAGATCGGTGATGCCGACCACGGAGCTAATATGCGCAGAGGCTTCAAGGCTGTCCTTGAAAAGTTGCCTTCGGTGGAAGATAAAGATATCGGAACGATCCTGAAAACCGTTGGAATGACGCTTCTGTCCAAAGTCGGTGGAGCAGGCGGCCCTCTTTACTCAACAATTTTCATGAAAGCCGGTATGACCATCGGCGCGAAAATGGAAATGGAACTGAGCGACTGGGCCCAGGCGCTTGAGGCGGGCATTGCGGGAGTGGCAACGCTCGGTAAGGCCCAACTGAACGACAAAACCATGTTAGACGCGCTTTATCCGGCATTGGACGCCTTGAAACAAGCCATTGCGGACGGCCTCCCGACCGGAGATGCGCTTAAACGATCTGCCGAAGCTGCCCATCAGGGTATGCTGGCGACGGTTCCCCTGATGGCTCGCAAAGGTCGCGCCAGTTATTTGGGAGAACGCAGTATCGGTCATCAGGATCCGGGGGCTACTTCAACAACTTTGTTGCTTGAATCAGTCGCAAAAGTATGGGCGGATTGCTGATCCGTTCACTAATTACAATAAAAAAGGAGATTAAATTATGGCAAAATATGTAGGAGCAGTGGATCAGGGTACTACCAGCACCCGTTTTATGGTTTTTGATCATAGTGGAAAAGTTGTTGGTTACGAACAAAAAGAACACGAACAGATCTACCCCAAACCAGGATGGGTTGAACACGATCCATTGGAAATCTGGCAAGCTACCCAGGAAGTTATCAGCGGTACCCTCAAAAAACTCCACCTTGAACCAAAAGATCTTGCTGCAGTCGGCGTGACCAATCAACGCGAAACCGCCGTTGTCTGGGAAAAAGCCACTGGCAAGCCTGTTTACAACGCCATTGTCTGGCAGGACACCCGTACAGATCTGATCTGCAACGAACTCGCAAAAGATGGCGGCCAGGACCGCTTCCGCACCAAAGTTGGTCTGCCTCTGGCAACCTACTTCTCTGGTATGAAGATCAAGTGGATTCTGGAAAATGATCCCTCTTTGAAAGAAAAAGCCGAGAAGGGCGAAATCCTCTTCGGTAACATCGACACCTGGGTGATCTGGAATCTGACCGGCGGCCCCAAGGGCGGCGTCCATATCACTGATGTGACCAACGCTTCCCGTACCTTCATGATGAATCTGGAAACCCTTGATTGGGATCCGGAAATGCTGCAGGTTTTGGGCGTCCCCCGCGCAATGCTGCCCGACATCAAAGCCTCCAGCCAGGTCTACGGCTATGCCAAGGGCGATCTGGAAGGCGTTGCTGTGGCAGGTGACCTGGGTGATCAGCAGGCTGCCCTCTTTGGTCAGACATGCTACAGCCCCGGCGAAGCCAAGAACACGTATGGTACCGGCTGCTTCATGCTCATGAATACTGGCACCAAACCGATCCAATCCAAGAACGGTCTGCTGACCACTTTGGGCTACAAGATCGGCAAAGAACCCGCTGTCTACGCTCTGGAAGGCTCCATCGCCATCACCGGTGCTTTGGTCCAGTGGATTCGCGATAACCTTAAGATGATCGAAAAGTCTTCGGACATCGAACAACTTGCCAAGACTGTCGAAGACAGCGGCGGCATCTACTTCGTACCCGCTTTCTCCGGTCTGTTCGCTCCCTACTGGAAGAGCGATGCCCGCGGCGCCATTGTCGGTCTGACCCGCTACATCAACGCTGGTCACCTGGCCCGTGCCGTCCTTGAAGCAACTGCCTATCAGACTGCTGAAGTTCTCGAAGCCATGAACAAAGATTCCGGCGTCGAACTGACCGCGCTCAAGGTTGATGGCGGTATGGTCTTCAATGAGACCCTGATGCAATTCCAGTCTGACATCCTCGGTGTACCCGTGATTCGCCCGACCGTTGCTGAAACCACCGCTTTGGGCGCTGCCTACGCAGCTGGCCTGGCTGTTGGCTTCTGGGAAAAGGTCGAAGATCTGCGCGCCAACTGGGGCAAGGACAAAGAATGGCATCCTGCCATGGCCGAAGAAACCCGTGAAAAACTCTACAAGGGTTGGAAGAAGGCCGTTACACGTACCTTCGACTGGGTCGAAAACTAATTCAAAATTTCGTTTAGAATTAAGGGGCGGGACAAACTCTCGCCCCTTAATTATTGAATGGAGCTAAGCCATGAGCCAAAAAAAGAAGACAACCAAAAATGAAGATGAACAAAAAGCCCTCGAAAGCATGAGCAAACCCTGGATACAGAGAAGAACAGGTTTTCTCGTTATAACCGCTCTCAGTGTGGTGTTGATGATTTTTATCTCCGTCCAGTTGATCATGCAAAACCCGCAGGAATGGCCGAAAGCGCTTTTATGGGGATTCCTGTTTGGCGCGAGTGTTTGGGTGGTGTTCTTTGGGTTTAATTGGTTCCATTCGCTCTTTAGACCCAAACCAGAGGAAGAAAAGAAAGCATAATACAGGAGCGCACGATGGTCAACATATTACTTGTTTCACATAGTCACAAACTTGCCACAGGAACAGCCGAATTATTACGCCAGATGGCGACGTCAGAAGCCTTTAAAGTGCGCGTAGCCGCGGGCATCGGCGATGACCATGAAGAAATTGGCACCAACGCGGTTGAGATCATGGAAGCTTTAACCGAGTTGACCATGGACGGCGAGGTACTGGTTCTGATGGACCTGGGCAGCGCGCTTTTGAGCACGGAAATGGCATTGCAAATGTTGGACGAAGAAACAGCCGCCAGGGTGCGTATGTGTCCGGCTCCTTTTGTGGAGGGCGCAATCGCGGCCGGGGTTCAGGCCAACATGGGCAGCAGTTTGCAGGAAGTCTATGACGAAGCCATGGGCGCTCTGGACGCCAAGCGAAAGCAGATCCTGGGAGATGAGGAAACTCCGGTTGAAGAGGCAGCACCTGTGCAGGAAAAAGAGGCGAAAACCTCCGATGAAGTGGAGTTGCGGATAACGGTTACCAACGAAAGCGGTTTGCATGCCCGACCTGCGGCAACTTTCGTTCAGACGATCAAGAAACATGATGCCAAATTGAGCGTGACCAATTTGACGCAGGGTGGGGAGGAAGTGGCCATCAAAGGCATGATCTCGGTCATGATGCTTGCCGCCCGGCAAGGCGATGAGCTGATCCTGAAAGCCACCGGCAACGACCGCCAGGCAATGCTGGAGGAACTGGAACAATTGTTTTTGGACAATTTCGGCGAGTAGTTATTGATTGTTATAACGTCATAATACTCGCGTTGAGATCAAAAAAGGATGCAAAAGCGCATCCTTTTTGATTTAAGCGCGTGGTCAGGAGGCCAGGCGCGAACGAAAAAGCGGTTAATCTATAAGAAAAACACCATAAGAAGCCAGAGACCAATCATCAGCAGACAGATCACAAAGCGGATGATGGCTGCGGTGCCATATCCGAATGCGAGCGCTTTTGTGGCTTCCCAGGCTTTCTCCTTATCCTTGTCCAGGCGGTAGTATTCCAGCAAAAAGAGGGTCGCAAGCGCTACCGCCAGACCACCCAGGGGCGTCAGGAAAATTCCACCCAGGATCATGGCCACAAAAGTGACCAAAATTTCCCACCAGGGAACGCCCTTGTCACGCGTGTTTTTGGCCCCAAGGATGTTGTCGATTAGCGAACCGCCGATCATCAGCAGGGTGTTGAGCACAAAAATGGCGATCGTTAGCCCAAATTCCCAGCCGCCGTGCGCTTTGTTGAAACCAACATACAAGACCCAGATCAATTGCCCGATCCAGCTGACCGCCAGGCCTGGAAAAAAGACCAGAACCAGGCCGAGCAAGCCGATCAGGTTGACGATCATGCAAATTATAAATACAAGATAATGGCTTACCGTATTCATTGAATAACCTCAATTCCCCCCATGAAGGGTTTCAGCACTTCCGGCACCAAAATGCTGCCATCAGATTGTTGGTAATTCTCCATCACCGCGATCATGGTGCGCGGCAAACCGAGGCCTGAACCGTTCAGGGTGTTGACAAACTGGAGCGCGGAACCATCCGCCGGGCGGTATTTAATGTTGGCGCGACGAGCCTGAAATTGGCCGATATTGGAAATGGAAGAAACTTCCAGCCATTCCTGGCAGCCAGGCGCCCAAACCTCGATGTCGTAGGTCTTGTGCGAGCCAAAGCTGAGATCGCCGGTCGATTGGAGCAGGACGCGATAGGTCAGGCCCAGTTCTTCACAGGTTTTTGCTGCGTCAGCCACCATATTATCCAGTTCCTGGCTGGCGTTTTCGGGCTTGCAGTATTTGTACATTTCGACCTTGTCGAACTGGTGACCGCGTTTCATGCCGCGCACATCGCGCCCGGCACTCATCTTCTCGCGTCGGAAACAGGCGGTGTAGGCGGTCAGGTTCATCGGCAGATCAGCTTCCTCTACCACTTCGCCCATCATGATGCCTGTCAAAGGCACTTCGGCGGTCGGCACCCACCAAAAATCTTCCTGATGGTCGTGATAAAGGTTGTCGGCAAACTTTGGCAGTTGACCGGAGGCAAACATGACTTCTTCGCGAACCATCCAGGGCGGGTAAAACTCGCGGTAGCCCTGACGGATGTGCAGATCGAGCATCCAGAAAATGAGCGCGCGCTGCAGCCTCGCGCCGGCGCCTTCGAGGACGTAAAAACGCGTTCCGGCAAGCTTTACGCCAGCATCAAAATCAAGGATACCCAAAGCCGGGCCGAGGTCCCAGTGAGCTTTTGGTTCAAAATCGAAAGTTTTTTTCTCTCCAACGGTGCGAATGACGACATTGTCCTTGTCGTCGAGGCCGATGGGGACGTCCGCATCGGGTATGTTCGGAATCCCAGCCAGGGCATCAAACAATTCGGCTTCCACAGTCTTCAGCTCTTCGTCAAGCGCCGCAATGTTGTCTCCCAGATTGCGCATAGCCGAAATTTTGGCTTCGCGGGATTCTTTGTCCTTCATACGGCCGATTTCCTTGCTGACAGCGTTTCGTTCAGCTTTCTTGCTTTCAACATCGAGGATGAGTTCGCGCCGTTTTTCATCCAGGGCGATCACGCTATCAATAACATTGGTTTCCATATGACGTTTGGCCAGGGAATCTTTGACGAATTCTGCTTGTTCACGAATAAATTTGATGTCTAACATGTTTCTCCTAAATTTTGCACATTTCCTGATAATTGTACCGCTTTGTACCTGATGATGGAAATTTTATGGCACTTGAGTTTCTCATATTAGTGCCCTGATTTTTTTCCGTTTCCTTCGGTGGAAAATCAGTTTTTCACAAACGAGAGAGGCGCAGGAAACATCAAATGTAGCATCAGTACCTTGTTATGAAGGCAGAGGCATTGATATGCATAGGCAGCGGACGGGGCTAATACCCTGCTACGCGGGCACAGGCCCCCGTCCGTACAGTTTGGTGACCTATAAATGGCTTGGTCAAAGCAGGAATTTGATGTTGTCAAATACCAAATGTACGGATGGGGCTAAGTGCCCTCTGGGTATGTCCCCATCCGCGAGTAAGCCTATCAGAGCCTTGTAACAAAGATGTAAACATTTGAAATTCATATGTAGCTAACAGGGACATACCAGAGTTTTTCCGTTTTAGTGCCCTGAATTTATCTCTTTTCCTCGATGAAAACCGAGTTTTTTTCAAAAGTGAGAAACTCAGGTAGCAGAAGATATAGAGTGGTTCTTCTGCCTGGAAGCAGTTTTGGGCAGCAGAAAAAAGCCGGAATAACTCCGGCCTTTACGTTTTACTTTTTTTACTGTTTGGCTGCCATCATATTGCGGATGGCAACGAGGTGTTCATGGATCTTGAATGCCAGGATCATTAGTTCGGAGTAGATGCGGGCGATAAAGATTCCAACGACCATCGCCAGCGGACCGCCTAAAAGACCGCCAAGCGCAGGCCAAACGCTGCCCTGGTTGAATGCGGTAATGAAGCCACCGATCATGGTAACGATACCGAAAATAACCGAAGCAACGATGCTGATGTAAAACAAAATTTTGATGATCGTCGGGGTGATCATCTTGTCAAAATTTACAAGCGAACGGAAATTCATTTTTCCTCCAAATTAATAAGTTTCTACTATTTTACCAGCACTCCCATCTGAAAACGCATGGCGAATAAGGTGCTGATCAAACTTGGTTGATAATTGAGGAAGGATCCCTCTTCCATCATGTTCAGGATCTTTTCCTCACTGGCCCACATGACTTCGTCAACTTCTTCCGCCTGAAGGTGCAGAGATCGAAGGTCCGCGTCCATGTTCAGCAGATAAAAATCGTCAAAGCCGAATTCGAAATTGACCGTCAGGCTGGGCCTGACCTGGCTGAAATCGCAGTTGAGCCCCAATTCTTCCCGCAATTCCAGCTGGGCCTGCTGCCAGCTGTGATTGCCTTGCTGAACGGCACCGCCAACACTCACATCCCAAAGCCCGGGCCAGCTCGCTTTGGAAATGCTCCGTTTTTGTATGAGCATTTCGCCTTTGTGGTTGAAAATGCAAATGTGAATGACGAGATGATAACGGTTCTTTGGCACGGTTGAGCCGCGAACAATCGTTTCGTTGGTCTTAATCCTTTCGCGGTCGTATAAATCCAGTATTTCCATTTTTCCTCACTTCAACTTGCTTCCAGGATTGTATCATCAGCAACCGATGAAATGAATTGATCGTTGAATCTTTTCAGGAAGCAGGGTTTGATGCTATTGTCGCTGTCGAAGCGTTGACGCCAAAATAGTCTGTTGGCACATAATTTTTCGGCACATAATTTTTCGCGTTTGACAAAGCCGGCGTTAAGGACTAAACTTACCGTCTATCAATTCGACTATACGAAATGTTTGGAGTCAATATGAGCGAGAAAGCTGAAAGCAGCGCACACATCACCGAAAGCACCCTCCTCCAGCCAGCCATTCACGCCTGGAAGTTTTTCCTGCGTGATCAGGGACGGTCTCATCACACGCTCAAGGCTTTTTCAGCTGATCTGATGCTTTTGGAAGAGTTTATGCCCACTGACAAGCAGATCGGGCAGATCTCGACCAAAGACCTCGAAGATTACCTGACCTGGCTGGAAAAAGACCGTGGTGTGGCCTGCAGCCCCAAGACGCTCTCCCGCAGAATTACCTCCTTAAAATCTTTTTTCCGCTGGCTGACCCAAAACGCCGTCCTATCCGTTGATCCCGCTGAAAAGATCATTCAAAAAACGGTGGTCAGCCCTTTGCCGTTGGTTCTCAGCCCAGAGGAAGTGGAAACCGCGATCGCTGCGGCCGATTCACTCCGCAGCTCAGCCAATCCCGATCCACGTCCTTACACACTGCTCACCCTGGTGCTTGAGACGGCCCTTAAGAAGAGCGAGTGTCTTAACCTCAAGACCAATCATCTTGATATTGAAAATCCGGACGAAGCCTTTGTCTACGTCCGCTATCCCAATCAGCGCTACCGCTTTAAAGAACGCAAAGTTAAAGTTTCCCCTGAATGGGTCAAGGCTTATCTGGAGTATGCGCAGCGCTATCAGATCAAGGATCAGGTGTTCCCCTGGTCACAACGCCGACTGGAATATCTGCTGGAAGATGTCACCAATGCAGGTCGCATGGAAAAACACATCGGCTTCGACATGCTGCGCTGGACAAGCGCCCTGATCGATCTGACCAATGGCGTTGAGCACGACCAGATCCGCCAGAAACTGGGCATTTCCAAAATCCAATGGCGTGAAGTCAGGAGCAAGCTGCACAGTCTGGCTGCGCAAAATGGCTACAGTTTGCCCGCAGAGGAAACTGACCCGGAATAAACCCCCACAAGGCAGGAAAAATGCAATATAAAACCCGTAACGAACGTAAACGGAAATTTCCGTTTGGATTGATCTTTCTCCTGCTTGCTCTTGGCTTGATTGCCATGGCAGGCATCAGCATTAACAAGATCCGTAATGGCCAGGATGGCTTTCTCACCAATCTCTGGCAACACGATATCAGCATCGAATCAGACCCCTATCTGAATGACAATCCCGTTCGCCTGGACGTGCCATCAGGCGTGACCAGCGTGATGCTGCTGGGATCGGATATCGATGATTATGGCAGTTCGCGCACCGATGTGATGCTTCTTTTGGTCATGAATACCAAAACCAGCCAGTTCCATCTCTTCTCGTTCCCGCGTGATCTCTGGGTCAATATCCCCGGGGTGGGCGAGCAGCGCCTGAATACGGCTTATCCCTTCGGGGGCTATCAACTGCTCAGCGATACGCTGGCCTTAAATTTCGGTTTTCGCCCGGATCATTATGCCATGATCAATTTTGATGGCTTTAAAGAAGTAATCGAAGCCCTGGACGGGGTTGATGTCGAGATCACCAAACAATCCGAAGACGAGTGCTTCTCCAATGACGCCCACTGGTGCGTCTGGGAACCCGGCACCTGGACGATGAACGCCCATGAGGCGCTTTGGTATGTTCGCGCGCGCAAAAACAGCTCCGACTTCGAACGCACCCGAAAAGCGCAGGAAGTGGTCAAAGCCATGGTCGAAAAAGCGCTGCAGCCGACATCCCTGCCAAATCTTGGCAATGTTTACGGTGCCATAAAGCGAAA
The DNA here is from genome assembly GCA_964293995.1 of uncultured Anaerolineaceae bacterium. Lineage (GTDB taxonomy): Bacteria > Chloroflexota > Anaerolineae > Anaerolineales > Anaerolineaceae > Mesolinea. The sequence goes on from CAXYYH010000003.1 coordinate 38,811, forward strand.
CGTTGTGACCGATATGAGCTTGGCTGATGGTTTTCTCTACTTCGTGCCCATTTCCAAATATTTCGGAGGGCCTGATATCAGCAATTATCGTATTACTGAGACGGACGCTGTGCCAGGGATGACTTCAGGCGGCGCTTCGGTGCTCTTCCCGAACATTCCCGCCATTCAAACGGTGTTGAAACAAGCTTTATGGATTGAGTAGGTTCGGATCTGGTTTGACCAGTTCCAGATGCAAAACTTCCGGTTCATCGCCCAGCAAACGCCATGCCTGGGCGATTCTTAATCCCGCCGCCCAGATCACGGAACCGCCGCTGGTGACCAGGGGCCACTGCCCGCGCAGGTAATGTGGGATTTTCTGGTTGATAAAGAAATCGCTTAGTTTTTGCCTTTGCAGGATCATTCCCAGAGGCGACCAACGTTCTCCGGAATTCGCGCCGCGGACGAGCATGGGCAGTTCGAGGTCGATCGGGTTCAACCAGGCGTGATAAGGATCGGTTTTTGTCGCTTCGTCCAGTTTTTCATAAGTTGCCCGCTTCACCATTTCCGCCCTAAGTTTCCAACCATGATCCAGGCATACCAATTTTCCCGGATACAGTTTCAAGATCGCGTCTACAGGCAATTGCGGATAGTCCTTATTGGGCAAAACAAAACCTTCTTTATAAATCGCGATCAGGTTCCCGCGCACTTCAACGACAAGCCCGGCTTTGAGATCCTGTCTTTTTGTGTCGCTGTCGATCCCATTTAGCACTCTCTCGATGATCTCGAAGCCCCAATCGCGCACATCTGGCAAAAGCGTCTGCGCGCCGAGCATTAGAAGGCGGGCCCGCAATCCGCGTGATAACGCCTGCCATTTTTCGCGGTCGAACACCAGTGCTTGCCCGTCATATTGTTCAAGCAGGGTGGCCCGGAAAGCAAGTTCACTTGCTTCTTCAATTACTTCCTTGTCGTTGGCAATCGCTTTGGCGTTGCGCGCCGCGATCTCAGCAAAACCAGGCTGTATTCCTTCCAGAAAGGGTAAAACATCATGCCGGATGCGGTTGCGGAAGTATAGCGTACTCTGGTTGCTCTCATCTTCAATGGTCGAAATGCCGTGTTCCTGACAATAGGCGAGAATTTCAGCCTTTGGGATATCGAGCAAAGGTCGCCAGAGGGGAATTTCTTCTGAAAACTGTCCAAGCTTCTCAACTTTGCGCATACCAGAGAGACCGTCCACCCCACTACCGCGAAGAAAGTGCATCAGCACGGTCTCGACCTGATCATCCCGATGGTGGGCGGTCAGAACGGCTTGAGCTTCAATTTTTCGAGCTGAATCAAAGAGAAAGTTGTAGCGGCAGATGCGGGCGGCTTCTTCGATACCGAGCTTGTTCAGGCGCGCGTATTCGCCCACATCGCAGCTGTCAAGCCGCAATTCCAGCTCCCAGCCTACCAGCAGTTCAACCAGTTGTTTCGCCTGGTCGGCAGAAACTGCTCGTAACCGGTGGTCCAAATGGGCCGGGATCACCCGCCAACCGCATGACTTCAGCAGATGCAAGAGGCAAAGGCTATCCGCCCCACCCGACACACCCACTAGCAGTGCCCTGGCAGGGTTGGGTTGGAAATTTCGGATGAATTCCTGAGCAAAGATTTGCTGTTCCATTCTCAAATTATAGTCGAGGAAATGCACAAACTGATCCCAATCATCCTTTTGCCGGGTATACTTTTCCACATGGACAAAAAAGCTTTCGTAATCGGAATTACGGGCAATATCGCCTCTGGGAAGAGTGTGGTTCGCAATTTGCTCGCCAACATGGGCGCTTATACGATCGACGCCGACCTGACCGCGCAGGACGCCTACCTCCCAGGCACACCCGCCTGGCAGGCCATCCTGGAGACCTTTGGCGAAGACCTCAAGACGCGTGACGGGCAAATCAATCGCAGCAAGTTGGGACGCATCGTTTTTTCCGACCCAGACCAGCTTGCCAAACTGGAAGCGATCGTCCATCCCCATGTTACCGAAGCCATAACGGAACAGCTTCAAAATTGTTCGCGTCCGATCCTGGTCGTGGAAGCGATCAAGCTGATCGAATCCGACGTCGCGCAGCATTGCGACCAGATCTGGACCGTTGCCGCCGATGAAAAGACCCGCCTGGACCGCCTGATCGAGCACCGTGCCCTCAGCGAAGAGGTCGCCCGCAACAAGATCAGGGCGCAATCCCCCCAGGAAGAAAAGATCGCTCGCTCGGATAAGGTCATCTGGACTGATGGGAGCTACGAACAAACCTATCGTCAGACCCTTGACGCGCTCGATCAACTCAAGCTGCCCACAAGTTACAGCTACACACAGGAAGATTACAGTGTTGAAACCCTGACGGAAGCTGATCATCCCTGGCTCAGATCTGTTTTTGAACAGCAAACAGGCAAAGAACTGGCTTATGATCAGTTTTTCCAGCTTCTGGGCGCGAAATTGGTACCTATCGTTAAAAGAGGAGGGGAAGCGATCCAGTGTCATCGCATCGGCATTCGCCAGACACTGGCTCTTTTGACCAACCAGTTCCCGATCAAAAGCGAACTAATGGAAAGCTCGGAATCCCTGCGCCTGCTGCAATCCTGGCTGCAGGGCGCTTATGAACTCCTGATCGTTCCTGCCATCAGCATGAGCTCACGCGAAGCATGGCATGCAGCATATCTGCCTGGAGAAGATTATGTTAATTTTTATCCAAAAGCCAGCTTTGAGAACTTTTTGAAGGAATATGGGCTTATGATCGGTGAGGTTTGGATCAGACCGATGAACAAAAGCAAGTAAAATTGCACTAAACACTTCTTATTTAAGCCTAATTAGCGCCAGAAGGGGTTATACTTAGATGTTTGATCAGGTGATGATATATGCAAGATCTTTGGAACAATCTCTTTTTTATTCTTGAGCGTTTTACATGGTCAAGCCTGCTTGATATTCTGCTGGTGACCATCGTATTTGGTCTATTCCTTTACCTCCTGCGCGACACCGAAGCTCAGACGCTTCTGCGGGGCGTCTTCCTGGTCGTGATTTTGATCACCCTGCTCACCTCGCTGGTCAATCTGCCGGCTTTCAGCTGGTTGGTAAAAACCATCACCCCGGCCCTGATCCTCGCCGTGCCGGTCATTTTCACGCCGGAGATTCGGCGTGGGCTTGAACGCATGGGCAGCTTCGGCAAACTGCGGTTTTGGTTCTCCGGCCGCAACTCCAGAAGCAATCAGGAGATGGAAGAGATCCTCAATTCCGTTTCCCAGGCTGCGGCACAACTTTCCGAACGAAGGCACGGCGCGCTGATCGTGATCCGGCGGCGTGAATTTCTGGATAAGTACTATAAGAACGGCGTGATGCTCAACGCCGAGGTCACCCCTCAGCTGCTTTTGCAGATCTTTTATCCAAATACGCCCATGCACGATGGCGCTGTGATCATTTCTGAGAATCGCGTCAAAGCTGCCGGATGCGTCATGCCGCTCTCCAGCAGCGGCATCCTCAACAGCAGCATCGCCCATACCATGGGGCTGCGGCACCGGGCAGCGCTGGGCATCAGCGAGGTCAGCGACGCCCTGGCGGTGGTCGTCTCTGAAGAAACCGGAACGATCTCCATCGCCCATCGCGGCAAGCTGATTCGCAGTCTCGATGGCGAGCGCCTGCTTAACAGCATGCGTGCCATCATGATCACCGATCTGACGCTCAAAACGAGCAAGCTCGCCTCTATCTTTAGAAAAAAAGCTGACAATGACGGAGAGGAGATAGCTGAAGAATGAAATTCCTGAAAAAGATCCTCGAACTTATTCCTGTCTTTTTGACCGCCCTGGTTCTGGCTTTCGTTGTTTGGGTCTCTTCTGTCACCTCTCAGGATCCTAATGAGACTATCACTTATGGCACCCCGATCCACCTTTCCGTCATCGGCCTGAACCCCGATCTGGTCATCAGGGATCAGAGCGCCAGCAGCGTGTTGATCACTGTTCGGGCGCCCCGCTCAGTGCACGATCAGCTCGCGCGCAATTTAAACAACGTCATCGCCCGCATCAACCTTAATGGTCTCAATTCCGGCACCTACGAATTGACGCCAGAAATTAACATTGGTTTTCGTCCCACACAGTTGGTGGAAGTCAACCCGCCCCAGATCACTCTGACGCTTGAACAGGTCGCGACCGAAACGGTCAATATCCTCCTGCTGCAAAATGGGAGTTTGCCCATTGGCTACGAAGCCAGCGAGCCGGTTTTAAGCACCAGCCAGGTGCAAATGCTGGGGCCGCAGTCCAAGCTGGACGAAGTCCTGAACGTTGTCGCAAACATTGATCTCAGCAACGCCACCAGCACGATCACGCGTAACCTGGACCTGCGCGCGATCGATAAACGAGGCAATGTTGTCTCAGGCGTTAGTCTGAACCCGAAATCGATCAGTGTCGAAATCCCGATCAAACAACTGGTTGGCTACCGAAACGTTTTTGTAAAGATCATCACCACCGGTTCGATCGCCCCCGGTTATCATCTGACCGGTCTGATCGTCAACCCGCCAAATCTGACCATTTACGCCTCCAATCCGGAGCTGAACCAAAGCCTGCCTTCCTTCCTTGACACCGCGCCCGTCAATTTGAATGGCGCCAAAGAGAGTTTTTCGATCCGTGTGCCCCTGCAGGTGCAGGACGGCATCGTCATCATCGGGGAACAGGAGGTGACCGTTGAAGTTGGCATTGAAGCGATCCAAAGCTCCATTCAACTTTTTGACATTCCTGTCGAAGTGATCAACCTCGGCGATAACCTGAAAGCCCAAATATCTCCTGATAAAGTGGATGTGTATATTTCCGGCCCGCTTTATCTGCTCGAAAGCCTGAAAGCAGACAGCATTCGGGTCTTGCTTGATCTGGCAAACCGTGCCCCGGGCACCTGGCAGATCGCGCCGACTGTCGATCTGATGGGTTTTGATCTGCGGCTCGATTCGATCTTGCCCGCTACGATCGAAGTGACGATCACAAAATAAGGCCGGAATACACCAAGGAAAAATAGTATGGAAAAACCTGTAATCGTGCTGGTCGGCAGACCCAATGTTGGCAAAAGCACTTTATTTAACCGTCTTGTCGGCGAAAGACTCGCCATTGTGGACGATGTCCCCGGTACGACTCGCGACCGTCTCCTCGCGGAAGGCGACTGGGCCGGACACGACTTTTTTGTCGTCGATACCGGCGGCATCGACCCCAGCAAACAGCGCAGCCAAACCCCGCTCTCGATCGGTTCGGCGGATTTCATTCAGGATATCCGCGAACAGGCAGAGATCGCGCTCGAAGAAGCTGATGTGATCCTTCTGGTCACCGATGCCATTGAAGGCGTCACCCAAGCCGACCACGAAGTTGTCGATATTTTGCGCCGCCGTCGCGCCGGAGCTGATAATCGACCCACCCCGCCCATTTTGCTGGTGGTCAACAAGGCCGACAGCGAGCAGCTGCGGCTCAACGCGATGGATTTTTATTCGCTGGGTCTGGGCGACCCCTATCCGATCTCATCCATCCACGGCACTGGCACCGGCGATCTGCTCGATGCGGTTGTGGAGCGTTTCCCGGAACCGGTTCTTGATGAAGAAGACGATACCAGCATCAAAGTTGCCATTGTCGGCAAGCCCAACGCCGGTAAAAGCAGCCTGCTGAATAAGCTGACCGGAAAACAACGCTCGATCGTCAGCAATATCCCCGGCACAACCCGCGACGCGATCGATACCAAACTAAGCCTGGACGGGCAGGAATACACACTGATCGACACAGCCGGCATTCGTAAGCGCGGCTCGATTGAACCCGGCGTTGAGAAATATTCCGTTTTGCGCGCCATGCAGGCCATCGAACGCTGCGACGTCGCTGTTCTGGTGGTGGACGCGGTCAGCGGCATCACCGCGCAGGACACCCACATCGCCGGTTATATCAAAGACGCCTGGAAAAGCGTCATGGTCGTCATAAACAAATGGGACCTGATCGAAAAAGACCATCTCACCGCTCTGGATTTTGAAAAACACGTCCGACAGGAGCTTAACTTCCTCCCTTACGTGCCGATCCTCTTCATCTCTGCTGAAACAGGCCAGCGTGTCCATCAGGTTTTGCCCCTGGTGAAGGAAATTCAGGATGAGCGTACCCGCAAGATCACGACCGCACAGTTGAACAAAATATTGGTGGCCGCCCAGGACCGCCATCAGTCCCCCTCTGGGATCGGCAAACCCCTGCGCATCTATTACGGCACGCAGGTCAAGACCGAACCCCCGACTTTCCTGCTCTATGTCAACGATCCAACTTTGGTCCATTTTACCTATCTGCGCTTTTTGGAAAACCAGATTCGCGAAACTTTTCCCTTCAAGGGGACGCCCATGCAGATCGTCTTGAAAAAGCGTGAAAGGCGCGAATAGCAAGCCGCTCCATTTTGGTATAATAGCATGGTTTAGCTGGCTAAACAGATTGGACGAAATGTGGAAGAAATAAAAGAAAATCAAACCGAAGAAACAAACCCTGTTGTTATAACCGCGACAACAGATAACCCTCAGCCGAAAGAAGAGTCAGGCAAGAGCTTTTTGCAGGATCTATTTGAAACCGTGGCAATGGCATTGATCCTTTTTGTGATATTGAACACGATCACCTCGCGGGTTAAAGTTTTCAACGTCAGTATGCAGCCCACCCTCAAAGAACAGGACCTCCTGTTGGTGAACAAGCTGGCATACCGCTTTGGCTCTCCAAAGCACGGCGATGTTATCGTTTTCCATTTCAATGGCGACGACAAGGAAGACTATATCAAACGCGTTATCGGCTTGCCCGGCGACCTGGTCGAGATTCAATCCGGGGTTGTGCGCGTCAATGGTCAGGCTTTGACCGAGCCTTATATCATGGAAATGCCGACGTATAACGGCACCTGGGAGGTTCCGGAGGATCAGCTTTTCGTTCTGGGTGATAACCGCAACCACTCTTCCGATTCCCATCAGTGGGGCACGGTAAAGATGGAATGGGTGGTCGGTAAAGCCCTGTTGGTCTACTGGCCGCTGAACAAGATAAAACTGCTCACCATCCCAGACCTCGTCCACGCGCAACCTTGATCGCATTTCTTAATAGAACCCATTCAACGACTCCTTCACCGGAGCCGTTTTTGTTAATACCGCGGATCGGATGGGAACAATGCCTCCTCCAAATTCGTCTACAATAAAGACAAGCTTTTTAAAGGAGTTGATCATGAAACCTCGTGCCATTTTTCGCCATGGCTTATTTATTTTCGTTTTGGTGAGTCTTCTTGTTTCGGCCTGTGTTCCCTATGATGAGCCAGTCGTGCAAGGAACCGAAGCCCCTCAAGCAGTTGAAGAATTACCTTTGGGATCCTTTAAAAACACCCCAAAGCAAAGGAACATGCCCTTTGAGATGCTTTTTGACCCAACACAATGGACAAAAGGTCAGGGCTCTGAAGGATTGATCTCCTCCACAATCCCGGATTGTCAGTTTGGAGCCATTCAAGGCGGCACCGGTGATACCGAAGGGCCCTTTGACCTTAAACTTGGCGATAAGAATTTCTATTATCGGGTCGAACGCCTAACAGCCGAACAGGCGCCCACCGCGGCAGTTAGCTATCTCATTTATTACCAGCCTACAGAACCGGAATTCCAGCGCGAAGACCTGCAGTGGGCTTTCAGCATGAAAACCTCGGCCGAAAGCGAGCAGGCTTGCTTTGAAGCGGTTCAACCCATCCTTGAAACCCTGATCATCAGCTTGCCAGAGCGCAAAACAGCCGATCATCTTTTGAACTGGGACGACACATTGGCAGAAAAATACTGCTCCGCTTCCACCGAAGGTCGGCTTTTCACCATCGCGGAAAGAGACGGAAAGCTCATTCTCAGCAGCGGGGAAGACCTCGATTCACTCTATCTATTGGATCCGACCACCAACGAAAAAACGCTGTTGGTGCAAAGCGCCTTTGAAGGAGGCGTGATCCAACCGCCTTTGCAGATCGACGGGGACTATCTGGTCTACCTCGATTCTGAAAATTACATGTTGACCCAAAGATGGAACATTACCGCCTACAACTTCGAAACCGGTGAGACCAAAATTCTCCTGAGCAGAGAAGATTACCCAAGCGCCATGACCATACTCGTCTTTTTCGATGTTGAAGATGGACCGGTCTATGCCTCGATCGTCGAAGGCCCGGATTTTGGCATAACTTACACATCCAGTATTCTCGAAATTGACATTGAAAGCGGTGTGAAAAAAGAAATTTACTCTTTCAATTCTGAGCAGGTTCGGATCGGCCGCCTCTCTGTGAACGGAAATGTTTTGGTTGCAGAACAGGTCGCGATCAGCAAAGATGCTGACCCCTACCAACCTATGATCATGATCAAACTTAAACCCAGCAACGCCCTTCAGGATTTTAAATTGGTCGGCTGGAACCCGCTTCTAACTGAAGAGCGTTTGGTTTTTGCGCACGGGAACCAAAATCAATTCCCAACTTCAGTGACTGTTTCTGATATCTGGGGCGAAGATCGTTCCAACCTGGAATTGTTGGGAGAAAACATCATCATCCAGTACTTAAACGGCAATTATTTGAGCTGGCAGGCCTCCGGCGGCCCGGAAGCGCCAACAACCGGCATCTACCTTGCGAACGTTGAAAGCATGGAAACCTACAACCTCGTTTCCCATGCTGAAAATACGGCCCTGATCCTCCCCATCATTATCCGCGATAAGCTCCATTTTGGCATGGTGACCGACTTCATGAGCCCGGAAGAAAAAAGCTACCTTTGCGCCGTGCCCATGGCTGAATTGCTTGAGCTTACCGCCGGGGATTCCGCGGCGCAGTCCCTGCTGACCGGCATCACCGTCCACCCGACCGGGCTTACGCTCGAAACCATTCCTTTGAAACAATCAGGACTTCTCGATGATAAAGTTTTTGGGCAGATCATTCCCTTTGATGAAAGCCAGGCAGACCGATTAAAGCCTTCCTTGCCTGAATTTGGCGGCTATGCCCCGGCTCCAGAGGAGCAGGATTTTGGCATCGGCACCGAAAACCTGTATGCTGTTGAAGAAATTCCTGGCAATGACGCTGATGGCGTACCCATGACCGTGGTACGCGTGATCAAAGATGGAGAAGAGGTCTTTACTGTGGACACAGGAAGGGTCGGAAGCAACTCAAGCCTGCAAAACTTTCTTGTGCTTGAAAACGGCAAATGGGTGCTTGAAGTCGTCACAAACTTCCCCGCCTACGGTGACCGCACAGAAGCATACCGCGAAAGCAGCGTCTATTATGACGGTGACTCTCTGAACGATATTTTCTACGCCGATGAGGTTTTCAACTATCGTTTCCTGGGCGGTAAAGAGTTTTTCTTTGTTCGCAAGGGCGATCAATTTAGTTATGTCTATAACGGCAAGGAAGTAATCCTGCCTTTTGATGTGATCCAGCACAGTCTTTGCTGTGGTTACTCCATCTATAACCCGACCAATTATCAAAACGTGATCACCTTTTATGCCACTGTTGGCGATCAGGAATATTACGTTATTCTTGGCATTCAAACACAATAAGGACAAGCCGTGAAATCGATCAAAACAAGCAAAATGGGTTTGCTGATCTTCCTCCTGATCAGCCTGTTATTCACCGCCTGCGAACCCTTACAGACGCCGGCTCTTCCAGAGGAGAAAAGCCCTGTTCAACCAGAACCATCACCCACCCTGGATCAGGGAGAACAAGCCGGTCTGCTGACCTTTAAGAATTCAGAGTTCTTTGCCCATTCGCCCTTTAGCCTGCTTTACGACGGCGAACAGTGGCAGCTGGACGAACAGCAGGAAGGTCTTAACTCGACCAAAATTGCCAACTGCCAGTTTCGCATTCTGCTTGGCCGCGGCGCGGGTCCTACTGACGGCCCCTTTGATTTGACAGTGGGAGAAAATGATTTTAGCTATCTGATCGAGCTTCCGACCGATCAAAGCCCTTCCGCTTCCACTACTTATTTCATTTATGTAGAACCAGATAAGCCCGAGTTTCGGCGCGATGACCTGATGTGGGCTTTTGAGATGGCGACAACGGTTGAGGATGAAAAGGCTTGCTTCCAGGCGATCCAACCCCTGCTTGAGACCCTGACGATCAGACTGCCCGAGAATGGGAAATGAGGTCTAATACCCCAATTTGTTGATACGTTTCTTTGACAACGACCTGGCAAAATGCTATCATTCAGTTGGATTTATATTCTAATTTATTCTGCACATTAAAATGGAGGTTTTATATGAGTGCGATGATCATTTCTCGCATAATTGGCGCAATTGTGCTCGGAGTCGTTGGTGTTTTCACCAGCCTTCCAATCCATCAGTACCTTACTGGCTTTATCCCTGATTATTCTCTTTCACCAAGTGCCACAATTGCCATCAGCTCCGCGGTTTTTGCTATATTGGGCTTTCTGATTACGCCCTATATCACCATTAAACCGATTGAATGGCTGAAAAAAGTTTTTAACAAAGCCACTCCCCAGGCTTTGGTGAGTGGTTTGGTTGGTTTAATAATCGGTTTGGTAACAGCGGCCATCATGGCTTTTCCGCTGAGCCTTCTGCCCAAACCACTTGGTCAGATCCTGCCCTTTGTCGGGCTGGTCTTGTTTGCCTATCTGGGTGTCGCCCTCTTTGTCACCAGGCAGGAGGACTTTTTCAACATGATCAAGCATATGCCCTCCCGCAGCGTTAAAGGCGGCAAAGCGGCCAACAGCGGTGAGCGGCGCATCCTTGTGGATACCAGTGCCATCATTGATGGCCGAATTGCAGATATTGCCAAAACCGGTTTTTTGGGGGGCAGCCTGATCGTCCCGCGTTTCGTGCTTAACGAGCTCCAGTTCGTTTCCGATTCCGCTGATAGTCTCCGCCGTCAACGCGGCCGCCGCGGGCTGGAAGTTCTTTCAGAATTGCAGGAAAATGAGGACGTTCCCGTCATTATCACCGATGTCGACGTTGAAGGCGTCCGTGAAGTGGACGAGCGCCTGATCGTCCTTGCCCAACAAATGAACGCCCCGATCCTTACCAACGATTTCAACCTCAACCGTGTTGCCGATCTGCAGGGTGTCAGGATACTGAACATTAATGACCTCAGCAACGCGGTCAAGGTCGTTCTGCTGCCTGGCGAAGAATTTACCATCGAAGTCATCCAGGAAGGCAAGGAATACCAGCAGGGGGTCGGCTACCTGGACGATGGCACCATGGTCGTGGTTGAAAACGGAGAAAAATACCTCGGGCAAAGCCTGCCCGTGATCGTTACCAAGATCCTGCAAACTTCGGCCGGCCGCATGATCTTCGCACGGCCAACTCAGGAACATTAGGAGGCAAAATGAGCATACGAATTTACAACACCCTGACCCGCAAAAAAGAGCTGTTCGAGACGATCGAGCCCAATAAAGTGCGCATGTACGTTTGTGGGCCCACGGTCTATGCCGACGCGCACCTCGGCCATGCCATGTCTGCCCTGGTTTTCGATATTGTGCGCCGATACCTTGAATATCGCGGTTACGATGTTCGCTATGTGATGAACTTCACCGATGTGGACGATAAGATCATCAACAAAGCCAATAATTTGGGCGTCGATCCTTATGAGCTGGCTCAGAAATACATTGACAGTTATAAAAGAAACCTCAACAGCCTCAACATCAAGCCTGCCACCGTTAACCCGCGCGCCACGGAGGACATGCCCCAGATCATTGAAATGATCCAGGCCCTGATCGATAAAAAAGCTGCTTACGCGGTCGATGGCGATGTTTATTACAGCGTCGATTCTGATGATGATTATGGAAAACTGAGCGGTCGATCGATCGAGACAATGAACGCCGGTTCACGCATTCAGGTGGACGAACGCAAAGACCACCCGATGGATTTTGCCCTCTGGAAGTCCGCCAAACCCGGCGAACCCGCCTGGGAAAGCCCCTGGGGGCTGGGCAGGCCCGGCTGGCACATTGAGTGCTCAGCTATGAACATGGCCCACCTCGGGGAGGAAATTGATATCCACGGCGGCGGGAATGACCTGATCTTCCCCCATCATGAAAATGAGATCGCCCAAACCGAATCTGTGACTGGCAAGACTTTCGCCCGTTACTGGATGCATAACGGCATGTTGGGTCTGAAGGACGAAAAAATGTCCAAATCGCTGGGGAACATGATCACCATTGATGAGTTCCTTTCGGAACACCCTGGCGATATTATGCGCCTGTGGGTGCTGAATGGCTCGTACCGCAGCCCGTTGACCTACAGCGATTCTGTCATTGAGCAAACCACGCAGGGTTACAAACGCCTCCTGAGCGCCAAAAAACCTGCTCTTCCAGGCTCGAAAAGTCTCGATGAGACAACCTACGCAGCCGCGCTGGAACAAGCTGAAAAAGCCAGGGCAGCCTTCATTGAAGCCATGGATGACGATTTCAACACCTCCCTGGCGATGGCAAGCGTTTACGAGCTTGGCAAGCAAATTAATCAGGCCCGCGCTGATAGCGCCAATGACGCGCAGCTGGAGAGACTTCAGGCGATCTTCGTTGAACTTGTCTCCACGCTGGGCTTGCAATTGAACGAAGAACAAGCCTCCGAAAGCAATGCCGATGCCTTCATCGACCTTCTGGTCGCCCTCCGTCGTGACCTGCGAACCGAGAAAAACTGGGCCATGTCCGACAAGATCCGCGATGAGCTCAACAAACTTGGCGTCGTTCTGGAGGACAGCAAGGAAGGCACAACCTGGAGCTGGCAAAGCAAATGAGAGAGTGGATTACCAATCGCAATCCGGTTTATGAAACCCTGATCGCCAAAAGACGCCATTTTTTCAATCTGCTCCTGCTGCAGGACCTGAAGATCGAGGGCAAACTTAAGGAAATTGTCGAGCTCGCGCGTCAGGCCAACGTACCTGTACGCCAGGCCAACAAACAGCAGCTTGGGCAGATCGACCGCAATCACATGGGGCTGGCGCTGGAAGTGAGCGCTTACCCCTACGCGGCTTTGGAAGACCTGATCGCTTTTTCGCAAAAAAAAGATGAACCGCCTTTCTTTCTTCTGCTCGACCTGATCCAGGACCCGCAAAACCTCGGTTCGCTATTGCGCACCGCGGAATTGATGGGCGTGCACGGGGTCGTCATCCCCTCTTCTCAGGCGGCTCATGTCACACCCAGCGTGGTACATGCCTCTTCGGGCGCCAGTGAACATCTCCTGATCGCCCAATACAACCTGGTTCAGGCCATTGACAGGTTCAAAAAAGAGCTTGATATCTGGGTCTACGGTCTGGACGCCGATGACCAGGCGCGCACACCTGATCAACTCAACCTGAAAGGTGGACTGGCGCTCGTGGTTGGCAATGAAGGGGAAGGTCTGCGTAAGCTGGTTCGGAAAAGCTGTGATGAGATCATGCGCCTGCCCCAGTACGGCCGGATCGACTCGCTCAACGCCGCCGTCGCTGGTTCGATTGCTCTTTATTTAGCAAGACAAGCAAGAAGCCTTTAAAAATCCCAAGGTCAGGACAAAACTTTGGTAGGTCGAGATTGAAGATGTGGGTGTTACCCACATCTTCAATCCGACGTAAATATTTGTGTTTATAACAAAAAGTAAGGATTGCACACATTAGGATTATGTCGGATTAAAAGTTGACGCGGTTTACGCGTCAACTTTTAATCTCGACCCCCTGGCCCGCCAGGCAAGAAGTTCCTGAAATTCGCTGAGATCGAGACAATATTCCCGCAGGGCAGGTGCTGCTTTAAAGCCTTCTCCGCGGGGAGAAGGTGCCCGCAGGGCAGGTGCTGCTTTAAGCCTTCGCCCATTGGGAGAAGGTGCCCGTAGGGCGGATGAGGGGTTGTTGCAGTGGAGGAAAGAGGCCAATTGCTAAACTGTGAATCACTTTGATTTCCTCCATCCACCACTTCGTGGTTCCCCTTCTCCTAAGCCCTGGAAAAGCACCAGGGCAAGGAGAAGGCTTAAGACTAAGCCTGTGTGATGTGCAAGCTTAGCGCCTGGGGTTACCAGGGTGAAGGGGTAGTTCACAAAAACAATTAATCAATCCCTGTAAATCTCTGTATAAATCCCTGTAAATTCGCTTGACATCTTCATATAGCGTAATTATAGTTAAGCGCTCTTAATAATTTAGGAGGCTTAGCTATGACCGAAGACCTAAACCAAACCGTTCTCCAGCTCGCTGACCTGATGGCACGCACCTCCATCATACAGCGTTTTCGCTTCATCCAGGAGCATAATCTTTCGCATACCCAGATGATCAGTTTATTCTATCTGGCTTGTCACCAGGAAGTTTCGATCAATCAACTGGCCAGTTATATTGGGATCACCAATGCAGCCGTGTCGCAACTGATCGAGCGACTGGTGAAGATGAATCTGGTTGAACGCGTCGATAATCCGCAGGACAGGCGAGGAAAATTGCTTGACCTGACGCCGCAGGGCAGACAGACGATCATAAACGCGCGCGAAGCCCAGCACGAATGGATTTCGGACATTATTTTGAATTTGGAACCTGATGAAGCCTCCATCGTGCAAAAGAGTATAGAAATAATTCTCAAAAAAGCCCCGGACTTACAAAATCCCCATCCAGGTGAAAAGAATGATTAGATTAAAAAAATATATCCTACCCTATTGGAAAAGCATCCTGTTTGCCATCATCATGGTGGTTGTGGTGGCAGCAGCAGACCTTTCCCTGCCGGATCTGCTTTCCCAGATCATTAATATCGGCATTCAGCAGCGCGGCATCCAAAGCGCCGCGCCAGAGGCGCTCAGCCCGGAAACCATGCAATCGCTCCAGGCCTTGCAATCGTCGGAAGAACACGCCGCGCTTCTTACTTTTTACGAGCTGGTCGATCCAGGAACTCCCCAGGCCAAAGAAAAACTGACACAAGTCCCCGCTTTGGCCAATGAAGCCGTATACGTGCTCAAGCCGATCAATGAAGCGCAAAAAGCCGAATTAGAAGACCTGATCGCGAAACCGCTGGTCTTCATTCAGTCCCTGAACATGATCCAGAGCAACCCGGAGCAGGCAAAAAACATCCTCGGTGAAAACTTCCCCCTGCAAAACCTGACAATCCCTGAAGGCGCCAGATTTGACCAGATCCTGCAGGCCATGCCGGAAGCTCAACGCGTTAAAATGCTCGATTCAGTCAACCAGCACCTTTCCGCGCTGGAAGGCACCATCCTGCACCAACTGACCATCGGCGCTATCACCGCGGAATACGATCGTCTTGGCATTGACACCCAGCAAACCCAAACACGCTATATCCTCAACACTGGCCTGAAGATGGTGGCGGTGGCCGTTATTGCCCTGGTAGCCTCGCTTACCGTCAGCTTTTTTGCCTCCAGAACAGCCGCTGGCGTTGCCCGCGATGTGCGCTCAGCGATTTTCACCAAAGTGGAAAACTTCTCCCAGGCTGAATTTGAAAAATTTTCAACCGCGACCCTGATCACCCGAACGACCAATGATGTTACCCAGATACAAATGGTCGTTTTCATGATCATTCGGATGTTTATCCAGGCGCCTCTGATCGGTACCCTTGGCATCATTTATGCCCTCGAAAAAAGCCCCAGCATGTGGTGGACCATCGCTCTCGTAGTGATCCTGCTTTTGATCATCATCGTCACAATTTTCACTTTGGTATTGCCAAAATTCAAGATCATTCAGGAGCTGGTCGACCGCCTCAACCTGGTCATGCGCGAGAATTTATCCGGCATGTTGGTCGTGCACGCTTTCAACAAACAGCCGTTCGAAGAAAAACGCTTTGACAAAGCCAATCTGGATGTGACCGGCAATCAGATCTTCATTGGTCGGGCAATGGCATTCACCTTTCCGCTGATGAACATCGTCATGCTTGGCGGGCAAGTTTTGATTATTTGGATCGGTTCACGCTGGGTCGCCCAAAGCGCGATTCAGGTGGGGGATCTGATCGCCTTTATGCAATACTCAATGCAAATTTTCTTTTCCTTTATGCAGCTCTCGATGCTGTTCATTTTCATACCCCGCGCGGCTGTTTCGGGTAGTCGTATCGCGGATGTCCTCGAGACTGAGGTCAGCATCACCGATCCCGCCCAACCCAAAACGCTTGAGACGCCGGTGCGTGGTGTAGTCGAGTTTCATGATGTCGATTTTCGTTATCCTGACGCGGAAGAAGACGTATTGCACGACATCACATTTAGAGCTGAACCTGGTCAAACCACTGCGATCATTGGCTCAACAGGCTCGGGCAAATCGACCATGATCAACCTCCTGCCGCGTTTCTTTGACGTCACCAAAGGCGCGATCACCATCGATGGTGTAGACATCCGCGAGCTGAGCCAGTTTGATCTGCGTGATCAGATCGCCTACGCACCTCAAAAAGGCTTGCTTTTCTCCGGCAATGTTGAAAGCAACCTGCGAGTCGCCAAACCCAATGCCAGCGAAGAAGAAATGCGTGAGGCGATCAGCAGCGCACAGGCCGCTGATTTTGTTTTTGACGATGGTGAAGGGCTGGGGATGGAGATCGCCCAGGATGGCAGCAACGTCTCCGGTGGTCAAAAACAACGCCTCTCGATTGCTCGCGCCCTGATCAAAAAATCACCGGTCATCATCTTTGACGATACTTTTTCGGCTTTGGATTTCAAGACCGATGCCGCGCTCCGGCGTGAGCTGGACCAGAAACTCAGTGACAGCACCATTTTGGTCGTCACACAACGCGTTTCGACCGCCAGAAACTCAGACCAGATCCTCGTTTTGGATAACGGCCGACTGGTCGGAAAAGGCAAACATCAGGAGCTGATGCAAAACTGTCAAACCTATCGGGAAATTGCCAGTTCCCAGCTAAGTGAGGAGGAGTTGGCATGAGCATGCAGCAACAAACCCGCCCAGGTAAAACTATGAATAATAATGATCCCAAAAACAAAAACCCTCGACCTGAGCGTCGTGGCGGCGGTCCTGGCGCCCTGATGCCAGGCGAAAAAGCCAAAAACTTCAAAAACAGCATCTCCCAGCTGATCGCATATATGGGCAAACACAAATGGCCCATTTTTATCGCCATCATCGTGGCAATCGCCTCAACCGTCTTTTCGATTTTTGGACCCAGAACGCTCGGCCAGGCTACAACTGAGCTCTACAAAGGCGTTATGCGCATCGTTCGGAACGATCCGCTCGGCATTGACTTTGCCACCCTGGACCAAATTCTGTTGAAAGTGATGTTCCTTTATCTGATCTCAACCGTGCTCGAACTGCTTCAAGGCTATTTGTTGACCAGTGTTTCAGCCAAAATTACATATCAACTGCGCAAAGAGCTCTCTGAAAAATTAAACCGCCTGCCATTGAGCTTTTTTGACCGCACCACCCAGGGCGAGGTACTCTCCCGCGTGACTAACGATGTTGATACCATCAACCAGACGCTTAACCAGAGCCTTTCCCAGATCATCAATTCAGTCACGCGCGTGGTTGGTGTTTTGGTCATGATGCTCAGCATCAATTGGGTCATGACCATAATTGGTGTCGCGATGGTACCCCTTTCGATGATCTTTATCCGTATTGTGGTGAGCAAATCGCAGGGCTATTACCGCCAGCAGCAGGAATACCTTGGGCACATTAACGGCCATGTTGAGGAAATGTACGGCGGTCATATCGTTTTGAAAGCCTTTAATGGCGAAAAAGCCAGCATCGCCCGCTTTGAAGAGCTCAATAACACCTTGTATACAAGCGCCTGGCGCTCGCAGTTCATGACAGCCATCATCATGCCCACCATGCGCCTGCTGAGCAACCTCGGCTATGTCGCCGTCGCCATGCTGGGCGGTTATCAGGTTATTCAGGGACGGCTGAATGTCGGTGAAATTCAGGCCTTCATCCAGTACTTGCGTTCCTTCCAGCAGCCGTTGATGAATATTGCCAACATCACCAACATTTTGCAGCAAACCGCGGCTGCTTCTGAGCGCGTTTTTGAATTTTTGAATGAACCCGAATTCTCAGCCGATGCCTCCACACCGAAAGTGCTTGACAAAGTTGAAGGCAAGGTCGAATTCCGTAACGTACACTTCGGTTACAACCCGGACGAACCTGTCATTAAAAATTTCTCCTTAACCGTTGAACCAGGGCAGCAAATTGCCATCGTCGGACCAACAGGCGCCGGCAAAACCACCCTGGTCAAGCTTTTGATGCGTTTTTATGACATTGACAGCGGCGAGATCCTGATCGATGGTGTCAATATCCAAGACCTTACCCGCGAGAACCTGCGCAGCAAATTCGCGATGGTTCTGCAGGATACCTGGCTTTTCAACGGCACCATTCGCGAGAACATTCGCTATGGTCGTCAGGATGCCACTGATGAGGAGGTCGAAAAAGCAGCCGACATGGCTTATGCCGATCACTTTACGCGCACGCTGCCAGGCAGCTACGAGATGGTACTCAACGAAGATGCCACCAATGTATCAGCAGGGCAGAAACAACTGCTGACGATCGCGCGCGCTGTTTTGGCCGACCCTGCCATTCTAATTCTGGACGAAGCCACCAGCTCTGTCGATACCCGCACCGAGATCCTGATCCAAAAAGCCATGGACAAGCTGATGAAAGGCAGAACTTCGTTTGTGATCGCTCACCGTCTTTCCACCATCAAAAATGCCGACCGCATTTTGGTGTTAAAAGATGGTGACATTGTCGAACAAGGCACGCATGAGAGTTTGCTGGAAGCCAACGGCTTCTACGCTGATCTCTACAACAGCCAGTTCCTTGTGGCAGGAAACGGCACAAACGCATAAAACTCTTTTTTATCTTGATCCAAAACGGCAACATCACAGTTGCCGTTTTAATTTGCTGGCAAGACATGAATTTCCTGTCAATTCGGGTATAATAACTGATAGTAAATTCCCAAAAGGAGCGAATGATGATCGTTACTACCAAAAAACTCTTTGAACATGCTTACGGAAAATATGCCATTGGCGCATATAATATCAACAACCTTGAACAAATCGTTGGACTCTTCCGCGGGAATCTGGATTCCCAGGCACCTTTTATTATTCAGATCAGTAAGGGCGCCCGTTCTTATACCAATAAAGCTTTTCTGGAAGGCCTGATCCGGGCTGCTGATGACGTTTTCCCGGAAGCAATTTTTGCCGTCCATCTGGACCACGGCGATGAAGCCACCTGTTATGACTGTATCGATTCCGGTTTTTACAGCTCTGTCATGATCGATGCCAGCAGCGAACCATTTGAAGAAAACATTGCCATTACCAAACGCGTGGTGGAGGCTGCCCATGCCAAAGGCATCGTCGTTGAAGCCGAGCTTGGCATGTTGGGCGGCGTTGAAGAACATGTCAAGGTCGATGAGGCCAATGCCAAACTGACCGATCCCGACCAGGCTAAAGAGTTCGTTGAACGTACCGGTGTTGACTCGCTGGCGGTTGCCATCGGAACCAGCCACGGCGCTTTCAAATTCACCGGCTCTCAGTCCCTGCATTTTGACGTTTTGGCGGAGATCCAAAAGCGTTTGCCTGGTTTCCCGCTGGTGATGCACGGCTCCAGCTCGGTCCCTCAGGAAGAAGTGGAACGCATCAATGCCGCTGGCGGTAAGCTGGCTGGCGCGAAGGGTGTGGACGCGACCCAATTCCGCCCGGCTGCCAAACTGGGTGTGACCAAGATCAATATTGACACCGACGGCCGCCTGGTCTGGACGCGCGTTCATCGCGAATTCTTCAATGAATTCCCAGCCAAGTTCGACCTGCGCGACCCCGGTAAGGTCTTTATGGGCGAATACGCCAAATTTATCGCTGCGAAGAACGAATATCTGGGCAGCGCCGGCCAGTTGCAACAAGTGAGAGAATTCCTGAAGGCATAAGCCTGTCCGTTTTTGAACACCAGATGAGCTTTGCCGAAACGCAAAGCTCATTTTTGAATAGGGAGGTAGTCCCTAAGGTATAATTTTGAAATCCTAACCAAGGAGCATGTTATGACAGAAGACAGCCCAAAAAAATCAAATTTTATTCGTGACATCATCGACGAACACAATCGCACCGGTCGCTTTGGTGGTCGGGTTCACACACGTTTTCCACCTGAGCCGAATGGCTACCTGCACATTGGTCATGCCAAGGCGCTTTGTCTTGATTTTGGCATCGCGGAAGACTACGGTGGTCTGACCAATTTGCGCTATGATGACACCAACCCGGTCAAGGAAGACGTGGAATTCGTCGATGCCATCAAAGAAGACATTCATTGGCTGGGCTTCGATTGGGGCGATCGGGAATATTATGCCTCTGATTATTTTGAGGCGCTTTATGAAATGGCGATCAAGCTGATCGAAAAGGGCAAGGCTTTTGTTGATGAGTTGAGCTTTGACGAGATGCGAGACTATCGCGGCACGCTGACTGAGCCTGGAAAGAACAGCCCCTGGCGCGACAGACCGATCGAGGAGAACCTGGATCTGTTCAAGCGAATGCGGGCTGGTGAATTCCCGGACGGCAGCCTGACGCTGCGCGCCAAAATTGACATGGCTTCGCCAAACCTGAACATGCGCGACCCGGTCATGTATCGCATTTTGCATGCCCATCACCATCGCACCGGCGATCAGTGGTGCATCTATCCAATGTACGACTTTGCCCACGGCCAGTCTGATTCACTGGAAGGCATCACGCATTCCATGTGTTCGCTGGAGTATGAGAACCACAGGCCTTTGTACGACTGGTTCCTGGATGAGCTGGAGATCTTCCATCCGCAGCAGATCGAATTTGCCAGGCTGAACCTGACCCATACCGTCATGAGCAAGCGCAAGCTGCGCCGATTGGTCGAGGAAGGCTATGTCAGCGGCTGGACCGATCCGCGCATGCCGACGCTGGCTGCCATGCGGCGGCGCGGCTATCCAGCCAAGGCTGTTCGTGATTTTATTGAGATGATAGGCGTTTCAAAGGCAGATAGTTTTGTAGACGTCGAGCTGCTCGAACATGTTGTCCGCGATGAGCTCAACCTGATCGCGCCGCGCAGAATGGCCGTGCTGGAGCCGCTCAAAGTGGTCATTGAGAACTATCCTGAAGGTCAGACCGAAGCATTTGAGGTGGCGGACTTCCCGCAGGATCCCGAAAAGGGCCATTCCCGCAAAGTGCCTTTTGGCCGCGAGATCTATATCGAACGTGAAGACTTTAAAGAGACGCCGCCACCCAAATATTTCCGCCTTTCCCCAGGCAGGGAAGTGCGCCTGATAAACGCCTACTATGTCACTTGCACTGATGTAATCAAAAACGAGGCGGGTGAGGTTGTGGAAGTGCGCGTCAGCTATGACCCGACCACCAAAGGCGGCATGTCGGAAGACGGCCGCAAGGTCAAGGGCACCATCCATTGGGTGGCCGCTCATTCAGCTGTGGATGCGACTGTGCGCTTGTATGATCAGATGTTTGAGAACGAACGCCCTGAAGACCTGCCCGAAGGCGAGACCTTTGTGGAGAATTTCAACAAGGATTCAATCAAAGTTCTGGAAGCCAAACTCGAGCCTTCCCTGGCAGTTGCCAAAGTCGGCGAGCCCTGGCAGTTTGTGCGCAATGGCTACTTCACCCTCGACAGCGAGGATTGTCAGGACGGGCATTTGGTCTTCAACCGCGCGCTTGGTTTGGTGGACAGCTGGGCAAAGATGGGGAAAGCGTAATATTCCCTGAAAACCAAAAAGAACTGACTCGAAAATTGAGAGTTAGTAGATCGTGATTGAAAGATGAACTTTAGGTTCATCTTTCAATCCGACGTCCAGTTGTTTTTGATCAAAGTTAATTACGTTTCTCATAAAAAAGCAACGAATATTTGTATGTCTGGTAAAATAGTGGCTGTAGTACGGGCCTGTAGCTCAATGGCGGAGCAGGCGGCTCATAACCGCTTGGTTGTTGGTTCGAATCCATCCGGGCCCATTTTTCTTTTAACTGTTGTTTCTTAACATCTTGTCCAAAACCTGTAAGAGACTATTCGGAAGCAATTTTGTAACTTTCATCATGAGAAAAAATCCACCTCTGGAAAGCGCGACATGTCTGGAATGTGCGACATGTCAGGAAAGCGCGAGAGAGCGCAGTTGTTTTTGTCTTCGGCAGTGGTCTGTTGTTCATATCCATGGATGGATTGATCCCATCTGTTAACAATCAGGCGATCTTTTTACGGGAAAAATAACTATTAATTTCATCAAACCTTAAACAAACGACAAAATAAGGCCTTGCTAATCTTATAATTGGACAAAACACTAACATTTTTCGGGATTTATCAATGGACAGATTGGTTAGTGAAATTAGCAGGAGATAGTATCTGATGAGTCAAACAGCGATAGTTGCAGGTGGTTGTTTCTGGGGTATGGAAGCGAAGTACCAGACCCTGCCTGGCGTGCTGGATACCGAGGTAGGGTATACGGGCGGACATTTGGAAGAGCCGACCTATCGGGATGTATGCCAGGATGATACCGGGCATGTTGAGGCAGTACGGATCGAGTTTGACCCGGCGCAAATCAGCTATCGTCAGATTTTGGAAGCCTTCTTCACGTTTCATGATGCCACATTGTGCAGAGACAATTGCCGTTCTCAGAGCTCGCAATATCGTTCGGTGATCTTTCCGTTGAATGAAGATCAGCAGCAAATCGCCGAAAGCGTGCTTTTTAAAGCCAAACAAGAAAACAAGTCCGAATGCAGGATCGTCACTGCCATTCTTCCTGCCAGTACCTTTTATGAGGCGGAAAAGTATCATCAGGATTATTATAAAAAGCATAACCTGATGATTTCGGATGAGCTTCGCTGTTAATTCATTTTATGTCCTTAAAGCAGTTATAATTTCAATATGACAAATACAGAAACTCAAAACAACCTGCGTGAAAAACGCATCGCGATCCTGATCGACGGTGACAACGCGCAAGCATCCCTTATAGAACAGATCGTGGTCGAATCCAGCCGTTATGGCAACGCCACCATCCGCCGGATTTACGGCGACTGGACTTCGAACAGCATGAAATCCTGGAAGGATACGCTTAATTCTTACGCCTTTCAGCCTTTCCAGCAATTCAGCTATTCGGTGGGTAAAAACTCAACCGATTCAGCCATGATCATCGACGCGATGGATATTCTCCATACCAACCAAACCGATGGCTTTTGTCTGGTCTCCAGTGACAGCGACTACACTCGTCTGGCAACCCGTTTGCGCGAAAGCGGAAAGTTAGTGGTTGGGATCGGCAAAAATTCGACGCCGCGCGCTTTTGTTTCAGCCTGTGACGTTTTCATTTACACTGAAAACCTTGAAATGCGCGAACGCCAGAAGCGTCAGGCGGCGGCGCGCCAGCAGATGAGCAAGGAAGAACAAAGCCTGGTTGACAATATTGAAGACGCAATCGAAATGGCGGGGACGGACGATGACGGTTGGGCGCGCCTTTCGGAAGTCGGCACGGCTTTACGTCGTATCGATCCTGGTTTTGACCCACGCACGTACGGCGCCAAACAATTAGCCCCCCTGATCCGTGCCCGAAAGACGCATTTTGACATCAAAAAATTGACCGGAAAATCGACGATCGTTGTCCGGTCGAAAGATGAATCTTAATTTCTTAGCGTAACCGGCTAATCCCTGGCAGGGTAGCCGGTTATTTCCTGAATTTCCTGATAAAGCGGGGCCAGTCTTTTGTACATTTTCAGGTAGACACGTTCGTATAGCTCGCTGTAAAGTGCGTGATTTTTGGGATCTGGCGAAAAAGTATCCCGGATATGTGTCATCTGCTCAACCGCGGTAGGAAAATCGGGCTGGAGTTTCAGACCGACTGCCAGGTCGATGGCGGCGCCGAGCCCGCTGGCTTCGTAGACATGCGGCCGACTAACGGGCATGCCAAAGACGTCCGCTGTCAGCTGCAGGGCGGCTTCGCTTTGCGAGCCACCGCCCGCCACGCGCACTTCGGTGATCGGCACGCCGCTGCGTCTGCTGGTGCGTTCGGCGCCTTCGCGCAGCGCGTATGCCAGGCCCTCCAGGATGGAGCGATACAAGTGCGCACGGGTGTGCACGCCGCCAAAACCAATCACGGCTCCTTTGGCGTCGGGCCCGGGAGATTTCAGCCCAGGCGCCCAATAGGGCTGCAAGGTCAGACCCATCGAGCCAGCTGGGACGGAATTGACCAGATCGTCAAACAGTGCTTCAGGTGCAACCCCGCGCTCTTTGGCCAGGCGCTGTTCGTTGTGCCCAAACTCCCGCAGGAACCATGAGACCATCCAGTAGCCGCGGAAAAGCTGAATTTCAAGGGAATAGGAGCCGGGAACCGCGGCGGGATAGGGCGGAATGAGCGGGATCACTTCGACATATTTTTGGTGGATGGTGTTGATGGTTGAGGCGGTGCCGAACGAGAGGCAGCAAATGTTCGGCGCCAGCGTGCCGGAGCCGAGCACCTCGCAGGCTTTGTCTGCCGCAGCTGCGATCAACGGCAAACCAGCTGGAATGCCGGTTTCTTCTGCCGCCTGAGCCGAAATTTCGCCCAATAAACCAGTGGGAGGAACCAGATCGACCAACTTCTCACGTTCAACCGGAACAGCCTGCCACTTCCAGTCAAAATCGCCTGCCCAACGGTGATTCTTGTAATCAAAGGGCAGATGCGTCACCTGGCAGCTAACGGAATCAACGAATTTGCCGACCATTTTATGAGTGATGTAGCCCGAAAGAAGCACGATCTTATGGGTCTTCGCCCATATCTCGGGTTCCTGGGTGCGAATCCAGTTGGTTTTGGCTTCGCCCTGGAGATAGCGGATGGTCTTGTTCATGCCTGAGATCGCGAACAAAAGCCCCCAGATGCCACGAACGTTGGGCAGGCCGGGCGTTTGGCGCTGGTCGGACCAGTGAATGGCGGGACGGAGCGGTTCGCCGTGGCTGTCGAGGCTGATGATGACGTTGCGTTGGGTCGTGAGCGCGACACCAGCGATCTGCTGGCGGTCAACGCCGGGCTGGTTCCATAGATCGTGGCAGGCCTCACAAACACACTGCCAGAACACCTGCGGCTCCATCTCTGCCCAGCCGGGTTTGGGGACGTGGTATTTCGGGATGGGAACCTGGCCTTTCGCGAGCAAATTACCCTGCAGGTCAAAGATCAGAGTCCGGGTAGATTGCGTGCCAACGTCGATTGCCAGTAAGTGTTCTTTTGCCATAAAAACCTCAGAGTCCTTGCTCCTCTTAATATCTTGCGAATGGTTTGCTGTGGAGCGGATTGTTTGTCGTGCCTTGATTGTATCCGTTTTTAGGAGGAGGCGAGCAAATCGATCGAGATATTAAAGATTTGAGGCTGTCCCATCTGCATGGTAACAGCCTCAATCAGGCGGAGAGGCAGGGATTCGAACCCTGGGTCGGTTTTACCCGACAACCACTTAGCAGGCGGCCCCAATCGTCCACTCTGGCACCTCCCCAATTGTAAAAGGCACTATGGCCAGCGGAGGAAGTGGGATTCGAACCCACGATAGGTTTCCCTATACCTGTTTTCAAGACAGGCGCCTTCGGCCGCTCGGCCATCCCTCCATAGAGCCAAAATTCTAACATGAAAAGGCTTTGGCTTCAAGGTAAATCGTTCATCGTTTTTGTTGTTTGTTTTGTATATTGTGGATCATGTGAATCAAGGGATGTCGGATTGAAATTAACCAGTTGGACGTCGGATTGAGATGGATCGCATCTTGCGATCCATCTCAATACCCTAACGGGCACCTGGTTTCGACCTACGACTACGACTACTTTTTCTGATTCGTTATCCCGCTTTGCGTGCGGGTGCTGCTGTTGAAGCGGAAGAAGAGGCTGCCGAAGTGGATCAGATCGGCATGCTGCAGGTTTTTGCCGTGGGTGGTCACGGGTTCGAAATTGACGTAGGTGCCCGAAGTCGAGTTGAAATCGGTAATGCGGATGCGCCCATCGTTGAAAAAGTGAATTTCCGCGTGCAAGGGTTCCAAGGAAGGGTGGTCCAGGACCAGGTTCGCTTTGGTCGCGTCGCGCCCGATCAGGGTCACTTCATTCACCAATAAGAGTGGTTTCTCTGCCGATGGGGTTTGATCAGGGTCGAGCTTTATCAGACTGCCGTAGCTTTTGAGGGTCACAAAAGTTGGGGCAGCCAGGGCTTGCTCTGCCTTTCCCTCGTTTTTTTCTGGCTCGCTTCTCTCGGAAGAGACTTTTTTGGCGGGTTTGCGGAAGATGAGGAAAGCGATCAGACCAGCCAAAGCAAGCAGGCTTAACCACAACCAGTAGCTGGCGTACCAGGCGTTTTTAAAGGGACTTTCAGGTTGGAAAATGTCCAGTTGGATCGTTTGAGGGCCTGATCTTGCCTGCAAACCCAGCTGATCCTCCAGGCGAACCTCCAATCGCAGCTCGTCAGCTTCGTGATAGTCCTGCAAATTGACGACAAAACTTCCGTATGGAGCGGCTGTGTTGCTTTGAACCTCTTTACCGTTAACGAAAAGGCTTGAACGAACAATACCGCGCGGATAGCCATCCGGGAATTCGATCAACACTTCCAGCGGCAGGCTACCTGGGCTAAGGGAGCCATCCGCGCTTTGAATTAATTCAAGCTTTTCAGGCGGATTGATGAAACTCAACCTGGCCGCTTCAACTCGTAGATCAATACCCGAAACATCAGAGCGCAGGATGCTGCCATCAGCCATTTCAACTTCAAGCGCTACATTGACTTTACCGCTTTGGCGGATACGCGACTGATAGGTGAGGCTGTAGCGATTGCCTTTAGCGGTTAAATAATCAGTGGGGTCGGGCACTTCCTCCAGCCCGGTGAAGGCGCTGAGACTGCCGCCAGTGGTCTGGAGCGCGTCTCGCAGATTGGTCTCGTATGAAGAACCGAGCATGCGCCTGTCCATCACGATCCAGACGTGCATAGGAACATTGATAGCCGCAGCCCGCTCGACCAGACTGAAGAAGCCAGGCAGGATCGAGGGGTGAAGATAGGGCGTTATATAAAGCAGAACTGTGTCGAGATCCGACTCGCTGTTTTCGAGCGCGGTGATCGCATTATTCAGACTGTCAAGCGAAGAGGTAAGTTTGCGTTGGTTTTCCTTATAAGCATCGATCTCTTCAACCCAGGCGTCGTAATTGTTCAGCTCAGATATGCTGATATCGGGGTTGATGTGCAGGCTGTAGCGGTTTGCCTGCGGGTGGTCAGGGTCCGGGCCGATCAGTTTGACAGCCTGGATCATTTCTCCATAATACTGTAGTCCGCTGACCCCGCTGAGGGTCAGGGAATATTCCGGGTTGATGACCAGGGAAAAGTGAATTCCCACATAATTCGTCTCAAGGTTGTCAGGAGAGATTTTTTCGTTGTTCTCGATGACCGTAAATTTGGAACCAGACGGAGGTAGACCGGCGGGTAGGTTTTGCCCTTTAAAATCGAGCCGGATGGTCGGGAAATCACGTGTGTCTGTACCGGTGATCTGCAGGGTTGGCTCAGGCGCTTGCGCGTAGCCAGCGGTATTTGGCGCCATGACTACGAGCATCACGAAAACCAGCAGGAGGCAGAACAGTCTGATTCGCATGGGTTGAGTTTCTCGACGGGCTAACATGAGTCCTTGTGCCCTCTCCTGAGCTGTTGAGAGGGGAACTTTTCTTATTTTAATTGATCTTTCTTATTCGATCAGACCGATATGTCGAAAGGCTTTCAGGAGTCCATCCTGATGGATTGGCGCGGTTACGTGGTCGGCGACCGCCTTAAGCGCGGGAATCGCGTTCCCCATCGCGACACCTGTGCCAGCTGTTTGGATCATCTCGAAGTCATTATCGCCATCGCCAAAACTATAGGCATCTGACAAAGGTTTGCCGAGGTGATCCATGATAAATTCGACCGCGCTTCCTTTACTGATATCAGATTGGAAGATATCCGCGAATTCCCGTTCGTTTCCAAACAGAGCCCATAGGCCAAGCGTCAGTTCGGGCTGGATGAACGCGCGCAAGGCCTCCAAATCGACTTCATCGTTCAAAACGATGGAAACTTTGTTGACGTTTTGATGAGCTTGTGTGCAATTGTATTCCGTTGTCGGGAAGAGACTGTCCGTTTTTTTGATCGCATCTTCGATGCTGATTTCCAGCCGACGACTAAAAGCAGGCAGGTAGCTGGTGTGCGCGTAGAGGCTGTGGTTGCCCTCTTCAAAAAACCCGATGCCGTGGTCTACCAGATAATCATAAACCCTGAGGAGCAGATCCTGTCGGAGAGGCTTATAGAAGAGCGTTTTTCTGTTCTCCTCGATATAGATACCGTTACCACCAATAAAACCATCGAAGCCAAGCTCCCAAAGATGGTCATAAACCTGGCAGACTCCGCGGCCTGTATTCATATAGATCCTGTGCCCGTTGGCTTTGGCTGCTTTAAAAGATTCGATGGCTGAAGCGGGTGGCGTAAATTTATGATCGATAAACGTGCCGTCAAGATCAAGAAAGATTACTTTGTTTTTGAGCATTTTTCACCTGACCTGGTCCGGTTAGAGACCAGGTCTTCTATTGTTTTTGTGTTTTCTAATCGGCTGTGTAAACATCCCGATATTCATCAGTTCTTTGCAACACTTTGAGCGCATAAGGGCAGGTTGCGCCAAGTTTAACACCAGCTTTGCGCGCTTCGGCAACCAGATTCGCGATGAGATCGCGGGCGATGCTGCCGCCACGATATTCAGGCCGCACGCCGGTGTGATTCACGCTCCAGATTCCATCACGATCATGGTAGGTGACCTCGCCAATCTGTTCGCCAGACTCATTCAGAGCCAGGATCTCCCGTCGGGCAGGGTTAAAATGATAGCTGATCACCGCTGCTGGCATATTTCCCTGATCGGGCGGCTATTTTGCCTTGCCCTGATTGGCTACCGCCTGCATTTGCGCTTTGATGGCTTCCTGGTCGCCCAGATAATACTTGTTGAGTACATTGAAGTTCTCATCAAATTCGTAGACCAGCGGAACGCCTGTAGGGATGTTGACGCCAACGATCTCTTCTTCGCTCATGTTGTCGAAGGTTTTGACCATCGCCCGCAGGGAGTTACCGTGAGCGACCACCAAAACGCGTTTGCCAGCCAGCATGGCGGGTTTGATCACTTCTTCGAAATAAGGCATGGCACGTGTTACTGTGATGGCAAGGCTCTCGGTCAGGGGCAGCTCCGATTTGTCGCTGACGTCGCGATACTGGGCCTGAACGCGTGGGCTGCGTTCGTCATCTTCTTCCAGTTCCGGGGGAGGGGTGGCATAAGAACGGCGCCAGATCAGCACCTGTTCTTCGCCGTATTTCGCGGCTGTTTCGGCTTTGTTCAGACCTTGCAGGGCGCCATAATGGCGTTCATTCAGCTTCCAGGATTTGATCACCGGCAGCCAGGTGCGATCCATCTGATCCAGAACAATATCAAGGGTATGGATCGCGCGTTTGAGGTAGGACGTGTAGCAGACGTCAAAGTCGAAGCCTTGTTCCTTGAGCAAGCGCCCACCGGTCGCGGCTTCTTCGCGTCCTTTTTCGGTCAGTTCAACGTCTGTCCAGCCAGTGAAGAGATTGAGCTTGTTCCATTCACTTTCGCCGTGGCGTATTAATACTAATTTCATCATCTTGGTCTCCTTATATATTAATCATTGTTATGTTAACTGCAATCGGCAGCCTTCCGCGAGGCAGGGTTTACAGGATCGAGGATGCCTTAAGCAGCTTTTGCTTTTTGCGCAAGGCGATAAAGCCCATGATCATCATTACCAGAGCAATGATATGGAAGATCAACCCCGGCCAGTATTGGATCCAGACTATGATGGCGGTATCGATCAGGTATAATGCCATGCCCGCAAGCCAGGCCCAGCTGTGATCCCGTTTGGCAAACCAACCCAAAATGACGAAAATGGCGGCGATGAGCAGGTTGAGCCCGACGTTTAATGCGATGAAGAGGGTGTGATTATCACTTTTTTGGGAAAGCATTACCGCAATATAGTCGATGATCTGAGTCGCGCCAAGCCCAATGACAAAACGAATGGTCGCTTTGAAAAGACCCAGGACCGTATTCAGGAAGGAAAAAATGCCTACAGCTGAGATCCAGCTGGCGCCGCTATGAATGCGCTGCGTGATACGCCCAAGGTCGGCGTTAGCCTGCTGGGGTTGAGTTGGGTAAACAGTTGAAGCCGCGGGCGCGGATGTGAAGCCGTCTGACTGAGATTGAGTAGCCGAAGGATTTGGCGCCTCATGATAATTTGGCACCTCCACTAATGGAGGCAGTTGATTGTTATTATCTGTCATAGGATATCTCCGTAATTCTTTTTTGATTTCATCTATTATAAACGGCAAGTAGGTGAAATTGCTGATCATATAGACTTTACACGATGGTGGTTTAAAAGAGGATCGTTCGGCCTGCCTGACGCTTAAGTCAAAACTTCAATTATTTTTTAAAAATTGGAACGAATTGCTGGGAAAGTCAAAGTCAGTTTTTGATCCGGTTTCTTATTTGCTTCAATGCAGCACAATACAAGGGAGAAATTTAATGCCATTTTTTTAGATGGATACCGTAATGGTAAATTCGTCCGATCTCTTACAACTTGCCTTAATTGTTCCGCCATGTTTTTCCACAACGGCTTTTGCGATAGATAGACCGATACCATAACTTCCACGATGATTCCTGGAAGCATCACCCTGATAGAAACGGTCGAACAGGCGATGAATATTTTCTGGATCGCAGGAATCACAAGTGTTGCTTACTTCTATTTCTATGTTGCGACCTTTTCTATGGACTTCCAGATCAATTTTTCCGTTTTCATTGGAATATTTAAATGCGTTATCCAATAGAATAGACAGCATTTGCTGGATGGATGCCTGGTCTCCGTGAAAACCAAGGTTGTCTTCAATATTATGGTGGAATTCTTTGTTTTTTGCATGAGCAATAGAGGAGAATTGCTCTAAAACTTCCCAAACAGTATCACTTAAAGAAAAATCAGCCATCCTGGAAAATGGTTGTTCCTCGTCCAGACGAGAAAGTGTGATCAGATCACCAATCAGTTTAGACATTTTTTTGGATTGAAACTGAATATTTTCAACCCATTCATTTCCTTCCAGATCCATAGCGAGAATATCGGCGCTGGTCGAAATTGCGGTCAAGGGGGTTTTTAGCTCATGACCTGCATTGGTGATAAATTGCTTTTGAGCTTCGATATTACGAATATAGGGGGCGATCGCGCGATGAGATAAGAAATATACCAACAGGAAAACGATACCTAAACAAATAATGGCAACCAATCCAGTGATGAATAAAAGGGACTGGATGATTTGTAATTCTCTTTCCGAATTCAGAAAGTATATATCGGTAGAGGAACCTGACTGCGATATGCGGTACCGGTACCCTTGAATATAACCACGGGTCTTATTCACTCTCAAACCCGCCAGGGCCTTTTCGGCGTAGGAAACCGCCTCATCTCTGGTGATGGAGGCAATAAAATCCTGATTTACGTCTTTTAATTTGCCGTCCTTGTCGTAAGTGACAGAAAAATAACGCATCATATGTTGGAATTCGGGAGAGAAACGGACAAATGGATCGGGAATGTTTGATGGTATCGGTGGAACCAGTAGTTTATCAATCTGTTGGTTTAATATCAGTATTTCCAGTGTGTTATCCTGGTTTCGAGTCACATTTTGATAGTTCCAGAAATTGATCGTGAATAATACAACCAATACCACGACGGTAATTGCGATCATGGCTAAACTGATAAAACGCCAACGAAGTTTTTTAATCATTTTTTCAATTCCAAGGTATATCCAACCCCACGGACAGTTTTTATCTCAATGTCAGATTCTATTTCCTCCAGTTTTCTTCTCAGAAAACCAATGTAGGTACGTACAACTTCAATAGAGGCATTGCTATCCCAATCCCAGGCGGTTTCCATTAATCTTTCTGTTGAGAATATCTGTTTGGGATAGCGCATAAATGATTCCATGAGCTGGAATTCTTTATTGCTCAACCTGGTCAAAGAGCCTTTAAACGAAAGACAATATTGCTTACAATCGAGAATTGTTTCCCCAACAGAAATTTGTTCCGGTGTGTAGGTGCTGCTTCGGCGTGTTAGTGCTCTTACGCGAGCTAAAAACTCTGCCGTCGAAAAGGGTTTTGGCAAATAGTCATCAGCGCCAGCATCCAAACCTTCAACCCGATCTTCGATTTCACTTTTGGCTGTTAGAAACAGGGCGGGTGTTTTAATGCCAGAGCCGCGGGCTTCTTTTAATACCGATATGCCGTCCATTCCAGGCATCATAATGTCAAGTATCAGTACATCATAAGAACTTTCATGGATGAAATCCAGTGCATCATTTCCGTTATGCACCATATCCACCGTATAGTTTTGTTTTTCAAGCATTACCTTCAATGCTTTGGCAATTGAGACTTCATCTTCGGCAATTAAAATGCGCATTGTGTACCCTCCGATTTCTGATAGTTTAGCATACCTTGATCAGTTAAAACGAACCTGAAAAATCTATCGAATTCCATCAAAATTCCATCCCATCAATTAGATTTTACATTCTCTTAACTTTTTCAAGTTCATTTTAAGTTTAGTCGGTATTCTTATAGCCAGTAAAACGGAAAGGAGCAATTGATCAATGGAACTACAAGGTTTTTACAGACACGAATTGAAATATCAGATCAATTTTGCAGATTATCTTGCAATCCGTCAGAGGATCTTACCGATCATGAAAGTTGATAAGAATACTGATGGCGATGGACGATATTTCATTCGAAGCATCTACTTTGACAATATTGATGATAAGGCTTTGCAAGAAAAAATAAACGGAGTGCAGAAAAGAGAAAAGTTTCGAATACGTTATTACAACGATGATCTTTCTTTCATTTCCCTGGAGAAGAAAATGAAACAAAACAATCTCTGCAGGAAACTAAGTGAAGAAATCACAGAAGATGAGTGTCGGTTTATATTAGAAGACAAAATCGATTGGTTGATGGAACACCCCTCAGAACTTGTCCGTGAATTCTACTGTAAGTTGAAATTGCAGCAACTAAGACCAGGGGCGGTAGTGTCTTACATGCGTGAGCCTTATGTTTATGAGGCTGGAAATGTACGGGTTACATTCGATTCGAAGATCAGGACGAGTCTCTATCATAAGAATTGTTTGGAAAATGAGATAGCGGACATCCCTGCAACAGACAGCCCGGATCAAATTGTCATGGAAATAAAATACGATGCCTTCTTACCAAAGGTGATTCAATCCCTGGTTCAAACAGATGGCATTCGTCAACAGGCTTTTTCTAAATACAGAATGAGCCGCCGTTTTGGATAAAAAAAATAATAAATGAGGAATTAACAATGGCTTTCGACGATATTTTTAAATCAAGTTTTTTGGATAATATTACGCAGTTTTCTATCTTAGACACCCTGCTTGGGCTGTGTATTGCCCTGATCCTGGGGCTGTTCATTTTTCTGATCTATAAGAAGACACTCACAGGGGTGATGTATTCCAGTGGGTTCGCGTTGACCCTTGTGGGGCTCTCGCTTGTGACCACCCTTGTGATCATGGCAGTGACGTCAAATGTTGTCTTGTCATTGGGTATGGTAGGCGCACTTTCCATTGTCCGTTTTCGAGCCGCGATCAAGGAGCCAGTTGAAATTGTATTCTTGTTCTGGGCTCTGGCTGTGGGCATCGTGATAGGCGCTGGCATGATCCCT
Organism: uncultured Anaerolineaceae bacterium; assembly: GCA_964293995.1. Classification (GTDB taxonomy): domain Bacteria; phylum Chloroflexota; class Anaerolineae; order Anaerolineales; family Anaerolineaceae; genus Mesolinea. Next base: position 72,361 of record CAXYYH010000003.1, read on the forward strand.
CTCGCAGTGATAGGTTCTGCCATTATCGGCATCATCATGCTGCTCTTTGGCAATCGAAAAGGTAGCAATACTCCATACATTTTGGTCCTAAATTGTCGTGATGAGGGAATCGAGAATGCTGTCTTCAAAATTCTTGAAAAAGAAACCGAACATTACATCGTAAAGGCAAAAACGATCAATGTTGACGGTATTGAACTGACCTGTGAACTTCGTACTAAAAACGCCACGACGTCTTTTGTGAATCGTATTCAGGAAATTCCAGGTATCGCAAAGGCTACTTTAGTTAGTTATAACGGCGAATATCTTGGGTAAGCATGGGTTGATATGATCGCGAATAAACATATTTCTAAAATTGTTGCTGTCATAATGGCAGCAACAATAATCTTTACCCTGGGGCTCATAGCGAATTCTGATAAATTGAAAGCAAATGCTGCTGATACAGGGATTGGTATGGAGTATGAGTCCGTTCTGTTTGATACGTCTGAACCGATAACGGTCAATATCGTCATGGATAAGAATGACTGGGGGGATATGCTTGCTGGTGCCGTTACGAAAGAATACTATCAATGCGATGTTGAGATCAATGGTGATACGTTCTATCGTGTCGGGATCCGCCCCAAGGGGAATACCAGCCTTAGGAGCATTGCCAGTAATCCTGACCAGAATAAATACAGCTTTAAATTAGAATTCGATCAATTCGTGGATGACCAAACTTGTTATGGACTTGATAAGCTGGTCCTAAACAACAACTTTGCCGACGCCACGAATATGAAAGAGGCGCTCATTTACGATATGTTTCAATACCTCGGTGCAGACGCTTCCCTTTACAACTATGCAAGTGTTTCCGTGAATGGCGAGTATTGGGGTTTGTATCTCGCATTAGAAGCTGTGGAAGATAGTTTTTTGCTTCGAAACTATGGCGCGGAAAACGGAGAATTATATAAACCTGACAATCTTGATTTTGATAATGTTCAGGAAGATCTGCAATATTCAGGAACCATTGACCTAAACAATTTGCAACCCCCTGAAATGAATGGGCAAATTCCAGACGGTTTGGATATTGGCAATCTTCAGCTTCCTGGAATGGATTGGCAAAACTCCATGGGGTCTCCGAGTCTTGAGAATGAACAAAACAATCCCCAGGATGGGGGTGGTATGCCCTTTTCGCCTCCTGGGATGGGCGGGCAACCATCAAATGGTTTCGGTCAGATCCCAGATGAAAGCCAGATGCCGCCATCAATGGGCGAAAATAACGGTTCACCGCAAGATTTCTTTGGAATGCCAGATGAAGGAGGTAACTTACCAACGAGTCCCAATATGTTTGGCATGGGGAGGAACAGCGGTGGTTCGAATCTGAACTATATTGATGACGAGTTGGATAATTACTACAATATTTGGAATAATGAGGTGACAAAGACTAATAAAAACGATCATAAAAAGGTTGTAACTGCCCTAAAAAACATTTCTCAGGGAACTGATCTGGAAAAGTATATGGATATTGATAACCTGCTGAGATATGCTGCCGTCCATATTTTTTCAGTAAATAGCGATAGCCTTTCAGGGAATATGAGCCATAACTACTATCTTTACGAAGCAAACGGTCAGTTAAATCTCTTACCCTGGGACTATAACCTCGCATTGGGCGGAATGGGCGGCGCGGGTGGTAGAGGAAATAGCGGCGCCACGGGAACGGTAAATAGCGCAATCGACGATGCTTTCTCTGGCACGAAATTCTTTGATCATCTCCTGGCCGATGAAGAATATCACACTCAATATTACGCTTATTTGCGAGAGCTTGTGGATGAATATTTGCTTGGTGATGGGTTTGAAGCCTTTTATGATCGTACCCGTTCTCAGATTGATGATCTTGTAAAAAACGACCCTAATGCTTTTTATAGCTACGAAGAATATCAGGTTGCTGCTGAAACCTTGTATGAAGTTGTACACTTGCGCGCTCAGTCCATCAATGGACAGCTGAATGGCACTATTCCATCCACAAAACAAGAACAGCAAGGTTCAGATGCATTAATTGATGCCTCACATATTGATCTGAGCCTAATGGGTACCATGGATATGGGTGGAGGAAATCAAGCGATGGGGGGCGGCGTCCGTCCGAATGGTGAAAACTTCTCTGATGGTGAAAACTTCAATTTTCTTAACAATCTGTTCTCTAAGGGAGGGCAAGCAAATGATGGTCAGGAAACCCTGCCTGATGAAAACGTGGTAAGAGTACCAGGAAGTATGGCAGAGAGGAACATTAATAATTCTTTTAAGAATTATGCAATTTATGGCGTTTCCTTACTTATTCTTGTGATTGGATTTTTGGTTGTGATCTTTTGTAAAAGACCTAAACGGTAATTTGTTTTAAGCAGGAGTTGAACAAGTAAAGGGATAACGAGATGGTTTCTTTAACCTTTGCAATCTATCGCTTTGTGGGATAATGGCTGTGCTCTGATAGTTATCTTACCAAAAGAAAGGAACTCCAATATGATCAGAACCAATTTGTTTCAACCCTCTCCAGTTCATAAAGTTGTTGCGAATGCCGGAAAGTATTCCCTGCTTGAATATGAGAAAGATATTTCTGTAAGTCCTGACCAGGCCGCGACCGCATTCTTTATGTCGCAGATGAACATCCGCAAACGGCAGGTGATCGCCAGGCTTGAACCCGGCCAGGGCGTGATCACGCAAGCGGGCGCGATGCAGTTGATGATCGGGCAATTACAGGTTGCCACAAACATCAAGGGCGCAGGAGATCTGATGAAAAAATTCGTTGGGAGCAAGCTGACCGGCGAATCTGCGGTCAAACCCAGATATACCGGAAGCGGTTTGCTGGTGTTGGAACCCACCTATAAATATATTCTTTTTGAAGATCTATCTTATTGGAATGGTGGGGTTGTGATCGAAGACGGAATGTTCCTGGCCTGCGATGACAGCATCGATATCAGTGTGGAATCGCGCTCAACCCTGTCTTCCGCTGTTTTGGGTGGTGAAGGACTTTTCAATACCGCTCTTCGGGGAAACGGCGTTGCAGTCCTCGAAAGCTCTGTTCCAAGAGAAGAGATCATCGTTGTTGATCTTGAAAATGATGAGCTTCGGATTGATGGAAATATGGCTATAGCCTGGTCACCTTCGCTCAAATTTACTGTGGAACGTTCAACGAAAACCCTGGTTGGTTCGGCGGCTTCCGGTGAGGGTCTGGTCAACGTCTACCGCGGCACCGGAAGAGTGTTGATCGCACCAATCGCGTAAAATCAGGCAACCTTAAAGATGCGCTCAACGGGGATGTGTCGAAAGACTGTTTTTAATAACCCGAGAGTGGCAAAGGGTGCTTTATAACGTACTGATTTTGCTTTGAAAAAGTAGTCGATTATTAAAGAGAATCCTCCCCTGAATTGGAATGGGGAGGATTCTTTTACGAAACGCGGAGCATCTGTTTTTGTCAGAACCCGGGAATTCCTTAACTTAAGCCAATGCTTTCGAGTACTCCGCCTGCAAATCTTCTTATTCTGCGGTAAATGATCAACAACGAGAAGAAAAGGACACCTAAAAACTCTGGATTAATAAGAAACTATTTGTATTTTGTCATCTTAGCTACTGACCACAGCTCGGAGCGTCTTTCCCAGATCTCATTTAGTCGATAATATGATAAAGTATTGTTCAGAATGATCATCATGTACCTTGATAACAACGCGGCTTGTGACTGGTTCATTTCATCAAAAAATGAATGCACTATCTCTAATACAGAAATGTAACTATCGGCACGATCCAGTCTTTTCATTGAGGTCATGATGGATCCTGACCGCAAACGTCTTATGTAATATCCTGTTTTGATATTCATAAATCGTTCTGCTAACAGCAACATTCTGATTATAAATGGTATGTCCTCGAGAAAAAATAAATCCGGAAAATACAGATTATTCTCTCTCAGGAAAGCAGTTTTTATAAAATATAGCCATACCTGTGTGCAATTTTCTTTAACATCCATTTGTTTTTTTAGGAAATCCGCGCCGGTTTCAATTCCAAAACTTTGGTTTTTACTTTGAGAAAGTGAGGGTTCGGAATTTCCACCTTTTTTTCCGGAATCACGAAAAAAATATTTTTGAAAATGGCAAACCTGAAGATCATCACTTTCCATTATAAGTACACAATCTGAGAGCAGATTAGGACTGATCCAGTCATCGCTATCCAGAAAATATATATATTTTCCACGAGCAAGATCAATGCCGACATTACGCGCAGCACCAGGGCCTTTATTTTCTTGATTAACAATCCGAAAAGAATCCCAATCATCTGCATAGGATTGGAGAATGTCCAAACTTCCGTCTGTGGAACCGTCGTTAATTGCGATGATCTCCATCGATTCTTTCGGATAGGTTTGATTGGTTAGCGATTGCATACACTTATCTAAATAAGACTCCACGTTATAAACTGGAATCACTATTGAAACTAAAGGATTCATGTAAAAAAGCATATCCTTTCTTTGTAATTGTTTTTTTTAGAGTAAGTACCTTTTTTGAAGGCCTTTTTTTATATATTTACTATTCGTGTAACTTGCCCAATATCTCTTATCGTAAGCCTAAACGTCTAAGTGTTTTACCTGCAAATCTTCTCGTTGTATGAAAAAGGCTGAACATATAAATATATAAACCGCCCAAAAAATCAGGGACATTACGAAAAAAAATTGAGTTTGCCATCTTGGCTGCAGACCAAAGCATAGAGCGTTTCTTCCAAATCTCATCCAGCCGGTAAAATTTTAATAGGATTATTAGAATAAGCGTCATATACTCTGTTAACAACGCGGCTTGAGATTGGTTCATTTCGTCAAAAAACAAATGCATTTCCTTTAACACAGAAACATAATTTTCAGCACGATCCAGTCTGTTTGTTGTCGTCATGATGGAGCCTGGTCGAATGCGCCTGATAAAATATGCCTCTGCCAGGTTTGCAAATCGTTCTGCTAAAAGCAAAACTCTGATAGTAAAAGGCTCATCTTCGTGCAGTATTTTTTCAGGGAAAGAAAAATCATGCTTCCTGAGAAAGTCAAATCTGTAAAAATACTGCCATACCGGCGCGCAATTCTCCCCAAGCTCCATTTGTTTTTTTAGAAAATTCATGCCGGTCTGAAGACCAAAATTTTGGTTTTTTGATTGAGATAAAACGGGGGTGGATTTTACATCCTTTTTCTGCAGCTCATCGAAAACATATATCTGGAAATGGCAGACTTCAAGTGAATCCTCCTCCATTATTTTCACACAATCTGTAACAAGATTCGGATCGATCCAGTCGTCGCTATCCAGAAAATAGATATATTTTCCCTGTGCCAGACCCATGCCAACATTGCGCGTAGCCCCAAGACCTTTGTTTTCCTGATCTATGATCTGCATGGAAGGTAATTTGTTTCGATATGATCTGAGAATCTCCAGACTGTTATCCGTGGAACCGTCATTGATCGCGATGATCTCCATGGATTCTTTCGGATAAGTTTGATTTAGAACCGATCGCAGGCACTCATCCAGATAGGGTGCCACATTATAAACCGGAATCACAATTGTAACTAAAGGGTTCATGAAAAAACTTATTCTTTCTTAGCATTAAAAATTACGCTTAGAGAAAATGACGTTAAATAATTCTTTTATATCCAGTGGATTATTATAACTTAGCAATTATATTTAGAATCACAGAGCAGAGGGTGAATCTCAAAAGAGTATTTCTCATTCCGAGAAGATTTCTGAGTGAAACAAATTAAAAAATGGAACTATTCCAGTTTATCAAGCTGCACAGAACATAATACAAGAGAATAGAATTCTTTATTGAGAAGGATGAAATAAAAGTTGGAAAATCCTTAACTTTGTGTAAAGAAAAAGGAGCACCTCTTACCGAAGCGCTCCTTGGTTTACCAAAAACTATTTTAGTAGTTGGAAGCAACCACCAAACCGCTCATCAGTGCGTCGTAAACGTTGCCATATTTGCCCGCGTCGCCGATAACATCAACGCGCTCGAAGGCTTCGTCAAAGGGCTTGATTTCTTTACACTTCGTTGCCACGCCCATGGCTAAGACGACGGTATCTGCATCGATGCTGACACTCTCACCAGTAGCTACTTTTTCAATTTCTACCTTGCTGCCGTCAAAGCTGACAAATTTGTGTCCGGGGAAATATTGAACATTATTCGCGTTCAGGCGATTGGTGATATCCATGAGCATGATCGGATAGATGCCCGGACCGATGCTGTCCATCATTTCCACGATGCTTGTCTCAAAATCATCATGGGAAAGCTTTTCCGAAACCTCCAGCCCTGTCAGACCGCTGCCGATGACAACCGTCTTACCCTGAGCCTTGGCTTTGCCGGTCAGGATGTCATTTGCCAGATAGACATTTTCACGGTCGATGCCTGGAATATTAGGAACATAGGGCGTTCCGCCGATCGCCAGGATCACATTTTTGAATCCCTTTTCCTTGAGCAATTCAGGCGTGGCCTCGGTATTTAGTTTCACCTTGACGCCTGCAAGCTCAACTTCGCGCTGCAAGGTCTTGCTTAGGTCGGTGATGAGGAATTTGTAGTCGTCCACCTTATCGGCAACATTCAATGTGCCTCCGAGAACGGCATCTTTTTCGTAAAGGGTGACTTTGTAACCACGCTTGCCCAGAACGCTGGCTGCCTGCATTCCGGCGGGACCACCGCCAACAACCGCGATCTTCTTGTCATCTTTCACTTTCCTAACATGATCGAACGCACCGTCAAGACCAAGTTTGGAATTCACCGTACAACGTGCTGTGCCGTAAGTTGTCAGACTCTCAAAGCAGTAGAGACAGCCGATACATTTTCTGATCTCGTCCTCTCTACCTTCGTAGGCCTTCTTGACCCATTCCGGATCCACCAGATGACCGCGTCCGACCGCGACAAAATCGCTGACACCATCTACGAGCAGTTGATTCGCGAAAGCGGGATCTTTGATCGTGTTCGTGCCGATCACGGGGACACTGACAGCATTTTTGACCGCCTGGGTGACATTCTTCCTCCAGCCTGAAGGGTAGGAATAAGGCTCGATCGCGGTTTGACTTGAGAAGTAGTTACAAACGCTGACGTCGATGGCATGCGCGCCGGCGGCTTCCATCGCCTGAGCAATCTTGACACCCTCTTCCAGGGTGATCGTGCCTTCCTGGAAACCGCTCAGGTATTCTTCCGCGCTGATCCTAACCAAAACGGCAAATTGATTACCGCAGGTCTTGCGGATACCTTCGATAATTTCGGTGGTAAAACGCATCCTGTTTTCGAAGCTGCCGCCGTATTTATCGGTACGCTTGTTGTAATATTCGCTCATGAACTGCCCAAGCAGGTAGCCGTGAGCGCCGTGGACCTCAACGCCATCGAAACCAGCATCCTGGCAATACTTCGCGCCGCGAATAAATGCCTGGACAAGATCTTCCACCTGTTCGGTTGTGAATGGTGTCGGGACGATCTGGGTGATGGTCGGGACATCGCTGGCTGAGTAGATAACGCCGCCGTTGAGCTCGGGCATATTGGTGTTGCCGCCGTGGTGCAGCTGGGCGACGATCTTGGTGCCGTATTGCTTGACCCTTGTCACCATTTCACGCAATTTCATGTGCTGCAGTGGGGTAGCGACTGAGACCTGACGGGGGAAGGCGTTGCCGTGTTCGTCGTTGACCTTGAAAATTTCGGTGACGATCAAACCGACGCCGCCTTTGGCTCTCTCTTCGTAGTGCCGGATCAAGGTCTCGGTCACCTCACCATTGAGCCCCGCAAATCCCATCGTCATCGCGGGCATGACGATACGATTCTTTAATCGCATTGGTCCAATTTGGCCTTTTTGAAATAAGGCTTTATACTTCATACTTCACTCTCCTTTTTGATATTTAATTATTGATAGGTGGTCTTAAAATGTTGAAAGTAACTGGTGTAGCCCTATGGACTATTTATACTATACTATGATTTTGAACATTTTTCAATGTTTAGAAATTTACACAAAATCAAGTATAGTGAGATAAACCACTCCTTGTCCCAGGTTTCATCTAATATTAATTCTTCCCTTTATAGAAAAGGATAGATCACAAAATCTATCCTTCCAATCCACTTTTTTGATTCCATCCCATTCAGCATTTTAAATTACACGAGTCGGTTCACCATTAAACCACTTAACATAATCAAAATCATCATATATTTTTCTTCCGGTATAAAAATTTTTATATTCAAAACAGTGTCCAACGGATTTCTTATTCTCAAAGCCTTTAATATAAAAATGTGATTCTATATCTTTAAGTGGTAAATGTGTAAAGACCACTTTATTTTTGTAAGGCAATTCATTAAATTCTTTTAAGTCTTCCAATGTACAACCGTCCCGGTCGGTCATAAGAATAAATAAGTTGTCTAAATTAATTCTCTGTGTCCTTTCTATCCATTTGGATTTAGCTTCATGTTCTGAGTGATAATGTTGAAAATATATTTCCACATCATCCGCCAATCCTACTGGATATGAAATATCTCTCTTTTCAATGAATCTAAGATCACAAGCCATATAATGTTTTATGTTTTTTAAGTATTTTATAAAATCACCTGGATACATCCATATGTTTATAAAAGGCGAATTAAATCTTAAATTTAAATCTTTAAGTATGAACCCGCCATTACAATTACTGGAAATAAGTGAGAAAGTTTTATTTTTTAGTCTTCTCCTATTCAGATAATTAATGCCTTTCCTTAAAAAATCATTTATTTTATTCAATTGTTACCTATAGCTTATGACTATCTCCAATTTTTACACTTTTCCATAATCAGGAATTATTATTCCGTTGATTTCAAGACGGAAATTTACCAATTTATTGAATGTTAAATTATCACAACCAATAAAGATAGACATGATGCCACTCTTAATAAAACAAAAAATATATATTACTCCCACTCAATTGTCGCGGGGGGTTTGGAGCTGATGTCGTAGACGACGCGGTTGACGCCGAGGACTTCGTTGACGATCCGTTTGCTTGCCTCTGCCAGCACTTCGTAGGGCAGGCGCGCCCATTCGGCGGTCATAAAATCGACCGTCGTAACCGCCCTCAGGACGATGGTTTCGGCGTAGGTGCGCTGGTCGCCCATCACGCCCACGCTGCGAACCGGGATGAGAGTTGCGAAGGCCTGCGAGCTGCCGTGCAGGACGCCCGCCTCGTCAGTCCGTACGTGTAAGAGATCGGCTTGTTCCAGCACTTCACGGAAGATCTGATCGGCATGGCGAACGGTGGCGATCCGTTCAGGGGTCACTTCGCCCAGGCAGCGGACTGCCAGCCCGGGACCTGGGAAGGGTTGGCGCCAGACCAGTTCCCTGGGCATACCCAGTTCGAGCCCAACCGCGCGGACTTCGTCCTTGAAGAGGAGGCGCAAAGGCTCGACCAGCTTGAACTTCATGTCTTTTGGCAAGCCGCCAACGTTGTGATGTGATTTGATGCGGTGGGCTTCGTTGACGCCGACACCTTTCGATTCGATCACATCCGGATAGATCGTCCCCTGCGCCAAGAACTCAAATTCGCCCAGATCGTGAACTGCTCTTTCAAATTCACGGATGAACATTTCGCCAATGACGATGCGTTTTTCTTCCGGATCGGTGACACCCTTCAATCTTTCAAAATAACGCTGTGAGGCGTCGATCATGATCAGGTGATCGCCCAAAAGCGGACGGAAACTGGCTTCGATCTGCTCTTTTTCGCCGGCGCGCATCAGACCGGTGTCGATAAAGACGGCGGTAACGCGATCCCCAAGCGCTTTTTGCACCAGGGCGGTGGTAATGGCGGAATCAACGCCGCCTGATAGGGCAGAAAGCACGCGCCCATCGCCAACCTGCTGTCGAATGGCTTCGACGCTTTCCCCGATGATGTTCTTTGAGGTCCAGCTGGGTTGGCAGGCGCAAATTTTCATGACAAAGTTGTCGAGCACCTCATTGCCATACTGCGTGCTGCTGACTTCGGGATGAAACTGCAACCCAAAGCGCTTTTGCGCATAGTTCGCCATGCCCGCGTAGGGGGTGTTGGAGGTATGCGCGATGCCGATGAAATCCGGCGGCAAGGCAGCGACGTGATCGCCGTGCGACATCCAGACTTTTTGATCTCCGAGGTGCAAAAGCGGGTTATCCTCCGGCACGTTCATGGGGGTGAGGCCATATTCGTGTTCCTCACTTTGTGAAACTTTGCCTCCTGATTGATGCGCCAGCGCCTGCATACCGTAGCAAATTCCCAAAACAGGAACATTGCATTTCAGGATGTAATCCTGAATGTAGGGCGCGTTCTCGGCATAGATGGACTGCGGGCCGCCGGAGAGGATGATGCCTTTGGTCTCGGGCGTAAGGGCCTCAGCCTCACTGGCATTCCAGGGCAGCAATTCGCAATAGACATGCATATCGCGAATGCGTCGGCCGATCAACTGGGTGAACTGGGAGCCAAAATCAAGAATTACGATGCGATCTGTCATGATGTTTCCTGCCTGTACTAAGCTGCGAATTCGTCGGTGAATTCGATTTTTCCATCGTCCAAAGAGGAAATGGAGACGAGGGAATGAATGGGAACACCGAGGGGTGTTAACATGGCACGACCGCCTTCGAAGGTTTTTTCGATCAGGGTGCCGATGCCGACAACTTCAGCGCCAGCAACTTCTGCCAGACGCACAAGACCGGCGATGGTCGCGCCGGAGGCGAGAAAGTCGTCAATGATGAGAATTTTTTCGCCTCTGCCCAGGTATTCAGGGGAGACAATCAGTTCGGTGTTGTGCCCTTTGGTGTGGGAGGGGGCGACGGTGATGTAGACATCGCTGGGCATGGTGATCGGTTTTTTCTTGCGGGCGTAGACGACCGGTAGCTGGAGATATTTTCCGGCCATCAGGGCGGGCGCGATGCCGGATATCTCAGCGGTGAGGATCTTTACGGCCGGAGTGCCGGCAAAAAGGCGGGCAAATTCCTTGCCGCATTCGTCCATTAACATCGGATCAACCTGATGGTTGATAAAACGGTCAACTTTGAGGATGCCGCCACCCAGGTTTTTACCGTCTTTGAGAATTCTTTCTTTCATTAAGTCCATGCGAAACCTCCGAGCTGTTTGTAAATTGGGTTGATAAAAGAGCGATTGGATTGAAAGGATTGCTGACGTAAAAAGACCAACATACTATAATTATAACCAAGCCAAGAGAGATTGGCGGATAATTTCAGGGCAATTGAGCGAAAGTGGATGGATATAAGCAGGTTTTCTGTTGATTTTAATGTCCGGCGGCTCGACAAGGCGGATATTCCCCGGATTTATGATCTTTGTAAGAAGAATCTGACATATTATCTATGTTTCCCACCCATGGTGACGGAGCAGAGTATTGAAAACGATATGAAATCCGTCCCGCCTGGAAAAAACCTGCAGGATAAGTATTATCTGGGCTATTTTGACGAGGAGAAATTAGTGGCAGTTCTGGATCTGATCCGAAATTATCCGGATGAGAATTGCACGTATATTGGCTTTTTTATGACAGAAGTTACGGTTCAGCGAGCCGGAATCGGGAGCCGGATCATCGATGAATTATGCGGCTATTTGTCCAGCATTGGTGTTGCAGGCATTCGACTGGGTTGGGTGAAAGAAAACGAGCAGGCGGCTTATTTCTGGCTAAAGAACGGCTTTCGCGAGAGCGGACTTTGCCGCGAAGTGAATGGTCAGACCATCGTGATTGCGGAACGAAGGTTGGTGAACGGGGTCTGAAGCGCATTTTCGCGCAGGGCTGGATTCCAGAACAGCCCCATCACAAGTCGAAGTTGTGATTGATGAACCTGCTAAATGGAAAAGAGGCTCTTCATAAGCCTCTTTTCTATAAAACCCGGGAGCGTTTTTAATCATCGGAAAATGGTGGAAATGTTTTTGTTATTCCACCAAAGATTGTTTGAGCATCTCGCCTTTCAAAACAGTGACAGCTTTTCCGCCGATGAAAGCGCGGGTATCGGTCAGGCGGATCCAAACCTCACCGCCTCTGGCTGAGGCCTGGTAGGCGTGGAAGCTGCGCTTGCCGGTTTTGCTTTCCCAGTAGGGAGCCAAAAGGCAGTGTGCCATGCCGGTAACAGGGTCTTCCGGAATGCCGGTTTGGGGTGAGAAATACCGCGAAATGAAGTCAAATTTTGGTTCATCACACAGGGCAGTGATCGCAAGACCGTCATGGGCAAGCTTGTTGATCTCGTCGAAATCGGGCTTGAAGTCCCGGATGATGGTGGCATTGGGCATTTCCGCGATGAGGGTGTCATTCTCGGACAAGGAAACCGCGACTGGTTCCATGCCCAGGATCTCTACCAGTCCGGCGGGCGTTTTTGCTGGTTTGAAGCTGAAACGGGGCATGCTGAGCTCGATCGTCCCGCGGCTGAAGGTGGAGCTGATCACGCCGCTGCGGGTATGAAAGTTAATGGTCTCGTCAGGATCATAAAAACCAAATTCGTATAGAATGTGGGCGCTGGCGATGGTGGCGTGACCACATAAATTTACTTCTGTCGTGGGGGTGAACCAACGCAGTTCGTAATCATGGCCTTTTGGACGCAGAAATGCGGTTTCGGAGAGGTTGATTTCCTGAGCCACGGCTTGCATCCAGCTTTCTGAACGGGATTCTTCCAGCATTACAACGGCTGCGGGATTGCCTTTGAAGGGTTTGACGGCAAAAGCGTCAACCTGATAAAACGGATATTTCATAACCAACCTCCAAAGCTTAATTGACTAATTTTAACCTAATGTCTATACTTTGCAAGAATTCCGCAAAAGAATCACCAATTCTCGTTGTTTTCGAGGGCAAAGGGCTTTCTGATTGACCCCTTACCCTGGGAATATAGGATGGACAATCCGCTCTTCAGGCTACCCCTCACCCTGGTGAACCAGGGTAAACAGTCCGGCCTTCGGGCACCCTTTCCTGCCGAAAGGGCAGGCCTTCTCCCGAGTCCCCTGGGAAAGCACCACGGGCAGGTGAGAAGGCTTAAAGCAGCCCTGCGGGCACTATCTAACTACCCCTCACCCTGGTTTACCAAGGTAAACAGTCCGGCCTTACGGGCACCCTTTCCTGCCGAAAGGGCAGGCCTTCTCCCAGGCCCCCTGGGAAAGCACCACGGGCAGGTGAGAAGGCTTTTAGTAGTAACAAGTCTTTATTCTGGTACAGAGTAGACAGCCCGCCTTGCGGGCAACCCCTCATCCGCCCTTACAGGCACCTTCTCCCCGCGGAGAAGGCTTAAGGCAGCATCCTCTGGTATGGTAGGAGAAGACTGGAAATAAAGAAGGCGGTTATAATGGGATCGTGAAAAAGAAAAATCTTATCTGTCTACTCTTAGTATTTGCTATCGTTTTGTTTCAGCCCAATTTAAAAGATGTTGAGGCGGTGGATGAACAGAATGGGGTGCAAGATTATTACGATCTGCCCTTGTGTCTGCCGGGCTATTACGCCACGCAACCGGGGGATTGCCTGCCGCTGGGGCCATCCCAGACGATCAGCGCTTTGCGGGAACAGGGGTTCCCTTACCCCTTGACCAGCCTGCCGGCAGCCATACCAGACCCGGACCTTGTTCGGCTTCCGATCCTCGTGGCACGCATCGGGAGCAATGAGACCCCGGTCTTCGCTAGTCTGGAAGAGGCAATTGGCGGCAGCGGTACGGTTATCAGGACGATCCCTGGCGGCGCGAACAATCGCTATGTCGCCATGATCGAACAGGCGACTTCAGGTGACCGCACTTTTGTGCGGCTGCAATCGGGCGGTTGGGTTGAGGCAACGCCTTTCTACTCCTGGCCGAAATGGCAGGGACTGGAGTTCTTTGCCACTCCGGAGAGCGATTTCGGTTGGACGATCGATTTTACCAATTCGTACAACGGGCCAAGCTTTGCTTCCGGCAATTCCGGCGTGGATTATGCCAAATATGACTATTTTCCGGTCTATAACGTGGTTGAAGCGGAAGGTTATGAGTGGTTTCAGGTTTCGCCAACTGAATGGATCCCGTCATTGAAGGCAAGGCAGGTGGTAGTGGATACCACCACGCCGCCGGAGGTTGAGGGCGGCAGGTGGATCAATATCGATCTGCACAATCAGACGCTGGCGGTTTATGACAACAATGAGCTGGTGTTCGCCTCTCTGGTGGCGACCGGTTCGGGCGAGTTGTATTCTGATCCGGGGACCTATCGCATTTACGAAATGAAGGAAGTTGATCTGATGCAGGGCTCTTATTCCTCAGATCGCTCTGATTTTTACTATCTTGAGGGGGTTCCCTGGCAGCTTTATTACAATCACGCCCAGGCTATTCACGGCATCTATTGGCCGGCGATGCTTGGTTTTACACAGTCACATGGCTGCGTGAACATGTTCCCGGGCGACGCGCAATGGGTTTATCGCTGGGCACGAGTTGGCGATTATGTCTACGTGCATGACCCCTCCGGTAAGACGCCGATCCCGACCCCGACGCCCATGGGAACACCACCACAGGAATTGTTCTATCCGACGGAGACGCCGGTACCATAGGCGAAACGGAATGTAAAACAAAAACCGGATTCTTTGATGGAATCCGGTTTTTTTCAATTTAAGTGAATGCCAAACTTAGCAGATCTTCCAGCGCAGTTCTTTGCCCTGAAGGACGTTCATGACCTCGGAAGCGATGTCCTCAGCAGCGCGGTTCTGGGCTTCGATGGTCTGACCACCGATATGAGGGGTGGCGATCACTTTGGGATGCTTGGGGAGTTCCCAATCCACCGGAGGTTCCTTCTCGTAGACATCGAGGGCGGCACCGGCGACCTTGCCGGATTGCAGCGCGCGCAGGAGGGCGGCTTGTTCGATGACACCACCACGGGAAGCGTCAACAATATAGACGCCATCTTTCATTTTGGCGAAAGCTGCGTCGTTCAACAGGTATTTTGATTCCGCGTTGAGGGGCAGATTGAGGCTGATGAAATCAGCGCGGGCGAGGAGATCATCGAGGGTGACCTGTTCGGCACCGTGTTCTTTGACGAATTCGGGGTCCCAGGTACGGCGATAAGCAACGACTTTCATGCCCATCGCGGAGGCATATTTTGCGACCAGGCGACCGATGTTGCCAAATCCGATCATGCCGAGGGTCTTGCCCATCAGTTCAACACCCATCAGGTTTTTCTTGTCCCAGTTCTCAACTTTCATACAGGCATCCGCACGGGGCAGCTCGCGGCAAAGGGCAAAAAGCATACCGACGGCAAGTTCGGCGACTGCTTCAGAAGTCGCGGTGGGGCAGTTGACAACGGTTACACCGTGATCTTTGGCGGCTTCGAGATCGATATTATCGACACCTACGCCAGCACGACCAACGACCTTGAGGTTTTTGGCAGCTTCGAAGACTTCGCGGGTGACCTTGGTACGACCGCGAACGATCATACCATCATATTCACCGACTTCGGCCAAAAGTTCGGCTGCTTCGATGCCTTTACGGTTGACGGCTTCACCAGCCTGATTGATCAGGTCCAGTCCAACGCTTTCCAGACCGTCTGTAATGAGTACTTTAAATGTCATAACGATTCTTTCTCCTTTTTTAGTTTTGAACTTATGTCTATTGTACTATCTTAAACCACGAACGTCACCCTTTCTGTAGGTGAATCCGATGGAATCAAAGTATTCGAGCGTGGCAGAGGCGTATTTGCGACTGTTCTGGAAGTGATCGCGCAATTGAGCCAGGCTGACATCGCCATTTTGCAGGATGCTCTCACGAACCCATTCCTGCATAGCGTAAATAGCTTCAGGAGTGAAGAGCACTGAATCTGAAACCGCGATCAGGCGTCCGGAGGAGATCAGGCCTTCCAGAAGGTCAGGCCCAATACTTGCTTCGACCTGACTAATATCAGGCGGGCTGAAAGGAGTAGCCTGGAATTCAGCCAGAACAGGCGCGACGATCTGTTCCTGGGCCTCGCTCAAGGTCACCTGATGGTCGGGAGCCCAGACCAGATTGCCTTTTTGCACCAATTGCTGTTCAGCGGCCAGTTTGTCCAGGGTCGCGTCGAAGATCAGCTGCGAAAGGCCCAGGGCGGCGCGAAGGTCTTCGCGGTTCATGCCTGCTTTGAAAGGGTTTCTGTGGTGGAAGCTGTTGAGAATGGCGGTCGTCTTCTCTTTTAACTCCTGCCAGTAGTCGGGACTGGCAAAATGGTCCTTGACCGGGTTCGGAGAGGATTTCAGGGAGATGATCTGCTCTTTCTCGAGCAGTGAAGTGATCAAATCCTTCACCACCTCAGGCGGCAAAGCTGATTTCTGCTCCAACGTGGCGAAGGTGCTTGTTTTCAGGCTTTGAATGATCTCGATCAGCAGGTCTTCATCGGTACCGCTTAACATCGTATCCATGCGATCCAGATTGCTTTGGTTAAAGCGCTTGTAAAGCACCCTGGGCTCTGGGTCAAGCACAACGCCGCCGCCAAGTGTTTCAGAAGGGGACGGCAAGCGCAGAATGATGCGGTCGCCTTTGGCGGCAATGATGGGATGATCGAGCCGCAGCTGGATGAAGGCCTCTTCACCCGGGGAAAGGGTTTGAGCGCCAAGCAACCTTAGCGAGGCGGTTGTTTCGCTGGCATTGATGAAGAGTTTGACCTGCATATTATGTTTGACAGGAAAGGCGCTTTCGGGCAAAAGTCGAAAATGCGCGTCCAGGAGCGAGCTGGGTTTGTAGTCGCCGGGGTGGGTAATGACATCGCCACGGGCGATATCCTGATGGTTGAGGTTAACGATATTCACCGCGGCGCGAAAGCCGGGGTCGATCTTCTGTAATTTGTGGTGATGGTTCTGCAAACCGCGAATGCGGCCGGTCTTCCCACCAGGGAGGCAGACGATCTCATCCCCAATCTTAAAAGTTCCGTCCAAAAGGGTGCCGGTCACAACGGTTCCAAATCCGGTCAGAGTAAAAACACGGTCGACCGGCAGGCGGGGTTTGCCCAGGTTTTTGCGGTCGGGAATGTCTGCCAGGCTGGCCTGAATCTGGAGCAGGAGCTGCTCGATGCCTTCACCACTTCGGGCGGAAACGGGAATGATGGGGGAATCTGCCAGACTTGTTCCGCTGATCAATTCGCGGATTTCCATTTCGACCAGCTCCAGCCATTCCGCATCTTCAATCAGATCGATCTTTGTCATGGCGATCACGCCGCGATCGATCTCAAGCAGGTCCAAAATGGCGAGGTGTTCGCGGGTTTGGGCGGAAACGCCTTCATCGGCGGCAATCACGAGCAGGGCGGCGTCAATGCCACCGATGCCAGCCAGCATGTTGCCGATGAAATCGCGGTGACCGGGCACGTCGATGATGCCAATTTCCTCACCGTTGGGCAGGCGCAGCGAGGCAAAGCCAAGCTCAATGGTCATCTCGCGGTCTTTTTCTTCCTTCAGACGGTCGGGATGTGTGCCTGTCAAAGCGGCAATCAGGGTCGATTTGCCGTGGTCAACGTGTCCAGCGGTTCCAATGATGTGCATGCCTTAGCCGTTTTTCTTTTCCATTAGCGGCGCAATGTTTTGGATCGATTCCTGGTAAGCCAGCAGGATCGTCTGAACATGGCGAACGGTTTCGCGGCTGAGCGCGTCGAGCTCGTCGCGCATCAGGGCGGTCAGGTCGTCAATTTCCTGCAATTGTCGGGTCAGTTCGGTGTATTGTTGGGTGGTTTCCCGGTTTTGTTCCTCCTGGGCCAGCATGTAATTGGTCCAGCGTTTGACATCATCCGATTTGAAGACGTTCCATTCCTGGCGGTAGCGATCGTCATTCAGGCGCTGCAGTTCGGTGATCTCGTTGATGCGGCGCTCAAAGCGTTGGGTGACATCTTCAGCGCTTTGAACTGCCTTGCTGACTGCCAGGCGAATGTTTTCGAGCGTTTCGATCTGGGAGCCAAGATTGGCGTTGAACTGATCAATTTCCGCGAAGCGTTTTTCCCAATTCGCGAAGACCTTGTCTTTTTCAACCAAAGAGCTGTTGACGCGATCGATGAACTGCGACTGGCTTTCCCGACGGTCTTTTTCATTGGCCTGCAGCTCGGCAATGCGCGTGTCGAAGGTTCGGAAGCTGTCTGTAAAGCTGTCAAAGCGGGCGCGGGTCTCTTCGAGACGCTTGCGCACCGAGGCGACTTCGCCCTGCAGGTCGGTGAGACGTTTGGCTTCCTGTCGGCGGCCTTCCTCAAGCAGGTGGAGAGAGCGGCGGTAGTCCTCATCAAAGCGACCCACCTCGAGAATTTTGGCTTTTTGCTCTTCGATCAGGCGTACCAGACGCGTATTTTCCATCTTTAACGAGGAAATATCGGCATAAATGGGATCAAACTTTTCGGTCAATGGGTAAAGCTCGGCAATGGTCTTTTTGGTGGAGTCAATTTCAATTTTTAAGCGTTTTTGAGCTTCTGATAAATTGAGATCGCTACGTTCGTTGACATCGCGGATTTGTTTGGTCAGATCGATGTTGAGACGGTCGATGCGATTATCGTACTTATCCATATTGCTGATCTGGTTGGCGTTGCGGTTGATCAACACTTCGAGCTCTTTGATCTGCTTGCGCAGGTTCATATTTTCGCCTTCGAGGATGGTAAGTCGGTTTTGCAGAGAGGCGAGATTGGTTTTATCGTTGCGACGCTCGTTGTCGAGCCATTCGATCCGTTTTTCTAATTGTTCAATTCCAGAATATTCGTCCATGGTTTTATCCTTGCTATCGTTCGTGAATGTGATTATACACAGGAAATTGCTCATCCTGCCAATTAAGGCAGGAGGTTTTGGAAGGAAGCCCAAAGTTGTCTGAAGGGGGCATCCAGCAGGTCGGGGAAGATGCCAAACACGATCATCGCCAGGAGGATGAAAGCGACAGCCGCAATCAGGACAGGACCTTCTTTTTTAGGTGTTTCAGTCAGCTCCTGTGAATCTTCCTGTTTTGGATGAACGAGGGTGCTGAACAGCCTCAGGAAAAGGATCAACATGCCCAGAACGCCGATCGCGACCAATATGCTAAGCGGTAAAACGTCCACTGGCAGCAGGTTCCAGAGCACGCGTCTGGCAGGAAAAACCGCAAACAAGGGCGCTCCGATCAAGTTGAGAAGGCTGCTGAACAGGAGAACGCTTGTGAGAGGAAAACGCCAGAAAAGACCACGCAGGGAGTCAAAATCCAGCGTGTTATCCTCCAATGCCTGTTGCAGCGTTGAAACCGAGAAGCCCAAGACCCAATATCCGAAAACGCGGGGCAGCAAAGTCATCCTGAGGATTTCCAGCCCGCCAATTCCGCGGAAGGCAACCGACAGGAGGATGTATCCTGTCTCTGCCAAAAAGAAGTAGGCTGGAAGACGTTTCAGATTGGTCTGAAAAGCCGCGATCACGCCAGCGGAGAAGATACAAAGCGCGCCGATCCATTTGAGGGAAAGCACCAGTTCGGGCAGGTTGCGCAGCCAGCCATACTGGTTTAGCACTTTGAGCAAAAAGAAGCTCAGGCTTAATTGCATGATTGTGAGCAAAAATGAGCTCGTCCATGGGGGCGATTCTTCGGTAAGCATTGGCAGCCAGCTGTGCAAGGGGAAAATGCCCAACCAAAGCACAAATCCAAGCATGAGGAGCAAGGTGCCGCGCAGGACGAGGGCTTCGGCTGACGGGGAGGTTTCGATGCCGCTGACCATCCAACCGCTCAGCAAGATCAAAGGCAGCGCAAGCGTTTGGGCGCTAAGGTAGCGGATGATGCCGGATTTTGCCGGGCTGCCGCGCGGAGAGAGCAGGGGGATGCTCAGCAGGGTGATCAGCTCGATCACGACAGCGGCATAGAGGAATGGGTTTAGAAACTGAACTGTGACCCAGAGCGCGGTGATGCTCAATGAGAGGCTGCCGAACCACTGACTTTCTTTGCTGATGGGGTCGAGCAAATTCCATGCAAAACAAAGAAAGTACAGGAAGCTGACCATGCCAAGTTGGTTGGCTGTGATCTGCAAGGTTCGATCAAACACAGCCATGCTGTCACTTAGAACGATGTGCCTGCCAGCGAAATTGAACGTCAGGTTTTGAGAAAACACTGCTGCCAGAACTGCCAGAAGCAGAGGGATCATCATGGAAAGACCGTGATATATCTTCTTCCAGCGCCGCAAAAACGAGGTGGCAATGCTCAAAACCATTGGCAGCAGGATCCAAAGCACGATGGTGTTGCCTGGATTGCTCATGAGGCTTCCTCTTCGGCATGCTTGATAACAAAGAAAGAGCCCATCATCGCAAGCATAAGGTTCACAGCAACCAGGAGTGCTTCAAGCATCAATGAGAAGTCGAGGCGGTTATAAAGGAGCTGAAATCCGCACAGAAAAGTAAGAATGCCGATCGCCAGATAGAAAGGTTCGCGGGTGGTTCCGATTTGAAGGATGCCGAGAACCATTAACCCCAAACACAGAAAGAGATAAGACCCAGGGACTGCAGGGAAAACAGTCGGCTGAAGCTGGGGTATGAAGGCGAGCAAGAGGGATAAAAGCAAAATTCCCGCCAAAGCTCTGAAAACCTCGCCGCTGGTGGGGCGCAATTTAAGATCGATGCGTTTGATCCCTCCCACATTGATCAGGGAGAGATAAAGGATCAGTGTGACCATCAATCCAGTTAGGGGCTGGATAATTGCCACCTGAAGCGGGAGAAAACTGCGCAAAACAGGGAAGAGGCAGAGGAACTGAACGGTCAGTGTGATCAGGTTCAGCGTCCATTGCCTTCTGATCAGGATCAGAAGCGAGGAAAGCAGCGCCAGATAGAGGGCGAGCGTATAAAGAACGTCGTTCACGATCTCCCTCCGAGCGACAAAAAGATAATGGAAAGGATAACAATAAAGACCAAAGACCACAAAACCCCACCATCTCCTTCAATGATCTGATTGAAGAAGGCACCCAGGCTGCTGAGGGCGATGAAAAGTTTACGGAAGGCGGTGGAAACCCAGGCGAGGCTGAGGAACTGGCGCAAAGAACTGATCACCAGGGACAGCAGGCGGTAGAAAGGTATCGTTTGGGGAAGTTTCGTGGAAGCCTTGTCAAAGCCAAATTTCCAGCCCAGAACCAGCGCCACGAGGATGATGAAAAGGCTGATCCCGCTGCCCAAATAACTGCCGGTAGTAAGCACGCCAGGCCAGCCTGCCAGATTGAGCACCAATATTGTTTGGATCAGGATCACTAATCCGAGCGGAAAAGTGATGCGGGCGTATTTCTCCAGACCGGTCACGGTGCTCTCGGATTTTAACAAGAAACGCAGATAACCAATGACCAAAAAGGCGTGGGTGAGCACCATTATCACCCAGGTAAAGTTGATCCGCTCAGGCAGAAGACCTTGCCAGCCAGAGGCGGCCAGGGTATAGGGCAAGCCAATAAAGCCGATCAATCCGATGAGCGGTAAGAATATGATCCTGCGGATAGGCGGATCGAAGAGAAAGAGGAGACTGCCAGAAAGCAGCAGCCCCAGACCCCAAACCCGACTGGCGCCGGGGTGCCCGTTCAGGGCGCTTTGGACGGCAAAAGCAGACAGGGCGACAACCCAGTATGGTCTGGCTTCAAAACTGTTCTCACGGGTCATCCACATGACAGCCGAGTAAAAAGCGGCGATCAGGGTCAGCACCTGGACAACAGTTGAAAAGGTCTTGTCAAAATGAAGAAATTCATCCTGCATTTGGGCGATCAGAACCAATGCTGAAGCTGCCGGCATAAGACGAAAGAGGATGCCGGAGCCTCGCCGCAGTTCAGGGGTGTCAAGGAAGGGCAGATTCAAGGGGAGCACGCCCAGGCGCAAACCAGCCGCCATCAGGAAATAGATACTGGCATTGGCCATTTGCGCGTAGCCGACTTGTACCGGATCGATGCGCCAGGTATTGGCAGTCGCAAAGACCAGCATGAAGGTGCTCAGCAGGCGGATCCCAAAAGCGGAAGTGATCTTTGACCCTAACTGAGAGGCACTGGAAAGCTGCAGGAGAGAAAGAATATCAACCAGGTCGATCAACATCCATGAGATCGCCATGGTGAGTGGGTTGGCAGCCAGGATGGAAATGAGATTTAGCGCTGTGATCGTGAGCACGCGTAGCCAGGAATAGGGCGTGATGCCCGCTTCCATGCGGGTTGTATCGGTCAGCAATACTGCCACTGCCATGCTCAGGATGGCAACCAAAAAGGGCCAGTTGATGTAGTCGATCACCAAGGCAAGCGGATCAGCGAAGCTGCTGTCGGCATGCCAGGTCATGAGGGGAATGTCAGCAGGCAGATAGAGCCGTAAAACAAAAGAGGCGACCCAGGCGATCGAGGCGCTGACGATAGCGATCACCCAGGAACGGGCTGTGTTTGGCTTATAGGAGTGGGTAATAAGAATGAGGACTGCCCCCAATAAAAGCACTCCAAAGATCACATAGGTCAACATGATTTATCTCTGTTCTTAGAGCACTTCTCCACTTAAGCGTTTGATAAAACGACCCTGACCAGGTTTGCCAAACCATTGGCCGTGGTCAACCAGGATCGCGCCGCGCTGCATGACGATCACCGGATAGCCTTTCAGTTGAAAGCCTTCGTAAAGGTTGTAATCAGTGCGGTGTTTGGCGGTTTTGACGCCGTAGTTAACTTCAAGGTTTGGATCCCAGATGGCGATATCAGCATCGGAACCTACCTGTAAAACACCTTTCTGGGGGTAAAGTCCAAAAATTTTGGCTGCGTTGGTCGCGCTGAGAGCGGCGAAACGTTCCGGGCTGATGCGCCCGCTGGCAACGGCATGGGTCCAGAAGACGGGCAGACGGTCGCCAAGACCAGGCAGACCGTTGGGGATTTTGGTAAAGTCGTTCTTGCCCAATTCTTTGCCAGGAATGGCAATCAGTTTGCCCTCGTAATCAATTGCTTTTGTGCCGTCGTAAAAGAAGGGGCAATGGTCGGTTGCCAGCACCTGAATGGTGCCGTCGATGAGCCCTTGCCAGAGTCTTTGGTTATCTTCCTTCGCGCGCATCGGCGGGGAACAGATCCATTTGGCGCCGTCTTCCGCCTGCAGGTTCTCTTCGCTAAAAAATAAGTATTGCGGGCAGGTTTCGCCCATGGCATAAACGCCTTTGGAGCGGGCGTAGGCGAGTTGGTCAACTTCGCCAGCCATATTCATGTGTACAAGGTAGATCGGAGCGTCAGCCTGGGCAGCCAGGGCAAAGGCGCGCAGGCTGGATTCGACCGCGCCCCAGCCGGGACGGGTGAGCGCGTGCCAGATGGGTTGGGTATGACCTTCGCGCTGGGCTTCTTCGATGAGGATGTCAATCACATCGCCATTTTCGGCGTGGACGAGGGTGAGCAGGTCGTGCCTGCCAGCGATGCGCATAGCCTTGAAAATGTCGCCATCGCTGATGCGCAAACGACCGTTGTAGGCAGTAAAAACCTTGATGGACGTAATTCCATATTCGGGTAAAAGAGGAATTTCAGCCGCCACTTTCTCATCAAAATGGCTGATGTTCATGTGCGAGCTGTAGTCAATGCTGGCTTTGGGGTCGGCATTTCTTCGATGTTGGCGTATGCTGTCTTCCAGGCTGCTTTCAAGTTGCGAAACAAAGTCAATGACGGTGGTCGTGCCGCCAAAAGCGGCAGCTTTTCCGCCGGTGTAATGGTCATCAGAGGAGATGGTACCCATCATTTCCAGGTCGAGGTGAACGTGCGGGTCGATGCCGCCAGGCAGAACCAAAAGACCGCTGGCGTCGATGACTTTCGCGTCAACTGCGTCGATGGATGGGGATATCTGGGCGATTTTTTCGCCTTCGATCAGGATATCAGCCTTAAAGCTCTTTTCCGCTGTAACAAGGGTGCCATTTTTGATGATCGTTTTCATTTTCTACGCCTTCCTGTTTGCCAATCCGCTCAAAAGCGCCAGAATTGCAGGGTCGAGCAAGTCTTTCGGCAACTGTTCGGCGCGATATTCCTCACTTTTGAGTGCTCTTTCTCTTAGAGCACGCCACAAAACAGGGCGTTCTTCATCGTGAACGGGCAGATCACCAAGTGATCGGGCTTCTTTGATGTGTTTTCCGGTTGTATAGAAAAAGGTAATTCGCTTCCAGTCTCCGGCGGGGATGGGTTGCGGCAGTTCAAGTAAACTGCCGAGTTGAATTTTGAAGTATTCCTCACGCGCGCGGGGATGATCGGGTTGATCCTGCAGAAGATCCGCGCGGGTGACCAACTCATGGCCGATGATCGGCGCCAACCAGTGGATCTGCATCTGTTCACTTTTACCAAACGCTGAGGGTTGGTAAAAAGCAATGTAATCCACCGCAATGATCTTAGGGGCAGATTTGAGTGGAATTCGGTACCAGCCCAGCAAACGCGCGATATCAAGATCGCGCGGCGAGGGAATCAACGCCACCAAAACCAGGCTGGTATCCGAAATATTTACTTCACTATTCAAAAGGCTCCTTTAGAGCTGTACCGCTGCCTTGTGGTTAAACTCTTCGATCAAGGCATCAATTTCAGGCTGCTGGGTTTGAATCTCAGTCCAATAATCGGGATCGTACCATTGCGCCATGATCTCTTCGTAGGTACGACCTTGCTGTTCGATCCAGGTGTAATACTTGAGATTATGGATGCGCTTGCGGTCTTTGTAGCCAAGTTCCTGCATGAAGTCCGTGGCTTGTCCCTTCAGGTAGCGGGCGTCATCGGCAATGGCATGATCACGGGTGTAATCGCCAAATTGCTCCTGCATTTCAACCAGGCGGCTGTGGTAGAGGTCCATGGAGTCGGTCAACACCGTCAGGACGATGTCTTCTTTGGTAAGCTCGTTATATTTGGCAAACTTGATGCAGGAGAGCAGGTTGCCGATGCCGGAGAAGCCCATCAGGTCAAGCTTGTTGACAAAAGCCTCATCGAGGCCGGAGGCAACCAAATATTCCTTGCCGGCTTCTTCATTGAAGAGTCGGGCAAGCTGTACGACAGCGTTATCGTCAATGGCAGTGATGAAGTCCGTCGTGCGGACGTCGTGAACCCAGGGCACGTGCTTATCGCCAATGCCTTCGATGCGATGTGCGCCAAAACCGTTCTCAAGCAAAGTTGGGCATTGCTGCGCTTCGCTGGCGACGATCTTGCTGTATGGGAAGACCTGTTTCAGGTAGTCGCCCGCGGCAATTGTGCCGCCGGAACCAGTCGCGGAGACAAAGCCAGCCAGACGGTCGCGTTCGCCCATGACGGAGCGGGCAACTTTTTCAAGCGCGTCACCTGTCAGGCTGTAGTGCCAGAGGTAATTGCCAAATTCTTCGAACTGGTTGAAGATCATCAGGTCCTGACCGCTGCGGCGGAGTTCCCAGCACTTGTCAAAAATTTCCTTTACATTCGATTCGGTGCCTGGCGTGGGGATGACCTCATCAGCCACGGTACGCAGCCAGTCGAAGCGTTCCTTGCTCATGCCTTCCGGCAGGATCGCGATCGATTTACAGCCCAGCAGGTAAGAATCATAAGCGCCGCCGCGGCAGTAGTTGCCAGTGGAAGGCCAGACAGCCTTTTGGGTAGTGGGGTCGAACTGGCCGGTTACCAACCGGGGAACCAAACAACCAAATGCCGCGCCAACTTTATGGACGCCGCAAGGGAACCACTTGCCAACTATTCCGATAATTCGGGCATCAACGCCAGTTAATTCTTTTGGAAATTCAACGAAGTTTGGCCCACCGAACAGTCCGCCGTGTGGGGTGGGTTCATTGAACCAGGTGATGCGGAAAAGATTGAGCGGGTGCAGATCCCAAAGGCCGATCTCTTTGAGGCGGGTCTTAATGTCATCGGGGATCAGGCCGGGGTCTTTTTGTTGGGCCAGGGTGGGAATGATGATTTTCTTCTCCCGAACTCTTTGGATGGTTCGTTCGAGACGGTCATGCATAATGGTTAAGTCAATTTTGGTCATGAGTTTCCCTCACAGTATTTATTTTTTCTGATCAAGCCGGGTTGGATCGAGCGATTTGTCCGGTCCTTCGGCGACAATGTAAAGCGGTCTGCCTTTGGCTTCATCGTAGGTCCTGCCAATGTATTCGCCAAGGATGCCCATTCCAATGAAAAGCGAACCTGAAAGGAAAATGAGCGTGAGCCAGGTGGCGAGCACGTAGGTCAGGTCAACACGATGGAAGATCGCCAAAAGCAGGTAGATAACTAATAATACCAGCGATAAGCCAACCAGGAAAGAACCGATCATGGTCAGGAGCTGAAGCGGATAGGTGGAAAAACCAGTGATGGCGTTAAGGGCCAGCTGGATCATTTTCCTGAGCGGATAATGCGTCTGACCGGCATGGCGGGCATGGCGTTTGTATTCAACGCCGATCTGTTTGAAGCCCACCCAGGCGCCCATGCCGCGCAGGAAGCGGTTGCGTTCGCGCATGTCATTGATGATGTCCAGCGCGGTACGATCGATCAGCCTGAAATCGCCGGTGTTGAGTGGGATCTTGACGTCGGTGATCCTGTAAATGAGTTTGTAGAAGAGCGAGGCCGTGGTCAGTTTGAACCAACTTTCGCCTTCGCGTTCGGAACGAACGGCGTAGACGATCTGGTAGCCTTCGCGCCATTTTTCGATCAGGTCGAGGATAACTTCGGGCGGATCCTGCAGGTCTGCGTCGATGATCGTGACTGCTTGCCCGCGGCTGTAGTCCATCCCGGCGGTGACGGCGATCTGGTGACCAAAATTGCGGGCAAAGATGACCGGTCTGACGCGTTCGTCTTTGGCGGCCAGCTCACGGATGACATCCGTGGAGCCATCGGCGCTGCCGTCATCCACCAAAATTAATTCCCAGCCTTCGCCGGTTTGGTCCATAACGTTTTTGACGCGTTCGTAGAGCAGGGGTAAGTTTTCGATCTCGTTGTAAATGGGGGCGATGACGGTAAAAGTTGGATCAGACATGTAAAACCTCCTTTAGGTTCGATAGGCCTGGCTCGATGATGGGAGCGGCAGGAACAGCCTGCATGGCAGCCTTGATGTCCTTGAGCCCTGATCCGGTTGATATGACCAGAACCGGTTCGTCAGGGTCGATCTGGTGATCTTTGAGCGCTTTGACCAGACCGGCATAAGCAGTGGCGGCGGCTGGTTCAACAAAGAGCCCAACACTGCCTAATTCAGGAATGGCAGCCAGGATTTCCTGATCGTTGACCGTCAGATAAAAACCTCCGCTCTGACGGACGCGCTGCAGCGCGCGCAGGCCATCGCGGGGCAGGTCAACACTGATGCTGTCTGCGATCGTGTTGGAGTGAACCGCTTCGATGTCGTTCTTGCCTTGGCTGAAAGCGTTGAAGATCGCCGCGGAACCTTCCGCCTGGACGCCGATCAGACGGGGCAGTTTCCCGATCCAACCCAGATGGAGCAGATCGAGAAAGCCTTTGGCGATGCCGGAAAGGATGTTGCCGTCCCCGACCGGAATAAAAACGTTCAGGGTCTTCTCTTTTGGAAGAAAACGGAGCACTTGCTCCCAGATCTCAAGCCCGGCGGTCTTTTTCCCTTCAACGGTGAAGGGGTTGTAGCCGGTGTTGCGGTTGTACCAGCCAAATTCCTGGGATGCCTGGATGCTGAGGTCAAAGGACTCATCATAACTGCCGTCCACGAGGACGACTTCGGCGCCAAAGGTGAGCAATTGGGCGATCTTCGCGGGTGGCGCGGTGCGGGGCGCCAGGATGATGGCGCGTTTGCCGACACTGGCAGCCATGCAGGCCATGGCCGCGCCCGCGTTGCCGGTTGAGGCGGCAATGATAGTGTCAATGTTATCGTGAAGGGCTTTGGCGATCACGATCGCGCTGGCACGATCTTTGAACGAAGCGCTGGGGTTGGAGCCATCGTCTTTGATAAAGAGTTGGCTCAATCCCAGTTTCGCCCGCAGCCGACCGGATTGGTAGACGGGCGTAAAGCCCACCCGATGCAGCGGCGTGTGTTCAAAACCCGGGTCAGGCACCGCCAGCAGGGGTGCGTAACGCCAAAGTGAGCGCTCCGGGTTGTTTAATATGGCTTCCTGCCTGATCTGCTTTGGATCGCTCTCGAAATCCAAATGTGTATCGAGGTTGCCACCGCAGGCAGGGCAGGCGTAGTTCACTTGAGCGGGCTGGTATTCCGCCTGACATTGTGAACATTGAAAAAAGCTGATGCTCATAAGCCTTTAGGGCACGATCCAGGTGCCGGTCTTTCCGTCCAGGGCGTCTTTAATGTGTTCCGGGTCAGTGATGAGGGCTTTTTTGCCGCCAGCGGACATGTATTTCAGAATGGCTTCGATCTTTGGCAGCATGGAGCCCTTGGCGAACTGACCTTCCGACATATATTGTTTGGCTTCTGCCACAGTCATTGAATCGAGCCATTTTTGATCAGGTTTGTTGAAATTAATGGCTACTTTTTCGACCGCGGTGCTGATCAGGAAGAGGTCGGCATTGATCATACTGGCCAGAATGGCGGAACCAAGGTCTTTATCGATCACAGCTTCCACGCCTGTCAGACTGCCATCTTCTTTTTCCATCACGGGGATACCGCCGCCGCCCACGGCGACGACGACAAAGCCCTTATCGATCAGGCTGCGAATGGCGGCTGCTTCGACGATGGTTTGAGGAATGGGCGAAGGGACGACACGACGCCAGCCCCGACCAGCATCTTCAACCACAACCCAACCTTCTTTTTCCTTCTTTTCCTTGGCGAGATGCTCGTCCATAAAGGAGCCGATCGGTTTGGTGGGGTTTTGGAAAGCGGGATCCTTTGAATCTACAATGGTTTGAGTGATCACTGTTGCGGCTTGCTTTTGAATGCCCCGATCGTGGAATACGTTGTAGAGGATCTGCTGAAACATGTAGCCAATCGAGCCTTGAGTATCAGCGCCACAGAAATCCAATGGGACCTCGGGAAGTTCCTTTGCGGAAATTTCCGATCGGCGCAGGACGAAACCAACCTGGGGGCCGTTACCATGGGTCACAACGACGTCCCAGCCTTCCTCGATCATATTGGCGATGTGATTCATTGTTTTGACAGCAGCCTGATATTGATCCGGAATTGATTGATGATCTTTATCCTGAATGAGGGAGTTTCCGCCAACTGCGACAACAGCCAAACCTTTTTTTTGCATAAAATGAGTTCTCCTTTTGCCCTTTTATAAGGGAAATTATTGTTATTTTTCTAATAAACGCTTCGCGGCAAGGTTATGCTTGCGGGCATGCTCAGTTATATCAAATTTCACGAACTGTCCATCCCGAACCACGGCTTGTCCGCCAACCACTGTATAGTCCACTTTCAGTGGGGCACAGAAAACGACCGCTGCGACAGGGTCTTCCAGCGCGCCAGCATAATCGAGTTTGTTGAGGTCGATCGCGCAGAAATCGGCACATTTTCCGACTTCGAGGCTGCCAATGTCTTTGCGGCCCAAAACTGCCGCGCCGCCGCGTGTGGCGATCGAAATCGCCTGGCGGGCTGTCATGAGTGGGGGCGCGTCTGGCGCGGAGCGTGAGGCTCCCTTGATGCCGCTGTTAAGCCTTGCCATCAGCATGGATTGACGAACCTCATTGAGCATGTGCGAGCTGTCGTTACTGGCGGAGCCGTCCACGCCCAGGCCGATCTTAATGCCTTTGCCAAGCATGGTCATGATCGGGGCGATGCCGGAGGCAAGCCGCATATTGGATGAGGGGCAGTGCGCCACGCCGCAGCCATGGTGCGCGTAGAGGTCCATCTCGGTTTCGTTCACCCAAACGGAATGGGCGTACCAGACGTCATCGCCGATCCAATCAACCGTTTGCATATAAGCCACGGGTTTGTGCCCGAATTTCGCCAGGCAGAAGTCATCTTCATCTTCGGTCTCTGCCAGGTGGGTGTGCAGGTGTACCTGATATTTTCGCGCCAGAACGGCGGAATCGCGCATTAGTTGGGTCGTGACGCTAAAGGGGGAGCAGGGCGCCAGGACGATCTGCAGCATCGAGCCAACGTTCGGGTCATGGTAGCGTTGGATCAGGCGTTCGCTGTCTTTGAGGATCGATTCTTCTGTATCAACGACTGAATCGGGCGGCAAACCGCCCTGGGATTCGCCCAGGCTCATCGAACCGCGGCTTGCGTGCAGCCGCATGCCGGTCGTCGCCGCGCCGGCAATCTCGTCATCCAGCTTGCTGCCGTTGGGGAAGAGGTAGAGATGGTCGGATGCGGTCGTGCAGCCCGAGAGCGCCAGTTCTGCCAGCGCGGTCTGCGTGCTTAGAAAAATGTCTTCCGGGTTCATGCGCGCCCAAATCGGGTAGAGATATTTGAGCCAGTTGAAAAGATTGGCATTCTGCGCGCCGGGCAAAGCACGCGTCAATGTTTGATAGAAATGGTGATGGGTGTTGATCACACCAGGAAAAACGATGTGATCGCGCAGGTCCAGCACCTCATCAGCTTCCTGTGGGAGCTCCGCCGCGGGACCGATTTGCTCAATGAAGCCATCGCGACAAAAAATGGCAGCGCCGCGCAGTTCGCGGTCATTTTTATCCATAGTAACGATGATGGCAGCGTTTTTAACCAGTAAAGTGGACATGTTCCCTCCTGGAAATAGTCTTAGTTTTTATCGCATAATTCGGCTGCCCGCAAGGTGTTTTTGAGCAGCATGGCGATCGTCATTGGGCCGACGCCGCCTGGAACGGGCGTGATGGCAGCCGCGATTTCAGCAACCTCGTCGAATGCGACATCACCGACCAGGCGATAACCTTTTTTGGCTGCCGGGTCTTCGATTTGATTAATGCCAACATCGATGATGTAAGCGCCGGGTTTGACCCAGTCTTTTTTGACAAATTCAGGCTGGCCAATGGCGGCGATGATGATATCGGCCTGGCGCAAGACCTCAGGGATGTTTTTGGTGCGGGAGTGAACGATGGTCACGGTCGCGTTGGCTTTAACCAACAGAAGCGCGACCGGCATGCCGACGATGTTGGAACGGCCCAGGACGACCGCGTTGGCTCCGGCCAGTCGCGCGCCAGCTTCTTCAAGCAAAACCATGCAGCCAGCCGGGGTGCAGGGGACGAAGACGGGTTCGCGGCCTTTTTGCGCCAGACGGCCAATGTTGATCGGGTGAAAACCATCGACATCCTTGTTGAGGTCGATCGCGCCGAGTACTTTTTCTTCGTCAAGATGTTTTGGCAGGGGAAGCTGCACCAGGATGCCGTTCACGTTCGGGTCGGCGTTCAGCTGACGCACGAGGGCTTCAACCTCTTCCTGTGTGGCATCTTCGGGTAAATTGTGCCCAAAAGAGTTAATGCCTGCTTCGGCACAAGCCTTTTGTTTTGAACGGACATAGACCTTTGAGGCAGGGTTCTCGCCAACCAGAACGGTAGCCAGTCCAGGAATTGTTTTACCTTCAGCGGCCCGTTTCGCGACGGCTTCTTTTACTTCCGCGCGGACGCGATCCGCGATTGCTTTACCATCAATGATTTTGGCTGTCATAACTTGTTTTCTCCTGGGTTGATTATACCTGAGACCGTTGGAATAATACGCGGCTGGTTCGGGGAATGGTTTGAAAATGTATGTGGAAAAAGGGCCTGATGAGGTTATAATTTTCGCATGACAAGAAGCATCCCCCCTTTCATTATTGGCATCGCCGGAGCCTCTGGTTCCGGGAAAACAACCCTCTCTGAATGTATTCTTACAGAGATCGGGCCGGATTTTATCGCCACCCTTCCGCATGACTCTTATTACCGCAATCAGGACGGGAAGACGATTGAAGAGCGCTTAAAAGTTAATTATGACCACCCTGAATCGCTCGAAACCGAGCTCCTGATCGAGCATATTAATCAGCTTAAGGCCGGCAAGGCGGTCGAGATGCCTTTGTACGACTTCGTCCATCATACACGCTCGGCAAAGACTCGTCTGGTGGAACCAAAACGGCTTATTTTGGTGGAAGGGATTCTTATTTTTGTTGAGAAAGAGCTGCGCGACCTGTTTGATATGAAGCTTTTTGTCGATACGGATCAGGATATTTGCTTCATTCGTCGTTTGCAGCGCGATATTATCGAGCGAGGACGGACGATGGACTCGGTTGTCAGCCAATATCTTGAGACTGTGCGCCCCAGTTATCTGGAATTTGTGGAGCCGACCAAACGCTACGCGGATGTGATCATACCGGAAGGCGGCCAGAATCCGGTTGCTTCTGAGATGATCATCGCGCGGCTGAAAAGCCTGATCGGTTAGGAAAATTGAACAACAACGAAACGTTCACGAAAAAACAGACCGTCATCAGGATCCTGCTCTTGATCCTTGTTCTGGTCGGCACCGTCCTTTTACTCGTTTATCGCAAGCAGCTTCAGCATCTTGAGGAGTATGGCTACCCTGGTATCTTCTTGCTTTCCGTATTGACCAACGCGACCGTTCTGATCCCGCTGCCAGGGGTGGTGCTGACTTCCGCCATGGGGGCTGTTTTTAACCCCTTATACGTGGCTCTGGCGGCTGGAACAGGAGCGGCGTTGGGCGAGCTCTCGGGCTATCTGGCCGGTTTTGGCGGGCAGGTTTGGCTGGATGATAAAGAGTGGTATCAACGTCTGGAAGATTGGATCAGCCGATACAAACATTGGCCGATCATCCTTCTGGCATTTATTCCCAACCCGGTCTTTGATATGGCGGGATTCATTGCCGGGGCGAGCAAAATGCCATTATGGAAGTTTTTGCTCTTCACCTGGATCGGGAAAGTGGCCAAGATGCTGCTGTTTGCCTATCTGGGCGCGGGGATCTTCAAAAACTTTTAGAGTACCATATTAACAGAGGTTTTACCTTATAATCGTGATATGAAAACCTGGCACACGCACGCAGAACGACTATACGGGCTTTCCCTGAGCGATTCCCAAAAAGCTCTTTTCGAAACTTACCTGTCGGAACTGCTGGAATGGAATCAGAAGTTCAACCTCACCGCCATTCGCGAAGCGGAAGCGATCGAGATCAAGCATTTTCTTGATTCGCTCAGTGTCGTGGCGGCTTTCAAAGATGGTTTTGTTCCCGGCAGCATGATCGATATCGGCACTGGGGCAGGTTTGCCCGGCATTCCCTTGCGCATAGTCTATCCAGAGGCGAGATTGACGCTGGTCGAGTCGATCAAGAAAAAGGCTGGCTTTTGTGAACACGCGGCGCGGGTTTTGGGCCTGGAGAATGTACTGGTCAGCACAGCCAGAGCGGAAGAGATCGGAAAGGACCCGCTTCATCGCGAAAAATATGATCTGGTTCTGGCAAGAGCGGTGGCCAATATGCCGGTTTTGGTGGAATATTTGCTGCCGCTGGCAAGGATCGGCGGGCGGGTGGTGATGCAAAAGGGGAAAAGCGCCCGGGAGGAAAACGAAAACAGCCGCAACGCAATCCGATTGCTGGGCGGAAAACTGCTCGACATCATCCCGATCGATCTGCCAGAGGTTGAGGACGAGCGCTATCTGGTCGTTCTGGAAAAGGTGCGCTCGACGCCAGTGGAATTTCCAAGAAGAGTTGGCATCCCTGCCAAATCCCCCATCCATAATTAACTTATTGCCTCCAGGTTAGAGGAACTTTAAGCCCAGGCTTGAGTTAAGTTAATGGGTGAATCATGAAAACTGATCTGACTTTTTTCTGCGAACTGGACGGCGTATCTCTCAAAAAACTCTTCGAAAACCGCTTTGTTTTTGATGATCTGAAGTCTTTGGACGCATCCATATCGATGGGTATGCTTGATTTTTCAGACGAACGGGCGGAGGTTGTGCGCCAGCTGAATTTGCTGGGCATTCCTGTTCGCGCATGGCTTTTGCTGCCCAAAGAAAAAGGATACTGGTTCAACCTCAATAACTCTGATGACGCACTCCAGGTTTATGAGACATTTAAGCTTTGGAGCAAGGAAAATGACCTTGATTGGGCGGGCGTAGGTTTGGATATCGAGCCGGACATCAACGACATGGCAGGTGTTTTGAACACGCCGCTTAAAACCATCCCACGCGCTTTGGGTCGTCTGAAAGACAAAGCCCGAATTGCCAAGGCGCGCAAGGACTATAAAAAACTGGCAGTGAATATTCGCGAGGACGGGTTTTTTGTTGAGTCCTACCACTTTCCCTTTATCCTCGATGAAAGAAAAGCCAAATCGACTGTGATCCAACGGATCAGCGGGATCGTTGACGTGCCAGTGGATCTGGAAGTTTTGATGCTTTATTCCAGTTTCTTCCGTCCCATAGGGCAAAGCATTTTGTGGAGTTATGCCCAACAAGCTGAGGCGATCGGCATAGGGAACACCGGCGGCGGGGTTGTGCTCGAAGGTCGCAGGAAACCCGAGGTTTATCTGAGCTGGGAAGAGTTTTCGACCGATCTGCGCCTGGCATGGCAGACACGCAAACCGATCTATGTTTTCAGCCTGGAAGGTTGTGTTGAGCAAGGCTTTTTGAGCCGTTTGGTTACTTTTGAGTGGGAGGCTGAGGTTCGCCTTCCGAAACAAAAGCTGGTTAATTCAGCCCGCAGTGTATTGAGCGGTTTGCTTTGGTTGGCTCAAAGGCCGATCTTCGCTCTGACCGGCGTGGCTGGCCTGATCGGCGCAATTTCCGTGATCAGGTCTGGAAAACGCAAAGACAAAAAGGTTTAATTTTCCAAATATGATCTTGTCAGACGGTGCCATTCGGACAGGCTTAAGGTCTCAGCCCGCCTTGTGATCTCGATCTGACTTTCCTGCAAGAATGCTTCCACCTGGTCGGTAGGAAGATGCAATCCTCCTGACAGGGAATTGCGCAGTGTTTTCCGCTTTTGTGAAAAACCAGCCTGCGCGAGCCTGAAGAAGGCATCGTGGAGTTCAAGGGGAATGATCGGTTCTGGGAACAGCTCAATCTTCAGAACGGCTGAATCGACATCCGGCGCAGGCAAAAAGCTGCCTGCCGGGATGACGCCGCCCAAGGATACTTCGCCAAAGACCTGTACTGACAAAGAAAGCAGGCTCATCTTACCATCGCGCGCCAGGATCCGCTCGGCAACTTCTTTTTGGACGGTCAGGACAACCCGTCGTGGACGAATGGACGCCTCCATCAGGTGGCGGATGATGGCGGAAGAAATGTAATAAGGGATGTTGGCTACAACGACATAATCCTGATCTTCAACCAACTCGTCAATGTTCTGTTCAAGAATATCGCCTTCAATGACGCGGACGTTGGAAAATTCGGACAAGGCTCCCCGCAGCGGTGGCAGCATGGCGCGGTCAATTTCCACCGTGATCACACTTTTGGCGACCTGGGCGAGCAGATAGGTCAGGCTGCCCAGACCAGCTCCAATTTCGAGCACCTGGTCTTCAGCGGTCAGTTCAGCAGCGTTGATGACCTTGGATAAACCGGCTGGCTCAACCAAAAAGTTTTGCCCGAGGGACTTTTTCGGGTGGATCCCATATTTTTTCATCAGAGGGTGGATGTTGAGGTAGTTCAGACTCATGGCAGGATCCCCAGGTAGTTGGCAGGAATGGGCGCGAGGAAGTATAGCGTGGTTTGGCTGTGCCAGCCAACATGGTTTTCATCATCATAACCCAGATCGATCCAGTATCGCCCAGGGATGCCGCCGCCGGAATCAGCAATCGTGCCAAAGCCATAGCCGGGGACGTAGACGTTTTGCAGTGCCATGCTGGGATACCAGGCAGCGGAAACGGCGATGATGCCCTTGCTCAGGGGCAGACCGGAACGGGTTTGGGTGGAACCGCCAAATTCAGCCGGATGGTAGGAGGTGGCGTAAACGCTGACCTTGCGCCAGTATTCGATCGTTTGCCCATCGACCACTTCTGTTTTCAGGGTCGCGAGCGTGCCATAACCGTAGATCGCGTCGCTTTCCTGGCTGGCTTGCCAGGCTTCTTCCTGGACAGTATCGTAGACTTTGCCATCCACGATCCTTTCGGTAGTGCGTGAGACGATAATGCCGGGCCTGCCGGGCACGAGCACAGTGGTGCTGTCGAGTTCCGCAGTTGGATCAGCCTGGTAAGAAAATCCAAAAGTGCTTTCATCTTTTTGCAGGATCACCCGTTCGCTGACATGATGAAACTGAACATGTTCTTCTGACTTGACCAGGCTTGATCCGGCTGTTTCTGTA
Source organism: uncultured Anaerolineaceae bacterium (assembly GCA_964293995.1). Taxonomy (GTDB): domain Bacteria; phylum Chloroflexota; class Anaerolineae; order Anaerolineales; family Anaerolineaceae; genus Mesolinea. The sequence goes on from CAXYYH010000003.1 coordinate 108,298, forward strand.
AAATCGAGAAATTGCGGGGTCGCATTCAGGTCACTCAGGGCCTGGCTGATCGTGCTGGCAGTAGTCAATCCACAGATAATTTGTGTGTTTGTTTTGACGCAGACCTGTTTGAAACGGATCAGGTCAAGGCGATTTTCTGCCTCTAATTTGGTGTCTAAATTTGGATTAAAGTCGTCCAGGGGATGGATGGGAAGGTTGTTTTGCTCAAGCGCCTCAAGAAAAGTGGAAGCCTGTGTGAAGAGCGTGGTCAGATATTCCTGATCAGCATAGATATCGATCCTTTTGGCAGGAATGTATTTCAGGATCACATCCTGTCCGGCCTGAAGCGGCTGGTCGAATGGGATCGGTTGCCCGTTCATGAATATCAGATCTGATGGATAGAGCTGCAGGCCTGCCAGTGCCAGCAAATTGGCTGGAATCAGTTCCGCGCTGCGGTAGACGTGATCCTCTTCTAAGGTTTTGATCAGCACATTGCGGGCAGAATGCATGGAGACAAAAGAAGGCAGAGAAAAGCTGACAGCGTTGGGGTCAGTTGAGATCCGATCATCTGCTTCCAGATCAATTTTTGCCAGATCAAAAAGCTGACGGGCGCGCAAGGCAATTGCCTTGATCCGAATTTCGTTGTCATCAACCAGTAGTGTGTAGTCTTTGATCTGAGATAAGATCAGCAGGCACGATCCAAACAGGATCATTGCGACGCTAAGAATGATTTTACTGGTGGGCTTCAACTTGCTTGGCATGATTTTGCAGTATATCACAGGCGGGAAAAGCTATTTTTTCGCTTTCAGCTTGTGCAGGAAACGCAGGAGAGCCTCCTGCCAGCTTTCGTCACCAAGCGTTTTGAGGTTGATCCACCAGGCGTTGCGCCCGGCGCGGGCGATCGGATCAATTTCGGTCAGTTCCCGCTGTTTGATACCCGCTGGGAGTGGCGGATAGCTGAGGACAAGTTGTTGGTTGATGATGGAGATAGAGTCAAGCCCGACTGCTTCTCCCGCTAACTTGACCTTCATCTGATAGAAAAGGTCTTTTAAGCCTTCGGGAAGTTCACCAAACCTATCGTTGAATTCGATCTCGGTTTGGGCTATCTCTTCGTCGGAACGCAAATTGGAAATGCGACGATAGAGTTTCAGGCGCAGTTCTTCGTCCGGGATATAGCTGGAAGGAATTTCGGAGCTTAGCGGAAGTTCGACGTTAATGTTCAGGCTGGGCGCCTGATTCCAGGCCTGATTGTCGTCGAGTACGGGTTCAAGGTCTGAATCGCTGCGCAAAGCCCTGACCGCCTGACTGAGCAGTTTGGTATACATCTGGAAGCCGACCGCGGCAATGTAGCCGGATTGGCGCGTGCCCAACAAGTCTCCGGCGCCTCTCATCTCCAGGTCGCGCATGGCGATGGCATAACCCGCACCCAATGACGAATTATCAGCCAAAACTTCCAGCCTTTCTTCGCCTTCCGGGGTCGGCATGCGGCGTTTGTCACGGAACAGGTAGGCATAGGCACGCTGCGCGCCGCGGCCAACGCGACCGCGCAACTGATAAAGCTGAGCCAGGCCAAAGGTATCCGCCCGATCAACGATCAGCGTGTTGGCGTTGGGGATATCCAGACCGGATTCGATGATGGTCGTGGAGAGCAAGACGTCGATCTGACCGCTTGAGAACTGCTGCATGACCTCGGACAGTTGATTTTCGGGCAATTGACCGTGCCCGATGCCGATGCGCGCTTCCGGCACGAGGTTTTGCAGGTGGTTATAGACCGCGCCGATCGACTGAACGCGATTATGGACGAAAAAGACCTGACCGCCGCGGTCAAGCTCGCGAATGATCGCCTCCCGCACCAATTTGGGCGAATAGGGCCCGATGTGGGTGACGACCGGCAGCCTTTCTTCGGGTGGGCTGTTGATGGTCGAGATGTCGCGCACCCCGCTGAGCGCCATATAAAGCGTTCTCGGGATCGGCGTGGCGGTCATGGTGAGCACGTCCACTTCTTCGCGCAGCTTTTTGAGGTGTTCCTTGTGCGTGACGCCGAAGCGCTGTTCCTCATCGATGATCACCAGTCCGAGGTCTTTGAACTTTACGTCAGAAGAGACCAGGCGGTGCGTTCCGATGATGATATCGATCTTTTTGGATGCAAGGTCTTTGATGATCTTGTCCTGCTCTTTGGTGGTGCGGAAGCGGGAAAGCATTTCCACTTCGACGGGAAAAACTGCCAGACGCTGGCGGAAGGTCTCATAATGCTGCTGCGCCAGGACAGTGGTTGGTACCAAAACCGCCACTTGCTTGTTATCCGCGACCGCCTTAAAGGCTGCCCGCAAAGCTACTTCGGTCTTGCCGTAACCGACGTCACCGCATAAGAGGCGGTCCATGGGGCGCGAAGATTCCATATCGGTCTTGATCTGTTCGATGGCGAGCAGTTGATCGGGCGTTTCAATGTACGGAAAAGAAGCTTCCAACTCGCGCTGCCAGTCTGAGTCGGGCTCGAAGGCATACCCCTGGGCCAACTGGCGTTTGGCGTAAAGCTCCAGAAGGTCAGCGGCAACCTCAACGACAGCATGGCGAACTTTGGTTTTGGTTTGTTCCCAGTCGTTGGCGCTGAGATTGTTGAAATTGGGCGGCGAACCATCAGGGCCGACATAAAGGCTGACACGGTCTGCCTGATGGATGGGAACATAAAGCACATCGTTGTTCTTGTATTGGATGGAAAGATATTCGCGTTGGTTGCCGTCGATATTGGGTTTGTGCAAGCCGATGAATTGCCCGATGCCGTGATCGACATGGACGACATAATCGCCGGGTTTGAGATCGGCGAAGACCATTTCGGGCGCTTCCCGCGCGACAGGCGGCAAACGCCGCGGCTGCGGGCGGCTCCAACCGAAGATCTCGCTGTCCGTCAGCAGGTGGTGGGTTTCCTGCCCGCTCGCGTACAAAACCCAACCGCCGGAGAGCGAACCCTCAATGAAATTATCACGGTAATCTTCGTCAGGATGAGTTTCGATCCAGAGTTGTTTCAGGCGGGCTGACTGCCTGGAAACAACGGTCCAATGATGGGATTGTTTGTCGAGGCTGTTGAGGTGTGCCTGAAAATCTTTCAGTCTGCCGGCAAAGCGAGGGCCTGGGTCAAAACATTTGGAAAGCTCGGAACCGCCTTCGGCGTTGGTGTGGCCGAGTTCGAGGATCTGGCGGCTGGCAGCGCTGTCGAGGAGTTCCGACCAGGTGAGATAGGGCACTTTTTTGTTGAAGTTTTGGTCGGCGTCTTCAAGCTCTTTGCGTCGTTGAATGGCGTCTTCTTCGGTGTCATTGGCCGAGGCGGCGATGAATTCTTCGCCATCCAGCAGGATCAGCGCGTTTTTGGGCAGATAGTCGATCAGATTAGAAGGAAAATCGTAAAGTTCCGGGATGTCCTGTTCGCTGGTCTTGTAAGGCAGCTCACCCTCGACCATACCTGCGATGGGCATGGCTTCAGAGGCGGGGAAGATATGGGCTTGGTCCAGTTTGGCTTCTGATCGCTGCGTGGCGGGATCGAACTGCCGGATGGTGTCGATCTCATCGCCAAAAAAATCAAGCCGAATCGGCAGGTTGTCAGATGGCGACCAGAAATCCAGGATGCCGCCGCGGCGGGAAAACTGACCTGGCTGGACAACGATGTTGCTGTATTCATAGCCAATCCCGACCAGGTGGCTGGAAATGGCGTGCAGGTCCTGGCGGTCGCCCAGCCGGACGCGCAGGCTTTGTTTCAAAAAGTCGCGACGGGGGACGGTGCGCGTCATGACCGCCCGGATCGGGGCGATGATGACCGGAGCTGTGTCAGCTTGCTGCGCGCCTGGCAAATGATAATGCGCCAGCGTGGTGAAAACGCGCAGGCGGTCGAGCCTGGTGCTTTGAGACCATGGCAGATCTTCATAGAAAAGCGGGTTGGGCTCAGGGAAATAGTAATTATCCTGAGAAGAGATCCAAAAAGAAAGCTCATCAAACAGCGAGAGGGCGCGGTCGGAGCGGTTGGTCAGGAAGAGGATCGGCCGGTTGAGGTCCTGATGTAAGGCAGCCAGGATCGCGAGGCGGGCGGCTCTGGGCAAGCCGAGGCCGCGCCTCTCCTGCCGTAAAAAAGCATCGGCTTCGATCGAGGCTACGAGTTCTTTGTAAGGGGCCAAGCTTCGTACGAGCGGGCTTAGCTGTTGATCATGCGACTTCGCCATTGTACCTGTTCATAGCGGTGGTTAGACCGTTTTCGATAAAACACTCGATCGCTTCAATTGCCTGCCGCAGGACGATCTTTTTCAGTTCTTCCTCATTGGGCAGGAAGTTCTTGAGCACATAATCTTTGGGATTCATTTGTCCGGGTGGACGGCTGATGCCCAGACGCATACGCGGAAACTCCTGGGTTCCAAGCAGCTTGGTGATCGATTCAATGCCGCGCTGCCCGCCGGAGCTGCCGGAAGGGCGGATGCGCAAGGTGCCAAGCGGCAGATCGAGATCGTCATGGATAACGAGCATGTTTTCGGTTGCAACCTTGAAGTAGCGCATGAGCGGCGCGACGGAGCGCCCGGATTCGTTCATGAAGGTCAGCGGTTTGGCGAGGACGACCTTGTTCCCTTTGAAGCGGTCTTCAACGTAAACAGCGTTAAACTTGATCTTCTTGAGCTGAACAGACCAATGTTCAGCCAAAGAGTCAAGCACCATAAAGCCGAAATTGTGACGCGTGAGACGATATTCAGCGCCCGGGTTCCCCAGTCCGACGATGAGAAAAGCTTCCTGTTCATTTCGCTTAAACAACATAATTCCTCGCAATCTTTTATTTTAACATGGAAAAGTCTCTCTGGAACGCGCCATTTGTGTTGAATCGTGAGCTGGAACAGAAGATATCACGCGAATGGTGGCGAGAAATAAAGAAGCTGGCCGAAGCCAGCTTCTGGTCTATCGTATTGAAAACTGCTACATAAACAAATATGGAAGCAATAAGCTTGAGTGTTCAATAATATTGCGGAAGACCGCCAGTCCGCCTCCGATGATCAAGACAACCGGCAAGATGATACAAAGACACAATACCAGAATGATGATCAGCACGATCGCCCAGACCGGGAATTCTTTCTTCTCCTGCGGCGTGACGACCTGGCCGGTATTGACACTGCGATATTCTTCCCGTGGAACCGATTGGTCGGCGGGTGGTTCAGGAGTGCGGTAGGGCTCCTGCGGTGGGACGGGGCTGCCCCAGCGATTGGTTTCGCCCTGAGGATAGGCTTCAGGGGCAGGTTGTGTTTCGGCGCTCCAGCTTTCGGCTGAGGCCTGCATAAATTCGTCGTTTTGATCCATTTTTTCCTCTTTTATCTCGCTCCAGGTGCCCTGAACAGTTTCGGCACCCTCATTTACTAAATCTACAGCCTCTTCACGCTTGTCTTCAACAGTTTCCCAAACGTTTTCGGCCTTGTTTTCCACTGCATCAACAATATCCTGACCAGTTTCTTCGACATGCTCCCAGGCGCTGCTGGCAGCATCTTCTGCGTTTTCAGCAAAATCATCAGCTTTTTGGTTGAAATCGTCGTCCATGTTTTCCCTTCTCTCGGTCTGATTGTGTGACATCAATTATACCTCATCATAGATAGTGCTTTCTTTTGTCAAGCAACAATTCTCAGTATAGAAAAATCAATCCCATGGCATAGTCCCCTCAATGTCAGGATATACCCAAACATCGATTTATTCCATGAAGCAGAATATATTTGGTATACTTTTATTAATCAGAGTTTCATACGCCAATTGTAGGGGCGGACTGCTATGTCCGCCCGTTGGTTTGGAAAATTAAACATAGAATTCCTTGATTATCTGGGTTCATCATTCTGGCATTCCTTGATATTCCAGTTATTTTTTATCAATTCCAGACAACGGGCGGGCGCAGCGGCCCGCCCCTACACCAAAAAACGTCCTCACATGTCGATTACCGATCAAAAATTAGATAACATTCACTTGAGAAGAGGAAAATCCGAGCCTCACAAATTTCACACTGAGAATTGCTGTTTGTCAAGGCCCAAAAGCTTATAAAAAACACCTGAAAAAGCTAAACATGGATAAATCTTCCGTGATTTAAGGCATATAATGGCAGAAAAGTGAGGTAATATGAAAAAAATATTTACTGAGTTTAAGGACTTTATCCAAAAAGGAAACGCAATCGATTTGGCGGTTGGTGTCATCATTGCCGGGACTTTTGGCGCCATCATCAACTCTTTGGTCGCGGATGTCATTATGCCTCCGATCGGCATGGCTTTGGGCAATGTCAATTTTAATGATCTTTACATTCAGCTGAACAAGACTGCCGTGAGCATTCCAGCTGGAACCTCTTTGGCGGCTGCCCGCGAGCAAGGCGCGGTAGTCCTCGCTTATGGCGCTTTTATAATGACGATCATCAACTTTCTGATCATCGCTTTTTTTGTTTTTCTCCTGGTCAAGGGGGTCAATAAGCTGCGCGATATGAGCAAAAAAGAAGAAGCCATTGCAGCACCAACCAGCAAGGTTTGTCCCTTTTGCAAAAGCGAAATCCACATCGAAGCAAGCCGCTGCCCGCATTGCACGTCGAAATTGGACTGAGCCTTTGCGTGGAATTGTCTTTGCCTTTGGCAGTCGCTTTTTTATCCCGGGTCGTGTTAAAATCGGGCTATGACGAATAAGATTTATTTTGGGGATAACCTGAAACTGCTTGAGTCCATGCCAGAGGCGAGTGTGGACCTGATCTACATCGATCCGCCTTTCAATACCGGCAGGGTGCAGGCGCGCAAACGTCTGCGCACCGTGCGAACGGAAGATGGACAAGGCGACCGCATTGGTTTTGGCGGCAAAGCCTATCAGACCGAAGTTTTGGGAGTGGGGGATTACAGGGATTCCTTTCATGATTTCGAGGCTTTTATTGGCCCGCGCCTTGAGCAGGCTCATCGGGTTTTGAAAGAGAATGGGAGTCTGTACTTTCACATCGACTACCGCGAAGCGCATTATTGCAAGGTCATGCTGGATGAAATTTTTGGTCGGGAAAACTTTCTGAACGAGATCATCTGGGCCTATGACTTTGGGGGTCGCGCCAAAGATCGCTGGCCGGCCAAGCACGATAATATCTTTTATTATGCCAAAACCGCCGGGCAACATAAGTTTAATACTGACGATATCGACCGCATTCCGTATATGGCGCCCGGACTGGTGGGGCCTGAGAAGGCAGCCAAAGGCAAGCTGCCGACGGATACCTGGTGGCATACGATCGTTGGCACCAACAGCAAGGAAAAAACCGGTTATCCAACCCAAAAACCGATCGGAATTCTGGAAAGGATCGTGCGCGCCTCTTCGGACGAGGGCGACCTGGTGCTCGATTTCTTTGCCGGCAGCGGCACGACCGGCCAGGCTTGTCTGAATCTAAACCGGCGTTTCATTCTGTGTGACAGCAATCCACAGGCGATCGAAACGATGAAAACGCGTTTTTCAAATAACAATGAAATTGAATGGATCGACCTATGAACCTGAAAAAGCTCGCCGAACGCTTCCCGATTTTGGATTTTGACCCTCTAAGTGAAGCAATTTTGCGCCCGAACCATGAAGGTCTGGAGATCGATTTCCCCAGACATCTGGTTTTGTGCTTTTTCAGAGAGGTGATCGAAAAAGTTGTGGCTGAAAATAACGCAAGAGAGCTTTATACGGTCAGGTCTGAGATTAAACCGTTTCCTTTTTATGAAATTGAGGTTGAGGGCAAACGCCTCGCGATCACTCAGTTAGGTGTTGGCGCGCCGATGGCAGCCATGCAGATGGAAATAGGGGTCGCCCTTGGCGCGAGGTACGTGGTCGCCTGCGGTGGTTGCGGGGTTTTGGATCGCGAGATCGCCTGTGGGCATATCCTGCTGCCAACTTTCGCGTTTCGTGAGGAGGGATGCTCTTATCATTATCTGCCGCCTTCAGCAGAGGTTGAACTCGATGAGAAAATGGTTGGTATCCTGGAAGATACTCTAAAAGAGAACGGGGTTGACTATCTGCGCACTAAAACATGGACGACCGACGCAGCTTACCGCGAAACGGAGCGCAAAGCGGCGGCGTATCTGGCCAGAGGCTGCCTGGCGGTCGAGATGGAAGTTGCCGCTCTGGCGGCGGTGGCGAAGTTTCGAGGCGTTGATTACGCTCAATACCTTTACGCTGGCGATACAGTCGTCGCGAAACAATGGGATAAACGCGGTTGGACCGACCGGACGGAAATACGGGAAAATTTGTTTTGGCTGAGCGTTGAAGCCTGCCTGAAAATGGGAGAATAATATGCCAATTTTGGATAATCACCTTGCAAAGATACTGAATAATGAAGAATTAGGCCACTTAATTGGTGAAAATGAGTTTGTGCTGCCCAGTTATGATGGCTTTGGGCTGGCCAACCTCACGCCAAGCGTTGGCCGTTGGCTGGGCGTAAAGGATATGCCTTTGCCTGCTTTCGATACCAGTATTCTTGGACATTTTAAGGAAAGTTATCAAAATGTGGTGGTTCTGTTGGTGGATTCCCTGGGATACAATCAATTGATCCGTCTGATGGCAGAGGGGAGAGCCCCGCACTGGAAGCGTGAGCTTGAGGAACATAAGCTTATCCCGCTTACCAGCATCACGCCCAGCACGACCGCTTCCGCTTTAACGACCATTTGGACGGCCACTTGCCCGAATACCCACGGCGTGATCGGCTACGAAATGTGGCACAAGCAACTTGGCATGGTGATCAATAATATTTTACATTCACCGATCACGTACAAGGGCGATGTTGGCAGCCTTGGCAAAGCGGGATTTGTCCCAACAATTTTTATGAACCAGGCAACCCTCGGACAGCGCTTTGGCAGGCAGGGCGTGGAGAGCCATGCTTTTTTGCCGAGTTCGATCGCGAATTCGGGCTTGTCGCAGATGCATTTGCCCGGCAGCCAGCTGCATACCTTCTCAGCAGAGAGCGACTTTTTCCTGAACATGCGCGACCTGCTGAATGCCGAAAGCAAGCGGCAGCGTTTTGTGTATGGTTACTGGAGCGATGTCGATACCCTGATGCACCGTTACGGCACCTATGATGACCGTACGAGCGAACATTTTTATGATTTTTCCAATGCTCTCTTCCGTTTGTTTGTGGAAGGTTTGTCCCCTTCAGTCAAAAAGAAAACGCTGATCCTGATGACGGCCGATCATGGCTCGCTTGAAACGCCTGATCTTCCTGAATATGATCTCTCTCATCATCCTGATTTGATGAATCTTTTGCAGATCGCGCCCACCTGTGAGGGTCGGTTGCCATTCCTGTATGTAAAGTCGGGGAAGGAAGCTGAGGTGAGGGCTTATTTTGAGGCTGCATGGCCTGGCAAGTTTGCCATCATCACAGGTCAGCAGGCGCTGGAGCTGCGCCTGTTGGGGATTGGCCCGGATCATCCTGATCTGTTCAATCGCATGGGAGACCTGGTGGTGATCCCGACCGGAAATGCCTATTTGTGGTGGCCAGAACGACCGAACACGATGCGTGGCAGGCACGGCGGATTGCATGTGGATGAGATGCTGGTGCCGTTGTTTGCGTTGGAGTGGTAGATTCTGACTTGACAAAGTCTTTTCTATCCCCTCATCCGCCCTACGGGCACCTTCTCCCAAGGGCGAAGGCAAAAAGACAGGAAGAACGCCAGTAGGTAGAATATGCCCTTCAAAGTAAAGGTTTAAACAGGCTTACTCCCAGATGGGGCTAAGTTCCCTTTGGGTATGCCTCTATCCGCTACATACACGTATCAAAGCTTCCGTCTTTGTTTGGACTTCACCAAGCCCTTTTTTACCCCTCACTCTGGAAACCCAGGGCGCGAACAGTCCGCCCTACGGGCACCCTTTCCTGCTGAAAGGGCAGGCCTTCTCCCAAGGGCGAAGGCAAAAAGACACAAAAAGACAGACTATAAATTGATCTCGCGGTAGCCGTAAACATTGATGATCTTTGTCTGTTTGTATTGGGTCTCATGAGGGGCGAGGGGGTTGTAGCGGTGAACGTGGCCGTGCAGATGATAGCGCGGCTTGAAGGTGTCGATCAGCCAGCGAAAAGCGTTCACACCTCTATGCGCGTAGTCGTCTGTATCGTGAAGGCCTGTGGCAGGCGCGTGGGTCACAAAAATATCCAGATATCGTCCATACAGGACCTTGTTGAGCAAGAAGCGCGGCAGCATTTTCAGTGCCATCCACCACATTCTTCTTTGTGAATATTGGTATGTGCCTTTATTGTACTTAAGGGAACCTTCAATTCCCGCCAGGATCAGATCGTGTTCGCGATCGTAATAAACCCTTTGGTGCAAATTGATGGCGCCATCGGGCTGGGTTTGGACGGTTCCAGCCTTGTTTTCGATCCTGAAGACGTGATTACCCTGGACAAAATAGAGGGGAACATCAAGCATGCTGACGACGAATTCGAGATAGGCGGCAGGCAAGTCGCCGCAGGATACGACCAGATCAATATCACCAAAGCGCTCGCGAATGTGACTGCTGTAAACGGCTGGGACTTCGAGGTCGCTCAGCCCAAGAATTTTCACGGAAGCTCTCCGATCGCGACTGCCACCGCCGCAGCCAGGCCGCCATCATGGGTGATGGAAACGCTCCAGTGCCGCAAGCCTCTTTTTTGAGCAACTTCGCTTGCTTTGCCGTGTAACTGAACCGAGGGTTCACCGCTGGGGGCATGGATGATCTCAATCTCCTGCCAGGCAACTTTGCCGATACCTGTACCCAAGACCTTGGAAACGGCCTCTTTGGCGGCAAAAATTCCGCTCAAGCTTTCAAGATCGCCTCTTGCCTGCTCCTGTTCGGTTGGGGTGAATACCCGTTTAATGAAACGTTCGCGAATGGCTGGGTCAACTTCTGCCAGGCGGTTGGTGCGGATCAGGTCGATCCCGGTTTTGATCATGGTTTCCTTCCGGCCGAGGCGATGATCAGTTTGTCCAGATCCCAATAGCTTTGAGCGCTTTTCAGGATATCGTCTGCCGTTATGTTCGCAAGCAGCTCAGGGAGCGTTTTCAGATGATCCAGGTCGAGCTGGTAGCGCTGAAGGCTGAGAAGGTAAGAGACGACTCCGGCATTGGTCTCAAAGGAGAGCGGCAGGCGTCCCAAAGCCTGACTTTTGACATCGGCAAGCTCTTCGGTCGTGACAGGTTCGCTGATGAAGCGGCGCAATTCTTCCTTGATCTTTTGAATTGCTTTCTGCAGGTTGTCAGGGTTCACGCCTGCGTAAACCTTCCAGCAGGTTGGCCCCAGACCGGTTTCGAGCGTGCTGCCCGCGTAATAGGCCAGGCCGTTTTGTTCGCGAACAACCTCACCAATGCGCCCCATCATGCCAAATTGCCCGAGGATGCTGTTTCCCAGGACGCAGTTTTGATAGGCGGCAGTCATGGGGGCGGGTGCCTGCGTGCCGATGATCAGGTCGCTTTGGGATTTGCCGGGGATGGCGATATGCTCATAACAGCCCTGATCGGGGGGCGTGAATTCTGGCAATTCTTTCTGCGCGCTTTGGCTTGGCGCTTGCCAGGTGGAAAAGGTTTCATCGAAGAGCTGGCTGGCATTTTCAGGGCTGATTCCACCTGAAATTGCCATGACCAGGCCTCTCGGCCCAAAATATTGCTGATGGAAGTTTGAAAGGTCTTCCAAAGAAATGCGACCGAGGCTGTCAGCATAACCGATATCCGGAATGGCGTAAGGGTGATCGCGATAGTAAAGGCGATCAAAGGCCTGGGAAGACATTTCTTCGGTGTCCTGGGCCTGAATACGAATGATGGTCAGGAGCTGCTGCTTAATGCGCTCAAAATGTTTTTGTGGATAGGTTGGCATGGAGAGCATTTCCAGCAGCAAATCGAATATCAGCGGAAGGTCTTCCTTCAGGCATTGCCCGCCAAAAAGGGTTGAGAGGCTGCCGGAACTGACCGAAAGCGACGCGCCGCAACTTTCGATCTGGTAATGCAGCTCCTGAAAGTCGTGCTTTCGCGTGCCGGTCGAGAGCATGGCGGCGTTGAAATTTGCCAGGCCTTCTTTGTCCTGCGGATCAGAGATGCTCCCTGCGGGCAGGTAACCGCGAAAATAAACCGCCGGACTGTTCAAATTTGGATAAGCCAACAGCGTGGCGCCATTTTCAAAGCTTTGCCGCAGAATACTTTCTTTTCCGGGCAGATTGGCTGGGTTATACGCAAGCTCAGGCATTTTGCCCCCGGTAAATTCCAACGACCCTGTTTTCAGGTTTCAGATATTTTTGCGCGACCCGCAGCACGTCCTCAGGGCTGACCTGGGCCAGGCGATCAACATAGTCACAAAACCAGTTGTAATCGGCAAAACTTTCGGAATAGCCCATCCAAAAAGCCTGATTGGTGATGTTGTCGCTGCAATAAGCAAAATTCGCCCGGGCTTGTTTGAGTGCGCGGCTTAGAGATGCTGGGTTGACCTTAGCCTGCAGGAGGCTGTCAACCGTCTCGTTGAGCGCGGAAAGCACTTCTTCCGGCTGATGATCGGGCCGACAAGTGATGTAGACCGAGTAAGTGGCCGGGTCGATCGTGGCGGTCAGAGAGCCGTTGACCGAAGCCGCGATCTGGTTTTCCACCAGCTGTTGATAGAGCAGGCTGGTACGGTTGCCGATCCCACCGGAGCCAAACATATTGAGCGAGCTGGGGCCGCTGAGGATGCTCTCGATGAGCGTGTAGGCAAAAAAGTCAGGGTCAGAAGCTCTCGGGCTGCGCCAGGCCAGCTGAATGAAATTGGCGTCTTCGGGGCCGTGTATTTCAACCAGGTCGGCTTGTTCAAGCGAATCTTCAGGTTCTGGGATATGCCTGTTGACAGGCTTTGTCTGAATTTCTCCGAACGCTTTCTCAACCAAAGCGATGGCCTGAGCTGGCTCAATTGCACCAGCCAGGCACAGGGTGGCGTTATTTGGTTGATAATAGTTGCGATAGTGCCCAAAAAGGTCATCGCGTGAGATGCTCAGCAAATCTTCGGTCTCGCCAAGCACCTCTGTCCGATAGGGATGTTTTCTGAAGGCTGCTTTTTGCACCTGTTCGCCCAAAAGGAACTGGGGGTCGTTCTCGTTGCCTTCGCGCTCGGAGAGGATGACCGTTCGTTCCAGTTCCACTTCTTCGGTCTCATATTGCGCTTCAAACATGCGTGAAGCTTCAAAGTCGAGCGTCATTTCAAGCGCCTGGCTCGGCAGGGTTTGAAAATAAGCAGTCCAATCCGGGCTGGTGAAAGCGTTGGTGTATCCGCCTGTTCGGGCAATGGCTTTTTCCATTTCACTGCCTGAATAGCGTTTGGTGCCCTTAAACTGCATGTGCTCGACCCAGTGGCTCAGGCCGGTTTTGCCAGGAATTTCGTTTCTGGAGCCGACATCATACCAAAGCCAGCTGCTGATGATGGGCGCGTTAAAGATCGGTTTTATGAGGATCTTCAAACCGTTTGGAAGGCTTGTCCGAATTAATTCAGCACTATTCAAGTTTTATTCACCTGTTGAGGGAGTTTCTTCTGCCTGATCCATTGTTTGAGGGATCTGGAACCGCAGCATCATGAGCAGACCGACACAAATGAGCACCATGCCAATAATGACCCCACGGCTTTGGAGTGTGCCCAGCAAAACCTCGGGAGGAGGATTGGTACCAAAGCCAAAGGCATCCGCCAGGGCGGTGAAGACACAAATGACGTATCCGGTCATGATAGTGCGGGTGCCGATATCCACCAGCAGGGTTTTCTCCTGACAGCCCCAGAAGGAGCGTAAGGTGTTGGCGGCGCCCAGCGTGAGTAGGCCGATACCGAAGAGGATCAGGATGATCTGCGAAAAACCGATATACAGGCCGCGATCCAGGCCAAAAAGATCAGGTCTTAGGCCGATGATCAGGGCGATTAATCCGATGATCAATACTGTCAGGCCAGACCGTACCTGATTTTTTGGAAAACCTTTTTGTCCATGATTGTCTTCAATGTTATTACACGGGTCAATCAGTACATTTCGATCGCTTAGTTTCATGCTTTACTCCGGTAAGACAGATTCTAACACTCTCAGAAAGTTTCCGGCATTAAATGCTTCCAATTCCGTCTGATTGTAGCCGTAATCACGCAAAAAAGGATGAATCTTGGCTAAATCAGCGATCGAATCAAGCTCATAAGGGACGTGTTCGAGGCCGATCCCGCCATCAAAGTCAGTTCCAAAGCCGACATGCCTGGTCGAACCGGTCAGTTGGCAAATGTGGTCGATCTGTTCAGCCAGGAGGCGCAAAGAGACCGTCTGTCGCCCACCGTCCTGAACCCAGTCCCAGTTGAGGAAGCTGTTCAGGGGTACAACGCCGATCACGCCATTTCGAACGGCAATGGCTTTGATGAGCTCGTCGCTGAGCAGGCGGTTGCTGTTGTAGCCTTTGACGAGCGAGGCAGCGTTGGCGTGGCTGGCAATGATCTTGCCTGGGTAACGTTCCAGGCATTCAAAGGCGGCTGGTTCGTCCATGTGCGCAAGATCGAGGATGAAGCCGACTTCGGCCATTTTGTCCAACAGTTCCCTCCCCAAAGATGTGAGACCACCGGGTTCGCGCGTGCCGCCGCAAAACTGGTTTCCGGCCCAGGCGAGGCCGATCGCCCGCAGGCCGGCATCCCACCATTGCGGTAGTTCGTCAAAGTTGGTGATGCCTTCCGCGCCTTCCATGCTGGGGATGATGCCAATGGGAAGATATTCATCCGGGTTTGGTTCCTCAGGCAGGTTTTGCCATTCAGCCAGATGGTTTTGCAATTGTGTTTTATTGCCGATGAGGCGGTAAACCTGAGGTTTTTCTTCAGCCAGCTGATGATAGAGCCTGAGCTGCCGCCAGTAGACCTGGTTGGCCTCTTCGGGGGTATGATAAACGGCAAGATTTGGGTAAAGCACTGGCTCACGCCGGGCTGGCGCGGCGAATAGGGTGCCGATCACCAGGGCGACATGACCCTGGTTATACTGCGGCCAGCCAAGGAGGCTTTGACTGGTGAGTCCATCAACCGGATCTTGTTTTTCGATCGCGCGGGTTTCGTGTACCGACCGCTGGTAATCGCGGTTGAAGGAGAGAATGTTGTAGGCAAGGTCCTGATGGGCGTCAATAAAATAGTTCATGGCATTAAAAATGCGTCGGAGTAGTTGGGTACTCCGACGCAGACTTGTTCTTAAAAATGATTATTCTTCGTCAACGTCTTTGGTTTCGTCAACGTTTTCGGTTTCTTCAGCAGCAGTTTCTTGTGCTTCTTCGACCGATTCGACGATTTCCTCATCGACGATGTCACCAATGGTTTCGCCTTCTTCGCTGGCGCCAAGGTTAAAATCCGCAACGAGGGATTTCCAGTCCATATCAGCATAGGCGGCAGAATCCACACGGCGGCGGCTCAGACCGATGCGCTGGTCTGATTCTTCGATGTTGATGATGCGCAGGGTCACGACGTCACCAGGTTTGACAACCTGTTTGGGGTGATCGACCCGTTCTTCGGAAAGCTCGGAGATGTGAATGAGACCTTCGAGGTCACCGGGCATGTTGAGTTTGACAAAAGCACCAAAATTGGTCAGACGGGTGATCTCGCCTTCGACAAGCTGACCTTTTTTGAGGCTCTTGACGTGCTCGTGCCAGGGGTTGCCCAGCAACGCGCGGCGGGAAAGGCCGAGACGGCGACGTTCGCGGTCGATGCTGATGATCTTGACTTCGATCTCGTCACCAACTTTTAACATTTGGTTGGGGTTGTCGAGGCGATCCCAGGAAAGTTCGCTGAGGTGGATGAGGCCATCCACGCCGCCGATGTTGACGAAAGCGCCAAAATCGGCCAGGCTGGTGACACGACCCTTGCGGACGTCACCCTCATTGAGCTCTTCGAGGATCTTATCGCGGATCTGGTCGCGGGTTTCGGTGCTGGCAGCGCGTTCGCTGAGGATAAGACGCTGGCGTTGACGATCAACTTCAACAACGCAAACTTTGATCGGTTGGCCGACGAATTCTTTGAATTTTTCTTCCGGGGTGCCGCCGGTGATACCGAGGCGGCGACTTAGACCGAGCTGGGAAGCAGGGATAAAGCCACGGATCGTGGAAAGCGGAACGATAAGACCGCCTTTGTTATAACCTGCAACGATGGAATCAAAACTTTCTGAGGATTTAAGCAGTTCTTCTGCTTCCAACCAGCTCTGTTCTTCCACGGCACGAACGAATGAGAGGATCAGGTTGCCCTCGTGATCTTCCGGTGTAATGACATAGACCGGGATGGCTTTTCCCTCTTCGAAGGTGGCAAGGATATCTTTGGGAATAGCGTCAAATTCTTTCCCGGCGATAATACCTTCTGATTTGGCTCCGATGCTAACCAGAATCTGGTTATCTGAGAGACTCGCGATGATTCCGTCACGGATTTCTCCGGCGGTGGGTATATCGATGTTTACTCCATCAGCATCGAAATATTCACCCATAAGGGTTTCCATGGTAACTTCTTGTTCCTGCTCCTGATTGTTCTCCTGTAACTTAGCGGCGTCGTTGTCTGACATTTATATAAGGCTCCAATAATTGAAATTTGGTTCTATTATAGACGCAAGGGGAAAATCTGGCAAATTAATTTTAATAATTTGTGTAAAGCTACAAGCTAGGCAATTATAGTTCCTTTTCTTCTCATCTAAATGAATATATATGTAAAGTTTTGGATTGTCAGGCAGTTAGATACCTTCAATGTCAGACTTTCTAAGAATTTGGTGTGTTGTTGGATTCTGTCCTGAAACTGATCTTGCAGGACTTTCTCTCGAGTTCCTTTTTAAGAATAAAAACACCGAGGATCAGGAGCGCCAGAGAGAGCAGCTTATAGGGCAAGCCGGCGAAAGGGAGTGCCATGACCGAAAAGCTGATTCCGAAAACCGCGAGAAAGGAAATGACGCAGGGGGTACAGCCGTAGGTAAGGATGCCCACGATGATGGATAATATGCCCATATTATCGCCCCTGGTTTTTATGTTCTTTTCTTTCAAGACATGATCACTTAGGACCAGCATGAATGCTGAGATCCCCGTCATCACCAAATTTAACAGTATGTTTAGCAGAACCAGCCAAATGCCGAATTGGTCTGCCATTTTTGAATAGGACAGGTTGAGGTGGTCGAGCGTGAAATAGACAAAGCTAAAAACTGCAAATCCTATGAGCAGGAGTTTCTTGTTTAAGTCCGCGATCTTGATCATTCGTTTTCCTTAGTAAGGTCAATTATTTGTGTAACAGTTTGGTTGGTCGCAGGAGGAATTAATTGCTGCGCCTTCAACTGTTATTGCCTGTGTTTGTTTTATCATTTCTGACTGGTGATTCTCAAAGCTTTGTACAGCTTTTGTACGGGATTTATTTTGTCTTTTATAGATGAGAGAAAAAAGTTTTTCGAAATTAATTTCATACTTTTTGCTCCATTTACTCCATTAAATATGGATTTATTGGAGAAAATCAAGGTGAAGAAGGCGCGAAACAGACTCAATGGAAAAAGTGCACAAACCAGGGAAGAAAAATTATTACTCCATGAAAGAATGGTGGATCTATTCGAGACGAAATAAAAAATGAACTAACAGAATGATAAATGATCATGGCTTGCTGGCTGAGATGAAGAAATGGTCGTCCATTTTTGCATTATTCTCCAACATAAGCCCGTTAAATTTTATAAAGCGGACAATGTCTTCTAATCTCTGTTCTTCATCCTTAACGATTCCGTATGAGGTGTAGATCGTTTTATCAGCATAATGAATGTCGAGGTGAACGACGTGAGGATCCGGATATGCAGCAGGAAATTTGGAGTCCCAGATGAGCATTCTGCCCCCTTGCTTTAACACCCGGGCGGCTTCGGATATTGACTTTTTCTGAGTGTCCTTGGTCATGTACATCAGGGAGTAAAAGAAGGTCACGTTATCGAAGGTTTCATCTGAAAACAACAGATCAGTCGCATCCATCAGGATTTTCTGGCAGCAATCCAGGGCTTCATCCAGTTCTTCCTGCCGGTTATCGATCGCGATGACCTTTTG
Organism: uncultured Anaerolineaceae bacterium; assembly: GCA_964293995.1. Taxonomy (GTDB): domain Bacteria; phylum Chloroflexota; class Anaerolineae; order Anaerolineales; family Anaerolineaceae; genus Mesolinea. The sequence goes on from CAXYYH010000003.1 coordinate 126,276, forward strand.
CCCGTAGATCTGACCTATAACGCCTTCACCTCCGCCACCAATGTCGAGAATGGAACCCGTTAGATCTTCGTGAATCGTTATTTTCATCCTGCCTCCGTAAATCCCATTCGCGAGAATCGATTCTTGCTTCCTTAAAGGTAGTTGGCCACTGGTCAACTTCTTATTCCTCAACTAAGGGAGGATAGTCGCCCCAGTCGAGCACTTCGCGGGTGCCGGTCTGGGGGTTGGGTGGGCCAATGATACCGTCTTCTTCCAGCTTTTCGATCAGCCTTGAAGAACGGGTGTAGCCAATGCGCATCCTTCTTTGCAGCATCGAAACAGAGGCGCGGCCTTCTTTTCTGATGATCTTTATCGCTTCCTCTTCGATCGGGTCGGCGTTGGGGTCTTTCTCGAGTTCCTTCCAGAGCGGCTCCTGCTTCATGGGTAGGTGACTGCGCGTAGCAATAATGGCTTTATCAGGGCGTTCGGGCGCGCCTTCAAGCGAATTTTGATTGCGCCAGAAGTCAGCCACAGCGGAGATTTCGTTATCAGAAACGTAAACACCCTGCAGACGGACTGGAGCGGGCGCATCGGGAGCCTGGAAGAGCATATCGCCGCGGCCCAGCAAACGTTCGGCGCCGGGTTGGTCGAGGATGACCTTGCTGTCCACGCCTGAAGCAACCGCGAAGGCGATCCGGGCCGGGAAGTTTGCTTTGATCAGACCGGTCAGGACGTTGACCGAGGGGCGCTGGGTCGCGATGATCAGGTGAATGCCGGTCGCGCGGGCCAGCTGCGCCAGGCGGGTGAGGGCGTTCTGGGTGTCTTCAGGCGCGAGCATCATCATATCCGCCAGCTCGTCAATGACCACAACGATGTAAGGCAAGGTTTTCTCACCGGTCTTTGTCTGATGATAGTTATATTCATCAATATTCCTGGCCCCGGCGATCTGGAACATGCGATAGCGCAAATCCATCTCGCGCAGCATCCACTGCAGCGCGCCAAGCACTTTTTCAGCATCGACAATGACATCCGCCAGAAGGTGGGGTATGCCGTTGTAGACGGTCAGTTCCACCCGTTTGGGGTCAACCAGCAGGAGACGCAGCTGGTCTGGGGAGAGATTGAGCAGGTAACCGGTCAAAATTGTATTGACACAGACCGATTTACCCGAACCGGTCGTGCCGGCGATGAGCAGATGGGGCATGGAAGCCAGATCGGCAGTGAAGGGTTTACCGGTCACATCTTTGCCGAGTGCGAATTTCAGGGGTGAGGGGTTTGATAAATACTGTGGGCTTTCGACAACTTCCAGCAAAGACACCAGGGAGGTTTTCATGTTGGGCACTTCGACGCCGATGTAGCCTTTGCCTGGGACGGGTGCCTGCATGCGTATGCGTGAGGCTTTGAGCGCCATGGCGAGGTCGTCAGCCAGGCGGGTTATGTTTTGTACCCTTACCTTGGTGCTGCCGGTGCGGGATTCGAGGTAATCAGGTTCAACGCCAAACATGGTGATGGTCGGGCCGCGCCGGATCTCGACCACATTGGCCGGGGCGTTAAAGGAACGCAGCGTCTCTTCGATCACTCTGGCGCGGTCTTCATCGGATTCGGTATCGACGGTTGGGGCTTTGACCGGATCAAGCAGCTCAGCCGCTACGGGCATTTGCCATTCCGGCTCCGCAGCTTCATCGGAACCTTCGGTTTTATTCGAGGCTTCGGGGATTGGCTGGAGCGGTTTAGGAGCGATCGCGATCGGTTCCGGCTCTTCTTCAATCTCAGGCAGCTGGGTTTCAGCTTTTTGGGCTGCCCGGTCAGCACGCCTCTGGCGCAGATCCTGGCCTAATTTCTGTTGGGTCTTGCGCAGTTTTCCGGTCACCCAGGCGGCGAGTTCTGCCATGGACAGATCTACCAGCAAAACCAGGCAAATGAGAAGCCAGGCCAGCAGGACGAGCGCTGTGCCAGCTTTGCCGAGCATGGATTTCAGGAAAATGTAGATGGCAGCGCCAATTTGCCCGCCGCCGCTGGGCGAGGAAAGCGGCTGGAAGGCATGGTCGATCAGTTCGAACCAAACCAATAGGTTGAAGAATAGTAGTGAGACACCGATAATGCGTTCCAGATTGACTTTGGGCAGGTGTTCGATGCGGGAGAGCAGGAACCAGGAGCCCAGAACCAAAAGGATCAGAGGCAGGAGGTAAGCGCCCCAACCGATCAGATTTTGCAAAGAAGAGCTCAGCCACTGGGTCAGTTGCCCGGAATGCGCGGTCAACGCACTTAAAAGGAGGAGTACGCCGATGAGGATCAGGACGATGCCGGTGATATCCCTTTTTTGCGCAGGGGTCAGAGGCGGCCTTTCGATCTTCACGCGTTCTGGCTTCGGTCGGGTGGTTTTTGCCCTGGTGCTTTGTTGTCTGGGCTTTGTCGTGGTTGACCTCGGTTTGGAGGTCGTCCCGGTTTTGCTCGACCGTGCGGCAGCGCTGGTTCGGGTCGTTGTTTTTTTGCTTGCAGGACGGGTTGCCATAATATCTCCGTAATAAATCTGCTTTGATTATACACTGCGCTATTGGCTGGCGTAGATAATCCAGCTTGGGATCAGGTGTTGAGAAGGGACGGTGAGATTTGTGAGGTATTGAACTATATTCTGCCTGTATCAGGTTTGGGTCAAAAATTGCGAAAAAATCCTGAAAGATGGTGGAATTAGGTATAATATTAAACAGGTTTAGTGTATGGGAGAAAACAAAATCATCCAACACGATGGAAAGAATCTCACTTCCAACCGTAAAAAATCCGGGGTCTGTTTTGAGGCGCAAATTTTCCGGCTTTTTTACAATCTCAAACTTTTAATTAGGAGAAACCAATGCAAAAAATGTTTTTACGTTTGCTAAGTCTGGTACTGATCGCCGGTATGCTTTTCAGCCCCGCGATCGCTCAGACCCCGACCCATGGTCTGGAAACTTATCAATTCCAGCCAGCGGATAAATATGAGCTGACCGAGGCGGAACTCGCCTGGGTAGCCGAAGTTCAGAAGGTTGACGGTTTTATCGTTCAACTGGAAGAACCGTCACTTGTGACCTACAAGGGCGGCAACAATGTTCTCGCCGTGCCCGAACGCGATAGTTCCGGCAAGATCGATGTAAGTTCTGTTGCCTCACAGGCTTACCTGTCTTACCTCAACCAACAGCTTGACGCTGCCATTGTCGATTCCGAACAGGTGCTGGGTCGCGAGCTGGAGATTTATGCTCGTTATGATGTCGTTCTGAACGGTTTTGCTGCCAAAATGAGCGCGCAGGAAGCTGCCACGCTGCGCCAGATGCCCGGCGTGCGTGAGGTTTATCCCGATCAGGTCTGGCAACCCGATACTGATACCAGCCCCGTGTTCCTTGGCGTAGACACCATCTGGAACAGCGCCAATGTCCCTGGCGCAGCAACTCCAAAGGGTGAAGGCGTTTTGGTTGGTATTCTCGATACCGGCATCAACATGGACCACCCCTCTTTCGCGGCGGTTGGCCCTGTTGACGGCTATGTCCATGTCAATCCTTTCGGCACTGGTGTTTACAAGGGCTTGTGCGCAAGCAATCCTACAGAATATGTTTGTAATGACAAGCTTGTTGGTGTTTACGCCTATGTTGACGAGCCTATCAGAGGCGAAGATGCTGATGATCACGGTTCTCATACTGCTTCTACCACGGCTGGTAACACTGTGACCTTTGAATATTTTGGTAACGATGTCACCATTACCGGTATGGCGCCGCATGCCAACATTATCGCTTTTGATGTTTGTTCTGCCGACGGCTGCCCCAATGCTGCCACTGTCAGCGGTGTTCAGGACGCGATCAGAAATCAGGTTGATGTTCTGAACTATTCAATTGGTCCTACCAGTGGCCCAGGCCAGGTCCCTTATGCCAGCGCGACCGAAATGGCTTTCCTCGAAGCCACCAATGTCGGCATCATTACCGCTACCTCGGCTGGTAACTCTGGCCCGAAAGTTTCCACCACCTACAAATCTGCTCCCTGGACGCTGATCGTCGCCAACACCAATCATGGCCGCATTTTCGGTAACCCGATCACCGTCAACCCTGGCGCTGCGAATGAATATTCTGCGATTGGTCTGCCAGGTTCTGGACCTGCTTTAACTGCTGATCTCACCAACCAGCCCCTGATCTGGGGCGGCGGTGAGAATCCGGCTTATGACGCGGCTTGTTTGGTGAATGGCGAAAATCCATTCCCGGCTGGTTACTTTGCGGATAGCATCGCGATCGTTACCCGTGGTAGCTGTGGCTTCCTCGAGAAAGTTACCAATGCCTCTGCTGCAGGCGCGGTCGCAGTTATCATGCGCAATAATGCTCCCGGCGCTCCGATCGTGATGGGCGCTTTGGAAACAACAACTGTTCCTTCTGTCATGGTCTCCAAGACCGACGGCGACGCCATTGTCGCGCTGGCTGAAGCGGATATGACTGTTACGCTTGAAGCCAACTACGGCTCACAGAATGAACCCGAATGGGGCGATGTGCTCAATCAGAGCAGCTCCCGCGGCCCATTCACGTTAGCCGACGTGCTTGTTCCTGAAATTGCCGCTCCTGGCACCAATGTTTTGGCTGCCTACGACTCAGTCGGTGAGGAAACCGAATACGGCCTGATGTCTGGTACCTCCATGGCCAGCCCCCATGCTGCCGGCTCTCTGGCTCTTATGACCCAACTGCACCCAACCTGGTCGACTGCTGCCCGCAAGTCAGCTTTGATGATGACCGCTCTTAGCGGCACTTCCAAAGATTACGACTTTTCCGCGGTTGATTCCTTTGATTACGGTTCCGGTCGTCTGGATATGACCAAGGCTGCCCTGACTGGTTTGGTCATGGAAGAAACGACTGAGGGTTTCCTGGCTGCCGATCCTGCTGAAGGCGGCGATGTCAAAACATTGAACATTCCTTCTTATCAGAATACAAACTGTGTTGGCGTTTGCAGCTTTGAGCGCACTTTCAAGAGTGTCGCGGATGTTGAAGCTACCTACACGCTGACCATGAACAATGACGAAGGTCTTGCAGTCACCGTTGAACCTGCTACTTTTACAATTGCCCCAGGCGCAACGCAAAAAATTACTGTGACCATTGATGTTTCAAATGCTCCATCAGAAAAATTCGTTTTTGGTCGTCTTAATTTCGCGACTATAGCCAAATGGACCACTGGCGAAGCGATCAGCACCGTTACGATCCCGATGGCTGTTCGCTCCTTCCCCAGCACCATGCCTGCCTTGATCGAAGAGAAGATCTATCGTGACCAGGGCGCTGTTGTGCTCGAAGGCATCCAATCCAAAGCGATCACTGAATTTACCCCCGTAATATCGGGCCTGGTCGCTGGTACTGATACCATGATCAACCAGACCCCTGACCCTACAAATCGCGATCCATTCGACGATCTTTCTCAGGTCTGGTGGAAAACTTTCACCCTCGAAGAGGATGCTGACCGTCTGGTAATGGAAATTCTTGATACTACTGCCGGTGATCTGGATATGTACTTTGGTATTGGTGAAGAACCTGATCCAGATATGCTGGTTGCCCAATCTGCTACAGCCACTTCTTTGGAATATATTTCCATCACTGGTATCCCTGCTGGTTTGCCCCTGTGGGTTATGATCCAAAACTGGGAAGGCGCCCCTGAAGGCGATTCAATTAAATATACCGAAGCTGTCATTTATCCTGAAGAAGCTGGGAATATGACCGTGACTGGTCCTGAAAGCGCTGACACGCTGGAACCCTACGACGTTACTGTCGCCTGGAATGTTCCTGATATGCCGGTGCCTTCAGCCTGGTACGGCTTGTTCAGCATTCTGGCCAACCCCGATGCGACTGACGCTGTTTCGACCACTGAGGTGAACCTCTATCGCAATGGCGATGATGTTGTAAAAACTGTCGATGTGGATGCTGCCCGCAAGGGCGATGTTGTCACCTATGAGATCGAGATCCAACCCAATTTCTCTGATGCTAATCTGAAGTACAACATCGAAGATGTTCTGCCCGAAGAAGTAGAGTTGGTTGACGGCAGCCTGGAAGTGATCGGATCTGCAGTTCAGGCCGTTTACGATGAGGCTACCCGTACGATCAGCTGGGATGGCACTGTTACCAAGGTGGGCTATAACTACCTCATCAGCGATAATCAAACCAGTCCGGGTACTTGTAAGACCCCGATCGGTGGTGGCTATATAGACCTGTTCGGACTGGCTAATCTGCGTGCCGATTCGAGCATTCCTGGTAATGATGATGGTGACACTTATCTTTGGTCCTACACTGGTATTGGCAAAGATTTGACCTGGTTTGATGGGGTTACTTCCGAAACACCCGTCTTTACCTCTGATGGCCATGCCTACATGAATGGTTTTGACCTGGATAAATGGTGGAACGGACAAACGCAGAGCTTCCCCAATCCGCTGGCGCCAAATGACGTCATGGCACCTTTCATGACCGATCTGCGGATCGTCTATGACGCGCAGTTGAATCATGGTGTGACCGCAGCCAGTTTGACTGCTGGTATTGCCTCTATCATCGAATTTGACGATGTTCAACATGTGGATGACCCGAACAAAACACTCGATTTCGAGTACTTCTTCTGGGCCATGGCTGACCCGCGTCCGTCTGGACCGGATATCATCTTCGCCTACGATAATGTTGTCGGCGATTGGTCAGACGACAACGTGATTGGCCTTGAAAATGGCGATGGCACTGTTGGCGCAACCTATCAATACAAGGGCCCAAGTCCAGTCAATGGACTGGTGGTTTGTTTTGATTATGCACCGGTCGGAACCGATCCGGTCATCATCCGCTACCAGGCCACGGTTGTGACCGACAAGCTCGATGTTGATGTGGTCAATGTTGCCAGCCATGACAATGATGCTCCCAACACTGCCACTGAAGAAACCGCTCCCGCTACCTTCCATATTGGTACCACGGCAGTTGACGATAACTACTCAACTCCGTTCGAGACCGAACTGGTCGTGGATGCTCCTGGTGTTCTGGCGAACGATCGCAGCGGTGGTGACAATGATAAGGTCTTTGCTGATATCAAGACCCAGCCCCAGCATGGTACTGTGGTCCTCAATCAGGATGGTTCCTTCACTTATACACCCAATGCCGGGTTCTTTGGCACTGATACTTTTGAGTATTACTTTATTTCTTTGCCACGAATTAATGGCAGTTATTCCGACTGGGCGACTGTGACGATCAAAGTCGGCGGTCTGGATCTTTATCTCCCCTTGATCTTCAAGTAAGAAGACGAATAGTTTTCGGCACCCCTCCATTACTGGAGGGGTGCCTGTTCGTTCCAATGAATCCTTTGTGAATTTGTGCATGTTTTTTTGCAAGAATTCCATTACTATTCGAAGGTTATGTTGCAAGGAACAGAATGCAATGATGCAAAGAGAAAAAATGCCAAAAGGACAAAAAGGACTTCACAAAAAAGACTCCTCACAAAAAAGACTTCGGGCTTCTTGCGTTCATTGAAAAATCGGGTATAATTGTTCTGTTATCATTGAAATAAATAAACTAAATTCTACATTTGGGGAACCCCCAACCATTCAGAACGTATTTACTTTGGAGTTTAATAGCGAATTTTAAGATCAATTTAGAATAAAACGCCATTTTGATGAATGGGGAATGGATTTTATGAAACAGAGAGAGAGTAATTGATGGAAATTGTTGAACTTGAACAAAAAACCAACAAGCAGTTACAAAAAATAGCAAAAGATTTAAATGTCGAAAATATAAAACGCCTGAAACGCGATGGTTTGATCGTCAAAATCGCACAGAAGCTGGCAGAAGCTGAAGGGCTCGAAATGAGCGGCGGCGTGCTTGAGATTATGAGTGAGGGCATTGGTTTCCTGCGCAGTAATTATCGCATCGGGCCGGACGATGTCTATGTATCCCAGGCACAATTGCGCCGCTACGAGCTGCGATCGGGCGACCTCGTCATCGGGCATGTGCGCCCGCCACGTGAATCGGAACGGCATCATGGTCTGCTGAAAGTGGAATCTGTCAACGGACTGACACCTGATGACGCCCGCAAGCGACCGCGCTTTGAAAACCTGACCCCAATTTTTCCGAATAAATTGCTAAATCTTGAATATGATGGGATGAATCTATCGACCCGTATGATCAACCTGGTGGCGCCCATTGGCGGCGGCCAACGCGCGATGATCGTTTCGCCCCCGAAGGCCGGTAAAACCAGCATTCTCAAGGATATCGCCAACGCGATCGGGGTAAATCATCCCGAAGTGCGGCAGATCATGTCCCTGATCGGTGAAAGACCCGAGGAAGTCACGGATATGGATCGTTCTGTGGAAGCTGAAGTGATCGCCAGCACTTTTGATGAGCCGGTGCAGGCGCATGTTCGCATGGCTGAGATCTCGCTGGACAGAGCCAAGCGCCTGGTTGAAAACGGTTTGGACGTGGTCATCCTGATGGATTCTCTGACCCGTTTGGCGCGGGCTTATAACATGGTGGTCAATCCTTCCGGTCGCACGCTCAGTGGTGGTATGGACCCGTCGGCGCTCTATCCGCCCAAACGTTTCTTTGGCGCGGCCCGAAATCTCGAAGACGGCGGCAGCCTTACCATTATCGCGACTGCACTGGTCGATACCGGTTCGCGGCTTGATGATGTCGTCTACGAAGAGTTTAAGGGTACCGGTAACATGGAAATGATCCTGAGCCGCCGTTTGCAGGAACGCCGCATCTTCCCCGCCATTGATATTGAAAAATCATCAACGCGCCGGGATGACCTTTTGCTGAGTCCTGAAGTTTTGCAAAGAGTTTGGTTGATGCGCCGCATGTACTTGCAAATGGTTGCCCCTCCGCCGCAGGGAGCCGGAATGGATACGGCAATCGCGACCGAAGCCATCCTGCAGAAAATGGAAAAAACAAGAACCAATCTGGAATTTCTGGAAAATTTGGCGGACATGTAGTATACCCAGCAATCAGAGGTATGTATGTCTGAAGAAATTGACGAAACAAAGCGCGAAAACCGCGGGATTGTTGTCACTGTGGTTTCATGGGTGACGGCGATCATGCTTAGCCTGGCGCTGTTGACCATGTTGTTTTGGCAGCCGCGAATCGCAAAATCGATGCAGGCCTATTACGATCCAGCTTTGGAGTCGGAACTACCGGATTATGAACAGGTTGTGGCCAATGCCAACATGCCTGTTTTTGAGCATGGATCAGAAACAGAAGCGATAACGCGTGACCAAAAGCTGTTTACCGATGGGGAACTGGAGTTTCGTACGGAACCGATCCAGCATACGGTGGTCAGTGGCGATTCGATCTGGGCGCTTTCGGAAACTTATGGCGTATCGATCCCTTCGATCCTGTACGCAAACTATGATGTTTTGCAGGATAAGGCCGACAATCTGCTTGTGGGTCAGGTTATCACCATCCCACCGGTTGATGGGATCTATCATACCTGGCGCAGTCGCGACACTTTGAGTTCGGTCGCTTCGCGATACGGCGCCTCCATCAATGACATTTTGCTCTTTATTGGCAACAATCTCGATCTCTCCAATCCGGTCATCGAGCCCGGAACGCAGGTCATGGTGCCGGGAGGGGAACGGGAACTGGTTCCGATCAGCTACGCTGCGGTTGTGCGTGATCCCGAAGGGCGTTTGGTGAGCGGCTGGAATGGGCCTGGCGCCTGTTTGCTTGATTCGATCGGCTTGTTTGGCAGCGGAAGCTTTATCTGGCCCTCCGCGGTTCATTATTTGACCGGCAACGATTTTGGCCCCGGCCATAACGGCATCGATATTGGTGCCGGGATGGGTTCTGCCCTCTTCGCGGCAGATTCAGGCACGGTTGTATACGCGGGCTGGATGGAAGGCGGTTATGGCAACTTTGTTGTGATCGACCATGGCAACGGCTACACAACCCTTTATGAGCATCTTGATACGGTCAGTGTGCATTGCGGTGAGAACGTCTTTCAGGGTAGTGTGATCGGTTCAGCTGGAACCACAGGCAATTCGACTGGTCCTCACCTGCATTTTGAGATCCGGTACGCCAACGGGCCGGTTAACCCCTGGCAGTATCTGCCCTGATGGTATAATCACTGGTTGATAAACGCCCCAGTGGCTCAATGGACAGAGCGAGGCACTCCTAACGCCTAGGTTGGGGGTTCGATTCCCTCCTGGGGTATAAAAAACCACCGCGACGGTGGTTTTTTTTGCTTCCTTCGGCATGTCTTATATGAAAAATGAACTGTACGCACAGGAGACTGAATCTGGGAATCAGGGTATTTACACCGTCTGTCGCTTCTGTTGGTTTACGGGGAGTAACAGGGTGAATGAGGTACATAGCCTTCTCCCGCGGGAGAAGGTGCCCGTAGGGCGGATGAGGGGCAACCCTTCTATGACGAAACAACGTGCCAGTCATGGTATTTACTCTTTTGGAATCAATTTGATAGCAATACAATGGCAAATTTCCTTAGGCATGATCGTCTTCCATGGAATACAGGGAGCTTGGCGGATTCCCAATGTTAGGGAAATCATACCCGTCATGTTATTATGCTTCCCACGCGGGAGAAGGTGACCGCAGGCGGATGTGGGTAATGATGAGGCTCTGTAGAGGACGGGATAGGAACCATAAGGGTACTGACAGCAGTACTCGGAAACACAAAGTAATGACTTACCCCAGATTGGTTGATAAACTTTTATTTAGAAGGGAATATCGTCATCGAAGCCATCGAGGCCGTCAAAACGATCAAAATGATCTGACTCGTCGGATTCATCGTCTTCGTCAACCAACTCACGCCGCACCCAAAGCAGGAGCATGTCGCCTTCTTCAACGGTGACGGCGCGGGCGGCGATGATCGGGTCTTCCCGTCGCAGCCCCAGCCGATCGCGGTATTCAAGGTACATCGTTTGGCGGGCCTGCCAGTTCTCGAGGCAGCGATCCATTAATTTTTGCGAATCGAAGGTGCGCAGGTTGGTAAAGGCAGTGTCATAAAGGAAGGGGCCTTCCAAAACACTGCCAACCCAGTTGAGCGAACCCTCCATGGCGTTGGTGTTGCTGATAATTTGAAACTCGGGCGTTGGGCCCTCGATAACTGTAATTTTATTATTCATGATAAAAAATGATACCATATCCTGTGAAATCTTAACTGGAAATATAACGCCTCAATAGTGGTATTATGAGGATCACCGGATTATATAAAATAAAAACCCCATCTGGTCAGGTGGGGTTTTTATTGAAATCAGATTTGATTATTTACTGGTCGTGTTGTTCCAGAACCAGTTATAGGCATACCAGCCGCCGGTTTTGGCTTCGAGGCGGATGGATATCTGGCTCAGGCCAGCCAGGGCTGCCGGGATGTTGAAAGTGCCGTTCACGTCGCCACCTGCGCCGGTATTGAGCGTGCCAGCTTCAATACCATTGATGCCGAGGGTCCACATTTTGCCCATTCGGACGATGAACTCGGTGCTGGCAGGGAAGTTTTTACCCTCAATGCTGACGGTATTGTCCTTCTCCACTGCAACAATGCTAAAGCTTGGGTATTTTACCGCCGGAGGTGCCTGGGTTGGTGCCTGGGTAGGAGCTTGAGTGGGCGCCTGGGTTGGGGCAGTGGCGGTGGAATTCCAGAACCAGTTGAAAGCATACCAACCGCCGGTCTTTGCCTGCAGGCGGATCGCGATCTGCTTCTCATTCGCCAGTTCGGCCGGAATGTTGAAAGTGGCTTCGAACGCACCGGTATCGGAAGAGGTGATCTGACCCGATTCGATGCCGTTGATCCCTCTCGTCCACATCTTGCCCATCAGGGCTGTGAATTCCACACCTTTCGGGAAATCCTTGGCCAGGATGGTGACGGTCTTGCCGCCGTCAACGGATTTAATCGAGAAGGTTGGGACCACATTGCTCGGCGGCACCTGGGTAGGTGCAGTTGTTGGGGCCGGGGTCTGGGTGGTGGGAGGGGTTGTGGGGGTTGTCCCAGGCCAGGTGCCTCCGTCCTTTTTGTTCCAGAACCAGTTGTAATAATAGTAGCCGCCGGTCAGGCTCTCGATACGGATCGAGATCTGGGCGCGGCCCTTCAGCGCGTCAGCAATATTGACGGTGACCTGGAAAGAACCGCCCTCAGCGGAATTGAATCGGGCTACTTCGATGCCGTCTTTGGCTTTGGTGTTGTATTCGCCCATCAGCACCTTGAATTCGAGGTTTTTGGGCATGTCCTGGGTCAGAATGGTGACCGTTTCGTCGGTTTTTACTTCAGCGATGGTGAAGCTGGGGTAGGCAGCTGAGGCTTTGCTTACTCCGATGATGGTGGGCAAAAGCAAAGCAATTGCCAGGAAAAGTGCAAAAAATCTTCTTTTGTTCATTACCACTCCTTTACATGGTTAACTATCTTATCTCAATGTTAAATAAAGACGTTAAAACAAAGGCTTTTGTTCCTAACCGATTCTTATTATATGCGGTTTTGGAAATGGTGGAGGCTGAAAATTGAATATCACAGCATGATTGCGTCAGTTTGTAGGCCGGATTCCGGTTTTGAATCCGGCATTAATGGGTGGAAAAGTGTAGCCGGATTGAATTACCAGATGGGGGAAGGCAATGCAACCTGGCCTACATCTAAGATTCAATCTCGTGTTTGTACTCTGCTCTACGAGCTGGATCTCAACCCTTGAGAAGGCCATTTGCAAATTATACAGTGCCTGAATCCCAATAAAGGCTGCGAAAGCCGACCTGTGTTTACTTATAATTCAATACAACAATCAAAATGATAAACTTACCTAATTGTATTTTTTAGCGTCGGTATCAGACAATTATTTGATTAAAAAGGCGCCGAGAGGTTGGACAATATTGACATTGGCCAGTTTATTGAAATCAAAAACAGGTACGGAACCGTCATAATTATCAACATGGGGAATACCTATGGTTATACCAAATTCCTTGTTGAGAGTTTTATCGAGCAGTTCTGACATACCGAAAGCACTCATAAAACGATCCGCGTCAAAAACATTTTGATCTTTTCTTGATTCTTCCATGATAGCTTTCCAATCAATTCCCATCCCGGGAGTCATAATTCCAAAAAAAACATAAACCATCTTACCTGGTGTAATTAAATCAATAAATTCGTTACCACTGACGAAATCAGTTCGACGTGATTTAATCAATATGGCCATTTTGGAATCGCAGTAATCCGATGGACAAACAGGAACTTTAATGTCGCTAAAACCACTGGCATTAGGGACTCTCACGACCAAAAAGTGTGTATCAAAATTTGTCATGTTTTGATACATCTCTCCTTTTTCTACATCACTTAAGGAGTCAAAATTAGAAACTAAAAAAGGTTTCATATCAATAACTTCTTGTCCGATGACTTGACCAACCAGACCACAAGTTGGACCCAAGGAACGTTGAATACACTGCGCTCCCATAATTAACTCGCCTTCATGGTGAAGTTGACTGTATCTCCAAATTGAACTAGCATCTCCTTGTCCTTGAGTAAGTTTTTTGCGAACGATCCAATCGTTGTTGTAAACATCTTTAACGATGTCACCGGTGAAAGCAAATTCAGTATTGTAGCCAAATCTTTCATCACCAACTTCCCAAACCAAGGTATTAAGGCGTTGGTCCCAGTGATAGGTGGCTAAACCGGCTTCTATTTTTCGCTTAAGAAGACCATTGGTTTGCATACCGTTGATATAAGCTGTTCTCCAAATTTCAGGATCAGCCTCAGCTGGGGCAGCAGGAATTTCAAAATCGATGGCAGCCTCTGTCGGGGCAACCATGGTCGCTGTCTGGGTCGGAGTGGCAACTTCGGTTTCAGCTGTAGTGGGAGAGATTTCTTGAGTCACAGTTGAGGTAGCTGACTCCTGGGTTGAGATGTGGGTAGAGGTGGGGTCTTCACTGGGGTTAAATGTGGAATCTATCGGCGTACAAGCTGCAGCAATACAGATAACAACTAGAACGATAATCAAATTCCTATATATTCCTAATATAGTATTCATTTAACCACCACCTTTTTACTGCTCACTTCATTCTGTGTATGAAAATTTTATCACCATATCTTTTTAAGATGTTGTTCCAGTTTTGAAAACTCAATTCAGCGAAAAATTGCGCGTAGCTTAAATATTGAATTCTTTTCAGTTGATTTTTGTATGGATAAGGAGTTAGCACGCCAGGCATAAGCTTGCGGCTCGTCCAATGGATGTAAAAGAATTTTCCATGTCGCTATCGTTTCCCTCATCTTCTCTCACTTGCGATAAAATATATTTGAATTTTTTTGGAGGACTTATGCAAACACGAGAAAGTTATCTCATTACGATCGCTGGCGTAAGGCGCGATCTGCCCCTCTTTGAAGTCAAACCCGGCCTGCGGATCGCCATTCTCAACATCCTTGGCGATGTTGAACTGGTTGACGCCTGCGCGCAGGAGCTCAACCGTCTTTTGGCCGACACGGAATATGATGTTATTCTCACCCCGGAAGCGAAAAGCATTCCCATCGCGCACATGCTTGCCAAAGAAAGCGGCAAACCCTATATTGTCCTGCGCAAGGAATACAAACCCTACATGGGCGAAGCCCTTTTCACCGAGACGATGTCCATCACCACCGGCAAAGTCCAACGCCTTTTCCTCGATGAAAAGGACGTTGAACTGATCAAGGGCAAACGCGTCGTTTTGCTTGACGATGTCATCAGCACCGGTTCGACCCTGCAGGGCATGCACATGATCATGGATAAGGCAGGCGCGGTCACCGCCAGGGAAGTTGGCATCCTGACCGAGGGAGATCGGGCTGAATGGCGAAATATTGTTTCATTGGGTCATTTGCCGCTCTTTTTTGGTGAACAGGGAAACTGACTCGGCCTGGTGAACAAGCCCGTAACACGAAAGCTTTTCCGTTAATAGAACGGATCAAAGCAAAAAAGCAGTTGCAACTGTTGCGCGAGGATTGTTTCGTTGAATTTTTCGATAAATTCTAAAAAGATTTGTCTTAAAAACCTTTTATAGTCGCGTTTTTTTGATATAATAAAAAGTCGGCGTTAATTCGCCGAAATGTTTAATAACGCGTGGTCTCCACGACATAATACAGGAAGGTCTAAAAAACATGAAGGAATTTACAACCGAAAATATTCGCAATATCGTTCTTGCCTCGCACAGCAACTCCGGCAAGACCATACTCGTGGAGAATTTACTGAATTTTACCGGCGCCACCACTCGCATCGGCAACGTTGAGGACGGCACCACAGTCTCCGACTTTGATGATGAAGAAAAGCGGCGCAATATTTCGCTCTTCACCTCCGTTCTACCTGTTGTTTATAAGAACGTCAAATTCAACTTCCTTGACACCCCCGGTTATACCGATTTTGTCGGCGAAGTTGTTTCCGCCATGCGCGTGGCTGACTGCGCGCTGATTTTGGTCGATTCCGTTGGCGGTCTCGAAGTTGGCACTGAAACCGCGCTCGATCTGGCAAACGAATTCAATATGCCCAAGATCGTTGTCATCAACAAGATGGACCGCGATAACGCCAATTTCCGCAAGGCGCTCGATTCTGTCAGCAACGAGATCAGCGATCGCCTGATCCCGATGCAGCTGCCCTGGGGCGAAAAAGCCGACTTCCAGGGTGTCATTGACCTGTTGACCATGAAGGCTTACAAGGGCGACGGCAAGACCGCGGTCGAAATCCCTGCCGAACTCAAGGACGAAGCTGAAGAAGCCCGCATGGTTCTGGTCGAAGCAGCCGCGGAAGGCGAAGATAGCCTGCTCGAAAAATACTTCGAGAATGGTGATCTTTCCAGCGAAGAGATCGTGCAAGGTCTGCGAAAAGCCATCACGGAAAGCAACATCATCCCCGTTCTGACCGCCGCTGGTGGTCACATGATCGGGCTTGCGCCGTTGATGGACGCATTGCTGGCGCTGGCTCCCTCTCCAGCCGAACGCCCAGCCGTTGTCGCTAAATCCTCCAAGGGTGAGGTTGAACTGAAATTCGACGATGCCGGCCCGCTGGCAGCTTATGTTTGGAAAACAACTGCCGATCCATTTGTTGGTCGTCAGACCTTCTTCCGCGTTTATTCCGGCACTGTCACCTCTGACACCCGCGTCTGGAACGCAACCAAGAACGAAGAAGAACGCCTGGCTGGCGTGATGGTGCCCTTCGGCAAAGACATGAACACAGTTCCGGCCATTCACAGCGGCGATATCGGCGCAGTTGCAAAACTTACTGTCACCACAACCGGGGATACGCTGACCACCAAAGATCAGAACCTGACCCTTCCGGTACCCAATTATCCGAATCCGCTCTATCGCATCGCCATCACCCCACGCACGCAGTCTGATGCCGCCAAGATGAGCCAAACCCTGACCCGTCTGGCAGAAGAAGATATGACCCTCTCCTGGGCGCAGGAAGCCGCAACCCGCCAAACCCTCGTTTTTGGTATGGGCGACCAGCACATTGATGTCGCGATCAAACGCGCCGAGCAGAAATTCCAGCTCTTCCTTGACCTGCACGAACCCAAGGTGCCCTACGAAGAACACATCACCCGCGAAGCCAGCGCCATGTACCGGCACAAAAAGCAAACCGGTGGTTCCGGTCAGTTTGGCGAAGTTCACCTCAAGGTTTTCCCCATTGAAGGCGAAGATTTCACCTTCACCAATGATGTTTTCGGCGGCGCGATCTCTAACAACTACATGGCGCCGATCGAAAAGGGTATTCGCGCGGTCATGAAAGAAGGCGTCGTGGCGGGATATCCTGTCCATAATGTTGGCGTTTCAGTTTATGACGGTAAGGAACATCCGGTCGACTCCAAGCCTATCGCTTTTGAAATCGCTGGTCGTGAAGCCTTTAAACTGGCTTTCAAAGACGCTGGCCCTGTCCTCTACGAACCGATCATGAAGGTTGTGGTTCACATGCCCGAAGCCAACATGGGCGATATCATGGGCGACCTCAATACCCGCCGTGCCCGCGTTCAGGGTATGAACAGCGACCGCGGCAAATCCAGCATCACCGCCGAAGTGCCTTTGGCTGAAATGATGCGCTACACCACCAACCTGCGCTCCATGACCGGCGGCCGTGGTACCTTCTCGATGGAATTCGATCACTATGACCTCGTGCCCCAACACCTGGCCCAGGAGATCATGGACCAACGCCAGAAGGAACTGAAGAGCGAAGAGTAGTTCTTCGATTTTGTAAGATGTTAAAGAGGCTGTCATTTTGGGACAGCCTCTTTTGTTTAATGTACACGAGTCATAGGTATAGATGACGATTGGGTGTTGTGATGTTGGGGCTGTGACGTTGGGGTGGTTATGTTGGATAGGTCGTGATTGAGATGAAACGCATCTCGCGTTCCATCTCAATCCGACATTTAATAATGATTTTGATAATTCAAATAATCAAAAAATCAATTTTTAGAAATGCCTTTTGACCGATAGAAGAAAAAAATCGTCGGATTGAAGCATCGGGTCAAACCAATTAATTCATTCCTATGTGATTCATTTCTTGTTTGGATGTCGGTTTGAACATGATGAACATGCAGTTCATCATGTTCAATACCTTAAAAGGTACATTGTCGCGACCTACCCTATACATGACATACCCAAAATTCCACATGGGCATCATTTTATATCCGAAATAAATTCGTACTGGTGATAATCACAGACCGGTTGATAACCCACTTCCTGGTAGATCTTATTCGAGGTTGGGTTTGAGAGATCGGTGAACAAGTTCGTCAGTTCGTATCCGCGGTTCAATAATTCCCTCGAAACCTCTGCCACCAAAGCCCGCGCGTAGCCTTTTTTGCGCTGCTGGGGCAGGGTATACACGCCGCTTAAACAAATCCCTTTGATCTGAGGACGGTTGGCGATGGTCACCGCGACGATCTTGCCTTCATTCTCCCAAAAGAACACATTTCCACCTTCAATTTGCCTGACCTGGCTTTCCGCGGTGGCAACGCGACGGGGGCCTGATACGACCTCTTCAACCATCGCGTTGTGCAGATCCGCCGCCAGCTGCGCTTCATGCGGCTTTGCCAGGCGCATACCGCCGCTGGGAAATTCCACCCGCACCAGTGACCTCAACTCGTAGGCGCGCATCCTGACCACGGATCGACATGCTTGTCCGGTCTTCTCCTGCCAGATGCGCGCGAAAGCATCGCTAACGGCATCAACGCCGTTGACTCCAGTCACCTGCCACTCACTTGCTGCCAAAAAGTCGATCAGGGCTTCCAAAGCGGCTTGGTTAAGTGGCTCACAATATACGACTACAGGAAAAGGCGGGGTCATCACCGCCGCGGCTGCAATGTTTCCAAAATCATCTCGTACCAGCGCCATCAATAGCCTGGTTTCGCCGAAAGCCTGCAAATCCTGTTTCAGACGCAGGGCGAGACCCAAAATAAGATTGTTTTTGGTCTCATTCTGTGCCAAAAGTTCGCCAACCAGCCCGAGAAACTCGTTCGGGTCATCATAACTGTTTACAAAAAAGTTCATAGGTTGTCCCATCAGTATGCCTAATTATGATCAACAAAATCCTGCAGTGGGTTGCTGCGGGATGGGTCGCGCAGGCGTCGCAGCGCCGAAGCCTCAATCTGGCGAACGCGTTCCCGCGTCAAGCCGATGATCTTGCTGACCGACTCAAGCGAATGGTAAACGCCATCCACCAGCCCAAAGCGCAGTTCCAGCACCTGGCGCTGCCGCTCGTTCAGCGAGCCGAGCGTCTCCCGCACGGTTTCCTTCAGGGCGCCGCGCAAAACTTCTTCGATCGGCTCTTCGGAATCCTGATCCTCGATAAAATCGGCCAGGGTGCTGTTATCGGCATCTCCGACCGGACTCTCCAGTGAAACGGGCTCTTCGGCGGATTTGAGAACAGATTCAACCTTTTGGGTGGCTTCGTCCCAGCGATGCAGCAAACCCGGATCGGCCAGCTCGCGGCTGCCGCCGATCTCCAGGATCGCCTGAACGTCTTCTTCAGACAAAAAGCCGGATTTGACGGCCATCTCCGCGAATGTCGGGTCGCGCCCGAGGCTTTGCACCAGATTGTGCTGAACCTTGACCAGTTTGCTGATCTGTTCGACCATGTGAACCGGGATGCGAATGGTTCGGGCGTTGTCGATAATGTAGCGGCTGATGGCTTGTTTGATCCACCAGGTGGCGTAGGTGCTGAAACGAAAACCCTTGGCCGGATCGAACTTCTGGATGGCCTTGAGCAGACCCATATTGCCTTCCTGGATCAGGTCCATCATGCCGATGCCCCGGCTGCGGTAGCGTTTGGCGATGCTGACGACGAGGCGCAGGTTAAATTCGACGTATTTTTCTGTCGCCCATTCCGCGATCTCATCCACCTGAGCGAAATTGTCGCGCCAGACTTCATCGCTGAATTGCTCAGGCTCCTCCAGCCAAAAATTATCTGAGGCGGTTTTTAATTCACCCGGGTAAATATAAAATGCATAAAAACAGTTCAAAACAGCTTCTGCCAGCGCCTCCCAATCCTTATCGCTGCCCCAACGGGGATCGTCAAGATATTGGCGCATGTAAGATTCCGGCTCGGTCAAGCGCGTCTCCCGCAAGCGCATGGCTTCCTCCGCCAGTAAGCTGAGATCAGGTTCGACAACACCAAGCTGCTTTGACAAGCGTTTTGTTTTCTTTATCTCCTGCAAAAAGGCCTGATGGATCGCCCCGGCATCGACCTGCATCTCCGCTGTGGTGAATTTTCGCAGGTATTCGCGGGCCTGGACCATCAGCGCGAGCAGGAATTCATCTTTGGCGTCCAGCAGCCTCGATTGGTTAATATCCCTTAGATAGAGTTGGATGGGCTCGTCAGTCGAAAAAAGATCATCCTCCTCCTGATAATTTGCTTCCTTCAGGACTTCTTTTTGAGGATCAAAGGCTGAATCGTCCAATGGCATCAAATCCAAATCCACATTATCTCCTTTTCGTCCTGCGGCTGCCCGTTGTATTATTCACTTTTCCGGATCCGCCGGTAACTGGTGAAAGCAAAGCCCTGTCGATCTTCTTTCGGGTCTCTATCAGGTCAAGATAGAGGACGTTGGCTTCGTTGCTTGAATAAGTTTTTTCTTCCGTATCGCTTTGAAGGTAATAAATCTCCCGCATGTGTTCTAACACATTATTTTGACGCAAGCAAAGGATCGTCCGCAGGCGGTCCTTGAAGAGTTTTTTATCCTCATCGATAGAGGTGTTCGACTGTCTGGCAGGCAGCTCAATGATCTCAGCGATCTCCGTGAGCTCAAGCTCCAGAAAATCAATAGCCTCGTATTCATCCTGGGCGAGGCTTTTCCTGACCAGGTCAAAGAGATGTTGATACTCGCCTTCCTGAAAATCCGCGCGGCTCAGTTCGGATAAGCCAAAACCCGCCAGCTCGCGATTGATCCGATACAATGACTCGGGATCGATCAGCAGTTGACGAATGGTAAATTCTTCCAATACCTTGTTCTTGTGGTCGCCAAACGTCTTGACCTGATAGTCCAAAGCGGGTTCTTTTTCACTTTTTTGTCTGCGTCGGCGTTCCTGCATGACCTGATGGGTCGAAAGCACCAGCGTGCGCTCATCCAGGCGCAAAAGCGTTGCCAGCCGCAGGCGATAGGCATCGCGCTCGATTGGGCTGGCGACCTCTTCAAGCAGGGGGATGACCTGATCGGCGATCTCACGTTTAACCTTCGGGTCGCTCAGGTCGCGATCTTTGGCCAAAGTGTCCATGACGTGATTAATGATCGGTTTGGCGTTATCGAGAATATTCTGCCAGCTTGCCGGGTCTGCCAGGACGATCTCATCCGGGTCCCGCTCATCCGGCAATTGCGCGACGCGAATGTCGGCCTTGAGACTACGTTCGATCTGAAGCAGGCCTTTTGAATCGATGCTGATGTCTTCGGTCTGGTCCAGCGCTCGTCGGGCGGTCTCCAGCCCGCGCAAAGTGGCATTTTGCCCAGCCGCGTCGGGGTCGAGCGCCAGAACGATGTTGGTCGTGAGGCGCTTGATCAGGTTGAACTGCGCCTCGGTCAGGGCAGTGCCCATCGGCGCGACCGCGTTGGGATAACTAGCCTGGTGCAATCCGATCACATCCATGTAGCCTTCCACGATGACCGCCTGATCGCTTTTGCGCATTCCGGCACGGGCCATGTCGAGGCCGTAAAGCAGACGGCCCTTGTCAAACAAGTCCGTGGCGGGCGAATTCAGGTATTTCGGAACGTCGTCCGGGTTCAGAGCCCGACCGCCAAAGCCGGCCATCTTGCCGTATGGATTGCGGATTGGGAACATCAGACGGTCGCGAAAACGGTCGTAAACGCGACCTTCTTCGCCTTCCGATAACAAGCCAGCCTGCAGGATCAGCTCGCGGCTGTATCCTTTGGACAAAAGATGATCCAGCAAGGCGTTCCAGGAATTGGGCGCGTAACCCAGACCCCAGGTTTTGATCGTTTCATCGCTTAAACCGCGCTTGTGAACGTAATCGAGCGCTTTTTTACCGGCTTCGGTTTCCAGCATTTGCTTGCGGAAGAACTCAACCGCCGCTTCCATGACCTGTGAAAGCGTCTGTTTGACTTCCTCATGCTTAATTTCTGCCGGCGTTTGCGCTCTTAGCACAACGCCCGCGCGATCGGCCAATTGTTTGAGCACTTCATTAAAATCGAGATTATCGCGGCGCATCAGGTAGCCAAAGACATCGCCGCCCTCGTTGCACTGCCCAAAACAGCGCCAGGTTTGCGTCTCGGGGAAGACGACAAAGGACGGCGTGCGCGTGTTGCTGTGGAAGGGGCAAAAACCGATGTAGTTTTTGCCGGTGCGCTTTAGCCTGACCGTCTGTTCCACCACATTCACAAGATCGATGCGTTGTTTAATATCGTCTATTACTGTCATGATTGTTTCTGAATTCCTTCGTGCCTGTCTGGCGAGGTTAATTTTACCTTAGTTATCAGTACGGGATTGATGTTTTAAGATGATGGCGGGTTTTAGTCGGATTTAATGCAATTAACGCCATGTCTTTAATGTTCCATGCCCCTATGGACGTATGGTCATGGCCCACGAATAAATATCTTCATTAAAAATCAGGAGGCCCTTGTGGACCTCCTGAAAATGCTTAACTATTTTGTGACTGTTGTTAGATCAGCGCCTTATTCCTCTTTGTAGCTGGAATAATCGATAGCTGCCATTTGTGAATACAGTGACCACCGGCGGGCGGCGTCAATCTCAGCAGCGCGCATGAGTTGCTCGGCGCGTTCCTCATCCTGATTCAAGAGCATGCGGTAGCGGTTTTCGTTGTAGGCATATTCTGAGACCTTGATGGAAGGTTCTTTCGAATCCAACTGCAGCGGATTCTTGCCTTCGACCGTCAAACGGGGGTCGTAGCGGTACAGCACCCAGGCGCCGGAATTGACAGCCAGTTTCTGCTGGGCGAGGCCCTTCTTCATGTCAATACCGTGGTTGATACAATGCGAGTAGGCAATGATCAGGGACGGTCCGTCATAGGCATCGGCCTCGTTGAAGGCCTTCAGCACCTGAGCTTCGCTGGCGCCCAGGGCAACGCGGGCGACATAGATATTGCCGTAGGTCATGGCGATCATGCCCAGATCTTTCTTGGGGCGTTCCTTACCGTTGGCAGCAAACTTGGCGACAGCGCCGATCGGGGTGGCTTTGGAGCTCTGACCGCCGGTGTTGGAGTAGACTTCGGTGTCCATGACCAGGACGTTGACGTTTCGGCCGGAGGCCAGAACGTGATCCAAACCACCGTAACCAATGTCATAGGCCCAGCCGTCACCGCCCATGATCCAGACACTCTTCTTGACCAGGTAATCAGCGACGCTCAAAAGTTGTTTTAATTCCGCATCTTTTTTGCCTTCGAGAACAGCTTTAAGCTGACTGACGCGCTTGCGTTGTTCGTTGATGCCGGCTTCGCTGCTCTGATCGGCGTTCAGCAATGCCTCGGCCAGTTCCTTGCCGATAAATTCAGCGTGTTTTTCAACCAGTTCGCGGGCGATGGCAGTCGATTTATCAACAGAAACGCGCATGCCCAGACCAAACTCGGCGTTGTCTTCAAACAGGGAGTTTGACCAGGCCGGGCCCTGACCCTTCTTGTTAACAGCCCAGGGGGTGGTGGGTTGGTTGCCGCCGTAGATGGAGGAACAACCGGTCGCGTTGGCAACGATCATGCGGTCACCAAACAATTGGGAAACCAGCTTGACGTAAGGGGTCTCACCGCAGCCACCACAGGCACCCGAGAACTCGAACAACGGCTCGAGCAGCTGCGAATTTTTGATATTTGTGGCAGCAACATCTTCACGCGCGATTAAAGGTAGATCCAGGAAGAAGTCCCAGTTCTTAACTTCGGTGTCATGGATGGGAGGCTGTGCGCCCATATTGATCGCGTGGCGTTCGGGATTTTGTTTGTCCTTGCCGGGGCAGTTTTCGACACACAAACCGCAGCCAACACAATCCTCTGGGGCGACCTGAACGGTCATGGAGTAACCATCTTTCCATTCGCGGTAATTGGAAGGTTTGCTCTTGAAGGTTTCAGGGGCATTTTCCAGGAGCTCATTCGGATAAACCTTGATGCGAATGGCGGCATGGGGGCAAACCAGCGAACAGCGCCCGCACTGGATACAAACATTGGGATCCCAGATCGGGATCTCAAGCGCGATATTGCGCTTTTCCCATTTGGTCGTACCGGAGGGATAAGTACCGTCATCCGGTAATTTGCTAACAGGCAGATCATCGCCATTGCGGGCGATCATTTCACCCAAAACTTCCTTCACGAAGACAGGCGCGTTGGCCGGTACAGGCTGGCGGCGGCTGTGTTTGCTGGTGACCTTTTGGGGATAATCGACCTGGTGCATATTGGCGACAGCCTGATCAACAGCCTCGAAGTTTTTCTTCACAACGCTTTCGCCCTTGCTGCCATAGGATTTCTCAATGGAATCCTTAATGGCTTTAATGGCCTCATCGCGCGGCAAAACACCGCTGATGGCAAAGAAACAAGTCTGCATAATGGTGTTAATGCGGTTGCCCATGCCTGTCGCCTGGGCAACTTTATAGGCGTCGATGGTGTAGAACCTGATCTTCTTTTCGATCATATCCTTCTGCATCTCGACCGGCAGGGTGTCCCAGACTTCTTCAGGGCTCGAAATGGTGTTGAGCAGGAAGACGGAACCTGGGCGGGAATATTTGAGCAGATCGAAGCGATCAACAAAACTGACCTGGTGACAGGCCAGGAAGTTGGCTTCGTTGGCGGAAATGAAATAGGGGGCGCGGATCGGTTCGGGACCAAAGCGCAGGTGAGAAACCGTCACGCCGCCGGATTTCTTGGAGTCGTACTCAAAGTAACCCTGGGCGAAGTTGGGGGTTTCTTCACCGATGATCTTGATCGAGTTCTTGTTGGCACCGACGGTACCATCGGAACCGAGTCCGAAGAACATCGCCTGAATAACCTTATCGCCCAAAATCTCGAAATTATGGTCATAGTCCAGGCTTAGGTTGGTGACGTCGTCAATAATACCGACTGTGAAGTGTTCTTTGGGATTGTCTGCTGCCAGATTGTCAAAGACACCCTTGACCATGGCCGGGCTGAAATCCTTGGAAGAAAGGCCATAGCGTCCGCCGGTGACCAGGGGCATCGCGCCACATTCAAGGCTGCCCTTATTCATGCCGACGTTGAGCGCGTTGACCACGTCCTGGAAGAGCGGTTCGCCGATGGAACCGGGTTCCTTGGTGCGGTCGAGCACGGCGATTTTCTTTACAGTCTTCGGCAAAGCTGCCAGGAAGGCGTCGACCGGGAAGGGGCGATACAAACGCACGACCACAACACCAACCTTTTCGCCGTGATTGTTGAGGTATTTGGCGACTTCGGAGGCTGTCTCAGCACCTGATCCCATGATCACGATCACACGGTCAGCATCTTTCGCGCCGTAGTATTCCACCAAATGATATTGGCGGCCGGTCAGGTCTGCAAAACGGTCCATTTCTTCCTGAACGATGCGGATCGCTTCGGTGTAATAGCGGTTGACGGTTTCGCGACCCTGGAAATAGGTGTCGGGGTTCTGCGCGGTACCGCGGATAAAAGGATTATCAGGGGTGAGGGCGCGTTTGCGATGTTGTTCAACCATTTCAGGACAAATCATTGCCCGCAGATCGTCATCGGTCAGACGTTCGATCTTATTGATCTCGTGAGAAGTGCGGAAACCATCAAAGAAATGCACGAAAGGAACTCTCGCACGCAAGGTTGCGGCGGTCGCGATGGCGGCGGTATCCTGCGCTTCCTGGGCGTTGTTGCTGGCAAGCAAAGCCCAACCGGTTTGGCGAACGGCCATCACGTCAGAATGATCGCCAAAAATTGACAATGCCTGAGCAGCCAGTGAGCGCGCGGAAACATGGAAAACCGCTGGGCTAAGTTCACCGGCGATCTTGTACATGTTGGGGATCATCAGCAAAAGGCCCTGGGAGGCGGTAAAAGTGGTAGAAAGGGAACCCGCCTGCAGCGCTCCGTGGACTGCGCCAGCGGCTCCGCCTTCGGATTGCATTTCAACCACGGTTGGGACCGTTCCCCAGATGTTCGGGATGCCTTCGGCGGCCCACTGGTCCGCGTATTCACCCATGCCGGAAGAAGGGGTGATCGGGTAGATCGCGATCACTTCGTTGTACCTGTATGCCACATGCGCGGTCGCTTCGTTGGCATCAGTCATTACCATTTGACGTTTCATTTATGTTCTCCTGTTAAAATTTTTAGGACTAATATTCCTTAAGTTCCCAAGTTAAATTCAGGCTCCATTTTGTGGAAACCCATCCCCTGTATTGTACCCGATATCCTGAAAGAATACGGTTGTTTTTACCAGCAATTCTCAGTATGAAATTTTTGCAACTTGTATTTTCCTTACCTCAGGCGAATGTTAGCTAATCTTTGATCGTAAATCGGCTTGTACGGATGGGGACAAGCCCCATCCGCTAGATTTGCACATTAAATGACCGATAATTGGTTCTAATGTATCAACATTATCGACTTAAACTTCTAACCCGGAATTATTTTTTCCATACTGAGAATTACTGTTGTTTTTACAAGGTGGATTATGTCTGTTCAATCAAGAAAGCCCTGGCTGCCAGATTCACCCAGGCAAAAACAGACCCCAAGGCGGTAAGACAATTCTTAATAGCCTTAGGGTCTGATACCAGGAGGCACCTCGTCGTTAAAACAGGTGCTGTAAAAGGTGCAGGAACCAGCCTCGATCTGCGATCACTTCTTTGTAATGATTGGCAGATACAGGAACATCGGCCTTATGCTTCCTTCAAACGCTCCTGTGTCGCATTGCCCGTCATCCCGCGGTGAACCGCGCTGATCTGTCACCAGATCGACATCCATGGGTGGACCGATCACAAATGTGGTTACGATGCATTTTTCGGGTAAACGGTTGACAGCGGGTGAGCCTTCAACAAGCGCGATGGTCGGTGTGAAACCTCCGTAATCAGCCAAAGCACCCAGCTTCGTTTCCGCGTAGGTCAAAACAAGGTCGTGCAAAGCTGTATTGGGGTTGCAACTGTTTTCGCTGAAGATATTTCCTCCCTTTGATTCGGCTGTAAATGGGGCGTCAACTATACAATTTCTATAATTGCTTGAGGAGGTTCCAGGCGTGTTCAACAGGATACTGTTTCTGATATAGAGAGATTTGTTATTTACGATGACGTTCGCAAGAGGGTGGCTGGAGATCACGGTGGAATTCTGGATCCAAACAGGCCCTCCCATGTCAATATTTCCAACATCAAAATGAATACCATGGGATTCGTTTGCTACCATAGTGGAGTTGGTGATAAAAAGAGATCCATTGCCTGCAATCGTAGAATAGTCACCGGAATTATGATGAATGGCTGTTCGTTCGATCAGGAATTCATACTTGTTTGCATCAGGTGATCCATCCCAGAAATAGATAGCGGAACCTGAAAAGGCGCTATTCCTATCCAGCTCCACATCGAATAAGTTCAGGTTTGCATTCTCGCTGTTTACAGCCCCACCCCAGGAATAGTTACAGGCGGTATTCTCCATGCATCTTACGGTATTATTTGTCAGGCGAACATTGTTCAATCTCAACATAGATTCGGATTTCACCAGGATCCCACCCCCAGTGGCGGCTTCGTCATTATCGGCGTTGATCAAACCATTTTTAATGACCAGATTTCTCAATGTGAGAATTCGCCCTTGCCCAAGTTCCAGCACCCGGTCGATAAAAATGGCATCAATAACCGAAGGATTGTGTGGCCCCCCGGTCCCTTCAATCAGCACCTCATTCGGAGTCTGGCCAGACGGGACCCTAGGAAGGTCCAGATCACCATAATGTTTATCATCACTGCCATCCGACGGAGGAGGGTCAAAAGGCGTTTCGGTCAGAGTAAGTTTGTAAACGCCGGGCGGAACCTGAATATGAACAAATTCGGGAGTGCCAGCATGGGTATAACCAGCTTCGGTTATGGCCGCGCGCAGCGAGCATGGCCCAAAATCATCTGGGTCGGGGCCAATCCAACCGGCACAAAGGCCATTTGGCGCGGGGTCAAAAAGATCTTCAAAGGTGTCGACCTCATAGGTGACAATATTAATTGATTGGGCCTGGCTTGCTCGCGGGGAAATACTGATCGAAACGCAGAAAAATAATAGAGCAAGCAGTCTAAAAGTAATTTGTTTGGTTTTCATGAAAATCCTTTCAATAAATCATCAAATCTTCAATTCAGGACTTTTTCATCAACGCGTTAGTTCCTGAGAGTAAGCGGCAAAAACAAGACACCTCCTGGTGTTTCATCTGGCTGCAATTCAAAAGAGCCGGTGTCACATTTCCCGTCATTGCGATCCAGTAAACGCTGGTCAGTGAGCAGGGGGTAACCGTCAGCAACAGAGCAATCATTAATACCATAATTAATAGCCGGGGAACTAAGAAACAGAGGAATCGTTGGTGTTGGACCGCCATAATCACCCAACGGGCCAAGTCTCATTCCAGAATATCCAATAACCCTGTCATTGGATCCGGGTCTACAGGAATTGTCCGAGAAAATATTCCCCCCCAACGATGGCTCATTACTCTCCTGCATTGTGCAGATAAGTCCCGACTCCACACCTGGGATCGGGATATTCTGCAGAATATTGAACCACAATTGCAGAACACTTCTGTTCCAGATGATGCCAACGTTGCCTTTGGAAATTAATGTTGAATTTTGGATCAAGGAAAGCTGTCCACCGATAATGTAGTATTTGCCGCCCTCATTATCAGACATGGTGCTGTTGGTCATTACCAGCCCATTGCCCGCATCAATATGCGCCGAATAACCCTCGTTGATTGTGTTGTGATGGATGCTTGACGAGTAGATCTGTATGGGGTCATTGGAATCATCCGCATGAAGTGTAGATCGGATATCTGATCTGTTATGATCCAACTCACAGTAAGCCATAGTGAGATCTGAATAAGAAGCGTAGATCGCGCCACCATCGGAAACAAATCCGTCTTCACCTCTGGCTTCGTTATTGGTCAGGCGCACATGGGTCAACTTCACCTCCGCGCCAAAAACATGCAATCCTCCACCTGCCAAACCCTCCTGGGACGGGCCAATCTTTTTTGTCAATCCATTCTTCAAAACCAGGTTGGTCAGGTGAACTTTTTGATTTTCCCCGATCTGCATCACGCGGTCTATGAAATTGGCATCAATAATGGACGGGTTATCCCAATCACCAGTGCCTTTTATCTGGACGCCAACACTGGGAGCGGTTGCGAGCGCTGGAAAGTCCAGATCGCCATAATAGTCTTCCGGTTCTCCCTCGTAAATCGGTTCGGTCAGTGTCAGTTTGTAAACACCAGGCGGAAGCTCAATTACGACATTGCCAGTGTAATAACGGGCTCCCTCATAGATGGCTGCCCGCAGGGAACATGGGCCGCTATTTGCACTCCCTGCGCTGCAGACACCATTATGAGCAAAGTCCCTGAGGTCTTCAGTAGTGTCAACCCTGATAACATGTGGTTCCTGAGCCCGCGCGCTGCGAATCGAGGCCCCCAGCCCCAATAATAACGAGAAAGTGATCAATACTATGAAAATCTTTACCATCTTTTTTTTCATGGAAACCTCCTTGGGATAAAAACAGGATAAACAAACCGTTCAATCATTTGAACGAAATTAACTTACAAGGAAATTATACTATTTTATTGAAAAAACAAATTCCTTATGATTAAGTTCCAATCGCAATTCCTGTAAATTGCGCTTTTAGATGCAATAAAAAACGACCCCGAAGGGTCGTTTTGTCTACAAATGATCGTTTCTTCGAATTCAGAAGGCGAAACTTATTGGGCTTTGTATTTCTTGATAAGTCTTAGGACGTTGTCCCAATTGACGATGTGATCGAGAACTTCTTCGAGGTGTTTTTTGCGCAGGTTTTGGTAGTCGATATAATAGGCGTGTTCCCAAACGTCCAGAACAAAGACCGGGAATTGGTCGTTTTTCCAGGGGTTGACGCCGTTGGCGGTGGAGACGATCGCCAGTTTGCCCTGATCCAGAACCAGCCAAACCCAACCGCTGCCGAATTGTCCGACACCTTTGGTGACGAATTCTTTTTTGAAATCTTCAACGGAGCCGAACGCTTCCGTCAGGAGCTCTTCCAACTCAGCGGGCATTTTGCTTTCGCTGGCTGGCACAAAGCCGCCAAAATAGAAATTATGGTTCCAGGCCTGGGCAGCATTGTTGTAAAGCTTCTGCATGGAAGCATCTTTGCTGGCAACATCAACGATCTCTTCGAGCGTGGCGCCTTCGAGTTCGGTGCCTTTTACCAGCTCCAGGGTGGTGTCGTGATAGGTTTTGTGGTGCTTACCATAGTGGTAATTGATCGTTTCTTCTGAGATATAGGGAGCCAAAGCATCCTTCGCGTAGGGGAGCTCGGGGAGTCCGACCGGGGTTTTCATCCAATCAAATTTTTGTGCCATTTTTTTCTCAACTTTCCTTTTTCTAATGTTTGTTGTTAACGATATTATAAAAAATCAGCCTCTGTTTTGTCGAATATGCGTACAAGGTTATTGGGGTAAAAGGCTTATTCTCCAATGATCTTGATCAGAATGCGTTTTGGCCGACGACCGTCATATTCACCATAAAAAATCTGTTCCCAGGTGCCAAAGTCGAGGCGGCCTTTGGTGACGGCAACCACAACTTCCCGACCCATGATCTGGCGTTTGATGTGGGCGTCGGCGTTATCCTCGCCGGTATCGTTGTGGCGATATTGATCAATCGGGGCGTGAGGCGCGATCGTTTCAAGCCACTGCTCGAAATCGTGATGTAATCCGCGTTCGTCATCATTAATAAAGACTGACGCGGTGATGTGCATCGGATTTACCAACAATAAGCCTTCCTGAATTCCACTCTCATGGAGAGCCTGCTCAACTTCGTATGTGATGTTGACAAAAGCCCGTCGGGTTGGAACAGTTATGGTCAGGACTTTGCGAAAGCTTTTCATGCTGCCTCCTCGGTTGTTTTGTGCTGACTGGACTCATTACTCGATTTTTCCTTCTCGGGTTTCAATGTTTCTCATCAAAACTCCGTGGTCAATGAGCCAATTGTAATAGGTTTGCTTTTTTCTGTCATTTAAATTTCGATTAGAATTAGCGGGCATTAGATTTCACCGGTATTATCACCGGTGTTGTTTTTTGATGAATAAAAGGTGTTTGTGGAAGATATAGAGCAAGCCAAACCGGTCAATAAGAAAAGATCCCTGCGGATCCTGATCGTCATTATCGTTCTTGGGTTGGCGGTGAATCTGATCCTTCCCAAAATGCTTGATATCGGGAGAGCGGTGGATGTTCTTAAGGCCATGACCTGGTGGCTGGTTTTCGCGGCATTTGTCTCTGAGATGATGGTTTACCTGTGTTACGGCTTCTCTCTGAGCTGTGTCCTCAGAATTCAAGGTGAAAACATTGGTATTATCAAATCCGCTTTGATCTTTTTAGGTTCATATAGTATCGGCGTGGTGGCTGGAGGTTGGGTTGGAGCGGCGGCTACAACTTATGGGCTGTTCGTTGACAAGGGTGTTAAAAGGTCAAACGCCCTGATAGCGGGCTTGCTGCCTTCCATGCTGGCGAATGTTCCCCTGATCCTGATCGCCATTATCGGAATCGTGACCCTTCAATTGGGCGATATGCTCACCAGAGGGCAACTGATCCAATACTCGATTTATATTTTTCTTCTTCTGATATTTACTTTCGGTTACCTCATTGCTTTGGTGTTTCCAAAAACCGCTTACAAAGTGGTCAACTGGGGTTTGTCGAATTTTAGTAGGATTCGCAAAAAGCCATACGATCCGGATAATACTCAGGCAAAACTGGATCGGTTCTTTGCGGCCTGGAAACAGATGGGCAAAGGGCGATGGTTTCTGCCTTTGCTGGGCACGGTTGGATATTATGGATTTGATGTCCTGATGATGTATCTGGTCTTTCGGGCTGCCGGTTATCCGATCCATGCCGGTGTTCTGTTTGCAGGTTATGGACTGCCGCTGCTGCTGGCAAAAATGGCCTTTATCGTTCCCGGTGGGGTTGGGGTCATCGAAACCTCCATGGCGGCCCTGTTTACGAGCTTTGGCGTTCCCAACGATATCGCTTTGGTTGTGATCTTAGGCTACCGCCTGATCTCTTTTTGGATTCCATTCCTGCTGGGGTTCTTTAGCTATGTTTCTCTCACTCGCAAGAAACCGGAACCGACCAGTTTGGACAACAACACCGGCTGATAATAGAACACTTGATATAATACCTGCCGGAGTTTATTACTATGAGTCAAGACAACCTGCGCATTATTGGCGCACGAGAACATAATTTAAAGAATATCAATGTCGAAATCCCGCGTGACAAGCTGGTCGTGCTGACTGGCATTTCCGGATCGGGTAAAAGCTCTTTGGCGTTCGACACGATCTTCGCCGAAGGACAGCGCCGGTATGTGGAATCGCTTTCTTCTTACGCCCGCCAGTTTTTGGGGCAGATGAATAAGCCCGATGTCGATTCGATCGAAGGTCTTTCGCCTGCCGTGGCGATCGATCAGAAATCGACATCAAACAATCCCCGATCAACGGTTGGAACGGTTACGGAGATATTCGACTACCTGCGTTTGCTCTTCGCGAGGGTGGGGGTTCCCCATTGCCCTGTCTGCGGGCGACCGGTGCAAAAACAATCCGCTCAGGAAATCGTTGATACCATTCTGGCGATGCCAGTCGGTTCGCGTTTGATGATCCTGGCGCCGATGGTCAGGGAACGCAAGGGAACCTATCAGGCATTGTTCAAGGAAATTGGGAAAGCGGGCTTCACCCGCGTGAGGGTCAATGGAACGGTCCACATGTTGGATGAAGAGATCACGCTCGACCGCTACAAGAAGCATACGATCGAGGCGGTCGTTGACCGGATCGTTATTTCTGAGCCTGAGAATGAAGAAGACCGACTGGGGATGATCACCCGACTGACCGATTCCGTTGAGACGGCCTTGCGCGTAGGCGAAGGGTATCTGACGGTGCAAAATCTGAGCATCGAACCGCCGGAAGACCGAATGTTCTCGGAGAACCTGGCTTGCCCGGAGCACGGCTCCATCTTGATCGAGATCGAGCCGCGAACCTTTTCATTCAACACTCCCCATGGGGCTTGTCCGACCTGTCAAGGATTGGGTTTTCGGGAGGATATTGACCCCGATCTGGTCATCCCGGATAAGACGCTCTCGCTTCAGGATGGGGCGATCAAAAACCCCGAATGGGATTCAAAAGATGTCGGCGGCTACAGCTGGCAAATGCTGGAGGCGCTGGCTGAAACCTATCAATTCAGCCTGGAAACACCTTTTGAGCAGCTTGATAAGGCTGTTCAACGCGCGATATTGCACGGTACCGGAACAAAGGAAATTACCGTAAATTATGTCGGCAGACACGGGCGCAAAGGAACCTTTAAGACGGCTTTTGAAGGCGTGATCGGGAATATGCAGCGCCGCTATCAGGATACCAATTCCGATTGGATCCGCATGAAGCTCGGTTCTTTTATCACGCGGACTCCATGCCCTGAGTGTGGAGGGAAAAGGCTGCGTAAAGAAGCTTTAGGAGTGCTGGTTGACGGTAAAAACATTGTTGAAGTTACTGAATATCCGGTTGAAAAGCTTTTGGAATGGATCGAATTGCTTGGGTCTGAACAAACACCGCTTCAAAAACGCGATCAGGCAATCGGTGAGCGGATCTTGCGTGAGATCCATGCCCGTCTCAGCTTTTTGACGGATGTTGGCCTGGATTACCTCACCTTGGATCGCTCTGCCTCGACCCTGAGCGGCGGCGAAGCACAGCGCATCCGCCTGGCAACCCAGATCGGTTCAAAACTGATGGGCGTTTTGTATGTTTTGGACGAACCCTCGATCGGTCTGCACCCGCGGGATAACGACAAGCTGTTGGCAACCTTAAAAGGTTTGCGCGACCTGGGCAATACGGTTTTGGTGGTCGAGCATGATGAAGAGACCATGCGCAGTGCGGACTGGATCGTCGATCTGGGCCCGGGTGCCGGAGAACACGGCGGTTGGCTGGTGGCTGAGGGACGGCCTGAAGATATCGAAGCTGAACCGAAATCTCTGACGGGCGCGTATCTTTCTGGAAGAAAACAAGTACCACTGCCGCAAGCCAGACGCGAAGGCAATGGAAAGGTGCTCAGGATCAAAGGCGCGCAGGAAAATAACCTGAAAAATATCGATGTCACCATTCCTTTGGGTGAGCTGGTCTGCATCACCGGCGTGTCGGGTTCGGGCAAATCGACCCTGATGGTGGATATTTTGTACAACGCGTTGGCGCGGACTTTGATGCGCGCTCATACCAACCCCGGTAAGCATAAAGGGGTTGACGGTACAAAACATCTCGACAAGATCATTAATATCGATCAGACACCTATCGGGCGAACGCCGCGATCGAACCCGGCCACTTATACCGGGCTGTTCGATCTGGTTCGCGATCTGTTCACCGAACTGCCTGAATCCAGGATCAGAGGATATAAGAAAGGTCGTTTCTCTTTCAATGTCAAGGGTGGGCGCTGCGAAGCCTGCATGGGCGATGGGCAGTTGAAAATAGAAATGCAGTTTCTGCCGGATGTCTACGTGCCCTGTGAGGTCTGCCGCGGGAAGCGGTACAACCACGAAACCCTTCAGGTGCGGTTTAAGGACAAAAACATTGCCGACGTTCTGGACATGACCGTTGAAACAGCGATCGAGTTTTTTGACGCCTTTCCACGCATCAAACGCAGACTGCAAACCTTGTATGACGTTGGGCTGGGCTATATACGGCTCGGACAGCCCGCCCCGACCCTTTCCGGCGGTGAAGCACAGCGCGTCAAGCTGGCAAAAGAGCTTTCCCGCGTCGCCACAGGCAGAACACTTTATGTTCTGGATGAGCCTTCGGTCGGTTTGCACGCTGCTGATGTTCATAAACTGATCGAGGTTTTGCAGGCTTTGGTGGACAACGGCAATACCGTCCTGATCATCGAGCACAATATGGATATTATCAAGGTCGCTGACTGGATCATCGATCTGGGCCCCGATGGCGGCATTAACGGCGGGGAAATTGTCGCTCAGGGAACGCCGGAGCAGATCTGCAAGATCAGAGAAAGTTATACCGGTCAATACCTACGAAAATATGTAATGGACCATCACCACGAGGCCTGCAAGGGTTGACCTGTGGTAGGATAAATGCATTAAAAATATGGAAGTGACTATGTTCAGAACTCGTTTTGCGCCCAGCCCGACAGGCTACATGCATATTGGCAACCTTCGTACCGCGTTGTACGCATTTTTGATCGCCAAACAAGCCAACGGAAAATTTCTGCTGAGGATCGAAGATACCGACCAAAATCGCAACGTACCCGAGGCTGTTCAGGCAATTTACAACGGTCTGGCTTTGGCGGGAATCGAATATGATGAAGGCCCGGATAAGGACGGCGGCTGTGGCCCCTACGTTCAGAGTAAACGGCTGCCGATTTACAAAGAATACGCGCAGAAGCTGATCGAGCAAGGCGATGCCTACTTTTGTTTTTGTCAAAAAGATGACAAACCTGCGCTGGAAAGCACGGGTGAACGCGTGCAGGGTTTTCGCGACCCATGCCGGGATCTGAGCGCGGCAGAGATCGAGGAAAAATGGGCGCAAGGGATCGTGCCGGTTGTGCGCCAGCGCATCCCTGAACCTGGCACGAGCACTTTTTTTGACCATGTTTATGGGGAAATCACGATCGATCACGCTCAACTGGACGATCAGGTCTTGCTGAAGTCGGATGGTTTTCCGACCTATAATTTTGCCAACGTGATCGACGACCATCTGATGGGCATCACGCACGTCATCCGCGGACAGGAGTATCTCAGCTCAACACCAAAATACAACCTGCTCTATGAAGCCCTGGGATGGCAGCGGCCGGAGTACATCCATTTGCCGCATATCATCAAAGAGGACGGCAGCAAGTTGAGCAAACGAAAAGGCGACCCTTCCTTCGAGGATCTGGTGCGAATGGGTTACCTGCCAACGGCAATTGTCAACTACGTGGCGCTTTTGGGGTGGAATCCGGGCGATGAACGCGAGTATTTCCTCCTGCCGGAGCTGATCGAAGCCTTTGATATGAACCGCATCAGCAAATCGAGCGCGGCATTTTCGTTTGACAAATTGCGCTGGTTGAACGGTGAACACATCCGCGCTTTGAGCCCCGGGCAGTTCCATCAGGTCGCTTTGCCTTATTATCCGGAGAGCGTGAAAGATCTGGATCTGCGCAAAATGAGCGAGCTGATCCAGGTGCGGACGGAAAATCTGGGTGATATCCCTGAATTGGTTGGCTTTTTTGGCAACTTGCCGGAATATGACAAGGAATTGTTCGTGCACGATAAGTCTAAATCGACGCTCGAAAGCTCACGGCAGGTGCTTGAGGCAGTGATCCCGGTTTTGGAAGAGCTGGAAGCCTTTGATAACGAGACCTTGTTCCTGAATTTGAAGGAACTGGCAAAAACAACCGGATTCAAGGTCGGCACAGTCATGTGGCCCATCCGAACCGCTCTCAGCGGTCAGGAGACCTCCCCCGGCGGCGCGACCGAACTGGCAGCCATGCTGGGAAAAGAAGAGACACTGCGAAGGCTACGCCTCGGGTTGGCAAAGCTGTCTTAGTTTTGCTAAATTCAAATATTATTGAAAAATCGGGTTGGGATTGAAATAATGGCTGTCGAATAGCTCCATTATTTCAATCCGATCACAAATTTGACCAGTCGGATCGAATGATTGGATGCTAACCTTCCGAATACTCAATACTCACGCAGGTATGTCGTCTTAATTCATTCATTATTTTCTTTAATATGTTCTTTTTTGACGACCAGTTTCCACCATAAGGCGGAGAGGTGTTTGAAGGTGGTCCAGAGGTGTTTTGGTCTGAAAAACTGTGACTTTCCGTATGAGCGGTAGTAATGGTTGACCGGGACTTCGGCAAATTTGTAACCCGCGTCCTGGAACTTTTTGACCATCTCGAGGCAGATCGTACCGGTGTGGCTTTCAAGCGGGATCTTATCAAAAATTTCCCGCCGGATGAGGCGAAAGTCGCAGTCCACATCTCTCAATTTGAAACCAAAGGCGATCTTGACGATGTGATGGTATATCCTTCCGATGACAACTCGTATCCAGGGGTCATGACGCGAAATCTTGTAGCCATTGATGACGTCGATCTCCTCGTTGAGCGCTTTGGTGAGGAGGATCAGTTCGGCTGGGTTGTACTGGGCGTCACCATCGGTATAGAAGACCCATTCCTTGCTGGCGTTGGCAAATCCGGTTCGTAAGGCGCAGCCGTAACCCTGATTCTCAGGATGATGGAAAACTCGCAACTCAGGGCAGCGGGAAGCCAGCTCGTCCAGCACTTCTTTGGTGTTGTCTTTGCTGCCGTCGTTGGTGACGATGACCTCATAATCGTCGGTGACCTGGCGCAGGGCCAGAAGTGCCGTCAGGACCATGCTGGGGATGGTGCCAGCGTCATTGTAGGCCGGGAAAACAGCGCTGATGCTGGAGATTTTCTTCCTGGGAGTTTGAGATTCAGGCATTAATTGCTCCTTCATTCGATTTGGAATCCCGAAAAGTCCAGATCGAATTGAGGTAGTAGGACAAGAGAGCCACTGGCAGGGTCACGAGCGCACCTGCAAGCAATTTATCCATGCTCAAACCATCCACCAGCCCCTTCAGGAAAAGTACGTTGACAAGGTAGGTAAAGGCGTAGACGAGGAAGAATTGAATGATGCGGCGGTTGTCCATGTTACGAAAGACTATTCTACCAGTTGTGAAGAAATTGAAGATGATGCCGAGCACTGTCGAGATCAAAGTGGCAAGGGAATAATGCAAGCCGATCAGGACGAGCAGGGCATAGATCACGTAGCTGAAAGCGGTGTTGACCGCTCCAATGACCAAAAACCGCATCAGGCGGATACTCCAGAGCTGTTTGATCAGTGCCACTACTGACACCTCGAAGGCTCAAAATACTGAAGGCAAAGCTCTTTTTTGATGAAAAGCAGGGCATGTTCATCGCGCAGGAGCAGGCAGTAGCCGCGAATTTGTCCCTGGTTGGCGTCGTGATAAAAAGCCTGAGCGAGTGGGAAGGTATCGGGGTTAATGCCGACCGCGCCCTCCTGGATATAGTCTATGATCCTCTGCTGTTCAAGGAAAAGAATATCGAAATCCTTTGACTCTATAAATTCGTAATTGAGCAGGTCAAAGGAGGTTTCGACGGTCCAGCCTGGTGTATCCGGCATGTAAAGGCGGTAATCGTAATAGACCGTGATCTCATCATCAATGCCGTCCAGGGTTTGAACCGATTTATCATAAAATTTGATCGCCTGGCTGGTCTCTTCACGGTTGGTTCGCACGGTGAAAAGCTCAATATCCCTTTGAACAAAAAGGACAAACTGGATGAGGACAATTCCAATCAGAAGAAAGTTTATTATTAAGCGTTTATCGAAAAGCTTGCTGATCTTGTCCGGGATCAGATAGGCGAGATTTGAAAAGAGTGGTATGGCGACCGGCAGCCAGTACTGATACTTGAAATGCGAGAAGAAGAGCAGGTAGACCGAGAGCGGGATGAACCAGGTCAGGATCAGGACGCGCAGATAGCGGGTTTGTTTATCCCAAAGACTCCAGATCGACACAGCCAGCGTGATCAGAAAAAAGACAGCCTTACCGTAAAAGGCTGTCATTGTGGGCCAGGCAGCCTGCAAACCTTTTTCATAAACGATGCCGTAGCCTTGCGAGGTCTCAAAAACCTCTTTTTTGAAGACGTTGAAAGCCAACACGCGGTGATTGGGTAAAAAGAGGTGTGGGCTGGCGAGCAGGATGGAAGCTGCCATAACGAGAATAAAAAGAAAGCCCTTGAGGAAGAATTGTTTCCAGCTGAGCTTTTTTTCAAGCAAACCCCAGATCAGGATGGTCGCGATGGTGAGGAAAAAGAAAGGCCCGACCACTTTTAGCGCAGTCAGGATTCCGCAAAAGACAGCCGCGAGATAGAAGTGTTTGCCAAATTGTTGATCATCCTTCCATAAAAAGTAGAGCACCAGGCTGGAGAAAAGGAGCACCAGACCGTCCGGGTGCCACCAAAAACCATTTTGAATGATCGCTGGCACGCTGAGGAGGAAAAAGAAGAGGGTTACCGAACGCCAGCTCTTGAACTGATCCTGAAAGTAAACCAAAATCCAAATGGCGGCAAGCATTGGAAGTACAGAAATGATCTGTCGCATGGATAGCATGATCAGAGGATAGTTATCACCCTGGTCAAAGAGGGTGAGGATCTTGTAGATCAAGCCTGACGGCGCGTAGAGCGGAAAGCCGTAGGAATAAAAGCCGTAAGCCACAAAACGCCCGATCGTGTAGATCAGGTTCGGCTGCGGGTGATTCATGCGTTTTACGACTGGGATCATGGTCGATTCGTCCGGCTCGAACATGGTGATCATGGCAAGGTTTTCCGAGCCTTTTGAATTTGGGATCGCGAAGATTGCCAGGGCGGCAATGGAGAGCAGGATGAGGGTCAGGAGCACCCAGCGGTTTGGCTTTTTCACAAGTGGATTATATCTGCTTCCCTCTCTAAAAAATGGACAAAGTTTATCAGCCCGAATTCATGACCTTGGTGAAATAAGCATACGCAAGTTGGAAGGCGGAAATGCTTTTTCCATCTTCGATCAAGCCCATGTAGAGCATTGGGAAAATCTCGCGAAAGCTAACCTTTTCAACGCGGATGAATTCGTCTTCATCCTGATTGAGGGGCGATTTGAATAGAACCGTGGCGAGGAAAACGTGCATGTATTCAGTGGAATAGCCCGGGGCCATATAGAAGCCGCCCAGGCTGATCATATTCTCGGCGTCCATCCCGATCTCTTCACGCAGTTCGCGGTGGGCGGCGACGACGGGGTCTTCCCCGGGGTCCAGTACGCCAGCTGGCAGTTCAAGCAACTCTTTCTCAGCGCCAACCCGATATTGCCGGACGAAATGAACATCGCCATCTTCGTCAAGCGGTAAGATCGTGACGGCATTGGCGTGGTCTACCAGGTCGTAGTCCCGTTCTTTGCGATTGGGCAAGCGCAGGAGCACTTTCTGGATGTTGAAAGCGTGTCCCTCAAGGATCTGTTCTTTCTTTAGAATTTTTGTTATCGCCATTTTCGCTCCTTAAAAATTGAGGAGGCCCGCAGGCCTCCTGTAATTTTATCGCAAAATCCTTTAGGGAATCTGCAGGGTGTCGATGCCAGTCAGGTCGTAGGGGGCCTGAAGGCCGTTTGCCTGAGCGATATGCTCGGGCCAGACGTCACCGTAAGCACAGGCGATCTGATAAATGGTCTCACC
The DNA here is from genome assembly GCA_964293995.1 of uncultured Anaerolineaceae bacterium. GTDB lineage: Bacteria > Chloroflexota > Anaerolineae > Anaerolineales > Anaerolineaceae > Mesolinea. Next base: position 166,027 of record CAXYYH010000003.1, read on the forward strand.
CTGAGTGACGTTCCAGACGTCGGGATGGGCGATCAACTGACGCTCGCCTCCGGGCCAACTACCGGATTGTGGGACCTGCAGGACGTCGCCGATCGAAAGCATGCTGCCGGCATAGAGGTTGTTGAGCTGGAGCATCTCGCCGGGGTCGACATCGAAACGGCGCGCCAGGCAATAGACCGTCTCGCCGCCCTGAACCGTCCAGGTTTGAGGTCTGGTCAGAGCCATCAGGGTTGGGGTAGGCGCGTTGGTTGGGGTAGGGGTTGGCACGGCGGTAGGCGGCGCCTGAGTAATGACAACCTGCGTGCCCAGCGGGTTTTGCACAACCTGGGTGGGCATGTTGAAATCTTCGATGATCGCCTGAGCGGTCATGGTGGCACTGATGATCTGTTGATCAACCGGTAAGGGTGTGCCTACCTGTTCAATGGTTTCAGGCGTGATGGCCGGGGCTTTCGAGGCAGAACGTTGGCATGCTGACGCGAAAAGTGCGATCAGCAGGATTGAAACAACGATAATCATTTTCTTCTTCATCATAATCTCCTTAAATACAGAGGTACTTCGTAGACTATAAGTTGCAATTACAATGCCAGAGTTGCAAAAAGGGCGTCATTGTTAGGTCTGAAAACAGGGTGTTTTTATCCTGAAAAATGGAGGATGGAGGGTTTAAACAAAAAACGCCCCGAATGGACGGGGTGTTTGCTTTCCGCGGAAAGATTAGTCTTTCTTCAGAACAGGCAGACCGGAAGCAAGTTCGACAACGTGTTTGCCAGCGGGAACTTTATCAACTTCCTGACCCTTGCGGATTTCAGTTGCGAAGTAATAGAGTTCGGTTACTTTTCCGGAAGGGCGCTCTACTTTCCTGACGTGCAGGAAATATTCTTTACCTTTGGAATTTTTAAAACTAAAAGCCATTTTGATTCTCCTTCATAACTTGTCCTGCATTTTGCAGGGCTAACGGGAAAAAAGTGTACTTGCTAACGAGGAGCTTGTCAACAGCTTTGTGGAGCAAGACTGTGAGGAGCAAGACCATGTAGTGCAAGATCAGCTTTCCCTTATATGCCTTGCTTAATTAAGCCACTTTTCAGCCAGATCAGGCAGATTGCGGATGCTGCCCCGGATGGTGTTGCAGCGGGGCAGGGACTCAATAAAATAGCGCCCATAGGTCTTGCTGATGACGCGTTTATCCAGAATGACAACGATCCCCCGATCGGAGCGGGTGCGGATGAGGCGGCCAAAGCCCTGGCGAAAACGCAGAATGGCTTCCGGGATCATGTATTCGTTGAATGGGTTATCAAAGCTCTCCGAACGAGCTGCCACGATTGGGTCGCTGGGGACTTCGAAAGGCAATTTGGCGATGACCAGAACCTGCAGGGCTTCCCCTGGCACGTCCACGCCCTCCCAGAACGAGCGCGTGCCCAGAAGCACCGCTCTGGGGCTCTCTTTAAAAGTTTCCAGTAAAGATGAGGCCGAGGCTCCTTCTCCCTGCTCAAAGACCTGAATGTCGAGCTTATGCAGCGCGGTTTGGATGTTCTGAGAGGTGCGCTGCAGCTGGGCATAGGAGGTGAACAGGACCAACATCCGCCCTCCGCTCACTTTCGCGAGGCGGACAATGGTATCTTCGAGCGTTTTTTGGTGCCCGTAGTTATCGGTTGGCTCCGGGATGTCCTGCGGCAGGTAGAGCATGGTCGAGTTCTCGTAATCAAAAGGCGAACCGACCATGAGCTCGTTTGCGTCGGCGCCGTTAAGGCGCAATTTGAGGTAATCGAATTCGCCGTGGGTGGTGAGCGTGGCAGAGGTCAGGATGACGCTGGCTTTCTCGTGCCAGAGGTATTTTTCCATCAGGTTCCCGATGTGCAGGGGCGCGATCTGGAGCGTCAGGCGCATTTGCAGGGGGTCCAACTCGACCCAGTAAATTTGATCGTCGGAGGGCGACATGGTCAGCCCATCAAGTTTTGAGCCGATCTCGGTCAACGCCTGGGTTGAGCGCGCCAGGCTGCCCAAAACGTCATCGGCGTCTTCGGGGTTGATCCCGTCAACGCCCTGGATCGAGCCGCGCACGGCCCTCAACAGCTTTAGCAGCTCATCCAGATCGTTTTTGGCTTTTTCCCAGGCCATTTCGACATCCAGCCAGGCCGGGATCATGCGCGTGGAGGGCAGGATTCGCGTTTTTTGTGGGTAGGTGCCCAAGGGTTTTCCTTCGCGGATCTCTTCCAGCAAAAAGTCGATCGCTTTGAAATACTGGGTCATGCCGGTATCAAAGCGGAAAGCCCTGTCGGAAGCATCTTTGATGGCCTGCAGGAGAGATAATAATTCCCTTGGCATCAATGCCGGGCCAGCCATGCCAGCCAGCCGACCCATGATGCCGGTTTCGGTGCTGCCGAGTTCGCGGATGAGGCGGGTGATGTCTAATGCGCGTAGGCTAAAGCTCATCGCGTCGGTGGTGGCGGCTTCGAGATGATGGGCTTCATCGACGACCAGGTAATTATAGTCAGGCAAGACCTTGCTTTCCGTCGCAGCGTCTGCCAGCAGCAAAGCGTGGTTGACGATCAGGATATGGGCGCTGTCGGCTGCCATGCGGGCTTTATAGAAGGGACAGATGCCGCCCATTTTGCGAACGCAGTTTTCGAGCGAACAGGTTTCGTCTTCCGCCGATAGACGGGTCCAAACCATGCGTTCGTTGACGCCGTTAAGGTTGATCTCACGCCGGTCGCCGCTGTTACTGCCTTGCAGCCAAACCAGGATCTTCGCCAAAACGCGCAGTTCATCAACCGTCTCGGGGCCGCGTTTGCGCATTTGTTTCAGGCGCCGCGGGCAGAGATAGTTGCTGCGCCCTTTCAGGACGGCTGCCCGCAGGTCGATTCCCAGGGCTTCGATCAGGTCGGGAATGTCCTTTTCGATCAATTGATCCTGTAAAGCGATCGTATTGGTGGAAATGACCACCCTTTCGCCGTTGTTGATGGCCCAATGAGCGGCCGGGATCAGATAAGCGAGCGATTTACCGGTGCCGGTGCCGGCTTCGACCATGAGATGATCGCCGCGGTTGAGCGCCTGGCAGACCGCGCGCAGCATTTCAACTTGTTGGGAACGATGTTCAAACCCGGGATTGTAGCGGGCAAAGACACCTCCGGGCTCAAGCAAGCTGGCCAATTCCTCGCAGTCCAGGGGGATAAGCGCATCGGTGGATTGCAGAGGCTTCGACCGACTGGCCTTTTCAAGATTGATGAAGATATCCTCTCCATCGCTGCCGACCTTGCGGGGCTGGATGCCCTGAGCGCTAAGGTTTTTCAGCGCCCAACGGAAGGGCAACTCAGCCTGCCAATGCAGGTCTTTGCTCAGGCGCAGGATCTCAGCCAGCAGGTCAACGGGCAGCTCTTCAATTTTCAGGAGGAGCTGTTGGAAGACCTGCATGGTCGCCTTGGCGTCATCGAGCGCTCGGTGAGCGTTGGCGAGGATGATACCAAGCTGCTGCGAGAGCGCGCCCAGCCCATAACGCGGCGCGGAGGGCATGACGACCGAAGCGATCTCGTAGGTGTCGATCGTGTCGTTGTATTTGAAAGCGCCGTATTTATGGAAAAAACTGAGGTCAAAGTCGATATTCTGGCCCAGAATGATGGCGTCGCCGATAAATTCTTCGATCTCCGGCAAAACATCGCCAATGCAGGGCGCGTTCATCACCATTGCGTTGCTGATGCCGGTCAGGTTGGTGATGAAAGCGTTGATCGGTTTTCGGGGGTTGATCAGCTTTGAAAACTCAGCAATAACGCGGTTCTCATTGAATTTCACCGCGCCAATTTCAATTATGGAGTCATTTTTGGGGTCAAGACCTGTCGTCTCGAGATCTAAAGCTACAATTTCAGGCATGCCCAGAATTATACCCGTCTAATCTAACATTAGATTAATAAATTGCCTTTTGCAGGTAAGCTATAATAGATGGCATTAGGAGTAAGGTTTATGGCTAATATTTGGACTATTTTACAGTTTGTATTTTTCTTTGGTTTCCTGGTCTTTATTCACGAGCTTGGTCATTTATTGGTGGCCAAGTCTTTGGGAATTGAAGTGGAAGAGTTTGGCTTTGGCTATCCACCGCGATTGACGAAGCTTTTTACCTGGAAAGGCACGGAATTCACCCTAAACTGGATCCCGTTCGGCGGCTTTGTTCGCCCAAAGGGTGAAGCGGACGCGAATGAGCCGGGCGGTTTGCTGGCAGCCCCTCGCTGGAAACGCTTTTTGGTGCTGGTCGCGGGCGCGACGATGAACTTCCTCTTTGGCATTCTGCTTTTGGTGATCATGTTCTCCGTCGCAGGTGGGCAGGATACCAGCAAGGTGATGGTCGCCGATGTGGCGGCAGAATCCCCCGCGGCCGTGGCAGGTTTGCAGGAAGGCGATATCGTCACAAAGGTGGGTGAATACGAGATCGCTGGCTTTGATGACATCGCCGACGCGACTTCAAAATACCTGGATGAAGAAGTCGCCCTGATTTTTGACCGCGACGGAAAGCTTGAGACTGTGTTGGTCACCCCTCGCTCAAACCCGCCGGAGAACCAAGGCGCGATCGGCATCACGATCACTTATCCGGTGGTTTCCTTGCCCCTGGGTCAATCGCTCTCGCAGGCGTTGAGAACGTTCTGGATGCAGGTCAAAACGACCGTCATGATCCCTTACAATCTAATCAAGGGCGCGATCTCCCCGGCAGAGGCGCGCGTCGTTGGCATCAAGGGGATTTATGATATGTTCAGCAACGCTGAGGCAATGGACCAAACCGATCCGGTCGCGGGCACTTCGCTTCCGATCTACCGCTTTTCGCTCATCTCGATGATCTCCATCGCGATCGGAATTACGAATTTGCTGCCGATCCCGGCATTGGATGGCGGTCAGATCCTCTTTTTGATCATTGAGGCCATTACCCGCAAACGCATTCCTGATAATGTCGCGGCGACGATCAACAGCGTCTTTTTCTATGCCCTGATCCTGCTGATGATCTACATCACAATTCAGGACTTCCGAAATCCTATTCTGGCACCGTAGAGGCAAGATGAAAGAAGTAGTTAATATTCATGACCTGATCAAAGCATTATTGGATCAGGAACACGCGTTTCCTGCCAAATTGCTCTATCATTTTTCGGATCTGAGTCCTCAGGATCAGAAGGTTCTGGCAACGGCCTGGTTGACGATCCCGCTCAAACGGCGGCAGACGCTCCTGGAAGACCTGGTTGAATTTGCGGAAAATGATCCGGTTTTAATGTACGAGAGCGTTGCCCGCGTCGCGCTGGATGATGCCGACCCGGGCGTGCAGTGTTCGGCCATTGATCTTTTATTTGATACGGAAGATAAAAAATTGATCCCGATCTATTTGAGGATGCTGAAAGATCTGGATCGTGACGATGCGGTACGAGCGGCAGTCGCCAACGCGCTTGGCCCCTTTGTTTGCCTGGGCGAGTATGAAAAACTGCGCCCTGAAGTTTTGAAAGAAATTGAAGACGCTTTACTGCAGGCTACCAATGAGGATAAGAGTGATCTGGTGAGGCGGCGAGCGCTGGAATCGATGGGCTATTCGAGCCGTGAAGAAGTGGTCGATCTGCTGCGCAGAGCGGCTGTGATGGACGACGAACTTTGGGTGGAAAGCGCCATGTTTGGTATGGGCAGATCGGCTGATGAGCAGTGGGCGCCGACGATCCTGGAAAACCTTGACCATGAGAATCTGGCGGTCAGGATCCAGGCTGTCCATGCGGCTGGCGAGCTTGCTCTGAAAAAGGCGCGCAGATTTCTTTTGAAGAGTCTTGACCAGATCAGTGATGAAACTTTATTGCGTGAAACGGTTTGGGCGCTGGCAGAGATCGGCGGCGAGGGGGTTGAACGCAAACTTGAAGCGCTTCTGGCAGCTGCGGAGGACGATGAGGAGATCAGCTTTCTGGAAGAAGCGCTGGAATTGCTCAACTTTAACGAAAGTGACGGCGACCTGGAGATGTTGTCCATCCCCTGGGAAAAGAATGAATCGGACACGGACGAAGAGGATGCTGACGAGGAATTTGAAGAGGATGATGAAGAATACGCTGATCGCAGCGACTTCAATCTGGAAGAATGGGAACGCTACGTCTCTGATGATGACGACGAATCCGATGACGATGAGTACAGCCTGGGCGATTTCGACGCGGATCGCTTTAATTAGTTTGAAGGAGGCGAAAGATGGTTCCTGAAACAGAACAAGACCTGGCGCGATTGCACGTCTATGTGAGTGGGGTTGTGCAGGGCGTTGGATTTCGTTATTTCACGCTAAAGACCGCCCAACAGCTTGCCCTGGTGGGCTGGGTGCGAAACTTATCGGACGGCTCGGTTGAGGTTGTGGCTGAGGGCAGAAAGGCGGTGCTGGAAGCCTTTTTGACGGAACTCAAACGCGGCCCGCAGTCGTCACGCGTTGAGAACGTGCGTCACACCTGGTACCCCGCCCGCGGGGAGTTTAATAAGTTCGATGTAACGTTTTGATCCGGGATTATGGTTCTTTGTGTTGAAAAGTTTAGCCCTGGGAAACGAACCCCAGGGCTTTTTTGTAAGCTTTTTATTCCTTTTATTGATGGCTTGTCTTGTCTCAATATTTTCTGGAAACCCAAAATTTTACCAAGATGCCGACAAGGATGACGAAAAGGCCGGCGCCCATGAGGGTGTAGGAGACGGTGGTGTTGAAATAGACACAGACTGCCCCTGCCGTGGTGATAATGGCACCGGTGATGGCCATCAGGGGTTCACCGGCTTTTTGTCGGATGAGCTGCGCGCGTTCGTCATGTTCCTCGTTGTAAAGCTTGCGCAGCGCGGTTTCGTCCTTCAGCGCTTTTCCGCGAACGAACATTTGAATGATCAGGACAGCAACAAGGCCCATGATCACGCCTTCCACATAACCGACCAGTGTTGTCGTGGCTGGGTTGGTGATTTTGGGGTACAAAAAGACGTGCAGTGTGCTGAAAAGGGCAATTGTCAGGGCGATAATGATCCCGCCGGTTCTGACTTGATTTTGAATTTCCTGTCGATATTTTTCCATGTTTATTCATTCTCCACTTCTGAAAAATCAAATACTTCTTCAATGCTTAGCCCAAAATAACGGGCGATCCTGTAGGCAAGAACCAGCGAGGCGGTGTATTTTTCAACCTCGATCGAGGTGATGGTCTGACGGGTGGTCCCGACCTCCAGCGCCAGTTCTTCCTGGGTCAGTTTGTGTTGTTTTCGCAGTTCGCGAATTTTGGTTTTAATGGCAACCTCCTTGTAAATAATGTAAAGCCAGCTTTGCATAAAAAGTATAGTAAGCTTTGCATTTTAAGTCAAGGGTTTTTTGAGCAGGGAATGGAATTTGATTTTAAGGTTTGATTAAATATACATAAATGCGGCTTAAATCTTGACATGCTTGGATTTGGGCGTTCTCTTTGCGGCACTGGCTCAACCCTAAGGAACTCTGCCCCTCATCTTAAAAACAGCCATACACAGCTATGAATAAGTATATCTGCACACAAGATGGCACGATGTGCCCCTAATCTGCCCCTTAAAAACAGCCATACATCAAGGTTATTACGTCTGCAGCGAACTTTCCCTCACCCCGGATTCGCACACCCTCTCCCACTGAGAAGGCTTTAAAGGATCCCCATGGCATCCAGCTGTTATTTAATGATCAGTCGTCTCTTCCCTGGGCGAGGAGGGCTTGTTTTTTCCAGGGCGGCAGATCGCTGTCATCCACCAGAATGGCTTTCAGCTCGTACATCTGGTCGCGCAGCATGGCGGCCTGCTCGAATTCGAGAGCTTTAGCGGCGGCGCGCATCTGGTTTTCCATCTCGCTGATCATGCGCTCCAGCTCGCGTTTTTGCATCGTGGCTGCCATTTCGCGGACATTGCGCGGTTTCTTTTCGTCCTGAGCCACGTTTGTCAGCCTGTCCGTGATATCGTGAACAGCTTTGGTAATGCCGACGGGCGAGATACTATGCTCTTTATTGTAGGCTTCCTGGATCTTGCGGCGGCGGTTGGTCTCATCGATGGCGCGCTGCATCGAGTCGGTCATTTTGTCGGCATAGAGAATGACCTTGCCGTTCAAATGGCGGGCCGCCCGACCGAAATTCTGCACCAGGGCGGTCGTGGAACGCAAAAAGCCCTCTTTGTCGGCGTCCAAAATTGCCACAAGGGAAACTTCGGGCAGGTCGAGACCTTCGCGCAGGAGGTTGATCCCGACCACGACGTCAAAAACGCCCAGACGCAGATCACGCAGGATGCCGACCCGCTCAAGGGTATCGACTTCGGAGTGCAAATAATGCACCTTGAAGCCCGATTCAAGCAGATAGTCAGCCATGTCCTCTGCCATGCGCTTGGTCAGGGTCGTCACGAGGGCGCGCTCGCCGATATCAACTCGTTTTCGCAGTTCGACGATCAGATCATCGATCTGACCCCTGGTGGGTCTGATCTCGACGATAGGGTCCAACAAGCCGGTTGGGCGGATGACCTGTTCGACCACCTGATCGGCAACCTGCATTTCGTAGGGGCCGGGCGTGGCGCTGGTGTACATGGTGATTCCCATCATCTCCTCAAATTCATGGAACTTGAGCGGGCGGTTATCTTTCGCGGAAGGCAAACGGAAGCCGTAATCCACTAAAATTTCCTTGCGGGAGCGGTCGCCGTTATACATGCCGCGCAGCTGGGGCACCATCATGTGTGATTCGTCCAAAACCAAAAGATAGCGGTTGGGCATGAAATCGAGCAGGGTCCAGGGCGGCGTGCCAGCGGCGCGCTGGTCGATGTGACGGGAGTAGTTTTCGATGCCGGCGCAGGAGCCAACCTCACGCAGCATCTCCAGATCGTAGCGTGTGCGCTGTTCCAGCCGCTGCGCTTCCAGCAGGCGGCCGTCTTTGCGGAAATACTCCACGCGCTCTTCAAGCTCGGCTGCTATGTCCATGAGCGTTTTTTCCATGCGCTTGTCTTCGGTAATGTAGTGTTTGGCGGGGTAGATATCGACCTGATCGAGCTTTTCAAGCACCTCTCCCGTGAGGGGGTTGAGGCGGGTGATCTCTTCGATCTCATCGCCAAAAAAGTTGATCCGATAGGCTTCGCGCTCGCTGTAAGCGGGCAGGATCTCGAGCGTGTCGCCCCGCACGCGGAAAATGCCAGGTTTGACTTCGAGGTCATTGCGCTGGTATTGAATATCGACCAACTGGCGCAAAAGGGCGTTGCGGCGGTAGATATTGCCTTTGGGGATGTGCAGCACCGATGCGCGATAGGCGTCCGGGTCGCCCAGCCCGTAGATGGCGGAGACCGAGGCAACGATGATGACGTCCTGACGGGACATCAGGGCGGTGGTCGCAGCCAGCCGCAGGCGGTCGATCTCCTCGTTGATGTCGGTCTCTTTTTCGATGTAGAGGTCGCGTCGGGGAATGTAGGCTTCCGGTTGGTAATAATCGTAGTAAGAAACGAAGTATTCCACCGCGTTCTCGGGGAAAAATTCTTTATACTCCGCATAAAGCTGGGCTGCCAGGGTCTTGTTATGGGTCATTACCAGGGTCGGGATCTGCAGCTGCTGGATGACATTGGCGACGGTAAAAGTTTTGCCGGTGCCGGTCGCGCCGAGCAAGACCTGGTTCTTATAGCCTTTATTAATGCCATCGACGAGTTGGCGAATGGCTTCCGGCTGGTCGCCGGTTGGTTGATAGGGAGCCTTTAGTTTGAATTGCATGACCATATTGTACATTAGCACGGCGGGACTGGTTGGATTTGTCAGCAATTTTTCCTCCATCACATTTGCGATTATGGCTGACATTCTGCAAAATTGCAGTAAATTAATCAAGTTTTATAAATTGCAACGATTGATGCAATTAATGATTATTGCAGTGAAATGGTCAATTTTTATCTTTGGATTTGTAAGACGTTCTCTCAAAAAAGCGGGATTGATTGTCCATTAGTATGGCGGGACTGGTTGGCTTTGTTGCAAACTGAACGCGTATCGTATAATCTTGTCAACGGAGGCGATATGTGCGGACGATTTACGATGGCGATCGATTCAGAAGACCTGCGCACGCAGCTTGCGCTGGGGCAAATGCCGCTGGATTGGGAAAAGCGCTATAACATCGCGCCATCACAGGAGGTGGCGACGGTGCCTTTTGCGCATAGCCGTGACGTTGTCTGGATGAAGTGGGGACTGGTGCCATTCTGGGCAAAAGACCCGGCGATTGGCTACAAAATGATCAACGCGCGGGCGGAGACAGTGGCTGAAAAACCGGCTTATCGCAGTTCTTTTCGCAACAAACGTTGCCTGATCCTGGCGGATGGCTTTTATGAGTGGAAAAAGGTGGGAAGAAACTCTATCCCGTTTTATTTTCAGTTAGAAGGCGGCGAGCCCTTTGCTTTCGCGGGACTTTGGGATGACTGGGAGAATAAGGGCGTTTCTTCGCTGCCAGGGATTCCGGGTTTGACAAGCTGCACTTTGATCACGACCGAAGCCAATCAGGATATGGAGGAAGTGCATCACCGTATGCCGGTCATCCTGCACAAAGAGCGCATGTGGGATTGGCTGCTGGAGGACAACCTCAGGGCACTGCAGGCGATGTTGAAGCCCTTGCCGGGTGGTTCTCTGAGGCGGGTACAGGTGAGTCGGGATGTCAACAGCCCTGCCAATCAGGGTGCGGAGTTGATCGCGCCTTATTCAGAGGGATTGCCGGGATTTCTGGACTAACGGATTGATGTTTTCTACCATTTACAAGTAGGAATGTAGGCCGGTTCGCGTATTTATATCCGGCAATAGTTTGCACTGACCCACCCCCCGGCTTCGCCGTCCCCTGCCAAGGCACGCAAGCAGTCCCAACGCCTACGGCTGGAGGGGGTTTTAGTATGTACCAGGTTCTATAAATAAAGCGGACTGCTACGTCCAACCTGGGTTCTGAATTCGAAGAGGTTAGCCTTTTGGAGTAGCAAGAAAGAAAATGTAGTATGACAAAGCAAGTAAACCCCTTCCAGGGAAGGGGGCAGGGGGTTGGGTCTTTTCTATAAAGACTTGTCGTTGACCAACACTCTGGGTTCTATTCTATGTTTTGCTGCAAAGCATTATTTCCTCGTTGCACGGATGTAAAGTAGAATAGAGAAAACAAGACCCTGGAGTTGGTATGAAAAAAGCAAAAATCCTTATTTTCTTAATCATGGTATTAGTGCTGGCTCTCTCTGCCTGTCAGCCTGATCCTGCCCAAAACTCTCCAGTTGACAGTCTGACTACCGACCCGACTGCCATGGCTCTTTCTGAACAGCTCTATCCCGGTGAGGAAGAAACCGTAACTTCGGAAGATGAAACTCCCAAATGGTGGAACGAGGTCGTTTTTTATGAGATATTTGTTCGCTCCTTCAAGGACAGTAACGGCGATGGGATCGGTGATTTTCAGGGCATTATCTCGATGCTGGACTATCTGAATGACGGTGATCCAGAAACAACGGACGATCTTGGCATTGGCGGCATCTGGCTGATGCCGATCATGCCTTCGCCCAGTTACCACGGCTATGACGTGACCAATTACCAAAGCGTCAATCCCGACTACGGCACGCTGGCGGATTTCAAAGAGCTTCTGGATGAATGCCATCAACGCGGTATCCGTGTCGTGATCGATTTTGTCATCAATCACACTTCCAATGAGCATCCCTGGTTCGTTCAATCCCAGGATCCGAACAGTAGTTTTCGGGATTGGTACGTCTGGGAAGATACAAACCCCGGCAAACCCGGTCCATGGGGACAAAACGCCTGGTACGAGAAGAACGGCGCCTGGTATTACGCGCCCTTCTGGAGCGGGATGCCTGATCTCAATTACAACCACCCCATGGTCAACAAATCGATCTACAACGCCACCAAATTCTGGCTTGATCTGGGGGTTGACGGCTTTCGGGTGGACGCCGCCCGCTACTTGTTTGAGGACGGTGTATCGCAGCAGGATACCAAAAGCTCGATCGCCTGGTTCCAGGACTGGCGCGACTATTATCTGAGCATTAATCCCGAAGCCTATACGGTGGGTGAGGTTTGGACGGATACGCAGGTCATCGCCAAATACGACCAACCGACCAAGGGCATGCAAAACTACTTCATGTTCGACCTGGCAAGCGATATTTTGGGTGGGATTTATTCACCTGACCCTGCCCGGATCATGGCGTCTTACATGAATTCACTGACTTATTTCCCCGATCAACAGTTTGCCACCTTTTTGAGCAATCATGATCAGCAGCGTGTTGCTTCCTACTTCAGCGACAAGCTGGATCGTCAGAAACTGGCGGCGTTCCTGTATCTGACCGGGCCCGGTGTGCCTTACCTCTATTATGGAGAAGAGATCGGTATGTTGGGGAACAAACCCGACGAAAAGATCCGCACCCCGATGCAGTGGTCAAACGATGCCCAGGCTGGCTTCAGCGCTGGAGACCCCTGGCAGGAGATCAATCCTGATTGGGAGACCAAAAACGTCCAGGCGCAGGAGGCTGACCCCGATTCTCTCCTGAATTGGTATCGGGGATTGATCAACCTGCGCAACAGATATCCCGGTTTGCAGTATGGAAATAACATTCCGATCACAGTCAATAATGAATGCCGTCGGGTGTACGGCGTTGTCCGTGAGCTGGGCGCGGAAACCTACATCATCATTGCCAACCTTGGCGTTCAACGTCTGGAAGGCTGTACGTTTTCCTACGAACCCAGCAGAAAAAATGTTACAGAAACTCCTCCTTCCTTTGATACGATAATTTGGGGCGAAGGATCCTATTCTCCTCAATATTCAGAAGACCCCAACGCACCGAACACTTTTACCATCCCGGATGGGCTGGATGGGGGCGAGACCCTCATCATTGAAATAAGTAATTAACGAAAAAGAGGTAATAATGAAAAAACTTCACCTGATACTTACCATCATACTTACTTTAGCAATTCTTGCTGGTTGTGCTGGCAACCCTGAAACTCAGCTTACGCCCGGAGCGACAGAGCCGCAGGCTTCGGCTGAACCCACAGAAGCAAGTCCGGAAACGACAGAAGAGATCGAAGAGGTGGAAGGTCCGCCTTTTTACGTCAACCTGACCTGGCATCAGCATCAGCCCTTGTACTACAAGAACGCCGACGGCGTTTACAGCCGTCCTTGGGTGCGCGTGCACGCCACCAAGGATTATCTCGACATGGTCGAGTTGATCGATCAGCACCCCGGCATGAAGGCGACCATCAACATTACGCCTTCGTTGATCGTGCAGCTGGATGATTTTGTAAAAAACGGCACCAAGGACCTCTACTGGACTTTGGCGGAATTACCGGCGGCTGAATTGACGACCGAACAAAAGACTTTCATCTTAGAACGCTTTTTTGACGCCAACTGGGATCATATCATCGCGGTGCATCCCCGCTATCAGGAATTGCTTGATCTGCGCGGCGGCACGGACGCTGAAACGATCGCTGCGGCAGTTGAATCTTTCAGCGAACAGGATTTCCGCGACCTGCAGATCTGGTTCAACCTTGCCTGGGTCGATCCGGATTATTTAGCTGAAGAACCGTTCAAAGCCTTGGTTGACAAGGGGCGCGATTTCTCGGAAGAGGACAAGATCACCCTTTTTGACGGCATTTTCGCGATCCTTGAACAGGTGATCCCAACCCACAAGGCATTGCAGGATAAGGGCGTCATCGAAGTGACAACCACGCCTTACGCGCATCCCATTTTGCCTCTGATCTATAACAGCGACCTGGCATTGGTGGGCAACCCCAAGGCGATCACGCCGAATGAGGCTTTTACCTATCCACAGGACGCGAATTATCACCTGCTGAAAAGCGTGGAAATGTACGAAGAACACTTCGGCATGCCGGTGCGCGGGCTTTGGCCCGGTGAGGGCTCTGTCGCGCAGGAGATCGTGCCGATGGTCTCGAAAGCCGGTTATCAGTGGATGCAGACCGGCGAGCCGGTTTTGGTTGCCAGCCTGGGAATGGACGGCGACCGCTTCAATCGCGACAGCAACGAAGTGCCCATCGATGGCGACGCGCTCTACCGTCCCTATTACGTGCAGGGCAGCTCAGGTGAAAAAGTGGCGGTCTTTTTCAGAGACTGGAACATTTCGGACAAGGTCGGTTTTACCTATTCCGGCATGAGCGGCGAAGCGGCTGCCAAGGATATGGTCACTTATCTCAAACGAGTTCGTGCCAGCCTGAAAGATAAGGAAGGTCCACATATCGTTACGATTGTTGTTGACGGCGAGAATGCCTGGGAAAACTATGACAATGACGGCAAGGAATTCTTCCACACGCTCTATGACCTGCTGGCAAATGATGAAAACCTGATCACGATCACTCCTTCAGAGTATTTAAAGCTTTTCCCCGAGCAGCGGGAACTGGAAACGCTCTTCCCTGGCGCCTGGTTCAGTGCCAATTACGATACCTGGTACGGTGAAGAGGAAGAAGCGGAAGCCTGGAATCTGCTGGGGCGGGTTCGTTTGGACCTGGCGAAGGCGGAATCTGGCGAAATTGAGGCGCCAAATGCTGATTTTGACAAGGCTTTTGATTTTATGTACCTGGCTGAGGGTTCAGATTGGTTCTGGTGGTACGGAACGGATCAGGATTCCGGACAGGATTCTTATTTTGACGAAGGTTATCGTGAACTTTTGAAGAATGTTTACGTTTCACTCGGGCTTGAACCCCCGGCTTTTCTTGATATCCCTGTGATCCAGCCGCAAATGCGAAAACCGGATGTCGCAATCGAAAATGAGGTGCTGCCGGAGATCGACGGCGAGATGGGCGATGGAGAATGGGCAGGCGCAGGGATCTTTGGCGGCTCTGACCCGCAGGGTTTTGAAAGCTTCCAGTTCGCGTTGGATAAAGAGAATTTGTCCTTTGGCATTCAATTACTGGAACCCTTAGGGGAAGGTGAGTCCATCGAACTATACCTGAACGTCCCCAATGATGAGGACCGTACCATCTATGATGAAAGCGGCGAGATTCGTTTGGCTTCGCCGGTTACCCGAATGATCAGGATCACTCCCGATAAGTCCAACGCTGAACTTTACGTCACTGATGGTGAGAGCTGGCATCTTAAAGAAACTGAATTTGGTAAAGTTGCCGCGACAACGAATTTTGTGGAGATCGGATTACCGATTGCGGTTTTGGAAACTGTGTCCAACGGTACGAATATTCCCTTGAACGGCCTGATCCGCCGCGATGAGGTACAATTGCTCACCCCGACACAGCCTTTTGCCATTCAATATCTCAGTTTTGAACCACTGGCGGTGATTTTCCAGATGGAAGATCCTAAAGATGATGATCACGGGCCTGGCAGCTATACCTATCCCAAGGATGGTGTTTTCAAACCAGGTGATTTTGACCTGCTTTCCTTTGAAGTTGCCAGTGACGGCGCCAATCTGGTCTTTAGTTTCGTCATGGACGCGCCGATCACCAACGGATGGGGTTCCCCGAGCGGTTTTTCGGTGCAGACCTTTGACGTTTACATCGATAAAGACCCCGGCGCTGGAACCGGAGCACGCTTGCTGCTGCCCGGCCGCAATGCCGCGCTCGGCGCTGAGGATGGCTGGGATATCGCGCTGTGGGTGGAAGGCTGGACTTCACAGGTGCTTGGCCTGGACGCGGATAACAATCCGGTCAAGCTGACTGAGGCCAGCAGCGCCATGAAGATCTTTGTTGACAGCGGTAAGAACGCGGTCGTAGTAAGCGTTCCGATCGAATTTTTTGGTGATGGTGAACCCAGCGATTGGGGCTACGCCGTCGCGGTGTTGGGGCAGGAAGGCTACCCGGCTGAAGGCGTCTGGCGTGTGCGTGATGTGAATCAGGCCGCTGAAAGCTACCGTTTTGGCGGCGCGCCTGCGGATAATAACCATACCCGAATCATCGATTTGCTGATGCCTGTTGACGGTTCTGCCACACAGGAAGCGGTTCTGGGCAACTATCCTTCTTCTGCCGGAGCGCTTGATGCGACCAATCCGGATGCTTTTGCCATCATACCGCTTTTACTGGCCAAATAAGTGAAGGTCGCGCGAATGACTGAAGAATTTAAACTGATCTCAACTCCCAGAAGCACGGTCGAGTTATCGCTCAACGATGGCAGAATTATCGTTGGCAAACGCGGCGCGCGCCTGGAAGAATTTGCCAAAGTGATCCAAAATCCGGACGATGCCATGATCGTCGGCATGGTTTTGAACGGAAGCCTGCGGGAACTGACCTATACCCTCGATCAGGATGGGCAGGCAAGCCTGATCACACTGGCAGACGCCGATGGGGCGCGCATCTACCGCCGCTCACTGGTATTTCTGCTCGAAGTGGCTTTTAAACAATGTTTCCCCGAAGGGCAACTGACCATCGATCACTCGGTCTCTTCTGGGGGCTATCACTGCCAGATCTATGGCGTTGATGTCTTTGGTGAGCGTGAAATTGACAAGCTTGAGCGTGTGATGCAAGAGCTTGTTGAGACGGATCTCCCCTTTATTCGGGAGACCGTATCCCTGTCGGAGGCAATTGACTATTTTGAAACAGCCGGGGAAGAAGATAAGGTGCGTTTGTTGAAATATCGCCAGCGGCCGGATCTGGTACTGTATCGGGCTAAAAATGTGCGCGATTATCATCACGGCTATATGGTGCCGTCCTCGGGCTATTTGAAGTGGTTTGAGCTTGATCTGGTCGAAGAAGGCTTTGTTTTGCGCTTTCCCCGCCGCCATTCGCCCAATCAGATCGAACCATTGGGAGACTTTCCAACCTTGCTGAAAACTTTTAAGGAATATGCGGAATGGCTCAACAAACTCGGTATCCCTTCGGTTGGCGCGCTCAATGACGCGATCGCCGAAGGACATGTCGATGAAGTGATCCTGGTCTCTGAGGCACTGCATGAGATGCAGATCTCGCGCATCGCCGAACAAATTTACAATGATCGTGACCGGGTGGAAGTGATCCTGATCGCCGGACCCTCTTCGTCGGGCAAGACCACTTTTTCAAAACGGTTGAGCATTCAACTGGTCGCACGCGGCATTAACCCCTTCGCGCTTGAAATGGACAACTTCTTTGTCGATCGGGAGAAAACGCCGCTATTGCCGGACGGCAGCAAGGATTTTGAGTCCCTGAGGGCGATGAACCTTGTCCGCCTGAACAGGGACGTCAAGGCGTTGATCCGCGGCGAAGAAGTGCAGCTGCCTTATTACAACTTCATTACAGGATTGAGTGAAGAAGGCAAGGTCGTCAAACTGAACAAGGGCGATGTGATCATTCTCGAGGGCATTCACGGCCTGAACCCGGGCTTGCTGCGGGATATCGACCCGCGCAACACCTTCAGGATCTATATTTCCTGTTTGACGCAACTTAATCTTGACCGCCACAACCGTATTTCAACGACCGACACGCGCATGCTGCGGCGCATTGTGCGCGACGCCCGCGACCGCGGTTACAGCGCTGGTGAGACGATCGGGCGTTGGGAAGCGGTGCGCAAGGGCGAAAAGGAACACATCTTCCCTTATCAGGAGAACGCGGATGTGATGTTCAATTCGGCGTTGGCATACGAACTGGGCACACTTAAACCGCTGGTCGAACCGCTTTTACGGCAGGTCAGCTACGGCACCCCGGAACATATCGAAGCAAAACGGCTGTTGAAATTCCTGGAGTGGTTCCTGCCGACCACAACCGAATTTGTGCCTGACAATTCGATCTTAAGAGAATTCATCGGCGATTCGATCCTAACCGATTTCTCGATGTGGAAACGGTGATCTTTAAATAATATGAGGGCGGGCTGGTTGTATGCCCTTTTGGTATACATGCGCCCGCCTGAGACATCGTAGAACTTCGTAGGTACATGGTATCAGTCCTCTTGGGACACTGTATAAAATTAGGGATTGCTTTGAACTTGTTTCTCGAAGCTTATAACTCGAAGTTCTCGTTAAAACACCCCATCAGGTATAATTACACAGTTAATTTAGAAAATCATGGAGTGTCTTATGTACCTTAGCGGAAACCAGGTTCGTCAATCTTTTATCGATTTCTTCGCCCAGCGGGGGCATGCGGTTGTGCCGTCTGCCTCGCTTGTTCCTGGCGGCGACAGCACTTTGCTGTTCACCAATGCCGGCATGGTCCAGTTTAAAGACGTTTTCCTGGGCACCGAAAGTCGCCCCTACACCCGCGCGGTCGATTCGCAAAAATGCCTGCGCGTGTCCGGCAAGCACAACGACCTCGATACCGTCGGACGAGACAACACCCACCATACTTTCTTTGAAATGCTTGGCAACTGGTCTTTTGGCGACTATTACAAAAAAGAGGCCATCGCCTGGAGCTGGGAACTTTTAACCAAGGTCTGGGGGCTTGATCCGGCGCGTTTGTACGCCACCTATTTTGTGGATGACCAGGGCGATCTGCCTGCCGACGAGGAAGCGCGGCAATGCTGGTTGGCTCAACCCGGTTTCAATCCTGAACACCTTCTGAATGGCGGCCGCAAAGACAACTTCTGGGAGATGGCCGAGACCGGCCCCTGCGGGCCTTGTACCGAGATCCATTATGACTTCGGGCCTGAGTTCTGCAACATGAAGCACGTTCCCGGTCACGTTTGCGCTGTCAATGGCGACTGCGCCCGCATCGTTGAGATCTGGAACAACGTTTTCATCCAGTACAACCGCACTTCTCCTACCGAATTTCAGCTTTTGCCCAAGCGCCATGTCGATACCGGCATGGGTTTTGAACGCATTGTTTCCATCATCCAGGGCGTCAATGGCAACTACGAAACTGACCTGTTGAAACCGCTGCTTGATGAGACACAGCGCCTCTGTGGGCAAAGCAAGGCGGAACGTGAGGCAAACCTGACCTCCTACCGCGTGATCGCTGATCATGTGCGTGCGGCTACTTTTTTGATCGCCGACGGCGTCATCCCCGGCAACATCGGGCGCGGCTACGTTTGCCGCATGATCATACGCCGCGCGGCCCGTTTTGCGCGCAAGATCAGCCTCAATGAGCCGTTTATGGCAAAGATCGCCGATATCGTTATCGAAAATTACCATGAAGCTTATCCAGAAGTGCTGGCCAACAAAGAACTGATCGAAGAAACCTTTACCGCCGAAGAAAAACGCTTCGCTGAAACGCTCGACAGTGGTTTTGAGCAATTGCAGGGCTACATCGATGAGCTCAAGGCCGGGCAGCAAAGCAAACTGGACGGCAAACGAGCCTTCGACCTCTACGCCACGCTTGGTTTCCCGGTCGAGATCACCCGCGATATTCTGGCTGAATCCGGTCTGGAAGTTGACGAGAAGGGTTTCTATGAAGCCATGGAAGCTCACCGCCTTGCCTCCGGCAAGGGTTCCGCTTTTGCAGACATGAACAACCTTGACACTGAACTGTATCAAAATGAGTTCGCGCGCCTGGTTGAATCCGGCACACTGCCAGCCTCAGGTGTTGAACAGAATCCGTATGGTCGTTTCTCCCTGCCAGCCAGACTGGTCAGCCTGATCGCTGACGGCGAAAGCATCGGGAAAGCCAATCCCGGGCAGGAAGTTAGCCTGATCCTGAACCAAACGCCCTTCTATCTCGAGTCGGGCGGACAGGTCTCAGACACTGGTTTTATTCGGGCTGCGGATGGCAGCTGGGAAGTCGAAGTGAGCTCGCTCAGCCGTCCGGCTGCCGGGGTCATTGCCCATCACGGCAAGGTGCTTTTCGGACACCTTCTGCCAGATCAGCCCGTGCTCGCGGTCGTGGACGAAAAGCCGCGCCGTTCCACGATGCGCAACCACACCGCCACGCACCTGCTTCACGCGGCTCTGCGCAAAGTTTTGGGCGAAAAGGTACATCAGGCTGGCTCCTACGTTGACCCGGAACGGCTGCGTTTCGACTTTAACTACCCCCATGCCGTTGCCAAGGAAGATCTTCTAAAGATCGAAGCACTCGTGAATGAGATGATTGCGGCTGAAGTTCCCGTCCGCAAAGAAAGCAAGACGCTTGAGCAAGCCCGCGCTGAAGGCGCGACCGCCTTGTTTGGCGAAAAATACGGTTCCGAAGTACGCACGATCGAGATCTTCGATCAGCGCGGCCGCTTCTCGTATGAGCTTTGCGGCGGCACGCACGTTGACAACACTGCCGAGATCGGCTCTTTCTACATCACGGCTGAATCTTCCGTCGCTGCCGGACTGCGCCGTATTGAAGCGGTGACCGGGTCAGTCGCTTATCGCTATGCCCGTGAACGCCTCAATTTACTTAATGAAGTTGCCTCATTCTTCGAAACCAGCCCCGCTGATGTTCCTGGCAAGGCCGAACAACTCGAAGCCGAGCTAAAACAAAGCCGACAGGATCTGGAAAAGCTGCGCATCGAAGCTGCCAATCAGGCTTTCAAACAAAAACTGGAGGATGTGAGGGAGATCGTTGGTGTCCCGGTCCTGCGCGCGGTGATCGCCAACGCTGACGCGGATGCCCTGCGCTCGCTGGCGGATCAATTCCGGCAGAAACACCCTAGCGGCGTGGTCGTGCTGGGCACGGTCATGAACGAAAAACCGATGCTGATCGCTGCCGTAACTCAGGACCTGATCGCCCGCGGTCTCAAAGCAGGTGACCTGATCAAACGAGTTGCCCAGGTGGTCGGCGGCGGAGGCGGCGGACGGCCGGATATGGCTCAGGCTGGCGGTAAGGATGCCAGCAAGCTGAACGAAGCCCTTGACCAGGTCGAAGGCTATATTCGGGAAAATCTGAGATAAATGGCCGAAAATATAACGCCCCTGCGCCAGCAATATCTGGAGATCAAGAAGGAATACCCGGACGCGATCGTCTTTTTCCGTCTGGGTGATTTTTATGAAACCTTCGATGATGACGCGAAAAAGACCGCCGAGGCGTTGGATATCGTTTTGACCTCCCGTCCGGTGGCAAAGGGAGTGCGCGTGCCCATGGCTGGCATTCCATTCCATGCCGTCGATAATTATCTTGGTCGCCTGATCGAAAAAGGCTACCACGTTGCCATTTGTGAGCAGGTTGGCGATCAACCCGACAAAGGGCTCTTCCCGCGTGAGGTGATCCGCGTTGTCACCCCCGGTACCATCGTTGAGCCAAACCTTTTACAAGGTGGACGCAATAATTATCTCGCTTGCCTGACCCTCCAAGACGGCAAGGCCGGGCTGGCTTATGTTGATGTCAGCACCGGTGAGCTGGCTGCCACCGAGATCAGTGAAGGCGACATCGAAAACCAGCTGCGGGCGGAGCTGCAGCGGCTTGGGCCGGCTGAGGTTCTGCTTTCGGAGATGGCGGATGAAAGAGTCGCCACTGGCTTCAACCTGACCCGCATCCCAAACTGGTATTTTGAACCGGGACGTTCAGTTGAGATCATCCGCGCCCAGTTTTCAGTCAGCGACTTGTCCGGTCTGGGTCTCAAACCCTATCCTCTGGCAGTCCGGGCTACTGGCGCTTTGCTTAAATTCCTTCAGGAAACGCAAAAAAACCTGCTGAATCTGGAGCTAAGTTACAGCACCTATAGCCTTTCAGACTTCATGGTTTTGGACGCGGAAACGCGACGAAATCTGGAATTGACCGAAACCCTGCGGGAAGCCAAAACTGAGGGATCTTTACTCAGCGTTCTGGATAAAACGCGCACCCCCATGGGCAAACGCCTTTTACGCAGCTGGGTCAACAAACCTCTGCTCGATGTTTCCCGCATCGGTCAGCGCCTTGATGCTGTGCAATATTTCTTCGATCGCGGTGTTGAAAGACGAGAAATCGCCGATCTGCTCAAGCAATTGCACGACCTGGAGCGACTTGTCAACCGCATCGTCTCCGGCGCGGCGCGCCCGAATGACCTGGTCGCCCTGCGCGAAGATCTGCGCAGCTTCCCGGAACTCTTTACCTTGCTGCAAACCGATCACAAAGCTTTAAAATCCATTCTGGAAGGCTGGCAAAATTTTGGGAGTGAGCTTGAGCTGCTCGAAAACGCCATCAGCGATGACCCGCCAGCCAATATCAACAATATCGGGCTCATCCGTCCCGGGTTTTCAGAAGAACTTGACCAGATCATGTACTCTTCCAAACACGCGCGCGAGTGGATCAACGCTCTTGAAGCAAACGAACGTCAGCGCACCGGCATCAAGACCTTAAGGGTCGGGTTTAACAAGGTTTTTGGTTATTACATCGATATTTCCCGCGGCATGGCGGACAAGGCGCCAGAAGAATATATCCGCAAGCAAACCCTGGTCAACAGTGAACGCTACATCACCCCTGAGCTGAAGGAATATGAGTCCTTGGTGCTCAACGCAGAAACGCAAATTCACGAGATCGAACTCAAGGTATTCAACCAGGTCTGCGCGCAGCTGGGCAAGTCCAGCAGCGAGCTGCTGGAAAGCTCACGCAAGATCGCGCAGCTGGATTGTCTGATCTCGCTGGCAGAAGTTGCCGCGCTGAACAATTACACGCGCCCGGTGCTGAAAGAAGAAAAAGGGATCGAAATTCTGGCAGGGCGTCACCCGGTCGTGGAGCATCTCAGCCATCAAACCCGCTACATTTCCAATGACACGGTCTTTGAGGAGGGTGAGATCATTCGCCTGATCACTGGCCCGAACATGAGCGGTAAATCCACTTTTCTACGTCAGGTTGTGCTGATCGTGCTCATGGCGCAGATTGGCAGTTTTGTGCCAGCGGATAAGGCGGAGATTGGTCTGGTCGATCGTATCTTCACCCGCATTGGCGCGCAGGATGCCATCCACCAGGGGCAATCGACCTTCATGGTCGAAATGCTGGAAACCGCCAACATTCTCAACAACGCCACTCCGCGCAGTCTGTTAATTCTGGACGAAATAGGGCGCGGCACCAGCACTTACGACGGGCTCTCGATCGCCTGGGCAATCATTGAGTATCTGCACAGCCATCCCAAACTCAAACCCCTGACGCTCTTCGCCACCCATTATCACGAGCTGACTGAACTGGCGTCGCTCTACCCGGGCGTTCGCAACTACAACGTGGCTGTTTCAGAAGCCGATGGCGAAGTGATCTTTTTGCATAAAATCGTCCCTGGCGCGGCTGACCGCTCCTATGGCATCCATGTCGCACAGATGGCAGGGCTGCCCGCTCCGGTCATCTCGCGGGCGAATGAGATCCTAAAGCAGTTGGAAGCGACTTCCGGTACTACCTTGCCGGAAGCCAAAGAGGAAAAAGAGCAATTGCGCCTCTTCCCCGAAAACAATCCCTTGATGGAAGCTTTCAAAAAGCTCGATCTCGAGTCTCTCACTCCCATTCAGGCGCTTAATAAGCTCTATGAATGGAAAAATGCCTTTTTCTCGGAAGATTAAATAAAAAAATTCCTTCTTTTAGGATTCCAGCCAGTCAGGTTGACCGTTTAGGAAGGATTTGCCATCCATCGGGCGTTTGCCCTCGGGCTGCACGGTCTCGAGCACCAACAAGCCATCGCCTGTGCCAATTGCAGGCAAGCCGTTGACGATATATCGTTCCCCAGGGTTAGCCTCAAAAGTCGGGTGCAAATAAGCTTCACTGATCTTTAAGCGTTTTCCCTGCCAAAGATAAACCGCTCCGGGCCAGGGTTGGAACGCATATATCTTTCTTAATAAAGTCTGTCCATCCAGCTCAAAGTCGAGCAGCGCATCCTGTTTGCTAAGTTTTGGCGCGTAGGACTTTTTGGAATTGTCCTGCGGAATGGCAGCCAATGTACCGCTTAGATAAGCAGGCAGTATCTCGAGCAAAGTCATCGCGCCTAAATATGCCAGCTGATCAGAAAGCTCCTGCGCGGAAGTGCGCTCCCGGATCGGAACTAAACGCTGCGCCAGGATCGGGCCGGTATCCATGCCCTCATCCATGCGCATGATCGTCACCCCGCTGTGGCTGTCGCCATTGGCGATGGCAGCCTGAATGGGCGAGGCGCCCCGCCAGGCAGGCAAAAGCGAGGCGTGGACGTTGATACAGCCGAATTTGGGCATCTCAAGGATGGCTTTTGGCAGGATCTGACCATAAGCCGCCACAACGATCAGATCGGGCTTGTAACCGGCCAATTCGGTTACGGCACTTAATTTTCGCAGGGATTCCGGCTGCAGAACCGGCAGGCCAAGCTTGACCGCCAGTTCCTTAACAGCGCAAGCCTGGGGTTTGCGCCCTCTTCCGGCTGGTCTGTCCGGTTGGGTCACGACCGCGACCACCTCATAGCTTTTGGCAAGGGCTTCCAGTGACGGCGTGGCAAAATCTGGCGAGCCCATGTAAATAATTCTCGGTGACATGCCCCGATTTTATCATAGTGTTAGCTATGGATGTACGGACAGGAGAATAACATGATTCCCGAATCACACGCGAACAATGCTGTATATAAGCTTTTCCCAAACACAAAAACGGGTTTTATATTACACTTTAGGCAAGAAAGTGAGGTATCTGTGACAGATCAAAATGACTTTATCGACCCCGATCCCATCATCACTGAAAGAAGCGATGACGGTGTCAACTACACCCCAATTGCGGAAAAACCAGCCCTCGATCATTCCGAGGAAAAAACCCTGGCCATGTTTGCCCATCTTAGCATTTTTCTCAACCTTCTAACGGCCGTGTTGGGTATCCTTCCACCATTGATCATCTATTTCGCTTATAAAGATCGCTCGAAGTATGTTGCCTACCAAAGCCTTCAGGCTCTCATCTTCCAGGGCATCTTTTTCTTTGGTGGCGCCATCCTGGCGGGAATCACCTGGGCGGTTTCTGGCGTTCTATCAGTTGTCCTTATTGGCCTTCTCTGTATTCCGATCGCGATTTTGCTCTCTCTGATCCCAGTTGCCGCAATGGTCTATGCCATTGTGGCTGCCGTTGACAGCTATCACCACCGCGATTTCAAATACTGGCTGATCGGCGATTGGGTTCGCGACATATACGAAGCCTAAAGTTTGAAAGAACGGGGCGGTTCACGCACCATCCCTGTAATTAATCAAAAAAAGCGACTCTCAATTGGAGTCGCTTTTTTGTTTTTTATGTCATGATTAACGAGAAACGATCTTTTTCGCCTTGCTGAAAAGTCTTCCAACACAATAACTAAGCGTTCCCATTAGCAGGATCGAGAAACTTGCCACCAAAATGGCCCCTATGGAGCGGCGGTATTCAAAAACTCGTGAACCCAGCAGGCGGTCGCGCAGATCGTCAACAAAGACGACATTAGGTTTGATCTTATTTATTTCCGATGCAATTTGAGCCTCAAAATCGCTCAACTCGGCGTTTAAATCATCGGTCATATCCATTTTTTGATCTCCTGTATTTAAAAACCCCATTCAATTTCAGAGGTTACGGGTGTGGTTGTACTGACTGGCTTTTTCTTTTAATTCCGTCAACGTACGGTGGTAAAGGCTTTTGATGGCTCCTTCAGTTTTGCCAAAAACAACCCCGATCTCCTCGTTGGAAAGTTTTTGCACGAATTTCAATACGATCAAATCCCGTTTTTGAGGGCTCAGGTCTTTGATCAATTCCAGCAAATAAGCATTATCCTGTTTTCGTACCATCAGGGCTTCCGGGTGGGCCGAACGGCTTGGGTCAGCAAGTTCAAGGTCTTCGATCGAGACCTCTGTCACGCGCGAGCGATCGCGATGGTGATTCGCGACCAGATTATGCGCGATCCGGTACAACCAGGCGCTGAAGGGCAAACCCATGTGGCGGTAGCTGCCAATATTGTTCAATGCCTTGAAGAACACTTTTGCGGTCAGATCCTCCGCATCGTCATGGTTGCCGACTTTAAAATAAACATAGTTATAAATGCGACCTACGTATTTTTCATAAAGCAAACCAAACGATTCAGGGTTCGTGCGGGCATCGTTGATGAGGGCAACCTCATCTTTCAGGTCAATTCCCTTTTGATCGGTCATTCTTTAATTATAAACCAGTAAAGAACGATTTTTTGTTTGTGCAATCGGCAATTCTTTAGTGAAAATCAGGGTCGTGCGCGGCTAGATTTGCGTGTGTAGAATTCAACTCTTCAAGTGGAAGCCTACATAACCTGAGGCGGAGTTGTGAATACAACGCTGTTTTTAGGTGTTTTTCCATTCATAAAACCCCGTGAAATCAAGTTTTTCTATATGTAGCATTTGTCTGAGATCAGGGGTTGAACGACTTTTGGTACAACAAACCGGGATTTTGTTGTTTTATTCTTTTTCCGTTCGAATCATAAATTCTCTTGGAAGATTATATATTTCTTTTTTTAAAAACAGGGGATAGAAGTACTCGTCTTTTATCCGTTCAAACGTCAACCATTCAAAAATATGAGTTCGCTTTCTTTCTTTCCATTCAAACCGTTCTCCTCTTAACAATAAATCAGTATGTGATATATCCATTAAAAAATATACACATAGCTCATGATAATCAAGATGATCAACATCCTCTGTAAAGAAAGCCTGGTTCAGCCACAATGGTCGTACTATTTTCGGTGTTATTCCCAGCTCTTCCTGTACCTCTCGGACAACTGCATGCTCGGCAGTCTCACCCATGCTTACCCTGCCCCCCGGAAGATAGAGGTACGGTGATCGATCATCACGAATTGCTAATATTTTATTATCAAAAATCATCATGGCACATACTCTATAATTGAACTTTTGATTATCACACTTGAATGATATGTCCATGCCTTTATCCTCCACCTATTCTACTCAGCGGACTGCAACAGCCCCTGCTTTATCTCCATGGTCTTGCCAAGCATCCGTTAATTCTTTTCTATCCTGTATAACTTGAAGTCTCTGATTATTCCACTCTCTGGAATAGCCTTCTTAAAGATATGTTTGCAAAGCTCTGTCGATAGTAAACTCAGGATCGATAATCTCATCGATTCTTTCTTTTCCCACTTCTGCCAACCACATTTTAAAGGGTTCAGCTTTAGGTGATGGAATAGGTTGAACGATTCGGAAAATGCCTTGCATATCTGTAACATCAGTATTCTCATTTTTCCATCTGTTGCTTTTATTTTCAACTGCTTACAAATTGTAAGCAGTTCATTTCTTTATAGCACATAATTTACAGTTTTTGTTTTTCTGGAAGCTCTGAAGCCCTGTTCGCTACTGAGTCCCCCCTTTAGCATTATTATGACCACTTCCCTTGAGGAGAAGTCGAAAACAAAACGCCGTTTTTGGCTGTTTTTACATTCATAAAGCCCAGTAAAATCAACCTCTTTCGAATATAGCATTTGTCTAACATCAGGGGTAAAACTGTTCTTTGTGCGCATAATTAACTAATATTTAACACATAGATTGGCGATATAATCGTGAGCGAATTCTGTAAGTCTATTCCTTGAATCTTTGGATTCATAAAAATCAATCATGGCAAAACCGGCTTTTAATTGCCCTCCGATTTGAGTTTCTAAAGTGTGGCTAAATTCATAACCATATTCCGGATTTATCGTGATAATCTCCTCTTTTTCCAATTTTCTCGAATTAAACGGTAAGCTATATTTCAAAGTAAGCTCCTCGTTCGGTTTATCCCATACCACATCGGAATCAAACATATATATCCATGGGTTCATGTAACCTACCATCAGCAATCCGCCTTTTTTCAATACACGGTATGACTCGGTCCACATATTTTCTAAATCTTCTATGTAAGCGTTGGAAACAGGGCAAAAGACAATATCAAAGCTCTCGTCTTCAAAGGGGAATTCTTTTGTCATATCTACTTGCACCGTTGCTATTGGTAAACCTTCTCTTTTGGCTACCAGCCTATCGGATGCAAGTTGTTCTTCTGAGTAATCCATGATAGTCGTTTCAAATCCTTTAGCTGCAAAGATTGCCCCTTGTTGACCCCCTCCACAAGCTAATCCCAAAATTTTCTTTCCTTTCGCTTTATCAAACCATTCTGTGGGAACAACTTTTCCAACAGTCAAACTTACCTCTATTGGCTTACCCTTAGCTTCCATAAGTTCTTCATGACTGATTGGAACAGTATATGGATTACCTTTATTTCTCGAAACATTATTCCATCTATCTTGATTAAATTTCAGATAATCACTCATTCTTACACCTCCTGCGAATTTCGGTTTAAATTTTTAGGAAACTGAATTTTCGTTACCATAATCTCTAACTCCTTTGCTTCAACTTTATAACTGCGCTTGGCGATTTTGCACTACCCTCACGATAAACAAGTCCTTCCTCTATCAGTGGGTTCAATACCTCTGACAAAAAACTGCTCCTGCTCTTAAATCTTGTCACCGCTTGCAAGTCTTTCACCGACCTTGGAGATTCCTTCAATAGTTCTAATACCTTTTCAGTATCTGTTAATTCTTCAGAAGAGGACTCTTCCTGAAAAAGAAGGTCAAACAAACGCAAATTCAAGAACCCGGGATATATCAGTACACCAGGCTGCTTTTCATCTCCATAACCTCTGTAGCTGTTAATCATAGCTTGAAAACCTGTTCCGCCACGCTCCATCAGATTTGCTACGTCTAAACATGCAGCAATTATTGTGTTTCTGCGGATGGAAGGTATTGAACCTATAGGATATTCTTCGTAAGGTCTTGGCAATAACCACGAGCCCGGCGAAACAATATCGATTCTGTTACTGAATATGTCAACATCTATCTGCGTTCCTGAAATAGCGTAATCTCTGTGCGCGATTGCGTTTACCAATGCCTCGCGCAATGCTTCTTTTGGATAGGAACGGATTTCTTCACGGCCGCCGTTTTGTGTTTTTTTCCAGCCTGTTTTTGTGTTTCGTTCAATAAACTTAAGTGTCTCTTTAAAAACACCTGACAACGCACCTTTGAATCTCCCGCTGTCCAACACATCTCCGGTTTTGGTATCACCTCTCCATAAACGGCAACATATTAGCGTATCATCGCCGTCATACCCGTCTTTAAACATCAAAAAGCCTGTTTTTGCATAGCCGTCTTTAGATACAATTTCTTCATTTTGCAATGTTTTTAGAGTTGGTGCCGATGAATCTTTTCTAAACTCCCTGCATAACTCGATATAAGACGTCCATTCCGTTTCTGAATAAGAAATTTCACTTGTTTCATTGTCCACGCCGAATTTTCTTTTTGACAGAGAAATAATGTCTTCCGGGGTGGCCGGAGTTGAATTCCCATCGCCTTTCACAAATACGGTCTCATTAAAATCTCCTTCGCGATACCTGACAATGGATTCCGATGGAGAAACTATGATTGCGAGGACAAATCTCTCCGCATTCGCATCTACGCTTCGCATCATATAACGCAGCTTAACATGAGGGAAAATATGCCGGTCATTGATTTTTGCAACAAGGTTTTTTGTTCTGTCAATTTCGTCTAAATCAAGTCCAAAGGCTTCTCTATTATTAGAAACGCCCACGAACAACATGCCCCCATCGCTGTTTGCAAAACCTACAATTGTTTTGGCCCACTTTACAGGGTTTTCCGATTTTAGTATAGATTTAAATTCGCATTCTATATCTTCTGTTATCACATCGTAAAACAATTCCGTTATCTTCATCGAATAATCCTCCTATTGTCATTTAACTACCAGAAGTATACTAAACATTTCGAAAGATTTCGATAACATTTCGAAACATTTCGACAACATTACTCAACATTCCAAACAGGACATTGATTAATCGCAGGTTGTGCCAGTTTCTTCATGTTCAAAGCGACACACCAAATGTCACTTTGACCAATGAAATTATTAGTATAAGTTCGCTCTCTTTTTTCACATTAGTAATATTGCAAACATCGTCACCATTGGTATCACTCTATGGCACCGATTACAAAACATCACGATTGAGCAGTATTTTTGAATTTCGTACTTTGTGAAAGCTCAGAAACCCTTTTAGATACTACATTTTTCTCCTTTATCATTATTGTGACATTCTCCCCTGACCCGGTTTACTTCACGTGCTCAAGCATTTTGATTGCGCAAACCAATATTGCCTTTGTTTCTCTAATTTACACGTATTTACCCCAAAATCATCTTCAATTTTGTGCACTTTATAAGGTACAATTATGTCGATGGCGATAGAGAATGAGCTGACGAGTTTTTCATGCAGTCGCTGCATGTTAGCTTCTGCTACCTGTACATATTCCCATCAATCCCCAACTCCCAACACCAACAATCTCCACAGAAGTGGGGAAATATTTAAGTAGAGGTTCATCGATGAGTGATTATTTGTTCCACAAAAGAGTTGAAGATTACGATCCCAACGTCAAAGATCTGGTTGAGTTCGAAACCGAACGGCAAGCCAGGCGTCTGATCATGATCCCCAGCGAGAGCATCGCGCCCCAGTCCGTACGCGACCTGCTCGCCTCGCCCTTCACCAATATCTATGCCGAAGGCTATCCCCGTCCCGAAACCCGTTATCAGGACGAAGAAACGATCATGGACTACGGGCTTCAGCTTGGTCGCTATCGCCGTCACAGCGATGGGCGCTATTACAAAGGCGTCGAATATGTTGACATGGTCGAGGCCCTGGCTCGGCGTCGTGCCGCTGAGTTGTTTGCCGCCAATGACCTGATCCCTGATGATCTTTGGGTCAATGTTCAGCCTCTTTCGGGCGCCCCGGCCAATACCGCCATCTACACCGCCCTGATCCAGCCAGGCGATGCCATTTTGGGCATGGATCTGCTCCATGGCGGTCACCTGACCCACGGTTCCCCCGTCAATCGCTCAGGCCTCTTTTACAATGCCTATCATTACACGGTCGATCCGGTAACCGAACGGCTTGACTACGAAGAAATTCGCAAGATCGCCCACCATGCAAAACCCAAGGTCATCGTTGCTGGCTATACCTCTTATCCCTGGATCCCGGATTGGGAAAAATTCCGTGAAATAGCTGATGAAGTTGGCGCCTGGTTGCTGGCTGATGTTTCTCATATTGCCGGCCTCATCGCCGCCAAAACCGTTCCTTCCCCGATCGGCATTGCTGATATCGTCAGCTTCACCACTCACAAAACACTTTGCGGCCCCCGCGGCGCGGTGATCATTTGCCACGATCGCGAACTGGGAGAACAGATCGATAAGGGCGTCTTCCCCGGCGAACAAGGCGGCCCTCACGTCAATACCATGGCCGCCATGGCGCTGACCTTCAAACTGGCGACCACCAATCAATTTGTTGAGCTTCAGCACCAGACCCTGAAAAACGCTCAGGCCCTTGCCAACGCCTTCAAGGAGCTTGGCGTCAAGGTGCCTTACGGCGGCACCAACAGCCATATGTGCCTGATCGACTGTAAATCCTACAAGAGCCCGGATGGCATCCCCCTGAATGGCGATCTGGGTGCGCGAATTCTCGACCTGGCTGGCATTGTCACCAATCGCAACACCATCCCCGGTGACAAATCTGCCCTGCGTTCCACCGGCATCCGCCTCGGAACCACCTGGTTGACCCAACGCGGTTTCAAAGAAGAAGACATGATCAAAATCGCCCAATTGACCGACAGACTCTTCAAGGCTACCACCCCCTATCACATGATCGGGCGCACCGGCAACAAGACCAGAGCCAAAGTCGATTTTGAGACCATGGTTCAAATCAACAGTGAAGTCCGCCAAATGGCCGATTCCAAGCCAGGCATGGACGAGATCGAACAATTCCACGGTTTCCCGCATTATTTCTATCTTGAAGATCATCCTTCCACAGAGCTGGCAGCTTTGGAAATGACCGGCGAGACGGTAAGGGCTTTTCTCAATTTCGCCGTCACCAGTGACGTCGAAGCCTTGAATCCTGGCGATTGTCAAAAGACCATCATGCACACCACTTCTGGCGATATCGAAGGCGTTCTCACCTGTGTGAACCCCTATCGCTACAATCTGACCGTTTCCTCCGATAAGCTTGGTCTTGTCGGGTTGTGGATCATCGGCCTTTCAACCGGTTTTATTTATTATGACGAAGACCTGACCCAGAGAATCCCGGGCCCAATTTCAATTCACAAGGCCGTGCCCAATTACGCCAAACCAGACAACGACCCCATCGATCTGCGCAAGCCCTATTTCGTCGGCATGCCCAAACAAACCGACCTGGAAGCCCACCCCGAGTTCCATTGGGAAGAACCCATTGATCCTCCTCTGAAGCGCACCCAGCTTTATCAAACCCATGTCGATCTCGGCGCCAAAATGACGCCTTTCGCTGGTTGGGAAATGCCGCTTTGGTACACCTCCGTTCTGCAGGAACACCTCGCCACCCGTCAGGCTGGCGGTCTCTTTGACGTAACCCACATGGGCGTTTTCCTGGCTGAAGGGCCGGATGCGGCTGTCTTCCTCGAATCTGTCTGCGGCAACGACGTCCTCTTCCGCCGCATCGGCGAATCGGTCTATACCCACTTCCTGGATCCGGATGCCAACGTGATCGACGACCTGATCATCTACCGCATTGCGGCTGAAAAATACCTGCTGGTGGTCAACGCCGCCAACGAAGCCAAAGACTGGGCCTGGCTGAACGCCGTCAAGGATGGCAAGGTCCTGGTCGATCGGGAGCGCCCTTATGTGACCGCATTTGGTCGCAATGTGATCCTGCGCAATCTCAAGGACCCCAAAGAAGGCAAGGATATGCTGGTTGACATCGCCCTGCAGGGCCAGATCAGCCGCGATATCCTGCTCAAGCTGGCCGATCCGGCAGAATGCCGTAAGATCCGCCGCCTGGACCGCAACCAACTCTGTGACAGCGTTGTGGCTGGCGTGGATGTGATCGTTTCCCGTACCGGCTATACCGGCGAAAAGATGGCTTTCGAGATCTTTGTCCACCCCGACAATGTTGTCCACCTGTGGAATGCCATCATGGAAGTTGGCACGCCAATGGGGCTGCTGCCCTGCGGCCTTGGCGCACGTGACTCCCTGCGTACCGAAGCCGGTTTGCCCCTTTATGGGCACGAAATGGGCGGCGATACCAACCTGACCGTTGGCGAAGCCGGATTCCTGCCTTTCCTCAAGCTCAACTCTGCCTGGTTCATTGGTCGCGAAACCTTTGTCGCACGCGAAGCCAAACGTACAGGGGTTGTGGCTCGCTTCACCTTTGACGAAAAAGCCGTTCGTATGGCACATCATGGCGACCCCGTCGTTGACATCAAGGGCCGCATGATCGGTTTTGTTACCAGCTGCGCCATTGACAGCAATGGCTACCTCACTGGCCAGGCTTTTCTTGACAAGAAAGCTACCGTCGAAGGAACAAAAATTTTCATCTTCCAGAACGCGCCAAGCTGGTGCCAGAACCCGCCCGCCCAACTCACCCAAGGCGATCGCGTGGCCTTACCTGGTGCGGCAACCATTGTTAGTCGTTACATGAAATAATTAGAACAAGAGAAAAAAGGAGAAAACAATCATGACAACACCCTGGGAACTGCGATTCGCAAATCGAACCCAAAGAATGAAAAGCTCTTTCATTCGAGAATTATTGAAGGTCACCAATCAACCGGACGTAATCTCATTCGGAGGCGGGTTCCCCGCCGCTGAACTCTTCCCCATCGAAGAAAGTAAGAAAGCCGCTGAAAAAGTTCTCGATCTCTATGGTCGCAAAGCGCTACAATATACAACCACCGAAGGCTATGACCCCCTGCGCGAATGGATCGCGGAAGATGCCCGCAAAGACGGCCTTAATATCACCAAAGATAATATTCTGATCACCACCGGTTCCCAACAAGCGCTCGATTTTGTTGGTCGTATTTTTATCAATCAGGGCGATCGCGTTTTGACCGAAGCGACAACCTATCTTGGCGCGCTCCAGGCCTGGAACCCTTATGGCCCGACCTATGTTACCGCCGAGACTGACGAGAACGGCTTGATCACCGATAAGTTGGAAGATCTGATCCGCCAGAACATCAAATTCATGTATGTTTTGCCCAACTTCCATAATCCCCTCGGCGTTTCCATGACGCTCGAACGCCGCAAGCGCCTGATCGAGCTGGCCAATCAATACAGCGTGCCCCTGATCGAAGACGATCCTTACGGAAAGCTCATTTTCGAAGGCGAACCGCTGCCTTCCATCGCCGCGCTGGACGCCCAATATCAGCAAAAGAACGATACTGAATTTGGTCGCAATGTGATCCGCACCAGCACATTCTCCAAGATCCTTGCTCCCGGTCTTCGCATCGGTTGGGCCATTGCCCCGCAGGAGATCATCAAACGCATGGTCCAGGCCAAACAAGGCGCTGACCTGCAGTGCTCCACCTTCGACCAATACCTCGCCTATGAACTGGCTTCCGCTGACTGGCTGCCCGAACACATCAGCACCATCCGCCGTATCTATAAGGAACGCCGTGACGCCATGCTGCAGGCTTTCAAAGACTTCATGCCCGAAGGCACAACCTGGACCGTGCCCAATGGCGGTCTCTTCCTCTGGCTGCGCCTGCCGGAAGGCTGTGACAGCCTTGAGCTCTTCCCCAAAGCTGTTGAAGAAAAGGTCGCTTATGTCCCCGGCACCCCCTTCTACCCCAACGGTGGCCCCAACAATACCATGCGCCTCAACTTCTCGGCAACCAACCCCGAAAAGATTCGCGAAGGCGTCCGCCGCCTTGGTGTGATGATCAAAAAGTCGTTGGAGAAGTAAAGCATCATTTTGTTAATGAAACAAACGAGGTCTGGGATTCCAGACCTCGTTTGTTTTTTGGTTTTTTTGATCGAATTGTTCGGGTGTGGATTTGAAACCACCTGCATTTAATCCCAGTTTTGCTTCTGCCATACAGGCAACAGGCCATCGCAAAAAAAACCAAAATATGAAACAATTGGGAGTAGAAAAATAGCCTGGGTCTGTTCCCCTTAACGATGATGGATTTACGGGTTTAAACAAAAAAGGGTGGACGGGAAGGTCCACCCGAATTTAAAGTAATTATTACTAATACAGTCTAAATTCGCTGCCTTCTTCGTCAAAGACAGTGTGGTCGAGGACGTGGGTGGTGGGGACGAAGTTCATAAAGCCGCGAGTGATGACCAGGCTGCTGGTTTTCGCTCCGCCGGGGAAGAAGCTAACGCCTTCCAGAACTGCTTTGGAGGTGGTCATGACCGGGGTCACAGCAGTCGCGCAGAAGATCAGGTCATCGCCGGGGGCAAGATCGTCCTGGGTGTAAACGTCATCCAAACGGATGCCCATTTTCGTGAGGCGTTCGGCGTCTTTTTCGTCTCTTGGCTTCCAGATGGCTTGCATTTTGCCGCCCAATAGTTTAACTGCGGCAGCGGAGATGACTCCTTCTGGCGCGGCACCAATGCCCATGACGGCATGCACGCCAACGCCCTTAAAGCAGGCGAAAACACAGGGCATCAGGTCGCCATCCATGATGAGGCGAACGCGGGCACCGGTCGAGCGCAATCGGCGGATCAGCTCTTCGTTGCGCGGTCTGTCCAGCACGGTGATGGTGAGTTCGTTGTTGCTGCGGCGTTTGAGCGCCTTTGCCAGGCGGTTGACATTTTCTTCTGGTTCGAGACGAATGTCCACGTAATTAGCGGCATCGCGGCCGACACATAATTTGTCCACGTAGGAATCAGAGGCATGGATCAGCCCGCCTCTTGGAGAAGCAGCCAGGACGCAAACAGCGCCTGAGTTCAGATTTGCGGTCGCGTTTGTGTTTTCAAGGGGATCGACCGCGATATCGATGTTAATATCGCCCTTGCCCAGTTTCTCACCAATGAAAAGCATGGGGGCGTCGTCCCGTTCACCTTCACCAATTTTGATCACACTTGATACACCAGGGATTTGGTTGAGCGCAGTGCGCATCGCGTCAACTGCCGCTTTATCAGCCAGGTTCTTATCACCCTGCCCTGCCGCTCTGGCAGCAGCAATTGCTGCGTTTTCGGTCACTTCCAGCAATTGCCAGGATAGACTCTTGTATAAATCTTTTAGATCGCCTAATTTCTTTTCGTCAGCCATAACTCTCCTTTATTGATAACGATTTATTTCAAAGCTTTCTTTCAGATCGGGATTTCGTTTGTCTTATTGGGCATGCCTTTCTCTGTTTATGTCCTGTTGTTCACAATACAAATTATACATGTTTAAACAGAAAGGAGCAGGAGGTTGTTGGCAATTTAAGAAAATTTTGTTGTAGAATTAGCGGCTTGAATCGCTGGGACGCGTAATTTCGACAATTCTTATCTGGGTTCAGTTGGCCGGGTGAGCGTATGGGGAATGTTTTCCAAAAGCAGCGCGGTAATCTCCTCAGACAGCTCAAAACGGTGGAAGATGATCCCTCTGGCATCGAGATAATAAAGAATCTTAGAGGTTAGGAGCATCCAGCCTTCGCCATAAGGAAAGACTTCCATGATCGGTTCATCCTGCGGTAACCAGTCGGCCAATCCGAGGGTGGGGCGCATGTCCTGAAGGGTGTAGACTTCGGGCCAGCTGAAATTTTTGTCCGAACTGGTCGCTTTATTGCGGGGAATGAGCAAATTTTCCCGATAGGTATAAGTGCTTTCAAACAAACCATCGGTTAATTGGGGTTTAATATACGTATATAAGCCTGTATTGAGATCAATTGAATGGGTGTAAGGGTAGAAAACATCCTTTTCGATCACGCTTTCCGTAAGCATGTTCATATACGCCTGCGAGAAATCGTCCACCAAGGCCAATATCTCAATCGGTTCCATGCCCGACATGTAAGCCTGCGGGTTGGCTGCTGCTTTTGCCAACACTTCCGGTGATTCATTTTTATCAAAATGCATTTTAAGCAATAGTTCTTCAAAAGACTCAGTTTTAAGGTCAAAGCTGCGCAAATATATGCCTTCGTCGAGCACCATATGAAGGGATTCCGGGTAAAGCGCCCGAATCTGGTCGTTCGCGGTGCGATAGAGTGGATGGAATTCACCAGCCACTGCTTGCTGCGGCTGGTTCATCCAGATATTCCGAAGGCTTAGGTCTGAATCGATCACAAAAGCCTGACTAAGATCGGCATTCAGGCAATAAATTTGATTCTGATAAGGAAATTCGCAGCGAAGGGTCGGATCGGCATTGGCGGGAAGTTCGATCTTTACCTTCTCACCACTAGCGTTCAGGACATAGATTTCCTGCCCGAAATGGAGGATTAGTTTTCCATCCCGATCGATTAAAGGACTGCTATTTAGATCGGTAGTCGGAAGATCGGAAAGGTCATAGTATCTATCGTTTGTTAGGTCAAAAGCTTGCCAGGCTTCCCTTTCGGATGGTTTGAAGAGGATCAAAACGGTGTCATTAAAGGGAAAGCGGTTGTCATTCCCTTCGATCACAAAGGCTTGATCCGTTTTTTGCGGTAAGGGCGTCCAGGTCGGTTGCGGCGAGAGGGCAGGTTGGGTTTTCTCCACGGGAAAAACCGAACAGGAGGACAGGATGAGCAGCCAGATCAGAGCGAGCAGAAGTGTTTTTGATAGCTTAGGCTTCATCGTCTTCCTTGCCTGCTTCTTTGCCGAGCTTCTTTTCTTGAGCTGGTTGGGTCTGGATCAGGATGCCGGAATTCATGGAATAGACGATATCCATACGCGGCAGAATGGCCAGGTCATGCGTGGCAATCGCGACGCAATATCCATCCTCATGTGCAAGGTTGACGAGGATGTCAATGATATTTTTACCGTTATCCTCATCCAGATTTCCGGTCGGTTCGTCAGCCAGCAGCAGTCGGGTGTCCATGGAGAGAGCGCGGGCAATGGCAACGCGCTGCTGCTCACCGCCTGAAAGCATGTCTGGGTATCGATCCAGCACGCTTTCCGGCAGGTCAACTCTCTTCACGAGTTCGGCGGCTTTTTCGCGGGCTGGTTTTCCTCTCAAACCACGCAATTCCATCGGGTAGGTGATGTTTTCGGAAACGGTTAGCAAAGGTAACAGGCGGAAGCTTTGGTAGATCATGGCGGCGTTCTCACGTCTGTATCTGGCCAGGTTCATGGTGGAGGTGGCTTTGCCGTCAAAAAGAACTTCTCCGTCCGATGGCAGCGCAAGCCCAGCCAAAAGGGAAAGCAGGGTGCTTTTCCCGCTGCCGGATTTGCCAATGATGGCGTAAACTGTGCCTTCCTCAAAGTCACAGGAGACCTGCTTCACCGCCTCGATGCTGTGATAACGGGTGTTGTAACGAAAACTTACGTTTTTGAGTTCCAAAAGTGCCATGATGCTCCTTTAGTCCCTGTCTCCCAGGATGGACATGAGATCTTGTCGTAAAGCGATGCCGATAGATACGGAGGCACCGATCAGATACGCAATAATGAATAAAATAATCAAGCCCTGGTGTAAAGGAATTGTTTCGCCTCGCCAGATGTACCAACCGGCAGTGCCGATGATGACCCCCAGCAGGACGAGGATGAGTTGTTCGATGAAAA
Source organism: uncultured Anaerolineaceae bacterium (assembly GCA_964293995.1). GTDB lineage: Bacteria > Chloroflexota > Anaerolineae > Anaerolineales > Anaerolineaceae > Mesolinea. The sequence continues at coordinate 204,142 of CAXYYH010000003.1, forward strand.
AGCTTCCAAAGATGGTACGTTTGGGGCTGCCGAGGCCGCGCATGGTCGCCAGCTCCATTCTGCGATTGATGGTGATAAGGTATGAGACCACAAGGGCGATCACGATCGTCAGGCTCACAAGAATGGGGTAGAGCACATCGGTGTACTCGATCTGTTGTTCAATGCTGGCAACTGTGTTATTAAAAACCGCGTCTTCCAGCACGACGAAAGCGCGAATCCGCCCAATCTTGTTAACCTGCGAATATTGCTGGTCCGCAAAATATCCTTTAAGATCCTGCAATTGGCTGGCATTTTGTTGAAGGAAGGCGGCGCTCTGGAAAGTGGTTTGCTGGAGCGATTTTAGCAAATCCTCATCTTCCGGCAAAGGCAGCGGGTGGCCATCAGTCGGCTGACCTTCTCCCCAAAGCAAGCGGGTGTCAAAATTCGCACTGAGGGGAATGTAAATGGTTTCTGCATTGCCTTGCTGGCTGTAGGTGCCGACGATGTGTATATCCAGATCGGTCAGCCAAACGCCTCTGGTCAGAGGAAAATAATCGAGTCGTATCGTGTCGCCAAGTCTTGCGTTCAAGCGTTTCATCAGGTCGTTGGAGACGATCCCATCCGAGTGGGTGGCGGCCATGAGCGGAACGATCTCTATGTCATCTTCACCAAGGTACTTGTAGGTATCAATATAGCTGATCTCTTCTTCGACCGTCGGCCTGGCAAGGAAACTCTCATCATATCCGGGCAGGAATTCGATTTTAAGATTGCCGGAGTAGAAAAATTCCGGGGCATGACGGATATCGTTGGTAGGGATCACGCGTATGCCCGTCCCTGGCTTTGTGAAGAGCTGCATGAAGTTTTCCATAGCGAAGGGGTTGTCGTAGGGTGGAATAATGGGAGCGACTTCCTGGGTGGTGCCATCCGCAAGGATCGGAATGCCGGCAAAAATGCTTTGGAAAGACTGTGTCAATGCCAGCTGGTCGATCTTGCCGGAATGGAGCAATTTGTAAAGCAGATCGGCCGGAATAATTTGCCGGTCAACTGACTTGCCTTTGTAATCTGTGAACCTTCCCTGAATTTGTGTGTTTTTGTAAATCTGATCTATTTCAAGCCGGTAGCGCTGCGAAGTGCTTGCCAGGTGACCGAAGAAAAAGACGATCACAACCGCCATGAGTGGAACCACCAGGCTGCGAGAGCCACCCCGCAAACAGGAGAGGATGGCATATTTTGAAGCTCCGCCTTGCAGGTGGGATGTGCGCCCCTTCATTTTCTTTGGCGTGATGGTTTTCCGCACTTTCGGTTGCTCAAAGATGGCTTTGAAAAGGAAGTAAGCGCAGGTTAGCAAAGCCAGCACGAGCACAGCTGAACCGGTGTAAAGAAAGAAATCCTGACTGATTTCTGGGGCAAATTCAAGTGTGCGTGAGATGCTCAGGTTGCCGTCACTGTAACGGGTATCGATCAGCATCTGGTTGCTGGCGTTTTCGCGCACAAAGTCGATCACGCGGTCGTGCAGGCGATAAGCGATCAACGCGCCTGTCAGCGTGCCGATCAGGGCGATCACGCCTGCGCTTAGCAGGAAATAAGTCGCCACCTGGCGTTTTTCTGTGCCAAGCATCAGCATTGTCCGACCAGTTTCGCGCTGGCGGTAAACAAAGACGTAAGCAAAAAAGATCAGTACGACCAACAGCACCAGCCCCGAGATGATGCTAAGCAGTTGCGCAATGCGCAGAATCTGCTGAAATGGTTCAGCGGCGTTGGAATAGCCCTGGTCATAGATGGTCATAATGAAACGTCCCCGCATGGCGGGTTGGTGGCGCAGGTTGAACTGGACGGCCTGATCGTTTTTTAGCTGAAGCTGGCCAACGGTGTAGCCAATCGGAATCTCAGAATAAGGGATGCCCAGTCCGGAAGGGACGAAAGCGTGCCAACTAAGGTCGGGAACATTGTTGGTGATGCCAACGATTTTGAAGCTTGCCTGATTGCGAAAGCCATTGCCAGCCCAATAGGAAGGCCTGGTGCCGGTGCTGTCGGGTGGGGAGAAGAAAAGCCCGATGCTGTCGCCAATGCCTTTCCCAAGCCTTTTGGCAACGTAATCGGTCAAGACGATCACATGAGCATGGTTGGCTAACTCTTCTTCTGTGAAATCGCGGCCTTCAAGCAGGTACAACTCGGCCTGATGGAAAGGCAGGAAGCTTGCAAGGCTGTCAACGCCGTTGATGGTCAGACTGTTGCTGCCTACTTCCATGCTGCGGGCAGCGGTGTAATATTGTTCAGGAATGGTGTAACTTTTGCCATCAGGATTGGTGATGTCCAGGATTGTCGGGAAAGCCATGCCAACGTTGGTCGCATATTCAGAATCCAACGCTTTGGGCTGGACAATTTCAAAGGGAAGACGTGATTTTGTGGACTCTCCAAGAAGCAGGTAGTAGCGATGAGGCTCGAGATAGCCAACGCTCTTGTTGATCAGGACGTTATCATCAGCTTCAATCTTGTGGGAATAAAGCACTTCAACGGCACGTGAAAGATAAGCATTATAGCTGTCTGAGTAGGAGTTGCCTGTAACAACCAGGATCGTTTGACCACGATTGGGCATCTCCAGATCATCGCGGCGGAAACCTTCCACATAGGCATAGGTGCGCTGGTTGGGGTTCCAGGAAAGCACAGCCGGGTCGCTAATGATGCTCTTAAGGTCGAAGTCTTCCAGCTCTTCAAGCATAGCGGGATCAGAAAGCGTGTCTTTGGGATAATCTTTGCCGATATATTCGATCTGGGCGGTGGTGGTGTAGAAATCGTCCGCATCAGCCAAAAACTGAGTAATAGCCGCCCAAACGCTGACGCCGAGGGTTAATACGATAGTCAGGGCAAGGATTAATAAGGTAAAAAGGAATGTGCGTCCTTTGGTGCGGCAGAGGCTGAGGAGAGCGTGTTTAATCATAGATTTAATAAGGACGGTTTGGTCAGGCGAAAGGGGACAAACCAGTCTCAATGATGATTAAAATGGTACCACTAAGTGTTAAATCGTTTTTAGTCCATCGTTTGTCTGTATGCCAGGGCGCGTTGGAGGGTGTTTTGGTCGGCGTATTCGATATCCCCGCCAACCGGCAAACCGCGTGCCAGGCGCGAGACCTTGATCCCGAGCGGCTGGATGCGCTGCTGGAGATAGAGCGCGGTGGCGTCACCTTCCATGGATGGGTTGGTGGCGATGATGACTTCCTTGACGGGTTCCTGTTTGAGCCGTTCCAGCAGCGGGAAAATCTTGATCTGATCCGGCCCGATCCCCTCGATCGGGGAGAGCACGCCCATGAGAACGTGATATTTGCCCTGATAAACGCCGGTGCGTTCGATGGCGATGACGTCCAGCGGCTCTTCGACCACGCAAATGGTTTCCTCACTGCGGTTGGAGGAGGCGCAAATGTCGCAAATTTCTTCACCTGCCAGCGTGATGTTAAAGCATTGCTGGCAGTGGGAGGTGCCGCTTTTCAAGCCTTCCAGCGCTTCGGCCAGTTCGAGAGAGAGAGCCTCCGGCGCTTTGAGCAGATGAAAGGCCAACCGGGAAGCGGTCTTGGGCCCGATCCCCGGTAAGTGCGAAAAAGCGTCGATCAGGTTTTGAACCGGATCTGGAATCGCGCGCATAAAGCCTTAGAATCCAAACCCGCCCAGCATGCTGGTAAAGGGCGACATTTTTTCTTCTGAAAGCTGGCGTGAGCTGTCCAATGCCTTGTTAATCGCTGTCAAAACCAGATCCTGCAGCATTTCAACATCGGCATCTTCGAGCAGATCAGGCGCGATCTCGATCGCTTTGCAGACCTGAGCGCCGGTCATCGTCACCGAGACAGCGTCTCCACCGGCGGTTTCAGTGACGGTCTCTTCTGCCAGATCAGCCTGGGCTTGTTGCATTTGTTCCTGCAATTTGGCCAGCTGCGCCATCATATTGCCTTGCCCTCTGCCGCCTGCGGCGGGTCCACGATATCCTTTTGCCATATTAATTATCCTTTCCTTCCGCGAAGGGGTCACCTTCGAGTAATTGTCCGTCTAAATGGTTAATTGCATAGTCTACCAGATCGTTTTCTGCCTGATCGCTTTCGTTTGGCAGGATCACTTTTTGATCGCCCACGGTGCAAATCAGTTTAATATCCTGACCGTAGACCTTCGCGAGTGCCTGACCAACCAGGTCTTTGGCTTTCTCTTCCATCATGCGTTCGCGCAAAATTTCACCTTCAAAATTGAGCACAATTGTATCCCCAAGCGCCTTGACCAATTTGCCGGAATTCAATACAGCCGCAGTGATGCGATTTTCTGAGCCGACATAACGTTTTACCCGATCCCAGCGGGATTTTGCCAGTTCCAGCGTGAGGGGCGTGCCGGGGACGAAATCGCCGATATTATCAGAAAGCTTTATATCAGGTTGTTTGTTCCGGCTGCGCTCACTTTTGGCTGGCGATGTTGCGGCTGCAGCCTGGCCAGGCTGGTCATTTTCGGTGGGATGGGATGGGTTGCGACCATGACCGCTTGTTTCAGCCTGAACGATGACAGGCTGGGGAGGGCGCATTGAGCTCGCCAATGCCAGTTCCAGACCAAGGCCGGGGTGCCAGTTGGCTTTCAGGTCTGTCGAGGCTTCGCTAAAAGCGGTGATGATGGCGACCAGGTGGTCAATGGCGAACTTTTCAGCCTGCTGATTCATCTTTTCACGCATTTCGGGGGTAAGCTCGAGATTTTGTCCGGCTTTCATGCGGATCACGAGCAGGTCGCGTAAATAATCGACGATCTGGCGCGCAAACTGACGGGGATCGGTGCCACTGTCGAGCGCCTTGTGGATGATCTCCAGACCAAGGCCACTGTCTTCAGCCTGAATTGCCTCAACCAGGTTGATCACAGCCTGGCTGGTTGCCGTTCCGAGAACTTCCTGCGCGATCCCGAGCGTGACATGGCTGGACATCGAGCTAAGTTGGTCTACCATCGAGATGGCATCGCGCATCGCGCCGGTCGCCTGACGGGCGATCAGGCTAAGCGCGTCGGCATCGATATTGATGTTTTCTTTTTTGGTCAGATCGTTTAGTTTCTGGACAATGGTCGGCACCGGAATGCGCCGGAATTCGTGCCTTTGACAGCGAGAGAGCACGGTGGCGGGAATTTTGTGGATCTCGGTTGTACAGAGGATGAACATCACATGCGCGGGGGGCTCTTCCAGCGTTTTCAGCAGCGCGTTGAAAGCCGAAGTTGAGAGCATGTGAACTTCATCGACGATGTAGACCTTGAACTTCCCCTGGGATGGCGCAAAATTGATCTTGTCGCGCAGATCGCGAACGTCATCCACGCTGGTGTTGGAGGCGGCATCGATCTCGATCAGATCAAGAAAACGCCCTTCGTTCACTGCCAGGCAGTTTTCACACTGATTGCAGGGTTGATTTTCCTTATCCTCATTCAGACAGTTGACAGCCTTGGCCAATAAGCGCGCGCTGGTGGTTTTGCCGGTGCCTTTGGGGCCGGCAAAGAGATAGGCATGGGCAACCCGATTGGTGATGATGGCGTTGCGCAAGGTCTGGACGATGTGGTCTTGTCCAACTACTTCTTCCCAAAGGGCAGGGCGCCAAACACGATAATAAGCTTGTGACATAAATTATCCTTACAAAAATTACGGAACCTGCCAACTGGCCTGTTTTTGACCGGAGGCGTCGATCAGGAAGATCTCGTCTCCGGATTTCCATAAAGCCAGATCAGAATTCCAATAGAGTTCGATCACGCTGTTGGTTCCATGTTTTGAATAAAGCCGCACGGCTCCGTTCTTGTTGAGAATCAGCTTTGGCAGCTCCAGACTTTTCCCGTTGTCAGAGCTGATCGACCAGCCATTCAGGTTGATACTCGCATCGCTTTGATTACGGATCAGGATGTATTCGACGTTCAGATCGCCTGCGCCAAAAACGCCTTCTATGTTGAGCAAACCTTCGCTGTCAGGTTGTGGCTGTACCGTCACATTCATCTCCTGGGTTTTCTGGGCCTGGAGTGTTGGTGTTGCGGCGGGTGGCAGCGTGGCAAGGGGCCTGGGCGAGGTAGTACGTTGTTGCCAAAACCATAAAACCGCCAGAATGGTTGCCGCCGAAACGAGCACATTCAGCAGGAGAAAGGGGAAATAATTCTTCCAGAATTTCATGATGATCTCTATAATCATAGCATAAAACTGCCTGGAAATGACGGCTGATTCGTGCTTAAAAAATTAACAAAAAGAGCAAAAGAATTAACAAAACGCTAACATTGTCTTGATGTAGATTTAACTAAAACAAGTTAACATATCAACCATTCGTGCAACCATTGTTTCTCTCCTTTCAAAGCGCACGAATAGGATCGGATTGTGAAAAAAACAATATTAGATCGAAACTAAAACAGTCGCAGGTGAGGCGGCTGTTTTAGTTTAAGCCCTTGTTTACTGGATCGCCTGATCGAGAATCTCTCCCAGATCTTCATGGAAAACATAAGTCGCGTCATTGTCGTACGGAGTTTCGTCGCGATTGATCAAAACGAGATTATCCCCATGGAAGTAATGGAGCAGCCCGGCCGCGGGGTAGACCACCAGCGATGTGCCGCCGACGATCATCAGATCGGCCCGGCGAATGGCGCTCTCTGCCTGGCGAATCACCCTGCCATTGAGGGCTTCGCCATAGAGGACGACATCGGGCCTGATCATGCCCTGGCAAGCCGGACAATGGGGAACGCCCTTACCTTCCCAGACCAGGGCGGCCGGATAATCGCACCCACACTTCATACAATAGAAACGCTGCATGCTGCCGTGTAATTCCAGGACATTTTTGGAACCGGCTGCCTGATGCAGCCCATCGATATTCTGCGTGATAATGGTTGTTTCGGGCCTTTGAGCCTCCAGACGGGCAAGCGCGAGGTGCGCCAGGTTGGGTTTGGCGTCTGGATAATGAAGGTTTTCCCGTTTATACGCGTAAAACTCGTCCGGATGGCTGAGCATGAATGGGTAGCTCAGCATCGTCTCAGGAGAGTAACTGGTTTTGTTCTCACGGTTGTAAAGACCGGTGGCGGATCTGAAATCGGGAATCCCAGAAGCGGTAGAAACGCCTGCTCCACCGAAAAAGACAATAAACTGCGATTTGTCAATTAATTCAGCCAGGATTTGACTTTGCTCTTTCATTTTTCTCCTTTTTATGGATGATGGGTTCCCGGATCCTCCGTTCCAGTTTTTTCAATATTAACTGATCCGATCTTTTCTCCGAGCTTGTTTAATGGTGGAAACCAGTTGACGAATAATGCGACCGCAATACCGATCAGGGTGGCAATTACTCTGCCAACGGCATAGGTGAGAGGGTTGGTCTGGCTTACGTTGAGCATGATGATCAGGAAGACAATCACTGAAATGGCAAGGGAAGTTGGTTTTTTGATGGCGATCATGATCGCCATGAGCGGAAAAGACAGGATGCCAAGAATGAGGTAAAACAGGAGGCTCCTGGGGTCCATTCCGAAATGAGCGATCAGTAGAACAGCCATGAGATAAGAATATGCGCCAGCGATGATCGTACCGAGCGTTCGGTCGATCGAAGCCTTGAATGTGGAACGCAGGGTTGGCTGCATGCAGACGACGGTGGCGATGCAGGCGTGCGTGGGCATGTCGGCCCCGCGCAGATTTTCGATCAGCAGGCAAATGATCACCGCCAGCGCTGTCTTGATCACGCGCATACCGGGAGAGTTTTTGATCAAATGGTCGCTGATTTTGTGGAGAATACTCTCGCTTTTCGTCCTGCTGACAGTCTCTGTGTCGTCCTTTTTCACGTGTTTATACCTCTTGATTGATGGTTAAGATATACCACAGGTTGTTTATTTTATTAAAACCTCATAAACGGTGTCTACGGCAACTGCATCTACTGAAAGATAGAAAAACAATGACAATGGCAAAAAATCATAAAACCTCTGATGAGAAGCCCTGGTGTTTATTTTTGCAAAGGCAGCGGATGGGGGACATACCCAGAGGGCACTTGACAGGCTCAGGGATAAACCAGCCACTGTACAATTACGTTTAATTCAGGGAGCAGAAATTAAATGCGAATTCGTGGTTGATGAAGCATTAGGGTCTCTCGCCAAATAACTGGTACAAACGCGGGACTTGCTCAAGCAGGGCGCTTTCTTCGGTGCGCCAGCAGAAGACGTCGCCAACGCCGCCGTACTCAAAGGCGACGATCTCGGGTTCTTTCCAGACACCGAAGCGGATCTGGCTGGCAGCCCATTCCGCGATCGGCCAGTCGTGTTCCTGCATCTCAAAATGATCGGTCATGGATCCGTTGTAATCCCGTATGCCGGTGATATGCAGCTCTTCCAGGCGCTCAAGCGGCAGTCTGGCGACATAGTCCCGATAATCCAGGCCCGTCATCGCGGCAGTGATCTGGGCATGGGAAAGATCAAGCAGGAGGCCAACATCGTTTCTGATAAGAAATTCGCTGATCAGCTCAGGGTCGCTTGCCAGTTCCAGCTGAGGCAGGGAGTCATGCCAGGGCAGGTTTTCGGCAATGAAAGGCATCCCTGGCAGTTGCTCTCTCAGGAAGGCCAGATCGGCTTCCCAATTCGCCAGAATTTCTATTTTGCTTTGACCTGCGGGTTGAGCTGCGTTGGAAAGGTGGGTGTTGATGAATTTCGTGTCTGTCAGGTCGACCATGCGCTTAATCAGATCAAAATTCAGGCGCTGAATATTGTTCACTCCCAGGGCAATTTCAAAATGAATATAAACCTGCCCAATGCTTAGAGCAGGCTGGACAAGACCGTTCCATTCCGGGCATTTAAGCAGATCGACCTTGACCTTTTCGGTTAGGATCAGCTTCTGCAGGGCTGTGGAGTAGTTGACGGCGAGTTTCATTTTCAGGCCGGGCTTTCCACTGCGTCTGTGGGTGAAAACGGATCAAGCCTCGATTCCAGATCGTGCCGGAATTGCTTGGTGTAGAGATTGTAATACAATCCGCGTTTGCGGATCAGGTCCTGATGATTGCCGCTCTCCGCGATCTGACCATCTTCAATAACGAATATCTGATCAGCAGATTTAATGGTCGAGAGGCGGTGGGCAATGATGAAGCTGGTACGTCCACTCATGAGTTGATGCATGCCTTTTTGGATCAGGGCTTCGGTCAGGGTATCGACCGAACTGGTGGCTTCGTCCATGATGAAGATGTCGGGATTTGCCAGCAAGGCGCGGGCGATGCTGATAAGCTGTTTCTGACCAACCGAAAGCTGGTTGCCGCCTTCGCCAACATTTGAATCGTAGCCATTTTCAAACTTGCTGATAAATTCATGCGCCCCAGCCAGCCTGGCTGCCTCTTCGATCTCCTCATCGTTGGCGTCGAGTCGGCCGTAGCGCAGGTTGTCGCGAATGCTGCCTGAAAAGAGGTGTGGGATCTGCAAAACTACGCCAATGCGCGACTGGATGTCTTCGAGTGAGTAATTTAGGTAGTCCTGACCCGCAATGCGAATTGTGCCCTGGCTGGGCTCATAAAAGCGGCAGAGCAGGTTGACAATGGTGGTCTTGCCGCCGCCGGTGGTGCCAACCAAGGCTACTTTCTGACCCTGAGGGATCTTGAAACTCAGATTGCGGATGACAGGTTCATCGGTTTCATAATGGAAAGAGACGTTTTCAAACTCCACGTCCCCAACCAGGGAATTGGTCGGGACTGTTTCGCTTCGGTCAACGATCTCGGGTTTGGTCTCGAGCAAGGAGAATACACGCTCAGAGGAGGCGACCGCGTTCTGCATTTCCGCGTAAACGCGGGCAAGGTCCTGAATGGGCCAGAGAATGAACATGATGTAAGAGATAAAAGCCTGCAGGGTGCCAACTGAGATCAGGCTGTTCCCGACCATATTGCCGCCGCGCCAAAGTACCAGCACCAGCGAAATGGCGCTGATGGTCTGGATGGTGGGCAAATAGATGGCTGAGAGTAGACCCGCGCGATAACTTTCCCGGAACATATCGGTGGATAGCACCTTGAAGTTCTTCAGATTCTGATCTTCCCGCAGCAGGGCTTTGACAATACGCACGCCGGTGATATTCTCGTTGAGCGAGGCTGTCATTTTGGAATTGGCCTTGCGCGAGCGGCGGAAGTGATAGTAGATCTTTACGCGGAATTTGAAAGAAATAAAGATCATGACCGGCAAGGAAAGCACCACGATCAAAGCCAGCTGCGCATTCAGGCGAAGCATGTAGTAGACCGCAAAGCCGATGTTGGTCAGCGCCCAGATCGAGTCGGTGATACCCCAGGTGAGCAGGTCAGCCATTTTTTCGGTATCAGAAGTCACGCGCGACATGATCCAACCCAGCGGGGTTTTGGTGAAATAGGACAAAGAAAGCTTCTGCAGGTGATTAAAAAGGTCACGGCGCAGATCGTAGCGCAGCTTTTCTCCCAAAAGGCCAACGCTGTACATCATCACGAAGAAACCCGCCAGCTGCACCAGCGTGATCAGGGAATAGTTGCCGAAAAGCCTGATCATCAGGCTGACGTTTTTTGTGACGATGGCATCATCGATGATCTGCTTGTTCAGCATGGTGGAGTAAGCGTCCAGCCAGGAGACAAAGGCAATGGAAGCAATGCCGCAAAAAACAAGGAACCAATACTTTTTTAGTAGTTTCAGCAGACGACCGAAGACGCCTTTGGAAAGGTGTACCTCGTCATCCAGCTCGTTTTCATCATAATATGTTGACACGATCAATTTCCTCTTGCAGGGCACTGTCGATCTTTGCCTGGATCTCGTAAATGTCCTGATAAATTCCGGGTTGATTGAGGAGTTCCTCATGAACTCCTTTTTGCACGATCTTTCCTTGGTCAAAGACCAGGATCAGGTCGGCATTCATAATGCTTTGAATGCGATGGGCAATGATAAAGGTGGTGCGGTTCGCCATCAGGTTTTCGAGCGCGGATCGGATCTGCACTTCGGTTTCCATGTCCACTGAGGAAGTGGAATCATCCATGATCAGGATGCGCGGGTTGATCAGGAGCGTGCGCGCGATAGCGACACGCTGCTTTTGCCCGCCAGAAAGTGTCACGCCGCGTTCACCGACCAGGGTATCATAGCCATTTTTGAATTCGAGAATGACATCATGAATGGCGGCTTCCTTTGCGGCTGCGATGATCTCTTCCTCGCTGACCTCCCGGTGGACGCCGTAGGTAATGTTGTCACGGATCGAACAGGAGAAAAGGAAGGGCTCCTGCTCCACAACGCCGATCTGCGAGCGCAGGAACTGGCGCGAATACTCGTTGAGATTGACGCCGTCGAGCAAAATTTGTCCCCCTGTCACATCGTAAAAACGAGGCAACAGGTTAACCAGAGAAGTTTTGCCCGATCCGGTTGAGCCCAACAAGGCGACAACGTCACCGGCTTTGCACTCAAAACTGACGTCTTCAAGCACGGATTGGTCTTTTTCATATTCGAAACTGACATTCTCGAACTTGATCTCCCCACGGATGCTCTCGCTCGGTTCGCAGCTGGCAGAGGTCATATCCTCCTGCTGCGCCTTGAGAATCGTGGTGATGCGACCCAGCGAAACAAAGGTGCGCGAGGTATCAATGATCAGGCGGCCCAGATTGCGGATGGGCCAGATCAGCCAACCCAACAAACCGTGAAAGGTGATGAACTGACCCAGCGTCATGGCATCGTTTATGACCATCATGGCGGCGATGTAATTGCTGCCGATCCCCTGGGCTGCACAAAGAATGTCTGTCAGCGGCCAGAAAAGGCTGTGCATCCAGACGAATTTTTTCCCGAGTTTGAATTTCTTCAGGTTTTCCTGGTCAAACTTTCTGATCTCATAATCCTGGCGCGCGAAAGCTTTCACCACGCGGACGCCGCTAAGATTTTCCTGAAGGTTGGTGGAAAGTACCGCGCCTTGTTCCTGATAAGCTTCGTAAGCCCTGGAAAGTGATTTGAAGAAAAACATGGAAATGACCAGCACGATGGGCATGATAATGATCGAGATCAGCGCAAGGCGCAGGTTGATGCGGGCAATGGCGATGAATGAGACGATAAAGATCATCAAAATTCGCCCCATGTTGATCGATTGATCAGCAAAGAACCGCCGGATGGTATCCACGTCCGAAGTCGCGCGTTCGAGCAGGTCGCCGGTTTTGGCTTCAGAATGATAGGCAAAGGGCAGATGCTGGATGTGGTCAAAAAGATAGTCGCGCAAACGACGGGTCGCGCTTTCGGCTGTCAGGGTCGCCATCCAGCTGCTGATGAAACTCGAAAGGGCTTGCAGAGTGATCAAAGCGCCAAAGCTAAGGGCGGAAACAAAAAGATTGCTGCCCTTGATGCCACTTTGGATCACGCGGTCGATAAAATCGCCTAAGTAAAGGTACATTCCGGTGCGCGCCAGGGCAGCCAGACCAGTAAACAGGTTCGCGACGATAAAGTTTAGGTGATAGCCATGCATTAAATGCCAGAGCGCCGGTAACTTTTTATCGCCAGTGATCTTTGAAATATCGATATCTTTATAGTTTTTTACGTCTGTTGTCATCTTATCTTAAGGTGTCTGTTACTTTCATTTGACACGAAGAGCAAGTATACACGGCAGGTTTTGACGGGTCAATTCTTCCTGACAATATTTGCCAAAAACTGCGCACAATCTGGGCTCAGGGATGGGCAATTAGATCCTGTTACTTTTCAGTTGGGTGGCTTACGGAGTTGAAAAATTCTTCCGCAAGCGAAAAGATATGATCTGCCTCCGGCCCCAATAACATCACATGGGGGGAATGCTCCAGCACGACCAATCTTTTCAGGTCGGAGGAAATGGCGTAGTAAACAGTCTCACCAGTTTTTGGTCTGACGGTCATATCAGCTTTACTTACCATCACCAGCGTTGGTTGTTTGATCTTATGAATATCTTTCCTTACCACTTTCTGCAGTTTGAGCAGCTCGACAGCTCCTTTAAGGGGATAAACGTTATAACCCTTCCAGGGCATGGTTCCGTCATCAGGCCGTTTTTTTAGATAACCCAGAAAAAATTGCAGGAAAAGCGCGGCTTCCAGGTTGTTGACCTTTAATGCTGGCGCGAAGAGCAGTAGACCTCTGATCTCCGGGAAATCAATTGCCAGTTTGAGGCAGAGCAGCGCGCCCATGGATTCCCCGGCCAGCCAAATTGTCTGATGCTTCTTTTGCAGGTCAAGGTAGCTCGCACGCACGGTTTCGTACCAGTCCTGCCAGCTGATTTGGTTGAGCGCATCGGGGTGGGTGCCATGACCGGGCAAGAGTGGGGCCGCGACCGTGCGGCCAAGCGCCAAAAAGTGCTCAGCCAGCGTGCGCACCTCGGTCGTTGTGGCGGTATAGCCGTGCACGAGCAAAAAAGCGGTCTCATCGCCCTCAAAGTGGAAACTGGCACCATCCAGCTCAGGATGAAGCATAAAAGTCTCTTTCAAGATTTCCTCCGAAACGATATTCTATCGCTTTTTTGAGGATCGCGCACCCAGATCTTCGCACATTTAAACCTAAAATAACAATTGTTAATCTTAGGCGTTTGCCTGACTCATTCAAGCTCTTTGACGGCAAACACCAAGCATGGGACCTGTCCCTTGTTGAAATTGGTTTAACAATTCTGTATTAATTGTATAAAAAAAGAGGAGACAATTTTGCCTCCTCTTTACTTAGGTCGGAAAAATTTATTTCGCCCAGTATTGAAGTCTGTCGATCAGGGTCTTGAAATCTTTGGTACCGGTTGACATGCTAACAAAGCCAAAAGGCCCGGCAGTTGGAATACCATCGTTCGCGGCTGAGCCAACCAGCGTTCCATTGATATAGAAATCGAAGCTGTTATCTTTTGCCAAGATGCCAATTCTGTTGCTTTCTGTAACCGGATTCAGAGCATCGCTGCCGGTATAGGCGAGCAGATCGACGGTTTGGTTGGCCTGGTTGTAAAGGCTGAAGCCCCAGGTGCCGTCACAGGTGACGCCAAGATAATAGAAGACATTTGGATGAGTCCAGCGGATCACAAGGCCGAAACGGTCGGAGCCATTGCAATTGGGCATGCTAAAAGTGGTCTCAAAATAACCGTTCTTTTGGGAAGGATTGGTGGTGTACCAACTGCTCCACCAGGGCGTACCTTTGGAGGTGAATTCGAGCTGTCCATTACCAGCTTTGGAGAGTAGATGATCGCCTTCAAAATTCCAATAGGTACCGGAATCAAACTCATCGACATAGTCGGGCGTCCCAGACCAGGGATCACCTGATTGAGCCTCAACTTGTGTAGGAGTGGGCGCTGCCTGTGTGGGAGTGGGGGCTGCTTCACTTACTTCAGGTGTTGGACTAACTACTGCCTGAGTGGTTTCAGGTGAAACTGGAGTTTCCATGGGAGTTGCTTCTTCAGTCGCAGTGGAACCACCATCTTTTTCAATCGGTTCAACGATGTTGAAAGGTTCATCACCTGCGGGAGCACCCTGGGTCAGCAATACCGCGACACGGGTTTGCACGACAGGATCCTGCGAAAGATCCTGCTCTTCAGGGAAGTTGCAGGCGGAAACAAGCAGAACGATCAGCAGTAAGACAGGGATTAATTTTTTCATCTTGCCATCCTTAATATTGTTAGTATGACCATGGTTGCAATTTTAGCACCAAACTGATTTTCTATAAAAGAGAACAAGATAAGATGCGGGCGGTAAACTAAATTAGTATCTCTTGTCTGATTTTCCGGTTAATAGAATTAGTACAGGAAAGAAGGTGGTAAAAGTGGACATTTTTCAAAAATGCGGCGATTTTGAGGCAGCGCGTATCGCCCGGGCTGACGGCAGTTATCCTTATTTTATTCCGTTGGATCGCAACGAAGGCACTGAAGTTGTTTATCAGGGCAAGCGCATCATCATGTGCGGCTCGAATAACTACCTGGGCCTGACCACTCATCCAAAAGTTCGTGAAGCTGCTGTTGAAGCGATCAAAAAATACGGCACCAGTTGCACAGGTTCGCGGTTTTTGAATGGCAACATGACCATCATTGAAGAGCTGGAAGAAAAGTTAGCTGACTGGGTCGGTAAGGAAGCCGCGTTGGTCTTCTCGACCGGCATGCAGGTGAATCTGGGCACGATCAGCTCGCTGGTCAAGCGCGGTGAATATGTCATCCTCGATAAGGAAAATCATGCCAGCATTGTTGACGGTTCGTTTTTAAGCGGCGGCAAGATCGAACGTTATCGCCACAACGATATGGAACATCTCGAACGGGTGCTAAAGAGTTTGCCCGAAGAGCCGGGTAAACTGCTGGTAACGGACGGCTTGTTCAGCATGGAAGGCGATATTGCCCCGCTGCCTGAAATTTGCCCTTTGTGCGAACAATACGGTGTTCGGGTCATGGTCGATGACGCCCACGCCATGGGTGTTTTGGGCGGCGGCAAGGGAACGGCTGCTCATTTTGGCATGACCAACCAGGTCGATCTGATCATGTCAACCTTCAGCAAGTCCTTTGCCTCGATCGGCGGATTTGTGGCTGGCGATTTTGACGTGATCGATTATGTCAAACATCATGCCCGAAGCCTGATCTTTAGCGCCAGCATTCCACCCGCGAATACGGCGACCGTCCTGGCCGCTCTCGAAGTGATGAAGGAAGAGCCTCATTTGGTCGAGCAATTGACCAGGAATGCCGAATTTATGCGTGAGGGCTTCAGACAACTGAAATTTGACACCGGACATTCTGAATCGCCGATCATTCCGATCATTATTGGTGACGATGCTCTGACCTTCAAGGTCTGGCGGGAATTGATGGAAGCTGGTGTTTTTGTCAATCCTGTTATCGCGCCCGCAACAACACCCGGCCGACAACTCTTGCGCACCAGCTATATGGCAACGCACACCCAGGCACAGCTTGAAAAAGTGCTCGATGTTTTCGAGAAAATTGGGAAAGCCAACGGATTGATTTAGTTTTTTTGAACCAGCCTCGTACAGGCGAGGATCATAACTATCATTTTCATAAAAAGAGCCTGCACTTCAACGAATGTGCAGGCTCTTTTGTCGGTTAAATCAATTCCAATTATCGCTTTGCTTGTTTGGAATACTTCAACTGATAAACCAGACGCATAAGGAGGGATTCCCAGGCGGGGATGGGCTTTTGGCCCGATAACCGGGCGATGTTGGCGGCTTTGGCGTTCTTTTCCAAAACGGCACGAACATTCTTCGCGTCGGATTCGTCTTTGCCGAAACAGATCGCCACTTGCTCATCCGGGTCAAAGACGACACTGGCGGATCCGCGCTTCTGGCTAACACTGACCCCGCAGATCTGAGCGAAGTCGTCCAGATAGGGCTTTAAGGTGCGAGAAAGCCAGGGCAGCACCTCGCCATCAGCGGATACGGCGATGCCCTCTTGCCCGGTTTTCTGCCATTTGTTGGCGATGCTTTTCTCTTTATCACTGTCGCTTTGAATATCCGGTCTTTGACTGAGTTGTTTTCCAAGCCGCGCCGCAAATACTTCAGCGCAAAAAAGCTCCATCTCTTTGGCAAGCCTGAGGCATTCCGCTGCGGTTTCGGCCAAAATGAAAGCGCCGTGTCTGCCCATCAGTACGATTTTTGCGTCGCTGCGGGCAAGGGTTCCACTCATGTTGTTGTGCAATTTTTTTGTTCCGGGCAGAGCGTATGCGCTCAAAGGAATGCTCGTTGTGCCCAAAACAGGCTGCCAGGCCTGGGGAACATCGATATCCGTTCCCAAAAGGGTGAGCGCGGAGGCATAGACCTGATGTGTATGCGCCACGACTTTCATGTGGGGATAACGTTGGTAGACCCGGGCGTGCATCGGGGACTCAGAAGAGGGTTTGCCGCTGCCTTCTGCCAAAGGTTTTCCATCAGTCGTCGAGACGGTCACCAGTTCGCTTGCCTGCATGCCCTCATAAGCCTTGCCCGAGGGGGTTATGACAAAGCTGCGCTCGTCAAGACGGGCACTGAAATTGCCCCAGGTGCGCACAACCAGTCCGGTTTTGAGAAATTCCTGCGCCAGATCAACAACCATTTGGCGCGTTTCTGTTTCCTGAATGGGAGACATGGGC
This sequence comes from uncultured Anaerolineaceae bacterium, assembly GCA_964293995.1. GTDB lineage: Bacteria > Chloroflexota > Anaerolineae > Anaerolineales > Anaerolineaceae > Mesolinea. The sequence goes on from CAXYYH010000003.1 coordinate 221,118, forward strand.
CGCCTACTTTTCGAATGGAACAACGTGTTCGAAGACACGGTCGAAGGCTGCCAGGGCCTGGTCGATCTTTTCTTCGTCGTATGCCGCGCTGGTATAAAGGCGGCTGCCAGCGAGCGTGACCAGACCTTCTGCCATATAGGCCGCGCCCATATGTTCCATCTCAGCCTTGCGTTTGGAGGTTTCTTTCAGGACTGCGGGAATCGTCCACGGTTTCATCCAGTTGACACTAAAGTGCATGGTGCCGACCGTTTCCAGGTGGCAGATGGAGCCCTGATTAAAGGCGACGAAGGGCAGATCGTGTTTTTGGATCAGCTCTTTGAGCCCGGCAGTCATACGGTCGCCCATGGCATTGGCTTTTTCGCAGGCATTTGTTTCCTGAATGCGTTTCAGGGTGTAATAGCCGGCAAGGGCGGAGAGGGGGGTTGCCGCCATCGTGCCGCCAACAAGCGCTTTTTTCACTTTATCGCCGGTTTGGATGCCGGCTGCGAGATATTTGCGGAATTCTTCTTTGCCGCCGATGCCGCCTGCGCCAGGGTAGCCTCCGGCGATGACCTTGCCAAAGACGGTCAGGTCAGGTTCAACGCCCATGATGCCTTGCGCGCCGTGGGGCGAGAGTCTGAAGGCCGTGACCACCTCGTCGAAAATGAGCAAGGCGCCGTATTTTTTACAAAGATCGGCAGCTCCTTTAATGAAGTCGATGCTGATGGGGCGGGTGCCGCTTTCGGGACCGACGGGCTCGATCATCACCGCGGCTGTTCCGCCGCGCAGTTGATTGCGTCGCAGCTTCCATTCCAGTGAATTGAGATCACCCGGGAAAAATTCGTCGATGCCCTTGAAAATGAAGAGCGGGATGCCGTGCGCCTGGGTAAACTTGCTGCCCGGAACACGGATGCCATAGGCGTGTTGGTCGCTCCATCCGTGATAGGCGCCGCCCATCTTGAGGATGTGCCTGTGCTTCGTTGCCAGGCGGGCAACACGGATGGCAGCCATGCAGGCTTCTGTACCTGAGTTCAACATGCGCAGCCAGGTAACGGACGGAATGAGATCGGTGACCAGTTTGGCGATGCGGTATTCGTATTCATGGAAGAGACCAGTGGAGGGACCACAGGTGTTCAACAGTTCGATGACCTTTTCGCGTACTTCTGGTGGGTTCGAACCGAGAACGGTCGGGCCGCCAGCCTGCAAAAAGTCGAAATAGCGGTTGCCGTCGAGGTCTTCCAGAAAAGCGCCTTCGGCCTTGGTGAAGACGAGGGGAAAAGGATGATTAAAGGCCAGGTTGTGTTGTACGCCTCCAGGAATGTATTTCTTTGCTTCCTGTATCATTTGGTAGCTTTTGACACATTTTTTATCGAAATACTCTGCCTTATACGCGGCAAGCGCGTCGGGGGAAATGGAATGGATGGGTTTTTTGATCAGCTCATCCAGTGCTTCCGATTGTTTTTTGATTGTTGCGGCGGATAAATCTATCATGACCAAATCCTTTAACCTCTTTTCTTTTGACCACATCTCTACGATTGAGTCGTCACTCAATGCAAATTTACCATGATTGATCGCATAAAGCAAGACCTTTTTACCGGATGTTATCCATTTTTAATGGATGAAAAAGCATATTGTTTTTCATTAATTGTGATACGATTGTCCATGTTGAGTGTTCACTCAATATGGACTACCTTAAAATCGATTAAAGTACAGAGACCTTGTTGCGAAAACCTGTTTGCCGATCTTTGAAACCCTCGTCTACGCTCAGAGAAAACGGCGCATGAAACAAGTTTGAACAATGAGACATGGAGTAAGATGGATAGTTTCGCCAACGAGAGTTTTAAACGTCTGGATCCAGAAAAACAGGATCGTATCTTAAAGGCTGCCATTGCCGAGTTCGCGGAACGCGGGTATGAACTGGCCAACACGAATCGCATTGCCAGGAACGCAAATATCAGTGTGGGGTCGGTCTTTCACTATTTCAATACAAAAGAGAATCTCTTCCTTTACATCGTTCAATACGGCTCCGCAATGATCGAGGAACAAGCCGGTAAAGTGGTTGATGATGAGACGCTCAATGTTGCCCAGAAGATAGAACGCCTGTTGCGTCTGGCGGTTAAAAGCTCCCGGGAAGAGATGACCTTAATTCGTCTCTATCACGAAATGTCCTCGATCGGCAATCAGGACCTGATGACGAAACTGCCGCGGAGTATAGAACTTTTTACGGCTGAACGTTACGTAAAGATGCTCGAAGAAGGGCAGAAAACGGGTGAGGTCAGACCTGAGCTGGATGCCAGACTGGCCGCGTTTTCCATGGATAACATCTTTTTATCGCTCCAGTTTGCTTACGCGTGCGATTATTACAGAATCCGTTTTCAACTGTACAACCACCCTGAGATCGACAAGGAAGAATATGATGAAAAAGTCATCTCAGAGACATTCCAAATTCTAAAAGGGGCGCTTTTGGTACCCGATATGAGCGAAAGGGACTGAATAAATGATCATTCTGGCGTATGACATCGGCACAACAGGGGTTAAAACCTGCCTTTTTCATTTAAGAGAAGAAAACAGCCAGGAGGGGATGACCATCCATCTGGAAGATTCAAGCTTTGCGGGCTACTCGCTGAGCGTCCTTCCAAACGGCGGTGTTGAACAAAACCCCCAGGAATGGTGGGATGCCATGTGCAAAACAACGCGGCATCTGGTCAGCCGTAATCCGGAAATTTGTGCCCGGATCGCAGGTATCAGCTTTTGCGCTCAGGCACAAAGTGTGGTTTTGCTTGACAAAGCAGCCCGGGCGGTGCGCCCTTCCATGAGCTATATGGACCAACGTTCGGGCGGCGTGCGCCTTGCGCATGCCGACGGAGGACCTCGGGTCGCTGGTGTTGGTTTGGGGTTCCTATTGCAAAGCCTTTATCACACCGGCGTCGTTGCCGGCAGCGATAAGGACCCGGTTTGGAAGTATCTTTGGGTCAAGGAAAATGAGCCTGAAATTTTCGCCAAAGCGCACAAGTGGTTGGATGTCAAAGATGCCCTGGTAGCAAGGATGACGGGCGAATTTACCATGAGCCAGGATTCTGCTTTTGCCACTTTGTTGATGGATAAAAACACAGCAAAGCCAGCATTCAGCTCCGCTCTCATGAAACGGCTCGGTATTTTGCCGGAGCATATGCCCGAGATCGTTGCCTCAACCGCCAGGGTTGGCACTCTTTTGGCAGAACCTGCCGCTGAACTTGGGCTGAAGTGCGGGATTCCTGTCTTTTCAGGAGGCAGTGACGCGGCTCTGATCGGCGTCGGCGCCGGTTGCGTGCGTTCGGAAATGACCCATGTCTATATGGGCACCTCCGGTTGGGTTTCCACAGTCACCGATAAAAATATTGTGGACACAAACGCGATGATCGCTTCGGTCGTGGGCGTTCAACCCGGTCTTTACAATTATTTCGCGGAACTTGAGACCGCTGGGAAATGTCTGGAGTGGGTGCGCGACCATCTTGCCCTGGATGAGATCAATATTTATCTCAGCAAACAGCATGTTGCGGATGACCCAAGCTCAGAATATAAAAGTTTGTACGACTATATGTCCAAGGTGATTTTCGAAACGCCCGCGGGTTCCGGCGGCGTCATTTTTGCCCCGTGGCTGCATGGCAACCGTTGTCCCTTTGAGGACGCGAAGGCGCGCGGGATGTTCTTTAACATTGGTTTGGAAACGGGCAAGACCGAACTGATTCGCGCCGTTATTGAAGGGGTTTGTTACCATATGCGTTGGTTCCTGGAAACGATCAAAAAAAAGCTCAAAACAGGAGACAAGGTGCGCTTTGTCGGCGGCGGCGCGCTGTCTTCCGTAACCGCGGGGATCCTGGCGGATGTTTTGCAGGTTCCGGTTGAGACCGTACCTGAACCGCAAAACGTGGGGGCAGTTGGCGCGGCTTTGGTGGTCGCGGTTGGTTTGGGTCGTATCGCTGATCTGAAGGACGCTGAAACGCTGATCAAGCCGGATCGCGTTTTTATGCCCAATCCAGATGTTCAAGCTGTGCATGAAAGAAACTACGCGGCATTTACCAAACTCTATGCCGCAAATAAAATGATATTCCGTCAACTTAACCAAATTCATTAATAAAAGGATCTTGCCATGTTAGAAGACAACCAGAATAACCCACACCTGGATACGCCAGACCATCAGACTGCCGCACCCTCAGAAACGCCAGGTTCTCAGGATGTACCTTTAAAGTCCCGTGAGGCCCTGACACAGGCGATCAAATTTACCTTGCTTTCTTTTTCCGCCGCTGGGATCGAAGCCTTATCATTTATCATTTTAGAGACATTGACCACCTGGCCTTATGCCGTCAAACATGTGATTTCCATTGTACTTTCAGTTCTATGGAATTTCACACTCAACCGGCGTTACACATTTAAATCAGCCAACAATGTTCCTGTTGCGATGCTAAAGGTTGGGCTTTTCTACGCCTTCTTCATTCCTCTTACCGCCTGGCTTGGTAAATGGGCCGCGGGGATCGGTGTCAACGAGTATCTCATCAAGGGCAGCACGATGGTTTTGAACTTCGTGGGCGAGTTTTTGTGGTGGAAGCTTATCGTCTTCAGAGGCAGCGAAAACACGAACGCCCTCGCGAAAAAGGAACAGGAAATAGTTAAGAAAGCCGACTAAAAAATAGAGAAAAATTTGACAGATTCCGTTTCATCGGGTAATATCAGATTTCGTTATCGGCGAGGTAGCTCAACGGTGGAGCAGTGGACTCATAAGCCATTGGTTCTGGGTTCAAATCCCAGCCTCGCCATTTTTCTTTTAACTACAGATACTCAAAAATTTCTCATTCAATCACTTAGACGAAAACAAAATTAATCTAAAAACGATTAATTGGTTCTGGGTTCCCTTTCCACTTCGTTACAAGGGGAGGCAAATCCCAGCCTCGCCATTTTTAATTTAAACCATATTATGTAGGCCGGATTGTGTAGTTCAATCCGGCAAGTCCTTGCGTATTTTATCCAGTTAATTTTCATGTAATTTAGACACAAATGGCTTCGCAAGCCGGAGTGAAAGCGCGTGAGTATCGTATCATCAGAATAACGATAGCGCTTTCATTCCGGCCTACAGTTGCTGATGAGGCATAAATGTTGGACGTCGGATTGAAATTGTCCCGTGTGGGGACAATTTCAATACCCCTACGGGCACTTGGTCACGACGCAAAAGTGACGACCTACGCAAAAATCACGACCTTGTAAAAATTCATGACCGCAAGTATCGAAATTGCAATTTATTAGACCTTCTCAGTCTACATTATTCGCTAATATTATTTGAAAACCACCTCAAAACCGCGAAGAGGGCAAGGATGAGGATGAGGAGGATCACTGTTATCGGGGTGGCGGCTTCGAGCCCGTAGCCCTGAAATCGCTCGTATATTAACACGGGGACGATTTTGGGACTGTAAGCCAGGATGATTACCGCCCCAAACTCGCTGATGCCGCGGGCGAACATCATGATCGCGCCGTTCAAAACCCCTCTCCAGGCGAGGGGCAGGCTGATCTGCCAAAAAACTTTCCAGGCAGACGCGCCATCGACCTGGGCGGCTTGTTCCAAATCACGATTAACTGCTTGAAAAGCTTGTCTGGATGTGTTGACCAGCAATGGAACGCTAACAAAAAGCATGGCGACAACGATCCCAGCCAACCGGTCCGTAAAGCTGATGCCCAGGTGAGCGAAAGCCTTTCCCAGAATGCCCGTACGACCAAATACCAGCAATAAAGCAATGCCCGCGGCGGTGCGTGGAATCACGGTCGGGAGATCTATGATCCCCTCGATGACCGCTTTTCCAGGGAAGTCTGAACGGGCAAGCAGGTAGGCGATGGGAACCCCCAACAAAAGCCCCAGAACGGTTGCCCAAGCGCCGGCTTTGAAGGTGAGGCTGATCGAATCGATCACGACCTGATCCTGGATGGTTTGCAATAAGGTGCCAATTGAGGTGGACAGGAGGGTCAGAAGCAGCGGCAAAAGGATAAAAAAGATCAGAAGACTGGCAAGGATATTAAAGCCAATGGGCACAAACGACTTTGCTTCTGATCTTTTTTTCTGTGTCATAAATCAAAGAATTCTTTTAGTTCAGCTGGCAGGTTTTCAGGCTGGTCGATCTGAGCAGGGATGAAAAGCGGCTGCCAGTTGTCTTTCATGATCTGCTGCCCTTTGGGGCCAAACAAAAATTCGATAAAACGAATGGCAAGCTCGGGTTCGGGCGCGTTGGTTGGAATTGTCAGTCCATAGCGGATCTGTTCTGCCGTGAAGATCGGCTCCACCGACGCGAAGCGCTGGAAATCCAGCTCAACCCTAACGCGATTGTAATAATCTTCCAGTTTTGGGTCGTTCAATCCGAACTCGGGCGGCAGTTTGACTGATTCGAAACCGAGCTGATTGGCGACGCTCACGTACTCAAAGGCGTAATCAATTTCGCCACTCTCGAGCAAGGCGTTGAGGGCAACGCTGGAACCGCGTACGACCAGGTGACTGTCTGGATTGGTTTCGACGATCTCTGGAATGATGATGGAGATTTCTTCACCTTCCGTTTTCAGTCTGATGGGGTACTTGAACTGCCTGTGAACAAAATTGCCAAAGATCGAGCTGTCCGAATAAAAATCAGAAGCAAGGGCAAATGCCATGAAAGTCCGATACCCCATCGCGTCAAACCGTGGGTCGGAGATGCCAACGCGCACATCATCCCGCGAAAGGATCTCGAACCAATTATGAGCTGAGATCTCATCAGCGTACTTGCTTTTTGCGGTATACGCGATGGTGATGGTGTTGGTCGCCATCGAAAGATACCAGTTCGCGTATGGTTCCCCGGTTTCGGGGTTGTTGGTGGCGTACATGAGCATCGGTAAAAGGCTTTGGTCAGCAGTCGCGACCAGGTCGAGCTCGCGGTGAAGATCCGTGACACGGCGCATGACCTGGATCGAGCCGTGGAATTCCATCTGAACATCCACATCAGGGTTTTCAGCCTCGAAAGCTTCTTCGAGTTGCTGGAAAGGCTGCATCAAACTGCCTGCCGCAAAGATGGTTAACACCTGTTTCTCTTTGGGTGCGCAAGCTGAAAGAAGGAATAATAAAACCAGAAGAAATGGCAATATTTTTTTCATATCAGGAAAAAAGAGATGGTGGATTATTCCACCATCTCTTTCCACATACTATTTGAACCGGATCTCAACCAGGTCTTTGACGAAAGCGCTGGATTCGAAACCAGGCA
>CAXYYH010000004.1:0-221207 GCA_964293995.1 uncultured Anaerolineaceae bacterium
CCTATTATGAGGCAACGTATTCTCAATAGTGACTTTTAATTTGAGTCAATGCGGGACTAACACATTCGATCGGCTTTATGATATTCTTAATTAACTCAGGTCAGCCAGGTGCGCGCGCTCAGATGAGTGAGGAAAGTCCGTACACCAAAGAGCTGGATGCCAGGTAACACCTGGGAGGGCGTAAGCTTTCGGATCGGGCCACAGAAACATACCGCTCCCTGTGAGTAAGGGTGAAATGGTGGTGTAAGAGACCACCGCGGCGTTGGCAACAAGGTCGGCCAGGCAACCCCCATCCGGTGCAAGGTCAAACAGGAGAGAGAGCCTGCTCGGCTCGTTCGATCTCCGGGTAGACTGCATGAGCTGGTTGGTGACAGCCAGTCGAGATAGATGCGCATCCGCGACAGAATACGGCTTATCGGTTGACCTGAGCGAGGGAACTTATCGATATGTTTATTGTTAATTCATTAGAAGGTGGAAATGGATCAAAAATGGATTAAGCCCGCGTTAGTGACCATTGTTATCCTGTTGGCATTTGGTCTGTTCGCTTGTGAACGGGAGACCCCGGCCAGTGAGATCAAGGTCGAAATTGTTCAACCTGCCTATGGGGAAGTTCTGACAATAAACAAGGAAGTGATCGTGCGTTCCAGCATAGCCTCAGGCGTGAAATGGTCCCGTCTTGAATTGCTGGTGAATCAGCGGCCCATTCGGCTTGATCTGTCAAAGGATCATCCTGCGAATGCGACTACCATTGACCAGCCCTGGATTCCGACCCATGAAGGCGCGATGATCATCTCAGTCAATCTTTATGATGAAAAAGGGAAGTATTTTGTCAAAGATGAGGTGGCGGTTTTTGTACAAAAGGCGAACGACGGTGAAATTACACCATCTCCCAGCGCGACCGAGATCCTGACCGCGACTCCCACCGCGACAAGCACACCTGAGGAATGTAGTTTGTCTTTTGTGATCATCGGTGAGTCGAATGTTCCGGGAGGAAATCTCTTTAGCCCTGATTGGCCCATCACAAAGACCTGGCAAATACAAAACACCAGCAGTTGTGACTGGGATGGTTTCAGACTGGTTTACGTGCGAGGGGACAGAATGGACGGCAAGTCGCCCTCGAGAATACCGAAGGTAATGATGGGTGAGGTCTTTGGGCTTTCGCTTGAGCTGATCGCACCCAGTTATCCTGGCATTTTCGAAGGGGTTTGGCAAATTCAAAGCGATAAGAGGATAGTGTTTGGCCCAGAACTGATCGTGAGGGTGGGGATCCCTGTTCCCACCGCAACAGACGTGCCAATGCCTGTTGACACCGCGGCGCCAGAGCCTACTTCAACGCCTTTCAATACTCCGATGCCGACCATGCCGGGCACGCCGATCCCGACAGTGACCAACACCCTGATGCCGACAAGTGGTTACACTGTAACACCAGTTCCGACAAATACACCGAATCCAGAAATTACCTCTACGCCAGCTCCTACGAATGCTCCGGAACCAACCCAGGGTTTTACACCCACAATTGAACCAACCGAAATGCCGATCCCAACCACGACTCCTGGTGAAACACCAACTCCAACGGCGTTTTTAGCAGTGTTTATGTTGGTGTGAACGTCTGTAGATGGATGGAGCCTGATCTTTTCCTCGCCCAGAGAAACGTGCGTGCATGGAATGCCGCCTATAGATTTTGTCGGGACTGAATCGAACCCAAAATAATGGTTCAATACCCTTTTGGACGCATAATCCCGATCTCGGGAAGGTTTTGGTTGGTCGAATGATTGTTTCACAGAAATTCTCAGTAAGGTAACAATTGCTACTGGGTTGAGAGTCAATGACGCTAATAATTTCTAAATTACATTAATATCTTCGGTCATTCTATGTACATAAGTTGCGGACTGGGTCATACCCAGAGGGCACTTAGCCCCGTCCGGACAGGTTGATTTTCGATCAAAAAATAATATTCATTTGTTTGAGGAAAGGAGAATCCAGGTTGCACAAATTTCATACTGAGAATTGCTGGAGTTTTCAAGTCGGCGTGAAAAATGCTGGTCGTGATGTTATAATGCTGTCGGCTAAAGTAGAGGTTATATGTTTGATGCTTTAAAGGATGTTTTACGGGTAAGAATTGATCAGTTCTGCCGTGATGGAGGTTTGCCGGTTGGCAAGCTGGAGTTTCGTGATGTGCCATTTTCAGGCGAGTGGGGTGTGGCAGCCCCTTTGTTCCCTCTCGCAGCTGCGGATCCCAACAAAAGCGGGCCGGTTCCTCAACATGCGCAGGCTCTCGCTGAGAAATTAGGTGAATACCTTGGCGATATTCCTGGCATCAGGCGCAAAGAAGCGTTGAAGGGCTACCTGAACCTCTATTTTGACAGCAAGCAATATGCCAGATACGTTATTGAGACGATCATCAAAGCCGGAAAAGCCTACGGCCAGCAGCCTGATTGTGGCCAAACGGTAATGGTGGAGTATTCCAACCCCAACACCCACAAGCCTTTGCATGTCGGCCATTTAAGGAATGTGATCCTGGCCGGCTCGATCTGTAGCATTCTCGAAGCGAGCGGCAAAAAAGTGATTCGGGCTAACTACATCGGTGATATCGGCCTGCACGTGATCAAGTGGATGTGCAATTACGAGATGTATCACGCCGGTGAGCAGCCTGCGCAGGATAAGATGCGCTGGATGGCTGACCTTTATGCGGAAGCTGACCGAAGATATAACGATCAGGAAGGCTTTGAGGAGGCCGTGCGTGCTTATTTCAAACGCTGGGATGAAGGCGATCAGGATATTTACGCGCTTTGGCTCAAAACCAGACAGTGGTCGATGGACGGCTTTGCCCAGGTTTACGAGCTTCTGGGTGAGCATTTTGACCGCATTTATTTTGAGAGCGACGTCGAAGAATCCGGCAAGGTGCTGGTTGAAGAGCTGATCAAACGCGGTATTGCCAGCGACGGACGGCCGGAGAACCCGGTGATCGTCGATCTGGATCAGATCCTGGGCACAAAAGAGGAATATCGTGTCGCGGTCGTTTTGCGGTCTGACGGAACCTCGCTTTATGCCACCAAAGAGCTGCCCCTGGCGATCATGAAGTTTGAAGAATTCGAGCTTGACCAATCAGTCTACGTCATTGATGTGCGCCAAAGCCTGCACATGAAACAAATGCAAAAGATCCTCGAATTGATGGGTTTTTACTGGGCCAAGAAGATCTATCACCTGGCTTATGAAATCGTAAACTTGCCGGGTAATGTGGTCATGTCTTCACGAGATGGTACAGTGGTGCTTTTGGATGATCTGGTGCGCGAGGCAACCCAACGCGCGCTGGAAGTCGTGCGGGAGAAGAACCCGGACCTGGATGAAGGCACGATGCAGGATGTGGCAGAAAAAGTTGGCATTGGGGCAATCAAATTCCCGATGATCTCCCGTGAGGTTAATAAAATCGTAACTTTTGATTGGGAAAGCGCGTTGGATTTCAACGGGCAATCGGCGCCCTATATTCAGTATGCCAGCGTGCGCGCCAACAGCCTGCTGCGCCGGGCTGAAACAAGCGGGAAGAATGCGGCTGTTTTTGATTATGAGCTGGAGAGCAGTGAGATCAACCTGATCGAGAAGCTTTCCAAGCTTCCAGATGAGGTCATGAAAGCTGCCAGAGAGTTCAAAACATCCATTCTGACGGCTTATGCCTATGAGCTGGCAAAAAGTTTCAATGATTTTTATAATCAGTGTCAGGTGTTAAAGGCTGACGAGAATGTGCGCGCTTCGCGCCTCGCTCTGGTTGAAGCCTCCAGAATAACTTTGGAAAAGGTATTAAACTTGTTGGGCATCCAGGCCCCGCAAGTGATGTAAAATAAGACTAATAATATGTAAAAGGAGATTTATATGAGTCGTATACGTACAATCATCATGGGAGCAGCAGGTCGTGACTTCCACAACTTCAATACTTTTTATCGTGACAATGAAAAGTATGATGTTGTAGCATTCACCGCTACTCAAATTCCGAACATTGAAGGTCGGAAATACCCCCACGAATTGGCAGGAAAGCTGTATCCAAACGGCATCGACATTTATCCTGAGTCTGAACTGCCCGAACTGATCAAGAAGTTTGATGTTGATGAAGTTGTCTTTTCTTACAGCGATGTGCCCTACGATTATGTAATGCACAAATCCGCCATGGTAAATGCGCTGGGTGCTGACTTCCGTTTGATGGGTACCAAAGCGACCCAGGTAGTTTCCACCAAACCTGTGATCGGCATTTGCGCAGTTCGCACCGGCTGCGGCAAAAGCCAAACCACTCGTCGGGTTGCCCAAATCCTTCAGGGAATGGGCCTCAAAGTCGCCGCGATCCGCCACCCAATGCCCTATGGCGATCTGGTCAAGCAAAAAGTTCAGCGCTTTGCTGATTATGAAGACCTTAACAAACACGAATGCACCATCGAAGAACGTGAGGAATACGAACCTCATATCGATGCCGGTGTGATCGTTTTTGCGGGTGTGGACTACGAAGCCATCCTGCGAGAAGCGGAAAAAGAAGTTGATGTCGTTCTTTGGGACGGCGGCAACAACGACTTCCCCTTCTACAAGACTGATCTGCTCATCACTGTGGTCGATCCTTTGCGCCCAGGTCATGAGCTGGCCTACTACCCCGGTGAGGTCAATACCCGTATGGCCAACGTTGTTGTGATCAACAAAGTTGACACCGCCAATCCCGATGACATCATCAAAGTTCGCGACAACGTCCATTCTGTCAACCCCAACGCTGTCATCATCGAAGGCGCTTCTCCGATCTATGTTGACGATCCCGAAGCGATTCGTGGAAAACGCGTTCTGGTCGTCGAAGACGGCCCGACCCTGACCCACGGCGGCATGAAGATCGGTGCCGGTTGGGTGGCTGCCCGCCGCTTCGGCGCTGCTGAGATCGTGGATCCGCGTCCATTCGCTGTTGGCGAAATCCTGCAAACCTACCAAAAATATCCCGGCACTGGCAACATTCTGCCAGCCATGGGTTATGGCGAACAACAGGTGCGCGACCTCGAGGCTACCATTGCCGCCAGCGATGTAGACCTGGTTGTCATTGGTACCCCGATCGATCTGACCCGCGTTATGAAGATCGAGAAACCCAGCCAGCGTGTTCGTTATGAACTCGAAGAGATCGGCAAGCCTGATCTCGAAGACGTTCTGAAAAAACTACTGAATAAGTAATTAGACTTTCCTGAAATAAAAGGAGCTGCGGAAGCGGCTCCTTTTTTGTGTTAAACTTCAGGAAAGTTCAGAAAGAGAAAAATTATGTTTATTGATTCAGTTGTAATTGAAGTCAGCTCCGGTAAGGGGGGCGATGGGATGGTGCACATGCACCGCGAAAAATACCGTCCTCGCGGAGGCCCGGATGGCGGTGACGGCGGTCGGGGTGGCGATGTTGTTCTAAAAGTGAACCCGCTGCTCAATACGCTAAACCGTTTTCATTACAACCAGAAATTCAACGCCCAGGACGGAAAAAACGGCGGACCCAGCAATCGCAGCGGGCGTTCGGCCCCCGATCTGGTGATCGAGGTTCCGCCCGGAACGATCGTCTACAATGACGATACAGCCGAGCTGATCGGCGACCTGATCGAAGTCGGACAGACGCTGATCGTGGCCAAAGGCGGCCGGGGCGGCAGAGGCAATCAACACTTCGCGAGCAGCCGCAACCAGATGCCATTGACGGCAGAACGAGGCGAACCAGGCGAAGAATTCGTGCTTAGACTTGAATTGAAGCTGATCGCGGATGTCGGGTTGGTTGGTTTGCCTAACGCCGGAAAATCGTCGATTTTGGCTGCCACAACCAACGCGACCCCGAAGATCGCTGATTATCCTTTTACGACGCTGGAACCGAATCTTGGCGTTGTCCAGCTTAACCTGGATACGACCATGGTGATGGCGGATATCCCCGGCCTGATCGAAGGGGCATCCGAAGGGGTGGGGTTGGGCTTTGACTTTTTGAGGCATGTACAGCGCACCAGGATACTGATCCATGTTCTGGATGGGTTAAGTGAAGATCCCCTCGAAGATTTCCGGGTCATCAACAGCGAATTGGATATGTATGACGAAAGACTGGGGGCATTACCGCAAATTGTCGTTTTGAACAAAATGGATCTGCCAATGGCGGCTGAAAAGTTCGAAGCGCTTAGCGAGGCATTAAAGGCTGATGGGGTCGAGTTGATGCCGGTCTCAGCGGTTACGCAGCTCAATCTGAAAGAACTGATGTGGAAAGCCTGGCAATCCCTGCAGGAAATTCCGGTTGAACCGGTGGAGGAAAGCCTGCCGGTATACCGCAGTGATGAAGACCCAGACGCTTTTGAGATCGAAAAGATCGATGAGGGTTGGGTTGTGACCGGTAAGCGGATCGAACGCGCCGCGGCCATGACCTTTTTTGACCAGCCAGGGTCCGTGCGGCGCTTCCAAAAGTTTATGGCGGGTGTGGGGGTGGATAAAGCGCTTCGCAACGCCGGTATCACCGAAGGCGAAAGCGTCTTTATCGGCGACTGGGAACTGACCTGGCACGATTAAAAAGGTCGGTCAGATGTGAATTCATCTGACCGACAAACCAATTCGATAACACTCCGATTTCCGGAATCTTTTTTTATTGTTGTATGGGTGACCTCCGGCTCGATTGCCACAGGTCACCACTTTGCTAACACTCACTATGTCCGCAGGTGTAACATTTGCGGCAGCCTTCTTCATTGATCATGGTCGCTTCGCCGCATTCAGGGCAGAGCTCGCCGATCTTGTGAATATGGGGGTGCTCATTGCCAAGCGGCAACGGTTCCTGGGCGACGGGCATACTGAATGTTTCCATTTCAGGTTCATCGAGGTCGAGGTATTCGTCCAGCGCCTTGGAAATGCCATCCGGCATGGAACGCACGCGGTTTGTTCCAAAGCCGAGGGAGCGACCGCCGCCGATGCCCGCCAATTGATCGCGGATGATACGCAGGCGTTCGCGCGGTTCGATCGGAGAAGCGATCCGCAGGTTGTAGGAGATCAGCCGTCCGATCGCTTCCGAGTGAGCGGCAGTTTCGGAACCGGCCTTGGCGGTGTTAATAAAGACCTCAAAGGGTTGGTCGCCGCCGTTTTCGTTGATGGTCACGAAAGCTTTCCCGAGCGGGGTCTCGATCGAATAGGTATACCCCTTCAGCGCTCTGGGGCGGGGCTTTTTGCTCTCCTTCCAAAGACTGAGCTGGCCCTCGACGTTTTGCCCGAAGAGCGTAGGCTTTTTTGCTTCTTCAGGTTCATCTTTCTTTTCCATGGTGGCTTTGGTCTCGAGCACAACCTTGTCGCGCGAGCCAGTGATGTAGACGGTGATGCCCTTGCAGCCCAGTTTCCATGCCTGCATAAAGGCTTTGCCAACTTCTTCTTCGGTCGTACCAGCGGGGAAGTTGATCGTTTTGCTCAGGCTGTTGTCAACGAAACGCTGCAGGGCAGCCTGGATGAGGATGTGTTCTTCGGCGGTGATGTCAGATGAGACCACAAATACGTTGCGGATGTGCTGGGGAAGCTGTTCGATATGCTGGCAGCTGCCCTGGTCAAGCACTTGCCCGATAATGCTGTCCTTTAGCTCTTCGCTCAGGTCAACGGCATCGAGCGCGGACTGGAAATATGGGCTGACGTAATTGAGGATGAGATCGTTGCCCTTATCGTTAACGTGGCGAACATAAGCCAGGGCAAAAACGGGTTCACAACCATAGCCCTCAACCCCAGCAACGGTGCCGATCGTGCCGGTGGGGGCGATGGTGGTTTGGGCGGCGTTGCGGATGCCGTTCTTTTTGATGCCATCCGTGATCAACGTCCAATCAATGTGGGGACGATGCCAGTTGCGGGTGTATGGGTTTAGTGGGGTGGGAACTTCCCACTGGAAATGTTCCGGATCGTAGATGCTGCCCTTGATGGCGGGGAAAGCGCCGTAACTTTCAGACAGTTCGATACTGGTCTCCATGGCAAAATAGCGGACATACTCCATGATCTGGCCGGAAAATTCAAGCGATTCCTCGGAGCCATAGCGAACGCCGCAGTGATACATTAGGTCTGCCAGCCCCATGATGCCGAGCCCGATCCGGCGGGCTGCATGGGCGGCTTCTTTCAGTTCGGGCACAGCGGGGACGTAGGCGTTCTTATCGATGACATGATCGAGGAATTGGGTCGCGGTTTTGGTGGTACGGCGAAGTTTTTCCCAATCGACGGTGCCGTTTTCGCCTTTGTGCTGGGCAAGGTTGATCGAACCAAGGCAGCAGTTTTCGTAAGGGCCCAGCCATTGTTCGCCACAGGGATTGGTGGCTTCAAGCTCGTAGAGATGCGGAACCGGGTTTTGCCGGTTGGCAGCGTCAATGAAGAGCGCGCCAGGTTCACCATTATGATGGGCCTGACGGACGAATTTATCGAAAAGCTGACGGGCTTTTACTTTTTTGTAAGATTGTATTGGCAGCCCGGCCTTTTCGGCCTGGGTGATCGTGCCGCTGAATTGCTTGTATTCAGGGACGTGAACGTCCGGGAAACGCAGCTCCCAGTCCGCGTCTGCTTCGACTGCCCGCATAAAGGCATCGGTGATTGCCAGTGAAATGTTGAAATTGGTGATCGCGTTTTCGTTGGTCTTGCACTCGATAAAGTCTTCCACGTCGGGATGGTCAACCCGCAGAACGCCCATGTTGGCTCCACGGCGGGTTCCACCCTGGGCGATCTCACCGAAAGAGTTGTCATAAACTTTGAGGAAGCCAACCGGTCCGGTAGCCTGACCGGCTGAGGCTTTGACGATCGAGCCGGCTGGACGCAGGCGTGAAAAGTTGAACCCATTGCCGCCCCCGGTTTGTTGGATGAGGGCAGCATCGCGCAGGGTGCTGAAGATACCGTCACGCGCGCGGCCCATATCATCCGAAATCGGCAGAACGAAGCAAGCCGCCAACTGGCCCAAAGGCGTTCCGGCCCCTGTAAACGTGGGGGAGTTGGGGAAGAAGGATTTGCTGACCAACATGTTATAGAAATCGCGGGCCATTTTCTCATGATCTTCCTCACGTTCGGGCGTGTCTGAGACATGCCAGGCGATCCGCCAGAACATTTCGTCAATCGTCTCAGCAGGACTTCCATCGGGAGCGTGCCGCAGGTAGCGTTTGGAAAGGATCTGTTTCGAATTGTCACTTAATTCGATGGAAGGTAAATCTTCGGGAAGTGGGGGCGTTGGAAAAAGCCCGAGATGGTTAAGGCTGGTATTGGACATGTGAACCTCAGTTAGTTTTCTTCTTCGGTTAGCAGGTGATCGATCTCTTCGCGGATCGAATGAAGATCATCCATGCGCAGGTAAACGATCGCGTAACGAATATAAGCGATATGGTCAATCTCTTTGAGCCCTTTGACTGCCAGGTCGCCAACAATACGGGAGCTGACTTCGGAGCGGCCTCTTTTCTGAAGGTCTGCTTCGATCTCGTTGATCAGTTTATCGAGTCGGGCAGCGGGAATGGGACGTTTTGAACAAGCCATACGAAGGCCAGCCAGCAATTTTTCGCGATCGAATTCTTCACGGGTGCCATCGCGTTTGATCAGCAGCGGCGTAGTCAGAATTGGCCGTTCGTAGGTACTAAAGCGTTGATCGCAGACATCGCAGCGACGACGTCTGCGAATGTAACCGTGCTTATCTTTGGTCGTGTCGATGACACTGGTATTCAAGTTCTGGCAATAAGGGCACTTCATGATAAAAAACTCCTATAAACCACCATATATTGGGGTGATGCTGTATGAACCCCTACATTTAGTGAAAAGATTTTAGCACGTGGGCCTGAAAAAGACAAGAAGAAAAACCTGATCTGAATCTTAAATTAAAGGAATGGGAAAGATTGAGTTAATATACACGAAATGATGAAGCAATCGGAGATTGAACGGTGAAAAAGGTGGAAAAAGAGCAGGGGTATTGATAAGAGCCTTGTAAAATCGTTAACAAAAGGATTAAAGGGAAAGCATTAAAATTTTATAAAGAACTGCGCGTAGTTTATAAAATTATGCGAATTCGACTTCCATGGGATTGTTTTCAGGAAAAACCGATTTATTCTTTCGAAAAATCCATCAGGAATTTGAAATTTTCTATTAATACATATGGAATGCTAAGAGAAACAGGAAAAATCACCAAACTCGTTTCAGGCCTGCTTGATTTTGTGATTTGAGTAAAACTTTTCCAGGCTTAACAAGACGTTACGCTTAATTATTTAATTTGGCGAATGTTTTCCGCAGCTGACATCAGATCTTATTGGTAGATGGATATCTGATGAAAAGGAACAAGGAAACTGACTGCAGATGAAAACCTGAAAATATAGGAGTGAATTTCCATCTTTCTGGAACCAGGCACATCCATGCAAAGTGTTAAAACAAAAACGCCATCGATCCGGCGCTTTTCAATCATCTCAGGTAAAGTTAAATCCTGCGCGCCTGCCATATATCATGGCAGGCGCGCCTGAATTTACTGATCTGTCTTTTTATGCCTGATAGTGAACGAACATCTCACCCTTCACATGGCAGATCGGGCATTGTTCGGGGCGGGTACCAAGCTCAATATAGCCGCAGACCGGGCAGAGATAGAAATCAGAGGTTTCCAGGTCTTTGCCTTCGCGAACAGCTTCGAGGGCTTTGGTGTAGAGCTGCGCGTGAACTTCTTCAGCCGCGACTGCGAAGCCGAACATCATTTTAGCCTTGTGGTTCTCAGCCTCGGCGGTCTTAAGCATGGGGGGATACATCTCAGTGAATTCATAAGTTTCACCATTGATGGCATCCTGCAGATTTTCCAGTGTGTCCTGGATGTGGTCAAGCGCTTTGAGGTGACCTGAGGCATGAATCAGTTCTGCCTGGGCGGTTGCTTCGAAGAGCTTCGCAATGTTCGCGTAGCCCTGCGCGGCAGCTTTTTTGGAATAGGCGGTGTATTTCTGAAATGCCTGGCTCTCACCAGCAAAAGCGGTCTTGAGATCATCGATTGTCTTACTCATTTGAATTCCTCCAAAATAGATTTAGTGATTGAATTGTAATACTAATTTTGCTGGTGTAAATGACATCTTGTCACATTCGTCTATTTTGGTTGATTTTGGTTGCAAAAGTCATCTCCCACTCTGTAAAAAAACAGAGTGGGAGGTTTTTTGACCGGTTTATTATGAGCCTGGTGCAGGTGAACGCAAAAATCAGGCTTTATCAGCGATTACGGTTGCGGCGCAGGAAGGTTGGGACATCCACATCCACTTCGCCGGTATAGACGTTCTGCTCCTGATGCGGAGTCTGAACGGTCTGGGTACGTTCCTGCTTTTGCTCAGAATGAGTCGCAGGGTTTTCTGCCGGGCGTTGGTTCACCGCAGCGCGAAAAAAGGGCTGCTCTGCCTCCTGTAAAGGTTTGGCACGGTCGAACCCGGTCGCGATGACAGTGATGCGGATGTTATCGCCCATGTTCTCATCAACAACGGCACCAAAGATGAGGTTGACGTCTGAGCTGGCTGTTTCCTTGATGATGGCAGCAGCCTGGTTGACCTCATAGAGAGACAGGTTGGGGCCGCCGGTGACATTGAAGAGGATACCGCGGGCGCCATTGATGGTGACATCGAGCAGTTGGCTGGAAATAGCCTGTTCGGCAGCGATGCGGGCGCGATCTTCGCCGGAAGCCTGACCAACGGCCATGAGGGCGGCGCCACCTTCGGACATGATGGTGCGAACATCAGCAAAGTCAAGGTTGATAAGCCCAGGGATGGTGATGAGTTCTGAAATGCCCTGAATGCCTTGTCGTAAAACGTCGTCTGCAATGCGGAACGCGTCGTTGAGACCAATATTTTTGGTCGCAATTTGCAGCAGACGATCGTTGGGGATGACGATCAGGGTGTCGGCATGTGCTTTGAGTGCGTTGATGCCTTCTTCAGCAGAGCGGGAGCGATGAGGGCCCTCAAAGTTGAAAGGACGGGTGACCACGCCAATGGTCAAAGCGCCAATTTCTTTGGCGATCTGGGCAACAACCGGGGCCGCACCCGTGCCCGTTCCACCACCCATGCCAGCGGTGACGAATACCATGTCACTGCCTTTGAGCACTTCGTACAAATCTTCCGCAGATTCTTCCGCGGCGGCTTTGCCGATCTTCGGGTCGCCACCGGCGCCAAGCCCGCGAGTGGCTTTGTCGCCAATGCGAACGCGATATTGAGCCTGTGATTTCAGGAGTGCCTGAGCGTCCGTGTTGATGGCAATAAATTCGATGCCCTGCAGCCCTTCAGCGATCATACGATTGACGGCATTGCAACCACCGCCACCGACGCCTACTACTTTGATCCTTGCGATTGATTCAGATGTTTTTGCTTCCATTTTTTTATCTCCTCTAGATAAAGCATTTAAATGATTTAAGGTAATATTCTTTTAAACCAGGCCTTGAGTCCTTCCGCTTCGGACTTGGGAGGTTTTGAATTCTTTCCGGACGGTTCTTTCGTCCCGATCCGGTTAGTTTCACTGAAAATGACGCCCCAATTCAGGAGGCCAACGCTGGTCGCGTAGGCAGGGGAGCTGATCTGGTCGGTCAGGCCGACCATTTTGTCTGGTTTGGCAATCCGAACCGGCAGGTTCAGTATCTTTGCGGCCAGGTCGCGCATGCCGGGCAATTGAGAGCCACCGCCGGTCAGGACGATACCGGCAGGGAGCATGGCATCGTAACCAGAATGTTTGATCTCCTGTTGAACCATGGTCAGGATCTCTTCGGCGCGGGCTTCGATGATGTCGACCAGGTCAACCCGGCGCACTTTGTTGGCCTGTTCGGAGCCAAAGGCGACAATGTTGAAGGCTTCGTTCTCGTCAATTTCGTCGAGGATGGCATAACCATGCTGCAGTTTGACCTCTTCAGCCACATCGAGAGGCAGACGCAGACCCTGGGCGATATCGGAAGTGATGTGGTTGCCGCCGATGGGCAGCACGTTGGCGTGGAAGACATCACCCTTGATGTAAATCGCGATTCCGGTCGTGCCGGCGCCGAGGTCGATCACCGCGACGCCCATTTCGCGCTCGGTTTCCGAAAGAATGGCTTCGCTGGAGGCCAGTGGGTTGAGCACAAACTGGGTCACTTCGATGCCAGCCATTGAAACGCACTGGCGCAGGTTTTCCATGGTGGAGGCAGCGCTGGTGATGATGTGCGCTTCGACTTCCATGCGGAAGCCATGCATGCCGATGGGTTGACTGATGTCTTCCTGGCCGTCGATGGTGAATCCACGCTGGATGACGTGAATGATCTCACGATTATGGGGCACCGCGATCGCCTGGGCGGAATCGAGGGCGCGGTTGACATCCTCCTGATCGATGACGCGACCAGAAATGCCAACGGCTCCTTTACTATTGGTGGAAGACACCTGTGTACCGGCCAGGTTGACGATCGCGCCGGTGATCTCATAACCGGAGGTGCGTTCTGCTTTTTCAACAGAACGGGCGATCGACTCCGAGGCGGCGTTGATATCGACCACAGTGCCTTTGCGCAAGCCCCTGGCGGGTTCGATACCTACGCCGAGGACTTTAATGTTATTGCCATTCTCAACTCTGGCAATCAGAGTACAGACCTTCGAGGTCCCTACATCAATTCCAACAACAATTGCTTCTTCTTCCATGTTAGTGCTCCAAACGATAAAAAGGTGCGTGTAGAAATTCCATACTTATCAATACTGGTTGCAAGTTTCTATCCAGTATGGCTTTAACGATATGACTGTATTCAATTAATTTGAGATCAATGTCTTCAGTACTGCTGCCGAAGAAGACCTGCCAACCGTTCGGGTCGGTCCAACCGAGGCCGTTTTCACTGCTGAAGAGCATGGGCGTATCCGCGGGTTTGATCGTGTTCAGTTTCTGAACAGCGAGGACAAAGTCTGGATCGACCGGTGATATGCTGGGGTCAAACTCAATTTCCTCCGCCTCTTCGGGTGTCATCAGGGTTTTGGGATCGATATATCCCAAAGATTTTGGCGGCGTGGTATCGGAGTAGACCCGGATCGGCAGGTTGGCTTCTCCACGAACGGTGAAGGTGAAACCTTCCTGATCGATCCAGAACAATTCCTGGTCATTCTCGTACCAGAGAATGGCCGGAATGCGTTCTTCGATGACGATGTTGAGCGCATCGGGCATGGCGATCGAGACATGAGCCTTTTTGATGTCAGGGAATTTTTCAAGGATATCAGCTTCAACCTGTTTGGGCTGCGCGAAGATGATCAAATCGCCGCTGACATTCAGACTGGCTTTGACTTCTTCCATGGGAACGCGGACGCCGCCGCTCAAATTGACGGTGTTGATCCTGAAGGTATCACCCTTCCACATCATGAAAAGCAGTACCAGGCTTGCAATGGCGATCAGGCCGGAGAGAAGCCGCCAGCTCATGGTAAGTTTCGGCAGGGAGGGCAGGCGTACTTCGCTGCCGGGGGTACCGGTGGAAAGGTAAACCGGTCGGCGTGAGCGGCTGCTGGAGGTGTAGCTTCCTGTTGAACGGTAGGAACCGTGACGTGAGATGACGCGGGAGGCGCTTTGCTCTTCACGTGAGACGCGTTCCTGCATACGTGGGATCGGTTTGCGCTGCACAGGTTCGATCCTGCGGCGGGCGCGAACCTGATCGGCACGGGAAAGGTCGTTGGGTCTGTTAGCCATTGTCAACCTCAAACTTCCGAATGGTGCGGTCCTGTTCGGCTTTGCGTTCCAGCCCAAGCTGGATCAATCGATCGATCAGATCGGAGTAGCTGATGCCGCTATGCTGCAGCAATTTGCTGTACATGCTGATCTGCGTAAAGCCGGGCAGGGTGTTGATCTCGCTCAACCAGATTTGTCCGTTATTTTTATCAAGCAGAAAATCGATACGGGAAAGTCCGGCGCCGTCAATGGCACGGTAGGCTTTGAGCGCCCAGGCGCGGATTCTGGCTGTGTCTTCTTCAGACAAGGTAGCAGGGATGGCCACTTTCGGACTGCCCGAAAGGTACTTGTCCGTGTAGGTGTAAAACTCATCACCGGGCACGATCTCACCAGGCACGGAGCAGATCGGATTTTCGTTGCCGAGGATGCTGGTCTCGATCTCGCGGGCCTCAATGCCTTGTTCAGCCAGGATGCGCCGGTCATAGCGGGAAGCAAGTTGCAATGAGGCCTGCAGCTGGCTGCGGTTTTTGGCCTTGCTGATCCCGACGGACGAGCCAAGATTGGCGGGTTTGACAAAAATGGGGTAATTAAGGTGACTTTCAATCGCCTCGATGACCCTGGGCAAATTGTTTTCGATCTCCTTACGGCTGTAGACGCTGTAAGGAAGAACGGGGATTCCCGCATTTGATAAAACGTCTTTACAGAGAGCTTTGTCCATCGCGACGGAGGAGGCCAGAACACCAGCGCCAACATAAGCGCAGTTGTTGATCTCAAAAAGACCCTGGATGGTGCCGTCTTCCCCAAATGTGCCATGCAGTACCGGGAAGATGATATCGATGGGGGTGATCTCCACCAGTTGTCCATCGATCAGCTTGAATAGGTATGGCTTCTCCTGGCGGGTAAGGATGATGGCCTCGGTCAGATGGTCAAATTGTCGGCTTTCAAAAGCATCAAGAGCGTTTGGATCCTGATACCAGTGACCTTCTTCCGTGATCCCGACCTGGAAAACCTCGTATTTTTCGCGGTCGATCGCGCTGAGCACTGAGCGAGCGGACATGAGGGAAACATTGTGTTCCCCGGATTTGCCGCCAAAAATGAGGACGAGATTGAGCTTATTCGACATCCTGAAACTCTCCTAATAACTCAACTTCAAGACTGAGCTCGACGCCAAATTGTTCTTTTACGCGTTTTTGCCCCTGGCGGATCAGGCAATAGTAATCCTGAGCGCAGGCGCCGCCGTTGTTGACGATGAAATTGGCGTGAACAGTGCTGATTGAGGCGTTGCCACAGCTGACGCCTTTCATGCCAGCCTCCTCAAGCAGCTTGCCGGCAAATGTACCGGCTGGATTTTTGAAGGTGGAGCCAAATGAAGGCCCAACGGGCTGGGTTTTACGCCTTTTTTCGGTCAACTCCTGCAGGAGCGCCAGGCTTTCTTCGGCGGGTACAGGTTTGCCAATAAAGGTGGCTTCGAGAATGACAGCGTCGATCCTTTCGCGTTTGAATATGCTGGAGCGATATTGGAAATTCATCTCCTGATTGCCAAGGCGTTGGGTTCCGTTTTCACGGGTGATGACCTGGGCGCTCTGCAGCTTTGCCGCGATATCTGATCCGTGCGCGCCAGCGTTGCCATAGACCGCACCACCGACTGTCCCGGGGATGCTGTTCGCCCATTCAAATCCGCCAACGCCGCGGCGGGAGGCCATTTGTGCCAGCTGTCCAAGCCCGGCACCGCTTTCTGCGATGACCAGCGGAGGGTCAACTTTGGTGTTGAGCTTGATGTTGTGGGCGCGGTTGTGCAGGACGATGCCGTCGTAGCCGCTGTCGCTGACGAGCAGGTTGGAACCGCTGCCGAGGATGAAACAGGGGATATCCAGTTCCCATATTGTTCTGAGCGCCAGTTCCATTTCATGAATGGTATTAATTGAAAGCAAGCCTGTTGCCGGGCCGCCAACACGGGTGGTCGTGTAATTGCTTAGAGATACATTCTCCTGCAGGCGGTTGCCGAAAATTTCTTCCAGTTTTGCGATGGGCAGCTTAGTCATTTTCATGCTCCTTACCGAGCTTTGCAATCAGCATGCTGCTAAATTCGGGCCCTTTGCCGGCTGAGAAGACAATGACGAGGTCCTGACCGGTTTGGTTTTCCAGGATGTAATTGAGAGCCGCTTCGTTTTCGGGCAGGTAGTGCCGTCTGGACTGATTTTCCTGATTAATAAAGTCTTCCAGGCTGAAGCCGTCTGCGTTTTCGCGGGCGCCGAACAGCTTCAGGATGACGGCCTGATCAGCCTGTTCCAGCGCTTTGGAGAATTCATTGTGCATATATTGGGTGCGGCTGACGGTGTGGGGTTCCCAAATTGCCCAAATGCGGTGATCGGGGTAGAGCTGCCGCGCGCCCTGGATGGTTTGGGCCAATTGGCTGGGATGATGTCCGTAGTCATCAAAAACAAGCCAGTTCGCGTTCTCGAAGCGCAGGTCAAAGCGCCGACTGGTGCCAGGGAAGCTCAGCAGCGCGTCTTTTTGGTCGAGCAGGTCAAGCCCGTAAAGGTGGGCGGCAGCCAAAGCAGCGCTCGCATTGGAAACGTTGAAACGGCCAGGCATCCTGATCTCAAAAGGCCCGGCGGTCAATTGACCGCCAATCAGGAGTTCAAAGCTCTGGCCGCCGGGGAAAGCGGTGTAGTTGACGATCTGATAGTCTGAATCGGGTTCAAAACCGTAAGTAAGGATATCCCGGGACAACAACTCATAATTATTGAGCAAATCCTGGATACCGGCATCGTCCGCACAAACCAGCAACTTGCCTTCGGGACGGGTTTTGTTGGCAAAATCCGCAAAAGCCTGGGTGTAAACCTCAGGTGTCGCGAAGAAGTCTGGGTGATCGTATTCGATGTTGGTGATCACGGAGATCAAAGGCGAGAGACCGAGAAACATGTAATCGTACTCATCGGCTTCGATGACAAAGGCGGGATTGCTGCCAGCCTGAGCGTTCTTCCCGAGACCTTTGATGGCGGCGCCAAGGATGAAGTTGATGTCTCGCTCTGCCTGCAGGAAGAGGTGAATCAGCATGGCGGTCGTGGTGGTTTTTCCATGGGAACCAGCTACGGCGATAAGGTCATTTTCGGCGGTTAACATGGGCAGGAATTCCGAACGTTTGAGGACGGGAATGCCTTTCTCCTGCGCGGCAATGACCTCTGGGTCGTTTTCCTTGACGGCGGAAGAACGCACGACCAGATCAGCCTGTACGGCCAGTTCCGGCGCGTGGCCTAAAACGGTTTGGGCACCCAGGGCTGTCACAGCCTGGAAATAGGGGGAGGCATTCATATCAGAACCGCTTACCTGCCAGTTTCTTTCCAGCAGCATGCGGGCAATGGCTGAAATGCCTGTTCCACCAATTCCGATAAAGTGCACTTTTTTCATCAGAGTATCACCGCGATCAAGAGCATTACACCTGCTGCGAGGGCAATGTAGAGCCATGTGCCGGTCAGCAGGTTTGGAACAGCGTTCTCAAGGAGAGAAATTGCAGCCTTACCGAGTTCGGTGTTGCCATCCGGAGGGGTTATCCAGCTGAAGGGATAGGCAGCCTTGGCCAGGTAGTACCAGGCTGAGCTGAAGAAGATGAAACCATTCATTGCACCAGCGATGCCGCCAAGGAGCAGGTCCAGCATGCTTTCGCGTTCGAAACGAGCGATAAATCTCTGGAAGTTGGGGGTCTGATAGCCAAAGAAAGCACAGGCGAAAAGGATGAGCATATCAAGATAGAATGCTTTACTGCCTTCCAGGTTTCCGAAGAGCTTTGGCAAAAGTGCTTCAATGATGAAGAGGCTCAAAAAGCCTGCCACGGTCACAACAATTTCCTTGCGGAATCCGCGGATCATACCGATAACAGCGAAAAGGGCCAGAAAAATGTAGAAAAGAACGTTTAAACTGATCATTTTTACTCCTATGCCTCCGCCATTTCGCAAAGCAATGCAGCGATGCGTTCAGCAGCCTGGGGCTGGGAAAGAGAGCGCATGTTGCGGCTCATTTTGGCCAGTTGCTGAGGGTTGGACATGACTTCTTCGATGGTGGCGAGCAGTTGGGACTGCAGGTCTTCATCGCGCAGAAGGACGGCAGCTTCCCGTTCGACCAGGTAGTCGGCGTTGACCTTTTGGTAGCGCCAGGCGTATGGGTAGGGAACCAAAATTGCCGGAAGGCCGAAGAAGGGATATTCGCCGAGGGTGGAGGCCCCGGCGCGGGAGACAGCCAGATCGGCGGCTGCCAGCGCGGCGCCCATTTCGTGCAGATATGGGAAAGCGTGGTAGCGGTTGCCGATATTTTGAGTGGCTTCCTGAACCTTTTCCCAATCCAGCAATCCGGTCAGGTGAATGACCTGATAATTTTGAACCAATTGATCCAGGATGCTGACAACGGCCTCGTTGATCGAGCGCGCGCCGCTGCTTCCGCCCATGAAAAGGATGGTGGGGATGGTTGGATCGAGCTTGAAATAATCCTGGGCGTCTGCCTTGGTCCAATTTTTTAGTTCTTCCCGCAAGGGGTAACCAGTAATTGTCATTTTTTCTTTCCCTTTGAACCAGTGTTCCGATTCCGGTGTTGTGATGGCGATCTTGTCCGCAAAAAGCGCCAGGGTTTTTAATGCCAGTCCGGGTTCGATATCCGGGACGTACAGAAGGGTCTTTACGCTTCGGCCTGCCAGAGCCATCGGGATCGCAACGTATCCTCCTGTAAACAAGATCACATCAGGTTTGAACTCTTTTAAGATCCTTTTTGACTCTTGATAGCCGCGCGCCAGTCTTGCCAAATTGCCTGGCAGACGTGAGATCGAGACGCCATGCACACCGGCGGCATCGATGGCCTGATACGGGAGGCCCGTGCGCTGCACGAGGTTTTCTTCCATCCCGCCGGTACTACCAACCCAGAGAATCTGGTGGTCGGCCTTATTCAGAGCTTCCGTAACGGTCAGCGCCGGATACACTCCGCCGCCAGTCCCGCCTGCGCAGATCAACAGTCGCACTGGTTTGACTCCTTTCCTGGAATTTAAGCCCTTCACCTTGACGGGCAATATTGATGATGATGCCGATGGCTGCCAGGTTGGTAAGCATACTGGAGCCGCCGTAGCTGATAAAGGGCAGGTTGTTTCCGGCGACCGGAAAGAGCCCGACCATAACAACGATGTTTAGCAGTGCCTCGATCACGATCCAGCTGGTCAAGCCAAAAGCCATCAAGGTGCCAAGGCGATCGGGCGCTTTTTGGGCAATTTTGTAACCCCGCCAGAGCAAGACCATATAGAGGCCGAGCAGGATGACGGCACCGAACAAGCCGGTTTCTTCAGCCAGGACAGCGAAGATACTGTCAGATTGAGGCAGCGGCAAGCCGGTGAATTTGGTGTTGGCTTCCCCCAAACCGACCCCAAAGAAACCGCCTTTGATGATCGCTTCGAAAGACCGGACGATATGATCTGAGTTGGCGGCAGGATTCTGAAGGCCACTGAGGTATTCGGCAACGCGAACGCTGCCAGTTCCATAGATAAGGAAGCCGATCACGACGATCACGAGGACGAACAGGAAGAGGATCAAAATCTGCTTGAACTTGCCACCACCCAGGAAGAACATCATGATGCCCAAAGCTACGAAAGTGCCAGCGGTGCTCAGGTCTGGCTGGATGAGGATCAGAAAAGCATCAACACCGAGGATCATCAGCAGCGGGAGCAATCCCACTTTGAGATTGGCGAGTTGTTGTTCGTCCCGGTTCGCGAGCCAAACCGAAAGATAGAGAATGATCGCCATCTTTGCGAGTTCCGCAGGTTGGACGGAGCCTCTGAAAAGTGCCCGCGAGGCATTGAATTGGTCCTCGCCTTTAAACAAGACCGCGACCAGTGCGACCGACACCACTAACAGCATTGGTACGACCAGTTTTTTAAAGTTATGGTAGTCAAAAAAGCTCAGAAAAACAGCTACCGCGATCCCCCAGGCGACCCAGATCAACTGACGTGAGAAAATATAGCCAGGTTCCTTATCCATGCGCAAAGAGACATCCAGATCGGTGGAATAGACCATCATTAATCCAATAACGACCAGGCAAATGACTGCCAGCACAAAAAAGATGTCGACCGTGAACCCTCGGGTGGGGTTGCGTTTTGTGGTTTGTTTAGCCTGACTGATCATAGTTGGTTCACCCAATCTCTGAAGAACTGCCCACGTTCTTCAAAATCCTTAAATTCGTCATAACTCGTGCAGCCAGGTGAAAGCAGGACGACCTCGCCTGCTACAGCCTGGGTTTGGGCAGTTTTCAGGGCTTCTGCCAGGGTTTTGCACACCACCAGCGATTTCAGATGCTGCTTTGGCTTTCGCTCCCCGATCGCTTCTGAAATGATGGGTGCCGCTTCACCAAAGATAATGACTCGTTCGACCTTATCGCGCACCAGGGCGGCGAGTTTCTCCCAGGGGAGTTTTTTGTCGCGCCCACCCAACAGGAGTACGGTCGGCTCTTTGATCGCTTCAAGAGCGGCGATCGTGCGTTCTGGCGCAGTGGCGATGGCGTCGTTGATCCAGGTGACCTCATTTACGGTGCGAACAACCTCGAGACGATGAGGTACGCCTTCAAATTCTTCAACGGCGGTTTGAATGGCGGGCAAGGCCAGGGTGGCTGCCGCGGCGATGGCAGAGGCGCCCAGAAGGTTGTAAACATTGTGTTTGCCTCGCAGCTGGCTCCATTCCAGGGGGAACATCTTGATCTTCTCAAAGCCGATCTGGAGACAGACATGGTCATTTTCCAGATAGGTGCCGTGGGCACGGGCTTCCGGCTTGTTGAAACCAAAACTGATCAGGTCGCCTTTCACGTCGGGGAGCAGTTTGAACGAGGTTTCGTCATCGCGATTGAGAATGGCGACGTCTTCCGGATTTTGATACCAGAGGATGCGCGCTTTCGCGTCGATGTAAGCCTGCATACTTCCGTGGCGGTCGAGATGGTTGGGGGTGATGTTGAGGATGGCAGCGATCTGCGGGGCTTTGGTCATCAGCTCGAGCTGGAAGCTGGAAAGCTCCATGACAGCCAGATCGTCTTCGGCCATCTCATCGATGTTGTCGATCAGAGGGTTGCCAATGTTGCCGCCAACCCAGGCGCGATTGCGGTTGCCTTTCATTTCAAAGGTCTTTTGGGCCATCAAACCGACCAGAGCGGTGGTGGTACTTTTGCCAGCGGAGCCAGTGATCCCGACTACCGGGCAGGGGCATTCCTCGAGGAATATCTGGGAATCGTTGCTGAGCCTGATCTTTCGAATCAAGGCTTCCTGGATGAAAGGAATAGTCAGGGGAACACCGCCGGAGACACAGACCAGGCTGGCGCCGTCCAGGGATTCGACGTGGTGACCGCCCAGATCGAGCGTCACGGGCAGTGTGCGCAAAGTTTCAAGTTCACTGCCAAGTTTGTCTTCGGAACGCATATCAGTCACAACGACCTGCGCGCCGCGCTTGTTGAAAAAGCGCGCTAGGGCTTGCCCTTGTCTGGCTGCTCCGATCACTACTACTTTTTTGTCTGAATAATCTTTCATTTCATCACCTGATAAAGGTCAGACCCAGCCCGAGCATGGCTCCGACGAGCTCAATGATCCAAAACCGAATTAAAATCTGACTTTCCTTCCACTTGATCTCCTCGAAGTGGTGGTGGATCGGCGTGCGTTTGAAGACGCGTCTGCCGCCAGTGGCTTTGAAATAAGCCACCTGAATCATGACACTAAGCAGTTCCGCCATGGGAATAATGGCGATGAGGGGCAGGAATAACCAGCGACCGGTCATCAGTGCCACAACTCCAAGGGTTCCTCCGAGAGCCAATGAACCGGTATCGCCCATGAAGAGTCTGGCAGGATTGACGTTGAACCAGAGGAAGCCAGCCAGAGAACCGACCACGCAAAAACAGAAGCGTCCCAGGTACATCTGACCCTGCATCAGCGCGATAATTCCGTAGATGCCAAAAGCGGTCATCGAGATCATACTGGCCAGGCCATCGATGCCATCTGTAAAATTGACCGCGTTGCTCATGCCAACGATGATGATGGCTGCAACAGGGATATAAGCCCAGCCGAGGTCCAGCGGAAGATCGGAGCTTGGCCAGAACAAATGAGGCACATAAAGCACATTTTTGAGGAAATATGCCAGACCGATTGCGACCGCAACCTGGAGGATGAATTTGGTGCGGGCACGCATACCCAGTCCCTTGCGGGAACCGCGAATGCCTTCCCAGTCATCGAGCGCGCCGATCAAGGCGTACAACCAAAGCGCAGCCAGGGGAACCAGAATCGACGAACCGAGTAATTGGGAGCCGAACAGGGAGACCGCGTTGAGAATGACCGTCAGGAGGGTGATCGGCACCAGGAACATGAACCCACCCATGGTGGGAGTGTTTTCCTTGATCTTGTGGGTGACAGGTTGATCATCACGGATGAGCTTTCCGATATTGAAGCGGTGCAATAATTTGATGAAGGGATCTCCCCAAATTGTTGAGAGCAGGAAGCTGATCCCACTGATCGCTATTGCCAGAGAAAAACCACGCATCAGGACTTTACCTCCAGTTTTTCGATGATATTTGCCATATTCATGCCGTGCGATCCTTTCACCAGGACGATCTGACCACTTACCAGAGTCTGGGACAGGAAGCTTGCAGCTTCCTGAGCATTGGCGTACCAACGCATATTCTCAGGCTTGAAATGCTGTAAGGTGACTTTTTGGCAGAGTTTCTGATATCTTGGCCCGATCAGGACGATCTTGTCTGCCACAGTGAGGGCTTTGTCCAGAACCTGCTGATGCCCTTCGATCTCGTATTGACCGAGTTCGAGCATGTCGCCCAGAACAGCCACTTTTTCGCCTTCGAGTTCACTGAGAAGGTCGAGGGCGGCCAGGGTTGAGAGCGGTGAAGCATTGTAGCTGTCGTCCAGGATGGTCGCGCCGCTGGCGGTTTTGAAAAGCCGAACCCGTTGAACCGGGGATTGGGTTTTCAACGAAGCGTCGATCTCATCCCAGCTCATGCCGAGGTGCAGGGCAACCGCGATGCAGCTGAGCAGGTTGTAGACGGAGTGTTTTCCCATCAACTGTGAAGCCAGTGGGTAGCTCTCCTGATTTTGATGTGCGGTGAAGCGGATGCCTTTTGTTCCCTCTGAGATGATCTGATCGGCCCAGAGGTCGGCAAACTTGCTGAGACCAATATTGATAACTTTGGCAGAAGTTTCGGATGCCATGGCACGCACCAGGTGATCGTCAAAATTGAGCACAGCCAGGCCTTTGGGTGAGGGCGGCAGCGCCTGAACCAGTTCGGCTTTGCCTCGGGCAATGGTTGCCAGATCTCCGGCTCTTTCCGCGTGAACGGTGCCGATATTGGTGACGACCCCGATCTGGGGACGAGCGATCGAGCAAAGCAGATCAATTTCGCTTGGGACGTAAAAGCCCATTTCAAGCACGGCCACCTGATGTTCTCTGGTAAGTGAGAGCAAGGTCAGGGGAAGCCCGATCTCGTTATTCTGGTTGCCCTGGTTTTTGAGCACTTTGAATTTGTAGCTCAGCAAGGCCGCCAGCGTTTCCTTGGTGGACGACTTCCCGACGCTGCCGGTGATCCCGACCACCGGGATCTGAACTTCCCGGCACCAGTAGGACGCGATTTGCTGCAAGGCTTCGAGCGAATTCGGAACCAGGAGGCAGAAAGGAACCGGCGGAATCTCATAGATCTTTTCGCAGACGTCGAGAATGGGGTAGTGCAGCTCATTGGGTCTTTCGACGAGCGCCAGGGCAGCACCGCCAGCGAAAGCATCTTCTATATAGCGATGGCCGTCGGTGTGTTCTCCGGCAAGAGCGATGAAAACATTCCCAGGCAGGATCTGGCGCGAGTCAATACAGCCGCCGCTGATCGGGCGATCGTTCTTCAGGCTGACATCGTGGCCAAGTGCTTTGAGAATGGTTCCAAGGCTTAACTGTTTCATTGTTTCTATTCCCCCGTCGCTTGCATATTGCCGGAGAGGCGAACGCTATCCGGAGGAATATCCATCAGGACCACCAGCTTGCTGACCAACTTTGAGAAAGTGGGCGCGGCTGTTTCGGAACCCCATTGGGAAATGGAGGGTTTTTCGAGCCAGACATAGACGAGGAATTTGGGGTCTTCGACCGGGCCCCATCCGACAAAGGAGGCGTTGGTGGCGGAAGAAGAATAGCCGCCCTGTACGGCGATCTCACCGGTGCCGGTCTTGCCGGCAACGCTGTAGCCTTCCACCAAAGCGACCGAGGCTTCATTTTCAAGCGAATTTTTCAGCATCTCGGTCAACGTTGTGGCGGTTTCCGCCTTGACCGGTGTGCCGACTACGACCGGATCAACATCGTACTGCTGACCGTCGATGATCATGGATTTGACAACATGGGGTGCCATCATGCGGCCGTCATTTGCCAGCGCGCCAATAGCGGTGACCATTTGAATGGGGGTAAGTGAAATACCCTGGCCAAAGCTGTTGGTGGCCAGGTCGACTTCGTACCAGTCATTGACCCCAGGCAGTTTGATCGGCCAGGTGCTTTCGCCACCCAGGTCGATGTTGGTTTTCCGGTCGAGCCCGAAGGCCTTGACATAAGAGTAAAAGGTTTCAGAGCCCATCTCGGTTGAAAGCCAGGCCATGCAGACGTTCAGGGAGTACTGGAGGCACTCAGTCATATTGACCATGCCCCAGCCACCGCGGTTCCAGTTGTAGATCGTGGCGCCACCGATGGAAAAAGCGCCGGTGTCGTTGAAAGTCGACTCTGGTGTGACCAGGCCGGAATCGAGCGCGGCGGCCATAGTAAGCACCTTGAAAACGGAACCTGGTTCGTAGGTTTTGCTGATGGCGGAATTGTATGGCATCGGGTTGGGGAAGAGGTCGCCATATTCCCAGTATTTATTGGGGTCAAGCCTTGGCGTGGTTGCCATCGCAATGATGCCGCCGTCTTCGGGGTTATAGATCACGATCGTACCGCCTTCGGAACCGGACCATTCGATCGCTTCGTCGAGAACCTGTTCGGTCATTGACTGTATCTCGCGATCGATCGTCAGAACCAGACTGACACCAGGTGGAACCTCTTCGACAGCGCTCAGGCGCTGAGGATCAAAAGCGTAGAAAACTTCTTTCGGTGTGCCGGAAAGCCGGTTATCGTAAGACTCTTCGACACCAAAATAGCCGATCCCGCCTGTGCGGTCGAGGTAACTGTAAAAACCGAGGATATTTGAGCCCAGCTCACCCTCAGGATAGGAACGATGGGAATGAGGAGTCCAAACGAGGCCAGAGAGGGATGGGGCTGTTTTATCCCCTCTGCGGGCGCGGGCTTTATAGTCCTCATTGATAACTTCGAGCTGATCAATTTTGTCTTTTTCGACAAAATTGTCCAGAACGATAAAGAAAGGCGGGCCATCATCGGCGGATTTTTGCGCGATGGTGAGAACATTGCCATAATCCAGACCCAGAACGGAGGAAGCAACGCTCGCGATCGTCTCGGGTTCCCGATAGACTCTCAGGTCGATACCGACCTCGTAGGCCGTTTCATTGCCAGCCAGCAGATTGCCGCGGGCATCGTAAATATTACCGCGATCCGGGTAGATCAGGTGATACACACCCTGATAATCTTCACTGTCACTCATGATTGTGGCAGCGCCTTCAAGCATGGGAATGCGGATCATCTGCAGGATGATGGCGCCGGCTACCACTGTGCAGGCGATACAAATGAAAAGGAAACGGATTTTTGAAGATTCCGTCATGGGGTCACCTCCGTTGGAGTGACAGGTTCTGGTACTGCCTGGATCTTTTTGCTAATCCAGTCGAGGAATGTGCTCGTAAATTCCGGCAGGAGGATCGGAGTGCGTTGCTCCTCGATCCTTGGTGGCGGAGCCAGCGAAGGGCCGGTAGGCGGCACATAGCCCGGCACCTCGAGATAGAGCGCTTCATCCACGGTCAGCGGGCGCATATCCAGCGCGCCAACACGCTCGTGCAGAGCCCGTGAGGAAAGAATTTCACCCAGTTCGGTTTGCAGGTCGTTGTTTTGACGCAGCATTTCAGCCAGTTGGCTTTCCAGAACCTGAATGCGACGACCGGTTGCCGCGGAGCGACCACTGATGAAGAGATACAGACCGGCAATCGCCGCCACGCCAACGACTACCAGCAAGAAAATGCCAACCCACTGGAGCTGTTTGCGCCAGGGTGCTTGTTTGTAGGCTTGCATCAGATCGTTTTTCATTGCTTTGTCGTTTCTTTCGTTACTTTTTTTCCAATACCCTTAGTTTTGCACTGCGGGCTCTTGGGTTTCCCGCAATTTCGTCCTCACTTGCCGTGACCGGTTTGTTGGTGAGGATCTTTACACTTGCCTGGTGCCCACAGGTGCAGAGCAGCTGTTCGGGCGGGCAAAGACAATCGATACTCTCTCGCCTGAAGGCTTGCTTGACCAGTCGGTCTTCCAGAGAGTGGAAGCTGATGACCGCCAGGCGACCTTTTGGCTTCAGAAGCGCTATCAGGCTCGGGATGGCTTTTTCGATGACGTTGAGTTCATCGTTGACCGCAATCCGAATTGCCTGAAAAGTTCGCGTAGCCGGGTCGATCTTGCCCTTCGAAGCTCCTGAGGCTGAACGAACCAGTTCTGCCAGTTGGAAGGTGGTTCGCAGCGGTCGGTTCTCGACGATCTTTCGGGCAATCCGCCTGGAAAAGCGCTCTTCGCCGTATTTCCAGATCAGATCGGCCAGGTCTTTTTCGCTGAGACTGTTCAACAGGTCGGCCGCGCTGGGGCCCTTGTTGGGGTCAAAGCGCATGTCCAGTGGGGCGTCATAGCGAAACGAGAAGCCTCTGGCCTGCTGATCAAGCTGCATCGAGGAGACTCCCAGGTCCATGAGAATGCCATCCAGTGCATTCCAGCCCATTCGTTGCAGGATCCCTGCCGCCTCCACATAAGAGGCCTGGACAACATTCGCGCGTTCACCAAATGGAGCCAGACGGCTTTGCGTTAGCGAAATGGCCAGTGGGTCAAGGTCTAAAGCAAGCAGCAAACCATTTGGGGAAGAGGCTTGCAGAATACCCTCTGAGTGACCTCCCGCGCCAGCTGTACAGTCGAGATATAGACCGGGGCTTTTCGGAGCCAGATATTCGATTGTTTGTTGGTAAAGTACCGGGCGGTGTGGCGTTGACGCCGGATCCACCGCTTTCATTAATTTCCTCTGATTAGTGGTACCTTGATCCCTTGCCATGCCTTCGCCTTTGCCTCAGGATTACTGTTCGCTCTAAATTGCTCCAGTTTATCCTTGGCCCAGATCTCGAAGTTGGAGCCAGATCCAATGATCACCACCTCTTCCTCAATTCCAACGATCTTCCGCAAGGTCGGTGGAATGAGAATTCTTCCTGCTGAGTCATAAGTCAGTTTAGCGGTTGTCCCAAAAAAATCGCGGGCAAAATCACGGCCGTCCGGGTCAGTGATGGAGAGCGTTCTAAGGTTTTCCACAACCGCTTGAACTCCGTCCTCTGGCATCCCGAGAAGGTTGCCGTCAAAGCCTTTGGAAACGAACACGACGTCAGGAATTTCTTCCCGAAAGGAAGCCGGGATCGTGATCCTGCCCTTCTTATCGACGTTATGTTCGTAGGTTCCGTAAAACATTTGTTCTAATCTCTTCTTTAAGCATCGAAGCGCCTTTTGGCGCTTCTTCGTGACCCTAATGACACTTCCTGACACTTTATGACAATATTTCCCATATTATAGAGCTTTTGCCTCAAAAAAGCAAGGTTTTTGGGGGTAATTTTGGAAATTTAATGGTCAATTTCTTCTTAAATGGGATGACAGCTAACTTTGTTGGCTTTTTGCAGGTTTTGTCATTAAAAACCTGTCCCGAAGGCGTCTTTTTTGAGAGGAAATTTGCATTATAATCACGTCATGGAAATGCCCGAATTGCTGAATGATCGCTACCAGCTCCAGGAGACCCTGGGGACGGGTGGAATGGCGGTTGTTTATAAAGCCAAAGACCTGATGTTGGAGCGAAATGTCGCCGTAAAAGTGCTGCGGGAAGACTTTTCAAAGGACCCGTCTTTCCGGGAGCGCTTCAGGCAGGAAGCCCGCGCAGCAGCCAACCTCTCGCACCCAAACATTGTTACGGTGCATGATTTTGGTCTGGACCAGCGGCATCTTTTCATCGTGATGGAATTCATGCCGGGTACGGATTTGAAAACCCTTACGAAGCAGAAGGAACGCTTTGAAGTCCATGAGGCCTTGGAACTGATGATCCAGGCTTGCGGCGGCATTGGTTATGCTCATCGGGCTGGATTGGTGCATTGTGACGTCAAGCCCCACAATATGCTGACAACGCCGGAAGGACGCTTAAAAGTGACCGATTTTGGGATCGCAAGAGCGCTTTCGACCATCTCTCCGGACGAACGCAGCGAGGTAGTCTGGGGCTCCCCCCACTATTTTTCGCCTGAACAAGCCAGCGGCAGGCCGCCTTCTCCGGCTTCGGATGTGTATTCGCTCGGCATCATCCTGTATGAGATGCTGACCGGAAGATTGCCGTTTGTGGCTGCGGATTCGGCCGAACTTGCGCGTATGCATCGCGAAGAAACGCCTGTATCACCGCGATATTACAACAATACCATCCCTTCCGCGCTGGAAGAGATCATCATGAAAGTGCTTTCCAAAGAACCATCGGCGCGCTATCGCACCGCTGACCAGCTGGGGCGCCTGCTTTTGGGGTTGTATGATACCAATCCAGATCACAGCATGACCCTGGCCTTTGTTCGCGATACTTTTCAACGGGTACGCGGCGAACAGAACTATGAACAAGCGACAGAATTACCTGTCGGGACACCAGTTTTGCCTACCGACCCCGCAATGATGG
The DNA here is from genome assembly GCA_964293995.1 of uncultured Anaerolineaceae bacterium. Taxonomy (GTDB): domain Bacteria; phylum Chloroflexota; class Anaerolineae; order Anaerolineales; family Anaerolineaceae; genus Mesolinea. The sequence continues at coordinate 29,455 of CAXYYH010000004.1, forward strand.
CATCCCCTGTAGGAAATCCGGCAATTCCTGAAGCGGAAATCAGACCTGAGGAAATGGTCAATTCTTTCCCGCCCGCGGAAAAAGCGGAATCGGAACCAGTTGGTGTGAAACTGCGCCAGTTTATCGGAAATCCAAAGTTGAAGTCAGCCAACCTCAGGCCTCAGAACGCTACAATCTTCAGGCAAAGCGCGCAGACGAATCCGACACTTCAAGCCACTCAGGAATGGGTGGAAGAAAATGAGGCCATAGACTGGAAGACCTGGCTTTTGGGCCTGGCTGCCGCGGCGCTATTGATCGGGCTGATCCCGTTCTGGCTTTTTGTCTACATGCAAATCAAACCCTGAGAGGTAAAGATGACCGTATTTATTTCGCCTTCGATCCTTTCCGCTGATCTGAACAATCTGGGAGCAGGTTTGCGGGCCTGCGAAGAGGGTGGCGCGGATTACATTCATGTCGATGTCATGGATGGACGCTTTGTCCCCAACATCACTTTCGGGCCCGATATTGTCAAAGCCTGTAAACGGGCGACCTCGCTGCCGCTGGACGTTCATTTGATGATCGTTGAGCCGGAAAAACACATTCAAAGTTTTATTGAAGCCGGGGCAGATATTGTTACGGTACATTATGAAGCCTGCCCACATATCCATCGGGTGTTGCAGTCCATTCGCGAGATGGGCGCCAAAGCTGGCATTACGTATAACCCCGGCACGCCGGTCGGGAGTTTGAGTTTGTTGGCAGATATGGTCGATCTGGTGTTGATCATGTCGGTCAATCCGGGCTTTGGCGGGCAGAAATACATCCCTGTTTGCCTGGAAAAAATTCGCCAGGTGCGCCAGATTCTGGATGAGGCCGGGTCAGACGCGATGATCCAGGTGGATGGCGGGATCGCGGCTGGCACGATCCTGGAAAATTATCAGGCAGGCGCGCGCAATTTCGTCGCCGGTACTGCAGTGTTTAAACATCCTGAAGGAATTGCGGCTGGTATTCAGGCCTTGCGGGAAGCGATTGCTTAAAATAAAAAGCCGCGTCAGCGGCTTTTTGCTTGATGGGAAGAAAAACTAACGATATGCTTTGGTCAGGGTTTTGATGCAGCGCGCGCAAAGTACTTTGCGAACTTTCTTGCCACCCTCAAAAACGGAGATCCGCTGCAGGTTGGGGCGGAACTTACGTCGGGTTGCGACGAGTGAGTGACTGCGATTATGACCGAAGGTGGTGGTTTTTCCACACTGATTGCACTTTGCCATCTCAATACCTTTCTTGCATTATAATATCAGCTTGGCGCGCAACTGTTTAGGCGCGCAAGCGTTAATACTACCAGAGATTATGAGAATAATCAAGTGGTTTCACGGAGAAAAGAGCGAAACATGACAACACAGGAAAATCCAATGGGGAGCATCTACATCCTCACGCAAGCAATTCGCACAGTGGCGCGTAATGCCGCTTTGCAGTCTTATGGCGTCATTAGTCTTACCCCTGGAACAATGGGCGAATCGATTACCAGATTTTTCAAAAAAGATTCGGATTATGGCGTCGTTGTAAAAACCGAAGAAGATGGTGTCAGCCTCGAAGTGAATCTGATCATTGAATATGGTTTGAGGATCAAAACAGTCACTGACCTGGTGGCTGAATCAGTAAAATATTCTGTTGAAAAAACAATGGCGGTTCCGGTCAAGCGCGTGGATGTGCATGTGCGTGGTTTGCGGGTGAGCAATCCGGATTAATCTGCCAAAGGTGGTTTATGACTCAAAAGAAATTTGTTCTTCCAGAAGAAAAAGAACGCCGTAAATTGTTGAAATCTCCGATCAATGGAGATGGTTTAATGCTTTTGTTCGAGGCTGGACTGATCTGGCTGACGACCAACCAGGCTTATGTGAATTCACTGAACGTATTTCCCGTTCCGGATGGGGATACCGGCACCAATATGGTCCTGACCATGCAGGCTGCCTTCAAGGAAGCCGATGAGAATCGCACAAAGAACGTTGGCGCAACCGCGAAAGCTTTTGCTCAGGGCGCGTTGATGGGTGCCCGAGGTAATTCGGGCGTGATCCTCTCCCAGATCTGGCGCGGTTTCTCACGCGCGCTGGATCATTACGAGACCATGGATCCCAGTTTGCTGATGCGCGCGATGCAGGAAGCCCGCAATACGGCTTATAAAGGGGTGGTCAAACCGGTTGAAGGAACGATCCTGACCGTATTGAAGGATATGACCACCGGCGCGGAAGAGGCAGTAAAAGAAAATGCCAGCCTGAGCGAGATGCTGCTTAGAATCGTGGAAGCGGGTGACGCCAGTGTGCAGAACACCCCGGAGCTACTACCGGTACTGAAACAAGCCGGAGTGGTGGATTCTGGCGGTACCGGGCTATATTACATTTTCGAAGGCATGATCAGGATGCTGAATGGCGAAAGCCTGGATGCCAGCGGCGCAATTTTGCAGCCTTTGGCCGAGCTGGATATGGCTCATGCGATGGAAACGGTGGAAGAAGGCCAGGACTATGAGGTCGTGATCGATTTTGCGCCTCACCCCGGTTTTTCGCTGGAAAAGTTTTATGCCGAGTTGGAAAATATTGGTACTTCGATCCAGGTCGGTGAGGGCGATGGCATCTATCGCATGCATATTCACACCGAGTTGGCGAAGCGCTACGACCCGATCGCTTATACGGAGACCCAGGGCGTCGTCAAAAAGATTATGATGGAAAACCTGCAGGATCAGATGAGCGAACGCAATCAGGCGGAGGAAGAACTGACATTGACGCCTGTGAACCCTGGTGAAATCGCGGTGGTCGCTGTCTCGCCCGGGCGCGGACTGTCGGCAATTTTTGCCAGTTTGGGCGTGGCTGCCATTGTCGAAGGCGGACAGACGATGAATCCGAGCGTGCAGGAACTGCTCTCGGCTTTCGAGAACCTGCCGACCGATAAGGTCATCATTCTGCCCAATAACAAGAACATCATTCTGGCGGCTCAAAACGCAGCCAAGGTCAGCGTCAAGAAGATCGCGATCATTCCCACACGCAACGCACCGCAGGGCTTCGCAGCCTTGCTAAGGTTAAACCCTGAAGGCAGTCTGGAAGAGAACGAAGAGTCGATGAAAGAAGCGATTCAGGAAGTGCATACCGGCGAGATCACGATTTCGACCCGTTCGGTTGAAATTGATGGGGTTGACGTTGAGAAAGGTCAGGTGATCGCGCTTTATGACGGCAAATTGGTTACTTCATCTCCAAGCATAGAAACGGCAATTGAGGGTTTGATTGCCAGGGTTGAGATGACTGAAGTTGAGCGCATCACTTTCTTTTATGGGGAGGGGTTAAACCAGACCCAGGCGAATCAGTTGGTCGATGGGGTGCGCAGGGATTATCCTGAGATAGAATTTGAAGTTCATGACGGCGGCCAGCCGCATTATCAACTGATCATCGCGTTTGAGTAATTTTGCTTTTATAAATTTGTCTTTTTTACAAAAAGGTTCGGTGTGCTTGCCGAATCTTTTTGTTTAAATAATAGCGTTGCATCGGATCGTTGTGACTGTTATAAGATTAAACGTGGATTTGTAAAAGACTTTCTTTAGAGAATAAAAATTCGAAGATGGTCTGAACCAGTGCGTAGATGTTGAGGAAGTCAGATTGGATGCTGCATACCTTCAGCAGAATAAACCGAATCATCAATAAGGAATTTAAAAAACCCATATTAATGCGCGTAGCCACAATTTATTGAGTGAATTGAGTGAGCATCGATGGAAAATACTTATCAACAATTGCGCGTAGCCACAATTAGATGTGGAATCAATCAAATGGGAAGAATGTAGAGGGTTGCGCGTAGCCGAAATTGGATAATGAAACCGAGTTTTGAATAATAAAGAAAAGGTATAGATCACTGCGCATAACCACAATCGGTTGCGGGAATCGAGTGATGAATAATAGTGTATAGATATAGAACACTGCGCGTAGCCTCGTTTGGATGTAAATTTGAGCATAAATCAATGGGGAAGGGTATAAAAAAGTTGCGCGTAGCCACAATTGGATAATGAAACCGAGTTTTGAACAATAAGGAAAAGGTATAGATTACTGCGCGTAGCCAAAATCGGGTGCAGAAATCGGGTGATGAATAATAAGGTATGGGTATAGAATATTGCGCGTAGCCATGTCTGGGGTGTGAAATTGAGTATAAATCAATGGGGAAGGGTATAAAAAGTTACGCGTAGCCACAGGAAGGTTGAATCATTGTTGTTTGTTAAGGCGGTGCATGAAATGAGTGGGATTCAACCCAGCTGATGCATCAATGCAAGATGCATCAATGCAATTCATTCTAAAATCAATGTTAATGCGCGTAGCCATATTGCAGAATGGTGAAATGCTTTTTTTTTTATTATTGATATGTATGTAAAGGTTAGAATTTGGCATTGGTCGCTGCCTATATAAATTCAAGACCTGGGCTTTTTAATAACAGCTTGATCATCACATTCCCTAATTTGCGAATTTTCTTAAAAAAGCGCTAAAGACAGCAATTCTCAGTATGAAATTTGTGTGGCTCGGATTTTCCTGTCCTCAAGTAAATGTTATCTAATTTTTGATCGGTAATCGACATGTGAGGGCGGTTTTTGGGTAGGGGCGGGACCTGTGCGTGGCACAAAGTGCCAGATACGCAGAGCCCGCCCGTCCTGTGGAACGGATTAAATAAAACTGGAATATCGAGAAATGCCAGAATGACGAACCCAAATAATCAAGGAATTCTACGTTTAATTTTCCAAACCAACGGGCGGACATACCCTGACGGGCACAGGTGGCAGTCCGCCTCTACGATAGGCGGCCGAAACTCTGATTAATAAAAGTATGCCCAAAATATTCTGCTTCATGGAATAAATCGATGTTTGGGTATTTCCTGACATTGAAGGGACTATGCCATGGGCTCAATTTTCCTATACTGAGAATTGCTGGACTAAAGGGCGTTTCATTGACAACACAAACCTAATTGGAAATTTGTTAATTTGTTTTATGAATTCTCTTTGTATAGCAAAGCTTTAATCTGGAAATATGGTCAAAAATATCTATTAAAGAATCAAGTTTAATTATAGAAAAATATGCGTAGAAATATAAGGTAGTTTAATCACCAGATAGTTTAATCAAAAAAATCGATCCATATTTGATCAAAGACTCGTTAGACTGTTGGCTATTATTTTGTCAATTAAATATGTCCAATAAAAAAATTATTAATAACAAAAAATTGGAGAATACAAGAACTTGTGTTTATTCAATTATTAATAGGGAATTTACATGACCATAAGCTGGTTTCTTAAAAAGCTTAAAGTCCAAAATATATAATGGGGCTCGATTCATTTAGGCCAAATATAAAAGACTGGAAGCGCTTTATTTTAGGAACCATGATGAAACAAAACGAGAAAAGACAATTAGTTCAAATGTATCTTTGCAAAATTTCTTTTCGAGATGTGTCATCATTATGAATACGATAGCTGGTGTTTTCAACCCTGCCGGGATATCCAATTCTGGCATTGCAGATCAGATTTTTCAATTCATGCGACATCGGTACCTTTCCTCAGTGGGTAGTTATACCGACGATTGCCTGGCAGTGCGATTAGGCTCTCCGGTCTTGACTGAAGATGTGCCATCTACCGAAAACTGTAAAACTGATGAGATAATTATCGGTGATCAGCTTTCTCCTGAATTGATTGCTACCTGTCCCAATGCTGAATCCTGCATTCAGTATGCCTCAGATTTCACGACCCGGGCATTTGAGCGGAATGATATTATGTCCCTTGGACATTGGCAAAGCCCTTTGCTGTTCTATCAGCCCAAAGAGCGGAATTTGTTTATTATCAGGGACCTCTTTGGCCGTTTTCCCATTTATTATGCCTTCAGGAATGGCGACCTTGTGTTTGCATCTGAGGTGCAGGCGTTGTATAAAGCTTTGAAAATGCCTGTGAACTATGACAAAGATGGTTTGGCACAAAGCTTTATCTATTGGAGCCCGCTTGGCAAGCGGACAGTTTTTGAGAATATTTTCAAGATTCCGGAAGCTTCCTTTCTGAAGGTGTCTGGTGGTGCGGTTTGCCTTAACCGTTACTGGCATATACATGATCTTTCCCGATCTGAAAGAACTGATAATAAAAACCTGATCGCTGAAGTTCGTCCACAAATCCAGGCTTCGGTCAGTCATCTGCTTGAAACGCAAAACGACAGCAAAATGGCTGTTTATATCAGCGGTGGGCTGGACTCGGCAATTATTTTCCATGAATTAAAAGAAGCCTCGCAACTGCCTCTGCATACCTATTCTCTTAGTTTTGACCATGGCAGCCTGAACGAAACCGGTTTTCAGAACCTGGTACTTAGTGATTTCGAAGGCCAAAAGACGTTCCTGAAGATCGATGACATGGCTCTTCGGACTGCATTTCTGGAGCTCATGCTTCAGATGGAAACGCCTTTGACAAAGCCAGGCCCGTTCCCACTGGCTCTTCTCGCAAAAAGAGTGATGCAGGACGGCCTTAAATATGTGTGGACCGGTGAAGGCTCGGACGAATTGTTTTACGGTTACGACATGTATAAAGAGGCTCGCCTTCGCGCAATTCTACTCTCAGATCAGTCCAGGCAGGAAAAAATGGCCGCCATTAGTGATTGTTACCAGGCCCAACATGTTGACGATTCCTTCATTAATTATTTGATTGGACATCTTGGATTGAATGATCCCTTGTTTGCTTTGCGGATGCGCTTTGAAGAGTCAAAACGGATCCTGCAGTTTTTGAACAATCCACCATCGGTTGAAGAAATCCAGATCTGGGAGTCGGATCTGGCCAGGGAACTGGAGCTTGAAGCTTACCCTTCGCTGGATGACCAGACACAGGTTTTGTTGCTCAACCGGTTGCTGCCTGACTATTTACTTACCCAGCAGGCAGAACGCGCTTTGGCTCCCCAAAAGCTGATCGGAATGATGCCATTTCTTGATCTTGATCTGCTGCGCTTCTCGCTCAGCATTCCTGCTGACCAAAAGTTATGGGGCTTTAATGAAAAGGCAATTCTCAAAGACGCATACACCAATTGTTTGCCTGAACGAGTCATCACTCGTCGCAAACATCAGTTTACCGCACCCGGAAGCAACATTTTCAGATCCTCTGAAGGTTTGAATTCGATCAAAGAATGGTTATCACAGGGATCAATTCAGAACTGTGCCTGTTTTGATCCGATGAAATTGGAGGCTTTCTTTTCAAGCCAGATGAATGCGCAGCGATATTCTCAAAAGGATGCAATTAACGATTATCTTTTCATCTTCTTTTTGAGCTCGATCATTTTGCATTCAAAAGCAGGAAAGTTATGGAATTAGATGATAAAAGGGATGGATCGTGGATTCCCCCCCGGCTCTATTCCGATAATAAAAAAAGGAAAAGGTAAAAAATGTTAACTTTCAAGAACCACAATAGTGCCACAACCTCCAGCGATCAGTCCGTCATGGTCGCTCCTGGTGCCAGCACCACCTGCGGTGGCGGAAATTGTTCCTGCTGCTCCAGTTGTTGCTGCTAATCGCTTACTGATCTATATCCTGAGATAAGGAGAGTCCTGTGATTAAATTCAATTCTCATCTAAGTGCCACCAGTGTCTCTGGTAACACCGTAACAGTTGCCCCAGGCGCTTGCACAACCTGCGGTGGTGGTAACTGTACTTGCTCAAGCTGCTGCTGCTGCTAAGGGCTTGTTCTTTCGAGCCTGAGTTAAATTAATTGAATTGAGACGGTTTCCATGATCCAGACCTTTTATCATATTTTTCTAAAAGAAAGGATGACCTGACAACGAATGAATGAAAAAGAAAAGGATTACATAGACACACACCGATATTTTTCGGAGGTTGTGCTCTTTAATTCCCAGTATACGGTTTGCTCACCTTATGCTGACACCACTGTCGTCGGTGCGCCGGATGTCGTTTTGCGAGGAGCTTTGCAATCAAGAAACCAATTTCTGGGGCTTGATTATTTGCTCAATTTTCGCAAGAAAGATGAGGATATGGGCTTTCGCATGGGGCTGGGTTTGTTCCATAGCAGACCAGCCATTCTCGCTTCGGCGTTACGGAAATATAACGAAAATCTAATTGAAGCTCTTCCATTACCAAAGCCTCATCATGTCAAACCTGCCTTGAGTGTTGTGATCGAACAAAGGCGCAGTGTTCGCAAATATACCGGCCAGGCTTTGTCATTGGGCGATCTGGCGACGACTCTCCACCTGACCCAGGGAGTCACAGGCAGTTTATTGCTGAATGAGCCTATTAATGATATCGACCGGATACAGCTGCATTCCAACCCCTCTGGTGGCGGCCTTTACTCGATCAAACTGTTGGTCGCTGCCTGGAATGTTAAGGACCTAAAAAAAGGCATTTATGAGTATTACCCTCATTCCCATTCCTTATTGCCCGTTCGTGACCTGACAGAGGAAGAGTTAGGAAAGTTTGCTGCATTTGCCGATATTAACTGGAGTTCCTGTAATTTTGTCCTGATCTATGTGTATCAGCTATTTGTCAATTCACATAAGTATGGCGATTCAGGCATGGCCTATGCGTTCATTGAGGCAGGAGAATGTGCCCAGAATGCTCAGTTGGCTGCAACCGGCATGGGCTTTGGCGGCTGTGATCTCGGAGGTTATCACAAGGAGTATCTTGAGGAACTGATTGGTTTGGACGGTATTAACGAGCATGTGATCCACATGACAATTTTTGGTTGGCCAGGTGCATAGAAAGGTGAAAAATGACTAATTCAGAGAACGAAAGCATTAAGTATTCATTGCAGGAAGACGTACGGATATTGGAAACAGATGAAGAGATTCGGCTGCGCAAAGGAATCTGGAATTATCAGGAAGCGTGCATTGTTACCACGAATTTCTCTTCAGATTTCAATAAATGCGTTCGGGCTTGTTTCCATGAGCTCGAAGAGGGAACTTTTACCAATGAATCCCCTGACCATTTCCTGTTGGAACCTTTTGAGCGTGAGATGTTGGATTCAGCCATCAAACAACTTCAGGAAGCTGGTTTTGTTATTTCCCTGGAAGAAAGAATTCTTCAGGATCGCATCACATCTGCCATAACCGGTGGTTTGGACATGGTCATTACGGACAGATCCTATTCCAATTCCTGTGAATTTAATCCAAAAATCCTCTTGTGCGCTGACACTCAGTATGTTCGGGAAAAGTGGCAGACCATGGCTGCCAAAATGGGTCTGCAATATGAAATGCTTGACAGCGAGCTTATGTCCAATCTTCAGACCGGTGATCTGACCACGAACATTGATGCCTATGGCACCATTGAAAACATGGAAAAATGGGGTCAGGCACTGCGCGGCTACAGCGTCATGGTTGTGTGTATGGCAAGACTTTCCATTAACCTGATGCGGAACCTCAATCGTCTGGTCTTAAAAGAGAAACTGCCGGTGGTTCTTTCTTTTATTGATGGGCCGACCATCTCGATGTTGACCAGCATCCCTGGAAAAACAGCCTGTCTGGAGTGCTTTGAGAAACGTTCGCTTGCCCGAATGGAAGATCATGTCCAGTATTATCGCTTTGTCTCTTCTGAGAATAATAAAAGCTGCCGTGACTGGGAGTCGGCGAGCAACTTCCCGCTTTTGGACACGTTGGCAAGTATGGCGATCATGGAAGGCTATCTGATCACTCATACCGGTGCCTCACGATTTACCGGCCGACTGCTTAATGTCTACCTGCCCACTCTTGAGATCCAGGTACAGAATGTGCTTCGGGCACCCTTCTGTGAGGCTTGCGGGAATGTTTCCCGGGCTCGTTTTAAAGAACTGAATGTCTCGTCCCGAAATGTGATTGATCTTATGGTCAAAAATGCGCTGAGCGGGCTGAAGGATTAAGTAAGATGATACATTACTATCCTTCTTTTAACAGAGTGTTGGAAGACTTCTCGAGCGTTAATGGAAGCCAGACTGGTATTTGCAAGGCTATTATTGCCCCGGTTGTCGACATTCAGACCGAGCCTTTTTTGAAAAGCATGACCGGCAGTATGCCCGCCTATCACCGCTTTGTACTTGATGATCCGACCAAGGATATGAATTACCACCTGAGCGGTTATGGTTCGTTCTATCAGGAAGCATTGGTCAAATTCAACGGCGAAAGTATTGAACGATATGCCGGCGTGGTATCTTCGACCTATGCCGCTGAACATATTGTTTATGACTCTTATCGGAACATGGTAAAACACGGAAAAACCATGCCTCTCGAATACCTGAATCTTTTTTCAGACAAACAACAGGAGCGCATTTCCAAACTTTTACCACAATACAGCCCCAAAAAATTGACCGAAGATGAGATCATCGGTTGGATCGAATGCCCGTCTTTGGTTCACCCCGGAGAAAATGTCTGGGTTCCAAAGCAACTGTTCTTTGTTGGATATAAGCATGATGTGGAAAAATCAGAGAAGATCATCGTCCCTTCGTTTTCCACTGGCACAGCCTCGCATAAAACGCTCAAAAAAGCCTTGATCAATGCCATTACGGAATATCTGCAGATCGATGCTTTTGTTCTTTCCTGGTATACGTTGCGCAAATCACGCGTGGTTGAGATCGACAACCCGATCGTGAAGAAAATTATGCAGGAATCCAAATTAGGCGAGAATGACTCGTACGATGTGAAATTGCTGGAGATCAGTATGCCGGATGTGCAAATGCCAATTTATATGGCCATCCTGCTGCGGAAGGATAAACGACTTCCTTACATGACAGTGGGGACGCAGGGCGATCTTGACGCAGAAAATGGTGCGCTGCGCGGCATTATGGAAGCTACTGCCATCATCTCCATGAACCTTTTCATTTCCGTTTTCGATCCGGAAAAATTTGAATTCGCGGTGAAGGAATCTGCCTATACGGATCTGGATACGAATGTTTACTTCTATGCTTTTCCCAGCAAAATCAAGGAAAAGGACGCGATCGTTGAGGCCTTATCCGGTGAGACTGTGAAACTGTCTGAAATTCCTTCGATGCGAGGGGCCAGTGATGACGAGAAACTGGAAAAGCTGATCCAACTGGTGGCTGGCGTCAGCGAATATGCTGTCTACCTGGATATCACCCCTCCGGAAGTCGCGGATAAAGGCTGGAGTGTCGTTCGTGTCTTCATCCCTGAAATTTGCGGGATGTGCTTGCCGGGAATGCCCTTTGAGGATCACCCGCGTGTCAGGAAGTATGGTGGAATAAAGAATGCCTACCCACATCCTTTACCTTAGTTTCATTTTAATGGCAATTGCTATTTATCCTGGCGGTATGCTGACCATGTCTGCTTCTTATGTGCGTGGAAAAGTAAAGGATCTTCAGATGGTCTATCTCAGCTCCGCGAACATTTATTTTTTGATATTCATCGGGATGATAGCAATCGGGTTGCCATTTTATGAAACGATCTCGTTCAAATTGGACTGGTATTGGGCGGCTGGAGCAATTTTGCTGAGTCCTATCCTGGTGCTGATGGAGTTTCAGATCGGAAAGTTGGTTCTTTTTATCAAAAACCGAAAGATCAAAAATCTGAAACTCTCGGTATCAGGAACCTGGGTGAATCGAAACGCTGTTTTTTGGCTGCTGACCTTCTCTCTGGCAATTTTGGAAGAGCTTATGTTCCGTCAGATCTGGGCTTACTTTCTGATGGATATCTTCCAGTTGCCGGTTTGGGTTTTCATCGCTGTATCAGCTTTTTTGTACGCTCTGAACCACCTCTATTTGGGCGATTATACCTTCTGGCAAAAGTTAGTAACCGGAGCTGTTTTTTCTGCAATATTTGTTTTAAGTGGCCGATCCCTGTTGGTTCCGGTTTTGGCGCACGTCTTCCAAAACATTTCCATACTGATATTGGAGAGGAAGCTTAGCCATGCCTAAACAATTGCTTATCATTCTGATCGCATTGCTGATAGAGACGGTTTGGCTTGGGATCTTCAAATACGTCAATTACAACCAACGCATGTATCGGAAGATGCTGCTTTGGCTGGCAACGACCTTTCCGGGGATTAACTCACAGCAGCTTGCTTATATTCTCGGTACCCTGGTCTATATTCTTCCACCGTTTTTTGGTGGTTGGCTTCTGCTCAGCCTGGTTGACGTGTCGCTGATCGATGTGTTTTCTGTGGTATCGAAAGTAAACACTTTTTACCTGGTCTTTGTTGCCTATATGGCAAGCATGATGATGTCGATCCTGGCCACCAACCTTTTAACCAAATTCATCCCCGAAATTGACATCCCCGGGCATATCAGGAAGACACCCTGGATCAAAACTGCTTTGATCTTCCCCAAAAAAGTGATCTGGATATTCCCTTTTATCAGCGCGAGCTTTGAGGAATTCTTCTTCAGGGGCGCTTTGTTCTTTGCACTGTTAGAGATCGGGTTGTCCTTCTGGCTGGCGACCGCGATCGTTACCCTGGCGTTCGTTGTTAATCAGGTCGTTTTGGTGGATGATTGGGTGCAAGGTCTGGTCATTGGTTTGGGCTCGGTATCAATCTCTTTGATCGGCTGCCTGATGGTAGGAATAACGCATAGCGTTGTGCCGTCGATGATGATGCATGCCGCGTATGCTGGTTTCTTTGTAAATATGAATGATAACTTTGGCTAAAAGGGTAGAAGTTAAAGGAGAAAAGATGTACGATTCATGTATAAGACCCTCTAAGGAGTTTAAATAATGTCCAAGGAATTGTTGCTAAACGCAAAAGAAATTGTTATTCAATATGGAGACCTGACGGCTGTAAAAAATGTCTCCTTACAGATCCATGCCGGAGAGATTTTTGGCATTATTGGACCGAATGGTGCGGGAAAATCAAGCCTGGTCGAGTGTTTGGTGGGCTTGCGCAAACCTATGTCGGGAAGTGCTGATGTATGTGGTCTTGATCCCTGGGATGACCGAAATAAGAGCGAATTGTTCAGCAAAGTTAGTATTCAACTTCAGAGTACAAACTACCCTGAGCGGTCAAAAGTGAATGAACTTTGTGAACAATTCACCAGCTTTTATGAACATCCGCAACCCTGGGAAGATTTGTTGAAATCGCTGGATATCGACGATAAAAGAAACGATTTTTATCATAACCTTTCCGGTGGGCAACGACAGAAATTGTCGATCGCGATCTCTTTGCTGCCGAACCCCAAACTGCTCATATTGGATGAGATCACCACGGGGCTTGACCCAAAATCGCGGCATGAACTCTGGGATAAGATCATTGCGCTCAAGAAAAAAGGGATCGCAGTCGTATTGGTTACCCATTTTATGGATGAGGCTGATGCTCTGTGCGACAGACTGGGGCTGATGATCAATGGTGAGCTGGAAGTGCTCAATCAACCTTCAGATCTAATTCGAAAGAGTAACTTAAAGACAGTGGTCAGCTTCCGCAGTGATACAGCAAAGAAAAGCATGCTGGAGGGGATCGCTGGCGTAGAATCCGTTCTCCAAAAAGGAGACACCTTTACGTTATACGCCTCAAATCCAAACATGCCGCAAAACTGGATCGCTTTCATGGAGAACAACCATATTTCTTACACCAATATGGATATCCATAAGCCGAGTCTGGAAGAGGCCTTCCTGGCGCTGACTGGTTATATCCCTGAAGTAAAAAGCACAAATGTGAATAAAAGCAGAAAAGAAAGAAAGGCTCGAAAATGAATAAAACAGCTGCACTTGTTAAATTCGAGTTGAGACTCTTCAGTAGAAATTTCATCAATGTTTTCTTTGTTTTGGTCTTTCCGGTCATGATGTTGGTGCTCTTTGGCAGCATTTATGGAAACGAACCCTCAGAAATCTTTCACGGACATGGTACGATAGACCTCTCAATACCTTCTTATATTTGTATGATCACCGCCGTGACCGCTTTTATGAGTTTGCCAATCACGCTTTGTACCTATCGTAAAGATAAATATCTAAAGCGTTTACGGGCAACGCCTGTAAACCCAGGTTCGATCATATCAGCGCATTTTCTGGTTAACTTCCTCGCAAACCTGGTAGGGATTGTTCTGTTGTTGATTGCTGGGTATTTCATCTACAATGCAAAACCAATGGGGAGCCTGCTCGTCATCATTCCGGTATTTCTATTGATCACAGCAAGTATGTTTTCAATTGGTTTACTGATCGCAAGCGTTTTTAACAATCCAAAAACGGCTATTTTGGTTGCGAACATCGTCTATTTCCCGATGATCTTCCTGAGTGGTGCGACAGTTCCGATTGAGATCATGCCTGAATTCCTTCAGAAAGTAGCGCAGATACTGCCGATGACACACGCGGTCAATGCCATGAAGGGCGCGTGGATTGACGCTTCCTTGAGCACTTACCAAACATCCTTGATCGTTATGGCGGCAATCCTTGTTGTCTGCGCCTTTGTGTCGATCAAGACCTTCAAATGGGAGTAGGAGAGGGAATCCTGATAAGTTTCGTTAAATAAGCTTAACCATTGTCAAACTGAGATGGGTATGGCTGGTAGATAATAAATATTTTGTCTGTTTAAGGAATTGAAATACCGCCCTGAGGGGCGGTTATTTTTACACTACGTTGATGAGACAATTCCTATTTAAAAAAGGCGATTTGCGTCCTGACGGTGGGTAGGCGAGGCAGTTTGTAATGCAGTTGCAGTGCCTGTGCCCGTCAGGGTATTATCCCTGTCTGTTCGTATGCCAATTACAGCCAGGGGTACCTATCAAGCCCCACCATACATTAATGCGCGTAGCCACAATTACAATGAATTACCTCAAATAATAAGAAAAATATTGCGCGTAGCCACAATCGGATGTGGAAAGCGAGTGTTGAATAATAGGGAATGGGAATAGAACATTGCGCGTAGCCACGTTTGGATGTGGAATTAAGTATAAATCAATGGGGAAGGGTATAAAAAAGTTGCCCGTAGCCCAAAATAGATACGGGAATTTAATGTTTATGGAAGGAAAAGAACTTAAAAACATTGCGTGTAGGCAAAAATTAATGTGGAAATTGAGTGCTGGCCAATAGGTAAGGAGCATAGATAATTGCGCGTAGCCACAAATGGATGCGGAAAGCGAGTGTATAAAGATGTGAATGAAGAATAGGTTATTGCGCGTAGCCACAAACAGTGGTGATGGTTTGGGCGATTTTTTAAAAAGAAGAAAAAATTGAGCGAAATTAATACAGAAGGAAACATTTGGCTGTTCCTCTGGCTGTTCCTCTCATAAATAATGCGCATAGCCATATTTTGTAGCTGATATATGGACGTTGTTTTTTCGAAATAAAGAATCTGGAGATTGTCCTTCACTTTTCCTGTAAACTTTTTGGCGTCAGGATCGTATTATTTATAGAGAATTCTCGCAAAGGAGTCTATGGAAGATCAAATTGCAATACAAAGATTAAAAAATGGTGACCCCAGTGGGCTTGAGTTTCTGGTTGACAAGTATCAACTTATGGCAACGCAGGCAGCCTGGTTGATCGTACGCGACAGGCAAACGGCGGAAGATATCGCCAGTCAGGCCTTCCTGAAAGCCTACCAGCGCATCCGGCAATTCAAAAACACTGGCAATTTTCAATCCTGGTTTTACCGCATTGTCGTTAATCTGGCGCTGGATCATTTGCGCGCTCAGAAACGTTTTGTCGATCATGAGCCGGAACAGATCGAGACTGACGACCGTTTTATGGACGATGAGCTCAGTGTGGAAGAGCAGATCGAAAAGGCTCAGACGATCGATGAGCTTCGTAATGCCTTCCTCAAGCTTAGCCCTGAACATCGCGCAGTGCTGGTTTCGCGTTATTTCCTTGGATTAAGCGAAAAAGAGACCGCGCAGCAGCTCGGAAAACCAGTTTCAACCGTCAAGTCGCGGAGATTTTCTGCCATTCAACAGTTACGCCTGGCCCTGACGGACGATTTTTATAGTTTTGATAGAAAGGAAAAAAAGATATGAACGACAAGAATTTTACCCATCTCTTTGAAGAGGATCTTTCCAAAGAAAATTGGTCTCAGCTTAAACTTTGGAACAAGATCCAGCCCGCGCTTCCTCCGCAGCGAAGGCCGTTACGATTATTCATGAAGCCCTTACGCACCGCGGCGGTGTTGGCGTCTTTTCTGGGCCTGATCGTGCTCTTTGTGTCTTTCACGACACCTGGACGCGCTTTCGCTCAGCAGATATGGCGCTTTTTCACACAAACTGAGCTAAAGCAAGCCGCTGAACCGATCCAATCGGAGGAATTGCTTGAATTTAACGTTGCTGATCCGGTCGTCAGCATTATCCCGATCAGCGAAAAACCTGATAATTGCAACCAGGTTTGGTGCAACAGACTTTCGTTTGAGGATGTTCAACGTTTGGCTGGTTTTGAGCTGGCGACATTAGACCCAATCCCAGAAGGTTTTCGCCTGGCAGGTGCTCAACTCCTCGGAGACCGGGTCTACACGTATTATAGCAGCGCGCGAGGCGATCTGGTTTTGATCCAGAGCCCGCTTGAAATGCAGGTGAACATGCTGAAAAACGTGGGCACCAACGCGAACGTAGAAAGTGTCCAGGTAGGAAAATATCCTGCCGAACTTGTTCAGGGTGATTGGGCCAGTTTTGACCCGTACCAACAACCAGCCTGGGATCCTGATGTTCAGATCAAAAGCCTGCGCTGGCAGACCGAAACACTCGATCTTGAGCTGATGGCTGTACCCAATCTGGATAATGATACTGGCTTTGATATTCAGAAGGAGGAAATGCTGCTGGTCGGCGAGAACCTTTCCTACCGACTGGCTGCGGACGTTTTGCCTGAGCTAAATCAGGAAAGCCTCGATCAGGCTGAATTAAAAGCCGGCTTCAAGGCCACGCGTCCTGAATTCCTTCCGGAAGGTTATCAGTTTGATCACGCCGCACTCTCTGTCAGCGGTGACAGCCTCTGCCAATACTTTACCTATGGGCCAAAGAAATTCCCGGCGCTTTATATCGCACAAAGCCCGGTCGGCTGGGCGCGCGAGCAAATTGTCAGCAATACCGCAGCGTTTATGGGTCAGACCTACGATCGTACTATCTCCGAAGAAGAGCTTGTTCTTGGCAACACACAGGCTACTTACTTTGGCACCGGCGTTCGCCATGATACAGTCTGCTCCAAAGGCGGTTACCTGCCGCACCAGGCAGTCCTCTTTGAGCATGATGGCATGCATTATGCTGTGTTTGGCTGGGGGCAGATGCTGGAATACTCCAACGTCAACTTAACCCGTGCGGAAATGCTCAATATTTCTGCTGGTCTCCTTGGCCTTAGCGAAAACGAATTCGTTTCTGAGACCAATAAATTCACTTCTCAGGCTGCTGCTGAAGAATATCTCGGATTTCAGCTTTCCTTCCCTGAAAAAATGCTTCCTGGCTATCATTTCAGCGAAATCGATCTTACCGGCTATTCGGTTGAGGGCAATGATCAGCCTGTTCAGTCTGTATCCACCCTGTTCATGGGCCCAGATTCCGGTTTGCCCTGGCTCGATTACATGCGGATCGATCGGCATGGGAATGTGAATGAAAACGATCCTTACGCATACGAAAGTATTATGGGATGGGGAGGTTTTAAGGAAGTTGAAGTCTGGGGAATGAAAGCCATCTATCGTGAATATTTTTATCTGATCCCAGATGGAAATGGGCTGGAACAGTGCATGAACTGGCTGTATTGGTTTGACGGCGACACGGTCTATGGGATAGAAACCCAGACTGGCACCCGCATCTCCGAAGAAACGATTCTTCAGATAGCGGAAAGTATGAAACCGTAAAAGCAATTTCTTTATTAGATCAGGCTGGAATGAGTCCCCGTAAATGGGAAAAAGGTTCATTCCAGCTTTTTGGTTTTAATTAAGAATCACCTTAAAATCAAATAAAATTCCTTTGGTCAGACTGATAAAAGGGTCTGATTCACATGGTCTCCTCAGAACACGGTCTAATCACACACGGTCTAATTCAAAAAATTGCATAAACAATGGAATATAGGTAGAATAAAACAATTATTAATTAATTGATTGTTCCAAAAAAATGTTTACTGTAGAGACACTTCAGGAAAGTAAAAAAATCATCTCTGACCGATTCGGACATCTCCGCGTGGGTTCTGAAAAATTGCCTCTTTCCGCGGCGGTTGGGCGTTTTCTGGCAGTGGATGTGGTTTCGGACGAGTTTGTGCCCGCATTTGATCGCTCTACTGTCGATGGTTTTGCTGTGATCAGCCGTGATCTGTTGGGCTGTTCCGAATCGATCCCCGCGATACTGCGCAAAGCTGGTGAGAGCGCGATGGGGACGATGCCAGAATATGTCCTTAAAGCTGGCGAATGTTTTTATGTTCCGACCGGCGGCGCCTTGCCGCAGGGCGCGGACGCGATGGTCATGATCGAATTTGTTGAAGACTTCGGCTCTGGTGATCACGGTTTTATAAAAGCTGTGGCGCCTGGCGCGAACATGATCTTCAAAGGTGAGGACCTACGCCCCGGTGACAAGATCCTGGAAAAAGGCAAAAAACTGACCGCTGCTGATATTGGCACGCTGGCTGCCATGGGCATTACTGAAATTCAGGTTTATCAGCGACCGCGCATTGCGGTGATCTCAACCGGCGATGAACTGGTGCCTTTCAGTGAAGAATTACCTGCGGGAAAGATTCGGGATGTCAATTCTCCGATGCTCTCCTCGCTGATCGAGGAAAATGGCGCAAATGCGATCAGTTTCCCGATCATCCCTGATATAAAAGAACAACTGCGCGTAGCGATGCTGTATGCAATCCAGAACGCGGACGTATTATTGGTTTCAGGCGGCACCTCGGTCGGGGCGCATGACAATCTGCCGACACTGATCGAAGAGCTGGGAGAGGTTTTTGTTCATGGGATCGCGATCAAGCCGGGCAAACCAACGGTCATCGGGCAGATCGACGGCAAGCCTGTGATCGGCTTACCGGGCAACCCGGTCGCTGCTTTTTTCATGTTTGACCTGCTGGTCAAAGATTTGATATCGGGTTTGCAGGGCGGATGGACAGATCAGATACCGATCGAGTTGACCCTCAGCCGGGCGATTTCATCCAACCATGGGCGCGAAGAAGTCGTTCTGGTCAAGGTTGATAATGGCATCGCAATACCTGTGCCCTCAAAATCGGGTTTGATCTCGACTGTTTCGCTGGCGGATGGTTTTATCCTGATCCCAAGGGAGCAGGAAGGGCTGCCCAAGGGTGCGCGCGTCAAGGCATATTTACTGTGAGGTTTTATGGGTTTTAACTATTTAAGCAATGTTCCTCTTGAAGAAGCCAGGGCTGAATTCTTATCCAGCCTGAAAAAGGCAGGTCTGAAAGCAGAAACTGAAAGCATTAACACGGTAGATGGCAACCATCGTGTCACTGCCAGAGCCGTTTACGCGCATATCTGCGCGCCGCACTATAACGCCTGCGCGATGGATGGGATCGCTTTGGACGCCAGCCTGACCTTCGGGGCGACAGATACCCGACCCGTGACGCTGACCCCTGATCAGTTCAGGTGGGTCAACACCGGTGATCCTTTGCCGCATGGATGTGACGCTGTGGTGATGGTGGAAGACGTCATTGAGCAATCTGATCAAACGATCCAGCTCTATAGCGCCGCGGTTCCATGGCAGCATATTCGCCAGATCGGGGAGGATATCGCAGCTGGCGATATGATCGTGCCGAGTTTCAGCGAACTGACACCCGCAATCCAGGGCGCCATGCTGGCTGCGGGTGTCCTAAGCGTTAAGGTCATTAAGAAGCCTCTGGTGGGCATCATTCCAACCGGAAATGAGCTGGTTTCCCCGATGACCGACCCTGAAGAAGGCGACATCATTGAGTTCAACTCAACGATCTTCAAAGGCATGTTGGAAGAATGGGGCTGCGAGGCGCTTGTTTATCCGATCATTGCGGACGATCCTGAGAAAATAAAGGATGGATTACGGCGCGCGCAGCAGGAATGCGATTTTGTTTTGCTCAATGCCGGATCTTCCGCGGGCAGGAAAGATTATTCGTATGAGGCGATCGCCGCGGTCGGTGAAGTGATCTTGCATGGCATTGCCATCCGGCCTGGGAAACCGGCAGTACTTGGAACATCGATCAGAGACGAGAAGGTGGTGCCGTTGGTGGGCTTGCCGGGATATCCGGTATCGGCAATTTTGGTCATGGAAGAACTGGTGCGGCCCGCGCTGAACCTTCTGCTGGCCAAGCCTGAGCCCGTCAGGCAAAAAGTGCAGGCGGTTGTTTCAAGGCGACTGACCTCATCCCTGAAATATCTGGAATTCATTCGTGCCCGGGTGGGCAAGGTTGAAGATAAATTAGTCGCGGTACCGCTCAACCGGGGAGCTGGAGTTGTCAGTTCCTTCGTAAAAGCAGATGGTATCGTTGAAGTACAACAAAACAAGGAAGGATATGAAGCCGGTGAGTTAGTACCGGTGCAGTTATTGAGAGATATGAAAGAAATAGAAAATACATTGGTAATTACCGGGAGTCATGACCCCTTGATCGATGAATTGATCGATCTGATGAAGCGACGTTGGCCGGACAGCCAGGTCGTGTCTTCGCATGTTGGCAGTCTTGGCGGCGTGATGGCGGTCAAGCGCGGTGAAGCGCATTTGGGCGGCACCCATCTGCTTGATGAGCAAAGCGGCGAGTATAACAAGGCTTTCGTGGAACGTTATTTCCCGGAAGGCGGCGCCAGGCTGGTGGGCTGCGTTTACCGCAGCCAGGGTTTGATCGTGGCGTCCGGTAACCCGTTGGGTGTTAAGGGCGTTGAGGATCTGCGCAAGGTGAATTACGTCAACCGACAGAAAGGCAGCGGAACCCGCATTTTGCTGGACTATCTGATCAAGCGAAATGGGATCGAACCTGCTGAGATCAAGGGCTATGAGCGGGAAGAGATTACCCATACGGCGGTCGCGGCTGCGGTCGCCTCCGGCACCGCCGACGCGGGCATGGGGATCCTGGCAGCTGCCCGTATTTATGATCTGGACTTTATCCCGGTCGTTGAAGAGCAGTACGATCTGTTGGTCGCAGAAAAAACTTTCGAAAACCCACAATTCCATCGCCTGATCGAAGTTTTGCAAAGCCCTGAATTTGCTGAAAGACTTGAGCGTTTGGGCGGCTACAGACTGAATCGCCCGGGAGAGGTTTTGGCATGAAGCTGACGCATCTGGACGAAGGCAGCAAGGCGAAAATGGTGGATATCAGCCAAAAACAGGCGACTGAGCGCGTAGCCATCGCAAGCGCTTGCGTGGAAATGCGACCGGAAACGCTGGAATTGATCCGCAAGGTCCAAATCGCCAAAGGAGACGTGCTGGCGACAGCGCGGATCGCCGGGATCATGGCTGCCAAGCGCACGTCAGAATTGATCCCCTTATGTCATCCGCTGCCGATCAGCTCAGTCAGCATTGATTTTGAATATCTCGATCAAACAAGAATTGGCATTAAGGCCGAAGTAAAAACGACTTATCTTACCGGAGTCGAGATGGAAGCCTTGACCGCCGTGAGTGTGGCGGCCCTGACAATTTACGATATGATCAAGGCTGTCGATAAGGCCGTGGTCATCTCTCAGATCCAGTTGGATCATAAGAGTGGGGGCAAGTCCGGCGTGTTTGAGCGTGACAGAAAGTTGGCAGCGTGAAAGATCAATTTGGAAGAGAAATCAACTATTTGCGCCTCTCACTGACGGAGCGTTGTTCCTTACATTGCGCTTACTGTCGTTTTGATGAGGGACTTTGCCCGAAAAATGCGGAATTAAGCACGGATGAATTCATCACCTTGGCTGAAGCCTGTCTGGAGTTGGGCGTCACGCGGATACGTCTGACCGGTGGAGAGCCCTTATTAAGGAAAGACATTCTTGAGATCGTGGAGAGAATTGCCGGGTTGGATGGTCTGAAAGACCTTTCCATGACGACCAACGCCCAAATGTTGGTCGAATTGGCTGAAGGGCTCAAAAAAGCTGGCTTAATGAGGCTGAATATCAGTATGGATACGCTCAAGCCGGAACTTTTCCATGAGCTGACCGGCGGAAGTTTGCAGAAAGTGCTGGATGGGATTGAAAAAGCCCTGGAAGTTGGTTTTTCTCCCGTAAAGGTGAATGCTGTTCTAATGAAGGACGTTAACGATGGAGAGGTGGATGATTTTATCGATCTGACCCGTGAAAAGGCGATCGATGTGCGCTTCATTGAGTACATGCCGATTGGCTGCGGGAATGAAAGCAGCCATCTGCGGATCAATAATCAGGATCTGATCGCTGAGCGACCCTGGTTGAAGCCGATAACACCGCGATATCAGGGACAGCCGTCAAAAGATTACAGCTTTGAAGGCGCAAAAGGACGGGTTGGTTTTATCAGTCCGATCTCTCATCGTTTTTGCGGCTCCTGCAACCGCATTCGCATCATGAGCGACGGAAGTTTGCGAACTTGTCTTGGGCAGGAGGAGGAGTATTCCCTGCTCGAAGCGCTGGCCGAGGGGAAAGAGGCTGTGAAAGCCCGCATCAGTCAGGCGATATTTGCAAAACCGATGGGGCATCTGTTTTCAGAGGAACAATTGAACAAACGCAATATGAGCAGGATTGGAGGTTAGATGGCAAGCATAGTATCGGTTAATATCAGTGAGAAAAAAGGCACGATCAAGCATCCGGTTGAGAGCATTCAATTGCGGATCGGTTTGGGGATCGAAGGGGACGCCCATGCCGGTGACTGGCATCGCCAGGTTAGTTTGCTGGATCTGAGCAGTTTTGATAAGATGTCGAATAAGGCAACGGTCGAGCTGAAACCGGGGATTTTCGCGGAAAACATCACAACGGAAGGGATCGATCTGTGGTCTTTGCCGATCGGCACAAAACTGGAAATCGGTGACGCACTACTGGAGATCACCCAGATCGGGAAAGAATGTCATCGTCATTGTCAGGTCTTCCGCCAGGTAGGCGATTGCGTCATGCCGAGAGAAGGTATCTTCGCGGTAGTTTTGCGAGAGGGGGAGTTAAAAGCGGGGCAAGCACTAAAAATAATTCCAAACCTGCGCGTAGCCATATTGACACTTAGCGATAAAAGTTATCAGGGGACGCGGGAAGATAAGTCGGGCCCGGCGATCGCCAGGGCTTTGGAAGGCAAGGCGCAGGTGCTCGCGCAGGAAATTTTGCCGGATGATAAGGAGATGATCCAGGCAAAACTGATCGAATACGCCAGGGAAAAAATTGATGTTGTTTTTACGACCGGCGGCACCGGCTTTGCTCCGAGGGATGTGACCCCTGAGGCAACCATGGCGGTTATTGACCGCGAGGCGCCTGGGATCGCGGAAGCGATACGGGCTGCCAGCTTGAGAGTGACGCCGAAGGCGATGCTTTCCCGTGGAGTGGCAGGCATTTTGGACAGAACCTTGATCATCAATTTCCCGGGGAGTCCAAAAGCGGCATTGGAATGTCTCGAAGTTTTCCTGCCTGCGATGGATCACGCGGTCGAAACTTTGCGCGGTGATGCCTACGAATGCGCTTCTCAGGCGAAATAGCTGATCATTTTGCGGTTAATGCTAAAGCCTTTTAAAGCAGTATGTTACTAATCTCACAACTATAATCAATTATTGAGTATAATGAAACCACTCATTTTTAAGGAGAAAATAAATTTAGGAGAGATCATGAGAAAAAATAAAATTGTACTTTTACTTGTCATTTTGACCCTGCTCTTTACTGCCTTTGGCTGCAAGCAGGAACCTGAAAACAAGGTTGTGCGCATGTCCACGACAACCTCCGTCAATGATTCCGGATTGATGGCGTATCTGCAGCCAGCTTTTGAAAAAGCCACCGGCTACACGCTCGAGATCACCTCAGCCGGAACCGGCGCTGCCATTGAAAAAGCGCGCATGGGCGATGCCGACCTCTTGCTGGTCCACTCTAAATCTGCCGAAGAAGAATATATCAACGAAGGTTTTGGAGAAGTGCGCGTGCCCTTTATGTACAACTTCTTTGTCATTGTTGGCCCAGCCGATGACCCTGCTGGTGTGGCTGGTGCTGCAACTGCCGCGGAGGCTTTCAAAGCAATTGCGGATGCCGGTGCGACCTTCATCTCCCGCGGTGATGACAGCGGTACCCACAAAAAGGAACTTGCCATCTGGAAATCAATTGAATTTGATCCAACCGGACAGCCCTGGTATGAGAGCATCGGACAAGGCATGGGCCAGACCCTGACTGTTGCCGACGAAAAGCAAGCCTATACCATTTCTGACAAAGCAACCTTCCTGGCTCATGAAGACAGCCTGAGCATGCTTCTGGAAGAAACTGACGATATGAAGAATACCTATTCGATGATCGTTGTTACCGCGGAACGTTTTGCAGAAAGCAATGTTGCGGGCGCCCAGGCTTTTGTCGATTGGATCGCCACGGACGAAGCCAAACAGATGATCGCTGAATTCGGAAAAGCTGAATACGGCGAACCTTTGTTCTTCAATCTCAATTAGACCAATCCATAACCAGCAGAAGGGGACTTGTCCCCTTCTGCATGATCGACATTGGAACTACTACAACAAATACTCGACCTGATCTTTGGTCCTGATACTGAATTGCGCCAGATCATTCTGGTGACGCTCAGGATGTCCCTTTTCAGCACGTTGATTTCCGCGATCCTTGGCATTCCCCTGGGTGTGATCATGGGTTCCAGTGATTTTCGGGGAAAAGCCTTTTTCTCACGTCTTGTTAATACACTTTTGGGACTGCCGCCAGTGGTCGGTGGTCTGATCGTGTTGATGCTGCTCTCCCGCAGCGGCCCGCTGGGCAGCCTGAGACTGCTCTACACAGTCAATGCCATGGTAATTGCGCAGGTGATCCTGATCACTCCTTTTGTGATCGCGATGACTGCCAATGTGGTTGGCGTGAAATCACAGTCCATTAACGAAACGCTGGCTGGGGTCGGAATCGGAGGCTGGAGGCGGATCAAGTATTACCTGCTTGATTTTCGGATCCCCTTTGTTTCGATCATTTTGGCCGCTTTTGGTCGTTCGATCGCTGAGGTTGGCGCTGTTCAGATGGTGGGGGGCAATGTTCAGTACAAAACCCGCGTCATGACGACAGCGATCATGATGCAAACGAACATGGGGCGGTTTGAATTCGCGATCACGCTGGGGATATTGCTTTTGCTCATCTCATTCCTGGTGAATTCGCTGGTAAACCGCATCCAGAAAGCGACCGAACATGATTGAGCTCAACGACATCAGGGTGGAAGTGAAAAACCGCACCATTCTGGACATACCATGCCTGAAACTGGCGGAAGGAAAACGTTACGGCGTAATCGGCGAGAATGGAAGCGGGAAAACGACCCTCCTGCGATTGTTGGCTGGCACGCTGGTACCGAATACCGGACAGCTGCGGGGCATGCCTGCCGCGGGTCAGGTTGGATATCTTCCGCAATCGCCTTATGCCTTCTCACTTTCAGTGCTTGAAAACATCAAAATGGCCATTACAGAAGAAAATTCTGAGCAGATCGCCAAAACCGCCCTGGAGAGAGTTGGTCTGAGCGCATTGTTGAGATCGAGGGGAGACCGGCTTTCAGGAGGAGAAAAACAGAGAATGGGTTTGGCGAGGCTGCTGGCTTTGCCACGAAGTCTTTTGATCCTCGATGAGCCCAGTTCGGCTACTGACATCCGGGGAACAGATGTTATTGAAGCTCTCTTGCTGGAGTGGCATCGGGAAAGCAAAGGCACACTGATCTTTTCGACCCATTCACCGGCTCAGGTCGTCCGACTGGCAGAGGAAGTGCTCTTTATGGATAAAGGTCGGGTGATCGAGCGCGGATCCCCAAAGGAACTCTTTGACGCTCCGCAAAACGAGGAGACCAGGTCGTTTTTATCGCATTGGAAGCTTTAATCTACCCGATTTGCCTTGACCGAAATGGGTTTGAAGGTTAGGATTTCTATTAATGAAAAAGCCCTGTAATTTGGGCAAATTTTACTGCGCGAACAGAGCCAGTTACGAGAACAAAAAGAAACAAAGGAGAGAGTTTTAATGTTAAAGTACGATCGTGTTTATAATTTTTCCGCTGGTCCCAGCACCCTTCCCGTGCCCGTTTTAGAGGAGATTCGTGATGAAATGCTGAACTACCGTGGTTCCGGAATGTGCGTGATGGAAATGAGCCATCGCAGCAAAGTTTTCCAGACCATCGCTGACGAAGCCGAAGCAGATCTGCGCGAGCTGATGAACATTCCTGACAATTACAAGGTTTTGTTCATTCAGGGCGGCGCGACCCTCCAGTTTGCCGCAATTCCGCTCAACCTGATGAAGAATGGTGTGGCCGACTATATCGTGACCGGTAACTGGTCCAACAAAGCCTACCAGGAAGCCCAGAAATTTGGAAAGATCAATCTGGTTGCCACCAGCAAAGATCGCAATTTCAGCTATATTCCCGATGTTTCTGACCTGCCGATCTCTGAAGATGCCGATTACGTTTATATCTGCGAGAACGAAACCATTCACGGTACAACCTATCAGGAACTCCCCAACACCAAGGGTAAACCGCTTGTGTCTGATCAAAGCTCCATGTTCCTGTCCAAACCCGTTGATGTCAGCAAATACGGCCTGATCTACGGCGGCGTTCAGAAGAACGTTGGCCCTGCCGGTCTGGCGATCGTGATCGTTCGCGAAGACCTGATCCGCACCGACCTGCCGGAAACGGTTCCGACTTATATGCGCTATGACATCCACGCCGCCAATGGTTCCATGTACAACACCCCCAACTGCTGGGCGATCTACGTCTGCGGCAAGGTCTTCAAATATCTGAAGAGCCTGGGTGGTTTGGAAGCGATGAACCAGATCAATATCGAAAAAGCAAAACCGCTTTATGACTTCCTGGACAACAGCAAAATGTTCAGGGGAACTGTTGAAGCCAAAGATCGTTCCCTGATGAACGTCCCCTTCGTGACCGAAACCGCTGAACTGGATGCCGAAGTCGTGGCTGCCACCAAGGCCGCTGGTTTTGACAACCTCAAGGGCCATAAATCCGTCGGTGGATTGCGCGCTTCCATCTATAACGCCATGCCCAAAGAAGGCGTTGACGCTTTGGTCGAATTCCTGAAAGAATTCGAAGCCAAGCACGGTTAATAATCAGTCTGTATAAAATCAAAAAGCCCTTCGAATTCGAGGGGCTTTTTTGTATGAATCTTAGCTTAGGGTCAGCCAAGATGATCAAATGGATAGATGTTGTAAGATATGCAGGAAATGAAACGGTGTTGATGAATGCTCTGGTATAATCCTGAAAGTTTTGTATCCATTGACAAGCATTCCATTAAGAAAGCGAGCAGGTATGTTGAAAAAAACTATAAATCTAATTAAGGTCTTCTTTGTCCTTTTGGTCATTCTTTCCTTATTACTAAGTCCGGTTTCCAATGGAAATTCGGTTGAGGCTCAGGACGCAAAAGGCTATCCAGCTCACTATATCGTCTTTAAAGGCAAAGCTGATGGGAGCTACGAGGCGGTTTCTTACCGTGAGGTTCAGTTATCTTCACAGCCATTGTCCCTGGATGAGGACCTGCTTAAGAGCCGAATGGCGAATAGCCCAAGGCACAAGCAGATGCTGATCGTTTCCCTGGAAACAGCAGATGGTCAGACCGTTTATCAGGGGCTGGTCGATACTTCTCCCTGGCTGCGTGGTGAATGGCCTGATGAAGCAAACCCACAGATTATTGACGGACGGATGGTCGAGATGGATCAGGTCGTTTTTGCTGTTCGTGTGCCAAAAATTGCCGGCACACGGCTTGTGTTCAAAGAAGATCTCCAAACTGAAATTCAGTCTTTCGATCTTACCCAAATCGTAAAAAATGTTCCTGCAAAGGAAAACGATCAGGAAAGCAAGTTGGGTTTTGCTGAGCCTTATGGCTCTCCGGCGAATCGTGTTGATATCCTGGTAATGGGCGATGGCTATACAAGCGCCCAGGAAAGCCAGTTCAATACTCATTTTACAACGTTGACGAATGGTTTTTACAGCAAACAACCGCTGACGAATTATCGCAACTATACCAATATGGTGAGCTTGTTCACTGCTTCACAACAAAGTGGGGCGGATCACCCACCATATATGCCGCCGGAAAGATGTCCGGGAAATGACAATCCAAGCTGCTGTACCGATCCGTTGATGCAGAATGATCCTCTCAATGGGCAAATGGTCAATACTGCATTTGACGCGCGCTACTGTTCCTGGGGAATGCACCGATTGTTGGTTGCGGATCTAACCCTGGTGCTGGAAGAAGCAGGCGCCCGGTATCCTGATTGGGATACGATCATCCTGTTAGTCAATGATGAGACTTATGGGGGGTCGGCATCGGGCAGCATCTCAGTGATCAGCACTTATCAGGGTTTGCCTGAGGTTGCACAGCATGAATTTGGGCATGCTTTTGGTGATCTGGCAGATGAATATTCCACTTCATATCCGGGTTTTCCAGGATGCAGCGATTCAGAGGGAAGCAGCCCGTGCGAAGCCAATGTTACCAATGTGAGCACGCGCTCCAGGATCAAATGGCTGCCGTGGATCAATCCGACCACGCCGATCCCAACAATCCCTGGCTCAGGATATGACAATATGGTTGGTCTGTTCCAGGGAGCCCGTTACCTTAGCAGCGGTATGTACCGTTCAGGAAACGAGTGTCAGATGAGGTATTTGGGCAGACCCTTCTGTGATGTGCCTACCCAAGCCCTGGTTTTACGCTTTTATACCGGTGGCTGGGGGGAGCCTGCAAACGGGATCACGATGCTTGAACCTGGCACGCAAACCCCGGTTGGGAAGGTTTACCTGACCCATCCGGCTTCGGTGGAATTGAAGTCCGATATTCTCAGCCCGGTCGGCGGCCCAGCGCCATTGATCGAATGGTTTATTGATGGCGTCAAGGTTCAGGATGCCAACGGCAGTAGTTTCATCTATAACACTGAATACACCAAACCGGGAGTACATGTCATCAAGCTGCGCGTGAAAGACGTCACGCCCTTTGTCAAGGATGTCATGAGCGCTGGCGCGACAGTCTTTGAACACAGCTGGACGGTGGACGTGACTGTAATCCCGATCGTGATCGAGGAATTTTTGTATTTTCCTTTGATCTTGAAATAGAGATTAAAAATCCGTCTCTGTTGCACGATATTGGAGCGCCTCGGCGAGGTGCTCCTGTTTTATCTGCGGCTCGTTGGCCAGATCCGCGATCGTGCGGGAGAGTTTCAGCACGCGGTGGTAACCTCGGGCGGTCAGGTGCAGCTGGCGCATGGCGGTTTTCATCAGGGCTTCCCCGGCTGGCTCAAGCAGACAATATTGACGAATTTCTTTGGGGGTCATATCGGCGTTATTGACCAGTTTTGTGCCCTCAAAACGCTTGATCTGCAGCTGACGGGCAGCCTCAACCCGCTGGCGGATCGTCTCGGAAGGCTCACCAGTGCGATCATCACTTAATTTCTGATAATCTACTCTCGGCACATTCAGATGGATGTCGATCCGGTCGAGCAAGGGGCCGGAAATACGCTTCTGATAATTGCTGATCGCGCTCTGGGCGCAGGTGCATTGACGCATATTGTCACCAAAATACCCGCAGGGGCAGGGGTTCATCGCCCCAACCAACATGAAATTAGCCGGAAAGGTGAATGCGCCCTGAGCACGGCTGATGGTGACGATCTTATCTTCCAGTGGTTGGCGCAGGACTTCGAGAATACGTTTGCCAAACTCGGGCAGTTCGTCCAAGAACAGGACGCCGCGGTGCGCGAGGGATATTTCACCAGGGCGGGGTACATGTCCGCCTCCGACCAGACCAGCGTGGCTGATGGTGTGGTGCGGCGCACGGAAAGGGCGCTGCTGGATGAGGGGTGTTTCGGGCGGCAGCTGATCGCTAATCGAGTAGATACGGGTCACTTCCAGCGATTCCTCGAGGCTCAGCGAGGGCAAAATGGAGGTTAGCGCTCGGGCGAGCAAGGTTTTACCGGCTCCGGGGGAACCGGTCATGAGGACGTTGTGGCCGCCAGCGGCAGCGACTTCGAGGGCGCGCTTGATGTGCTCCTGCCCTTTGATCTCACTAAAGTCGGTTCCATAGAGGTCAGGCGCGGCGGATGGCACTTCGCTGGGTTGAAAAACTGGGATGAGTTCTTCGCCAATAAAATGACGCCAGAGCTGATAAAGTGTTTCCACGGGGTAAACTTCAATGTCTGGGATCAGAGCAGCTTCGGGGGCATCAACAGCGGGCACGAAGATGCGCTTGTAACCCTCACTGCGCGCCAGGGCGGCAGCGGCAAGGATGCCGCGCACGTGCCTTACTGTGCCATCCAGCGAAAGTTCGCCCACGATCAGGGCGCCTTCGGTGGCATTGGGCAGGATTTGTTCGCTGGTGATCAGGACACCGACCGCGATAGGCAGATCAAAAGAAGGGCCTTCCTTGCGAACCGAGGCTGGCGCAAGATTGACAGTCATTGGCTTGCGGGGAAAAACCAGATTGGCGTTTTTGATGGCGGAATAAACGCGTTCGCGGCTTTCCTTGACGGCCTCATCGGGCAAGCCCACGATCGTCATGGATTTGAGTCCCTGTCCATAATCGACTTCGATATCGATCAGGACTCCGTCCAGGCCAAGAACAGCGCAGGAAAATACGTGGGCAAGCATGGTTTGATTTTATCATGAAGGAAGGTGAATGATCGGTTTCTCCCCTGTAATTCTCAGTATGGAAAGTATTATTCCGGGTTAGGAGTTTAAGTCGATAATGTTGATACATTAGAATCAATTATCTGGTCATTTAATGTGCAAAAAGACTAGCGGATGGGGACATACCCAGAGGGCACTTAGCCCCATCCGTACAAGCTGATTTTCGATCAAAGATTAGCTAACATTCGCTTGAGGTAAGGAAAGTCCAAGTTGCACAAATTTCATACTGAGAGTTGTTGGTTTCTCCCAGGGCTAAATAAAATTCTGATGGCGTAATTATGGCGCAAGCAATTGATGTTTCATCAAAAAACGATGATAAGCAAACATTTCAGAGTTTGTTTGCTCGTAATAATATTGTCGTAGAAAATATGTCGTATACGAAACCTCATGTAGCATGTTGGCTAAATAAGGTTTCGTTTAAACAATTTTTATCAGGTTTAATGGTTTGTTGACAAAGGGAGCACGCAACGTTTGTTTTTAATAAAGACAATGACCGTGATAGCAAGCGCAATGATTACGCCAAATACCGCGATAATACCCACAGCAGGGTATTTGCCTTGCCATGTGCTCTGGAGGCTGTGCCGATACCAAATTCCTGCATATGCCCAGGCGATGGGTAATGTGAGAACTGCGTTGCGCAGGTTGTTCTGAACAACCCATGTGCCCGCCAAGGCTAAAACAAGAACGATGATTGCCCAAATCTCAGTTGCAATACCAAACCCGTTCCAGCCAATCTGAACCAGATAAGCAGCCACGTTCACAAAGGTAGCAATGAGTATCCATCCCCCATACAATCCGAAAGTTAGCCCGCCTAAGCGCATCCCTATGCCACTTTGGCTATTGAGCCGTTGGATAATTAAACTCAAAGACACCATGAGTCCCAGGATGAAAAGCGTGGATAGGCCGATCAGCTCATAAGAGAAGGCCACAATCCAGGCGATATTAAAAACACTGCTAACCCAAAACAAGGGGCTTACGGCATCCAGCAACCGTGCGGTGTTGACTTCGGAATGCTTGAACAGCCAGTAAAGAAGAGTTATCAGCAAAAGAGTGTAAAGCACGCCCCAGATGCTAAAGGCAAAAGGGCCAGGCGTAATGAAGGTGTCAAAGCGGTCAGATACAACCTTCTGTGACAAGCCATTGATATATCCGAATACCCCAAGTGCGTTAAAGACGATTGTGGCTATAAACAGTAATAAGTTAACGATAGCCTTAGTTTTTGTTTTCATTGAATACCTTTCTGTGCTATTGATTGCGCTCTACATAGATGTTTTTGACGACCAATTGGTTCAGCTTATGGCAAGCTTCCAGTTTTCAATAAATTACCAGCTTTGCAGCAAAACAGTTTGCTCGCAGCAGGCGGCATCACCTCCCTCCGTCTCCCATCCTCATGGGTTGCATAGCGAAGCACCAAAACATCCGTTTCCATAGGGTTTAATAGTTTGGATAGATTGCCCCAAAGTGTCTGTTGCTTTTGCCAGAGCATGCTAAAGAATGATGCGGGGATTACGTCGCGGATCAGGAGAACCAAAAATTATTGCCGGGGAATACCATTAAGAGCCATTGGAACATTCATTTCTTTTTCTCCGTATTTTTGAGGAGTATTGTTATCGCAGATAAAAAATGGATCATTCTTGAAGAGTTAACATAGTTAGTAAAAAGCAATATATTAACTAACGGCTTTCAGGCTTACGTGCACCTGATCCGCAGCAAGCTTGCCTGTCAGAATAGAAACCGGAAGCCCCGAGGGGCTGAAGGTCCATTGGCCGCACTGGTAAATATCTGGAATAGCGGTTTCGATTGATTTTTTCATGAAGCGGAAGCGGCTTTCGCAAGGCATCGTTGGGTTGGTAAAAGACCACCCTGTAATTGCTCCTTCAAAATTGCTGGTTTCCTTTTCCAAGGTAAGGGGCGTCGAACACAATGAAAAGAGTACCTTTTTGCTAATGCCGGGAAACAAGTGCCTTTCAAATATACTAAGTATCCTTTCTGTTGCCAATGCTTTGAGCTGCTGGTATTTTCCGATGTCTGATAAATGCTTGACAAAAGTGTAGTCCATCAGTGTGCTGATGATTAATCCGGTCTTGCCTTTTGGAGCAAGCGCAATATTCCTAAGTGCGGGGCAGGAAATTTCGAAGGTGGTTGTTTCCAAATAGTCAGATAGCCACAAAAGCAGACCGTCACCATCCAGCTGTGCTACCTGTTTCCAATCGGGAAGGGAGGAAATCCCGCGCTTACCTGGCGTATAGAACATATGCGCTCCACATCGGCTTTCAAAATAATCCGGCGCAAGGTCAACACCAAGGTAAAAAGTTAGAATGGAATCATTGCCCCTACTGTTTTTCAGCAGCGCGCATTGGCGTTGAAATGCTGGTGCATCCACGCCTTTGGCTACGCGATAAAGCGTTTTTTGGTCTGCAGCCCAGATGAGCTTTTGATAAGAGAGGACTTCCCCGCTGTCCAGATGCACTTGATGGTTGTGCGCGTCCAACTGGCATACCCCTACACCTGTTTTGACAAGTCCACCTGCAGTTTGGATATATTTGGTCATGCAACTGGCCAGCATGCCAGTGCCTTCAGTCGGGTACCAATAGTCCAGGTATAGGCTAAAATAACTTAAGGCGAAAAACGCTGGGGTATTCCTAAAAAAATGTTGCGTGATCATGTCAATCAGCGCCTGGTTAGGTGTAAAACGTTTTAAATAGTCTGTGACAGGCTGGTTCAGCTTGCTGGCTTTTCTGATGTTTATCTGGTATTTGAATAGCCAGGGTAGCAGTGTCTTTACAAGATACGCAGGCTCCACCTTCTGCAAAAACATCGGATTATCAATGCCGTATATAACATCCATATAGGCCATTACGTTTTTAATTTCCCTTTGGATCTGTTGAAGCCCTAATGCTTCCTGTGGGAAAATATTAGTAAGCATTGCAATGTATTGCGCAAGACTTTCCTTTGAAATCAATTGTATGGACTGATCATCGATCCCTATGGTCACCGGGTTGTTGACAAAGGGGATATCAAGCCCCAAATCTTTCAGCATTGGGAATAGAATGCCGGAGTTTTCAAAAGCTCGGATGCCGGCATCAAAGGAAAATCCATCTCGTTGGAAAGAGTTCACAAGACCACCGGTACGGTTCCTTTTTTCGCATAAGAGTATCTTATGTCCCTGACGGCTCAGGTATGCTGCACTGGTAAGTCCGGCCAATCCGCCACCTACAACGATGGCATCATATGATTGTTTCAACTGCTCATCTCCTCTAAAGCTGCAACCACCTTCTGGATTCTTACAGCTCTGCCTTCTTTCAATCCCCGAATACACTTAGCTTCGTACTGTGCCAATTCCTTACCACTGGCAGCTCTTTTGTCGTAAACTTTTTTGGCGCCTTTAAAATTTCCTACAGCAATACGCCGCATCAATCCCCGGATATCCGTTGTATCAAGACCGGTACAGGATGGACGCTCACAAAAACAACAGCGCAGTGCTTCGCTCATAAGCTGCTGCTCAAGCAGATTATAGGATTGATAGAGCTTATCGTTGGTGACGGGTTTATCCAGGAGCCGGATATAGTTTTTCATGTTCTTTTGGTACACAAAAGGCTGAAGCCCGTGCTTTTTCAACAGTACATTTGCAGCCGTCAAGCCTGAGGTGGTTACAGTAGGCGTCCCTGTGCCCATCACAGTGGATTCTCCGCAGCAGAAAAGATTGTCCCATTCCGTTCTTGTCCGAAGCCGTTTGAACATATGTTGGCCCAGCATTTGTTTGGGCCCAGCCACAGCACCGCCGTTTTTCATGGTGTAGCGCTCAATGGTTCTGGGAGTGGCTATTTCCGCGTGCCGCACAGCGTTATTAATCCCTGGGAAACGTCTCTCAAGCACATCCATCAGACGAATGCGCTCGCTTTCTTTAGCATGAAGATACTGTTCTTTATCCATGCTTACCCAATCCCTGAAGGTAGGGCCGATGGCCACAACGGTGTGCTCATCCTCAGCGCACAACGTGCGGTCGTCTATGCTCAGCAGATATGCTGTGATTTCGCTTTCATCCAGCGTGTCGGGCTTTCCTACCAGCATTTCAATGGGCGCGGTACCTTCTGGAATCACCTGGCGGTCAACCACGGCATACAGCACAACGCTGGGATAGGTGGGCTCTTGCTTCCTTGCCCACAGTCGTTTACGGGGCGTGGTGTATTTGGGGTCTATGAGCTTGCCATAGAGGTTCCAAACTGTGCCGGAATAAATAATATCCGGAGCATAAAGCTGCTGGCCGTCATCCAGCAAAACGCCTGCAGGTTTGCCATTTTGAAATAAAATGGATACCACTTCTTTTTCAAAAAACATGTCGCCGTTGTTTTCTTCGATGACTTTTTCCAGCTTGCCCGGTAAAAACAACGTGGACCCGGCAGGATAGTAGCTGCCGCCTACATGGTTGTTGATAAACATTACCGCTGCCAGAACCGCCGGAGCTTCTTCCAATGTTGCATAACAGTAGGTAGAGGTAAGCTTGTCAAAAAAATTGAAAATCTCCGGATCCTGAAAGTACTTGCTCAGCAGCTTCCTGGCGCTGATGTTTAAGTAACTAAGAAAACGAAGGTAAGAAACGGGATGACGAAACATGCTTTTTAAGGCGGTTTTGGGATCTGTTTCATCGGCAGTGTCATAGGTGGGCACTTCCATCATTACATGCTTATACATGCGAAACATATCATTGTAAAAACGCCTGATATTTTCTTCTTCATGTGGAAAAACGTTAGAAAGTTCATCAATAAACTCATCAATATCCTCATGAAACTGAATGCGATGGCCGTTGAAATTAACGCAATACAGCAAATCGTGACGGATTACATCCAGCGGCTCCTCTAGGCAGTTAAATACAAAGCGATGAGCATTAAATCCAGTGTCGCCAAAGCCGTATAGCATAGCTGATCCCTGGTCAAAGGTTACATGACCGCGCTTGAACACACCGCACGACCCCCCTGGTTGGTAGCTTTTGTCAATAACAGCAACTTTTAAACCACGTTTTGCCAGTAAGCTGGCAGCGGTCAGCCCTGACAACCCAGCCCCAATCACAATGGCATCATATATCATCATTTCATACCTTTTCCTGCTGACGCAAGGCTATTTTTCTAAAAATACACATGTGATTGTTCGGATACTTCCTTTTTCAGTTCCTCTCTGATTTTGCGATAGGTGACAATGGGACGGTCGCCTGGGACGAGTTTCTCGCCGGACTTAAAGGCGGATGCCTTGGGCCTTTGGGTGACGACTACCCGTTTGTCCTGCCGTTCCACGATCTTGTTGCCAAACTTGCCGATCCAGGCGATCAGGCTATCCAATGGTTTGAATCCCGTCAGGCGGCAATAAAAACGAATATACAGAACGGTGTTTTCGTCATCCACCGGCGCAAAATATATGATCACCTTGATCTTGCTGCTGATATGGTTCATCCAGATGTTTGGATATTTAAACTGAAGGTGGGTTTCCTTGATAATGCAATCTTCGCTGCGCCTGGGCTGCTGGCCTTGGTCCACTTCGTTGTTGGCGCTGGTGGTCAGAACCCCGTTTTCCCATAGGACTTTTGGCCCGTTGACCAGGGTCTTGTTCCCTCTGCCGATGGTGTTGTGATGAACAAATGGCAGGTGGACGACATCCAGCTGGTTTTCAATGCAGCGCGAATAATGCGAGTTCCAGTGGTCTTCCAGTTCACTGTAGGCGTAGGAAGCATCGATATCCTCATCAAAAAATGGCAGATCCTGATCCGCTGCTTTTTCATCTTCACCGTACCAAAGATAAATGATGCCGTTTTTTTCTTTGACGGGGTAGTGATGTGCGTTGTAACGGCCCAGATCGGTGGTTGCGGCTTTCCCGATGGCGGGGATAAAAGTGCAGTTGCCATGCGGGTCGAATTGAAGCCCATGAAAGGGACATTGAATGCAGCCGTCCTTAATCTTGCCGAGGCTTAGAGCCGCGCCGCGATGGGTACATTGATCGATCACACAGCCGATCTGCCCGGAAGCGTTGCGAAAAAGGGCCAGATCGAGATTCATGCGCCGAACCCCTACGACCTGATTTTCTTTAACAGATTTGGAAGGTAAAATAGCGTACCATTGATTTGGGATCATTTTTTCCTTGTCTCAGGGCCTCTAATAAATTGAACGCCTGAGGATTTTTTCTAAAAATACCATGTAATAGTTGTAATTGCAAATTTTCTGATAATGTGAAATTGAAACTAAATTATTTAAAAAATGTTATTCCTCGATTTATACGCCTGATCAAAAAATGCTGATAAAATAACTCTCGTGTCGGATGGGCACACCTAAATCTCAGGAGGCTTATGCATACCCCAAAAATATCCAATCCAATCAAAATTATTTTTTTCAGTTTAGCGGCTTTTGTACTCGTATTTGGAATGCTGGTAAAGCCGACCAGCGCCCAGGGGGGAAGGGTGGAATGGTTGCCTTTCGGTTCCCAGACCGAAATGTCAACCCCTGAACTCGAGATGCTTTCAGCGTCTCCCGATTCGATCGAACTTAAAGCACAGTTTTCAGGCGTAATTCCTGGAAACACCACCATCGCTGGTGTCGATTACCTGACCCTGAGCGGTGAAGGTTATCTGTACAGCAATCAGCCGGGCGATCCGGCCCTTCCGGTTGTACGGAAGATGGTCGAG
Organism: uncultured Anaerolineaceae bacterium; assembly: GCA_964293995.1. Classification (GTDB taxonomy): domain Bacteria; phylum Chloroflexota; class Anaerolineae; order Anaerolineales; family Anaerolineaceae; genus Mesolinea. The sequence goes on from CAXYYH010000004.1 coordinate 66,677, forward strand.
GTGCCCATGGGTGCCGAAGTCTCGCTTGAGATCCTTGCCAGCGAGTCCCAGGTTGTCAGCCTCTCTGCCCTTGGGCTGAATCACATGATCGCCCCGGTGCAGGAAGGCCAGCCAAAATGTGGAGATCCGGTTGCGCCCACGGCTCCAAACGCACAGATCTACGGCAGCGGTTATTACCCCACTGAACCTGCCGCCATCATCAACGACTTTATCGTTCGTGGCCATCGGATTGTGCTGCTTGAGATCAGACCGGTTCGCTATAACGCGAGTTCTGCAGAGCTTGAAACGACTTCTGAAATGACATTGAGCCTGAAACTGCAGGGCAGTGATATGGCTTTGACCTATTCTGAAGCTGATCGACTCAATTCTCAGGCTTTTAATCGCAGCTTGCAGGATCAGGTTTTGAACTATAACCAGGGTCGCCCGGTTGCGATCCCAAATACCAATGAACGGATCCTGATCATTACCGCGGATATGTTCCAGACGGCTTTGGCGCCCTTCGTTCAGCTCAAGCAAAGCCAGGGTTTTGATGTTTCGCTGGTAAACATTACCACCGTGGGCGGGAATACCACTTCCGCGATCCGCTCTTATATTCTTTCACAATACAACGGCGCCAACCCGCCTGATTATGTCATCCTGGTCGGTGATTATATTTCCGGTGATCCGACCGGCTCTGTTACCAACTGGCCTTTCAGAACCAGTTCGGGTTATCGCACCGATTTGCATTATTACACCATGGACAGCGATACGGAATACACCCCCGATATTTTCGGCGGGCGCTTCCCTGTGCGTACTGTTGAACAATTGAACGCGATGATCGCAAAATATCAGACTTACAATAACGTCAGCGGCGCGGAACCCTGGGTCAAGAAAGCCGAATTTTTGGCTTCCGATGACAGCGGTTACTATCAGGTCGCGGAAGGCTCGCATAATTTTGTGATCAATTCCTTTACCCTGCCAAGAGGATATACCGGTATCTTCCCCCAGAACCCTCAACCGGGCGGTGATAAGATCTATGCCATCACTTACGGTGGCACTGGCGCGCACGCTGTGGCATCGATGAATGATGATCGTGCTTTTTTGGTTTATAGTGGTCATGGCGCCACCACCTACTGGGACGCTCCCCGAGTGACACAGTCTGATGTTCGCAATATGACCGGTGTGGCGATCCCGTATGTGGCTTCGCACGCCTGTATCACTGCTAATTTTAATGAACCTGAAGCTTTTAGTGATACCTGGGTGATGGAAGCAGTGAACGGTTCGCTGACATTCTTCGGCGCTTCTGAAAGTACCTATTGGCCAGAAGATGATACGCTGGAACGAAATTCGATGACTTCGCTTTTCTCTGACCCAGAAGGCATAAATGTACCCAGCGTTGGCACGTTTACGAATTTCGGAATGCTGGCAGTTGCTGCCAGCGGTTCAGGCCGCACTAATTATTACTGGGAGGCTTACCATATCTTTGGTGACCCGAGCCTGGTAGTTGTTCAGGGACCTAAATATCCTGATTTCAGAGTGAATGTCGAACCGACCGAGTTGAAAACCTGCAATAGCTCAACCAACACCGCGACGGTAAACCTGCCTTCGATCAACGATTTTAATGATCCGGTGGCTTTGACTGCTTCCTCTGTGGCTGGGTTTGACGCGACCTTCAAAAATCCTTCTGTCAGGCCTCCCGCTTCAACAACCCTGACGATCACGGGCAACGGCACCGCAGCACGGGGCACCGCGACAATGACGATCACCGGTACTGCCGGAAATCTTGTTCATACCGCGGATCTGACCCTGGATATCTACCCACCGATCGTTGGCGCACCGACTTTACGGACCCCAGCCGATAACGCGCGCGATCAGGAACAACGCCCGACCTTCACCTGGACTGATAGCGCAAACGCTGAGACTTATCAGATCCAGATCGCCAAAGATCAGGCTTTCCAGGACATTGTCCATGAAAAAGTAGGCATCGTTGGCACGTCTTATTCGCCGAACGTGAACCTGGTCACCGACACCCAGTATTACTGGCGCGTCAAGGCTGAAAACATTTGCGGTAAAGTGGATGGCACGCAGGTATTCACTTTCCGAACCAAAGCTGGGCCTGGCGATTGTGCTCAGGGAACGGTGAAGAACGTTATCAGCCTGACCGATTTCGAGAGCGGTTTGGGCGGCTGGCAGAACCCTGGCGATAACAACTATCCCACGATCAAGTTTGATCTGACCACTGTGGAAGCCTATTCCCCGACCCATTCGGTTTTGGGCACTGTGCCGGCACAGATCACCGACCAACGTTTGATCTCACCGCGCTTTGCGGTGCCGAATGTGTCTGAACCGGTTTCCCTGGTCTTCTGGCATAAATGGGCTTTTGACAGCGAGAACGCCTGTAATGACGGCGGTATCCTGGAATTTAGCATCAACGGCGGGACAACCTGGACCCAGGTCGCGAAGAACTACATTCTGACCAACACCTATAATGGCACGGTTAAAGCGAATGTGAGCAACCCTCTGGTTGGAAAACCAGCCTGGTGTACGGTTGAAGATACATGGGTGAAATCCGTTGTCGATCTGACCTTTGCCAAGGGCAAAACCATTGAATTTCGCTTCCGCCTCGGAACCGGCCGCGATGGCGCAGCTGAAGGCTGGTATATTGACGATATCCAGTTCCAATCTTGTGTACCTGGTGTGAATGAGTACAAACTCTACCTGCCGATCACGACGAAGTAAGTAATTAAAAATCTCTACAGAGCCCCGCAGAATTGTGGGGCTTTTTGTTTCACCTATGATAAGCGATATAATGGGGAAAACAAAAACAATGGATATTTATGGATAAAAGACGAATCCTCTCTCTTATTTTGCTTGTCATGCTGATACTGGCGGCTTGTGAGCCACTGGCAGCGCCAACGGAACCAGTGATAACAACGGAAACAGAAGTAATTGCGACCGAAACACCCGAACCCACCCAGATCGTGCCAACGATGACAGCAACCCAGGAACCAATTCGGGTTTACTTTGATCCTTTACTTCCCGATGGATTAAAAGTTGAGGCTTTGCCTGCCAGTGTGGCAGACTACGCTGGCGAGAAGGAAGTTGCTCAGTTGGTATTCGGCTTTGATCCTGATTATCCATTGAGTGATTGGGTTTTTGCGTTGGTGGCGCCTTTTAAGACCGTTACGGATTCAGTTAGCTCCATTGATCTTGCTTCGTTTTGGACGAATGGAGGGGAGTTTCCTGCCAAAGAACTGGTAATGACCAAAGAAAACAAAACAGCGCTCGAATCCGTGCTTGGCCCGGCTGGCAGAAGGATCAGAGTCATGGAAGGGCAAGGGGTCGCTGATCTTCTGAGCAAGAATGTCGGTGTGTGGGCGATCGTTCCATTCACTGAAATTTCGTCGAAAAATAAGGTCATCGCGATCGATGGCGTTTCGCCATTACAGAAAAGTTTTGATCTTTCTGGCTACCCTCTGACCGTCCCGATCGGCTTGAGAGAGACCGAAACAGCTGACCTTGAACAAACCATGATTGAGGATATGATCAGTGGGTTTCAGACGGTGATGCCAAAGAGCAACCGCGACCCGGAAAAACTGACTACCGTTGTCCTGACTGGTGTTACCGCGCTGGCGCGGGGAACTGCCAAGGAGATGGAGCTGAACGGCGTTCTTTCACCGGCGGTTTCGATCGGGGAACTGATGCGGGAGGCAGACATTGCCCATGTGAGCAATGAAGTGCCTTTCGCGAAAGATTGCCCACCGCCGCAGTGGGTGCAGGAAGAGGATCTGGTCTTTTGTTCGGATGTTAAATACATCGACCTGATGCGTGAGATCGGCACCGATGTGGTTGAGCTTACTGGCGACCATTTTGCCGATTGGGGGCCGGAAGCGATGTATCTGACACTAGAAATGTATCGAAATGAGGGTTGGGAATATTATGGCGGCGGATGGGATATTGACGAAGCCAAAGAACCGCTGAAGATCGAACACAACGGCAACAAGATCGCCTTTTTGGGCTGTAATGCCAAAGCGCCGGGCTACGCTACTGCCAGCGAAACGGTTCCAGGCGCGCTGCATTGCGACCTGGATGAAATGGTTGATAAGGTTTCGGAGCTAAGGGATGAAGGCTATTTGGTCATTTTCACCTTCCAGCACCAGGAAATTTACCGCTGGGACCCAACCGAGCAAATGATCAGCGATTCGAGGCGCATTGCGGAGGCAGGCGCGACGATCGTGAGCGGCAGCCAGGCGCATCAACCTCATATTTATGAGTTCTACGGCGATACTTTTATCCATTATGGATTAGGAAACCTGTTTTTTGACCAACTGGGTTGGTTTGAGGACTCCAACAAAGCCTTCTTGGACCGCCATGTCTTTTATGATGGCAAATATCTTGGCGTGGAGCTGATCACAGCGCAGTTTTTCAACTGGTCAACCCCAACCCTGATGACCCCTGAAGCAAGAGCGGAAATGTTGACAAGGCTGTTCGAATATAGTCAGTTGGAGGAATGATTTTAAAGGTGACAGGGACTAAAAGCCACAAATTTTTGCTACGAACTTAGATGTTCAAAAATTTCTTTTAAGCCAATCAATTAACTTGTCGCGTAAGGTTTCTTTGGAAGGAATAGACCAAGAAGCTAATGGGTTGTTTGGATTTGTCTGCTCGCCAGCTTCTAACAGTCTGATTAGTTCATCTGATTTGACACCTGAAAAGTTTGTCTGTATCTGTTGCCAACGTTTATAAATTATTACTTCTTTGCCTTTTCCTGTAGATGCATTGAAATTGGAAGACTTTCTTAACTCTTAATGAATACGTTTCCATATCTGCAAATTATTTTTTACTTAGTTTAGTTGAACTTTTTAGAAAAAGTGAACAGATATATCGGTTGGAGAAGCAAGCTGGCGTTCGAAATTAGGGTTGATCTTTATTGAAGACCAGGCTTTCGAGCATGTTTATATAGATGTTCCTAAACACTTCGATATGTTTCGACCTGGAACAAGCCCGAAAAACATATATCCCTCCCTCTCTGGTCGACATGTAATGCAGACAAGTTCTTTCCTCTCCGTAAAGAGCTTCCCCCGTCCTGACCGTATCTCTGGTCTCGAAATGGTACCATTCGTTGTTTCCAATTTTGACAGCATCGAGCTTATCTTTTCCATCAGGTGGTTGATACCGGTCAGAGTACCAACGAAGACCATTGCTTATTGTTTCGAGTTTTGGTTGATTGTCGATGCAGACCTGATTAGGAGTCTGGTAAATATAGATGGAAAGCCCACAGATAGAGACGCCACCTGGGTCTCCTGGGGATTCAGTAATTTCCCATTCTTCCGGAACATTCAGTCGCAAGGGCATCACTTCAGAGTAATAAAGTGTCATTTCGGGATCAGCTGAATAGGTATCAAAACGATCTGAGAACAAGAAGTAAAACAAATTGAGAAGAATTAAAATCAAAAAAAGAGTTCCAAGTAAAAATATGAAAATATGGATCGGTTTTATTCGACTATTCCACATTAAATCATCTCTCTGTAAACCAAAATAAAAATTCTTTCATAGTGCAATCTGACTAGATTGGAAAAAACCTGTGGTTTTATCGTGTTAATTATTTTAGCATGTAATGGCATGGTTCTCACAATCGATCCTTTCCTCTTTCTTGAATTTTGTGAAATTAAATAAAGAGGCCTTTCTCAAATCAACTAAAAACTAAACAAGCAACTGATGAGTCGCTACTTCCCATGCCTGGCAAAATTTTATCCCTGCAAACATTACAAAAAGCGGTCTCATCAGGGACCGCTTTTTGTCTATATACGAAAAATTGGATTAGAAAGTGCGGATGGCAATTTCGGCGGGAGCTGCCAGGAGGCGTTCCAGCTCGGGGTCGAGTTTGACCAGGGTGAGCGAGAAGCCTGCCATTTCGAGCGAAGTACAATATTCGCCAACGTAGTTGCGCTTGACTTTCAGACCCATCTTTTCAGCCAGTTCGTGAGCATGGCCATAGAGCAGATAAAGCTCAGAGATGGGGGTGCCGCCCATGCCGTTGATCATCAGGGCAACTTCGTCACCAGCCTTGTAGGGCAGATCGGATGAAACAGCTTCGAAGAGCTCATCGACGATCTTGTTGGCGGGTTCGAGTTTGACTCGTTTGCGGCCTGGTTCGCCGTGGATACCGATGCCAAGTTCCATTTCGTCTTCAGCCAGGGTAAAGATCGGGGTTCCCTTGGCAGGTGGGGTACAGCCGGTCAAAGCCATACCCATGGTGCGGGTGACTTCGACTACGTGGTTGCCGATACCGACCAATTCTTCGAGGGTTTTGCCTTCCTCAGAAGCGGCGCCACAGGCTTTCATGACAAAGAAGTTGCCAGCCACACCGCGGCGGCCGACCGTGTAGAGGGAGTCTTTGACTGCGACGTCGTCATTGATCACAACGCGACCGACTTCGATGCCGTCGGCTTCTGCCAGTTCCTGACCCATGTCAAAGGACATGGTATCGCCGGTGTAGTTGTTGAGCAGGTGCAGGACGCCCATCGGGCCAGCAACCAGCTTGGTGGTCTGATAGACGAAATCGGCAGGAGGTGCGGCAAAGACGTTGCCTGGGCAGGCGGCGTCGAGCATACCGCGGCCAACCGCCATGACGTGGGCAGGTTCGTGACCTGATCCGGAACCCTGCATGATGGAAACTTTGTTTGCCATCGGGATGTCCCTGCGCATGATCAGGTTGTATTCAGGAATGTATTTCAGGGTGTCAGGATTTGCCAGGGCGATGCCCTTGAGCATTTCGGGTACAAAATCTTTGGGGTCATTTACAAATTTTTTCATGTCTCTCCTTTATTAATTAGAAATTATGCTCTCCAGGCTTCGCTGAGAGCTTTGATCATGGTGGCTACGGCAACGGAACCGGCATCCAATGTGCCAATGCTGCGTTCACCGGTGTAGGACGCGCGACCACGCTTGGCGAGCATGGGTCGCGTGGCTTCTGCGGCATCCGCGGAAACCTGGGTTGCAATATCGAGTATTTCGAGGTCTGACTTGCCCTCGTTGATGGCGGCTTCAATAGCGTCGGTGGTTGGAACGAGTGTGTCGATGTAAGTTTTGTCACCCAGATCGCAGTTACCACGCTTTTTGATGCCTTCGATGACGGCACGAAGCATAGGAACCACATCTTCTTTCCCAACAGCTTCTTTTGTGCCCAATGACATACCTGCGCGCAGGAAAGTGGTTCCCCAGATCGTGCCGGAAACGCCGCCAACCGCGCCCATAATGATCTTGGCGATTTCCTTGAGGAAGGTGCCTGGGTTAGTGCGATCGATCTCGTCCCAGTGCTCAAGTACCTTTTCAAAACCACGGGCAATGGAGTAACCGAAATCGCCATCACCGCATACTGCGTCCAGTTCGCTGAAATAGGCTTCATTTTTCAAAGCTGTATCAGCGATGGACCTGACTACAAATTCTATGTCTTTACTCATATACTTATTCCCTTGTTTTTTATTTTTTTAGTATTAATGATCAATGTTGCTATTGACACCTCCCTTTATTCATTCTCGAACAACCTGGTGAGTTGGGCAACGGTGACAAAACCTTCAAAATCAGGAATGTCGCCCTTGACCAATTGTCCCTTTTCACCATCGGGATCACCGAGGGTGGTCACGATCACATCCGCGTCACTAAGGTCTTCACGCTGAGTATAGAAATTGCTGGTGGCGATGACGTGCATGCCAGCTGCTTTGGCTGCCAAAACGCCGTTGCGGGAATCTTCGACGACGAGACATTCGTGGGGTTGCAAGCCTGTTTTCTCGAGGGCAAGCAGATAGATAGCAGGATCGGGTTTCTTCTTCGCGACGATATCACCTGCCAATACGAATTTGAAGGGAACATCTTTGAGAATGTTATAGGCGATCGCATGGGCAGCGCGCTCGTTGGACGTGGTGCAAACACCAAGCGTCAGACCGGCTGCTTCACCTTCCTTCATGAAGCGATGGATGCCAGGGCGCAGCGGTAAACTTCCGGTTTCTATCAATTCGATGAAGCGATCAGTCTTGTAATAGTGCATTTTCATGATCAGATCGTCGACTTCTTCCGCGGGGATCTCTTTGCCGAAACCCTTGGTCAGGAGATGATGTTTCATGCGTTCTTTGCCGCCGCCAACCTGGAGAAGTTCGTGGTAGTACTCCACATCCCACTCTGTGTCGAAACCCATCGCCTTGAATGTGTCGTTGAATGCGACGCGGTGACCATCTCGTTCGGTATCGATGATCACACCGTCCTGGTCAAAAAAGATTGCTTTAATTGCCATATTATCCTCCTATACCTTTCCAGCGCTGCCGAGCAGGTCGATCCAACGCCCAACGGCAGCACGAATGGCATCGCGGACCGCGATATCAATTTTGCCTGGGTCATATTGATCGGGATTAGCCGCGATGTAGTCTCTGGTTGCGTCGATCAGGGTGTGTTTCAGTTCAGTTGAAACGTTAAACTTGGCTCCTCCTGCTTTGAGCAGCTGTATTACATAATCATCTGGCAAGCCGGTGCCGCCATGGACTACCAGGGGGGTGGTGATCCGGTCGGCGTTGAGCATTTTGTTGATGGTTGCCATGCGTTCAAAGTCGATCTTTGGGTTTTTGGTTTTGTAGACGCCGTGGGCGGTGCCGATCGCGGGAGCGAAGATATCCACGCCTGTGCGCTCAACGAACAGGACAGCTTCACGTGGATTACAGAGCGCGGCTTCGTCTTCGGCAACCCGGATCTGATCTTCTACGCCGCTGACTGTGCCCAGCTCGCCTTCAACAGAGGCGTCACTATGGGCATGGCAATAATCGACGACCTCTTTTGTCTGTCTGATGTTTTCCTCAAAAACCTGTTTCGAGGCGTCGATCATCAGGTTCGTGTAGCCGATATCCGCAAGTTTTTTGCAGTATTCCACGTCGGTACAGTGATCGAGATGCAAGCAGATCGGAATGGGAGCCTGGCTGGCGAGCGTGCGGTAGACCGACACGATCACCTCTGGTTTCAGGAATTTGGATGGAGTGACAGATGCCTGGATGATAAGGGGAGCCTTTTTCTCAACAGCGGCTTCAATAACACCTTCCATCTGGTTGATACTGGTGATATTAAAGGCTCCAACGGCATAACCTTCTTTGGCAGCCTGCTTTGTGATTTCTAATGCGTTGACGATTGACATACTACAGGAATCTCCTTTCTAAAAACTAATGTTCTGCTGACGAGATTCTTCCTGGTTTTCATTTGGAATCAAGCCTGCAGATTGAAAGTGACCGAATAAAGGTCCCCACGGTTGTAACAATACAGGAATTCAACCGGAATGCCTTCTTCGGTGTATAGGACGCGTTCTTTATAGAGGACGGGTGAGCCTTCCTCTACTTCGAGAATATGAGCAATGATCGAATCCGCCAGGCGGGCTTCAAGCTTTTGAACGCCTCTGCGAACCTTAAAGCCTTTTGATTCGTAATAGGCAAGAAGGTTTTTGGCGGTCTCAGCGATATCACCGTCCATAAAATCAGGAAATTTATCAATAGAGAAGTGCGCTTCGTGAATTGTGACCGGGTTACCTTCAACGATGCGCAATGTTTTCAGACAGATCACATGGTCTCCTTCAGCGAGACCCAGCGCTTTCGCGATCTGGAGGCGGGCAGGGATGACATCAATATCCAGCAATTGTTCGTCCACCTCGAGACCGTCCTCTTTGGAGGATTCAATGAAATTGCGTAAATAGCTGTGGTCGCGGGCAAAATGCTGCAAGGCAACAAAGGTGCCAACGCCGTGTTTGCGATATAAAAGACCTTCGTCGATCAGGTCTGAGAGGGATTGTCGTAATGTCATTCGGCTGACGCCGAAAGATGATGCCAGTTCGTCTTCAGGAGGGAGTTTTTCCCCCCTGCCCAAAGAACCGTTTTTGATACGCTCACGAATTGATTCCCGAATGCGGATGTATTGGGGAATGCCAGTAAGATTGCTGAGATCGTTCAAAAAAATACCCTTTCTCTTAGGTTAGGAAGAACGAGGTTGTATAGACATCTATATTATAAGGTTGTTTTAGTAGCTGTCAAGATAAATTTTTTAAGGCATGTTTTTAAGGCTTTGGTTTTTAACGTTTCAGAAATTATCTGTGAATAACAAAGAAACTATGCGGTAACAAGATGACAGGCGCGGTTCCAAAGCTAAATTGAAAATTCCTGTTGTTTATTGCGAAGTAATGGATCGTTTTTGAGAAGATAGTGTATCAGGTAATTTGGGTTAAAATTAAACAATGAACTCACATGGGACTGTATTGATTCGAGGTGGTGGGGATCTGGCGAGCGGCGTGGCTACCGTCCTGCATCGAGAAGGGTGGCTGGTGCTCATTTGTGAACTGGCAGCGCCGCTGGTCGTCCGCCGCAAGGTCTCCTTTGCCGAAGCTGTTTGGGAAGGCAGCTTTAAGGTTGAAGAAATCGAGGCTTTTCTGGCGGAAAATGCAGCGAAAATCGAAGATGTTTTCGCCCGTAAAGCAATACCGGTATTAATTGATCCAGAGATGAAAATACTGCAAAGCATGAGTTTTGATGCCATTGTTGACGGCCGGATGTTGAAACGATACGAGGAGAACCCACTCTTTGGAAGTGTTCCCATCATTGGACTGGGCCCTGGTTTCATCGTGGGCGAGAATTGTGACGCGGTGATTGAGACCAAGCGAGGATCAACCCTTGGGGAGGTGATTTTTGCTGGCAGCGCGCAGGAAAACACGGGCATGCCAGGCATTGTCAATGGCTACGGGCTGGAACGCGTGCTGTATGCGCCTGATGCAGGTGTGCTTGAGACTTATGTTGAAATTGGCGATAAAGTTTCGTGTGCTCAACCACTTGGGAAGGTCGGAAATGCTGAATTTTATGCTCCTTTCGATGGCGTGGTTCGGGGGCTTGCGAGAGCCGGCTTGCTTCTTCAAAAGGGAATTAAGATCGGCGATATTGATCCGAGAATGTATGAGTCAGCCTGTTATAAAATTTCAGACAAAGCGCTTTTGATTGGTGAGGGTGTCCTCAAAGCGCTTGAAAGCATTTTGTCCAGGTTGAAAAATGATTGAATTCTTAAGCAAATTGCGTGTAGACAATCCTTTGTGCGTCTCGATCGTGGGCGCGGGTGGAAAGACCACGCTCCTTAGTCTGCTGGCAAAGCAATTGCCTGGTCGAAACATTTGCACAACCACGACCAAACTGGCGTTTCAGGAAGCAAGCCTGTTCTCACGGCATCTCAATTTGCGATCCCAATCTTTTGATCCGAAACAACTTGGTTATTTGGAAAGAGATCTGCTTGTTACGAACGGTTCAATGCAAAAAGGACGGGAAAACAAGCTGCAAGGGTTGAACGAAGCGCAACTTAATCAGGTATGGAAATATTGTCAGGATTCTTGTGCGAACCTGCTGATCGAAGCCGATGGGGCCAAACGAAAATTGTTGAAAGCCCCCGCGGACTGGGAACCTGTCATCCCTGAATTTACTGATCTGGTCATCCATGTTTTTTGCCCTGATGTCCTGGGACTATCTTTGAATGAAGAAAACGTTTTCCGCAGCCAATTGTTTGCCGGGGTTACTGGCTCTAATTTGGGGGAGGTGATTGACAGCAAGATGCTGGCGCGTTATCTGAGCCATTATCAGGGAGGGTTAAAGAATATTCCGAATCATGCGAAGAATATCCTGTTCTCAAACAGTCATGGATCGGGATTTATGGAGAGCACTTTCGATGATGAAGATATCCAAACGCTTGCAACGCATTTTGACCATTTCTTTGAAGGAAATTTGAAGCAGGATGGGTTGCTTACGAGGCAAGTTTTTTGATGGTGGTCCTTGCAGTCAAATAGCGTGATATGGATTGGTTTAGGGTGGAATTGTTTTTCACGGGCGCTTTGTTACGATTTTGTGTAAATAATGTCGGGTTGAGCAAGTGAATTTCTTAACAATCCTTCTGGTCATTCTCAATCTTGTATTATGGACGTCGGATTGGTAATTATGTGCAGTATCGTATATGATTTCCAATCTTAACCTTGTATTTAGAATTTGGTAAATTGTTTGTCTGTGGAAATGTTCATTTCTCCTCATCCGCCCTTCGGGCACCTTCTCCCGGCGGAGAAGGCTTAAGGATTTTTCGTGCAAGCGGTTTATCTCTCAAACAATAAACAATGTCCCCACAGGTTGATTTCCGGTCAAGAAATTAATGAGGTTTGCTTGTATTTAGGCAAACACGAGCTAAACAAATTTCATGCCGAGAATTGCTTCATATTTTCTGCGAAACGATGCCCGCTTTCGGTTATGATTAATGGCCTGAAGAAAAGAGTAATAACGATGCAAAAACTACTTGATAAATTTTATAAAATATTTCAACTCGAAGCCTCTCAAGGCTATGAGGATCGGGCGGTGATGGGCGGGATGAGGGCCCTGGCCAAAAACTGGCAGTCTGAAGCCCGTGAAAACGCTGTTTCGGAGACCCTGATCCCAGTGATCGCGTCGATTCTGAACAATTATCCCAATTTGGAGGGATATACCCGCCGCCAGGCATTGCTGGAAATTGGCGATCTGCTCCAGATCCCGAATATCGAAACGCTGCCTCCCCATGTTGTCAAAGAGGAGAAACCAAAACCTGTTCCCCAGACCCAACCAGCCGCACCAAGAAAACAAAGGCCAGTTCCCGTACAAACAGCTACACCTCAGCCTGAAGAGCAGATCATCCGATCACGAGTCAACACGCGTCTGCGTGAGATCGCGGCCAGACCGATGGAAGATTCAAGCTATGGCCTCGACGCGCCGGTCAGCGTGATCCGAGGGGTTGGTGACAAGCAAGCCAACCACCTCCTGCGCATGGGCATCCGACAAATTAAAGACCTCCTCTACCTTTTCCCTCGCCGCTATGATGATTACTCCAAACTGAAGACGATCAACCAACTGCAATATGGAGAAGAGGTAACGATTCTGGCAAAGGTGATCAGCGTCGACTCCTTTCAGACCAAAAAAGGCAAGCGCCTGGTAGAAGCGGTTGTATCGGACACGACAGGAGCTTTGCGCCTGCTCTGGATGAACCAGGACTGGCATGTCCGGTATCTGAAAAAGGACCTTTTCATTTCAATTTCAGGAAAGATCGACACCTATTTGGGAAGACCAGTCATTTGGTACCCAGATTACGAGTCGATCGATCAACAGCAATTGCACACCAATCGTATTGTGCCGGTGTATCCTTTGACCGCCAAGATCACTCAGCGCTGGCTGCGCCGAACCCAGTTCAATACCGTCCGCTACTGGGCGCCAAGGGTGAGCGATTTCCTGAACGACGCGATTCGCGAGCGCCTTGAGCTGCCAAATACCAGCGAAGCGCTTCTAAAGATCCATTTCCCTGAAAATCAGGAAGCGCTCGAAGCCGCTCAACAGCGCTTTGCTTTCGATGAGATCTTCCTGATGCAGCTGGGCATCTTACAGCAAAAACGAGCCTGGCAGGAGCTGGAAGGACATCCTTATTTTGTTACCGACGAGTGGCTGCAGGAACGTCTGAATGCCTTACCCTACCAATTGACCATATCTCAACGCAAAGCTGTTGACGAGATCCGTGCTGATCTGGCCAAACCTCACCCAATGAACCGCTTGCTGCAGGGTGATGTCGGGTCAGGAAAGACGGTGGTCGCGGTGCTGGGCATGCTGATGGTGATCGAGTCTGACGCGCAGGCTGCGATCATGGCCCCGACCAGTATTTTGGCGGAACAACATTATTTGACCATTTCATCCCTTCTCACCAGAGACAATGAGGCTCAAAAGGCTTATCTTGAGCCTGGTCAGGTGCGATTGCTTACAGGCGATACCAAACAGTCTGAACGAAACGAAATCTTTGAGGGTTTGGAAAGTGGCTATGTCAAGATCCTGATCGGCACGCATGCCCTGATCGAAGACCCGGTCGTCTTTAAGAACCTGCAGATTGCGGTGATCGATGAGCAACATCGCTTTGGCGTCGCGCAGCGTGCCGCTTTGCGCAACAAGGGTGATAATCCCCACCTGTTGGTGATGACAGCAACGCCAATTCCGCGCTCGCTTCAATTTACCATCTTTGGCGATCTGGATGTCAGCATCATGGACGAGCTGCCGGCTGGCCGAAAGCCAATTTTGACCTATCTGGTCATGCCGATGGAACGGGAGCGGATCTACAAAAAGATCCGTGATGAAGTGAAACAAGGTTATCAGGCTTTTATCATTTATCCGCTGGTCGAAGCTGGGGAGAATGAGAACCTGAAAGCCGCGGTCGATGAACAGGAACGCCTGCAGAGCGAAATATTCCCTGATTTGAAGGTGGGTTTGGTGCATGGGCGTCTACGGCCAGCTGAAAAAGATGAAGTGATGATCGCTTTCAGAAACAAGGAGTTTGACATTTTGGTCTCAACCTCTGTGGTTGAGGTTGGTGTTGATATCCCCAACGCGACCGTGATGGCGATCGAGGGCGCGAACCATTTTGGTCTATCCCAATTACACCAGTTCCGCGGTCGGGTTGGCCGTGGCGACGCGCAATCTTACTGTTTTCTCATCCCGGACAGCGACGACGCTTTTGAGAACAAACGCCTGAATGTCATGACCCAAACCAATGACGGTTTTGTGCTGGCGGAAGAAGACCTGAAACAACGCGGGCCTGGTGACTTCCTCGGCACGCGACAGGCAGGCGCTTTGAATCTGCAGGTGGCCAGCCTGGCTGATACGCGCCTGATCAAGAAAGCCCGTGATGTTGCTGAAGAAGTGCTTGCCAAAGACCCTGATCTGGAAAAGGAAGAAAATTTAAGTCTGAAAGAAGCGCTGGAGACCTTTTGGCCTCAAAATGACGGCGCCGGAGATGTAAGCTGATGAGTAAAGTAATGTTCCCAGGAAGTTTTGACCCCATTCACTATGGGCATATCGACATTGCCAGAAGGGCGGCCAAACTTTTTGATCAGGTCATCCTGGCTGTGTATGACAAACCGCTCAAGTCCTTGCTTTTCATGCCCGAAGAGCGGATCGCCTTGGCCAGGCAAGCCATGAGTGAGTTTCCAAACGTGAGTGTGGTTGGTTATTCGGGCCTGACGGTTACTTTTGCCAAAGAAATTGGCGTTGACGCAATTGTGAGAGGGCTGCGCGTTTTTTCAGATTTTGAGTTTGAGTTCCGTATGGCACTGGCAAACAATCGCCTCGATAAGAGCATCGACACCATCGCTTTGATCACCTCGGAAGAGAACACCTTTTTATCCTCCTCGACCGTCAAAGAGATCGCTTCTTTTGGTGGCGATGTTTCGAGCATGGTGCCGCCCTATGTAAATGAGGCTTTAAAGCGCAGATACCGGGAATTGGCATAAACTGTGATGTGCTGTGACCCGGCACAAAAGGTGCAACTAAAAGAACAGATAATACGAAAAGGTTTGGAGTGAATTATGGATATCCTGCATTTGGTTGATCGATTGGAAGAATTATTTAATAACAGCAAACCGCTTCCGCTTTCGCGGAATGTGGTGGTTGATGAGAACGCATTTATGGACATTATCGACCAGATGAGGATCTCCATCCCGGACGCCATAAAAAAAGCGGAGCAGATCATCGCGCAGAAGGATCGTATTCTGGCTCAGGCTCAGGAAGAAGCCAATCGAACGGTTCAGATCGCGCGGGAAAAAAGCGAGCGCATGGTCGAAAAATCTGATATTTACCAACTGGCCCAAAGCAAGGCGGATGAGATCACCCGTCAGGCGATGTTGGACGCGCAGCAATCCCAGCACGATGCCGATAAATATGTGGTCGATACGCTGGCTGGTTTGGAAAGGGAATTACGTCGCGTTTTGACGCAGGTCGAAAACGGGATCAAAACGCTGGAACCAAAAGAAGAAGAATAATCTAAAAAGACTCGCTGGTTAGCCCCCGCGAGTCTTTTTTTCAAAACATCACCAAGTTAATTATCAGTACTCTCAGCTTTTGCGCTCGATTTCTTTTTGGATTTTGATTTGATCGGGATGATCCCATTGTGATATTTCAGCTCGCCGATAATGGCGGTTTCAAGCACCTGATCCATATGATCCACGAGCACGATCTTTAATTCCTTCAAAATCGCTTCCGGAACGTCGATCAGGTCTTTCTCGTTTTTGGTAGGCAAGATGACGGTTTTTAAGCCGGAACGATGAGCAGCCAAAACCTTTTCGCGCACACCACCGATCGGCAAAACCCGACCTCGAAGGGTGATCTCACCGGTCATAGCCACCTCGTGATTGACGGGGATGCCCAGGGTCGCGGAGATCAGGGCTGTTGCCAGGGTAATCCCGGCGCTGGGGCCATCCTTCGGAATGGCACCTTCCGGGATGTGGATATGGATGTCAGTTTCCTCAAAGAAATCTTCAGGAATTTCAAATGCCCTTTGCTTGGATTTCAAATAGCTAAGGGCTGCCTGGGCAGATTCCTGCATGACCTCGCCAATTTGCCCGGTGATCTGCAGGTTGCTTTTGCCTGCCACCACCAGTACCTCGACCGGCATGATCTCACCGCCATTTTCCGTCCAGGCGATGGCGGTCGCCATGCCAATCTCATCTTTGGCTTCGGCTGTCATTGGGAAGAATTCCACTGGCCCGAGAAGATCAAGCACCAGGTCGGCGTCAACTTTGGTGGGATACTCCTTGCCTTCGGATTTCTTTGTGGCGATCTTCCGGAGCACGGTGCCGATCTCACGTTCCAGATTGCGAACACCGGCTTCGTAGGTGTAGCTTGAGATGATCACGCGCAGAGCGTCATCAGTGAACTCGACTGGATCCTCATCCATGCCGTTTTCCAATAACTGATCAGGGATCAGGAATTGTCTTGCGATGGCGATCTTGTCTTCTTCGATATAGCCGGGAAACTCGATCAATTCCATGCGATCCAGGAGAGCTGGGGGAATGGTCGCGACCGTATTGGCGGTCGTGATGAAGAAAACCTTTGAAAGGTCATAATCAACTTCCAGATAGTGATCTGAAAAAGAATGGTTTTGTTCAGGGTCAAGCACTTCCAGCAATGCCGCGGAGGGATCGCCGTGGAAATCCGCGCTAAGCTTGTCGATCTCATCGAGCATGAAAAGCGGATTAATGACTTTTGCTTTGGTCATGGTCTGTAAGATGCGACCAGGCATCGAGCCGATGTAAGTTCGGCGGTGGCCTCTGATCTCGGCTTCGTCGTGAACACCTCCCAGAGACATGCGTACAAAATTACGGTTCATTGCCGAAGCGATGGACTTGCCAAGCGAAGTTTTACCAGTTCCAGGAGGGCCAATGAAGCACAGGATTGGTAAGCGGTTCTTTTTGGGGCGCAGGCTTTTGACCGCCAGAAATTCGATCACACGGTCTTTGGCCTTTTTGAGCCCGTAATGGTTCTTATCCAAAATCTCGCGCGCTTTTTTAATGTCCAAATCGTCTTCGGTCACCTGAGTCCAGGGCAGATCGAGCAAGGTGTGAATGTAGTTGGAAATCATTCCAGTTTCCATCGAAAGCGGCGGTAAGGAACGAAGACGATCCAGCTCTTTTTCCACTGTTTCGCGAATTTCATCTGGTAAGACCGAATTTTCCAGCTGCTCTTCCAGTTTGAAAATGTCAGGGTCTGCTGATTTTCCCTGGTTCAGTTCCATCTGGAGATGGTTGATGTGTTCGCGCAGCACCGTATCCCGTTGGTTTTTGTCAAAATCTTCATGGATCTCAGAAAGGATCTTCATATCCAGTTCGATCATTTTGATCTGTGAGACCATTTTGGTGTGAACCATACGAAGACGGGTCAGGTCGTTGGTTTCCTGCAGCAGGTCCATGATCTCGTTTGGGTTGATGATCACCTTGCTGCCGATAAAATCCGCCAGTTTACCGACGTGGTCTATTTCAAAAGCTTCCTTCATCATGCGTTGATTGATGGGCGAAGGGATCTCAGCCAGTTTCATCAGGCTTGCTTTGGCGCTGCGCATTTCCGCTCTGACCTCATTCGTCCTTCTGGCCGTTTCGTTGACAACTTCCACTTCCGCGAATTGAACATCATTAGAAACAAAGGTGTGGACCACGCGCACGCGCCGTCTGGCTTCAATGAAAAAAGACTCCTCGTTATCGTCCGAATCGTAATCCATGATCTCCCCGAAAGCCATCTCGAGCCCCACGGTAAGGATGGATTGAACTTTGTTCTCGTCCTCCTGATCAAAGATGGGGTAACAGGCGATCAACGTCTCATGCTTTTTAATGGACTTCTTCATCATGTCTGGGTCAGAGACCAAACTGATATCCAGCAGGCGCGTACTTTGCCCCGGTAGTAGGGGGGCATTGTACATGATAATAATTGGCGCGGTGAAACGTTTATTTTTGTCCAAAGCGCGGTTTTTTGCCATAAACGCGTTGTTTGCGTCTGAGAGATCTTCGAAATCTGAATCGTAATTATTCATTTTTTACTAAAAATATTTCCAATCTGTTTTGGTTGTTAGCATTCCAAATCGCTTTTGCCGCAGCCGCAATAAAGATGCTGCCGGTTACGAGTATACCCCTGGAATCACCAGCCAACTCCAATGCTTTTTGCAAGGCTGCTTCAGCCGGATGCACGGGGATCACGTTCTTAGTATACTCTCCAACGATGGCGGCTAGATCCTCAGCGCTTGTAGCCCGCGGGTGAATTGATTGGGTCGTGATGACCAACTCCACTTTTGGCAGGATGGCTCTGAGCATATCACCCATGGACTTGTCTTCAGAAGCCCCAAACACCAGAATGAATGGTCGGTTGGGGAAGTATTCTTCCAAAGTCGCAGCTAATCGCTCCATGGAGTCACCATTATGGGCGGAATCGATGATAACCGGAGGATTTTCCCGTAATATCTCAAATCTGGCTGGCCAAACGACTTGATTGAAGCCGTTTTGAATGTCCTTTCGGGTCAGGTGAAAGCCCGCCTTGCGAATCTGATCGAGAGCGGCCACCGCGGTGCACGCGTTTTCGATCTGATGGGCGCCAAGCAGCGGTATGGTCAGTTTGAGAGGAGTACGGGTATTGATGTTCCGGCCTTTTACTTTTTTCAATTTGGAGGCTACGGTAAAGGATTGTGTTTTTAAGTCATGCCTTAACGCCTGGCTTTCGTATTCCTGATCCGTCTGGATCAGGATCGCCTCACGTTCCAAAGCGATTTCCCTTAGCGTTCGGGCGGCTTCCTCTTTTTGTGGAGAGATGACAACAGGACGGCCAGGCTTGATGATGCCGCCTTTTTCTGCGGCGATCTCCTGCAGCGTGCTGCCAAGTACAGACATGTGGTCAAACGAGATGGAGGTGATCACGGAAACGAGTGGATCGATCACGTTGGTCGCGTCGAGTCTGCCGCCCAAGCCCACTTCAATGACAGCAATGTCAATTTTTTTCTGAAAATAGTATTGAAAAGCCAGCGCGGTTGTCAGTTCAAAGGTGGTTGTTTCCGGCACGATCTCAGTCAGCGGGCGAAGTTCATCCGCCAAACGAATGACGTCAACTTCAGAGATCATTTCGCCATTAATAGTGATGCGTTCGCGGAAATCCTCCAAATGGGGCGAGGTGTAAAGGCCGACCTTGTAGCCAGCGGCCTGCAGCGCCGCAGCGATCAGCGAGGCGGTGGAGCCTTTGCCTTTGGTGCCTGCCACATGCACGCAGGGGTATTGCCGTTCGGGGTGACCAAGCAGCTCCATCAGGCGGTTCATGCGGTCGAGCTTGAAGAAACGATGTTTATCGTCCACATGCCGTTTCATGCTGAAATCGATCCAACTGTAGATCCAGTCGAGCGTTTCCTGGTAGCGTTGGTCGTGCGAGGAAAGAGAAGCTTGTCTACTCATTTACTGTTGTCACATCCATCATTAAGACATAACCAATGATCGCGAAATTGCCGGTGCGGAATTCGACCAGCAGGCATTCACGGTTGAAGGTATCAAAGCGCCTCTCCGCCATAGGAAGGAGCGTCAGGGTCGTACCGATCGGGATTCGACCGGTAGCTGCGAAGTTGTCATAACAATCACTGCGCGCCCAAACCTCCCGGATCGTCTGCACGGATACGATGGGCGTTGGCGTAATTGTGGCCGTTGGCGTGGGGGAATAATCCGGTGTTGGCGTCTGGGTGATCGTCGGGGTAGCCGTTATGGTCGGGGTCAATGTGATCGTTGGCGTCATCGTCGCGGTCGGTGTTTTGGCAAGATTGCGCTCATGGATCGAGTTTGAGATCGCTTTCGCGCCCAGGCTGATGCCCATGATCAGTAAGACCAAAAGAACGAGTATTCCAGCTCCAGCGATAAGGTAAGTCGGCAGAAAGCCTCGTTTCAAATCAAGGATTTTCGGGTCCTGCGGGAAGCGCTTGCGGGCTTTGGCACTGATGCGCAAAGCGTCCAGCGCGAAATATTTGTTGCCGCTCTCCATGGCTTGCTGAGCTCGTTCGATCGCGTCTTCGTTGGCGCTGATCTCCGTTTCGAGCGCGCTGATCTCGTTTTCAAGCGAGAGACTTTGAGAATCGTAAGCGTCCAGCTGCCGTAGAAAATCAAGATTTTCCCGCGCGCCGTTCACTTTTTCACGCGCCAGGGAGGCTGTGGGCGCGTTGGCTGCTTCCTGCTTGAAGCGTTGGGTGTTATCCAATAACGATTGGATCGTGGCTGGAACGAGCAGGTCAAGCCGGTTTCGCAGACGCCCCAATTGGGGTATCTCGCCATATTTCATGCGGATCTTTTCCAGCTTGCTCTTCGCGTCCGCCAGTTTTGAGGGCGGTATCTTACCGCTCAGACTGACCAGATCGCTGACCTCATTAAGCAAGGCAATGTCTTCGCGCACTTCGGCAGCCTTGTCAATGTATTCAGGGATCGCCACCGCGCTGGCAGCGGTCTGGATATTGCCCAGGGCGGCCACAAGCTCGCCTTGTGTGAGCAGATTCTGACCTTCCTTGTAAATATCATAGGCCTGAATCTGGTTTTCAAGGTCGTGACGCAATTCTTCACCTTCGCGCCAGCGTTTGATGCCGGCCTCCTGTAGATGGTCAAAGGCTTCATCAAGGTAATTGAGCGCGATCTGATAGCGGAAGACACGGGCGGCGCTTTGCGCTTTGCCGTATGCTTTTCCAGCTTCAGGCGGAAGCGCGACCGAGGGAATATTGCCGGAGCGCAGATATTCTTCCGCCTCGGCGTGATGCTCCTGCGCCCGAGTCCAGCCCGGCTCCATTTGAATAACCTTTTCGTACAAGGGAATGGCGACCTGATAATTGCCCTTGTAAAAAGCCTCTTCAGCCTGATCCATCATGCGTTCGGCTTCCGGATCGTGGGTCGACTGGAAGAAGCGTTTGAGCGGATCGTTGTCGATCCCACCCAGTTCTTCCGCGCCCAGCCTTGTGCGGGTTATTGACGGCGGGGTTTCCGGGATGCCGCCCAAAAACGGCGCCTGAATCTCAGGTTTAAAAGCTTCGGGGATCTGCTCAATCGGAGAGGAAGATGCGGCCTGGCTTTGTGTTATTACAGGCGGTGTTGGTACCTGTAGGGTAGCAGGAGCTTCAACCGGAGCGGCAGGAACCGGCGGACCACCGGCCTGACGACGGCTTTTTTCGCGTCGGATTGCGCGCAGTAATCGGTTGGCTTCTTCCAGTTCGGCAGGTTCAACCTGGTCGGAAATGCGATTTGTTGCCAGGGCTTCAAGATAAGTGGAAAGCGAGGACTCAGCCTGATTTAGCTCATCATCGCCTGGTTCAATTGAAAAAAGAACTTTTTTTGCTTGTTCAATTAAGGAACGAATCATGATTACTTCCTTTCAGGTCGGCTTCGGGTCTAAAGACGCTTTCCGAGCAAACTCTGAAGAACATTTTTCATTTCTGTTGGTGTCTTAAATTGTCCATCCAAAGCCTTTTCGAGAAACGCGATTTCCTGATCGTTCAAACGGTTCTGAACGTCAAAGGAATAACTGGCTTTGAAATGGGTTGGCGAATTCGCGATCTCATCGGGACGATTTGGCCCCACTGCCACAGAACCGGGGGCTTGCCGACCGGTAAAGATATGATGCAGGGCGCGGGAGCTCAATTGTACCATGTCGGCCTGCTGCACTTCAGGCCCGAAGTTGTCGGGCTGCCAGCGACCGATATTCCAGTCGATCATGATTACTTTTTCTCGAATATCATTCCAATAATAGTGCAATAATTTATGATCCATAAAAGTCGCGCCCCGGCGGTGGGCTTCTTCAAGAATGGTGCAAATTTGCACGCCGATATCGAGCACCTGCTTCATGCTCAGGTTGCGGACGAAGTTGCCGCGGGTGTAACCGGCATCACAAAGCAGATAAAGGTTGTCTTCCCAGCGTCTTTCGAGGATCAGGAAGGGCAGCCAACCGTCAGCCAGGCGCTCTTCCAGTTGGGTCAGAACGTCTTCGATCTCATCTGGCTCAAAAAGGGCAAGATCGCCTTGAATCTTTGCGCCTTCGCCTTGTCTTTCCATGTGTTTACTCAGGGGCGCGACCTCATTGGGCCAGACTGTATTGGCATCGGGCTTCAAAAAACCAGCCTGGAGCATGGGTGTAATACCGTCCACGCCGCGCAGGTTGGCAAGGATCTTATATTCTTCGATAAAGAGCGGTTTCGCATAGGCGATCTTGTCATGGCGCATCACTTTGAAAGCCGGAGGATAACCGTAACTTGAAACGCCGCTGGCGTGCTTGTAAAGAAAAACGCGCGCGCTGGAACCACCCGCCTCGGGGATGGCAAAATCGTGCTGCCCGGCAGTCAACCACGTATCAAGCGGTTCTGCCAGGTAAAAACCGCTGGTGGCATCAAGTCTTATTTGTTGCATAATACCTTTCGCAAGTTTTTCTATTCTACCATTGTTGATGGTCTGTCTGGTCAAAATAGCCCGCATCGCGTTTGACCAGTTCGTCAAACCACGGCAGCAAGGGGTGAATGCTTTCGATCTCCTCAATGCCGCGGCGAATGCTGTCGCGATCCACCGTGGCAAGCAAATCCAGGTATTGGCGCTGCCAGCGCCTGAAAACCGAGCCTTCTGTTGCACCAGGGTGAAGCAGTTCGTCAATTTTGATCAGGGTAAAGACCAGGTCGCCAGCGCTGTTTTGCGCCAGACGCGTGCGCGCCATCGAGCTTTGGTTTACGACCTCATAATTACGCTGCAAGCCGCGTAAATAGCGCAGCAGCGTCAGCAAGGTTTGATTGATCTCGCTAAACACGCTTTGCTGTCGGGCGACCAGCCATGCGGTGGCTGGCGAGGGCGATTTCTGCAATTCCTGCCAGAACCGGAAGAACAAGCTCTGAGCCTGATCGATGTAGTAAGAAAGCTCGCTTAGCAATTCCGGGTAAAGTCCCTGATATTCGATCTTTTGCCAAAGGCTCACAAAGGCAAACAAATTGCTTTGGCACTCAATCAAATGGGGGTGGTGAGGCTTTAGTATCTGCTTGAACCGGGCGGAATTCCAGTTGCGCTGCTTGATCTCCGTCAATGCCGGCAGGATTTCCTGAGTCCAATGACTGCTGGTTTGTTTAATGTCCTGTAACACCCGCCAATCCTCAGCAAGACTGGCGCTCATTGTTTTCACGAGGTACCAATCACCCATGCTGGCAGCCGCTTTCCACTTTTCGACCTGCTCCAAAACCTCCAGACTCCTCGTAATGGCGGCCTGATCCTCTTTGGGAAAATCTTTGACCGAGAGCGATCGGTCTGGTCGGGTAATGCTGGAAAAGGAAAACAGGAATTCCTCTGCCAGCAATTTATAGCTGCCGTACCAGGATGGCAGCTGTCGCTTGAGCTCATCGAGCTTCAGGCTGGCGGGATCGTTGTGCGTCAGCTGCTTGTGGAAGTACTCGAGGGTTTGTTTTTGTTCACTGCTTAACTCGCGCTCTTCGTAAGCGGAAACAGGACGCAGCTGCAGGTCGCTTTGGAAGATCCACTCCGTTGGCCATAGTTGTTGTTTGGCCAGATCCAAAACCTGCTCGATCCCTTCCGCGTTCAGAATGGTTCGCAATACCTCGTTGTATAAGACCTGCCAGTTGCTTTGATTGATCTGATCCGTAAGTGGGCTCTTGTAGTCGTACAGTTCCTGCGCGAATTCGGCGATGGTCTGCTCCCCCTGCGGACCCTCCCGAAAGGCTTCGACCTTGCATTTCATCTCCTTCAGCGAATCCGCCATTGGCAGCAAATAGTCAAGGCTTGGTTCGGTGATGTAAAGCTGCTTCAGCGACTGCAAAGCCTCCGAAAGTTCGGGCTTGTTCCAGGCCTGATAGATCTCCCGGATCAGGATCATTGGTTTTTGCAGCTTCGCGTTGAGGGAAGGCGGAATTTTCAGTCTCAATTCATTGACAGAGCTTAAAATTTGCTTCAGGATGAGGAATTTTTGCCCAAGCGGTTCGTTGGCTTCCAGTTGAGCCCAGGTTGAGGCAAGTTTGAGCAGCTGCTTCCTGATCTCGCCAATCTTTTGTATCAGCACCGCTGTATCCGGGTATCTTTCGAAAAGCTTGCATTGCTCTCCAAGGCTGTTGGCAAACCCGAGGATTTCGGAATAAATTGTTTTGTTGGAAAAATCCTCCAGATAAAGACCGCGCATGGAATAGATCGCCGAACCCAATACCTGATCGGAAGCCCCCTTTTCGATCAGCTTTCTTGCTAACCAAACCGCTTCGGGCCAGTCAGATTCCAGCACTAGCTCGATCAGGGCGAGCTTATCTTCCTGCTCAACTTCAACCTTTGAGCGGATCAGGAAGTCCGCCAGTTTCCAATTCGCGGGGAGTTCCTCGCCTAAATACTTATCCAACAGGTCAAGGACGTGAATTCCTGCATTATCGTTTTGAGTATCCAGGTTCCCGATCAGCAAGGCTTTAGTGGCGGGATAAATCTCTTCCGCTGGCGCGTCAACGCCAAAATTGCGCAGTTCCTTCTGATATTCCAAAGTTTGCTGCAAATCTTCGCCGTCTGGAAGGTCTTTCGCGAAACGGTGGAAAAGCAGTTGATACTCCATCGCTCGCATGCTTAGGTATATCTCAAAGTAATCGACCCGCATTTGAAGCTGTTTAATGTCCTGCAGGGTCATGCCCGCCGCGGAAAGGGGCCAATCCAGGTCTTTGATCAGGGCTGGTGAGGTCTGGTTGAGCAGGTTGGCGCCCTCTTCAAACAATTGCTGATAATCCTGCCAGATCGGGCTGTTTTCAGCATCAGCCTGAGGCTGCAGAAAGAGCCCGTTGCCCCAATCGATAAAGCTCATCGTTTTCGTTTCCGCGTTCCAGAAGATATGGTCAGTTTTGACGTCATTCCAGATCAGGCCTTTGGCATGCACCCGTTCCAGCAGCAAAAGCGCGCCGGAAAGCACCTTAAGGAGGAGGTTTTGCGGGATCAGTTCACCGCCGTTGCGCTGCCGGGCAAGCATGGAAGTGATCGACCTGCCCTGAATTTCCTCGCTGATCATGAAAAGATTGGCTGATCTGGAAGTCCCTTTAATGCTCTGGTCGAGCAAAAGTGGGGTGTGGATGGTGAGCCCGTTTTTGGTGAAATCCACCCCTTCCAGCGCGGAAAGGATCTTGCCTTCGGTCTCGATCTGAGTCGCCTGCCGGACGATGGTCCCGCCGGAAACGTTCTGGACTGGCCGCTTCATCACGCCCTGCAACTTGCCGTTGCCTGAAACAACGCGCAAAACCTCGCCGGCATCTCCACTGCCGATCACATCAAGCACCTGCCAGGCCTGCTCCCGGCCATTGACTATTTTTGCCATGGCTTGATTATACGATGAACGCCGAAGGAGTTATTATTTCAGATAGAATAGGTATCCCCTGGTGCTCAGCTTACGAAAATTATTCCTGCATTCTGATGTTTTTCGTGTCAGCTGATCAATTTATGGTATAATATTTCGTGAGGTAGCGAGGAAACGGTTACTTCGCTGACTATTCGTGTCAACAACCACTACACCGTTTCCAATTTTCTCCTCATTCTGACGAAGACATACTCATGTACACGTACTTTCGAAAAAGTGGAGTGCCAAAAACACGCTAATTCCTCACAGAAAAACAAAAATAAAGAAACATTCTTTCTGGAGCTGAAAAGATGAAATTTAATGGCCCAAAAAATGAAGCAAGCAAGAATTTAGCCGGTGGACTTGCCTATAAGCAATCCCCAAAAAGTGAGTTGATCACGATCCTGTTGACCTCCTTTGTTGAGGATCAATACTACCGCGAGACAGATGATACGATCAAAAAGATCCAGGAATTAATCGATGAGATCAATGATCCAAGATTTGTGGCAAAAATGGCCATCTATGCCCGGACTAAGTTTGGAATGAGATCGATAACCCATGTTGTCGCTGCTGAAATTGCGAAAAAGACCAGCGGACTCCCTTGGACCAGAAACTTTTTCGATAAGATCGTTTACAGGCCCGACGACATGCTGGAGATCCTGAGCTATTATTTTTTGACTGAAAAGAAGCTGAGCAACCCGATCCGGGACGGTTTTGCCCGTGCACTCCGCCGCTTTGATGAGTATTCACTTGCCAAATACAGGGGCGAGGGGAAAAAGATCAAGCTGGTCGATGTTGTCAATCTTTGTCATCCCAAGAGTACGCCTGCTTTGGATAAGCTCATCAAAGGAGAGCTGAAATCCGAAGACACCTGGGAATCCGAGCTTACCAAAGCCGGGCAACAGGCTGAAACCGAAGCAGAAAAAGAACAATTGAAAGCTGCGACATGGCAAAGCCTGATCGTGGAAAAGAAGATCGGCTACTTCGCGCTCTTACGCAATCTCAGAAACATTATTCAACAATCCCCCGACGTTTTGCCTGACGCACTGAAATTATTAGTCGATCCAAAACTGATCCAGAAGTCATTGGTCTTGCCATTCCGATTCCTGACCGCGATTGAACAAATTGAGCGGGTGCAGGAAGAAGGCGCGAAAGAAACCCTCCTGGCGCTTTCGGAAGCAATTGATATCTCATTGATGAATGTTCCTGTGTTTGAGGGTGAGACCCTGGTCGTACTGGACACCTCCGCTTCGATGAACGGACGTCCGATCAAGATCGGTTCTCTATTTACGGCAGCTCTTCTTAAAACAAACCAATGTGACTTCATGACTTTTGATAATGATGCCAGATATGAGACCATCAATACCAAGGACAGCACCTCAACGATCGCGAAAAACATAGAAAGAGATGCCCACGGTGGAGCAACCAATTTTCACGATATCTTTATTAAAACCAGAAAGAAATATGATCGCATCATCATTTTCTCAGATATGCAGGGTTGGGTCGGGTATGACTCCCCAACAAAGAAGTTTAAAAAGTATAAGAAGAAATTTGAAGCCAATCCAATTGTTTATTCCTTTGACCTTCAGGGCTATGGAACGACGCAATTGCCGGAGAATAATGTCTACGCGTTGGCTGGATTCTCGGACAAGATATTCGATCTTATGAAGTTCATTGAGAATGACAAGAGTGCGATCTTTAATGAAATTGAAAAAATAGAGTTGTGATTGTTTGAATCTTTCAACAAAATAGGTGATTCAGCACCCCCTTTGCGGGGGTGTTTTTTTAATAAACCCATTTGAAATACATGGCGCCTAACATAACCCACACATTAAAGCAAAATGCCCCTGGAGAGCTCCCTGTCCCAACCATCTCGATAAGACCCCCTGCCTGGGGGTTCGAAGTCAACAAAAACCACACATTAAAGCAAAATGCCCCCGGAGAGCTCCCTGTCCCAACCATCTCGATAAGACCCCCTCCCTGGGGGTTCGAAGTCAACATAAACCACACATTAAAGCAAAATGCCCCCGGAGAGACTCGAACTCCCAACCATCTGATTCGAAGTCAGGTACTCTATCCATTGAGCTACGAGGGCAAGGATCAATATTATACAATAAAAAATGAGGATGAGTATAAAAACAAATAAATGTCCAAATGGGTTGTTTTTGTACCAAGGTCGGGATCAGCTGCCCGTAAAGGTATTGACAATTGAATAAAAAGCTTTCTCTCAATCAGGACTTGCCGGATCAATGTTATTGCAGATTATAATAGTTGTAGACCGACGCCGAGAGCTTGGCAAAGAGAAGATTGGCATGGTCAAAAATGACCTGCACCGGTTGATGGACAAAAATCGACAAAATATAATTGCCGCCGGGGGAATAGATGATGCCGGCATCGCCCATTGTGTGGACATAACCGGTGGCAACTTCGTTCGCCCAACCGTGTTTGTGAGCGACCAGCGTTCCCGCTGGCACACCCGCCTCGATCAGGTGCCCGATCTTGTTTTTGCCCAGATATTCGATCATCATCCCACATTCCTGCTGGGTGATCTTCCCTTCAAAGACGAGCGGGATCGAGCCGCCGTAATCCCTGGCGCAGTAATAGATCTCTTCCAGAACGAGGCCCATGTCCAACACGGTGGTTTGCCCGTAACGATCCGGGCCGGTATCGTAATCTGTTCTTTGATTGGCTGGAGTGGAGATTTCCTGCAGGAGCGGTGAGCCGAGACTGAAAAAGCCCGCCCAGAAGGTGTTTTCAATTCCCAAAGCGCGCAGGTCTTCCGTGATGCGCAGGGGCGCCAGATTCGGCTCGATCACTTTTTTGGCAACCGAATCGGTCGATTCGTTGCTGGATTGCTCGACCATGTCTTCAATTTCGGCCAGAATGGTCGGGTCGTATGGCGCTTCCAGGTCTTTGAAAAGCGTCAATAGTACCGGAATCTTGATCGTGCTCCAGGACGAAAAGGCGATATTGACCGGCGGAAACTCGTCCCCGATGCGCGAATGCGTGAAGTGCATCACCAGACCGTTTTGCAGGTCCTTGAAGTAGAACTCGACCATGCCGTCAAAAGTGGCGTTGTCGATGACATCCTTGAGCATGATCTCCAGAATATCAAAGGAGGGTTTTTGAGGGCGCGTCTCAACCACATCGAGGTTGGCGACCCGGTGCGTGCTCGACCCAAGCGCGTCTTTGATGCGCTGCACCGAAATAGGGTAATTCATGGCGGTTCCGGCTGTTCCAGTATAAAAACCGCTTTCACCGGGGATCGGCATCGGAGGGGTGGCCGGGATATCGTAGCGAATGCTTAATTCGTTTTCAAGATAAGCCTGAATGCGGGCTTCGTCATAGCGCGCCTGGAGCGGAATTTTCGTGGTTGTGATCGGTTGATTCCACAGATATTTCCAAAAACCGGACCAAAACGGTTCACTGGTTCGCTGTTTGTCGGCTGCCGCGAGCATATTGTTGATCTGGAGTTCAAAGCCCAGCGTTGCCGGCCGCACCTGAATGCGGGAATCACGATACCTGAGCTCGATTGGCGCCATATAGACCTGAACCAACCTCTGCGAGGCTTGTTCAAATTCCAGGCCCCCGATTGGAATACCGGCGATCTCCATGCCGGTCGGGAATGTGGCACGGATGCGGGCATAGCGCGTCAGCTGAAGAATGGTCAGAAACCCAGCCATGATGATCAGGCCAAGCGCGGCCCAGCGGATCAAAGCACCTTTTTTACGCATATCTTTATTATATACAGATTCCGGGATGGGTTTGTTTACGACCGATATTTCGAATTGTCTGCAGCCGTCAGCAGCCGTCAGCAGCCGTCAGCGAGCTCTTTGACAGTCCATTTTAACAATGATAAACTTTCAGTAAGTTCTGACGCCTATTGGCGTCTTTTTGTGAGGGATTGGAGCTTTTCGATGAAAGTAATATTGACTGGATCGATCGCGATCGACTATCTGATGAAATTTCCTGGTTTGTTCAAGGATCATCTTCTGCCTGAGCACCTCGACAAGGTGAGCCTGTCATTCCTCGTTCCCGAACTTTCACGTCGGGATGGCGGGGTTGGCGCCAATATCGCTTACAACCTGGCGATGTTGGGCGGCAAGGCTTGTCTTTTCTCGACAGCCGGGAAGGACTTTCCCGATTACGCCAAACGGCTTGAGGCGGTTGGGGTTGATACGAGCAGCGTCAGGATCATTGAAGATAAGTACACAGCCTCTTTCTTTGCGACCACTGACCAAAACAATGCCCAAATCGCCAGTTTTTATACGGGCGCGATGGCGAACGCCGCTGAGCTTTCCTTAAAAGATGCGCCTTATGAAGCGGATGATTTTGTCATGATCTCGCCAACTGATCCGACGGCCATGTCTTTGTATATTGAAGAAGCGATGGAGTTGGGTCTGAAAATGCTCTTTGATCCGGGACAGCAGGTCATCAGTGTTGACGCGGATCTGCTGCGCCGCGGGCTCGAAACCGCTCATGGGCTTTTTGTCAACGAATATGAATTTGAATTGATCCAGAAACATACTGGATTTACTGCGCAGGAATTGCTGGAAAAGCCAGTTTTCAGCGTGGTCACGCTGGGAGAAAATGGCGCGCGCGTATATGCCGATGGCATTGATATCATTGTTCCCGCGCTTAAGAACCTGACGATCGCAGATCCAACCGGAGTGGGCGATGCCTTCCGCGGGGGCTTTTTGCGCGGATATCTGGCTGGATTGAGCCTGAAAACCTGCGCGGAGATGGGCACGATCACCGCGGCAGCCTGCATTCAGGAAAATGGAACTCAAATTCATCACCTTAGCTGGGACGAATTTGTGAGAGAATATAGAAAACACTTTGATGATCAGGGTGAACTCGATAAAATAGGATAAAAACTGGAGAAATACATGGATAATTACAATATCAAAGACCTGAACCTGGCAGAAGGCGGACGCCGCCGAATGGATTGGGCTGCCCGCGAAATGCCTGTTCTGGCATCGCTGGAAGAGCGCTTCCGCAAAGAACGCCCCTTTGAGGGCATTCGCATGTCCTGCTGTATGCACGTGACTACCGAAACCGCAAACCTGATGCGTGCGATGCAGGCTGGTGGGGCAGACATTGTTCTGACTGCTTCCAACCCGCTTTCAACGCAGGATGACGTCGCGGCTGCTTTGGTCGCGCAATATGAGATCCCGGTCTTCGCGATCAAGGGCGAAGACGATCAGACCTACTACCAAAATTTGCATGCCGCGCTCGATCACAAACCGCATATCGTCATGGACGATGGCGCCGATCTGGTCGGCACCATTCACAAGGAACGCCGCGATCTGATCCCCAACATTATCGGTGGCACCGAAGAAACAACCACTGGTGTTGTGCGCCTTAAGGCGATGGCTGCCGATAAGGTTTTGGAATTCCCGATGATGGCTGTCAATGACGCCATGACCAAGCACTTCTTTGACAATCGCTATGGGACCGGTCAATCGACCATCGATGGCATCATTCGCGCCACCAACGTTCTGCTGGCTGGCAAGACCTTTGTCGTGGCTGGCTACGGCTGGTGCGGCCGCGGTCTGGCAATGCGCGCGCGCGGCATGGGCGCCAATGTCATCGTCACCGAAGTTGACCCTCTGGTTGCGCTTGAGGCGGTCATGGACGGTTTCCGCGTCATGCCAATGATGGATGCTGCCAAAATAGGCGATATCTTCATCACTGTCACCGGTGATCTGAATGTGGTTGACAAGCATCACTTTGAAGTGATGAAAGACGGCGCTTTGGTTGGCAACTCCGGCCACTTTAATGTCGAGATCAACATCGACGCGCTCAATGAGATGGCAGTTGGCAAACGATTGGTTCGTCCTTTCGTGGAAGCCTACGATCTGCCTGATGGACGATCGATCAATATTCTGGGTGATGGCCGCCTGATCAATCTGGCCGCTGCCGAAGGGCATCCCGCTTCTGTGATGGACATGAGCTTCGCTAATCAGGCTTTGGGCGCGGAATACTTCCTGAAACACCGCGGCGAACTGGTCAAGAAAGTTTATGAAATGCCGGAAGAGCTCGATCGCGAGATCGCCCGCCTGAAGTTGCTTGCGATGGGCGTGGAAATTGACATCCTGACCCCGGAACAGGTGAAGTACCTGAACTCCTGGGAAGAAGGAACGTAAACCGACTTTTCTGACAATAAAAAAACCTCGTTGCATAACGAGGTTTTTTTATGGAAAAAGTCAAAGTATCCCCATGGCCTGAGATGCCTGAAAAATAATTGGAAGATCAACGCATAAGGTACTATGGCTTATCTCTTTTGCATTTTTACGGGTGTATTTTGCATAATGCCGGACAGTCGTAACATAGACATTTCTCTTATACGGTGGTTGATGTAATAAATCTTTTGAGAAGGTCAAACAAAAAATGGGAAAATAAAAAAACCAGACGAAATGCCTGGTTTTTTATTTGTCTAAAAGTCAGGATTAATCTTTGTTGCTGACGTCAAGAACTTCACGACCCTGGTAATATCCGCATTTGGGGCAGACACGATGGGGCAAACGGGCTTCGCCGCAATTTGGGCAATTAACGCTTGCGCTTTCTTTCAGGTGGTCGTGAGCACGACGGCGATCACGCCGTCCGGGGCTAACTTTTCTCTTCGGTAATGGTGTCATCTTAACTCCTAACTTGCTCTCTTTTTCTTTAACCGTTTTAGTTTAATCAAGATGGCCAAAAAATGCAAGGTTTTCGTAGAGGTGTGATGTGAGGAGACCAGGTTTACATATCCATCGAATAAACAATCCAGATGAAAATAAATCGTTAGTTTGCTAAATTAATAACAATCTTTTATAATCGGGCGGTTAGGTAAAAATAAGATAAAGGAGTTTAGTCTTAATGTTCGATTTAACAGGAAGAATTGTAGTAGTAACAGGCGCTTCGTCCGGTTTGGGAGCGCAGATGTCAAGAGCTTTTGCAAAGCAAGGCGCTGATATGGTCATTATGGCAAGGCGTGTTGAAAAACTGGAAAAGCTTGCGACGGAAATTCGCTCAGAGGGTGTAAGATGCCTGGTAGTGCGCTGCGATGTGACTGATCCGTTACAGGTAAATGAAGCCGCCGCCAAAGCTGAGGCGGAGTATGGCAAAGTGGATGTATTGGTAAATTGCGCTGGTTCTGCCAAAAACGCTGGCGTTCTCGAAATGACAGACGAAGAATGGGATTTCACCATGAGAACAGATCTGGACAGCGTTTTTTATGTGACCAGAGCTTTTGGGAAGATCATGAAGAAAAACAATTACGGCCGCATTATTAATATCGCTTCCATGTATGGCTTGGTTGGAAATACAGCCATTGATACTGTGGCTTATCACGCCTCCAAGGGCGGTGTTGTTAATATGACCCGCGCAATGGCAGCTGAACTGGCGAAATACAATATCACCTGCAACGTGATTTGCCCGGGATATTTCGCCACTGAGTTGACCGTGGATGTATTGGAAACTGAAGCCTTCACGGAATACATGAAAGCGACTGTTCCTTTGGGAAGATACGGCAAAGAAGGCGAATTGAATGCAGCGGCCATCTTCCTTGCAAGTAATGAGGCATCTTATGTGACCGGTGTTATTTTGCCGGTCGATGGTGGATATACCGCGGTTTAAAAGGCGTTGAAACGGTCGATCAGGAATAATTAAGTAAAACCTCCCATAGCGAAAGTGTTCATGGGAGGTTTTGTTTAGGTAATGCGTATTAAAAATAGCTCAAATCGTTGTCATTACCGGAGCTGGTAAAACGGAAGCAAATCCCAATGTGCAGGAATCGTGCAACCACTCGGTTGGGAGGCTATGGTGAGATTGATGTAGAATTTCATACTTAATAAAAGAATCTTCAATTAATAGTCATTGGGTCCAGCTTCGAGGGCTAAGGACTAAGTTTCTCAATTTTCTTCGCTTAATAACAAAAAAGAACCGGATTTTCTCCAGTTCTCTCGATCTTGGTGCCCCTACCGGGACTCGAACCCGGGTCTTAGCCTTGAAAGGGCTGCGTCCTAACCTCTAGACCATAGGGGCATTGGGCATCAAGGAAAGTATTCTACATGACTTTTTTTGACTGGTCAAGGGTTAAATCCAAGAGGTTAAATCCAAACAAATCCAAGCAAAATCTTTCCAAATCTGACCAAAACCAACCAATATCAGACTAATATTCGACCAAATCAGTCGGGTTGACTGCAAAATCAGACGAAATAGCCAAAATGATCAAAGCATCTGTACATCTTATGTTGTGGACAGAGGCGAGGTCGAAGCAACTTCCAAAATTCTAAATCATCACCACCATGGTTCTATATCATGATTGAAGCTGTGGCGGGTTGAACCATACTCCTCGCGAATGATCAAGCGCTTTCGTCTTTCAATATGTTCAGGGCGATCTCCAACATACGCAGCGCGATCTGATGGTTTTCTGTCAGGAGGTTATAGACGGCGTCTTCTGACAGGACGCCGCACTTGATGTCCTTTGGGAATGAGGGCGTGTTGGCTTCGTCAAAATCCTCAAGGAATTGTTGGCTCGAATAGTATTCGGTAAGGTGGTTATATTTTTGTTGATGTTCGCTGAAAGCTTCCAACAGTGGTTCGAGCTGGTCGATCAGCGCCTGGTGATCGTCCAGAATGTTTTCCATTTGGGTGATATGTTCGTAAGATTTCATGGAATATTGGCCTCTTTCACACTAAAATATTAAAAAATATTTTATCACGCTCAGATTTTAGATAAAAAAGTGGTATAAATCTAAACAGGTTTAATTGGGTAAAAGCCTCAAAGATTTTAGGCGCGGTTGTTCGAACTTTTCAACATGAAGATTCAATTTTTCACCGTTTTTTCGCTGACAGCCTCACAGACAGCCTGAAATTTTCGCTTGACACCTATTGGCTTAGGCAGTAAAATAATCAGTCGTTGCCCCGGCGTAGGTTGGCTGGGGTTTGTTGTGATAACCAACTTTCCCGACGTCAGGCGGTGAAACGCTTGTAGATTGGTTAAGTGAAGATTGGAGAAAAAATGAAATATGCTATTGTTGAAGCGGGCGGTAAGCAATACCGCGCCGAGGAAGGCAAAGTCATTACGATCGACCTTCTTTCCGCTAAGATCGGCGATGAAATCGTCCTCGACAAAGTGGTTTTGATTGTCGATGGTGATTCTGTGACAGTTGGCACGCCTTATATCAAGGGCGCCAGTCTAAAGACCACGGTGGAAGATCAGATCAAGGGCAAGAAGATTCTGGTGTTTAAATACAAACCCCAGATCAACTATCGCCGTAGAATCGGTCATCGTCAAAAATATACCAGATTACTGGTTGATTCAATCGTGATGGAGTAGTGAAATGGCACACAAGAAAGGTGGCGGGAGCTCCCGCAACGGACGAGATAGTAAGGGCCAACGCCTGGGCATTAAAAAATACGGTGGCGAAAAAGTGATCAGCGGCAATATTTTGGTTCGCCAAAACGGTACCAAGATCCATCCCGGATGGAATGTGGGTCAGGGTCGTGATTACACTTTGTTCGCAACCATGGAAGGTTTCGTGAAATACGAGACAATGGCGGGCGGTCGCAAGCGTGTACATGTTTACGAAACACCTGATGGACCGGCGAAAGGTAATTAGTTAAAATGAAACAAAAGATTCAACCCAAATATTATTCAGAAGCCAAGGTCTCCTGCGCGTCCTGTGGCGCGGAATGGACCACTGGTTCAACTGTTCCGGAAATTCGTACCGAAGTTTGCTCGAATTGTCATCCCTTCTACACTGGTCAACAGGCTCGTATTCTTGACCGTGAAGGTCAGGTCGATCGCTTCTACAAGCGTTTGCAGGTTCGCCAGGAAATTGTGGCTGGCAAAAAGGCTTTGGAAGAAGCCAAAACTTCCCCTGATCGCCCTGTGTCTGAATTCAAGCTGACCGCGAAGGCTGTTGCCGTATTGGCCAAGGCTGATATTCACACCGCTGGTGATGTTCTGAAGCGGCTTGAGGGCGGCGAGAAGGCATTGCTGGAGATCGAAGGCTTTGGCCGCAAATCTCTAATCGATCTGAAAAAGAGTTTGCGTCAGATGGGTTATACCCTTCCGGCGGCAGCAGAAGAGATCGAAATATAGTTTTTTGAACGAAGAAAAGAGAAAAGCAGGCGTTTGCCTGCTTTTTTTATTAAGGCGTTGCCAGGTTTTTATGTAGAAGCGCAGCTGATGATTCATTGCAGAATGTGAAACTTGCCTGATTTTCTGCTGATATTGTTTCAAAGTTGCCGTATACTTCAAGCATTGAAATTATTGGAGGATTTATGTCTAAACCTTTAGGATCAGTAGAAGTTATTACCGGTTCGATGTTCTGTGGAAAAACAGAGGAACTTATCAGACGGCTGCGCCGGGCGACGATCGCCAAACAAAAGGTGCAGGTCTTCAAGCCCATTATCGACGATCGCTATGCTTACAGCAAAGTGAGGTCTCACTCGGGAGCTGACTACCAGGCTATGCCGATCAATAATTCGCAGGAAATCCTCGAAAATCTGGAAGAAGGCGTGACGGTGGTGGGGATCGACGAAGCCCAGTTCTTTGATGACGCCATTGTCGATGTGGCCAATCAACTGGCAGATCGGGGAATTAGGGTGATCGTGACTGGTCTGGACACTGACTTCAGGGGTGAACCGTTTGGCTGCATGCCCGTTATGACCGCGAAAGCGGATAAGGTCGATAAGCTTTCTGCGATCTGTATGGTTTGCGGCGAGGCTGCCACGCGGACGCAGCGACTTGTGAATGGCAAGCCGGCTCATTATCATGACCCGATCGTCATCGTTGGCGCGTCGGAAATGTACGAGGCGCGCTGTCGGCACTGCCATGAAGTGCCGAGGGATTGAGGTGCGGATGGTTCAGGATTACCGTGAATATATCGATAAGGTACTGGTCACTGAAGAACAGATCAAGACCAGAATAAGAGAACTGGGCGAGCAGATCAACCGGGATTATGCCGGTGAAGAACTTCTGATCGTTTGTATTTTGCGCGGCGGTGTGA
The DNA here is from genome assembly GCA_964293995.1 of uncultured Anaerolineaceae bacterium. Taxonomy (GTDB): domain Bacteria; phylum Chloroflexota; class Anaerolineae; order Anaerolineales; family Anaerolineaceae; genus Mesolinea. The sequence goes on from CAXYYH010000004.1 coordinate 103,365, forward strand.
TGTTTACCGTTGATCTGGTAAGAGAGATCACAGTTCCTCTGGCGATGGAATTCATGGCTGTCTCCAGCTATGGCAGCGGCGCCAGACAATCGGAAGGAGAGGTTCGCATCACGCTTGACCTCAATACGAGCATTGCCGGAAAGCATGTTTTGATCGTGGAAGACATTATCGACAGCGGCCATACGCTGGCATCGGTGATCGAGCTGCTTCAGACCCGCAATCCAAAGTCAGTATATGTTTGCACCTTGCTGGATAAGTTTGAAAGAAGAGAGGTGGAGGTACCGATCCGTTATTGCGGCTTCAAAATCAAGAACGAATTCGTTTTCGGCTATGGGCTGGATATGGACGAGTATTACCGGAATCTGCCTTTCGTTGGCACCGTGGATCTGGAACGGTATGAGCCTCCGGCTGGATGAGAATCTTGCTGGTTTGCTGAGGCATATCCGCAGTCTGTTGCCCTCCGAGAAGGTCTATCTGGTTGGAGGAGCTGTGCGGGACCTGCTGCTCGGCAAACCGGTACATGACCTGGACTTTGTCCTTGCCCAAGATTCGGTCAGGCTTGCCAAGGCGGTAAAAAATCGTTTTCAGGGCGTCTGGTATACGCTGGATGATGAAAGGCAAACCGCACGAGTGATTTTGCGGCAGGGGAGCGATCAGGAGCTGGTGCTCGATTTCACCTCTTTTATTGGCGATACGCTTGGGGAAGACCTAAGCCAAAGAGACTATACCATCAACGCCATGGCGATCGATCTGGATGAACCGGAAGTATTGATCGATCCGCTTGGCGGAAGAAGCGACTTTATCGGCAAGAAGCTGAAACCTGGAAGTCCCAGGTCATTGATCGACGATCCTCTGCGTGTGCTGCGCGGTGTGCGTATGGTGAGGATGTACGGGTTGGAGCCAAGCCCTGAAACCACCGAATTAATGCGCGTAGCCTTAAAAGAACTGGGGCGGGTATCCGGGGAGAGAATTCGGGATGAGCTGTTGAAGGTTCTTGCTTGTCCAAGGCGTCAGGAGACTTTTGGGCTTTTAACTCGATTTGGAATTTACAGCTTGCTGGCTGGATGGACTAACGCGTCAATTTCTGAGACTGAGCTTACAAAGTTGAAGTTTGTTGAGCAATCGGATCAGAGAGAGCCTGATGTTGAGGAAAACAAAGATCGTGCTGGGTTTAGCGATTTCTACCCGGAACGTTTTGAAATTATCAAAAATCTTGACGCGATCCTGTCAGCAATTCAAAATAACAGTATGCCAGAGCAATTTTCTGGTATTGAACCATTTGTCCAGTATCTGGATCGGTTCCTTCAACAGCTAAAAGAAACACTTAATGAAAAATTACAAGGTACCAGAACGCGGTCAGACGCAATTTTACTGACTGCGTTTTTAGCAGGTTCCTTCGATGACCCAGGATTTGCGGAAATTCTGACCAATTTTCTGATGTTGGGACAGAAAGAAAAGAAGGCAATTGAGAAAATTTGTTTGGGCTTTCGAAATATTTTGATACTAAGTTCAAAAAGAGAGCTAAGTGCTCTGGATATTTATCGTCTTTTCAGGGATTCTGGAACCTTCACGGTTGAAAGCGCGCTTTTGCATTTGTGCAAGGAGGATAACCAGAACGTGAACCAACGCAAAGTCGCAATTAAGGTTCTGGCAAGCTGGTTTGAGGATCAGGAATCTGTAATCGATCCACCAAGATTGATCGATGGCGATCAGTTAAAAAAGGAACTGGGAATTTCTCCAGGACCGTGGATGGGTGAATATCTCGAGGCGATCCGTGAAGCTCAGGTGACAGGCGAAGTGAACAGTTATAAGGACGCAATTGATTTCGTGAGAGAAATAATTAAAAACAGGAGCAGGGATGAAAGCAAAGGTTAACGGTATTGAAATGTATTTTGAAATTCATGGTGAAGGCAAACCGATCGTTTTATTACACGGCCTCGCATTGGATTCCAGTATATGGAAAGAAGTCATTTCCCTCTACGGTAATCAGGCAATGTTTATTACACCTGATTTGCGTGGGCATGGCAATTCCGAAACCGGTGATGGGGATGGCAGAATTGAGCAATTTGCGGATGACGTTCTGGGCTTGGTCGATCATCTTGGTTTAGAAAAAGTAAGTCTGGCTGGTCATTCCATGGGTGGGTATATTTCCCTGGCTTTTGCAGAGAAATATCCTGAAAGAGTTGAGAATCTGATCATGGTCACGAGCAATGCCCGTGCTGATGACGAAGAGAAACACAAAAGCAGATTAGCGGATGCTGATAAGGTTTTGAACGTTGGCAGCGTTATCGTGGCTGAAGGATTGGCGCCTAAACTTAGTAAAGATCTTGAAATCCAACGTCTGAGCTTTGACATCATTGCCAATACAGCACCAGAAGGCGTTTCGAACGTGTTGAGAGCGATTGCTTTTCGTCCGGCTCGATTAAATGTGCTTGAGAAGCTGGAAGCACATGTTTTGGCAATCGCGGGTGATGAAGACCAGTTGATGAAGCCCGAACTTGCCATGGAAATGGCGCAGCGCGCCAAAAATGGCAAAGCTGTTGTTTTGCCTGGCGTTGGTCATATGCCCATGCTGGAAGCGCCGCTCGCGCTGGGCGCGTTACTGGTCAGTGTTTTGTAAAGAAAGGAGATAAAAATGTTTGAAGGGCCGTTAAGATATATTGTAGTTATGGCGCTTGTAATTATTGTGCTTCGTTTCGTCTTGCAGTATGCCCATTCGAAAGCGAACAAGGAAAAAGAGCAAGAAGTTGATATTGAAAGCCAGGATTCTTATACTGAAGCATATTCTATTGATTTAGAGAAAGACACGGAAGGAGAGGCTGATACCAATGAATGATCTTGATTGGATTTTTCGAAGACGTAGTATTCGCAGGTTTACAAGCCAAAAGCTTAGCGATGAGCTAATTCAGAAGCTGCTTGAGGCTGCCATGGCAGCGCCCAGCGCGGTCAATTTTAAACCCTGGAAATTTATTGTCGTTGATGATGAGACCGTGCTGGATGCTTTGCGCCGGGCTTTGCCCTATGGGAAATACAACGCGCCGCTGGCAATGGTCGTCTGCGGCGACCTGCGCGCCCTACGGAAACCGATCGGCGAAAAGTTTTGGATCCAGGATTGCAGTGCCGCCAGCCAGAACATTCTTTTGGCCGCAACCGCGATGGGTCTGGGATCGGTTTGGTGTGGCGTTCATCCGATCGGGTTGATCGAGAGGCCGGTTCGCAAGGCGTTGGATATCCCGGATGGGGTCATTCCGTTGAATGTCATTTTTATCGGCTACCCGGATGAAGAAAAGCCCGCCCGAACGCAATTTTCGGATAAAAACGTTTACAGCAACCGTTTTGGGGACAAACGGGAATAGCTTATTGCTTTCGTTTTGGAGTGATACTGCGCGCCTGTGGGCAGGGGCAGCGAGCGAAAAGATAATAAATTGAACGGTCAGCGAAAAAGCAGCGCAAAAATAGATATTTTAGCGCTAAACTCTATATAACTTCTTTGTTATCCTGATTGACGTGGTAAAATGAGATGCTTTGAAGTCGCCTGCTTCAATGCTCTTAAATGCGGCAAAAAATTACATTCTTATGAATGACATATTAATACCAAGGAGGATTTATGTCTGAAAAAAAGTGGGTTTATTTATTTAGCGAGGTAGACCAGGCCGAAGCCTATATGGGCGATTGGGATGGCGTTCGCGCTTTGTTGGGTGGTAAGGGTGCCAATCTGGGCGATATGTCCAGAGCTGGTGTGCCGGTGCCTCCCGGTCTGACAGTGACGACGGAAGCCTGCAACGCGTTCCAGGTCAACCGCAGCTTTCCTGAAGGAATGTGGCAGCAGGTTTTGGATGCTTTGAAGGTTGTCGAAGAGAAAGCCGGGAAGAAATTCGGTGATCCTGTCAATCCTTTGCTGGTCTCTTGCCGTTCCGGTGCCAAATTCTCGATGCCCGGTATGATGGATACCGTTCTGAACATCGGTTTGAACGATGAAGTTGCCAAAGGTTTGACTGTCAAAAGCGGTGACCCTCGCTTCGTTGCCGATTCCTATCGCCGTTTGATCCACATGCTTGGTACGGTCGTCATGGGCATTGATGACGAGCACTTTGAAGCCCCATTGGACGCTTACAAGCGCGAAAAAGGCTATAAGAGCGATACTGAAATGACCGCCGCAGACTGGGCTGCCATTACCGAAGCTTACAAGGCTGTCGTTCGCGAACAAAAGGGCTTCGAATTCCCGCAGGATCCTTATAAACAGCTCGAACTGGCTGTGGTTGCAGTCTTTGACTCCTGGATGTCCAAGCGCGCGATCGACTACCGCCGCCGCGAAAGTATTCCCGATGATCTGGGTACAGCGGTAAACGTTCAGACCATGGTCTTCGGTAACATGGGCGGCGATTCCGGTACCGGCGTAGCCTTTACCCGTGATCCTCAGACCGGTGAGAACGTCATGTTTGGTGATTACCTGATGAACGCGCAGGGTGAAGATGTTGTGGCCGGCATCCGCAATACCTCCAAGATATCCCTCCTGAAGGAAGAATTGCCGGATGTTTATCAGCAGTTCTTTGATATTACCGAACGTCTCGAAAAGCATTACAAAGACATGCAGGACGTTGAATTCACAATCGAACATGGTAAGTTATGGATGCTCCAGACCCGCAACGGCAAACGCTCCGCGATGGCAGCCATTCGTGTTGCTCATGATATGGTTGTCGAAGGCCTGATCGACAAGAAAACAGCCCTGCAACGCGTTACGCCGGAACAAATCGACCAGATGCTGCATCCTCATTTCTCCCACGCAGATATTGACGCGGCTCGTAAAGAAGGTCGTTTCTATGCCAAGGGCGTGAACGCTTCTCCGGGTGCCGCTGTTGGTCAGATCTACTTCGACGCAGATACAGTTGAAAAAATGCACAATGTTGAAAAACAAGATGTGATCATGGTTCGTCCTTTCACCAAGCCGGATGATGTTCACGGTATGTTGGCTGCCAAAGGCATTCTGACCAGTGAAGGCGGCGCGACCTCGCACGCCGCAGTGGTTGCCCGCCAGTTTGGTGTGCCTTGTGTGGTTGGCGCTGCTGACATCAGCATTGATATGAGCAAACGCCAGATGACCTGCAACGGCCTGACCATCAAGGAAGGTGAATGGATCTCACTCGACGGTACGACCGGTGAGGTTTATGTTGGCAAACTGGGAATGACCACTCCTGATCTTTCCGAGCAAAAAGAGCTGATGGCTCTGCTCGATTGGGCAGACGAAGTTGCCAGACTTCAGGTTTGGGCAAATGCGGATTATCCGAAAGACGCCAAACGCGCCCGCTCTTATGGCGCAAAGGGCATTGGCTTATGCCGCACCGAGCACATGTTCTTTGATGTTCAAAGACTTCCAGACGTTCAGAAGATGATCATGAACGCTGAAGACACCCAGCGCATGCTCAACCATGTTGGACTGCTCGAAAAAGCCTATGCCGAAGGCCGCCTGGAAGGCCGCAGCCTGAGCGAGGAAGACAAAGCCGCGCTCAAGGCTGAGATCGATGCTGAAAAAGCAAAAATCAGCAACAGCCCTGAGGCACAGGCCTACTTTGGCGCATTGGAAAAAATCCTGCCCCTGCAGCGGGATGATTTCTATGGCTTGTTTGAGGCCATGAATGGTCTACCGGTGATCATTCGCTTGCTCGATCCGCCTTTGCACGAGTTCCTGCCCTCCATGGAAGACCTGCTTACCGAAGTTGCCACTTTGAAAGCCAGGGGCATCAGTGAAGGTTTGGCTGAGAAAGAGCATTTGCTTGAGGTCGTTCAGGGACTGCACGAAAGCAACCCGATGATGGGCCTGCGCGGCATTCGCCTCGGTATCGTTTATCCTGATATCATGAAGATGCAGGTTCGCGCCATCTTTGAGGCTGCCTGTGATGCCAAACTTAATGGCATTGATCCGCACCCTGAAGTCATGATCCCGTTGACCGGCCACGTGAACGAACTTAAGAACGTTCAGCCTACCCTGGTTCAGATCGCGAAGGACGTGATGGAAGCCAAGGGCGTTCAGGTCGATTACAAATTCGGTACGATGATCGAAATCCCGCGCGCTTGTGTTACTGCAGCTGAGATCGCTGAATATGCTGAATTCTTCTCGTTTGGTACCAATGACCTGACCCAGATGTCCTTTGGTTACAGCCGTGACGATGCGGAACGCAGCTTCCTCGGTGTGTATGTTGACAAGGGCATTCTGCCAAAGAACCCCTTCCAGCAGCTGGATCGCGATGGCGTTGGTAGATTGATGAAGCTGGCGGTTGAATCCGGCCGTGCCGTCCGCCCGAACTTAGAAGTTGGTATTTGCGGTGAGCATGGTGGTGATCCCAGCTCGATCGAATGGTGCCACCTGATCGGTAACAACTACGTCAGCTGTTCGCCCTTCCGTGTGCCGTTGGCCCGCCTGGCCGCTGCCCAAAGCGCGCTCAAGCACGGATAATTTTTAGTAATCGCTTAGTAACAAACGGCTCCCTGATATGGGAGCCGTTTGTTGTTTAATGTTTTGGTGGAAATATTGTTTGACATCTTGAAGGTTTTGGATGTTATTTTTGGGTTTGTAGCTTATTAAGCTAAAACTTTTGATGTTTACAGCTTGATCAAGGTGGCAAGGAAAAGCTTAGGCATATTGACTGTGAATTAATATTTGGATGGCGAAATCTTCCTGTTAGATCGGTTCAATCGGTCGCGTAGATCAAGGAATAAATGTGATAAATTTCCACGATCCGGCGCAGGTAGGTGCGGGTTTCGAGAAAGCGGATGCTGTTGAGGAAGACGTCCGGGTCGCCAGCGGTGAGCTTTTTCCAGATAAAGGTGTTGCCTGGGCCACCGTTATAGGCAGCCAGCGCGTGATAAGGATCGCCTTCAAAAACATAAAACTGTCTGGCGAGGTAATTGGTTCCGAGTTCAAGGTTATAGAGAGGTACGCTAAGGTCGGACTGGGTGTAATTGGGCGGATAACCGGTTTCGCTGGCGATCTGGGCGGCGGTGGCGGGCATCAGCTGCATCAGACCACTCGCGCCTGCTGTTGAATAGGCGTGCGCCGCAAAGCGGCTTTCCTGATAGATCAGGCTGAAGATCAGCAATTCAGGCAAATTGTTTTTCCGCGCGACCTTTTCGACCCACGGCAGGAAGTAGGTGCTATACTGGACATGGGCAAAATAGGGCGGGAAGTTCGCCGAGAGGGGAATATCGCCATAGCCAGCCAGACGCGAGATGGATCGGCTGGCTTCGATCGCGGATTGATAATAACCGAGGTAAAGGAATTCCTTGATCAGCCTGAAGCTGTTGAGGGGGTCGTCCTTGTAGCTGGCGCGCAAGGACTCAAACTCCCTGCTGGCGAGATCGTAGAGACCAAGCTGGTGGTATTCCAAACCGCGGATATAGCGCGTGTCTTCAAACAGTTCGGAGCTGTAATCAAGGTTGACTTCGTCTGGGTAGCTAAAGGCTGTTTTGAGCCAGTCGCCGGCGACCAGGCGCTCTTCATCCAGGTTGACCGTTAGATTCGGATTCGTTACAGGTGGAAAGGGCGATTTTCCGTTCAGCAATTCAGCGGAGCGAATGCCATAATAGCCGTACGGGTCAGACGTGAGAGCATCTTGCCAATATCCTTGGGCGGTCGCGAGGTCGCCCTGAGCCTGGCTCACCTTTCCGAGCCAGAAATAAGAGCCAGCCACCTCAAGCGTGTCGAGTGTGGCAAGCAGAACGGCACGGTTGAAGTTCCCGGCTGCTTTTTCATATTCCCCGAGTTCGAAATAGAGCGTTCCACCGAAAAAGAGGCCATTGAAGGCATCCGCTGAGGTTGGGAACTCAATTCCGATCCTGGTCCAGGTGTCAGCCGCCTCGCGCGTTTGACCATTGAGCAGGTAATAAGAGGCGGCGGTCTGAAGAAGACCGCTGGCTTCACTTTGCGCGTTGGGCAAAGCGACAAAGGCCAGGGCGGTTTCGATGGCAAGCTTCATCTGGCCCATATAGGCATTTTGTGTATAGATAATGTCTTCGATGGCATCCTTGCGATAGATGCTTTCGGGATAAGTATTGATCAGCTGATTCCAGACCTGAATGGCTTGTTTATCATATTCCGTGCCGCCAGAGGCGTTCGCTGCTTCGCGCTCAACCGAAGAAAAGCCTGCCCGCACCAAGCCTTCAGCCCGGAGACTGAGCGCTTTGTAATAGAGCGCTTCGTCCTTGTCGTATCCGTCACTGTTGAGGTATCGCTCCAGGGCGTCCAGGGCAAGCTGGTATTGTTCGACATGGTAGTTGATGATGCCTCTTTGAAGCTCGCTGACAGGTTGGTCAGCATCCAGCAGCGTCACCAGCGCAGTGTAGGCATCGTAAGTATAAGGGTAGTTATTAACAGAATCCTGAAAGTAAGCATAGCCTTCCACACTGTTGCCCTGGTTGACAAGGATACGACCAATCAGCAAATTCATGGAGGATTTCGTGTAGTCGCTGTCGGTGTTGTGTAGGATCTCTTTGTAAATGCCGAGGGCAAGGTCGAATTGTCCCTCGGATTGGTAGGTCGAGGCCAGCTTGAGAGCGGCGTCAATGTTGTTGGAAAGCTGGGGTGCTAAGTATGCTTTTCGATAAGCTTCCTGCGCTTGCTGGGTCTGGCCCTCATCGCTCAGCAGATCGCCAACGCGAAGGTTGACATCGGCTTCCAGAATGTCAGGCCGGAGATCAAGATAAGCTTGGAAGTAATCCAAAGCGTCCTGTTCCAGCTCCTGATCGAGGCTGATCTGGGCAAGGACGAAATTTGCTCGTTTTGCAGGCAGGGAATCAGGAAATTGAGCGCGCAGCTCATCAAAGGCCCTTTTGGCCTGAAAGAGGTCGTTTTGTTTGTAATAGGTCAATCCAAGGCCGTAAAGCGAGGCAGCCTGTATCAAATCCGAGGAGGCGGGGCCTGAGCCTGCCTGTTGGTAAAGGCGAATTGCCTCGGTATAATCGCCAAAAGAAAGCACCCGATCTGCTTCAGCCAGCATCTCTTCCCGTTCGGGCGTTGTTTCGATGGGAATGTTTTGAGTTGTCACCTTAGTAAGCGCCTGTGTTGGTTCCTGGGTGGGGGTAGGAATGATCGCTGGCGGCGTCGCGAGTTTATCGCAGCTGCTTATGAGCATGGTGACAAGGAGGAAAAAGGGCAGGAGTTTACGGAAGCGATCTTTTTTCATGGTTGACTTATAACGCCAAGAATGCAGGTTGTCAAATAGAAAAGAGCAGGAGATAGAAATTTCATCCTGCTCTTTCTTATTAATCAGAGAACAAATTTATTATTAACCACCAAATGAATCTTCGATGCCTTCAACTTCGTCGTAATCGCTCAGATAATTGACGACCGTGACACGAATGGCTTCAAAGGTTTCTTTAAAGACAGGATATTTTTGCTCGTCCGTGCCTTCAAAAAGGGCGGGGTCAGCAAAGCCGAGATGGACGATTTTTCCTTGTTTCAGCCAAAGCGGGCAGGCTTCGCGGGCGGCATCGCAGAGCGTAATGACCATGTCAAATTCCTGGTCTTTAAACTCGTCCACCGATTTCGAGTAGCCTTTGTAATCGATGCCGGCATCGGCGATCACCTGAAGGGCGATCGGGTGGATGAAACCACTCGGTTTGGAACCGGCACTAAAAGCGATCCATTCCCGTGCAAGGTCGTGGTTGACAATGGCTTCTGCCATTTGAGAACGGCAGGAATTGCCTGAGCAAAGGATCAGTACGCGTTTACGCTTATCCGTCATTTCTTCCTCCTTTGGGTCTGTTTCCTGATCATCGATCAGGACCTCGTTAACAAATTCACCGTTTTCCATGGCGCGGAGTAATTCTTTGGCTTTTGCCTGGTCTGCTTCGCGCACCATAACGCCCACCTCACCAAGGTCGCCAACGGTCAGGCCATAAATGGAACCAAGCGCGTTTTGGTCGAGAAAAGCTTCAATGCCCTGGGCCTGCAGGAATGCTTTGATGGATTCACCGTCCAGTTTTCCATGTGCTTTGTATACAGTAACAACGGGGCTTTCTTTAGGGCTCATTCGTACATCCAGTCTTCTGTACAGCGTTTCCACTCAACCAGTTCTTCAGGAGAGAACCAAAGCGCAATTTCCGCTTCGGCATTTTCGGGGGAATCGGAAGCATGGGTGAGATTAAACTGGGCCTGAAGCGCGTAATCATGCCGGATCGTGCCGGGCGCTGCTTCTGTGCCGCGGGTCTTGCCAACAGTCTGACGAACAGCGGCGATCGCGTCTGGGCCTGCCCAAACCATGGCCATCACCGGCGAGGAGGTGATAAACCGGATCAGACCCTCATAAAAAGCTTTGCCCTGATGAACGGCATAATGCTGGCTGGCAAGTTCGGGGCTGACCAGCATGAATTTGGCAGCCACAAGCCGCAAACCACGGTCTTCAAAGCGGGAAATAATCTTTCCGATGAGTCCGCGCTGGACGCCATCGGGTTTCACTAATACCAAAGTTCTTTCCACAATATCTCCATTTAAAAATAGTTTTATTTCAGGTTCTCGTAAAGCTCCCACAGACAGGACGATCGTTCGTCCATGAGGAGATGGGAGCGTAATTTTGTGACAAGCAGTGCCTTTTCGCTTGTTTCAAGGTGTAATGGTTTTAAATATTCACACAGCTGCGCATAGTCTTTATTAGTTAGCAGGCTGTTGAGAACGCTGGTGTCAAAAACGCGCTGTTCGGATGGGCATTCGGTTTCTGTTTCATGCACTTCCTCCTGCGGCTGGCATTCGGCTGTAAACGATGGGACGGGAACGCCGATTTCAGTTTCCTCGATCGCTTTTTCATCCGGAATCGCGATTGCAGGATCAGGTTCCTGCTCTATTTCCGGGGCTTCGTATAGGGGCTGCAACCCATCTGTTTGCGGTAAGACAGGAGCCGCCATCTCTTCCTGTTCAACAGAAATTGAATTCTCGTCCGCACTCGCTACTGCGGGTTCTGGCTCCTGCGCGGTTTCAGGCGCTTCCTGAAGCGGCTGCCACTCAGCGATCTCCGAAAAAACGGACACTGCTGTGTCTTCCTGTTCTTCGGAACCAGCATTTTCGTCAGCGCCCGCAACCGCAGGATCAGGCTCGTTTACCGGTTCCTGAACGAATTCGATCAACCATTCCGGAATTTGCCATTGCTTTTTGGGGGACGCGTCTTCGGCAAGCGCGGAGGGATCGTTCCCGTGGTCAAAATCCGGCGCAATCCGAACAGGCCGTGTGATCTCATCCGGTTTTGTGTTATCGGTCATGATTAATCTCCCAAATAGTCGCGTAGTTTGCGCCGTACCGATGGGTGGCGCAGACGCGTCAATGCCTGGGCTTCGATCTGGCGAACGCGTTCACGGGTAACGCCCATTTTGCGCCCAACTTCTTCAAGGGTATAGGCCTGACCATCCAAAAGACCATAGCGCAACTGGAGAATACGGACTTCGCGGGGCGGCAAAGTGTCGAGCACCTCGACCAAATGCTGCTTGAGCAGATTGTAGGTCGCGGTTTCATCGGGAGGCGGCGCTTCGTCGTCTTCGATGAAGTCCCCAAGGACCGAATCTTCCTCGTCATCTGTTGGGGTTTCGAGCGAGAGCGGACGACGCGCAACCTGGATCATGTTCTCCACTTTCTTGGGGGTGACTTCCAGTTTGGCTGCCAGCTGCTCGATGGTCGGTTCGGTGCCGAGCTCCTGGGTGAGCTGGTGTTGGACGCGCAGGAGTTTGTTGATCTGATCGCCCATGTGAACGGGAACGCGGATCGTGCGCCCCTGATCCGCGATCGCGCGGGTGACCGCCTGACGGATCCACCAGGTGGCATAGGTGCTGAATTTGTGACCGCGCTGATACTCGAATTTCTTGGTGGCGCGAATCAGACCAATATTCCCCTCCTGGATCAGATCCAGAAATGGAACCCCACGGCCCATATATTTTTTGGCGACAGAGATCACCAGGCGCGAATTGGCAGTGATGAGATGATCGCGGGCGTTGTTGCCGTCGATGATCATGTCATAAAGTTCTTTTCGGCGGCTGGCACTCATATTGCCTTTGGCAAGTTCAACGCGCGCAGCCCGACCTTTTTCGATGCGTTTGGCCAGCTCAACTTCTTCCGTAATATTGTTGAGCAGGGGCACGCGGCTTACCTCTTTGAGGTAAAGACCGATGGTATCGTCTGTGTCGATGTTGGCGAGATCGTCGGGAGGAACAATGTCTTCGTCGGAAAGTGGGCCGGAAAGTTCTTCTTCGTCCGGATCCTCGGGGACGGTTTGTTCGTCTGTATAGGTAATGCCTGCATGGAGCAGGGCGTTATAGGCCTCTTCGAGTTGGTCCATATCATGTTCAGCTTCGGGGAAGAAGCGCAGAATGTCATCATAGGTGACGTAGCCCTTCTTCTTGCCAAATTCCAGCAGCCTGGTGATGTTTGGGGATTGGCTTTTTTCATCGAGGGGATTGTTTTTGATCAGTCTTGCCATTTAGTGTTTAAACCTTTTCTATTGAACCTAAGCAAAAAATGTATTCAGCATCATTAATATTCGCACCTGTATAGAGTACGATATTTTGACGAGAAATTCAATAGTTGTAAGGGGGAAAAGTGAATCCCGCGCAAAATTGCGCGTAGCCATTGATGGATGGCTGATATTGTTCCCTCGATGCATTTTTTGTTAGTTAGCGGGAATATTGGGTAAGAGCGGAGTGGATGAAGTGGATTGGTGTTTGTTAATGCTGGTCAGCAAGTAGAGCAAATCGACAGCTATTGGAATTAACCACCACCACTTAAGTCTCATGAATTAAGCATACATGATGGACTAGAATTTATTTGTTACGAAAACCTAACCAACCGAATCTGATAATAGGAACTTCTCCGAAAGTACTAGGAACACCACCAAAACCCTGGTCTACTAAATATTTTTCTGCATCTAAATAATCTTCAAATTTATCAAAGGAAAGTTGTAGGCTGGAAAAACTATGTGTGCCTTGATAAACTTCAGTAATCATATCAGGCATGCCTAAGAGTGGAGCTAATTGTCGAGTAGATTCACTTCCAACCACAGTGAAAGTTTGTTGGTATTCGGGGGTGGCCACGGTGACGATATAACAAGGGTAAGGAACACCGTTACGATCTTTGAAATAGAAGAAATAGGGTAAAGAATGACGTTCTTGTTTGGTAGCGTAACTATCGGCTGATAAACCGGTAGCTCCGATATCAATACCACGCACCTCATAATTTACCGGGAGTTTTTCCAGGTCATCGCCCAGGGTTTTTTGAAAGAGAACTTCGTTGTACCAGGTGACAAATTCCTGAAAATTTTCATCACTGCCGTCAGGACTGGGAGCCTGGACAAATTTGTCCAGATTATTAACAAAATCTTCGTAGCTTTGAGGAGGATTACTTAATTTTTCCAAGTCAATGGGGTATTTTTCAGGCACTTCGGTAGGAGTCGGAGTATTGGTCTCAGTGGCTTGTTGGGTCGGAGTGGACGTTTTGGTATCAACGACGGTAGGGGTGATTTCGGCAAGGGTTGAGGTAGGTGACTCCTGAGTATTAGATTGAGTACTTATCGGCGTACAGGCTGCAATTATCAGGATCATGATCAAGACTGCAGCCAAGGTCCTATACACGCGAAATTTTTTATTCATCCATCCACCAACTTTCCAAATAGAAGCTAATGAGAATTATATAACTATTTTAGTGGGATCGACCATAGTATCATGTATAGTTTGATCATCATGGAAAATCAAACGGCCATTTTGCGGTTCCCAACTGTCAACGTTGCCAAAATCTTGGATTAATTCTTGTTTTTTACCACCTTCAACAGCGACAATGGTGTCGACGGGTTCTTTATTCTGCTTGACCACATGGTTTTAGTTGTAGGATTAGATTAAAAAACAACAATAGCTGAAACTAACAACATGAACAGAGCTAAGTAGAGCGGTCTCTTGAGCATTAATTCATTCTACGATACTTTGGCAGTAAAAACTATGTCTAATTGCCATTAATCATTTTTTGAAAACCTTCTTCCGTTTGAATACCACCAAAACCCCAAATAATCTGATTATAGGTACCATCGTTAACAGGAACAATACCCATTCTAATAGCTCTATTAATGTTATCAGGATATACCTCCTGTTCAGTTTTATTAAGCCATATAGAACGTACATGACCTCCATCGGACAGGGTTTGAATAACGTCGGTGCCTTCAGGTGCTCCACGGCCATTGTAGAGAATGACCAATAAGGTTCTGGTAGAACCCATGCCAGGCACCGAATCAGTACCATAAACATTGAGACCAATCATTGGATAAACAACCCCTTGATGCTGGAAGTAAGCGATTTCAGGCTGGCCCTCCAGTTGGTTCGGAGATAAGTAAGCGTCAGCGACATAAAAATCAGGCTGATCACCTGTACTTCCAACATAATTTCTTTCCCTCTGGGTGTGGTCACCGATGATGGTTTTTAATTTTTCGACAGAAGCGTTAAAGCCATCAGGGTCGACAAAGGGATCGGGAAATTCGACAAACTCGTCCAGGTTGGCCACCATATATTCATAACTTTCGGGGAAATTGTGAAGTTTATTGACATCAATGGGATATTTTTCAGGTGTTTCGGTTTTGGTGGGAGTGGGAGCCTGGGTTTCAGTAGCTTTCCGAGTAGGGGTAGGAACTTTGGTTTTGGTTGGGATTACTTGAGTTTCGATGGCTTTAGGCTCATCTGTTGAGATTTGAGGCTGGTTTCCAGTCTCAATAGCACAGCCGTTAGTCAGCAAAATGCCTGCCAGAACTGTCAAGGCGATAAGATAATTTAGTACTCGTTTCATATACAACCTATAATGTGTGTAAAAAATTAAATGGCAATACTCACAGATAGTATACTGCTTTCAAATCGTTTTAGCCTTTAAATTGGTCAAACAAACAGCAATTTCCATATTGAGAATTGCTGATTCATCATGGATTTTTAATTATTGTCTATAATATGATCTGTAAACAGAAAGAAGCTGATAGTTTTGATACTGAGAAAAACTGCTAATTACTGGGTGCCGGTGTTGATCATTCTCACGCTTGTTGGGATGACCTTTTTCAATTTAAGTTTCACCGAGGATCTACGTTTTGAAGACCACTTCGCGTCCCGATGGAGCGCTGCCCGGAACTGGATGCGGGAAGGATGGTCCCCTTACAGTGAAGAAAGCCAACAGGCGACCCTGACATTGCTGCGTGAAAACAACAGTTATGCCGAGAAGATATCCAAAGGCAACTTTCTTGACCCGGCCTGGTACGTTTATTTTTATATTCCGATCAGTTTTGTCCCTTATCCAGTTGCCAAAGCGATCTGGATCACGTTACAACAGGTTTCTGTAGCGGTATCGATCCTGCTTGCCCTCGAACTGGGCGGGTTAAAGCTCAGTTTTATCGAGAAATTGCTGACGGTATTACCGGGGATTTTCTTTTATGTCTTCGTCAGAGATTACATCGGCGCAAGCCTGCTGCCTTTCTTTGTGATGCTCAGTTTGCTGGGTGTCAGGTTGGCTCTTCAAAGGCAAAGTGTTCAGGCGGGCTTTCTGTTTTTGATGGCTTTCTGGGTCAATCCCGCTTCCCTCTTTCTGATCATATTTTTACTGATCGTGCTGGGCGGCAGACGCGACAATGCCATGCTGCGCATGCTGCTCGTTGGGTTTGGCTTTTTGATGCTTACAAGCCTGATCCTGTTCCCAGGCTGGATCAGCGATTGGTTCGCCAAAATTATTTTGCTTGAGCCAAAGCTGGACTGGTTGAACACGCCCTGGATGCAAATTGCTGATCTTTTCCCAGGTTCGAGCAAGCAAATTTCTATTTTTCTCCATTTGGGCAGCCTGATCATGTTATTGGTGGAATGGTATGGTTTGAGCCGTTGTGGGGAAAGAGCGCTGCAATGGAAGTTGATGCTGACCTTGAGCGTGGCCTACTTTTTTAACCTTTACAGTGATGGGTCGGCTTTTCTTTTGGTATTGCCGGGGTTTTTTGCAGTTTTCAAATATTTATCGGAAAAATGGCCATTATCTGGTAAAATAATGTATTGGATCAGCTATATCGCGATCGGCTTTATTTCCTGGCGATTGGCAGAGAATCCGCTTAAAACGATTCCAAAAGTACACGGTTCTTTACTTCTGTTGGTTCCATTAATTGTCTTTTTTGGTCTGCAGTGGTTCCGATGGTGGGCGATCGCAAGCCCCAAAGCTTTGGTTGAATCAAATAAAATTACAGGTTAGAGGTAAATTATGGCAAAGAAAAGAATTGGTATTTTAACCGGTGGTGGTGATGTGCCGGGTCTTAACCTGGCGATCAAGTCGGTCGTTATGAACGGCCTGGAAGCTGGTTATGAAGTTGTTGGCATTCGACGGGGTTGGCTCGGGCTTTTGGGCTACGACCTTAACGATCCTGAAACCCATGAAAAATACGTTTGGGAACTGACACCACAAAGGGTGAGAGCGGTCGATCGGGCTGGTGGAACCTTTTTGCACACTTCCCGAACCAATCCATCGAAAGTGCGCGTAAGTGACACTCCGGATTTTCTTTTGGATAGTCAATGGGGCAAGGTTGTTGACCCGGAAGCTGGCACAAAGGATTACACAGAGTATGTTCTGAAGGTCTTGGATCATTTGAACATCGATTATTTGATCACCATCGGTGGCGATGACACCTTAAGCTATTCAGCACGATTGTCCAAGGATGGTTTTCCGCTGGTGGCTATTCCAAAGACGATGGATAATGATGTCCTTGGAACGGATTATTGTATTGGTTTTTCCACGGCTATTACCAGAGGCGTGAACCATATTACTTTTTTCCGCACATCGGTTGGCTCGCATGAACGGATCGGTATTGTCGAGCTGTTTGGACGTAATTCAGGTGAGACGGCATTGATTACTGGCTATCTTGCTCATGCTGATCGTACTTTGATTTGTGAAGTCCCCTTTGATATTGAAAAGCTGGCCAGGCTGGCAGCTGAAGATCGTGCCAACAGCCCGTCACATTATTCCCTTGTTGTGGTTTCTGAAGGCGCGATGCCGATCGGCGGGCAGGTCATTCAGACTGGCGAGCCGGATGCTTACGGGCACCGTAAGTTAGGCGGTATTGGCGATCTACTTTCCGATCGGATCAAAGAAATCACCGGCGTAAATATCATGTATCAGAAACTGGGTTATCTGATGCGCAGTGGTCCGGCGGATATGGTTGATCGCATGGTTGGGATGAACTTTGGTCTGCTGGCTTTGCAACTGGTCCAAAAGGGTGAATTTGGCAAACTGGTTGGCATCCATGACGGCAATTATGTGCGCGTCCCGATCGAGACCGTCATCAGCGGAAAACGTCATGTCGATGTGGACATGTATTATGACGTGGATGCTTATCGGGTCAAGGTTAAGAGTGTTTTGGG
The DNA here is from genome assembly GCA_964293995.1 of uncultured Anaerolineaceae bacterium. GTDB lineage: Bacteria > Chloroflexota > Anaerolineae > Anaerolineales > Anaerolineaceae > Mesolinea. The sequence continues at coordinate 120,747 of CAXYYH010000004.1, forward strand.
CCTGCCAATGTTGTTACACTAAAGATGAGGAGAACCTGCCGACCTTATCGTCGGCAGGTGTTTTTTTATGGGCGCTCAGGCACAAGGTGCTGACAAGGATCGATACAGCCTCATCCCGAGGGTTTTGATCTTCCCTGTGGATGAAAAGGGAAGGATTCTGCTGCTCAAGGGGGCGAGCAACAAGAATATCTGGGCCAATCTTTGGAATGGGCCAGGTGGTCACGTGGAGCAGGGTGAAGGAATTCTGGAGGCTGCGCGGCGTGAATTGCTGGAAGAAACCGGTTTATCTGCAAGCCAACTGACGCTTTGCGCGCAGGTCGTAGCTGATACCGGTTCCTCACCCGGGATCATTTTCTTTGTTTTCAAGGCAAAAAGCCTGGAAGGGGAGATCAGAGCCTCATCCGAAGGTGAACTGGCCTGGTTGACGCTGAATCAGGCACTGAAACTTGACCTGGTTGAAGACCTTTATACCCTGTTGCCTTTGGTGATGCGCCATCGACCCAATGAAAAAGCATATTGGGGCAATTATTGCTATGACGGGCAGGATCAGTTAATTATGCGCTTCGGGCGTTGATCTTTCGTAAAAGACCAGCAGCGTATCCCCATATTTCCGCGTATCAAAGACGGTCAGATTTGATAAATCGAGCTCTTCCCATTCGATAGGGTTGATCTGTACGATCACCTGGCCGTCGTCATTGAGCAATTCCGGCAGCGTATCGATCAGGTGCATGGCTTTTTGCCACATTTGTCGGTATTGCGGCGGCGCGACGTAGATCAGATCAAAACCAAGCTTTGGCGGGTTGGCAAGGTAAGTGAAAGCGTCACCACGCAAAACTTCTGCCTGTTCGGTCAGGTGTGTCGCTTTTAGATTTTCCTGGATTATGCGGACGGCCTGCTGACTTTTATCGAGAAATGTGACAAAGCTGGCCCCGCGGCTCAGGGCTTCGATGCCAACCGCGCCGGTGCCGCCAAAGAGATCCAGAATTTGGTTTTCGTCAATTTCGCTGCCGAGGATGTTGAAGAGGGCTTCCTTGACGATGTCTGTGATCGGGCGCGTAGTATCGCCAGGTACCGTCTTGAGGCGCGCACCTTTGGCTTTCCCGGAAATGACGCGTAGGGTTCCCACAGAACCTACAGCCCAAGCTGACCGCGCATGTATTCGATCGTTCTGGCAAGACCGTCTCGAATGCTCACTTTTGGTTCCCAACCCAGGATTTCCCTGGCTCGGGTGATGTCTGGCTGGCGGCGTTCCGGGTCGTCACCGAGACGTTCCGAAGCATTGATGCTCAATCCGGACGGATTGTTGGTCAGGTCGTTGATGGTGCGGGCAAAGTCATTCACGGTCGTTTCAAGCGGATTGCCGATATTGACCGGCAGATGTTCTTCCGATTTCATCAGGCGGTAAATGCCATCGATCGTGTCGCTGACATAGCAGAAACTGCGCGTTTGTTCACCGGTTCCGTAGATCGTCAGAGGTTCCTTGCGCAACGCCTGTTGGATAAAATTGGGGACACTGCGGCCGTCGTCCAGGCGCATTCTTGGGCCAAAGGTGTTGAAAATGCGCACAATGCGCGTATTCACGCAGTGGAAATTGTGGTAGGCCATGGTCAGCGCTTCTGCGAACCGTTTGGCTTCGTCGTAAACCGAGCGAACACCGACCGGATCGCAATTGCCCCAGTACGATTCGTCCTGCGGGTGGACCTTTGGGTCGCCATAAACTTCACTGGTGGAGGCGAGCAAGAAGCGGGCGTTGTGCTTTTTGGCAACGCCAAGGCCATTATGCGTGCCAAGCGCGCCTGCTTTCATTGTCTGGATGGGTAGGTTGGGATAGCCGAGCGGAGAGAGCTTGCTCGGGCTGGCAGGTGAGGCGAGATGCAGGACAAAATCAAGCGGATCAGCGACATCGATGTAAGTTGAAACGTCCTGTTCCATCAGGGAAAAGTTGGGATTATCCTTCAGATGTGCCAGATTTTCCGGATTTCCGGTGATGAAGTTGTCCAGACCAATGACCTGATGCCCATCGTTCAAAAGCCGATCAGTAAGATGGGACCCAAGAAAGCCAGCCGCGCCAGTAATTAATATTCTCATAGTTTCTCTGTTCTCAATTTTCTTTATCTGATAGAGTATAATCAATCGACTCTATAACAAAAGAATTATAGCATGCCTGAGAACCTGAACGATAAAACAAAATTACAGTTAGCTTCAATGAAAGTGGAGGCGCTTCTTTTCGCCGCGCCTGGCTTGACGGGTATTGAACAATTGGTACAAGCGAGCGGTATGAAACGCAAAGAAGTGGAAGCTGCCCTGGCTGAACTGAAGGAGCATTATCAGGAACTGCACGGCATCCGGCTGCAGGAGATCAAGGGGCAATACCAGTTGATGACCGCGCCTGAATTTGCTTCTGAAATTGAGTTGTTCCTCGGGCTGGAAGTGACCTCCCGCCTGACCCAGGCGGCATTGGAGGCGCTGGCGATCGTCGCTTACAAGCAGCCAACCACCCGTCCTGAGATAGACAGCATTCGGGGTGTCAATAGTGACGGTGTGGTGAAAAGCCTGCTTTCCAAGGGTCTGATCGAGGAACTTGGGCGCTCAGAAGCGCCAGGCAGACCCATTTTATACGGGGTTACGTCAGAATTCATGCAGCATTTTGGCCTGGAGAGTCTGGCGCAATTGCCTGATATTGATTTTGAAGCACTTTTTAGCAGCGAGAAGGATGCTGAAAGTGGTGATGGAAAGTTGTTAAAGGACTAATGGCAGTAGAAAGAGTACAAAAAATTTTGGCAGCGGCTGGATATGGTTCCAGACGCGCCTGTGAAAAGCTGATCGAAGCTGGTAGGGTGAAAGTTAATGGGCGTGTGATCGGTCTGGGTGACCAGGCAGACGCCGCGCAGGATTCCATTTCTGTGGATGGGAAAATGATCCGCAAGGCGATCGAAAAGATCTATATCGCGTTGAATAAACCGAAAGGCTATCTTTCCGATATCGACCTTAATTTTCCCAGGCCGACAGTCAACGACCTGATCGGTTTGTCGGAGCCGCTCTTTGCGGTGGGAAGGCTTGACATGGACAGCGAAGGCCTGATGCTGATGACCAACGATGGCAAAATGGCCAACCGCCTGACGCATCCGCGTTATGAGCACGAAAAAGAGTATGAAGTTTTCGTGATCAAGGTGCCGGACGAAGAACAACTCGCTATTTGGCGGCGCGGCGTTGTGATGGAAGATGGCTACCGCACCATGCCAGCCAAAGTGGAAGTAATGAACAATGCCAGCAGCGGCACCTGGCTTCGTATCACCCTCAAAGAGGGCAAAAAACGCCAGATTCGCAAGGTTGGCGCGCGAATAGGGCTTCCGGTTGGGAAGATCAAACGCGTGCGAATTGGGCCCCTGAAATTGGGCAAGCTGAAACCAGGCGAATGGCGCTACCTGACCGACTTTGAGGTGAGGAAATTGCTGGAATACACGAAAGTAAAAAAAGAAACCCCTGAATAACCAGGGGTTTTTTCATTCATACAGTTTTATTGGTTGCAATCTTCCAGGACTGGTTGGCAAAACCTACTTTTTAGTCGAAAGAGCCGCAACCAACTTTTCGTTTTCTTCCGCGGTGAATTCAGTGCTGCAATTCTCGCGGTCTTCTTTACGGATAAAGCGCTTCAGCTCCGGCAGCGTCACAACCGGATAGGGTGCGTCATCCAGGTTGCCAAGGGTGGTATTGGTCATGAGCAAAACGAGAACGGGCTGCAGGGAAGGTTGTTGGCTGTCGGGAATACCATGTTTGGACAGGTGTTCCTGAATTTTCTTTGAGGCTTCGGCGACGTCCTGTTCAGGGTTGACCAGTGCCTCTTGGCCGATCATCCGTTGAAAAATCCCAACCCCGCTGTGCTTCCACTTGCCTTTCTCAAAGGAAATCTTGCCGCCGCTGGTAACCAAAATCGGCAGCCACAGACGGCAAGGGCCCAGCAGCAGGTAAGGGACCGGGCTGGAATAGGAGAAGAAGGTGTAATCATTGCGAAGCTTACCAAACACCTCTGAAAGCACCTCGTCATAGCGCGGATTTCTGCCAAAACGATTCATATAATACATGCTGATACGGGTCAGGGTAAAGCCAATAATCAGCGCGATCCAGGAGTAGTAGACTTTGGTCATATCGCCGGTGAATGCGAAATAAGCACCAATGCCGAGAACGAGCAGGTTGGTGATGAAAATGGCGCCCCCTAATTTTTTATTGCGTTTGATGTATTTTTCATTAATGACAAGTTTCATGAATCACTCCGCTTTTGATAAAGATTGCTGTAAATTTTTTAGCAGGTCTGATTGTACCGCATCATAGGCTCTTTCAATGGCGCTTACCATCGCGCGCGCGTCGGAACGGCCGTGCCCGATGAAAACCAGGCCATCCAGACCAAGCAAGGGCGCTGAGCCAATTTCAGCTGGGTCGAGCATTTTGCGTACTTGTGAAAAAGCTGGTTTTGCGAGCAGCGCACCAATTTTGGTACGGGTACTGGACATCAAACCCTCTTTGATCTTTTTCATGATCAGTGAGGCGACGGCCTCAATTGACTTTAACAGCACGTTTCCAGTAAAGCCATCGGTGATGGCCACATCAACCTTGCCGCCAAAAAGCTCTTTACCCTCAATATTGCCAACAAAGTTTGGCAAGGCTGCCTTCATCAGGGTACCAGCCTGTTTTGTCAATTCATTGCCTTTGCCTTCTTCTTCGCCGTTGGCGATCAGACCGACGCGTGGGTTTTGAATGCCGATCATAATGCGTGAATAGACCGACGCCATCTGAGCGAACTGAACGAGGAAGTCTGGGCGGACTTCGGCGTTCGCGCCAATGTCGGCCAGAACGCATTTCCCGGTTTGGGTGGGCAAAACCTCCATCAGACAAGGGCGGTCGATCCCAGGGATCATGCCAAATGTCTTGATGCCATAATACATTGCCATACCGGTGTTACCAGCTGTCACAAAAGCCTGTCCCAGGCCATGTTTTACCAGATCCATGCCAACCTGCATGCTGTTGTCCTTTTTTGCCCGGGCTTCGCGGATATGGTCGCTCATCAGAAGCACTTCGGGGGCTTCGACGATATTGATCCGGCTCTTATCACCATCGAGCTTTCCAAGCTCTTCCCGCAAAAGTGCGCTTTTGCCTACAAGCGTGATATTAATGTCTAACTTGGTTGAAGCTATGATCGCTGCCTCAAGTTCGGGTTGGGGATGGTCGTCTGTGCCCATCGCGTCTAAAACAATTGTCGTTTTCATCTTATTTTCCTGTCCGGCTTTGCTTGACAAAGGCCATAGAATCGTTATAATTTATTCTCACGTTTGCGCTGGTGCTGGAATTGGCAGACAGGCCTGGTTGAGGGCCAGGTGTCGCAAGACGTGAGGGTTCAACTCCCTCTCAGCGCACACAAAAGAAGCAACCAAAGTTGCTTCTTTCATTTTAAGGAAAAGCCCGACGCAGCCAGGTCAGGGGATTGACGGGCGTGCCCTGAATATCGATCTCGAAGTGCAGATGCGGCCCGGTTGAGCGGCCGGTCGTGCCAATGATGCCGATCAACTGTCCAGGCGCGACAATATCGCCCACGTTGACATTGAAGCTGTTCAAATGCATGTAGATCGAATAAACACCCAAACCATGGTCGATCACGAGCGAGTTGCCGCGTACGATCTGATCCGGTAAAACGGCCACCACCGTCCCGACTGCCGGAGCGTAAACATCCGTTCCCTTGCAATAGCCAAGGTCGAGGCCGGTATGGTAGTAGAGGGTGGGATCGTCGTTATAAGTACGGCGGCTGCCAAAAGAAGAGATGATGCAGTCAGCATCCTGCGCCGGGGAATACCATAGCCCTTCCCATTGTTGAACAGGCGTGATCGGGGCCACGATTTGTTTAAAAGCAGCATCTTCCTGCTTGACTTCTTCAGTGCCTACGGTGGAGGGGTCCACATCCAGTGGTTGGTCGGTGGCAAAATTACCACTATTGATCATGACATACTGGTCAAAACGGTAGGTTTCGCCGTTGCTGTTGGTAAATTCCATGGTGAGCGGATATACACCAATCTCGGTCAGGGCGTGAATGGCGCCGTAAGCCATTTGCACCCCATTACCCATATCCACAAAAACAGGTTCCTTGCCGTTGAGGCTGGCCTTGACGGTTACAGGGCTTTCACTGGTGACTTTGATCAGGTAGGTGTCACCCTGGATCATGGGCAGATTATCAATGACGATGGATTTCAAGCCTGGAATGGCGAGGTTGTTGGGAGAATCGACATCAGAAGGCTTGAAATAAGTATCCATTGGCAGACCGCGCGAAGGATTCTCAAGACGGTTCATTTCTGCCAGCTGCCAGGTGTTTTGCCCGGCCAGGATCGAGGCTTCAAAAAAGCTTTGTCCGCTTTTAAGGGAATCCATGGTTTGCATGGCCGAACCATTCTCGGAGCGGGTCATGACGATCTCACGGCCAATAAATAGCTCTGAAGGGCTGGTGAGCTGGTTGGCTTTGATCAGATCGGCGGGTTCTGCCTGGCTGCGTCTGCTCAGGCTGGTCAGGCTGGAGCCAAGCGGCACGAATTCCGTGGTCAGAATGCCCTGCATGCCGGCCAAAGTTGGAATCTTCAGATGGTCACCAGGGTGAAGCCCGCTGGAGGCATCCAGACCGTTCAGGCTTTGAATATCTTCAACAGTCGTGTCAAAGCGAAGCGCGATCCACGAGAGCGTGTCGCCGTAGACAACGATGTATTCGGGATAGGTCGTTTGCGCCTGGCCTGGATCGCGGCTCAAATTGAGCAGTGAAACGGCGATCAGCAGAACGAGGCCAAAACGCCAGTAAAAAGTGAACGAGGTCTTGGTATAATCTTTCATATTCAATCGATAAGTTTACCATTATTTGAAAGGATGCTTTCTAATGAGAATTACAACCTGGAACGTCAACGGCATCAGAGCAGTTGTTAAGAAGGATGGGTTTGACTGGCTTGACACAGTCCAACCGGATATTTTGGGCATGCAGGAGATCAAAGCCAAACCGGATCAGGTGCCGGAATTAATTCGTGATCATCCGGAATATCAAAGTTTCTGGCATTCCGCTGAGCGTCCCGGATACAGCGGTACGGCCGTCTTGTACAAACCGGAACCGCTCTCCATCCAGACCGGTTTGGGAGAGGAACGTTTTGATAACGAAGGTCGCACGATTCGCCTCGAGTATGAAGATTTCTTCCTGTACACCATTTATTTCCCAAACGGTGGGGAAGAGAATAAACGGGTTCCGTTTAAGTTGGATTTTTATGCCAAATTGCTTGAGCTCTGTGATGAGCATCACGCGAGAGGGGAGAAAGTGATCATCACCGGCGACTTCAACACAGCCCATAACGAAATTGACCTTGCCAACCCAAAAGCCAACGAGAAAAACACAGGCTTTTTGCCGGAAGAAAGGGTTTGGATCGATAAATACTTAGAGCATAACTTTGTCGATGCCTATCGCGCGCTTTACCCTGATAAGGTGGAATACACCTGGTGGACCTACCGAACTTTCGCGCGGCAAAGGAACATCGGCTGGCGTCTGGATTACTTCCTGGTCAGTTCTGAATTAATGGATCGGGTCAAGGCAGTTGAAATTCACGGCGATATCATGGGTTCTGACCATTGCCCGGTCAGTCTCCTGCTGGAGGATTAGAGGCATTCTTGAAGATATTGTTAGTTGAGGATGATCGCGCCATCGTGGCTGGCCTGACTTACCTTTTGGAAGAAGAAGGCTTTGAAAGTCTGGTCTGTGCCAGTTTTGCCCAGGCGCTCGAGACGATCAGGACAGAAGATTTTGACCTGGCCCTGCTGGATGTCAGTCTGCCGGATGGAAGCGGCTACGACTTGTGCAAGATGATCAAAGCCAAAGGCGAAATTCCGGTGATCATGCTGACCGCCATGGATAGCGAGGTCAATGTGGTCATGGGGCTGGACCTTGGCGCGGACGACTATATTACCAAGCCATTTCGGGTCAGGGAGCTGATCTCGCGCATCAATTCAGCATTAAGGCCTTATAAAAAACGCGGAACTGCGCATAGCCTCTTGATATTGGGCGATGTCGTGATCGATCAGAATAAGGCCAGGGTGACAAAGGGAGACGAAGATTTGCAATTGACCGCCCTGGAATACAAGCTTTTGCTTGTCTTCGCCAATTATCCCAGCAGGGTCTTTTCGCGCAATCAACTTCTGGAGCAACTTTGGGATGTTGGTGGGGACTTTCTCAATGACAATACGATCACGGTCTATATCAAACGCCTGCGCGAGAAGATCGAAGACGACCCTCAGGATCCAAAGCTGATCCTGACCGTGAGGGGATTGGGATATAAGTCGGGTTGACGTGGTCCGCAATCGCGAAATCCTGATCTTTATTTCCGCAATTGTTTTGTTTTCCGGTATTGCCGTTTTTTCGGCTTTTAAACTCCCCGAATTTGCTACATGGATCAGCCTTATTCTGGCACTTGGATTGATCTTTTTGTTTTTGGTTTTTACCTTCTGGCGATACAGGAAAATTGAAGAACTTGCTCAGGTTCTCAAACGAATCGCAGTTGGAGAATATGGGCTGGATGTGCGCGATTCTAAAGAAGGGGAGCTGGATATTCTCAAATCCGAGATATACAAAGTGACTGTCATGCTGCGGGAGCAAGCTTCCAGCCTTTTGAAGGAAAAAGAATTTCTTGCCCAGGCGCTTTCGGATATTTCCCATCAGCTAAAAACACCACTCACTTCGATATCAGTGATGACTGAATTGCTGCAATCAGAAACCATCTCAGTAGAAAAACGGGTTGAGTTCACGCGCAGTATCCTGAGTCAGATCCAACGGCTGGAATGGCTGGTGAGCGCGTTATTGCGCATGGCGCAGATGGATGCCGGTGCCCTGCAATTTACCTCGGTGGATACGAATGTTGAATCTCTGATTGAGCAGGCCATGCGTCATCTTTTGATCCCAGCAGAAGTGAAAAACCTGAAAATTGAGACGAAAATTCCCGCTGATATGAGGATTTACTGCGATCCAAACTGGACCAGCGAAGCGCTCACGAATGTACTTAAAAACGCGATCGAACACACTCCGACAGGTGGAAAAGTCTCAATTCGGGCTGAAAAAAGCCCGTTGTTTGATCTGATCGAGGTTCAGGACAGCGGCGAAGGAATCTCAGCGCAGGACCTGCCCCACATTTTCGAACGTTTCTACAGGGCTCGCGATGCCTCCAAAGACAGCATTGGGATCGGTCTCGCGATGAGCAAATCTTTGCTCGAAAAGCAAAACGCGACCATCACCGCCCGCTCCCATCCGGGCAAAGGCAGTTTGTTCTCAATCAAATTCTACAAACAGGTTGTGTGACAAAACTGTCACCGTTTCTGTCACTTCTTTGTCATAGCCATTTCTTAGAATTATTTCATAAATCTTCAGATGGAGAAAAATATGGAAATTTTAAATGTTCAAAACCTTAGCAAACATTACGGAAGTGGTGAAACAACCGTTAAAGCGCTGGACGACGTTTCATTTTCGGTTGAAAAAGGACAGTTTATCGCCATTGTTGGCGCGAGCGGGTCGGGAAAATCGACTTTGCTGCATATTCTGGGCGGTGTCGATACGCCCACATCGGGCAAGGTTCTGATTGACAATGTGGATATTTTCAGCCTGGATGAGAGCAAACTGGCCATCTTTCGCCGACGCCAGATCGGACTGATCTATCAGTTCTACAACCTGATCCCGGTGCTGAATGTGGAAGAGAATATCACCTTGCCTTTGCTGCTCGACGGTCGCAAGGTGGAGAAGGTCTATCTTGATGAGATCGTCAGTACGCTCGGACTGGGTGATCGGCTTAATCATCTGCCAAATCAGCTTTCCGGCGGTCAGCAGCAGCGTGTTTCGATCGGAAGAGCGCTGATCAACAACCCGGCGCTATTGCTGGCTGATGAACCGACTGGCAATCTGGATTCCAAAAACAGTGCGGAAATTTTGCAATTATTGCGTCTGTCGAACAAAAAATTTCATCAAACGGTCATCATCGTCACCCATGATGAAAATATTGCCTTACAGGCAGACCGAATTTTGGGCATGGAAGACGGCAGGATCGTACGTGATGAGGTGATCCGAAAATGAACATCATTCAAAAACTAACGCAACGCTTCCTGAGGCTCAATCGAACGCGCACACTGGTGACGATCATTGGCGTGATCATATCGACTGCCATGATCACAGCCGTACCAACTCTGATGATGTCTTTTTTGCAGGCGAACCAAAAATTAATGATCAAGCAATATGGCAACTGGCATGTTCGTTACAATAACATTGATCTGACTTCTGTTGATGCACTGGCAAAGGATGAGAATACAGCCTGGGTATCCTTGTTCAGACTGGATGGATTCTCAAAGCTTGAAGAATCCAGGGCATCCATGAAACCTTATCTGGTCTTGATGTCCATGGATAAAAACTGCATCGGAACCTACGGTCTGACTCTGGAAGAGGGTCGTTTCCCAACCAGCGAAAATGAGGCGGTAATTTCAATCGAAGCTTTACGGATGGGTGGGTTTGATGTCAGCATTGGCGATAAACTAAGCCTGGAAGTGGGCAAACGTTTTTCCATTGCAAGCGAAGAACAGAAGTCTGTTGAACTTGGGTTGGATGACAATTACAACGTGCCCTGGGAAGATCAGCCCGTAACTGAAGAACTGCGAACGGAATCTACTGAAGAAGTAACTATTGTTGGTTTTATTAAACCACCATCCCAGGAAAATTACTTTATGCCAGGTTTTAGCCTTGTGCGTTATTTGGATCGGGCAAATTTGCAGAATAGCGATAAGGTTTCTGCACTTGTGACCTGGAGAATGGTCAACAAGGCTGCCAACGCCCACGCGAATCAACTTGGCTACATGTTCGGCTTAGCAGATGAGGATATCGAATACAACTCTGATCTTGTCCGCACTTATGGTGTGCTTTCGCAAGAGAATTTGATCACGCTCTATCTCTTTGTTGTTGTTCTGTTGCTTGTCATCCTGGTTGGTTCGGTTTTTCTGATCTCGAACGCTTTTAGTATTTCTGTCGTTGAGCGCAGCCGACAGCTTGGCATGTTGGCAAGCGTTGGCGCAACAAAGGAGCAAAAGAAGAAAGCCATCTATAGTGAAGCCTGGATCATCGCATTGATAGCGATCCCGATCGGGATATTAGCAGGAATTGGCGGCATCACGATGACTTTGCATCTGATTGAGCCAGTGATTAATTCATTGATGAGTGGAAATAGCATAAATTTAACTGTTGTGGTTACCCCTGGGTTGATCGTTTTCTCAGCTTTATTCTCTTTGATAACTATTTTCATATCGGCAATGGGTCCAGCCAGACGGGCCGCAAGGGTTTCACCGATCGAAGCCATCCGACAAACACAGGATATCAAGATAAAAGGCAGTAAAGTGCGAACGCCAAAGATCCTGCGTTGGATCTTCGGTTTTGAAGCCGAGCTGGCGCTTAAAAATATTAAGCGTAATAAAAAAGGCTATGTGGTAACGATCCTGTCTTTGGTGGTAAGCATCGTTCTGTTCTTAGGTGTCTATTCACTGGGTCAGTATGCCTTTGGCTCAGCTGACACGCAGGTGGTTGATTTTGAATACCCAATCCATGTCAGAGTTCAATCCGACGCCAGCAGGGAAGAATTGGATGCTTTTTATCAGGAGATCGGGAATCTTCCTGAAGTTGAAGACACCGTAGTAGTACAAAGTGCCTATGGCGGGGTTGTGATGCCTCTGAATAGTCTGCCAATCGAATTTCGTGGAGATGTAAGCTGGGTTACTGATAAATTATCAGTTGGAGAAGGGGAACAGCCTGTTGGCATTCGCTTTGAAATTCTGAAAGAAGAAGAATATGAAGAGATCCTGAAAGAAAACGATGTGGTTGAAAAGAATTTGGAAGATGGTTCTTTGCCAGTGATCCTGTTTAATCCGATGGTTACTTTTAATCAAGGTGGTAAACTGATCGAGAGACCATGGATCTCAGTAGAAACGGGCGAACAGTTTGATATTGAATTGGGAGTGTATGACTCAAACAATTCATCCAAAAGATTTGAAGTTTCCAGAATGACCGTATCAGCGATGCTTGAGAATGGTCCCTTTGGTATCGGTATTGAACGGATCAATCTTTTGACTGCCTTCGTCTCGGAGAATGATCTTTTACAATTCTTCGAAAGTTTTGGTCCCGGTTTGCTACCAGACGTTTCCTATTCTGAACGATTATTGATAAAAACTGATCTTTCTGAAAAAGTGGTTGAAGAAATTCAGGATATTCAGCTTGCCCGGAGAATCGGTGAGACCTATATTGAAAATCAGGACATGTACCAGTCTTCCACCATCAAGGTTCAGACGATCGTGTCTGTTTTCGTCTACGGGTTTGTGACGCTCATTGCGCTGATCGGCGTGACCAATATTCTGAATACGATCCTGACCGGCATCCGTTTGCGCAGCCGTGAATTTGCCATGCTGCGCAGCGTTGGGATGACTCCACGCAGTTTTAATAAGATGCTGCAGTTTGAGAGCCTTTATTTTGGCGTGGTGGCGCTGCTGTTTGGATTGCCCCTCGGTATGGGCCTGAATTATGTCTTCTTTGTCATCACCAAACGGGCTTTCAGCGTCAGGTTTATGGTACCCTGGCCAGCGATCGGGGCTGTGATCGTGGTGGTACTGTTGATCACCATGATGGTGATGCAGCTTTCCAGCCGACAGGCAAAGAAGGCGAATATTGTTGAGACTTTGAAAAAAGAAATGATCTAAAGACAGATCTAAAAAATAGGATTCCACTTTTATCCTGTTCTTTATCAAAAAAGTGGAATCCGTTTCTATTACTTGTTTTGGCGATCGTGTTTCAGATCGTTTATTGGTTTACTCCAGACCGGAGGAGCAGCACAGCATCAGATCCCTGGCCGCCTTGAGCTCATCAGCGCGTCGGATGGGCGTGTTGTGGGGTGCGTCTTTGAGCAGCTGTGGATTGGTGCGGGCTTCTTCGGCAATCTTAAGCATCACATCAACAAAGCGATCCAGAGTTTCCTTATTCTCGGTCTCGGTCGGTTCGATCATGAGCGCTTCTGGAACGATGAGCGGGAAGTAGTTTGTAGGCGGATGGAACTTGTAATCCATCAGTCGCTTGGCGATGTCCAACGCGTGAATGTTGGGAACATCTTTCCATCGACCTTCGAGGACAAACTCGTGCATGCAGACCCGATCATAGGGCAGGGTGTAGGTGCCTTTGAGCTTTTCCTGCAGGTAGTTGGCGTTCAACACTGCCTTTTCGGCTGCGTCCCGCAGGCCTTCCTGGCCCAACATGGAAATGTAGGTGTAAGCACGCACAAGCACGCCAAAATGCCCATAGAAGGTTTTGACGCGACCAATGCTCTTTTCAGGATGGATGAAGCCGTACAAAGGAGCTTCGTCGTCGTCGCCTTCGTTGATGATGCCAACCACTGGATCCGGCAGGAAGGGCAGTAGATGCTTTTGAACAGCAACGGGCCCGGAACCAGGACCACCGCCGCCGTGTGGGGTGGAGAAGGTCTTGTGCAGGTTGAAGTGCAATACGTCAATGCCAACATCGCCGGGTCTAAAGACGCCCAGCAGCGCGTTCATGTTGGCGCCGTCGCCGTAGACCAGACCACCGGCTTCGTGGACGATCTTAATGACTTCCACAACGTTTTCGTCGAAAAGACCAAGCGTGTTGGGGTTGGTCAACATCAGACCAGCCAGGCGGTCATCGCAAAGCTCGCGCAGCGCGTCCAGATTGACGTTGCCACGTTCGTCCGAAGGCAGCGGAACGATATCCAGACCCAGCATGGCAGAGGAGGCAGGATTGGTGCCGTGGGCGGAATCGGGGATGAGCATGCGCGTGCGTTGATGGTCGCCGCGGTCGGTATGGTACTTTTTGATGATCAGGGTACCGGTCAATTCGCCCTGCGCGCCAGCGGCAGGCATGAGCGTCACACCAGCGAACCCAGCGATCTCGGCCAGCATGTTCTGGAGTTCATACATCAGATACAGGCTGCCCTGAACGCTTTCGACCGGTTGATGGGGATGGACATTGGCAAAACCAGGCAGCCGACAAGTAACTTCGTTGACCTTGGGGTTGTACTTCATGGTACAGGAGCCAAGCGGGTAGAAGCCCAGGTCGATCGCGTAGTTCTTCTGCGAGAGGCTGGTGAAATGACGGACGGCGTCCATCTCAGACATTTCCGGGATGGGCAGTTCTTCACGAAGGAATGCTTCCGGCAAAGCGATTTCGGGAACGTCTGGTTCCGGGAAGGTCACGCCTTTGCGACCGGGAACTGAGAGATCAAAAATGGTCGGTTCAGTCATGATCCACCTCCCCGAGGACGTCACAAAGGTAGTCGATATCCTCGCGGCTAATTTTTTCAGTTACTGCCAGCATGAAGCAGTTTTGAAGTTCCGGATAATCATTTTCGAGTTTGTATCCGCCGAAAATGTCATGTTCCAGCAGGTGTTCGAGGAGCTCATCGACCGGCTGCTCACATTTGACCACAAATTCGTGGAAGAAGGGTGTTTCGGGGAACATGACTTCAAATCCGTCGATCGATGCGATCTGTTCCGCGGCATAGTGAGCTTTTTGATAACAGAGGTTGGAAACCTGCTTGAAGCCGTGTTTGCCCAAAACGCTCAGGTAAATTGTCGCTGCCAGCGTCATCAGACCCTGGTTGCTGCAGATGTTTGAGGAGGCTTTTTCGCGGCGGATGTGCTGCTCGCGGGCGGTAAGCGTGAGGACGTAGGCCAGTTTGCCTTCGACGTCCGTGGTTTCTCCGACCAAACGACCAGCGATCTTGCGCAAAAGTGCGTTTTTGACGGCAAAGAAGCCGAGCCAGGGGCCGCCAAAGGAAAGGGGAATGCCGAGGGGCTGGCCTTCACCAAGCGCGATATCGGCTCCGAGGTCGCCAGGAGGTGTTAACAGACCCAGGGCGGTCGGATTGACGGCCATGGCCACCAGCGCGCCGTGGGCGTGCGCTGTTTCGATCAGCTCTTTATAGTCAATGATGCGCCCAAAGAAGTCCGGGTACTGGACCATCACCAGGGCGGTGTCATTGTCGATCTGAGCGATCAGGTTTTTGATATTGGTGCCGGTTTCAGCATCATCACCCAGGATTTGCAGAGTTTCGTCCGTCTGCATATAGGTGCGGATTGTCTGACGATATTGCGGGTTCAGCGCGCGGGAAAGCAATACTTTTTTGCGCTTATTGCGGAAATGACCGGTCGCCAGAATGACCGCCTCGGCGGCAGCAGTAGCGCCGTCGTAGTGGGAGGCGTTGCTGACGTCCATGCCGGTCAGGCGGCAGATCAGGCTCTGAAATTCAAAAATAGCCTGGAGCGTACCCTGAGAAATTTCGGGCTGATAAGGGGTGTAAGCGGTATAGAATTCACCGCGCTGGAGCAAATTGTCAACCGCGGCGGGGATGTAGTGATCATAGGCACCGGCACCCAAAAAGCTTAGAAAGTCTTTGGTGGTGCCGTTGGCAGAGGCGATGTTTTCGAGTTCAGCGACAGCCTCCATTTCGGTGAGGCGCGGCGCCAAATTCAAATCGGGGTAACGAAATTGCTCGGGAATCACTTTAAAGAGATCCTCGATCTTTTCGGCCCCGATAGATTTAAGCATCACCTCCACATCGTTTTTCGTGTGGGGTGTGAACATGGTTTAGCGTTCCTTGCAATAGGCGTCGTAGGCGGCCGCGTCGAGCAAGCTGTCCATTTCGCTTTCGTCAGCAACCTGAACTTTGACCAGCCAGCCTTCTTCGTAGGGGCTGCTGTTGAGGGTCTCAGGGGTGTCGATGACTGTCTGATTGACTTCGAGCACCTTGCCGCTAACGGGGAAGACGACTTCGGCTGCGGCTTTGACGGATTCGATGGTGGCAAGGCTATCACCAGCGCTGACCTCATCATCGGGATCGATCGCGAATTCGACAAAAACGACGTCAGAAAGCGCGTCCTGAGCGTAATCGGTGATACCGATGGTGGCGACGCCATTGACGATCTTCACCCATTCATCTGTTTTTTGATATTTAAGTTCTTGTGGTACTAACATTGCTTCTCCTTTTGCATGTACTGTCTTTCAAACCAGGCTTGAATCAAGCCTTTTATATATTACTATTCTATCAGGCATTCCATATTTTTATCAGAATCATTTCAATCGCTTTCGATGATCGTTCCGCCGCCCAGAACCAGGTCTCTCTGATAAAAAACAGCTGCCTGCCCGGGGGTGATATCGCGTAAAGGCTCGGCAAGCTTGACCAAAAGTTTGCCATTATTGGTCTGGGTCAGCTGCGCCTCTGCGAGTTTGGCCCGGTATCGGATCTTGACATCGCAATGGAGCGGGAAATCCGGCGTAGCGCCGCCGATCCAGTTCGGGTCTGTCACATGGAAAGAAGTTTTGCCAAGTTCATTAGTTGTTCCAACGATAAGCGTGTTGGCGCGAGGGTCTTTTTCGATGACATAAAGCGCCTGGGTGTAGGCGGGCAGCCCTTTGCGCTGCCCAATGGTGTAGAAAGCCAATCCCTGATGTTGCTCCAGGAGTTTACCCGCGCTTGTGCGGATGTCGCCTGGTTGGTTGAGGTCGTGCAGGTTTTCCTGAAGAAACGCGTGGAAATCCTGCCTGTTCACAAAACAGAGATCCTGGCTGTCCTTACGCTCAGCGACATTGAGGTCAATTTCCCGGGCGATCTGGCGCACCTGTTCCTTGGTCAGATCTCCCAGTGGGAAAATTGTCCTTGACAGTTCGTTTTGGCCCAGTTGACTGAGCATGTAACTTTGGTCTTTTTCGAGGTCTTTGGCACGATAAAGCTGAAACAAGCCATCGGCTGATCGCTGCACGTGCGCGTAATGGCCTGTGGCGACGAATTTGGCATCTTGTTCATCGGCAAAAGCAAGGATTTTGTTCCATTTCAGGGTTTTGTTACAGAGGACACAGGGGTTGG
The DNA here is from genome assembly GCA_964293995.1 of uncultured Anaerolineaceae bacterium. Lineage (GTDB taxonomy): Bacteria > Chloroflexota > Anaerolineae > Anaerolineales > Anaerolineaceae > Mesolinea. The sequence goes on from CAXYYH010000004.1 coordinate 137,711, forward strand.
GGGTCAGGCAATTCTGATGACTGGTCAGGAAGGCTTGAACGATCTCCCTCCTGAAATCTTTCCTGGCGTCAAGAACCGTTAGTTGTATGCCGATCTTATCCGCCACATCCCTGGCAGCCTGGATGCCATCCTGTTCCGCGCTGCTGTAATGCCAGAGGCGCAGGGTCAGGCCCTGCACCTGATAGCCCTGTCTTTGCAGCAAAACCGCCGCGACGGCACTGTCAACGCCGCCGCTCATCGCTATAATGACCTTATTATTTTCCGTCATGGCTCAATTATAGAGGTTTTTGATTTTCTTTGGCGGTCAAGCCGTTTTCTTCAGCAATTCACCGGCTTCTTCAACGTATTGCAGAGACTGGTGCCGGAAGTAGGTGTTGTAGAGGCTGGCATAGTGGCCGCTGGTTGCCATGAGCTGCTCATGCGTGCCTTCCTCCAGTATCTTGCCGTGATCCAGCACGATGATGCGGTCGGCGGATTTGACGGTCGAAAGACGATGCGCGATCAGGATGCTGGTGGACCGCTTGAGGATCAGGTTGAGCGCCTGTTGGATCTGTTGCTCGGTGAAGGGGTCAATGCTGGCGGTGGCTTCATCAAGGATGAAAATTGCCGGTTGGTGTACCAAAACGCGCATCAGGGCAACCAACTGGCGCTGCCCCATGGAAATGTGAGCGCCGCGCTCCCCAACCTGAGTGTCGAGCCCATGGGAGAAGGTTTCCAGCCAATCGCCGTTTCCGATCGTGCTGGCGAGGCGTAAGATCTCTTCCCGGCTGATATCTGGCTGGGCAAAACGAATATTTTCTTCAATCGTGCCTTCAAAGAGGAAGGGCACCTGGTTGACGATGCCCATCTGCATGCGCAGCTCGGTCAGGTCGTATCGGCGAATGTCAATGTCATCGATCAGAAGTTCGCCTTCCTGGAATTCATAAAAACGGGTAACCAGCCTGGCCAGGGAGGATTTTCCAGCTCCGGTGTGGCCAACAATGGCGACGTTTTCGCCTGGCTTGATGTGCAGGTCGAAGCCATCCAGAATGGGCACGCCAGGGATATAGCTGAAATGGAGATCGTTGAAGTCAATTTTCCCTGTGATCTTCGGGGTTTGGGTCGTTTCTTTTTGCACGACGCTGTGTTTGCTGTCGATCAGGGCAAAAATACGCTCAGCGGCTGAAAGGCCGGTTTGCACCTGCGTCCAGTAAGAGGTGATGCTCAAAATGGGCATCAGGAAGCGGTCACTGGATAAGAGGAACATATACCACGCGCCCGCGGTGATGAGCCCCTGGTTTACTGTGAGAGCGCCGAAATAGACCAGTAAAGCAATGGCGATACCGCTTAACGTACGCATGGTCGGAAAAACGATCGAGAGCACGAAGCCGCGTCTTACATTAACGTTAAACGAACCGTGGTTTGATTCCAGAAATTCTTTGTAGATGGCTTCTTCCTGACGGAAATTTTTGGCGATGGAGATGCCGCTGATGGTTTCCTTGATGGTGGCGTTCACGTTTGCCATTGCCCTCATGCCGGTGGTGGTCACTCTGCGGGCGAGCTTGCGGTAGCTGGCTACCACCAGAACAACAATGGGAATGAAAGCCAAAAGGACAGAAGCAAGGCGCCATTCAGTGCGAAGCAGAATGATCGCGACGACGATCGATTGAACGGCACTGGAAACGACGTCGGTCGTCAAGCGAATGAGCATGGCGAAATCGTCGCTATCGGTGGTAATGCGGGAAACGATGCGGCCGGAGGCAAATTTATCGTGAAAGGACAAGTCCTGACGGACCGAAGCGCTGAAAGCGTCCACGGTCAGATCGCGAATGGTGTTCCCCACCACCCGAACCATCATCCGTTTGAGGAGATAATAGGAGACGTAGCCAAGTAATTCGATCAGGATCACGGCCCCGACCAGCAGCAGAAAACTGCTGAACGGTGCTTCAAGACCGGCGTTGGAGTCCAAAATGCGCGATACCAGAACCGGTGGCACAGCGCCAATACCGGCACTGATCAGGACGATCAAAATAATGCGGTAAAGCACCTTTTTATACGGTTTAGCATAATCCCAGATGCGCTGCAAGAGCGCCTTATTGCTGTATTTGCGGTCATAAGACTCGCCCGAAAGACCTTGATGAAATCCCATCAGACCTCTCCAAATATTGCCTGGTAGGCGGGCGATGTTCGCATCAGCTCCTCATGGGTGCCAATGGCGGAAATGCGCCCTTTGCGCATAACGATGATGAGATCTGCCCAGCGGATCTGTGAAAGGCGGTGGGTGATGATGAAGGTCGTGCGCCCGGCGGAGGCGGTTTTGATGGCGCGTTGGATCTCGTCCTCGGTTTTGCTATCGATCGCGCTGGTCGAATCGTCCAGGATAAGGATGCGGGGGTCGGTTAGAAATGCGCGCGCGAGCGCAAGGCGCTGGCGCTGCCCGCCGGAGAGCGTGGCGCCGCGCTCTCCGATGACGGTTTCGTAGCCATCTTCAAGTTCTGCAATAAAATTGCTTGCCTGAGCTTTGTCTGCTGCCAGTCGAATCTCATCCCGACTGGCCTGAGGCTTGCCAAAAGCAATGTTCTCGGCGACTGTTTTAGAGAAGAGGAAAATATCCTGCTCGATGATGGAAATCTGCGAACGCAGGCTGTCAAGCTTCCACTCGCGCAGGTCAACGCCATCGATCAGAACCTGACCCTGCATTGGGTCGTAGGTGCGGTTGATCAGACGGATGAGGCTGGTCTTTCCGGAACCGGTCTGGCCAACGATCGCGACCGTTTGACCGGCTTTTACCTTGAAATTGATATTTTCAAGCGTCGCATTGCCTTCCTCGTAGCTGAAATTGACGTTTCTGAATTCAACATCGCCGGATATTTCTGAGGCGTGGCCATCGTTGTTCTCATCCAGGTTGTTTTCGGAATTCATGATATTGAGCAAGCGGCGAGCGCCGGCCAGGCCCGAAGAGATCATGGAATAGGAACGAATGGACGTGTTGGTCGGAAAACCGAGCATCGCCAGGGCGCTGAAATAGGAGATGACAGAGCTGAGTTCGATCGCACCCTGGCGGGCCAGGATCAGGGCATGCAGGAGCCCAAAACCCATGGCAAGCGCAAGCAGGAGGATGGGCAGGAAGCGCGCTTCGACATCGCCTTGCTTGATGGTCGCGTCACGGTAGGCTTTGGTGTTTTCCCGAAAGAGTTCGATCTCTTTCTCTTCCTGAGCAGCGGCTTTGACCGTCTCGATGCCGTCGATATCTTCCGCCAGACGGCTGTTCATTTTGCCGAAGGTGGCGCGGACCTCAGTCGTGATGGGCTTAAGGATGCGCAAATAATGCCAGATGGAAAGGAAATAGGCGATGATAAAGACCACCGGCGTCAGCAGCAAAGCCGGATGAATGGCAGCGCCAATTGTCAGCGGGATAAAGAGGAAATTGACCGAGCCAAAGACCATGTTGATGCCCGGGCTGAAAATGTAATTGACTTCGCGAATGTCATTGGTGGCGCGCGCCATCAGATCGCCAATCGATTGCAGACTGTGGAAGGTCATGCTTTTGCCAAGCAGGCTGATGTAAAACTCTTCGCGCACGTCGCGTTCGACCATCTGGGCCATGACCTCAAAGCCAAAATTGCGCATGAATTGCATCAGACCGCGGATGGTTTGCGAAATGCAGACAATGGCAGCGCCTCTCAGGAAGACTTCAACCAACGGTTGATCGGAGGTCAGATTCTCAAAAACCTTGCCAAACTCAATGGCGGGAACTGACGCCAGGGCGGCATTCCCGATCGCGCCCAACGCAGCCAGCAAAAAGATGGGCCAATGGTGGAGGGCATGACTGACCACCCATCGAATTGGGCTTGAGCGCCAGGTTTTGTATTTAAAAGGAATTGAAAATTCACTGATCGTCATAGTTTTGGTTGCTGTTATGGTGCGTATTGTACCGTAAGGGTTGTTCCTGGGATGAAATTTTACAAAAATCGCCTTTTTTGCGTGCAATTGTTATTGCCCCTTAGATTTTTCTGATCAGATCACTGAGGAGAGTGGTGGCTCCAATTCATTTAATCCGGGCTTGTACAATGAATCTGTTACCGCATTTATGTTCATCGAATGTCGAAATTGAAATTGCCCAAAAGGGGGCATTTTCAATTTCCACCTACCATACAGAGCAGTGAGGGATTAGAATCTGTTTAAAGAATGACCGTAATTCCAACCTCGTATTGCTTGACCATTACACCTCGCGGGCGTATAATCGTGACGATCTGATTAATATTATTAATCAGATTAATGCTATTATGAAACCTGCAAAGTCTGCGCTCCTTGCTTACCTGGCAAAAACTGTCAATGAGGAAAAAAGTATCCCCAGCATTGCCCAATTGGCCAAGAATCTGGGCCTGAGCAATGCCGCTGTGCGGGAACAACTTGAAGTCGCACGGCAGCTTCAATTGGTTGAGGTAAAGACCAAAACCGGCATTCAGGTTTCTTCCTTTTCCATCAGCCCTGCAATCTGTCTGGCCAGCAAATTTGGCATAGAGATCAATCCTGAGATGATCTGGGATCTTTTGTCAGTTCGTCAGCATCTGGAGTTGGCCTACTGGCAGGAAGCTGTTGTCAGGTTAAACAGTGAGGATGTGGAGCTGCTTGGAAACATTGTGGAAAGCGCGATGGCCAAAATTGGCAAACGGCCGCTTGTCGCGCCTGTTCAGGAGCATCGTGATTTTCACCTTGGCATTTATCGCCCTTTGAATAATGTTTATTTGAATGGCATCCTGGAATCCTATTGGGATCTGTTCCACGATTCTGAGATCAGGTTGTACAATGATCAGACAAGTCTGGAGAATGTCTGGAATTATCACCAAAAGATCTATCAGGCAATCGTATCCAAACAATACGAAGTGGGTTATCAGGCATTAATAACGCATTTTGAAATTGTTAGAAGTAATAGTAAAGCGACACTAAAACAAAGATTTGAATAAAGGAGAGAATCTTAATGTTTGATTTGAACAAGATAACTTATGAAGGAGAAGGGCCGATCGTTAACGAGTTTTGTATCTCGATCTGTACCGTTAATGGTTCGGGCAGTGCGACTGCAAACAACATTCTTTATCAGACGCTTTTTCATATGGGCATCCCCACAGCCGGGAAAAATATTTTCCCCTCAAATATCAAGGGTTTGCCAACCTGGTTTGTGATCCGGGCCTCTCAAAAGGGTTATACCGGACGGCTTCCTTACGATGATATCGTTGTGGCTATGAATCAGGTTACGCTTGAAAAGGATATGACCTATCTTCCTTCCGGCGGCGTAGTCTTTTATGCCGATCATCTCAATCTGCCGGAAAATCTCAATCCGAATCTGACCTATTATCCAATGCCGATCAAGGAACTGATCAAAAAGACCGATGTTCCCCGCAAATTGGTCACTTTCATGGAAAACATGCTTTATGTCGGTATCGTTAGCCAGGTTTTGAGAATTCCCCTGGATGACCTGCATTTTACAATTCATAACCATTTTTCAAACAACCCAAAGATCGCTGAATCAAACTTCAATATGGTCAAGCTGGGTTATGAATACGCGGCTGAGAATATTGAAAAGAAAGACCGTTTTGAAACCAAAAAATTACCTCCTTTGGAGGATTACATCATTACCGATGGCAATAATGCCGGTGGTCTGGGAGCCCTGTTTGGCGGCGCCCAGTACTGTTCCTGGTATCCGATCACTCCTGCCACAAGTCTGGTGGAAGCCATGATCGGTCAGGTTGACCGTTTGCGCCGTGATCCTGTGACCGGTAAGACAACCTGCGTCATCCTTCAGGTCGAGGACGAACTGGCTGCGGTCGGCGCGGCTGTTGGCGCTGGTTGGGGTGGTCTGCGATCGTTGACTGCGACCTCTGGCCCTGGCATCAGCCTGATGACCGAGAATATCGGTCTCGCTTATTTTGCCGAAATTCCTCTCGTGGTTTGGGATGTCCAAAGGGTGGGCCCCAGTACGGGTTTGCCGACCCGCACTGCCCAGGGCGACCTTTCCATGCTCTATTCCCTTGGTCATGGCGATACCAGCCACATCATCCTGATCCCTGGCACCGTCACAGAATGCTTTGAGTTTGGATGGAGATCGCTTGACCTGGCAGACCGCTATCAGACACCGATTTTCGTGCTGAGCGATCTCGATCTGGGTATGAACCAGTGGGTCACCAAAAAGTTTGAATATCCAAACAAACCGATCGACCGCGGACGCGTCATCTGGGAAAAAGAACTGGAAGAGCTTGAAGTCTGGGGACGCTACATGGATATTGACGGCGATGGTATCCCGCGCCGAACCGTGATGGGGAATCAGAGCCCCCGCGCGGCATACTTCACCCGCGGAACCGGGCACAATGTTTACGGCAACTACAGTGAAGACCCAAAGAACTGGTCTGATATTTTAGGCCGTATTGGCAAGAAACAGCGCACTGCCATCCCCCATCTGCCGGCGCCGATCATCAGAAAAGCCAAGGAAGAAGCCGATATAGGCATCATTGGCATGGGTTCGACCGACGACGCCATCCGCGAAACACAGGATAAACTGGCGGAGATGGGCATTCACGCTGATTACATGCGCATCAGGTCCCTGCCGAGCAATACGACCGTGCGCGAGTTTATCGCCAGCCACAGCCGCTGTTACGTTCTCGAACTGAACCGTGACGGTCAGCTGTGCGATATTTTATCCTTGGAAGTTTCAGAATATTCTGAAAAATTAATCTCAATTTCCGATATTGGTGGTATGCCCATGACAGCCATTTGGGCGATCGAGGAAATTGTCAAACGAGAACGGAAAGTAGGTGGAAGTGGAAACTAAAGCTGTTGAACTAAACCTTTGTGGACTTGCCTTGTCCGATTATAAAGGCAAACCTTCGACGCTTTGCCCCGGTTGCGGTCACAACTCGATCTCAGCTCAGGTCCAAAACGCGGTCTGGGAACTTGGTTTGCCCCCGGAAAGATATGTTAAACTAAGCGGCATCGGTTGTTCGAGCAAAAGCCCGAACTACTTCCTTGATCGTTCCTTTGGTTTTAACGGTTTGCACGGCCGAATGCCTACTCTGGCAAGCGGCGCCTGCTTTGCTGATGCTTCCATTCACATTATCGGTTTTTCAGGCGATGGTGACACAGCCAGCATTGGCATGGGTCATTTCAAACATGTCATTCGCCGAAATGTTCCAATGACCTATATTATCGAGAACAATGGCTGTTATGGCCTGACCAAGGGCCAGTTCTCAGCCACCTCTGACCAGGGTCTGGTGCTGAAACATCAGGGCGTGAACATGCTGCCGCCTCTGGATATGTGCATGGAAGCGCTGATCAGCGGCGCGACTTTTGTGGCTCGCGCTTATTCCGGTGATACCAAGCAGCTCAAGGAATTGATCAAGGCTGCCATTTCCCAGCGCGGTATCGCAGTCATTGATGTGATCAGCCCCTGCGTGACCTTCAACAACCAGGATGAGGCTTTGCAATCTTACACCTGGGGACGTGAAAATGAGGCACCCCTGCATGATTTCAAACATTACAATACCCGCGAAGAGCTTGAAGGGGAAGAGTTTGCTCCCGGCACCTTCCGTGAGATCAAGATGGATAATGGTACGTATATCGTCATGAAGAAGCTTGACAAGGATTATGACCCGACGGACCGCAATGCCGCCCTTGACCTGCTGACCGAATCGTATAAGAACAAATACTTCGCGACCGGTTTGATCTATTTCTCGGAAGCTCAGGAAACAATTCAGGACCTCTATAATCTTCCTGATGAGCCCATGAACCGCATGGCCAGCGAACGCCTGCGCCCGACGAAGGCGATGTTGGACGAGATCAACCGCTCTTTGTATTAGGATCATTTAGAAAAAATTGATTGACGAAAAAGACCGTGAGAAAAACCACGGTCTTTTTTTATGCAAATTTCAGCACTTAGTTATCTAGTTATCCACGAAGTGTATATAAAAGCGCCAGATTGGGGGCGGAGAACTTGCCGACCGGGAAGCCGCTGATGACGATGACCTGATCGCCTTTTTGCATGTCAGTGGCAGCGGTGATGGCTGTTTCGACATGGGTGATCATGGTCTCAAGCGTGTCAGCATGGGGCACGCGCAAAGCGGTCACACCGCGGCAGATGCCAAGCCACTGGTAGGTGCGAATTTCAGGCGTAAAAGCATAGATCGGCACGGAAGGCTTGGTCTTGCTCATCCAGAGGGCGGACATGCCAGAAAGAGTAAAGACCACAATTGCTTTCACTTCGTGGTCTTCCACCATGACTTTGGCCGCCCGGGAAATGGTGACGACATCATCGTTGAAAATGCGGCTGTCGAGCGTTTCGATATGACCCCATTCGTCCAAATGGCGTTCCGCCTGGCTGATAATGGTATCCATCATGCGGATGGCATGCACAGGGTACTTGCCGACTGCGGATTCAGCAGAGAGCATGACGGCATCACTGCCGTCGAAAATCGCGTTGGCAACATCGGCAGCTTCTGCACGGGTCGGGCGGGGGTTGTTGATCATGGATTCGAGCATTTGCGTGGCAGTGATGACGAATTTTCCGTATTGATTGGCGGTTTTGATGATCGACTTCTGAACCGCCGGAACGATCGCGGGGGACATTTCAACGCCCAGGTCACCGCGCGCTACCATGACGCCATCGGTGATCTTAATGATCTCTTCAAGGTTTTCAACTGCTTCGGGTCGTTCCAGTTTAGCCACAACAGGGGGCAGCCATTTGCTGGTGGACATCGACCTCATCGTTTCCTTGACCATGCGGATGTCATCGGCAGATTTCACAAAGGAAACGGCCACAAGGTCAACACCGTGATCGAGCCCAAATTGCAGATCACTAAGGTCTTTCTCGGTCAGGATGGGGATATCAAGCCTGGAACCAGGCAAATTGACCCCTTTATGAGATTTGAGCAGCCCACCCAAAATGACTCTGGCGAAAATATTGGTGCCGTCTAATTTGGTGACTTCAAACTCGAGTTGCCCATCATCCAGAAGGATGTGATTGCCAGGGACTAGCGCCTCGTGCAATTTTGGAACATCAAAGGGGATAAAAGTGATATCGTCTGGCAGGTCTTCCGGATTTTCCATGGAGCTCAAGGCAACTTCCTGGCCGGAGGTCAGCTCGATCGGGCCGTTAACCAAATTCCCGATGCGAAGTTTTGGGCCTTGCAGGTCCTGGAGAATGGTGACAGGTTTGCCAACTTTTTGGGAGATACGGCGGATCAGATCGATCATGGCGGCATGGCCATCATAATCGCCATGGGAGAAGTTGAGCCGGGCAACATCTAACCCGGCATTGACCATTTCGGTCAGGATGCCTTCTTCAGAACTGGCTGGTCCCAGTGTAGCAACGATCTTGGCAAACCTTGTCATCATTTCACCTGTTTAATTCAAATAGTTTTGTTGCGCCTTAATTCTTCATCAAGGTGTATAAAACAGCCTTTTGTGCGTGTAGCCGATTGTGCGCTTCCTGGAAGAGACGGGAGTGAGGCCCATCGGCGACTTCGTCGGTAATTTCCTGACCGCGGTGGGCAGGCAGACAATGGAGCACAATGGCGTCTTTGTCAGCTTCTTTTACCAGGGCGTCGTTGATCTGATAAGGCGGGAAGACGCGTTCGCGTTTGGCGGATTCTTCTTCCTGACCCATGCTGGTCCAGGTGTCGGTATAAATTACATGGGCATTTCTAACCGCCTCATGGGGATCACGCAGGAAGGTGAGCTTGCTGCCGTTTTCCTCGGCGATCGGTTTGCAGGTCTCGATCGCTTCGGCGGGCATGTCGTAGTCTTCCGGGTTGGCGATGGTGAAATTGGCGCCCAGTTTGGCGGCAATTTGCATCAGGGAAACCGCGACGTTGTTGCCGTCACCGACGTAGGTGATGTTAATGTCTTTGATTTTGCCAAATTCTTCGTAGATGGTCAGCACATCAGCCAGCGCCTGGCAGGGATGCGAATAATCGCTCAGACCGTTGATCACAGGGATGGTGGTCCAGTGAGCCAACTGAATGAGGTGGTCATGATCGAAGACGCGTGCCATGATGCCGTGTACCATGCCATCCAGGACACGGGCGATATCAGCGATCGATTCACGTTTTCCCAGGCCGATCTCATTGGGGGAAAGATAAAGCGCGTCGCCTCCGAGGTGGCGCATGCCAACGTCAAAACTGACGCGTGTGCGCAAGGAAGGTTTTTGGAAGATCATTGCCAGAACCTTGCCCTTGAGGATAGGTTCATTTCCACCCGCTTTATATTCTTTCTTCAGGCGAATGGCCAGATCCAGCAGGTCCTGAATCTCTTTCGGTGAATAATCGATGATGTCCAGAAAATCTTTGTGCATTTTGAGTAAATCTCTCCTTTATTATTTATTATTAGGCACAATTTCATCGTACGGATTTTCTTGATCCGCGCGATCTTGTTCAATAGAGATTTTACCAGAGACTGGCGTCAATCCGGCAAAGTAGTTTATACCAAGGTTGAAGAGCCACAGGAGAATGAGCAGAATAAGGATGATCAGCAGGATGGTCAGGTTTCGCTGCGTATTTGAGACCGTTTGTTTCAAGTTTGTTTCCAGGGTATCGAGTCTAAGACGCAGATCGCTGGTGAGCGACCTTAGGCCGGTTATTTTATTCTGAATATTTCCCAGGGAGGAGTTAATTCCTTGCATAAATTCTGAAAAGGATTCAAGGTTTTTCGTGGCAGTTTGTAACTCCTGTTCGATCTGTTCCAAACCAGGCGGGATGGCTGAAAAGTTATCAGCCAATTGCCGCAGGCCTTGTTCAAGCGTTTGTTTTGGATTGTATTTAACGTTCAGAAAGGGGATTCGACTCAGAAAAGAAAGGGTATCATCTATGATTCTGGCCCCTGAGGCGGCACTTTCAAGCGATTTTTTGCCATCAACCGCGATGGAGACAAAATCATTGCCGAGAAAACTGCCGACATTCTCGAGCAGTTGAGGAAGTTTCCCACTGGAAGTTTGCAGGCCGTCCAGCGTGTTGTAAAAACTGGTAAAAGTGGTTTCCAGATCGGGAATAGATCCTTCAAAGCGGGTGAGCGAGCTTCTGCCCTGGTCGATCAGATTGAGGAGCGCGCTTTCAATATTGCGGATCTGATTGCCCAGGTTGACTCTGCCAATTATTAACAGGATGATCAGGGTCAGGCCGAGTATGACTGAGAAGGCAAAACGGATGCTTTTGGTTTTTTCATCCAGGTTTTTTGCGATCAGGATCAGCTTGTCACGCATCGTGTTGAATGCTTCCTCTCAGAGGATTTTTGATTTTCTTCAAAATTTCATCCTGAAGCGTGCTCATTTGCTCCCAGTTTGATCTGTTGTCATGGTCGTGACCCGCCAGATGCAATAAACCGTGAACAAGCAGCATTTCGATTTCATCCTGAACCGCATGGCCGCTTTGTTTGGCCTGTTGACGGGCTTTTTCATAAGAGATCAGAATATCTCCAAGATATTGCTCCCCGGTTTCCGGGTCGGTATACGCGTTTTCAAATGAGAGCACATCAGTGGGTGCGTCAACGCCCAGCCACTCGCGGTTAAATTGCCGGATCAGGCGGTTATTGGTCACTCGTAAAGTGATGGAAGCCTTCTGATCAAATCTCAAGGCTTTGAGTGATTCGAGATAAGCCAGACCAAGGCGTGAATGATCGATCTCTTTGGCATAAGAGGATGGAACGATAAGATTAAGCATATTGGGACCTCATTGGTGTTTAGGGCGTGTCCTCTTCGTCAGGAGGAGGGGTTTGCACAACAGATCTGGCTTTTGGATACTGAATACGAGGGTGATAAGATTGCTTGAGCGTGTTAAAGAAAGAAATTTTGATGGTTTGCAGATCTTTTAAAGTCAGATCAGTGTTATCAAGCTGACCGGAATTTTTGGAGGCGTTGATGGCGTCTTCAACCACGGCCATGATCTCTTCATCAGTACGGGGAGAATTTGAGCGGGCTCTGGCTTCGGTGCCATCCGCCAGCATCACCAGCGCGGTTTCCCTGGAACGGGGAGACGGGCCAGGATAGGTGAAGTCGGCGATATTGATCGAATCTGGATCATCAGCTTCACTGAGCGCCTTGTTGTATTGGTAGCGTGTTACGCCTGTTCCGTGGTGCTCACGAATAAAATCGATCACACGTGAAGGCAGACGGTATTTTTTGGCCAGGGCAACCCCATCGGTGACATGTTTGATGACTGTGGCTGAGGCGACTTTGTGATCCACATCGTCGTGCGAATTGATCTTGTCTCTGACCTGGTTTTCAATGAAGAAACTGGGGTTCTCCGCCTTGCCGGCATCGTGATAAAGCGTTCCAACACGAACCAGCAGGCGGTCGGCACCGATGGCGTCGGCGGCTTGTTCTGCCAGGTTGGAAACCTGGAGGGAGTGTTGGTAGGTGCCGGGCGCGTTGGTCAGGATCAGCTGCAACAAGGGGTGGTCCGGACGCGAGATATCCATCAATTGCAGGGCGGTAGGGACATCAAGTACAGAAGCAAAAACATTTTGCAGTAGTAAGGCAAGCGTGCCGGAAGCAAAGCCATTGAACAGGCTCGCTCCGATCAAGGTAAACAAACCGATCCAATCGGTGAATCCATCCCCAAAGCGGAACGCGGCCACTACAGCCGCTGCAATTACTGTGATAACCAAACTGGTCGCAAAGAAAGCGCTGACGCGGCGGGCTTTGCCGACCACCAGCATGCCAGCCACGGTTGGAAGCAAAAAGTAAAGTGCCAGTTCATTCCCGCGGGGATGACCATGAACGGTAAGGGCTACCAGGATCAGGGTCATGAAAAAGCCAAATTCAAGGTTGAAGACGATCGAAAGTGTCAGGCCAAAAGCTGCCATCGGGAAGAGATAGGGCAGGACCGTATGATCCATGACGAAGAATTTCGCAAGTACAAGGAAGAGCAGGAAAGAAAAAGCGACCAGAGCCAGAGAATTGAGTTGGCTGAAGACCTGTTTGCGGTTTCGCTGATAAAAAATGAGGACAAGGATCGCGGTCACGGAAATGATGGCCAGGCTTGAGATTAAAAGCGAGGTCTGGTCGCTTGGTTCGCCGAGCCCATAGGTGTTCAGCGCTTCCAGATCGGCAGCGGTGACCACCTCGCCGCGTCTGACGATCACTTCTCCGGCAATGATCTGGCGGGTAATTGGAACAACGGCAGATCGGGCCTGGTCGCGGCTTAGCTCGGTTTGTTCTTCGCTGAAAAGGCTGGTGGGCACAATGTAGGAGGAGGTCAGCGCGATGATCAGCTTGGTCTGGTCGCTCTTGAAAGAGAAATCAATGATCGCGGGCAGGTTGTTGCGGACGGAGCCGAGCTGATTGTTGCGGATACTTTCACGCAAAACGACTTCCAGCACGCGGCTGGCTTCGCCGCGTATGGCCATCCAATCGGCTTCTTCCAGTTCCAGAAGGGATAAATAATCAATATCACTCATTTGAAGGTCGTCCAGTGCTTTTAGATCCTGAACTTTTTGTGACTCGCTTGCGTAAATATCGCTGCGCACGGTCGAGATGAAATAGAGTGCGTTCTCAAGTTTTTCAAGTTGTGAACGGGCGATGTTGGGGTCAGGCGGCAAAAAGACAGACGGCACTCCGGCGGCAGCCTTTTCACGTTCGATGTCGGTGAAGACGCGCGATTCAAAGGTAACCGAATATGGAGCCAAAATCTCCTGCGGCGCAACTTCACCTATTGCAACCATTTGGGTTTGTTGGTTGAGAAGGTGAGGGCCGACCAACGCGCCATAGGCAACCGCGCAGGTAAGGATCAGGACGATCACCTTTAGAATGCGGGTGGTGAAAAAACCGGGTTGTGTGGATGCGCCTTTTTCTGCCATGCCGATATTATACCTAAAAGCTGAGCGGTTCTGTCTCAAGGTGCAATGCTGATCAGGTCTTTGAATTGTTCGAAGGTGGATCGACCGATCCCATTGACTTTGAGTAGGTCTTCAATGCTGAGGAAGTAGCCATGTTCGGTCCGATAGGCGATGATCGCCATGGCTTTTACCGAGCCAATGCCTGGCAGGCTTTCCAACTCGCTTTGAGTTGCTGTATTGATGTTGATGAGGGTTGGAATCTCTATTACGGACGATCGTTGCGGATCAGGGTTTTCGGAATCTCCGGGAATGTAAATCCGCTGCCTGTCCTGCAGTTCAGTCAGCAGATTGAGCAAATCTGTCTGCGCTTGTGCGGTCGCACCGCCAGCGATCAGGATGGCATTGTTCACGGTAGTACCTTTTGGAACGGTATAGACCCCAGGGTTGACAACAGCGCCTGCGACCTGGATCTGGATCATTTCCACAGCCGGGGTTGGCTCGGGTGTCAGATCGGGTGTGAGCGTCACGATTGTTAAAGGTGCGCCTGGTTTTGGAAGCAAGAGCATGTGCAGCAATCCACCCAGCAAAAGGCCAATCAGGATGCCAGCCAGCACTTGCTTCCAGTGTTTCATGTTCAGATGCCTGTACCCTCGGCTTCGATCATGGTGTTGAAGGCTTCGATCGAGACTTCAAGCATGGTCAGATCAGGCTCGCGTGTGGTCAGCTTTTGCAGCCAAAGGTTGGGTCGGATCAGAAAGCGAACCAGCGCGGATCTATCCATCATATTGGCAGCAAAGCGTATGTATTCATAAGCGATCCCCGAGACAAGCGGGATCATCAATACCCGTGAGATCAGGCGCCAGTGCAGGGGTAAAGGCCCGACCAGCGTGAAAATGATCACTGAGATCAAGACCAGGGTAAGCATGAAGGAAGTTCCGCAGCGAGGGTGAACCAGGCTTTGTTTGCTGACTTCTTCCGGTGTCAGCTCGACGCCAGCTTCAAAGGCGTTGATGGTCTTATGCTCGGCACCGTGATAAGCAAAGACGCGCCCAATTTCCGGTATCCTTCCGATATAGGCCATGTAGCCGATCAGGATCAACAGACGCAATCCGCCTTCGATCAGGTTGCTCCACCAGGCGCTCAGGCTGAAATGCTTTTCGATCAGTCCGGCCAGAAACGCGGGCAGCAAAAAGAAGAGCGCGACCGCGATCAGGATCGAGACCAGCACCGCGAAGGTCAATTCCTTGCCTTCAATTTTCTGGTCTTCGCCGGATGCGATATTGGCGGATCTGGTCAAAAAGCGCATGCCCAGCCCCATCGCGTCCCAGAGGTTGAAAATCCCTCTTACGAAGGGAATGGTTGTCCATTTGGAGCGATAGAGATCGGGCAGGGCTTCCTGATAGGTCACGATCTCGCCATCCGGCGCGCGAACAGCCATGGCGGCGTGATTTTTGCCTCGCATCATCACGCCTTCCATCAATGCCTGCCCGCCATAGGAAGGCAGTTTCAGTGCGTTATCACCCGGCATTAATTGTCTCCAAAGCTTAGGTAGAAGTGGATCAATGCCTGAATGCCTTTGAGCCAGTTGGGGTAATACAGATGTTCGTTGGGTGAATGGATGGCATCATCCGGCAGACCAAAACCGGTCAGGATCGATTTCACGCCCAACTCACGCTGCATGACGGTCGCGACGGGAATGCTGCCGCCTTCGCGCTTGTAGGTGATGGGTTGATCCCAGATCGCTGTGAGGGCGTTGGCGAGGTTTTCCGCGCCTGGCGCGTCATCAGCCAGATAGGCGGGACCGGCGCTGTGCAAAAAGACCTTGGTTTTGACGGATGGCGGCGCGATGGAGAGGATGTAATCCCTGGCAAGTTCGTAAATTCCCATGGGATCCATATCCGGTACCAGGCGGCAGGAGATCTTGGCCTTCGCGTAAGCGGGGATGATCGTTTTGGCGCCGTCTCCGATAAAACCGGAATAGAATCCGTTGACATCCAGCGTTGGACGGGCGCCCTGACGCTCAAGCGTGGTGTAGCCAGCTTCTCCGTAGAGTTGAGGTGCGCCGGTTATTTCCAACATTTTCTCATCATCACTGCTGCATGAGGCGATGCGCTCGCGTTCTTCAGGAGAAAGCACGCGAACATTGTCATAAAAACCAGGGATCGCGACAGAACCATCTTCATTGTGCAGTTTCGCGATGATCTGGGCGAGCACATTGGCGGGATTGGCGACGTTACCACCCCATAAACCGGAGTGCAGGTCAACCCGCGGGCCGTCAACGCGCACTTCGAAATAAGCCAGACCGCGCAGACCATAGACGATGGTGGGTTTGTCTTTGGCAACCATGCCGGCATCAGGGTTGAGGATCATATCGCAGGCCAGCAGTTCCTTGTGCTCCTTGATAAAGGGTTCCAGCGAGGGAGAGCCAATTTCCTCTTCACCTTCAAGGATGAATTTGACATTAATGGGTAAGTCGCCGCTTGTCAGGGCGGATTCGAGCGCGAAAATGCTGGCCATAACCTGGCCCTTCATGTCCGAAGCGCCGCGCGCGTAGAGGTAGTCGCCGCGGAAGGTCGGGTCGAAGGGAGCGCTTTGCCATTCATCGAGCGGGTCTTCGGGCTGAACATCGTAATGACCATAGATCAGGAGCGTTTTCGCATCGGGATTGTTGGATTTTTTCTCAGCAAAAAGGATCGGGTGAAGTGGGGTTTTGAATATCTCAACATGTTCCACACCGATCTTGCGAAGGTAAGCAGCCAGAAATTCAGCGGTCTTTTGCATATCCGCAGCATGCTCAGGACTGGTTGAAACAGAAGGGATCTTCAGCACATCAATGTAAGCATCGGTCATGCGTTCTTTGTTGTTTTCAAAATATTGCAGGGATTGTTCGACAGAGTTCATTTTGACATCCTTTGTGTGATATTGTTGAAATGATTATATGCTAAAAACGATGAATTCATGTTAGGATGTTTAACAAACAAAATATAAAAAGAAGCAAGGCAGGTGGATGATGGAATTTGTTGAACACAGGCAGGTGATGGTTCTTGGTGGTGGTCCGGCAGGTTTTACAGCGGCGCTTTATACCGCAAGGGCAGATCTGAAGCCTTTGTTGGTGACCGGCATGACTTTGTACGGCCAGGCCTCCCAAACTCATTTGATCGAGAATTTTCCAGGTTTTCCCAAAGGGGTTGGTGGAACGGAACTGGGACAGCTTATCGAAGAGCAAGCCCGCCATTTTGGCGCGGAAGTGGTCTTTGATGTTGTCACCAGCGTCAATTTGGAACAGCAGCCTTTTGAAGTTTGTTTATCTTCAGGAAAATACACAGCTGACTGCCTGATCATTTGTATGGGCGCGGATTCGCGCAGGCTGAATGTGCCTGGGGAACAGGAATTTACCGGTAGAGGCGTTTCGTTTTGCGCCACCTGTGACGGTTGGTTTTTCAAGGATAAAGATATTCATATCGTTGGTGGCGGCGATAGTGCCCTGGAAGAGGCTTTATTTTTAACGCGTTTTGCGCGTAGCGTTACGATCATCCATCGTCGGGATGCCTTGCGGGCAGGCGCGATTTTGGAAAACCGAGCGCGCAATAACCCAAAAGTTAAATTCTTATGGAACGCTGTAGTTAAAGAAATACTTGGATCGGAAAAAATAGAAGAGCTATTGGTCGAAGATACGGTTACAGGAAAACAAAGGCGCATTCCAACTGAGGGTGTTTTTGTCTCGATCGGTCATAACCCCAACACAAAACTCTTTGAAGGCCAGCTCAAAATAACCCCAGCAGGCACGCTGGATGTGGACCGGCAGTTGCAAACGAGCGTTGAAGGCGTGTTTGCAGCTGGCGAGATCGCCGATCCCTATTTCAAACAGGTTGTGACCTCAGCCGGAATGGGCGCCGCGGCAGCAATTTCGGCTACAAAATATTTGGAAAACTTAGAAAAATAAGGTCAGCTGGTTTGGGAGAATATAGGCCGGATTCCAAAAGGAACCGGCTTTTTATCTGTCAATTTGAAGATATGAGTCCACAAGTGAGCATGGGAATGGCAAAAGTAAAAACCAAAAAGCACCCCTTTAGAGGTGCTTTTGATATTAATTTGTGAATACTCTATGGATTTGGCGTTGGAGCGACTCCGCTCCCGATCCAGGTGAAGACCCTGAAAGCGCTGACCGCACCTGCTTCTTCATAAATAGGATTATTTGGATCCTGGTTGATCTGTCTGGCGACCGAAACGCTCCACTGAATGACATGAGGGGTGTTGTCGGTTGGGCGGAAGCTGGACGGCAGAATGAACTTTGTGTCCGTGACATATTGGGTCAGGATCCGTTCCTCGGATGAGGTAAGGTCCTGAATGACAACACGGTAAACCTCGTTCGGGAAGAGCGAGGCGACGGACGCCCACTGCAGCGTGACGGCCTCGTTTGTCGCCGAAAAGGCTTCCCCGGAACGTGGCAAAAGCAGATTTGGCGCTGGATAAGGAGGCAGAGGGGTAGGCGTTAATGTCGGACCAGCCGTAGGAAGGCGATCGCACAGGGGAATGACGAGTTTGTCTCCCTGACGGACGATATCACTGCTCAGATTATTGTAAATTTTGATGTCCATCATCGAAACGTTATAGTTTGCCGCGATGCCGCTCAGGGTCATGTTGGCATCGACAATGATCGTATCGGTGTGGGTGCAAAGCTCCAGATCGGATGCCACAGCTTCCGGTGTGGCCGTGGGAACCGGCGAAGCGGTTGGTGTTGGCTGCGGAATTTTGAGCGCCATTCCTTCGGCTATGACGCACTCCTGCAAGAGGTTGTTGGCATCGATGATGCTTTGGACGGATACATTAAATTTCAAACCCAGGTCAAGGCAGGTTTCACCAGCTTTGACTACATAGTCAAGCGGTGGTAGCGGCGTCCAGGTTGGCAAGGGCGTCATTGTGGCGGTGTTGGCTGGGGTGTTGGTCAGGGTTGGGGTTGCGGTGATCGTTTCGAGCGCTTCCTGCGTTTCGTCGCCGGTGCTCTTGCCGCGGGTGACGATGAAGAAGACCAGAACTGCGATAAGGACCAGAAAAGCGACAATGATCGCGATCAGTGCCACGAGGTTTAGCCGGACTTCCGGAATTCGTTGGGAGTCGATCTTGCTCGCTTTTTTCTCTTTGGGGCTGGGTTCGCCAGCCAGATCGGTGCCGCACACCAGGCAGCGTTTTGAGTTTTCAGAAAGTTTTGTGCCACAAACCGGACAAATTTTGGTTTTTGTTGGCGTAGTTTCGATTTTTGGTTTTCTCATATTCAAGCTCTTTATAAGACAATATACTGATAATTGCTTTGGTAAAATTGTTGCAATGTCAGCAGTCTACATTCATCTTCCGTTCTGTATTAAACGTTGTTACTACTGTGATTTTATCACGTATGCCGGTCAAGGTGATTTGATTGGGAAATACGTTGAAACTTTGCTTGATGAGATTGAAGCGTATCGAGGGGGGATCACTGATCCAATTGATACGGTTTACTTTGGCGGTGGTACGCCATCGGTATTGCCGGCAAAGACAATTGGTTTAATAATTACAGCTTTGAAAGAACAATTTCCTCTGAATGAGAATGCGGAGATCACGCTCGAGGCAAACCCTGGTACGCTCAGCTTATCCTATCTGCAAGCGCTTCGGCAGGCCGGGGTCAACCGTTTGAGTCTGGGGATACAATCCTTTGACAATGAAGATCTAAAGGTTTTGGGCCGCATTCACAATGCTGAGCAGGCAGGGGAAGCGATCAGGTTTTCACGCTATGCTGGTTTTGAAAACCTGAGCCTTGATCTTATTTTTGGACTGCCCGGGCAGTCGCTGGAAAGATGGCAGGAAAATCTGAAAAGAGCCTGCGATCTGGGCGTTGAGCACCTTTCACTCTATTCCCTGATCCTCGAAGAGAACACGGAATTTGCCAGAATGCTTGCCTCTGGTGAACTCGTTCTGCCTGATGATGATCTGGTGGCTGATATGTTTGAGTGGGCGATCGATCATTTGCCTGCGCGGGGATACCAGCATTATGAGATATCCAACTGGGCTCGAAACGTAGACCTTGAATCCCGGCATAACAAGGTCTACTGGCACAATCTGGATTATCTCGGGCTTGGCGCTGGGGCGCATGGCCGCCTGGGTGAGAGGCGTTATCATAACTATGATAATTTACAGGATTACATCGGGTGTGTTGATCGTGAAGATCAGACAGGATCTCCTTACGTCATGGAACAAATCCCCATCTCCAGAAGAGACGCCATGCAGGAGCAAATGATGCTGGGGCTGCGTTTGACCCGAGAAGGGGTTTCCGATATCGTCTTCAAAAACAGATTCGGACTTGCGATTCAAGAGGCCTTTCCGACCGAAATTAAAAAATTACTGGGCGCTCAGTTCGTGGAATGGGCGCCATTTGAGGACGGGCCACACCTGCGCCTGACCAGGCAAGGGATCATGCTTGGAAATCAGGTCTTTCAGGAATTCGTCGACTAAGTGTGCACGTTGATAATTGTGCCCCAGCCGTGCGTCGCCCAGTTTTCCGGCGGCGCGACCGGATAAGTCCAGCGGAAGACCCATTTGGCATCACTATTGCGCATATTGATGCAACCCGCGCTCATGGGCGTGCCAAAATTGCTGTGCCAGAAGGTGCCGTGCGTGGCCAAACCGATATTCAGTTCAAAGAAGCAGGTCCAGGGCACGCCCATCCAGATCCGTTGGCGGATATCGCTGGTGAGGACTGCGTCGCCCATGTGTTTGGAGGGCATTTTGGTTTTGATGGCATATTTTCCTGAACCGGTGGGGAAGCCGGTTGAGACCTTGGTCTCAAAAACGATCTCCTCGCCCTCATAGGCGCGCATGCGTTGGTGTGGGATGGAAACATCAATGGATTTGGCTTCAGGGGGCACATCCGGACTGATCGGGTCGAACTCAGCGTCATCAATGAAACGCAAATGTTCATAAGGAATGGCCGTTTTGGTGCGTCCGAGCTGGTCTTCAACCTGATACCAGGGCCGTCCATCCGGGCCTTCAATGACATCGGTGACCCAGTGCGTGCTGCCGTAAATATACATCCAAAGTGGCTCCCAACCCGATGTGGATTGATAGTACATCGAGCGGGAGTAGGGCACGGTTAGTTCGGCCAGCTGGCCGGTAGTGCGGCTCGGTTTTGAAAGCGGATTGTATTCGTAGCGAACTTCATGCAGGTAGCCGCTGAAGACATAGCCGCCCCAACAACGGTACCAGATCGGGTTCCAGGCCGGGCCATTGGGCCCGATCACTTCTTCGTAAACGTTAATGATCTCATTGTACTGGCGTTGATAAAGGATGGCGCTTCGTTCGTCTGGTTCTTTGTAGATGCTGACGCCTTGTTTGTTACCAACCAACATCAAACGAGGATGGGTGGAATTGACTTTGTCTTCCTCCTGGAAGGGGCTAAAAGCACTCAAGCCCAGACCAAGAAGAGAGAATTTTAAAAAGTCACGACGGCTGAATTTCATAGCGGTATCTACTTAAACTCGTTCAGGTCAATATGGGCAA
Organism: uncultured Anaerolineaceae bacterium; assembly: GCA_964293995.1. Lineage (GTDB taxonomy): Bacteria > Chloroflexota > Anaerolineae > Anaerolineales > Anaerolineaceae > Mesolinea. The sequence continues at coordinate 159,035 of CAXYYH010000004.1, forward strand.
CCGATTTACGAATGTGCATCGGGCGATAGGGGTAGCGATCAATATCTTTCTCGTTGGTCGAACCGGTCAGGACCAGGATCGTGTCCATCCCGGCAGAAATACCGGAAAGAATATCCGTATCCATGCGATCACCCACCATGTAGGTGTTTTCCGAATGCATGTCAAAATGATTCAGAGCTGTGCGCATCATGAGCGGGTTGGGTTTGCCAACAAAAAAGGCATGCTTGCCGGTTGCTTTTTCTATGAGCGCTGCCATCGCGCCTGTGGCAGGTACTGTGCCACTTTCGCTGGGCCCTGACGGATCAGGATTTGTGGCGATGAAACGGGCACCCTTTTCGATCAATCGGATCGCGATTGTGATCTGATCGAGGCTATAGGTACCGGTCTCACCCAAAACAACAAAATCTGGATTGAGCTCAGTTTGAATGTAGCCGTGGCTGTGGATCGCCTCGGTCAGGCCAAGCTCTCCGATGACGTAAGCGGTGCCATTGGGGTTTTGCCTTTGCAGGAATTTTGCGGTTGCCAGGGCAGAGGTAAAAATGTCGGTTTTACCCACTTCAAGACCGGCTTCATTCAGCCGATGTGCCAGGTCGCGGGTGGTATATTTGGAATTATTGGTCAGGATGGCAAATTTTCGTTTTTGCTCTTTGAGCGTTTGCAAAAACTTATCAGCCCCTGGTATCGCACGGGCTCCATGCACCAGGACTCCATCCATATCGATCAAAAAGTTTTTCTTCATTTTTTGCTTTCCTTTCATACAACTAAATAAAAAGCCACTGTTGATTTTACCAACAGTGGCCTGATTGTGTGTTTCGCTGTTTAAGCTTACTTTTTTGTCAGGATGATACGAGCGTCAACAACTGCGACACCCTTGCCGTCTTCGTAAACGATGACGGGGTTGGCGTCCGATTCAGCAATTTCGTCCTTGAGGTCGTAGATCATGTAGGAATAGTGCGCCAGGACGTTCGCTAGTGCTTTCTGGTCGCGCGGGGTCTCACCACGGGCACCCTTGAGGATCCTGGAGGCTTTGATCTCGGACTGCATGTTAAACGCGGTATTTTCGTCAATTGGAGCAACCTTAAAGGTGACGTCTTTCATGACTTCCACAAAGATGCCGCCCAGACCAAACATCAGGGTGGGGCCGAAGGTGGAATCGTTGACAGAACCAACGATCACTTCCGTGGACCAAGGAGCCATTTGCTGGACGGCCATGCCATCGATCTCAGCGTCGGCTTTGTATTTGAGGGAGTTTTCCATGATGACTTTCCAGGCGTTGCGAACGTCATCATCGCTCTTGAGGTTGACTTTGACCGCGCCGGCATCGGATTTGTGCAGGATGTCGGGAGAGACGATCTTCATAACCACTGGATAACCGATCTGATTGGCGAGTTGGATCGCTTCTTCTTCGGTCTTTGCCAGTTCGGTCGGGGTGACAGGCAGATTGTACGCGGCAAATACATGCTTGGCTTCAACTTCCGTCAGGGCATCACGGCCTTTGGCACGGGCAGCGGCAATGATCTCGCGGGCTTTGGCGCCGTCGACATCGGTGGGTTTGTAGGGAGCATTGTGTGAAGTTGCCAACATTTCGTTCTGTTTGCGTAAGGAGGCCAGGGCTTTGACAGCCAGGTCTGGAGCGTTATAAGTGGGAATATCGTGTTCGATCAACCACTGCATGGCCGCTTCACAACGTTCACCACCGATAAAGGATACCGCGACGGGTTTGCCGGTCGCGCCGGATTCCTGGATCGAGTTGTAGATGGCTTCAGCAATTTCCTGAGGGTTGGTGACGGAAGTTTCGCAGTAGAGCACAGCCAGACCATCAACCCAGGGGTGGGCATAGGCATATTTGACGCCTTCGTAATAACCTTCCAGACCCGCACCACCAGTAATGTCGACCGGGTTTTTGGCAGAACCAAAGGAAGGCATGTGCTTGCGCAGTTCAGCCTGGACTTCTTCAGGGGCGAACTTGAGCGGCAGGCCGTATTTTTCAGCCGCGTCGGTGGCCAACACACCAACACCACCACCGTTGGTAACGATGAGGAGATTGTCACCCTTCATGGTTGGCTGCAGGGCCAGGGCGAGGGTGGTATCGAACATATCGTTCAGATCTTCAGCCTGGGATACGCCAGCCTGCTGGAAAGCGGCTTCGTAAACCTTGGCGGAACCAGCCAGAGAGCCGGTGTGGGAAGCGGCTGCCGCGGCACCATGGGCAGAGGTGCCAGCCTTGAGGGCAATGATCGGTTTGGTGCACTTGCGGGCTTCTTCCATAAAGCGCGCACCGTTTTTGATGCCTTCGATGTATAGGGTGATACAGGTTGTGTTCTCATCTTCATTGAGATAAGCGATCAGATCAGCAAAATCGAGGTCAGCCTGGTTGCCGATCGAGATCATCTTGTCAAAACCGACACGGCGGGTGTAGGTGGCCGCGTCCATGGCGATCAGGAGAGCGCCACTTTGCGAGACCAGCGCTGCTTTTCCATCCAGAGGGAGGAAATTGGTGAACGAGGCGTTCATTTTGTCACTGTTGGAGAGCACACCGATGATATTCGGGCCAATAACACGCATACCATACTCATGAGCGATGCTCACGACTTCATTTTCAAGGGCAACATCGCCAACTTCACTGAAACCTGAAGTGATAATGCTTATACCTTTGACACCTTTTTCTCCAGCATCGCGAACAACTTCCGGAACGAATTTTGCCGGCACAGTGACAATGGCTGCGTCAACAACATAGGGAACGTCCTTGATGTTAGGATAGCATTTGTAACCAAGAATATCTTCCGCACCAGGGTTGATGGGGTAGACCGGATTCTGGTAGCCACAATTTTTGAGATTTTCGACAACTTTATAGCCGATCTTCTCAGGGTTGGTTGAAGCACCGATAACGGCAATACTCTTTGGTTTCAGAACTGCATTGATGATTGGATCCACTTTTTTCCTCCGATAATGGTTTGAATTTGTTCCAACTTCTTAGTATACCGCAATTGCGTGTTTGCATAAGGTTAAAATTGGGTTAGCAGGAGGCAATTTTGCCGATTTGTATTATGGGAATGCGAGTGTGGACTGGATACAACGCGCGAACAAAGCAGGGAGAATTTAACAAAAATGGTAGCTTTTCTTTCCACTGAATAAATGCTGGTTAGAAGTACTATAATTACATCAAAAGGAGGCTGAAATGAATGGAATGCGGGTTGGTTGTATCGGATTGGGGACGATGGGCGCGCCAATGGCGGAGAATTTATTGAAAGCAGGTTATGAACTCACCGTTTATAATCGCACGCTTTCAAAAGCAGACAGGTTGGTTGCTCAGGGCGCTTCTTTGGCGCATAGCCCGGCAGAGCTGGCAAGACAATCGGATGTCGTTTTTGTCAACGTTTCCGATTCGGCTGATGTGATCAGGGTGGTCCTGGGTGAAGGTGGGGTCATTGAGGGCGCTCGACCAGGCATGATATTGGTTGACAACTCAACGATCAAACCAGCCGCAAGTCGGATGATCTATGAGACCATGCGTGAAAAGGGTGTCAGCTGTCTGGACGCGCCAGTAAGCGGCGGCGAGATCGGCGCGATCAACGGCACACTGACCATTATGGTTGGTGGGGATGAGGATGCGCTGGAACGCGTGCGACCGATGCTGGAAACGATCGGCTCGAAGATCACCTACATTGGTGGTCCGGGCTGTGGGCAGATCGCCAAAGCTGCCAATCAGATCATGGTCGCAGCCCAAATGGTCGCAGAAGCGGAGCTGCTGATCTTCGCGCAAAAGACAGGCGCTGATCCTCAACGCGTAATCGAGGCGATCAAGAGCGGCGCGGCTCAATGCTGGACGCTGGATAATAAACCGCAAAGACTCTTTGCCGGCAACCGGGCTCCAGGCTTCAAATCCAGTTTGCAGGCCAAGGATCTGAATATCGTCATGGATACTGTCAAGGAATTTGGGATGAGCCTGCCTGGAACGGCGGTCAATACACAGCTGTTTAATGGCATGGTTGCCAATGGAAAGGGCGATCAGGATAATTCTGCCGTCATTCACATGATCGAGCTTTTGAATAACGAGCCCCTGGATGAGAGTTGAGATGAAAGAAGCCAGTTTTTGGGAATCCATCGGGAATGAAAGCGTGGTTTGCAAACTCTGCAGCCATCATTGCCGGATCCACAAGGACAGAGTCGGTATATGTGGTGTGCGTAAAAATGTTGACGGGAAGCTTTATAGCCTGAATTATGGGAAACTGGTCTCGTCTAATCTTGACCCTATTGAGAAAAAGCCTCTGTACCACTTCCTGCCAGGCAGCCGCAGCTATTCTATTGCCGCGACAGGTTGTAATTTAAGCTGCAAGTGGTGCCAGAATTGGTCAATTTCGCAGACGAGCGATCGAAATCATCCTGATCGTTTTGCTTATGTTGAGCCTGATAAAGTGGTCTCGGCTGCCAGGCGCGCTGGCGCGAAAAGCATTTCATACACCTACACGGAGCCGAGCGTTTTTTATGAATACGCGCGGGATGTGTCTGTTCTGGCAAAAGAATCTGGTATTCGCAATGTCTGGGTGAGCAACGGCTACATGAGCGAGGTAATGTTGGAAACTTACCTTCCGCTTCTGGACGCCATCAATATTGATATCAAGGCTTTTGACGAGAAGATCCATCGCAGCTACACCGGCGCGCGCCTGGAACCAATTCTGGAGAATTGCAAAAAGGTCAAAGAGGCCGGAGTCTGGCTTGAGGTAACGACTTTACTTGTGCCTGGCGTGAATGATGATGAGGCGCAAATTAACGGATTGGCGGGTTTTATTGCCGAAAGCTTGGGCACGGTTACGCCCTGGCATGTCAGTCGTTATTTTCCACAGGAACAATTTCGTGAGGTCGCGCCGACTGATCCAAGGTCGATCGCGCATGTCCTTGAAGTGGGCAGGAAAGCAGGGCTAAAATTTGTTTATGCCGGCAATCTGGGAAGCGGTGAAGACACATATTGTCCAAACTGTGGAGCGTCTTTGCTAAAACGCGATTCTGTCTGGTTGCTTGAGAATAAGCTGCGGGACGGCCAATGCCCGCATTGTGGAAGCGAAATAGCGGGCGTGTGGAGTTGATGAGCGGTTCTATTTAAATCCTATTGATTGAATCATAAAACCAGACGAGCCAATATCAGGCTCGTCTGGTTTTATGATGTAGCCAATCAGTTATTAGTAATGCAAAATTCACCCGCGCGCAATGCGCTGACAAAATCGGTAAGAGCGGGTTGGAAGAAGTCGTCTTCGGGGAAGAACGGCACGATTTGCCGTATCTTGCGCATAGCTACCGCAGTTCCCTTCCCTTGCTTCAGGTTTGGCTGCTCCAAAAGGCGGAAATCGATTGCCTGAGCGGCGGACATCATCTCGATCGCGACGATGGTGCTGACGTTATCGAGCACCCAGGCGCAGTGCAGGGCGGCGTTGGCGCCCATGCTGACGTGGTCTTCAACGTTGCCGGAAGATGGGATCGAATCAAGACTGGATGGATGAGCGAGGGTTTTATTCTCGGATGCAAGCGCGGCGGCGGTGTATTGCAGCAGCATGAAACCCGAATTGAGCCCACCTTTTGCTGCCAGGAAAGAGGGGTAAAGCTCAGTTTTGTTGTCGATGAGTTTGGCAATACGGCGTTCTGACATGTTGCCGAGATCAGCGATCGCGATGGCAAGGTAATCCAGCGCAAGGGCAAGCGGTTCGCCGTGGAAGTTGCCTCCAGAAATGATCTCAACACTTCCGTCCTCTTCAAAGAACATCAATGGATTATCCGTGACCGAATTAAGCTCGGTCTGAATGACGGAGCGAACAAAATCGATCGTGTTCGCGACCGCGCCGTGCACCTGAGGGATGCAGCGCAAGGTATAGGCATCCTGAACGTTGAGGGAATTATCAGGGCGTGTAAACTGGCTGCCCTGCAGGAGATCACGCATGGTGGCGGCTGTTTCAGCCTGGCAATTCTGAGGCCGGGAACGATGAACCTGGGGCATGAAGGCGCGCATGGTGCCGTTTTGCGCTTCGAGCGTCAGGGCTCCGGCGCAGTTTGCTGATTGCATCAGAATTTCTGCGCGATGAACATTCAGTGCTCCGAGCGCGGTCATCAGCGTGGTGCCGTTGGTGAGGGCGAGGCCCTCTTTGGCTACCAGCTTGATCGGCTCAAGGCCAACTTTGCGCATGGCTTCCTTCGCGTCCATGATTTGACCCTGGAATTTAACTTTTCCGACACCGAGCAGGGGCAGGGACATGTGCGCCAGGGGGGCAAGGTCTCCGCTGGCACCAAGAGAGCCTTTGGACGGAATGATGGGCAAAATGTTGTGGTTGAGCAGTGCCAGTAAGAGCTCAATGGTTTTAACGCGGATACCGCTGTGCCCGTGTGTGAGCGTGTTGGCGCGGATCATCATCATCGCGCGCACAACCTGATCGTCGAATTCAGGCCCAACGCCGACCGAGTGGCTGAGAATGATGTTTTCCTGCAGTTTTTCGACATCGTCGGCCGAGATCAGCTTATCCTTAAAAGCTCCAAAACCCGTCGTGATGCCATAGGCAATGCGTCCTTCCTGGATAAAGCGTTGGACCGCGTCGGCAGCTTTTTGGATATTGGGAATCGCTTTTGGGTCAATTCGGACTTTTATGTTTGGGTCTTGAGATACTTTGACCACTTGTTCGATGGTCAGACTGGTGCCGTTGATCAACAATTCTGTCATACAGCCCTCTCTTATTCTTCTGTGATTTCGATGGTATGCAATTTGACGGCGGGGGAACCAAACAAACGCGGGTCGCGTTCAGGGATCGCCATGAGTACCTCGAGCCCATCAATGATCTGGCCAAAAACAGCGTGTTTGCCATCCAGCCAGGGGGTTGGCACGTGGGTCAGGAAGAATTGCGAACCGTTGGTGTTGGGTCCGGCATTTGCCATGGAAAGCATGCCTGGTTTGTCGTGTTTGAGCGAATTGTCAAACTCGTCGCGGAATGTGTAGCCAGGGCCGCCACGCCCAGTACCTGTCGGGTCGCCGCCCTGGGCCATGAAATCGTTGATCACGCGGTGGAAGATCGTATCGTCGTAAAAGCCTTCACGGGCAAGAAAAACGAAGTTGTTAACGGTGTTGGGAACTTTGGCTGCGAATAATTCCACTTTGATATCGCCTTTATCGGTCTTGAAAGTGGCAATATACTTTTTCTTCAGGTCGAGCTTAAATTCAGGGGCTTTTGTCCATTGTTTTTGTGTCATTTTTATCTCCTTAAGAACGATTTTATCAGAGGTTAAAGGTTTATGATACGAAATCAGGGGAGAGCTTTGTCATATCTCAAACCATGGGAGGTTTACCAGGGCATTCATTTCTCCTGAGGGCAATTTAATGAAAAGATCGAAAGAATTCAGATCAGAATGAATTGTGTTTAGCCTTTGATCGCTCCGCCAAGCATGCCGCGAATGAAAAAGCGTTGGAAGAGGATGTAGATCAGAATGGTTGGCAAAGCGACAATGATTGCCCCGGCAGCCATCAGGGAGATGTTGGAACTGAAACGTCCCTGGAAAAATGCCAGACCAACAGGGAGTGTGCGCATGCTCTCGGATTGCACCATCACCAGCGCGAGCAGGAATTCGTTCCAGGTCCACATGAAAATGAGGACGATCAGCGTAGTGGTGGCTGGTCTGGAGAGCGGGAATAGGATGCCCCAAAGCGTTTGCCAGCGTGTCGCGCCGTCAATGGTCGCGGCATCAACCAGCTCCTGAGGCGCGTTCTCGAAGAAAGAACTCATCCAAAGCGTGCCGAAAGAGACGCTTAAGCCGATCTGCGGCAGGATGAGCGCCCAGTAGGTGTTGCGCAGCCCGAGCGCTCCCATCCAGTGGTAGAGAGGGATGATGACTGCCTCAAAAGGCACCATATAGCCGATCAGCATCAACGGAAAAAGCAGTTTCTTGCCAGGCAAGGGCAATTGCCCGAACGCGTAGCCGCTCAGTATTGACAAAAAAACACTTGCAATGACGACAACTGTTGTGACGATCACACTGTTTTTGAAGAATTGACTGAATTTACCAACGGTCCAGGCTTCTTTGAAGTTTTCCAGCGTCCAGGTTTGCGGCGGGCTGAAGGGTGAATTGAGCAATTCGGAATCAGCTTTGAAGGTGCTCATCAGGGCACCCCAGATCGGGATGCACACGATCAGCATGAACACTGTCAGAATTAAATAGCGTGGGATGAGTTTGTTCCAGCTCGGCTTCATAACACCTCGCTGCGGTCGGATAATATTCTGCGGATCAGGAAAGAGAGGGAAAGAATCACAACTGTAAGCAAGGTGGCGATCGCCGCTCCGTAGCCAATTTGATTATTGAGAATGGCGGAGCGATAGATTAAATAGCCAGTGACGAGCGTACTTTCGCCAGGGCCTCCCTTTGTAGTTGAATAAACCAGATCAAAAACGCGCAAAGCCGATACGATCGTCGTAATGAGCGCGACGGCAATTTCAGCTTTAAGCCCTGGAATGGTGATGAGGAAGAACTGATGAAAAGCACTGGCGCCATCCAGGCTTGAGGCTTCGTAATATTCCTCGGGAATACGCTGCATGCCCGCCAGGAAAAGAACCATACAAAAACCGTACTGTACCCAGGACGCGATCGACCCGACAGCAGGCAAAGCCCATTGAAAGCTGCCCAGCCAGGCCTGTTGAAGATGTCCCAAACCGATAGCTGCAAGAAAAAGGTTAATGGGTCCGTTGGTCGGATTGAACATCCAACGCCAGATGACGCCAACCACAACCATGCTGATCACCTGAGGCAGGAAAAGAACGGTGCGGAATACGGTAAAGCCAGGGATTGGATATCTACCGAGCAGACTTGCCAAAAAGAGGCCTAATAAGATCGGGATGATGCTATAAAAAATGATAAAAATTAGGTTGTTGGAGAATGCTTTCACGAAACTACCGTCCTGAAAAAGAACAAGATAGTTTTGTAATCCGACCCACTGGCTGGTTCGGCCGAGATCGCTCCACTCAAAAAAGCTGCTTCGAAACGTTTCGATGATGGGGATCAGCGTAAAAAGTGCGTAGATCAAAAAGGCTGGCAAAAGATAAAACAAGCCAAGCCATTTGCTTTCTCCAGGATAACGATTTGCTTTTCGCATGAGATAAAGAGAGCGGTTTCAAACCTGAAACCGCTCCTGAAATTATTGTCCTATTTGTTTTGTTCTTTAAGGAACTGGGCATAATCGCGTTCAACTGCTGCCGTAAAATCAGCAGGAGTGGCAATGCTGCCAAGCAGCTTTTGCAGCTCCGCGACCAGGGTGTCGTAAAAAGTTGGGGTTGCCCAGTCGATATAATGACCAACCGCGTTATTCTTGTTGATCGTTTCCCAGGCATAAAGCGTTTCACCGAAGAGATTATTCGTTTTGACTTTGGAGTTTTCAGGCAGCGACATTGCCGGCAGCATACCTGCCTGCGCCCAAAGCTCGGCAGCGCGCGGGCTGATCATCCAGTTCAGGTATTCAGCTGCAAGGTCAGGATGTTGGGTGGTTTTGCGGATGGCGTAGGGAACCCCGACGCCGCCGATTGCCATGGTCTGCTTGCCGCTAAGGCCTGGCAGGAGGAAGAAACCGAATTCCTGATCGGTACCGGTCATCAGCTCGGGGGCAAACCAGGAACCTGTGATGGTCATCGCGCCTTCACCGGCTTTGAAGTTGTTGTTGGAGTCATCGTATCCGATGCCGGGGTAGCCTTCAGTAAAATATCCGGCCTGAGCCCAATCGAGCAGGATCTGTGCTGCTTCCTGGTTTTCAGGTGTGTCAAACGAGACGTTGTTGACGCCGTAGGTCAGGTTGTTGATGTAGGCAGGGGTGACCAACAGGTGTTGGATCGCGCTGAACTCGTGGATCGCGTTCCAGCCGTCCAAAGATCCAAAAGAAATTGGCGTGATACCGGTTTTTTTGATCTTTGCCAGGAGTTCCTGAAATTCTTCAAAAGTGGTTGGCACAGACCAGCGGTTTTTCCTGAAGATGCCTTTGTTGTAAAAAACGCCTACAACTTCAGCGGTCGGGCTAACACCGTAAAGATTGCCCTGACCAAACGATTTGCCATCAGGCGTGAAGCTGTTGCGGCTGGCAACACTGGTTGAGAAGACATTTCCCCATCCATATTTGGCGAGGTAGTCATTAAGCGGCAGGAGCAGGTCGGCTTCGATCAGGGCGCCCATATCACTGCGGCCCTGGTTCACCTGGGCAACATCCGGCCCGTCGGCTTCAGCAAGCGCCAGTTTGACGGTCATTTTGAGGTCATCCAGTACCTTGACCTCGCGCTGAATCTTGACACCGGGGTGAGCTTTTTCGAATTCAGCGTTCAGCTTTTCGATCACAGCGCTTTCTTCGGGGCGGTAGAACTGATCCCAGACAACCAGTGTGATCTCATCAGAATCTGTGACTTCGGGGTTGTCGGTGGTTGGTTTGGAGCAAGCACTCAAAACCAGGATAAAAACAAGCATTAACACAACGATCTTGTGAATCTTTTTCATTGCATCTCCTTTGGTAAGTGGTTTTATAAAGAACTGACAAAATTATAACCGACAAGAGGCATTTTCTAAGAATGAGGTATACTATCTTCTCATTAATGAAAATGAGGTGAAGGATGAAAGTAGCTGTTATTACCGGAATTACGGGACAAGATGGATCATATTTAGCAGAATATTTGCTCAGTATGGGATATGAAGTTCATGGAGTGATCCGACGCGCAAGTACATTCAACACCAAACGAATTGACCACCTTTATCACGATCCCCATGTAAAAAACGGTTCCGCTCAACTATTTTTACACTACGGCGACATGGGCGCCAGCGGGGTTCTTGGCGATATCATTTATGACACAAAACCGGATGAGGTCTATCACCTGGCAGCGCAAAGCCATGTGCGGGTTTCCTTCGATATGCCCGAATATACCGGCGATGTGACTGGTCTGGGAACGACCCGCATGCTGGAAGCGATCAAGCGTCTGAATCGTGGAACGCGTTTCTATCAGGCTTCAACCAGTGAGCTCTTTGGTTCCGCCAAACCTCCTCAGAACGAAGACACGCCATTTCACCCCCAAAGCCCTTACGCGGTGGCAAAGCTGTACGCTTACTGGATGGTGGAAAACTATCGCGACGGCTATAACATGTTCACCGTTAATGGCATTCTGTTCAATCACGAGAGCCCTCGCCGTGGTGAAACTTTTGTCACCCGAAAGATCACCCGAGCTGTTGCCGCCATTGTGGCCAAAAAACAGGACAAGCTCTTTTTAGGCAATCTTGACTCCAAGCGTGACTGGGGATACGCGCCGGAATACGTAGAGGCGATGCATAAACTCTTGCAGCAGGAAACACCGACCAATTACGTATTTGGAACCGGCGAATCACATTCTGTGCGCGACTTTTTGGATGCCGCTTTTGGCTATGTGGATCTGGATTGGAGTAAATATGTCGAAATTGATCCCCGCTATTTCCGCCCGACAGAAGTGGATTATCTTTTGGCTGATCCGAAAAAAGCCACCGAAAAGCTGGGTTGGAAGCCCAAGGTGAAATTCAATGAACTGGTCAGGATCATGGTGGATGCCGATCTGGAGTTGATGGGACTGAAATCACCTGGTGAAGGCAGAAAGATCATCCAGGAAAAATTTGATGGCTGGCACCGCTGGCAAGACCAGGTCATCACGATGGATAAATAAATCTATATTTTTTTGACACAGGAGTTTGTATACAGATTCCTGTGTCAAGACAAAACTGAAGTAAAATATGCTCACGGAGTAGTAGCTTTGAAAGCGCCGACAGAGAAGGGCAGCAGCTGAGAAGCCCGCGGAAAGCGCAAAGCCAGGTCGCCGTGAAAGACGGAAGAAGAAATCGCGAGAGAGTAGAACTTCCCGGGAGAGCCCGATATCGCTCAAGCCAAGTGCGGTCTGCGGACCGAATTGAGGTGGTACCACGGAAGATACTTTCGCCCTCTGTTTGAGCGAAAGTTTTTTTATTAATACATTGGAGGTCAGGATGACAGAACTGCCAAAGGCATACGATTTTAGGGAGTACGAAGAAGATATTTATAAGGAATGGGAAGAGAGAGGTTATTTCAAACCGACGAATGACCCCAATCAACCTGGTCATGATCCGGAGGTTGAGCCTTTTGTCATTGTTATCCCACCCCCCAATGTGACCGGTTCTTTGCATCTGGGGCACCCTTTGTTCGTGACGCTTGAAGACATCATGATCCGCTATCACCGCATGAAGGGTGAGCCAACTTTGTGGGTGCCGGGCACAGACCATGCTGGCATCGCGACCCAACTGCAGGTTGAGAACCTTTTGCGGTCTGAAGGAAAATCGCGGCATGACCTCGGACGTGAAGCTTTTGAAGCCCGTGTCTGGGAATGGAAACATAAATATGGTGGCCAGATCACAACCCAATTGCGGCGTTTGGGCGCCTCCTGCGACTGGGAAAGGGAGCGTTTTACGCTCGATGAAGGATTAGCCAGAGCAGTACGCGAAGCTTTCATTCGCCTTTATGAAGATGGGTTGGTTTATCAGGGCCCGCGCATGATCAACTGGTCGCCTGGTCTGCAAACGGCAGTTTCCGATCTGGAAGTTGAGTATTCAGAAGAACAGGGCAAGCTTTATTATTTCAAATATATGCTCGCGGATGGTTCCGGGGATTACTTGCCGGTTGCCACAACCCGACCGGAAACCATTCCTGGCGATACAGGCGTGGCGGTTCATCCTGATGATGAACGTTATCAAAAGTATGTTGGAAAAGAGGTTTTGGTGCCAGTTTTGGGAAGAAAAATCCCTGTGATCGCGGATGATTACGTCAGCAAGGAATTTGGAACTGGCGCGCTGAAGATCACCCCAGGACATGATCCGCATGACTATGAAATTGGCGAACGCCATCACCTTGAATTGATCAATATCATGAACAAGGATGCCACCCTAAACGAAAATGCCGGCAAGTATGCCGGTTTGGAACGCTTTGCCGCCCGCAAGGCGATCTGGGCTGATATGGCAGAAGCAGGCCTTGTTATCAAAGAAGAACCCTATTTAATGAACGTGCCGCGCTCCCAGCGCGGCGGTGAGATCGTGGAACCGCTTGTTTCAAGCCAATGGTTTGTCAAGATGGATAGTCTGGCAGCCGCGGCGGCTGAATCTGTGCGAAATGGTGAGATCACTTTCGTGCCGGAACGTTTTACCAAAGTTTTCCTGAACTGGATGGATAATATTCAGGATTGGTGTATCAGCCGTCAACTCTGGTGGGGGCATCGCATTCCGGTTTGGACCTGTCAGAATTGTCATGAGGTGATCGTTCCAAGGGAAGACCCCAGCGAATGTCCGAAATGCGGCTCCCATGATCTGGTGCAGGATCCGGATGTGTTGGACACCTGGTTCTCGTCAGGATTGTGGCCTTTTTCAGTCTTTGGCTGGCCTGATGAAACCCCTGATTTCAAATATTTCTATCCAACCAGTGTGATGGAGACAGGCTATGACATCATTTTCTTCTGGGTGGCGAGAATGGTAATGGATGCTCTGTACTTTACGAAGCAAGCTCCATTCCACACTGTCTATCTGCACGGCCTGGTGCGCGATGACAAGGGTCAGAAGATGAGCAAGACCAAGGGCAATGTCATTGATCCATTGGTTTTGATGAATGAATACGGCACTGATGCTTTGCGATTTACACTTGTTGTCGGATCAAGCGCTGGCAACGACCAGAATGTGGGTGTAAAAAAGGTGGAGGCAAATCGCAACTTTGCCAACAAGGTTTGGAATATCGGCCGCTTTGTGATCAATGCCATCAATCGAATTGAGAAGCAACAGGAAAATGAAGTGAAGCTGACGCTGGCGGATTCCTGGATCTGGGCCAAAGCCAGACAAACCGTTAATAATGTCAACAGCCTTTTTGAAAATTACCAGTTTGGTGAGGCTGGCAAGCAGGTCTATGAATTCTTGTGGAACGATTTCGCCGATTGGTATCTGGAATCTTCCAAACGTCAGTTGAACGAGGATGATGACAGGGCTGCCAGTACCGCCAGAATTTTGGCAGAAGTGCTGGATCTGATGCTGCGCTTGCTGCATCCCTTTACTCCCTTTGTGACCGAAGCGATGTGGGGGCATTTGAAGGAGGCCTGCCAAAGCAATGGCAGAGTCTACGCTCCTGAAAATGGCTGGGAAGAGCATCTGATGGTCGCGAAATGGCCGGAAAGAATTCAAAACGAAGGCTGGGAAGACGCAGCGATCAAGAATTTTGAACTGGTGCAGGAACTTGTGCGCTCGATTCGCAATTTGCGTTCAGAGTTCAAGGTTGAACCCAACAAAAAGGTGGATGCGATCCTTGTCAGCGCCGCAAGGGCTGGTTTGTTAGAAGAAAACAAGAATCTCCTGGTTGACCTTGCTGGACTAAATGAAGGAAGCCTTACCATACACGCCGAAAAGCCCGAAACTGAGGGTTTGACGGTATTGGTCGTGGAAGATATTGAGGTCTATCTCAATCTGTCAGCAGGCGCGGAAAGCGAGCTTGATCGGGAACGCCTGGAAAAAGAGTTGGCCGAGGCTGAAAGTCATATCGCCAGACTTGAGAAATTGCTCAGCTCACCTTTCGCGCAAAAGGCTCCCGCAAATGTTGTAGAAGCAGAACGCGAAAAGTTGGCTGGCTACAAGAGCAGCGCTGAAAAATTAAGAGAGAGGTTAGGCTAAGCGCCTTATTTGGCGAGCCTCTCTTTTTCAAGCTGCAAAATGCGTTTCAGGATGGTAATGGAAACCGCGTAGGTCGAATCCATTCCAAAATAAGATAAGCCCCCTGCGCCGAGATTTTTCCCCTTGGTGTAGGGGGTATCTGATACATAATGCATGATGCCCAGGTCAAAGGAAAGCTTATTCAGGTTGACGATCTGATTGATCGGGTAGCGCTGCGGACGGGAAAGCTCATAGACAGCCGAAAGATAGGGCCCGGCTTCCATCTCGATATCGGTATATCCCTCGCGATAGACGACATCCATAATATTCTTGTTCTGCAAGTAGGTGCCTAAGACAGTGACCGCTTTTTGGTTGTCAAGCACGGTTCCGTAACTGAGATAGGGGGAAACATCGGTGGCTGAGAATTTATTGGAGAAGATGTAAGTGTTCTGGGAATGCTCATCATACACAACCTCAGGAATGATCACATCCCCTTTAATGGCGTTAAGACTGGCGGCTTTGCCCATGACATAAATGCCGAGGATCTCGTTTACGTTCTCTGAAATTTTGCTCAGGAGGTTGTAAGCTGCCACGCCAAGCGGGTAATCGATATTTAAGATCACCGCGTTGCTTTTTTTGAGAAAGTTGAGCGTATTGTCACCATTGGCAGGCGCAAGACGTTGGTCGATCGTTTCTGGATCGAGCCTGGAGAGGTCGATGATATTGGCTTCTATATCAAAGGAGTGTTTGCTGGGAACGCGGATAATGCCGCGTTCGCGTTCAAACTGGAATTGCTCTTCAACCAACTGATCATTTTTGTGAGAGCCAAGGTAGGTTTTCATCGCGTAATAATAGAAATTCTCCAGGTTTGACAATGAATCCTGTCGATTTATTTCTTCCCACTCTGCTTCGAGAGCGGGTTCGTTTTCGCGAATGTGAGAGAGCAGGGTCTCTTTCTTACCCAGGGCATAACCAGAAAGCAGGTTGATCAGGCTGTGAGTATTGGAAGAAACGAAGTAGATCGGTCGACTTGTGATCTCGGGAAAATTGTCCTCAATGTTTCTCCACCAGTCCACGGTAGCGCGGCGATAGTCATTTAGAGATCCACTCAGCAACTGGATCGAGAAATCAGCTTGTCGGGAACCAAACAAGCGCATTGTGCTGGTGAAGTCTTCTCCGAGGATCGTGAAAAGGCGAGCCAGGTCGTCAATAGAGAGGTGTAATAGTTGTCCTAATTGGTAGAAAGCTTTGCGTTTTGATGGCAGGGCTTTTTCAAGCAAACCTTCTGGCAAGGTATTGATCAGAAAGTGCAGCTTGTTCCATTCGATTTGCAGGGCAGTTAGAACAGGGACAACATCGTCAATATCGGAACGGGAGGCAATAAAACACGCCAGGATATCATCGCCATTGTAATAACATTTGCGGCGACGAGCGCGTGCTGACACTTTCTGCCAGGATTCGATGTCCTGGTAGCCTCGTTCAATGAAACTGGAAGAAGATTGCCCCAAAATTACCTTTTGGACGTGGATGATCTCTTTTGGCAGACGCTGCAAAGAATATAGCAAAGCGGAAGTATCCGGCTTGTTTTCTTTGGCGTACATGTGTAAGGAAGAGTCTGTACCGGCATGGACTCCTTCGAGCGTGCGGATGCGCACTTCTTCACTTGAGCGCAAAAGCGAATAGATCGTGCGTAAATAGAGATCAATTTCTTCAGAAGATCGGATGGGTACAGTTCTTTCCATATTGTTTGCCTTTTTTCGTTTTGAAAATTTTATCACGTCTATTAACATGGAAACTCGCCGTATAATTGCATGAGGAGAAAATATGCTTTATTTGGTCGCAACACCCATTGGAAACCTTGGCGATATCACTTATCGGGCTGTAGAGGTTTTGAAGCAGGTCGATCTGATTGCCAGTGAAGATTCAAGAAAAACCAGCATTCTTTTGAAGCATTACGATATCAGCAAACCGCAACTGGCCTTTAACAACTTCAATGAAAGAAAAGTCGTGCCAAAGATCATTGAACGTTTGGAAAAGGGGGAAAACGTCGCGATCGTGACCGATGCAGGAACACCCGGAATTTCTGACCCCGGTTATCTGATCGCCCACGCCGCGCTGGAGGCGGGTATTGAGGTGGTTTCAATCCCTGGCCCTTCCGCAGTGATCATGGCGTTGACACTGGCGGATCTGCCTTTGCACAGCTTTACTTTCAAGGGTTTTCCGCCCAATAAGGAAGGCCCGCGCAAACGCTTTATCGCTATGGAAGCGGAGTCGCCGCACACACTCGTGTTTTATGAAAGCCCTTATCGGATTTTAGCCTTTCTGAAGAACTGTCTTGAGATCCTGGGAGATCGCCGAGCGGTGGTTGCCAATGACCTGACCAAAAAGTTTGAAACGCATTACCGCGGCACAATTTCGGAGATCATTGCAAAGCTCGAAGAAGACAAAATCAGGGGAGAATTTGTCGTCAGCATTGAGGGCTTGCGTAAAGAAAAAACTAAAATGAGAGAGGATTCAGATCTGTAAGGTCTGAATAGACATCAATTCCTTCAGCTTTCTTCAACTGGGTTGTCACAAGGTAGGTCAGAGGCGTCGAGAGCATTTCAATGGCGACCTTGAAAATGTAATTGGTCAGGGTCAGGCTCCAGAATAAGTCCCAGGGGAAGACGCCTGTAAGCGAGGCAATGGCAATAAAAATGGCTGAGTCAAGGAACTCGCCAACCAGCGTGCTGCCAATGGTGCGCATCCAAAGGTGTTTGCCATGGCTCAGGCGCTTCATCACTGCCATGATGATCGAGTTTGAGAAGGAACCGATCAGGTAGCCGGCAACGCTGGCAAGAACGATCCCGCCAAAGCTAATGCCTCCCAGGACTGCATCGAAGGCTTCCTGTCCAACGGTTTCGAGCCAATAGGCTTCACCTGGCAGAACGCGAATCAGCCAGAACATCAGGAAGGTGAAAAGCAAAGCCGCGAAACCGATCCAGATCACCCGGCGCGCACGCGAGTATCCATAGACTTCGGTCAGGATGTCCCCAAAAATGTAGGCGAAGGGGAAGAAGACCGTTCCGGCATCAAATGCCAGCGGAATTTTGCCGATGGAGACGCCCCAGTCGATGATCTTGGCAGAAGAAGCAAAGTTACTTAAGATCAGGATCACGGTAAAAGCGACCATGACGAGGTCGAGATATTTAAAGCGCAGGCTTGCTTGTTCTGTTAAATTTGTTTCGTTGGTTTGCATGGTTGATATATATACTACAATTTACAGAATTATGTTCAGGAAACAAGTTTTAAGTTCCAGCCTGTACGTATGGTGTTTGTATTTCAGTTTTTAGGTTAAAATCTCATTATGCATAGATTCTTTCTTAATCAAGAACAGATTAATGAAGGTCTGGTTGTTTTTCCGGACGCCATCTCAAAACAGATCCGAAAGGTACTACGCATGGACGTCAGAAAAGACCCGGTAGTTGTTTTGGATAACAGCGGCTGGGAATATCTGGTGCAGCTGGATGGTCTGAAAGGCAATCTGGTGCTTGGGCATGTCGTCAACAAACAGCAGGGCCGCCCACAGCCTGCACTTGAGATCACGCTATGCTTCAGCCAGTCCAAACGGGAAAAAGTTGAGTTCGTTTTACAGAAATGCACCGAGATTGGTGTTGCAAGGTTTTTACCCTTTGTTTCCTCGCGAACTTTGGTCCAGGATAGGCAAGGCGGTAATAATAGCGCCCGGCGCGACCGGTATGAGGCGATCATCCGTGAAGCTGCCGAACAAAGCCGACGTTCCCGCTTGCCCGAATTGCTGTCCCCATTGGCTTTTGAGGATATGCTGAAGGAAACTAAAGAGGCAGGGCTGCGACTGATCGCCTGGGAAGGAACACCGCTGGTCAGACATCTCTGCTCCGATACCATTAAAGGCCTGCCAGATCTGGAAAATAAGACGGTCGCGCTTTTGATCGGTCCTGAAGGCGGTTTTAGCGCTGAAGAAGTCGCCCTGGCGGAAAGTTATGGCTACCAGCAATTTTCACTGGGGATCAATATTCTGCGCATGGAAACAGCATGTATGGCGGCAAGCGTTATCCTAACCAATATGGCTCTGGACCTGAAAGATTAGCGGATCAAATGACGATTGGGCAGGAGATTGCGTAATCGTTCTTTGGAATACTTCCCTGCGCCTAAGTTGTTGCCTTGAGTGTCACGAATTTGTAAAAAATTACCCGTTTTTTTACCGGGAATAGTGATTCCGCGAATGTCATAACCATTCATCCAGTTCTCTTTTTCTTCCTCAGGAATAACCCAAAAACCTTGTTGAAAATGCTGCCCATAACTCATGATGAAATCCGGGTTGGGTTCAAAATTCTGACGAATAAATTGACCGATCTGGATGCCAAGCAAATGAACTGGTAATCCTGGAAAGACATCAAAAAAGGTTTTTGGCTGGATCCAAATCTTTTCTCCCCACCAGTATAAAGCGAGATCCTTCTCATCGAGAAGACCTTCGAGATCAAAGCCAAAGTTTTGATCGAAATATTCTTGAAGCATATCCTGAATATTATTGGAAAGTTCTTTGGGAACGGCCGTTCTTGATGGCGGCTTTGAGCCTGCGGCCTGGTCTTTTGGGAGTGACGCGGTTTTTGTGAGTTTCACCGCAAAAAAGCCGTTGGTTTGGAAAATGAAAGGCCAGATCCTGAGGCTGTTTTTGAGCATAGGATCGTAGACAGCGCCATCGAATCCGGTCAGGCCGTGTGCCTGATAGAGATCGGCATGGTAAGGATCGATCTTGAAAACCCCTGGGTAAGCCTCAAGCAAGGCTGAAACCACTGCTTCATCTTCTTCAGGCGAGAGTGTGCAGGTGGAATAGACCAATTCCCCTCCAGGTTTGAGCGCTTTCGCTGCAGAAAGCAAAAGCGCGAGCTGGCGGGTAGACAAACGGCTGCGTTCGTCCCCGGTAATGGGTCGATGGGGATGGCTGGCGGAAACGCGCAGGCTTTGCATGCTGCAGGGCGCGTCGAGGAGAATGCGGTCAAAAGTTTCTGGATACCATTCGCCCCAACTTTCGCCCGGAAAATTGGTAACGGCGAAGTTGTTGGCGCCCCAGGTTTGCAGCACGGTTCGCAAGGCAGGGATGCGTGACGAAGCGGAGTCGTTCGCGATCACCAGGTCGCGATCCAAACCAAGATCGATCAGCTGGGTGGTCTTTCCGCCTGGAGAGGCAGCCATGTCAAGAACAAGTAGTTGTTGGTCTGTTTGTGTAAAAAGTGAAACAGGCAAAATGGAAGCAGCGTCCTGAATGTAAAACTGCCCGAGTTTGTGTTCAATAGTTTGGCTGGGGCTTATCTGAGCGTTTTCAACCTGGACTGCTTCAGATGAAAAGGGGATAGGTTTTGTTTGCCAGCCATATTTTTCTGCCAGGGCTTGCATATGTTCGCCAGGCTTGTCTGATTTGAGTTTGTTAATCCGCACCGCGGAAGCTGCTTCAATTCCAGCATCATTAAGCAGGGTGGTGAATTGTTCCTCACATAAATATGGACGATATCGTTTAAGCTCCAACATGAAAGGGTCGTTTTCGATCATTATGAGAATCCTTTCCTTATGAAAAAGAGGAGTTCATCGCCAACTCTGATCTTTTCAAAGTGGTAATCCTGCCCCTGAATGGCTTTTTCCACCAGCTGTGTGTGATAGCTTTCAAGCGAATGATGGCGTGCAAGATCAGTGGCTGGCAAGGTGAGGACAATGACGTCAACATTAAGTTGTTGAAGTAATAAAGTGGTGGCGCCGGGCTGCCGCTTTTCGAGCCGATGAGCTTCCTTGAAGAAGAAGGCGCAATCCGCTTTATCAGTTGGTGGGTTGACGAATATATCCTGTTGAATGGCTTTGGCAAAAGGGAAAGCGGCTGTGAAAAGCTGGTTCAAATAGCTGACGCGGGAGCCATTGACGTCGTATGCAAGGAATGTCGGCTCTGGCGCAAGTTTTAGCCAGGGCAGGCTGAGAGGGTCGAGCGCGCAGGCCAGATCGAGGACGGATTTAGGACGCCCGATCTGCTCTTCGATCATGCCAAAAAACTCTACAAGCCAGGGTATCCGCTCCCGGGTTGAGGCGTGCTTTTCCATGACAGAAAGACAGTAAGCTGGCAGGTCATTGAGAATTTCGGGTTCCTTGATCAATCTAAAGGTTTCCTGCGGGTAATCAATATTCTCCAGATAAGGCGCGATCACATTGTGAAGGTTTTTTCGGAAAATGGTTTTGATCTCTGCAGACGAAGGGGCGTTTTTTGCTGCTTGTTCAGCAAGGTCATACAGAAAATCGTTGGGTAGGTCCATCTCGCGATACTTTCTGGAGTTTCTGCTTGCTTCTATTAATTCAGTCAGGTCGGGTTTTTGCTCTTTTTTCATTTTGTCAACAGAAAAGCGATCTCGTTTGGAAAGTCAAAACGCTGAACCTGAAAACTGAAATCCTGAATCAGTTCATCAAATGAATCGCTGTAGGTTTTTGCCATTCCTTTCGATCGTCCTCCCAGGCTTTTGGTAGGATAGGAGATCAGGATGTACTTGCTATTAAGCTGATGGAGCAGGTTTCTGGAAAAGTCAGGGTCAACCTGGTCGAGAATTGGCAAGGTTTTCAGCACTAAAGTAAGGTCAACTTCCTGCTGCGGAATTTCCACCAGCAGGTCGCAAAGAAAAGCTCTGCCATCGATCTTTTCAATCTGAAACCACTGTTGGAGAAATTCAATTTCTGGTGCGATCACATCACAGGCATGATATTTGGGTTTTGACTGAAAGGGCATGAAGGGAATGGCGAGCGGGTTGAGCCCGCAGGCAAGGTCAAGGATGGATTGCGGTTGTGGAATGGAAGCAAGCGTTTCCTGATAGAAACGCTCCAGGAAGGGCAAACGCTCCTGTGTGGAGGCGTGCGATTGCATGATCTGTTTCAGGGCTGATTTTCTGGCGCTCAGATCTTTTTCAGGGATAGCCCCATAATTATCAAGAACTTGCGAGTAGTCATACTTAGGCTGGAGAAACGCGCCTGTCAAACGATGGAGACGCATGCGAACTTTCTTTGTGGCGGTTTTCAGATCTTTATATTTTGGTTGCTCTTCACCTGCAATTCGATTGACAAGGCTTTTGCTTACCTGATCATATTTTTTGTTCAAGAGAACTGCCTGAAGAAGGTCTTCCAGGGAAAAGGGAGATTCAGGCATTCGCGCTCCGCAGATCGGCAATAAGACGCGTCATGAAACGCAGGTTATGCATGGTTGCCAGACGATAATAAGAAGAATCACGCATGCGGTAAAGATGATAGAGATAACCCAGACTATATTTCTGGCAGGTAGGGCAGTCGCAATCCTCTTCGATCGGCTTATCATCGCGGATATGAGTTTCAGTGTTGATGTATTCGAACTTCAGCCAACCAGATCGCGTATCGGGCGTGATCCTTGGAATGTTTCGGGTATAAAGACGGCCGTGCCTGGCATCACGGGTTGGCAAGGCGCAATCGAACATCTCGTAACCGATTTTATATGCCGTCACGACACTTTCAGGATGACCAATGCCGAGGGCATGGATCGGAAAATCTTCCGGAATCAGAGACCTTACCAATTCGAGAATATCTGTGATCAGGTTGGAGTCGTCATCAAGCGGCCAGCCGCCAAAACCAAAGCCGTCAAAACCGATCTCCAGCAGCGCTTCAGCACAGCGTTTGCGAAGCTCAGGCTCTCCTCCGCCCTGGATCACGCCGAAAATGAGCGGGCGATTTTCTGGCTCAACTTTTCTGGAAGAAAGCTGATCCAAATAAGTCTTTTTGGCTTTCTTTGCCCATTCGATGGTGCGTTCGACGGAAAGCTTTTGTTCATCGTAACTTGCGTTGATATGGGTGCAGTCGTCGAGGCAGATGAGCACATCCGAGCCATAGGAAAACTGGAGTTGGATGCTTTTTTCAGGCGTAAGGTTGATCTTCCTCTCAGAGTTTTCTGGCCGAAAGAGGATTCCCTTTGGGCCCAAACTTCCGAATTTCGCGTTTTGACGAATGAGCGAATAGGCCTGGAAGCCGCCTGAATCGGTCATGATCAGGCCAGGCCAGTCGGCCATCTTATGCAAGCCGCCAAGCGCCTGGATGGTGGTGGAACCCGGTTTTTGCATAAGATGAAAGGCGTTCATCATTAAAGCTGGTAAACCAACGGCTCTCAGATCGTCACTGCTAAGGCTGCGCACATAGCCGTAGGTGGCGTCTGGCATGAAGACAGGCAATTTGATCTCTTTATCCCGAACGTACAGAGAGCAAAGTGGAATCACGAAACTCTCCGATTGCGTTTTTCGATGATCAGAATAAATTCAGCTTTTCGGTTCTGAACCTTGTTTTGAATTTCCTGAACAGTCCCGAGGTAGATCTTCTCGGAAGGCAGGGTCAGGTCTGTCGCAAGGAAGATATTCTGGTTTTTTCCAAATGCGTTGGCAACTTCTTCGAGCAACTTTGCCATACGATAGGGAGTATCCATCAGGATGAGGGCGTTTTCGTTATTGTTATGTCGTTGAATCGCGTACTTGCGTTGTTCCGTTTTGGGAGGCAAAAAGCCCAGGAACTGAAATTGTCGCAGATCGAATGGGCAGATGGAGATGGCCGCGACCAAAGAAGAGGCGCCTGGAACAGGAGTTACTTCGATCTTAGCTCCATAAAGAATTTCAAGCAAAATCCTGCCTGGGTCGGAGAAAACCGGGGTGCCGCAATCTGAGATCAATGCCATGTTTTGGCCCTGCGTAAGCTTGAGCAAAACCTCGTGAACCATCTGTTCTTCGTTATGTTCGTTGAGTTCGATTAGTGGCTTTTTGATCTCAAGCTGTTTAAGCAGACGCGCCGCCACCTTTCTCTCTTCACATAAAATGGCATCGACCTGGTTGAGGGTTTCGAGGGCACGTTGGGTGATATCGCCCATGTTGCCGATCGGGGTTGCTACAATGTATAGTTTTCCTGATTGATTCATATTGGAGTGATTATAAACCAAGCGCCTGGTAATGCCTAAGAGCTCCCTAAAAACGGATTTGCTGGATTGTGGCATAATTAGCGCGATTAACCTGGAGAACTATGAAAAAACTGAGTCGACTTTCAAAAGTTACATTACTGCTTGCCATACTTTTTGGCATTGATAAGATTTTGGGCGTAGCCCGACAAATGCTGATCTCGCGCCAGTTTGGCCTTTCAGCTGAACTGGATGTTTTCAACGCTGCCAACAACCTGCCTGATATGCTATTTATGCTCATCTCTGGCGGCGCTCTGGCAATTGCCTTTATTCCCGTTCTAACCGAGGTTCTGACCAAAAAAGGTCAGGAACAAGCCTGGAATCTGTTTTCCAACATTCTAAATATTGCCTTTATCACAACGGCAGTTCTGGCGGTCGTTGTGGCGATCTTTGCGCGACCGTTGATCACCAACCAACTCGGTATTGCTCCGGGCTTTACAGCCGCGCAGACGGATGCAACCGTAAGATTGCTGCGTTTGAACCTTATATCAACCTTAATCTTCTCGTTGAGCGGTTTGGTCATGGCTGGTTTGCAGGCCAATCAACACTTTTTATTGCCGGCATTAGCGCCAATTCTTTATGATATCGGGCAGATCTTCGGCGTCGTGATCCTTGCTCCCAGTGAGGGCTACCGAATCGCAGGATTCACACTGCCGGCCTTTGGCCTGCGCACTGATGGCATGGTCTACGGTGTGATTCTGGGCGCTTTATTGCATCTTTTGATCCAGGTTCCCGGTCTGATCAAGTTTCACTTCAAATGGCAGCCAAAGATCGACCTAAAAGACCCCGAAACGCGTAAAGTACTGCGGATGATGGCTCCGCGTTTGGTAAGCATGTTCTGTGTTCAGATGATCTTCCTGGCGCAGGATAATTTTGCCTCAAGGCTTGAAGCAGGGTCAGTTACCGCGCTTACATATGGTTGGTGGATCATGCAGGTTCCTCAAACTTTGCTTGGCACATCGATCGCGACCGCTATTTTGCCAACACTCTCAGAATTGTTTAGTAACGAGCGGTTTGACGAGTTAAAAGTCAAGATCGAACGAACTACTCAGGTCATGCTTGCACTTACCATTCCGGTGGCGATCATTGCCGGCGTTGTGCTTTTCCCTGCCATCAGTGCGTTTTTGGGATTGAATGAGCTCGAGACGATGCGTGTAGTTGATGTCTCGCGTATTTTCCTGCTTGGAATTGTGGGACACTCTGTTGTTGAGCTTTTTGTGCGCAGTTTTTATTCTGTTCAACAGCCGCGTTATCCTTTGACTGGCGCGGTATTGACATTGGTCTTGTTCATCATTCTTGGGATCGCGCTTTCTCCGGCTTTACAGGCGCGGGGGATCGCGCTGGCTAACACCCTGGCTTATACCATCCAGGCAATTTTCCTCTTGATCATGTTAAATGGCAGATTGCCATCGAAATTAGACCTTTTGTTGCCTTTTCTGCGGGCACTCGGTGCGGCTTTGCTGGGTGGGGCAGTCGCTTTAGTTGTGTTGAATTATCTGCCGCGTTTTGCCCAGACACTTATTGGAGCGGTTCTGGCAGCTGTGATAGGATTAGCTATTGCAGCTGTCGTTATCCGTAAGGAACTAATTGAACTACGTCAGCTTTAGGATTGCGTTATGGAAGAAAACGAAAAGAATTTTGAAGAAGCCGAAAATAGCTTTGAAGATAGTAACAAAAGCTTAGTGGAATCTGTGGAAGTTCCTGAAAGTGATTGGATTGAGGACGATCAATCGGAAAAAGAGAATCTGTCTGAAGAACCACCTCTAAACGGCAAACCAGAGAAAAAACGAAAGAGCAAGTGGACATGGATCGTTTTGCTCCTTGCCATCGTCATCATGGGCCTTTCTGTCTTTCTCGGTTATCGGAATGGCGTACAGCGCCGTATTCAAAACGAACGAAACATGCTCATGGATCAGATCGCTGTTCAGCTGGACTGGGTCTACAAGGACATGGACGCGCAGCGTTACGAAAATGCCAGAACCCGCCTTGAATACATCATTGATAAATATCCGGGTTTCCCTGGCGCCGCGGAGTTGCTGGTGGAAGTGATGATGAAGCTCGAAGTGCCTACGCCAATGCCGACCATTCCGGTCATGGCGATCGAAGAAACGGATGAACCCGAGATCACGCCGACACCTGACACCAGGGCTTCTGAAGAAATTTTTGTCCAGATCGGTCAGCTGATCGCGGCAGAAGACTGGAACCAGGCACTGGATAACATCCAAAAGCTTAAAGAAACCAATTATGGCTATAAAACCGTGGAAGTGGATGGATATTATTTCATCGCACTTCGCAACCGCGGCATCCAACGTATTTGGGCGGGTGAGATCGAACAAGGCATGTATGATCTCTCCGTTGCAGAACAGCTTGGCGCGATCGATAGCGCGGCTGCCGGTGCCAAGTCATGGGGCTCACTCTACCTGACCGGCGCCAGTTACTGGGATGTCAACTGGGCTGGGGCGGTGGATATCTTCAGTCAGCTATACGCACAAATGCCGTTTTTCACAGACTCATCCGGTATGAATGTGACCGAGCGATATCGGGTTGCGCTTTATAAATTGGGCGATCAATTCGCTGTCAACGGTGATTATTGTACTGCGGCCAGCTATTATAAAAAGAGCCTTGAAGTAGGCGTCAACCTTGATATTCAGGTGACAGCCACCTGGCTGGAACAAACCTGTGCTAATCCGCCTGGTGAGACCACGCCGGAACCAACTGTGGACCCGAATGCTACGCCGGTTGCACCAACGGAAGAACCCACACCCGCGCCATAAAAATGATGAAAAAAACCTGAGCTCAAAACTCAGGTTTTTTTCTTAAAGCTGTTTGCCGAAAAGATCGTAGGGTCCGGAACTTTCTATTCTGATCCTGGTCATTTCACCTACCTGGGCAAAGCCTTGCGCGACGATCAGGCCGTCAATTTCGGGGGCATCGCGATAACTGCGACCGACAAGAATGTTTTGTTCTTCATCGATGCCTTCGACCAACATGTCGAGGCTGCTGCCGATCAGAGCCTGGTTCTTTTGTGTGGAAATTGAGCTTTGCAATTCCATTACCCGGTTCATGCGAATTTTCTTTTCCTCTTCAGGGATGGCATCTTCCATCAGATAAGCAGCTGTGTCTTCCTCGGGAGAATAGGTGAAGACTCCCAGATGGTCAAAGCGCATTTCCTCAACGAAGTCAAGCAGGTTTCTGAAGCGTTCTTCGCTTTCGTTTGGAAAGCCAACAATATAGGTTGAGCGGACAGCCAGATTCGGGATCCTTGCCCTCATTTTCGATATTGTTTGACGAACCCAGTCGATATCCGACGGACGCCGCATGGCCTTAAGCACTTGTGGATCGGCATGCTGTAAGGGAATGTCAAGATATGGCAGGAGCTGATTTTCGCTTGCCATCAGGTCGATCAGGGCCTCGGAAACCATACCCGGGTAGGTGTACAGTAAGCGCAGCCAGGGAACCTCAGAAATCTGAGGCAGCAGCTTCGCAAGCAGCTTTGCCAATCCATCGTTTTCTCCGCGGTCATGCCCGTAAGCGGTCACATCCTGGGCGATCAGATTGATCTCCTTTACGCCTTCCGATTGAAGGAAAAGCGCGTCCTTAATCACATCATCGACATTACGGCTGACCAGGCTGCCTTTGATGCCGGGAATGGCGCAAAAGGCGCAGGCACGGTGGCAGCCGTCGGCGATCTTCAGATAACTGCTTCCGCCCTGGATGGCGGTATAGGAAGCTCCCTGTGGGTAGCGCAAAATTGGATAAAGAGGATAGGGATAAAGGTTGGATTGTTGATCCTTATCACGAAGGCTTTGAACCAGTGGAACGATATCTTCCAGGCTGCGCGTGCCGATCAAGCCGTTCAGTCCAGGATGAGTTTTGATGAGCTTTTCGCGCCAACGTTCTGCCAGGCAGCCGGTGGCGATGATCTTTTGTTCAGGTTTTTTGCTTTTGAGAAGCTCTTTGATCGTTGTCAGGGATTCTTCGCGCGCGTCATGGATGAAACCGCAGGTGTTGACCAAAACAAACTCAGCCTGTCGGGCTGAACGGGCGTAAGTCAGTTCTTGTTCTTCGAGCAATTGCGCCAGCACATTGGAATCCACCAAATTTTTAGCGCAGCCTAAACTAATGATGTGAAAAGTGTTCTTTTTCATAGTATTCCGAAAATGTCATGGTTTTTGAGTTGCTTCCAACTCAATAATTGGTAATTCTGAAACGCCTTCGTCAGAAAACCAAAGGCGGGCAGGCGTACCGAGCGCTTGTTCCCCGTAGTCATAAGGGTTTTGGTTGAAAATGATCTCAAGCCCTGCGATGTTACCGGTTTGCAACTCGATGGATTCGTCTGCCGCATAGGTTATGACGTTCCCTGGTGCCTGACGACCCTGGTAGACAACTTCGCCATCACAGAGGATGCGCAGCCAGGTGTTCTGACGGGTGAGGATGACAAGCTCAAGCGCAGAATTTTGTTCGGAAACCGAGAAAAAAGGTGTCGGGGTTGGCACTTCCATTACTTCCAGAGTCGGTTCAGGAGTTTCACTCCTCTCCACCGTTTCTTGTGTCGTTTCAGCCAGCAGAATATCCGCAACCGCTGGCAGCGTAGCCGGAATTTCCGGGGAATCATTGCCAAAAGACATGCGCGAAATGCCCCAGATCAAAAAACCAACGATTCCGAGGATCATCAAGGTTCCGAAAAAGAGGTCCAGGGTGAAAAACCTCCTTAAATTGAGGAGAAACGGCGGCAAAACCCTGATGCTTTGCAGAGGTTTCCTTTTCGTAAGGTTCTTTTCGAAACGACGTTTCTGGATCGCGTCAGCGTAGCGGATCATGATCGCTGTGACGTCGAGGTTTAAAAAACGAGTATAAGACAGTAAAACACTCTTAAACTTCGTCGGACTGAAAAACGAATCAAGATCGCCCCATTCGACACTGCGCAATTGATCTTTTGGAATCCGGGTCTCCTGTTCGATCACGTCCCATGAAATATTGAGATAGTGACGCCTTGCGACCAGTTCGCGCCCGATGGCTTCCAGCTCCTTTTGCGATTCGCTGAGGACGGATTCGGTCGCGGGCGTGACGGGATCGACTGGAGGTGATGATTGGTCTGGGATTGTTTCCGGGATCGGGTCAGGAACCCTTGTGGTTTCAACGATCTCAGCTGGTTTGACAGTCTGTGGCTCTAAAGAAGATGAAATATCTGAAAATTCGGGACTTTGACCTGTTTCTGCTGCTTCCTGAGATGCCAGGACTTCAGGATCATCAGGCAAATCAAGGAATTTGGCGTAGAGACGCAAAAACCCTTTGGCCTGGGTGGAGGAACTCAATTCCGAATATTCTTCATCTTCAAGATCCTGCAAAATTGCCATACGGATGCGGGTAGCCGAGGCAACCTGTTCGAGAGGGATGTTGCGCTCAAGCCGAATCTTTTTTAGTTGCGAACCTGAATAGTCCATACCACTTGATTCTAACAAAAAATTAGCCTGCTGTTTAATGCAGCAGGCTTTTTACCCTTTTTATTAAAAAATTGCGCTCAGACTAATTTTCTTCAGCCGGAGCTTCTTCTTCAACGACGACTTCTTCCACAACGGCGGTCTTGAAGACTTCGCCTTCGCGGTGAATGATGACGTGGATCTCAGGAACGAGATCAAGCGTCAGGCTGACAGGGATCGTGTATTCGCCAAGGGTACGAATGGGTTCGGTGACCAGTTGATGGCGGTCGATCTCGATACCTTTTTCTTCCTTGATGCGGTCAACAATGTTTTGAGGAGAAACTGAACCGTAGAGTTTGCCGGTTTCGCCAGCTTTGACCGGGAAGTAGAGTTCCAGGGCGGATAAGACTTCGGCAACGCTCTTGAGCTCTTCGTTGAGCGCGGCGCGCTTTTCAGTTGCCTTTTTGGCGATCGCTTCGGCAACCTTGGCTGAGTTTTCAGTAGCGGGAATCGCGAAACCCTGGGGGATGAGGTAGTTGCGGCCATAGCCATTGGCGACTTTCTTGATATCGCCAGCGCGGCCCAATTTGTAAACGTCTTTAATCAGTAAAACTTTCATTTCTAGCCCTTTCTGTGCTAATTATTTTCTGTCGTGTGAAGGGTACAACACGCGAGCCCGAAAATATTACCATAAATAACAGAAAAATGGGTACGAATTTTATAAGGCAATTACAAAATTGAACCTGACTTGTATTTCAGATGGAACAAATCCAGGAATAAGCGGCGGAAAATCGGTTTATTCGGGTATACTTAACTTGTTAACCATCAACCATTCAATGAGGAAAGGTATGACAGAAAAAACACAATTCGAAATCTGGCAAGAAAAGGTCTATCAACCCGCCATCAATAGATTCCCTGAACGAAAAGAAGAATTCAATACCTCAGCAAATATCCCTATCCCTGCGGTTGTTCCACCCGATAAGATCAATCCGAACAATTTTGAGGAGATCGGATTACCGGCGTCTTATCCCTACACGCGCGGGGTGCAGCCGACCATGTATCGCGGCAGACTCTGGACAATGCGCCAGTACGCTGGCTTTTCGAGCGCGGCGGAATCGAACAAGCGCTACCGCTTTTTGCTCGACCAAGGGCAAACTGGTCTGAGCGTTGCTTTCGACCTTCCGACCCAAATTGGCTACGATGCCGATGATCCCATCGCGATGGGCGAAGTTGGCAAAGTGGGCGTATCGATCTCCTCAATTGAGGACATGGAAACCTTGTTTGATCAGATACCACTTGATAAAGTGTCTACCAGTATGACAATCAACGCTCCCGCGGCGGTACTGTTAGCGATGTATATCGCGGTGGCCAAAAAACAGGGCGTTGATTCAAAAGCCTTGCGCGGCACGATCCAGAACGATATTCTCAAAGAGTATATTGCTCGCGGAACTTATATTTTCCCGCCCAAGAGCAGTATGCGCCTGATCACCGATATCTTCCAGTTTTGCAAAACAGACGTGCCCAATTGGAACACGATCAGCATTTCGGGTTACCACATCCGCGAAGCTGGTTCCACCGCTGTTCAGGAAGTCGCCTTCACTTTGGCGAACGCGATCGCCTATATCGAAGCGGCCATCAAAGCTGGTATGGATGTTGATGAATTTGCTGATCAGCTATCTTTCTTCTTCAACGCCCATAATAACTTCCTGGAAGAAATCGCCAAGTTCCGAGCGGCACGGCGTCTGTACGCGAAGATCATGCGCGAACGTTTTGGCGCGAAAAGCAGCAAATCGGAACGGCTGCGCTTCCATACGCAAACGGCTGGTTCAACCCTGACCGCCCAACAACCGGAGAACAATGTGATCCGTGTAACCTTGCAGGCGCTGGCAGCGGTGTTGGGTGGAACCCAATCCCTGCATACCAACAGTATGGACGAAGCGCTGTGGCTGCCGACTGTCAAGTCGGTTCAGGTCGCCCTGCGCACCCAACAGATCATAGGTTTTGAATCCGGCGTTGCCGATTCCATTGATCCAATGGCTGGCTCTTATCTTGTCGAGTATTTGACCGATGAGATCGAAAAGCAAGCTGCTGAGTACATCGCCAAAATCGATGACATTGGCGGAGCGCTGAGCGCCATCGAGAGCGGTTTCGTTCAAAGTGAAATTCAGGAAGCTGCCTTCCAGGCGCAACGACGACTTGAGAACAAGGAAGACATCGTCGTTGGTGTGAATAAGTTCCAGGTTCAGGAAGAACTGACACTGGAAGCCCTGAAGATCGACCCGAGTATCGAACAGGAGCAGCACGCGCGTCTGGCTGCGCTGCGTGCGTCCCGCGATCCTGAACGTGTCGAAGCGTTGTTGAATCAACTTGAAGCTGCTGCCTTGAGCGACACGAATATGATGCCGGTCATCATCGAGTGCGTCGAAAACAAACTGACTCTGGGCGAGATCTGTGGAAGGTTAAGAAAAGTCTGGGGTGAATATGTTGCCCCGAACTATATTTAATAAAGGAGAATTATGACCACCATTAAAAAAATTAACCACGTCGCGATCGTTGTTCGTGATATTGAAGAATCTTTGAAATTCTGGGAAGAACAGTTAGGCCTGAAGCTCGACCATATCGAGGTCGTTCCAACCCAACACTCCCGGGTAGCATTTATCCCCGTCGGCGACAGCGAAGTTGAGCTTGTTCAACCGACCAGCAGCGATTCAGGCCTAGCAGCCTATCTCGAGAAACGCGGTGAAGGCATGCACCATATTTGTTTCGAGGTTGATGATATTGATGCCAAACTGGCTGAGCTAAAAGAAAAAGGTGTACGTTTGATCAATGAGACCGCTGAAGTTCTGCCTGGTCGGAAAATGGCTTTCATCCATCCCAAAGCGGGCAACGGCGTATTGATCGAACTCTATCAATTAACTGATTAATTCATCAGGGAAAGAGGCTGAAATGATCATTCGAAATGGCCCGATCGTTACCTGGGGCGACCCCAACCAAATTCTGGAGAATCATGAGATCCTGGTTCAGGATGGAATCATCAAAGAAATTGCCGCCGCCGGTGTGCTGAGCAAGCAATATCCTGATGAAGAGGTTCTGGACGCGCAGGGACAGTTGATCATGCCCGGGAATATTTGCGCGCACACTCATTTTTACGGCGCGTTTTCACGCGGCATGGCCATCCCTGGAGAACCTTCCAGAAATTTTTCAGAAATTCTGGCAAATCTATGGTGGAAGCTGGATAAGGCGCTGGATGAAGATGGTGTGCGTTATTCGGCTTTAACACTTTTGATCGACGCCATAAAATACGGTACGACAACGATCATTGATCATCACGCCTCTCCTAATTTCATCGATGGTTC
The DNA here is from genome assembly GCA_964293995.1 of uncultured Anaerolineaceae bacterium. GTDB lineage: Bacteria > Chloroflexota > Anaerolineae > Anaerolineales > Anaerolineaceae > Mesolinea. The sequence goes on from CAXYYH010000004.1 coordinate 191,476, forward strand.
TCTGGATGTCGTTTACGACGCGGTATTAAAGTCTGGTTTACGTGCTGCGCTGTGTTACGAAGTGACCGATCGCGATGGAGAAGAACGTGCTCTGGCTGGAATTCGCGAGAACGCACGCTTTATCGAACGGGTGCAGGCTGGAGAGATCGACCCAATGGTCAAGGCTCATTTTGGCTTGCATGCCAGCCTGACGGTTTCGGACAAGACTTTGGATCGCTGTATCGAAGCCAATCAAGACCGGGCTGGTTTTCATACCCATGTTGCTGAAGGGATCGTTGACCAGGAAGATTCTTTGGCGAAATACGGCAAAAGAGTGGTGGAACGGTTTTGGGAAAAAGGCATTCTTAATGACAAGAGCATTTTAGCGCACGGTATCCACCTGAATGATCGTGAAATAGCGCTGTTGGTCCAATCCGGCAGCTGGCTGACGCATCAGCCGCGGTCCAACATGAACAACGCTGTTGGCGTTGCGGAAGTTGAAAAAATGCTGAACGCGGGCGTTCCTGTTTGTTTGGGAAACGACGGATTTTCCAACGCCATGTGGCAGGAATGGTTCGTTGCCTATCTGATCCAAAAAGACCACAAAGCCGACCCCAGAGCGATGAACGGGTATGACGTCATCAAGATGGCAGTTACGAACAATTCCAGGCTGGTCGCTCAAATTTATGACGGTTTGCGCGTAGGCGTTGTTGAAAAGGGCGCTGCAGCTGACATTATTTTTGTCGATTATCACCCGATCACTCCGATGCATGCCGGAAATTTGCCCTGGCACATCCTCTTTGGTTTCCGTGACGGCATGGTGACGATGACGATGGCTAATGGCAAGGTTTTGATGCGGGATCGCAAACTGCTCTTCCTGGACGAGCGTGAAATTGCCGCCAGATCCCGCGAAGTTGCCGCTCAGACCTGGGCGCGTGTACAGGAAATGTAGAGGTATCAATGACATATAAGATTGCAATTATTGGTGGAACCGGCAGAGAAGGCAGCGGACTTGGCTTCCGTTGGGCTTTGGCTGGCCATGAGGTTTTAATTGGTTCCCGAAATGTAGATAAAGCAATTAAGGCGGCCGAAGATCTCATGCCGCGATTCGAGGGCAAAGAGGTCAGGATCAGTGCCTGGACGAATGAAGAAGCGGTGGAACAATGCGATATTGCTGTTCTGACGGTTCCTTTCAACGCGCACGCTGCCACTTTGGAAGGTTTGAAGGAACAATTGCAGGGCAAGATCCTTATCGATGTTTGTGTTCCACTTGTACCACCCAAAGTTACCAGGGTGCAGATGCCGCCAGAAGGCAGCGCCGCTCTTCAGGCTAAGGCCATCCTCGGGCCCGATGTGCAGGTGGTGGACGCCTTCCAAACAATTTCCTTTGAACATTTACTTTCAGGTGAAGAAATTGATTGTGATGTTTTGGTTGCCGGAGGCAATAAGGAAGCCCGCGAAGTTGTGATCGGTCTGGCAGAAGACATTGGTCTGAAAGCCTGGGACGCAGGTGTGATCGAAAACACGGTTGTGCTTGAAGGTCTCACCTCGATCCTGATCGGGTTGAACATCAAATACAAAGTTCCCTCCGCTGGGATTCGACTTACTGGGATTGAATGAAGCAAGCAAAAAGATTAGAACTGACCGCATTAATTAACTTCCCAATGATCCAGCCAGGTGATGACCTGGCTGCTTGCATTTTGGAATCTGCCAAATTGAGCGAGGTTGAGATTCTGGATGGGGATATTTTTGTCCTGGCGCAAAAGGTCGTCTCCAAGGCTGAAAACAGATTGGTTAATCTCACTACCGTTGAACCCTCTGCTGAAGCGATCGAACTGGCGGGATATCTTGAAAAAAGGCCTGAATTGGTTGAGCTGATCCTGCAGGAGAGCAATGATATCCTGCGCACAAGACCAGGGACGATTATAGTTGAGCAAAAAAATGGTTTTGTTTGTGCCAATGCTGGCATTGACCACTCCAATGTTACCGGGCCCTGGGGCGATCCTGAGGATTGGGTTTTGCTTTTGCCAAAAGATTCGGACCTTTCCGCGGCAAAAATCCGGAAAGCACTGGAAGAAAGAACCGGAAGAAGACTTGCGGTCCTGATCATCGATTCTCACGGCAGAGCCTGGCGCAATGGTGTTTTGGGAACGACGATCGGCTTGTCCGGCATGCCAGGTTTGGTTGATATGCGAGGCGAAGAAGATATGAATGCCTATAAGCTGCGCGTCACGACCATCGCGGCTGCTGATGAGCTGGCAGCGGCGGCCTCGCTTTTGATGGGGCAGGCCAGTGAGGGTACGCCGGTGATTCATGCGTGTGGGTTCCCATATCCGCTGCGTGAGGGCCATTCTTCGGAGTTGTTACGCGATAGGGAAAAAGACCTGTTCAGGTGAAGTTAATGACGAATATTCAAATTTCCGATCTTAAAGTGACTGTATTGGCAGGTGGTGTTGGCGGAGCCAAGCTGGTTTTGGGCTTCGATCGAATTCTGGAAGCTGGGAACTTTAGCGTCATTGTTAACACCGGTGATGATTTCCGCCATTTTGGCTTACAAATCTGCCCTGACCTTGATTCAGTTTGTTATGCTCTGGCAGGTTTGGCCAATAAGACCTACGGCTGGGGGCAGGAAAATGAGAGCTGGCAGGTTGCCAATGCTCTCGCTGACCTGGGCGCGCCAACCTGGTTCCAACTGGGTGACCGGGACCTGGCAACGCACCTCGAACGAACCAGATTACTGGAAAGCGGTAAAAGCTTGCAGGAAGCAACCCAAATTCTTTGCAATCGATTTGGAATTCTTAGTCAGGTTTATCCGATGACAAATGAGCCTGCTGCGACAATGATCGAGACCAAACAAGGCAGTCTGCTCGCGTTTCAGGATTATCTGGTACGCCTGTCCGCGGAACCTGAAGTCGCGCGGGTAGTGCTCACCGAGGCGGAAAGAGCGGAATTACTCCCGGCTGCCAAAAAAGCAATTGAAGAAGCCGATCTGGTCGTTTTGGCACCATCCAACCCATGGGTATCCATCGATCCGATCCTTACGCTTAAAGATATGCGGAAAATATTGACCAGCAAAACAGTCTATGCAGTTTCTCCCATTATCCAGGGGAAAGCATTGAAAGGACCGGCAGCCAAAATGTTCGCAGAACTTGGAATAGAACCATCCAGTCAGGCGGTTTTGGATCATTACCGCGATTTTTTGGATGTCTTCGTCTATGACCAAAGTGATGATCAATTGTCGGATCAAGAGATCGAAACGGTTCAACTGCAGACGATCATGAAAAGCAATGAAGACAAAATCGCACTGGCTGAAGCAACCGCGAACCATTTCCTTGAATACAGAGGCGGGTTATGACGACCTGGGCAATTTTGCCGGTCAAGCCTTTTCATCTTGGCAAATCGCGCCTGCATCCCTTTTTGACCAGCGAAGAAATCATTCAACTAAACCGCAAGCTTTTCACTGACACCTATCGGTGTTTGCAAGCCTGCCAAGAAATTGACAAGATTCTGGTGATAACAAAAGATGACGCCATTCTGAAGCTGGTGGACGAATGGGGCGGCGTTGGGTTGCCTGAAAACATGTCTTCCAGTTTGAATCTGGCGATCGCTCAAGCTTTTGCTTTTATTCACAACTCCGGCGAATCTGGACCTGTGCTTCTTATACCAGTTGATTTGCCAGGAATGAAGCCGGAAGATCTTCGCGGGTTGTTCGCGCTTGCTGGATCAGATAAATATTCAGATCATAAAGATGGCAGTCGCTCATGCATTGGCAGCTCTACAGATCTTGAGAACAAAGATCGCATTCCGACAAGTTCGTTTCTGGTGATCGTTCCGGATTATAATCAAACTGGTACGAACGCTTTGTTAATGAGCGAAGCAGAGCTTATCACACCAATGTTTGGCAGGCGTTCTTTTCAAAAACACATTCGTCAGGCGCTGGTAAAGTCAATTAATTTGACTGTTTGGTTGAACGATGCAATGCAATCCGATCTTGATACGCTTCAGGATTGGCAAAAATATAATAAAATTAATTTTTACTCAACTGAAATTAACAATTGAAAGAGAGGAACTCACCATGTTTGACAGAATTGCACTTTATTTACAGGATGCTCATGATCTGAGAGAAGGTCTGGACGTCGTCAGGTATGCTGAAGAGAAAGGTTTTGAAGCCGTTTGGCAGGCAGAAAGCCGATTGGTTCGGGACGCAATCGTTCCGATGGCGGCTTATGCAGCTGTGACAGAGAGGATCAAGGTCGGCTCTGGTGTCATTAACAACTGGACCCGAAATATCGGTTTGCTCGCGTCAACACTTTTGACCCTGGATGATCTGGCTCCAAATCGTATCATTTGTGGTATCGGTGCCTGGTGGGATCCGTTGGCTAAAAACGTTGGAATTGACCGCACAAAGCCTATGAAAGCCATGGAAGAAACGGTCTATGTTCTGCGGAAATTATTGAATATGGAACGTGTTACATTTAACGGTGAATTCCATAAAGTTAATGGAATTGAGCTGGATGTCGTCCATGGCCGACGCGAACCCCGCAATGTGCCGATCTATATGGGTGCAACCGGCGGCAAGATGATCGAAATGGCAGGCAGGATCGCGGATGGCATCGTGATGAATTATTGTGTGCCGGTTGAATATAACGATACCGCCATCGAGCAGCTTGAAAAGGGCTTGAAGGAATCCGGAAGAACTTTGGAAGAATTCGACCGACCACAACTGGTGGTCTGCTCCGTGGATGAAGACCACGACAAAGCGATCGACACCACCCGTGAATTGTTGACCCAGTACCTGGCGCAGCAACCGCACATCGCTCAGGCCAGTGGCGTTTCAAAGGATGTTGTTGAAAGCATTCAGGCGATTTTGGGTTGGCCTGCCACGCACGAACAAATTCAGGCCGCCAAACATCTGGTGCCCGAAGACCTGATCCACCGCATTACCGCCAGTGGTACGCCCGATGAGGCCCACGCCAAGGTGCAGGAATATATCAATCACGGTTGTACTTGCCCAATTCTTTACGCGGTTGGCGGCAATACGAAACTGCTCATTGATACCTTCGCGAAGGCATAATGAAAAAATTACCCGGGAGTAGTGGTTGCTATGTTTGTGGGCGAGAGAATCCGGTCTCTTTAAAACAGGAATTCTATGCCCGGGCCGATGGTGAGGTTGTCTCGGAATTTGAGCTGCCTGAACAATACGCCGGCTACCCCGGGATGATTCACGGCGGCAATATTGTCGCAATTTTGGATGAAACAGCTGGCAGAGCTTTGACTACTGATGACCCCAACCGGTTTATGGTGACAAACGAGCTGAAGGTCAGATACTTACACCCTGTGCCGACGAATACAAAACTCACGGTAATCGGTACAAAGGTCAAACAGCGCGGTCGAATAGGTGTTGCACATAGCGAAATCATCGACGCGAGTGGTCAGGCTCTGGCAGTTTGTGACGCTTTTTTTGTGGATGTCACTGAATATCTGACAGCAGGTATGGATCTGGAAGAGACAGGATGGAAGGTGTATCCTGATGAATGAAACAGTTATTGAATACTTAAGACCGGGCTCTCTGGAAGAGGTGATGCGATTGCGTGCTGATAATCCTGAGAGGATCAGGTTTTTGGCTGGTGGGAGCTTTAAACCAATCCTTGAAGACGGCAAGACGATCATTGTTGATCTGCAGGACGCCGGCCTGGATAGCCTGGAAATCACCGATCAGGGATTTACCATTGGTGGCCTGGCAACTTTACAGGATATGGAAACAGCCTTGAACTCTCCTGGCTTCTATCAGGCTTTAAGCACGGAATATGGCCTCAATGTACGCAATACGCTCAGCATCAGCAATTATTTGGCTCAGGCGAACGGACGTTCACCGGTGTTGATCTGTCTTCTGGCTTTAAATCCTGTTGTTTATAGTCTGGAGCATCCATACGGGCTAAGCTTGAGAGACTTTTTGCTTTCGAATCTAACTGGTGATGTTGTCACAAAAGTGAAATTTCCGAAGTTCCACAAGTTAAGCTATGAGGGTGTTGGTCGTAGTCCCAAAGACCTGCCGATTGTGAGTGTCACCGCGAGCAGGCAAATGGATGGTCGCATTCGTGTAGCTTGCGGTGGGACAATCGAGATCTGGGAACCTTTCGAGCTTTCACAACACGATGATGGGATCGAGCAGGTAACCAATCTCTACCAGAACACTGATGATGCCTGGGCGAGCGCGGAATATCGTCTGGATGTTGCTCAGGTACTGCTTCGGCGTGCGCTGCAAAAACTGGAAATGACGCAGGAGGCATGATGAAGATCATACTACGAGTGAATCAGACCGATTTTCCAGTTGAGGTCAGACCGGAAGAAAAACTTCTTAACGTGTTGCGCCGCCTTGGTTTTCTGAGCGCCAGATCCGGCGGTTGTGTCAGGGGCGAGTGCGGGGCTTGTACGGTCTTGTTGGACGGTAAACCGATCAACAGCTGTATGCTCTTTGCCTTGCAAGCCCAGGGACATGCGATCGAGACCGTTGAAGGGATGGGCGAACGCCCGCACCAGGCATGGAAAGAAACCAAGGGACTTGAAATCCTGCAGCAGGAATTTGTTGAAAGCGGCTCCGTACAATGCGGCTATTGCACGCCCGCGATGATCCTGGCCGCGCGGGCTTTGTTTGAAAAGACGCTTGAGCCAACGGAAGCGCAGGTGCGCGAAGCGCTCTCCGGTGTATTGTGCCGCTGTACGGCTTATGTCAAGCCTGTCCAGGCTGTATTGAGGGCTGCGGAGAAGATTCGCAATGGCACCAAAGCTTTGGATCACCAGCAGGAAGAAAACATCAGCCGCTATGAGCCCAAAATGGTCACGATTGATCAGCGCGATGAAACAGCGACGATCGGTAAATCCGAGATCAAGCTGGATGCCATCAAACTGGTACAGGGTAAGCAAGCCTTTACCGCTGACTGGCAAATGCCCGGCATGTTGTATGCCAAAGTCTTGCCTTCTCCTTATGCTCACGCGATCATCAAAAGCATTGATTCCAGTCAGGCTAAGGCTCTTGATGGTGTCGAATGTGTTTTGACCTGGGAAGATCTGCCGCGGGTGGTGCATTCCACTGCGGGGCAGTCTGATCCCATCCCTGGGCCTTTGGATATGTTCTCGCTGGATCGTAAAGTGCGTTTTGTTGGCGACCGGGTCGCCATGGTGGCTGCTGTTAGCCCCGAGATCGCGGAAAAAGCGCTTGGTCTGATCAAGGTCGAGTACGAGGAACTGGAACCGATCATCGACATGCGCGACGCGATGAAAGATGGCGCGCCGATCATCCATGACGAAGAAGAATACGTCAATTTTGCTGATTCCGACCCGAGCATCAACCTGGCAGCCAAAATTCGGATCGATATTAACGATGTTGAAAAGGGTTTTGCTGAAGCTGACCAGATATTTGAGCAGGAATATGTCGTTCCCAAGGTGCAACAGGCGCATATTGAACCCCATGTTACGCTCACTTACTGGGATGAAGACGATCGACTTGTGGTCCGAACCAGCACACAGGTACCCTTCCACGTGCGCAGAATGATGGCGCCTGTTCTCGGGCTGCCCGTAAAGAGAATTCGGGTGATAAAACCCCGCATTGGGGGTGGTTTTGGGAATAAGCAGGAAGTCCTGATCGAAGACGTCGCGGGACACCTGACCATTGCTACCGGCAAGCCGGTATTATATGAAATGACCCGTGAGGAAGAGTTTATCGCCTCGCGTTCACGTCATCCCATGCGCGTGCGAATGAAAACCGGCATTAAAAATGACGGCACGATGACGGCCAATGAAATGTATGCGCTTTCGGATACCGGCGCTTACGGCTGTCATGCGCTCACGGTGACGGGTAATACGGGCCAAAAATCGATGGGTTTGTATGTTGGCGATGGGGAATACCGCAAGAAACCCAATATCCGTTTCTATGCTGATATTGTTTACACGAACACACCTCCGTCTGGAGCTTATCGGGGTTATGGCGTGCCGCAGGGTTATTGGCCGCTTGACCGTCATTTTGAACATATTGCACGGTCAATTGGCATGGACCCGATTGAATTTCGCCTGAAAAATTGCCTGAGACCAGGTGAATATCAGCCCTTTAGTACAGCCTGGAACGAGGGACGGGAACCAGTGCCTGAGATCATCCATACGGTTGGTTTGGAAGAATGCGTGCGGCAGGGCAAGAAAGCCATCGGCTGGGATGAAAAATTCGGTAACGAAAACTGGCATATTGTAGAAGGAAAACCACATTTGCGACGTGGCATTGGCGTCGCCACGGTCATGCAGGGCACGGCCATCCCATATTTGGATATGGGCGGCGCGCATCTTAAGATCAATGATGATGCCAGTTTTAACCTGATGGTCGGCGCGACGGACCTGGGCACCGGCAGTGATACGGTTTTGGCTCAAATTGCAGCTGAAGTGCTGGGCGTCAGGACGGACGATATCATTGTCACCTCGTCAGATACGGACACGACTCCTTTTGATGTAGGGGCTTATGCTTCTTCAACAACTTATATATCTGGTACAGCTGTAAAGAAAGCCGCTGAAGAAGTGGCACTAAAAATAAAGGAAAGAGCCGCAGTCTTCTTTGAAGAAAACGGTACAAATGTTGAGATTAAGGACATCGTGCTCAAGGACAAGATGGCTGTCGCCCCGAATGGCGAAAGCATTCAACTCGAGAAGATCGCTTTAGATTCGCTGCATTGGCGCAATCAGGAACAGATCATGGCGAGCGCTTCTTACGTCTCACCGAATTCTCCGCCACCCTTTGCCGCTCAATTTGCGACTGTGTTGGTCGATCTGGAAACCGGACAGGTAACTGTAGAAGACCTTATTATGGCGGTAGATTCCGGTGTTATCATCAACCCTGTGACAGCGTCCGGACAAATTGAAGGCGGTGTCGCGCAGGCGCTGGGTTATGGCGTGAGTGAAGAAATGGTCTATGATCAACGCGGCCTGCCGCGGGAAGTTGACCTCATGGATTATCATATCTTCCGGGCGGATGAAATGCCTCGCATCGAGGCGATCTTCGTCCAGACCTATGAGGAAACGGGCCCATTCGGAGCCAAAGCCGTGGCAGAAATACCCCTGGATGGAGCCGCGCCAGCAATTGGAAACGCGGTAATGGATGCTTGTGGCGCGAATATCTTTGACAATCCGGTTACTCCGGAAAAGATCTGGCGCGCCTTGAAAAAGGATTGAGGAATTCGTGGAAACGGGTAGCTATCAAAGAAAAAATAACGATCGTATATTTGTAACCGGTCATATCAACCCTGATACTGATTCAATTGCTTCCGCAATTGGATATGCCTGGTTGTTGGCTGAACGGGATGGGCTGCCAACCGTCGCCAGTCGTGCAGGCGCGGTCAATATGCAGACTGCATTTGTCCTGAAAACGCTCAAAATGGAGCCTCCTATTCTCATGACAGACGCCAGTCCGCGTTTTGAATCGGTCATGCGTCGGCTGGATGTGGTCACCCCGGACAAATCGCTGAATGAAGCCTGGACGATCCTCGTTCGAACCGGAGGTATTGCTCCTGTCGTCAATACAGATGGAACCCCCTATGGCATGGTGACTGGTGATAGTTTGTTCGAATTTTTACGGCGGATCATCGGACCACACCCCAAGTTTAAGGATATGACCATCGCGGAGATGCTCGATATTCAATGTCGGGAAGCCGCGACCCGCAATATTCCCAAATTCCAACCCCAAACCAGGATCAAAGATGTCCTTAACCGCTTGCTGCGGCAGGAATTTAACGAATACTGGGTTGTAGATGAGAATAACCGTTATGTTGGCGTGGTCAGGCAGCGGGATATCCTCAACCCACCCCGGATTCAGGTGATTTTGGTTGATCATAATGAGCCGCAACAGGCGATTGCTTCTTTGGAAGAAAGCGAACTGTTGGAAATATTGGATCATCATCGTCTTGGCAACCAGTCGACACATTCTCCGATCAAGTTTACAGTTGATATTGTTGGCAGCACTTCAACCCTGGTTGCGGAACAGATCGCGGAAGCTGGTTTGAGCGCGCCGCCTCAAATAGCTGGACTGCTATTGGCTGGCCTGCTCTCAGACACGCTTATTTTGAGCTCGCCAACGACCACAGCGCGGGACAAAGCGATCGCTGAGGTATTATCGCGCTGGGCTTTTGTGCCGGGATCGCCGCTGGAAAATGAGAATATAAAAAGCTGGGGCGACGCCCTGATCAAGGCTGGGGCTGGCCTTCTGACGCAGGAACCCGAAACAATTGTCCGGGCTGATATGAAAGAGTATGAAAGCGGTGGATATAAGTTTGCCATCGCTCAGGTTGAAACGACGGATCTCTACCAGATCGGTGATTTTGTGCCACGTTTGATCGAAGCTTTGCAAGGGCTCAAGAAAGAGCATGGTTTGGATTTCGCTGGTCTCATGGTGACCGATGTGGTCGAAGGCTCAAGTCGCCTGATCTTTGTGGACGCGCCACCGGCCCTGGAAGAATTACCCTATGAACCGCTCCCGGATGGAACTGAACTGGCAGAAGGCGTGGTATCCCGTAAGAAACAACTGTTGCCTATCCTGCTTTCTTTGCTTGAGGCCTAATGACAGATATTTATGAAAAAATGTTGGCAGCAAACTGCGATGGCAAGGCGGTTTGTTATTGTGTCGTAATCGAGACAAAAGGCTCCGTGCCGAGGCGCGCGGGCAGCAAAATGCTGGTCTATGCTGATGGCAGCACTGAAGGTTCGGTTGGCGGTGGGGCGGTGGAATCCCAAACCATTGAAATGGCTCTGAAAGCCCTGAAAGACGGAAAACCACAGATCCTGCACTACTCTCTCAATGCGCAGGAACAAGGCGCAGTTGGTCTTTGTGGTGGGGATGTCAGCGTCTATATCGAACCTCAGCTGACCCAACCGATCCTTTTGATCCTTGGCGCAGGTCATGTTGGCAAATCGGTGGCCAAATTTGCTCAGCTGCTCAATTTTCGGGTCATCGTTTCCGATGATCGGGCTGAATTGTGTAACAGTGAGGAAATACCAGGCAATGTTGAGTTTCTGCCGGTTTTGATGCAGGAAATCCCCGAACATCTTGAGATCAATGATCGGGTTTATATCGTTGGCGTCACAAGAGGAAGCGACGTGGATATCGCCGGGCTGCCTGCGATTCTGGAGCACAAACCGGCTTATATCGGCTTGATCGGCTCATTAAAACGCTGGGCCAGCACCAAAAACGCTTTGAAGGAGCTCGGTGTACCGGATGAGCGCGTTGCCTGGATAAAATCACCGATCGGACTAAATATAAAAGCCGAAACCCCTGATGAGATCGCCATAAGCATTTTGGCTGAACTCATTCAGGTTCGCAACTCATAAGAGGCTTAGGAGCAGCCTATGTGGAAAAATTATTTCATGCCGGAAACGGTCGAAGAAGCACTGAAGTTTTTGGATAAAGGGGACGAAAATACCAGGCTGATTGCCGGTGGAACGGATCTAATGGTTGAAATCCGTAACAAAAAATGGCCGCGGCTTGAGACCATTATCGATATTTCAAGAGTCAGGGGACTTAATCAAATTTATCAGGATGAAGAAGACCTGATCCACATCCAGGCGATGGTGACTCATAACGATGTGCTCAAATCAGAATTGGTTCGCGAATTTGCCTCTCCTTTATATCAGGCATGTTACAAGGTCGCCACGCCGCAGATACGCAATCGAGCCACGGTGGTAGGAAATTTGGTGACTGCCTCACCAGCCAATGACACGATCACACCATTGATGGCTATGGACGCGGCCTTGGTTCTTGTTTCCTCTGAAGGGGAGCGGATTGTCCGGCTGAAGGATTTTTATCACAGTGTGCGAAAAACCGCGCTGAAGCCCACAGAGATCGTTCGCGAGGTACTGGTTCGTCCGCTGGGCGAACAAAAGCGAGGTAGTTTTATCAAGCAAGCCCTGCGAAAAGCACAGGCCATCTCGGTATTGAATTGTTGCGTTTTGCTTGAGTTGGAGCACGATCTGATCCTCAATGCCAGAGTGACGATGGGTTCGGTCGCGCCGACGATCATTCATTCGCCGAGCGCTGAAGAATATCTTGTTGGTAAGAGATTGAATCGATCTACCGCGAAAGAAGCAGGCGTGCTGGCTGCCCAGGATATTCGGCCGATAAGTGATGTAAGGGCTGGCAAAGATTACCGCCGTTACATGATGCAGGTTATCGTGGAAGATGCTTTGCTCGAGATTATGGAAGGCCGTACCGACAGTAAAATTCCTCAGCACCCTGTCACACTCACAAGCAAGGAAGAAATGGATGGGACTGATCTGAGCGATTGGGACGGAAGCTTGTTGAAGACCAACATCAATGACGAAGAGCTCCAATTCTCTGGTGATTTCAGGCTTAGCCTCTTGAATTTCATTCGGGAGCGCGTAGGGTACACCGGCCCCAAACCGGGATGTGAAGAAGGCGAGTGTGGCGCCTGCACGATCCACATGGACGGCAAAGCAGTTGTCAGTTGTTTGATCCCGGCTCCAAGAGCACATCATGCCAAAATAAAGACCATTGAAGGTTTGGCGCCTGAAGGGCAATTGCATCCGCTTCAGGAGGAATTTATTAATCAAGGCGCGGTACAGTGCGGTTATTGTACGCCTGGCTTTTTGATGTCGGCTGCAAAATTGATGGAAGAAAAAGAAAACCCGGACTTGAAGGATATAAAAGATGGTATTTCCGGAAATCTATGCCGCTGCACCGGTTATTACAAGATCATTGAAGCGATCGAAGCGGCTTTTGAGAAGCGTGGAGGTACACAATGAACGAGGTCGGTAAGTCAACCAGGCGTGTGGACGCGCCAGCCAAAGTAACCGGCAAGGCAAAATATCCGGGAGATTTTCACTTTGCTGACGCGTTGCATATGAAAACCTTGTGCTCTGGCCGGGTTCATGCCAGGATACAGTCCATTGATACCAGCGAGGCAGAGGCTCTGGAAGGCGTTGTCGCTGTAATAGCCGCTAAAGATGTGCCGGTGAACGAATACGGCTTATTTTACAAAGACCAGCCGGTGCTGTGTGGGCCTGGTTCTTCAAAGCCTGGTGCGGATATTGTGCGCTTTGAAGCCGATCAGGTCGCTTTGGTGATCGCTGAAAGCAATGAAATTGCGGAGAAGGCCTTGGGCCTGATTCATGTGGAATATGAAGACCTGCCTATTGTTGCGACATTGGGCGACGCGATCAAGAAAGGTGCTCCGATCCTGCATCCGGGGATGGATTCTAATATTTTCCATCATAACGTTGTCCGCTTTGGAAATGTTGACGAGGCTTTTAAGCAGTGTGATGTTATCGTCGAATCCGAATTTCAGACGCCTGTGCAAGAGCATGCTTACATGCAGCCTGAATCAGGTGTGGCTTTTTTGGATGAGGAAGAGCGAATCACGTTGGTGGTTGGCGGGCAGTGGACACATAAGGATCAGGAACAAACCGCCCATGCGCTGGACCTGCCATTGGAGAAGGTCAGGGTGATCTACCCTGCCATTGGCGGCGCTTTTGGCGGTCGGGAAGATATGTCTGTTCAGATCATTCTCGGTCTGGCGGTCTATCATCTGCAAAAAATGGGGATCAATCGACCGGTAAAAACGGTTTGGTCAAGAGAAGAATCGATCCTTGGTCACGCCAAACGCCATGCCTATAGCATGAAAGCCAAATGGGGTGCCAGCAAGGAAGGCAAAATTTTAGCAGCGCAATGCGAGATCTGGGCTAATGCGGGTGCCTATGCTTACACGACCGTAAAAATCCTGAACAACGCGACGCTTTTGGCAACCGGGCCCTATGAAATCCCGAATGTCGCGACAGATGCTTATGCTGTCTTTACCAACGATATTCCCGGAGGCGCATTCCGCGGCTTTGGCGGCCCTCAGGCTGCCTTTCTGGCAGAAATGCAAGTCGATAAGCTGGCTGCATTATTGGAGATGGATCCAGTTGAGCTGCGAATGCGAAATCTTTTCAAAGAAGGTTCTGTTTGTGCCCTGGGTTCAGTTCTACCGCCAGGCGTGACCATTCGCCAGGTGACCGAGCGCTGCGCGCTTGAGGCGGGATGGAAAAAGACCGATCAAGGCTGGAAGCGTCCGGCAGCGCCAAAACCTGAGAAGGATCATATAAAATCGGGCTGGGGATTGGCTTGTGGTTATAAAAATGTCGGTTTTTCCTTTGGCGCGCCTGAAAATTGCGGAGCCACGATCATCTTAGAGGGAAACTCTGAGATCGAAGTTGCGAAACTTTACCATGCCGGGGCGGAAGTTGGCCAGGGCGCACACACGGTCTTTGCTCAAATGGCCGCTGACGCACTGGGACTGCCTTTTAGCAAAATTCAGACTTTTTATTCTGACACTGCGAACACACTGAATTCGGGCAGCGTTTCCGCTTCGCGAATGACTTATATGGCGGGCAACTCGATACTTGGCGCTGCCAAAATTGCCTTGGAAAAATGGGCCGAGGGCAACCGACCAGCGATGGGCTCTTATGTTTTCCGGCCCGAAAAGACGACTCCGATGGACCCGGTCGATGGGCATTGTTATCCGAATTTTGCCTATGGCTATGTAGCCCAGGCTTTTTTGGTCGATGTTGACACGCGCAGCGGTGAGGTGCGAATTCGCAAAGCTATCAGCGTTGATGACGTTGGCAAGGCAATTAATCCGCAATTGGTGGTTGGGCAAATTGAAGGCGCGCTTGTTCAGGCAGCTGGCTATACCTTGCTGGAAGACTGGAAGAAAAAGGATGCCAGGGCTAAAACCGACCGTTTTTCAACTTATCTGATCCCCACTGTGATGGATATCCCGGATCAGGCTGTTTGTGTTGTCATGGAAGAAGCGGACCCTTCAGGACCATTTGGGGCCAGAGGGGTTGGAGAAATGCCTTACCTGCCCTTCGCGCCTGGTGTTGTGGAAGCAGTCTATCAGGCAACCGGGGTGCGGTTTCACCACTTCCCGCTGACTCCTGAGAACGTTTTGCGGGGCCTGGGAAAGCTGCCTGCCAAAGAATGGGATTTCTGGGAATTTGAGTAAGAGAAACAAAGAAAAAGTTGCTGGTGTCGTTTTGGCGGCTGGCGCTTCCAGCCGCTTTGGCAGTCTAAAACAGCTGCTCCCCTGGGGAAAGCAAAACCTGGTCAATACAGTTCTGCAAAATGCACGCCTGGCGAGTCTTGAACCTTTGATGGTTGTCCTGGGTAATTGTGCTGAAGAAGTAAGTGGCACCATTACGGACGAGGATGTGAAAATTCTCATCAATCCAGATTGGAAAGAGGGACAATCGGCCTCTTTAAAACTGGCTGTGGATCACTTGAATGATGAAATTGCTGGAGCAATTTTCTTGATGTGTGATCAACCGCAGCTTTCCGTCCATTTTCTGGCATCGATCGCTGAACAAGGCAGAAAAAGCGCTAAAGTAGTTGTTCCTTACATCAACGACCGCCGGACGAGCCCGGTGTTCTTCCCTGCAAGCTGTTTTGACAAATTCGATCAATTAACTGGTGATCAGGGCGGCAGGCAGATCATGTCAGAATGTCCGGTAGCGCTTTTTCCCTGGCTGGATGAATTGATGGCAATGGATATTGATACGCCTGAAGATTATCATCGTCTCCGCCAGTACAGTGGTTTACCATGGGTCGATCCTTAGCGGGTTGGACCAGGCTAAAAACATAAATCCCGAAAGCGTATAAAATATTTGAGATTAACATGTGATTTCTACTGTGATGAAATGCAGTGTGTTCTTAGGAGAATATTATTAAAAAACTATTTAAACAATACAAAAAGATACTGATATTTATGTCAGTATATTGGCTTTTCTGTTTCATTATGATCTATCTTGATGGAAGCTTGCTTTATTTAATGCTTTCATGGAATGTTTTGCTGGCCTTGCTGCCTTTGATTTTTATCAATCAATCAGAAAGACGATTGATACAGGGCATGCCAGGTTGCAGTGTTTTATGGCTGGTCGCCTGGTTATTGTTTTTTCCAAACTCGGTTTACATGGTAACAGATTTTATCCATATTTCGAATCATGGTTATATGCGGCTGGTTGACACAGCGCAGGGCTATCGGGCCTATGAATATAGCACTGATATTTTGATCTGGGCCAAACTGTTAATTATCGGGATTGGCTTCATTTTTGCACTGCTGGCTGGCCTTGAATCATTGTATGTTTTAGAACAAAATCTGAAAAAACACACTTCTAAAATAATTTCTTTTAGTAGCATTCTTCTGGTTTCGCTTCTATCTGGAATCGGTGTATACATCGGAAGGTTTTTGAGGTTCAACAGCTGGGATGTTTTTCTTAACCCAAATCAATTAATGAAGGAAATGGCATTGGCAGTAGATGGTTTCTCAATCAGGTTTGTTCTTATTTTTACTTTGTTCATCATTGCATCCTACGTTCTCTATAAGATTTTCAGACAAATGATTCATTCTCATGTTTCAGCAACATATTCGGATATTGTATAATGGTAACAATCTGGAAAACATAGCGCCCGGCTCGCAGGTGCGAGTGACGAGGTGGGAGGTTTCTTCTCGCAGGAGAAGACTAACCAGCCAGTGCTGGGAAAATCGAAAGATCGGCGGATGCCTCCAGGATAAGTCCTTTTTCCAGGAATGATAATGACTATTGAAGGAGCACCAAATGTGTGGAATTGTTGCATATATTGGCGAAAAGGACGCGACTCCTGTTATCGTCAGTGGATTAAGGAAGCTCGAGTATCGGGGATATGATTCGGCAGGGATTGCTGTTCTCCAGAACGGGAAAATTGAGATCCGTCGGGTTGCCGGAAAGATCGAAAAACTCGAAAAACTGGTAGATGAGAATCCAACCAAAGGTAACATCGGTATTGGGCACACCCGTTGGGCTACGCACGGCGCACCCAGTGAGCAAAACGCCCATCCGCATGTCGGCATGGCCGGCAGGATCGCGATCGTGCATAACGGTATTGTTGAAAACTACCTTTCCCTGCGCGAGGAACTGATCGCCGAAGGGGTTGAATTCAAGTCGGAGACCGATACCGAAACCATCGCTCATTTGATCGAGGGCTTCTACAGTGAAAGCCAGGATCTCTATACAGCTGTTCAGAGCGCATTGAAGTTGATCAAAGGCGCGCATGGATTGGTGGTGATGTCCACCGAGGAACCGGACAGGCTGATTGCCGCGCGGCTTGGCAACGCTGGCGGCGTTGCCCTGGGTATTGGCGATGGGGAAATGTATCTGGCAAGTGACGTTCCAGCGATCGTGGAATACACGCGTCAGCTGGTATTCCTGGAGTCAGGACAAGTGGCAATAATAAAAAAAGACGGCTACAGCGTGAATGATCTGGATGGAAACTCCATTCAGACCGAGGTGGTCAATGTCCCATGGGATCCGATCTCGGTGGAAAAAGGCCGCTATCGCCACTTTATGCAAAAAGAGATCCATGAACAAGTGCGGTCACTCTCTGATACCATGAGTGGACGGGTTGATTTTGAAGAACATCGCATCCACCTGGAAACATTGAACCTGGATGAAGAAAAAGCCAAAGGGATCAAAAAAATCTTTATCACCGCCTGTGGCACGGCAGCCTATGCCGGGATGGTTGGCAAATATCTGATCGAAAACATTGCCAGAATACCGGTTGAGGTCATGGTCGCCTCTGAGTTTCGTTATTGCGACCCGATCATTGAACCGGGGACAGCCGTGCTGGCGATCTCTCAATCAGGCGAAACAGCGGATACCCTGGCGGCAATGGAAGAAGCCCGCGGCAAGGGCGCGCTGCTTTTGTCGATCGTGAACGCGATCGGTTCCCAGGCAATGCGCATAGCCAATGGGTTTATCTCGATGCAGGTGGGGCCGGAAATTGGAGTGGCTTCCACCAAGGCTTTCACGGCACCTTTGCTTGATCTTTACATGATGGCAATTTATCTGGCTGACCTAAGGGGAACGTTACCTGACGAAAAGCGCATTGATCTGGTCAAAGACCTGCTAACGGTACCTGGATTGGTTGAGAAAGCCTTAAAGAAAGAAGATGCAATTAAAGCAATTGCTGCTAAATACAAAGGCATGAAAGGGGCCCTTTACCTGGGGCGAGGGGTGAATATGCCAATTGCTTACGAGGGAGCTTTAAAGCTCAAGGAAATATCTTACAAGCATGCCGAAGGATATCCTGCCGGTGAAATGAAGCATGGCCCGATCGCGTTGGTGGATAAAGACCTGCCAGTTGTTGTAATCGCTACCAGGGACGCCTGGTATGAAAAGATGATCAGCCAGATCGAGCAGGCAAAAGCCAGAAACGGGCATGTCCTGGCTGTTGCGACCGAAGGGGACGAATTGATCCAGAGTCTCGCGGATGAGGTCTTTTGGGTACCTGAAACGCCCTGGTTATTGAGCCCGGTTGTCAATGTGATCCCGCTGCAGTTGTTTGCGTATCATATTGCCGCCCAACTCGGTTTGGACGTTGACCAACCGCGAAACCTCGCGAAATCGGTGACTGTGGAATGATTGAACGGCGTATGGTTTGAATTAACAATGCTGAACGCTTAGAATGTAGTGGAAGAAAATATTAAGGAGTTTCTCTTGACAGGCAAAGAACAAGTTATAAATGCTTTATCGCACGTAATGGATCCAGAACTGCATCAGGATCTGGTATCTTTGAAAATGATTGAAAATGTGGTCGTTGACGGAGAAAAGGTGAGCTTTTCGATCGTGTTAACCACGCCAAGCTGTCCGCTTAAGACAAAAATCGAAGCTGACGCAAGGCAAGCGGTTTTGACGATGACGGATGCAAAAGAAGTTCATATCAATATGACCTCGCGAGTACAAGGGGCAAAAAAGGCTGTTGACCTGGGTTCAAATCGGTTTGAGCACGTGATCGCTGTTGGTTCCGGAAAAGGTGGCGTCGGCAAGAGCACTGTTTCTGTCAATATCGCCCTGGCACTGGCGAAGGATGGCGCCAAAGTCGGTTTGCTGGACGCGGATATCTATGGCCCCAACATTCCGCGCATGCTGAGCATTGACGGTTTACCTGAACCGCTGCCTGGGAAAAAAATCAGACCTGCGGAGTTGCAGGGTCTTAAAATTGTCTCAATTGGTTTTCTGGTACAAAACGGACAACCCCTTATCTGGCGTGGGCCAATGCTCCATTCTGCCATCCAGCAGTTCATCACTGATTTCGACTGGGGTAGACTCGATTATCTCGTGGTCGATCTTCCGCCTGGAACCGGCGATGTGCAGCTGTCCCTTTCCCAAACGCTTCCGATCGATGGCGCGGTGATCGTCAGCACGCCCCAGCAGGTCGCGATCGATGATGCTTATCGGGCTGTCAACATGTTTGACAAGCTGCAGATCCCGATCTATGGCATTGTTGAAAATATGGCCTATCTGCCCATGCCAGACGGTACGAAACTGCATGTTTTCGGCGAAAATGGCGGCGAACATCTCGCGTCATTGGTTGGCACTCGCCTTTTGGGGAGAATCCCCATTGACCCAGCGATCGGTCAGGGCGGAGATATTGGCTCACCGGTGGTCATGCAGGAACCATTGAGTGACTCAGGTCAGGTATTTATGGATATTGCCCGAAGCATTGCCGCGGAAGCGAGCAAAATGGCGCATAATAAAAGAAAAAGCGGATGATATAATAATCGAATATGTCAGAACAAACACTAATAGGCGTCCAATTCAGAACAATTGGAAAATCTTACATTTTCTACTTACCTGAGGAATTGCAGGTTGAAATTGGCGATTATGTCATTGTAAATACGACCCGCGGCAAGCAGATCGGAAAGGTCACCCACCTCAACATGCCTGTTCCTGAAAATTTGCAGGAAATTCAAACTGTTGAACGGCTGGCGACCTCGAAAGATCTGATCCTCAGGGACATGATCAAGCAAAAAGAAGCCGAAGCCGTTGAAATGACACGCCGCTTTTTGGACGGCAACGAAACCTATGCCGGCGTCAAGGCGATGGATGCTGAATATTCATTTGATTCAGCGAAGCTGACTTTGTATTTGAGCTATGACAACGTGCCTGATTTTAATATGCGCAACTTCATTCGCGAAGCGGCACCGATGTTCGAGGATACAAGGGTTGATATCCGCCAGGTGGGCCCACGTGATATGGCCAAAGAGCTGGCTGGTCTGGGAGCCTGCGGGATTGAAAAACGCTGCTGTTCGCGCTTTCTGACCGAATTCAGCTCGATTTCGATCAGAATGGCAAAATCGCAAAACGTGTCTTTGACCCCATCGGAGATCACCGGAATCTGCGGGCGATTGCGTTGTTGCATGGCTTATGAACACGAAAATTATGAAGAAGCCCGGAAACTTTTGCCAAAACTCAAAAAAGTGATCCAAACTCCACTGGGTGAGGGTAAGGTTGTGCAGGTCTTACCCCTAAGCGATTCTGTGGTTGTGGATATCCCTGAACTTGGTCCCAGGGAGATCAAACGCTCGGAGCTGGAATCCGGAAAAATGGAAGAGAAGAAACCTGTCGTTCCGATCTACGATGTGAGCGTGAATGAACCGGATGCCGATGTCGAAGTAATAAGTTTGACGAGTGAAAAGAAACCGGGTGAGCGTTTTGGCTCACAACAGGCAAGAGGGCGCAATCGAAACGATAACAGCAAACAAGGCTATCGTCGTGACAAGCAGACTCAAAAGAACATTATGATCGCCGAAGAGCAGAACCATAAATACAAGGCGAGAGGCAAACCACGCAGCTCGGTCAAGCGCGATCGCAGGCCTTACAAAAACCAACCTAAAGATGGCAATGGCAGCTGATTCACTTAACCCTATAGTTTTTGATGAGTGGAAAACGCCAAAAAATGTCCTTATCATTTTGGCTCATCCTGATGATCCTGAATTCTTTATGGGGGGTACCATTGCCCATTGGACCCGATCCGGCCATCATGTCAGTTATTTGCTGCTCACGAAGGGAGAACGGGGCGTTAGCGCTGAATATCCTGATAGCGAAGCCCTCAAAGATATCCGCTTCCATGAGCAGGCCAACGCTGCCCGGATTTTGGGTGTGACCGAGATCGACTACATGGATCATCCTGATGGCTACCTTGAGGTGAATCTGAAAAACCGTCAGTTGCTGGTGGCAGAAATTCGCCGGAGGCAACCCGATATTGTCGTCAGCTGTGATCCACAAACACTCATTCACCATTTTTACCTTAATCATCCAGACCATCGTGCAGCCGGTCAGTTGGCTGTTGACGCGGTCTTCCCGGCTGCGGGAAACCCTGCTTTTTTCGCTGAGCAATTGAATGAAGGCCTGATCGTAACAAAAATAGAGGAAGTTTGGTTAAGCCTGACGAATGACCCAAACATTGTATTGGATGTCAGTGCTTATTGGGAAATTCGGCTTGAGGCACTCAGGAAACATGTTTCTCAGATCGGTGATCCTGATGAATTTGTCCGAAAATGGACGGCTCGACGGAACGAGTTATCTGGCGACCGCTATTATGAACAATTCAGGCGCATTTTTTTGAGGGTTTCATGAACCTGTTCTCATTAGCGCAGGCTCAATTTGAACAGATCATAGCTGATCGCCGTTATTTCCATCAATATCCTGAATTAAGCAATCAGGAAGAACAGACGGCACGGTTTATTGGTGAAAAACTAAGCTCACATGGATTTATCGTTGAGGATAAGCTGGCAGGAAATGGCATTGTTGGCCACTTTGATACCGGGCAGCCAGGCAAGTCGTTTCTGCTGCGTTTCGATATGGATGCACTTCCGATTCACGAAGAGAACGATTTTATATTTCGTTCCAAAAATGACGGGGTGATGCACGCCTGTGGACACGACGGTCATATGGCGATTGGGCTGGCAATTGCGCGTATCTTAAGCGAGAATGCGGTTCAATTTTCCGGTTCTTATCACCTGCTGTTTCAACCCGCGGAAGAGACCGGAACCGGCGCCAAAGCCATGCTTGAAGCTGGTGTGTTGGATCGCCTTAAACCGGACGTTGTCCTGGGTGCGCATTTATGGAATGAAAAACCAGTAGGTTGGTTGGGATTAAAATCAGGCCCTTTAATGGCGGGCTCCGCGCGCTTTGAGATCGTGGTCAATGGTCAAGGCGGCCATGGAGGCAGGCCTCAACTAACAAAAGACCCGATCGTTGCTTCCGCTCAATTGATCACACAGTTGCAAACACTGGTATCGCGCAATATCAGCCCGCTTGAGCCAGCTGTGGTCAGCGTTTGCAGCATCGAGAGCGGTTCTGCTTACAATGTGAT
This sequence comes from uncultured Anaerolineaceae bacterium, assembly GCA_964293995.1. Lineage (GTDB taxonomy): Bacteria > Chloroflexota > Anaerolineae > Anaerolineales > Anaerolineaceae > Mesolinea. The sequence goes on from CAXYYH010000004.1 coordinate 213,671, forward strand.
CCCGTCCAGGGTTCGCTTGCAGGGTACCGTTAGGTTTTTTGAAAACGCGGTTTATGAGCAGTTACGGATACGAATGCTCGAAATTTGCAAAGGAATCGGTCTGGCTGCAGGTTGTGAGATCAACCTGAACATGGAGAAATTGGTAGACCCTACGATAAATGATGCAAAAATCGCACAAGAGATGCAAAGGGCTGCTAAAAGAATTGATCAAACGCTCAAGATTGATGAAGATTACCAAACCATGCTTTCAGAGGATATGGGTGTATTTTTACAAGCGCTCACAGGCTGTTTTGTTTTGGTTGGCGCCGGGGAAAGTCCCAACGGAAATCAATACGGGCATCATCATCCAAAGTTCGACTTTGACGAAAGCGCAATGCCTCTTGCTGCGGCTTTGTTATTGCAAACCTGCCTGTATTTGAGCTAAGTCATGACAGAAGAAACAGAAAAGCTGCCATTTACCCAACACCTGGAGGAGCTTCGCGGCACTCTGCTTAGAAGCCTGATCGGACTTATCATCGGTGTGGTTGCGGCTGCTTTTTTTGTGAATCCGATCCTTGATTTTCTGACACGGCCCATTGGCGGCTTGCGAAACCTGCATGCCATTGAGATCACTGAAACCATGGCTGTCTACATGCGGGTGGCACTCTTGGGCGGCTTCATCCTGGCTTTGCCGTGGATCGTTTTGCAATTTTTGCTTTTTGTTGGCAAGGGGTTGAAAGATAAGGAGCGCAAAAATATCTATCTGGCCTTGCCTTTTATTAGCATTTTGTTTTTGGCGGGCACTGCCTTTGCTTATTACGTAATGCTGCCGACTTCGTTGGACTTTTTTAAAAACATTTTAGCGGTGACGACATCAATTCGGATCAAGTCCTACGTCAGCTTTGTCACCAATCTGCTCTTTTGGATTGGCGTCAGCTTTTTGATCCCTTTGGTCTTTTTCATCCTGGCCAAGATAGGGCTGGTGAACGCAAAAATGCTGTTAAAAGGCTGGCGGATCGCCATTGTGGCGATTGCGGTAATAGCGGCGGTGATCACGCCGACCGGTGATCCAATTAACATGTTAATTTTCATGCTGCCGCTTTTTGTATTATATTTATTAAGTATTTTGCTTTCAGCTTTGGCAAGAAAAGCATCAAAAACCGAAGTTGAGAAGGAGAACTAATGCCTACATTACAATTACCTGAGATCCTGTTAATTGTTTTTATTTTGCTGTTGGTCTTCGGCGTCGGGAAAATCGCCAAAATTGGCGGCGAACTTGGTACCGGCATCAGAGCCTTTAAAGAAGGTCTCAGCGGTAAGACGAATGAGAAAGAATCCGCGGAAGAGAAAAAGCCGGAATCGGACGACAGCAAGTAAATAAAATGGAATTTCTGAACCTGGGTTGGATGGAGATCATCCTGATCCTGATACTCGCCTTTATTTTCCTTGGGCCGGATAAAATGGTCAGCACAGGCAAGCAAATAGGGTCCTGGCTGCGCAAGCTGAGCCGCGACAAATTGTTTCGGGAGGTTGTTGAAACAACTGACGAAATTCGTCGCTATCCGCGCAAGATCTTTGACGAAAGCGGTCTCGATCTGCCCCTGCACGTTGAACAACAAAAACTGCAGGAAGAATCTCCTGCAGTTTTTGAAAACCTGACTGAAAGCCAGGTGGATAAGGACAAGCCAGATTAGGCTGGTTTAATTTTTCGTAGGTTTTCCATCATTTTTTCAAAAGCATAAGAAGCAGCTTCAGCGGGTTTCTCAACCGAAGCCGGGAATATGCATTCATAGATCGATAGAAGCTGATTTTTCGTGAAATTATGCGCCATGGAGAAGAATTTCGTTGGGTTGAGCATGAGCTCTGGAAGTTGGTTGTGAAATTCCTGTTTGATCATGGAAGGCAGTCTCATCGTTTTGAGAAGATGATCGATTCGATCTGCAGGAGTTAAGGAAAGCGGTTCAAAGTTAAGTCCTTCTACACAAATTTCCAGTTTTTGATTGGTTGGAAAGGGCTCACAGTTAATGATCAGTGTATGAAGATCAGGCGAATAATTCATCGTGTGCCTGCCATTTGTTGATTTCATACCTGTTGGTTGGCTTATGCCAATAACTTCAAATTGCCAGCTTCGGTTTTCAGGAAGAGAGGAAGCAAAAAGCCCGTCGGCAGCTTCGACAACAATGCGTAATGATTCTTTATCCCATTGTGTAGAAATTTTCGTGTTACAGAATTCTCCATTGAGATAACCCTGGCCTTCACCGGCATCTTCATAAATTGCGTAATTTGCATCTTTGCCTGGGAAGAGTTTCACATGGAATTTTTCTGGGAGTCCCACGCCATTATGAGGCTCTCCTCCATCCAATGGAATAATGGCGCCTGCCGGAGCGAAGACGGGTGTGCGATCAAGCGGTGCGTAGTATACATACCAGAAGCCACCCTTGTAATAATCGTGAGTGTTGAAGTCAAACCATTCTCCTTCCGGCAGCCATACCAATTTGCGCGCAAAACCTGTATCAGGTTCAATCGGTGAAGCAATCGGGGCGACCAATAGATCCTGACAGAAAGTGTATTGGCCAGGGCACTGATAGGCTGCTTCATCCCCCCAACGGTAATACATGGGCAGAATGACAGGTTCGCCAGTGCTCGCGTTGCGTTGGTTGGCGGTATAGAGAAGTGGGATCAGGCGATGGCGCAGTTGCATCGCCTGGCGGGCGTATTCGAGCGTGTTGAGGTCAAAACCCCAGGGTGTCCGGTCAATAAAGGGATTGTTGGTTGAATGCAGCCGGAAGATCGGGCTGAAAACGCCGAATTGTACCCATCGCAAATAGAGCTCAGCGTCTTCTGTTCCACCATAATGGCCGCCAATATCGTGGCTCCACCAACCAAAAGCCACGTTTGCAGCTGTGGCGGTCATTTTTGGCTGAAAAGCGAGGCTTTCCCAGTCCACGACGGCATCCCCTGAAAAACCGATCGGATAGCGATGGCCGCCCAATCCTGGCCATCGGGAGAAGATAAAAGGCCTTTTTTCCCTTGTTTTGCCCTGATCGTAATAGTGGAGGTGGTTTAACCAGAAAAGCGGATCGAGTCCCTTAATTGAGGAGCGGTTGCCTTGCTGCCAGTCGATCCACCAAAAATCAACGCCTTGTTTTTCGAGTGGATAATGAAGAATCTCAAAATAAGCCTGGGCGAAATCTTGATCCGCGATGTCGAAGCTGATCGGTTGCTGGGTTTCCGGGTCAATACCAATGCGCGTAGCCAAAACATGGTAGGCGTCTTCATGGGGGTGAATACCTTCGGCGGGATGGAGGTTTAGCGCTGTTTTAAGATCGCGCTCATGAAGTTCCTGGATGAATCCTTCGGGGTTTGGGAACAGTTCTCTGTTCCAGGTATAGCCAGTCCAGCCTGATGACTGATTTCCGGTTTGGGTGATGTGCCAGTCCATATCAACGATACAAACGGAAAGAGGTATATGTTGCTGCTTGAATTCGTCCATGAGGGTCACCAAGGTTTTGTCGCTGTAAGCCCAGTAACGGCTCCACCAGTTGCCCAGCGCCCAACGGGGAAGGAGCCCGGGTCTGCCGGTCAGACGCTGATGGTCCATGATGGCGTCAAGATAATTATTACCGTAACCATAAAAATACAGGTCTTTGTAAGTCGAAGGTTTATCGCGCGGTGTTGGCCAGTTGTTTTCATCGAAAACCAAGCTTTGACTGTCATCCACCAGGGACCAGCCGGAACGGGATACCAATCCTGGATCGAGTTCGACTGCGCCTGTCGCGCCATCCAAAGTTCGGGTTGTGCCTCCTAAATTCAGGTGATCCTCATCGCCATACCGCCAAATCTGCCCGCTTTCTTTCAGCTCGATCCAAAGATCGCGTCTGTGAAAGCGATCCTTAACATTGAAGTGAAGTTTTAAGAATTCTGTTTCAATGCTAAGTTGGTCGTCTGATGAAGCGATCTCATATTTGGGAGCGTCAAAATTGCGATACCAATAGACCAGACTTGCCCTGTCTTCGAATTTCGCTTCGTGATCAAATTCCATGCGAATGATCCGGTCGGTAAGGATGGAAAAACGAACTTTACCAGTGATGACAACTGCTTCGGGCTTTGCGACGGGATCGAATTTTGATTGATTTATTGACATTTGGATGCCTCATTGAAAAATTATTTATGAATTGTAATTCAAGATACCCGAAAGAAATAAGGGTGCTGTCAAATGCATAAACAAGGGTAAAATTAAGAAAAAAAAGGGAAAGATATGGACGCAGAAAATCAGTCAGTCAAAGAAGTACAAACAAATAAACCAGTGAAATACAAAAATCTTCTCGCTCTGGCACTTGGTTATTTTGTTGACCAGGGTGAAGCCCAGGCCATGTCAATTTTCAGCCCGGTTCTCAAACAAATGTGGAATCTTTCGGTTGGCAATTTGACCTGGATCACCTTTATTCGCAGTTTGCTGCAATCGCTTAGTTCACCGCTTTGGGGATATCTGTCAGATCGCTACAGCCGTAAAAAGGTTCTGTTTTGGGGTACCGGGTTTTGGGGAATCTGGACCATTTTAGTTGGGTTAACACAAAACTTTGGGCAATTGATCGCTGTTCGTGTCATTTCCGGGATCGGTCTGGGCTGTTTGATGCCAGCGACCTTTTCGATCATGGCAGATACATTCGCGCCGAAGATCAGAGGCCGCATGCTTGGCTATCTGGAAGGGATCGGCATTTTTGGAATTATTGTCTTCACTGTCGGTCTGGGTTTATTAGCTACACCGGAACACTGGCGCTACGGTTTCTTTATTTTAGGCGTGGCTTCGATAATTTCCGGGATCGTCATTTTGATCTTTGTTGATGAACCAATTCGAGGTCAGAGCGAACCTCAGATGATGGGAAAGCTGACACAGGATCAGGCTGATAAATATCGCATCCAGTTTGATGATATTAAAAAGGTTTTCGGAATCCCGACCATTCGTGTCGCCATTTTACAAGGCCTGGCCGGATCGATGCCCTGGGTGATCATGGGCGCTTTTTTGATCCTGTGGCTGGTGGAAGACCGCGGTTTGGCCACCCAACAAGCCCCGCTCATCTTTGGCGTTATGCTGATTGGCACAGCGCTCAGTAACGTCATAGGAGGTTACCTGGGTGACTGGGCTGAACAGCGCAATCCAAAATATGGGCGCACAATCGTTGGGCAGGTTTCGGTTATTTTTGGCATTCCCCTGACCTTCTTTTTATTGACCCGTACCCAAAACTGGAGCATCCCAGCACTGACGGCCTATTGTTTTTTCATCGGTCTATTGATCAGCTGGCCTGGGAAAGGCTCAAAAGAACCCATGATGGCAGCTGTAACGCCTCCCGAATTGAGGTCTACGGCCTTTTCATTAACCACCTTTGTGGAAAGCGGCTTTGCGGCTGTTGTCGCCCTCATCTTTGGCCTGATCGCTGACCGCATTAATCTACAAACGGCAATGCTGTGGACCATACCTGTGCCCTGGATTTTGTGCGCGATTTTGTTCTCCGGCTTCTATCTGACCTATCCAAAAGACAGGGAAAAACTGGTGAAATTACTGGAGGAACGGGCAATCGAACTGGAGATCGTTAACAAGGAATAAAAAAAGAAACTGCCATCTGGCAGTTTCTTTAGGCGGGAGCGACGGGATTTGAACCCGCGGTCTCGGCCTTGACAGGGCCGCATGTTTGACCACTACACCACGCCCCCATAGGAAAAGAAGTTTATCACAGAATTTTGGCACGTCAAGTTATTAATAAAAGAAAACGGTGGATTCCACCGTTTTCTTTTTTTGGATTGTTTCCTAAAGATTAAGCAGCGGCTGTATCAGCAACATCTTCGGCAGCGTCTGCTACATCTTCAGCAACTTCTTTGACGTTCTTTTTCAGGCTTTTTGTTAGCTCAACTGCTTTTTCTTTGGTGACTTTGCTTAATTCGTCGGCCTTATGAAGGGCGTCCTGATAAGCGAGCTCAGCACGGCGTTTGGTTTCTTCATAGGTTTCATTGCCTTTGTCTTTCAGTTCAATGGCTTTTTCCTTGATGACCTGGCGGGTCTCCTCACCGGTTTGGGGGGCAAGCAGAAGGCTTGCGATCGCGCCCGCGAGCGCGCCCACGGTGAAACCCATTACAAATGATCCAAAATTGTTTTCGTCTGACATTTTATCTCCTCTGATTGATTACTTTTTGAAATTGAAAAGCTGGAAAATTTTCTTCATTCCAGCCAGGGATTCATTGAGCTTGATGACCGGTTCGGTAAGGTTGTCACTCATAAATCTGACAGTGCCTTTTAGGGTATTGACGGTATCGGTGGTTGAGTTAAGGATCGGCTTGACCTCGTTTTTGAGCAGGTTGGTCAGATCGGCGATCTGGACGATAAGGACAACCAGCGCGAGCCCGATCACGAACAGCATCAGCGCCATCAGGATGATGAAAAGATCGCGTACTTTGGTGACGGTGCCTGGTTCCTGTAAAGATAGCACTACGATTCCGGCGATGATGGCGATCAGGATGACCGCGACCACGATGATCGCAATGGTGGCCTTTTTGTTATTTGCTTCTTCAGGCTTTAAAACGGGTTCAACTTCTTTTGAGGTTGTTGTTATGGCTGTTTCAGTTTCTGACATTTTATCCTCTGAACTAAATTATATACTAAAAGCGTTTTTTAAACGGCATGATTGTATAAATAAATTATTAAAGCTCATTGATCTGCAATTCAGATTCGTCGGTCTCGAAGAGACTTTCTTCCGGGAATAGAAAGATATCGCCAAAAGTGCCATCCTGGTTGGTTGTGATCAGGCGTTGTTTGATCAATTCAAGGATTGCGAGGAAAACGACGATCGTTTGCAAACGATCCGGCTTCTCACCTAATACCGCCGAAAAACTGGTTTGTTTGTCGCTTCGCAGGATATGGACGATCTCCTCAACTTTTTTCTTGAGAGTGACGCGGGGAATGCTGATCAGTGCGCCGTCCTGGATGGTCGGACGTTGGCTGACAAGGTTTTCAAGCGCCACGATCAGGTCGGTCACGCTCAAACCGGTCAGGTCAAGCTGCACGTTCACCGGATATGAGCGAGGAACGTGCAAATGGGAGCGCAGATTGGCGTTCATCCGTTCGGAGAGCCACTCGGTTGTTTTCTTGATCTCCCGATATACGATCAGCTGGTGGGCAAGCGATTCACCAATATCTTCTTCCTCCTCTGTGCGTACGGGAGGTCTTGGAAGAAGGGCTTCGGACTTGATCTGCACCAGTTTTGAGGCAATGATGACAAATTCTGATAGATAATCGGGATCAGCATCCTGATTATTGGCAATGTAGGCAAGGAATTGATCGGTCACCTGCGCCAGGGCGAGTTTGCTGATATCAAGCTCAGCTTTTTGGATCAGGTCCAGCAAAAGGTCCAGCGGGCCCGAAAAAACTTCTGTGGTGATCTCGTAAGAATCGGATTGGTGCAGCCATAGTTTTGCCATGCCGCAATTATAACGTAGACAGATGGCAAAGAGCACGTATTGCCTCATAATAAAACGTCACTGAACTGGGTATGGTTGCCTCATAATT
>CAXYYH010000005.1:0-204030 GCA_964293995.1 uncultured Anaerolineaceae bacterium
AGGAACGTCATAAGATACCATCTCAACTTCCACTGGAGTTTCAACTGTCTCTGTTGGGGCTGCCGCGGCAGTATGTTCATCCAAACGCAAGACGATGCTGGCTATGGCGCCAATTTGTTGTTTGCCAGTCAGGTTTTCGCCAACCAGGCGTAAGGGGAAGTCCTCGGTGTTGAGTGGGTTGCCATTGACCAGATAGGCGACAATGATGCCGTCATTACGAGTGATATCTTTTGAGCTGAATGTGACTGTATAACCATCAACCGCGACCACGTCGATATCGTAGCCCGCATCGGCGAGCTCATCATTGTAAGCACCATCGCTATGGACATCTTCGTCGTCCACGCGACCAACCAGGAGCCAGAGCGGGATGCCGGTCCAGGTTTGGTTTTTGTTGTCAACGAAAGACGCTCCGTGGCATTTTTCACCAGCGCCAGATTCGAAATCAGCGCGCTGCATGGTTTCGTCGATCGCGCCAGTCAATTCAAGTTCCCAATCAACAAAAGCTTCCTTGACTTTGAGTTGATTTACCCACTTGATCGACCAGTGGCCGTCAACGACCTGAAGGTTGGAATCGCTCACCATCATCATGCGCAGATTGCCGTCCTGAACTTCGTCGAGCAGTTCTCCGTCCATTTCGTAGGCGAGGATGGCAGTCATCGGGGCGAGTGGTTCGATCTCACTGCCGGTACCAGCATCGTAGGTGATGAAGCTGCCATTGATGACCTGATCCATGGACATGGTCATGGAATATCCATCAACCGCTGTGACTTCAAGACTTTTACTGTCATCGATTCCGTCAACCAACTCGAGCAAAGTGGTGAGGGCCACGCCTTTGAACGTAGTTGGCGCAGTAATCTTGCCAGTGCTGGACATGATCCCGGCGAAGCCTTCCACGGCAGGGAGCTCTTTGATCTTGTCGAAGGTGAGATCGACGACCTGGTCACCATTCGTGATCTCAAGGATTGCCTGGGGCAATTCTTCGACATCGGGGGCGGTGACATCGGTTTTGGTGCTTGTTCCACAAGCTGTCATCGCAAAGATGAGTACAAAAATAAGGGGAATTAGTAAGAGGCGTTTTTTCATGTTGATCTCCTTTGGTAATGGAAGAATTATAGCTGATGTGCTCAATAAATGAGCAAAATTGCAACAATTCTTAATATAGCGAAAGAAACCGCTCAAGATTGGGAGACAACAAGCTAACCTAATCTTTTTCGAGGGAGAGTTGTGAATTTCTGAAAGGACCGGATTGCTATGGAAATGGTTTTTACGATTTTCCATTCATTTATTAAACACAGCTAGACATGGGATGGAATATATGATAACATATCTATAAAATAAGATGAAGTATCCGGTAAAGGAGTTAAGATGAAAACAACTTATGAAGATTTTCTTGATGAATATTCTTATCGGGAAAGATTTGAACATGACATGATGGCCAAAGGTATTTTTGAGATCCTGGCTCAGGATGAGAATATCATTGCGATGATCGAGCACTCCGAGGCTGGCAAGCCCGCGCTGGCGGCCTGTGTTAATCAGATCGAAGCTTTTTTTGAACAAGGTGGGGCCAAGGGGTTTGATCTGTCTGTGGATTTCAACAAGCAATGTGTTGGACGCATGGTGAAGACCATCCTGAGACCATTCGGTTATGAAACTCATATTCAAAAAAGTATGCCGAAGACCCTCGAATCAAAACATTTCCGCTCCGCTACCAGTTATCAAAAAACAGGCACCGCTTTATTGAAAGTCGTAAAAACAATCGTTGAAGCTTAGTTGGTCAAACCCGACCAACCCCTGAACACTATCATCATCGAGTCATTCTTAGTGGTTATGAGTTAACATAAGATGTTGGATGATATAATTTACCAAACTTATATGAGGTGAACATGAGCGAATACATTGGTTACCATGAAATTGACGCGGCGACCGACGCGGTGAGAGCCAGACTGACGATCATCCCTGAGGTTGCTCTGATCTTAGGTTCGGGTTTGGGCGAACTGGCTGAGTCCATCCAAGACCCCACCATCATCCCGACCCGGGAAATTCCATTTTGGCCTGTTTCGACTGTGCCAGGGCACAAGGGCCGCCTGGTGATCGGTGAACTGGAAGGGAAAAAGGTTTTGGTTTTGCAGGGTCGAACCCATTATTATGAAGGTCATAACATTTCCAAGATCGGCCTGCCGATCCGCGTGATGCAAAGGCTGGGGATCAAGACCCTGATCCTGACCAACGCTTCCGGCGGCTTGAATAACGATTTTTACCCTGGCGATCTGATGATCATAAAAGACCACCTGGCGCTGCTGCCAATGGCGGGAGAAAATCCTTTGCGCGGGCCGAACTTAGATGAATTTGGACCTCGTTTCCCGGATATGAGCGCGGTTTACAGCCCCAAATTAATTGCCTTGACCGAGCAGGTAGCTGCTGAAATGGGAATCGCGATGCATAAGGGTGTCTATGTGTGTTTGTCTGGCCCAACGTTTGAAACCCCAGCTGACTGCCGCTTCCTGAAAATGGTCGGCGTGGACGCGGTTGGCATGTCCACCGTCCCAGAAGCGATCGTTGCCAGACATGGCGGCATGGATATTCTGGGCATTGCCACGATCACCAATAAGATCGATCCTGACGGCACGAACAAAGCTTCCCACCAGGAAGTGTTGGAAGTTGGCGACCAATTAGCGCCAAAGTTGATGCGTGTGATTCGAGGCGTGCTGCGCAAACTCGCCTGATCTTTTGGTTCGATGGAATACGTAATTCGTTTTTTAGCGGAATTTGAAGTTCCGATCTATCTGGTGTTGGGCATCGTCGCGCTGGTCTATTTACGGCGCGTCCTGGTCGCGCTGGATGAAAAACGAACCGCGATCTTCAGGTTGGAACGTGAAGCAGCCCAACGGAAAGTTGTCGCGGCTGTTTCAGTTTTGGTTTTGGTGGGTTTGTTGACGGTTGGTGAATTTGTCGTGGCGACTTTTCTGGCAGGAGAACTCTCTCAGGAACCAACATTTTCGACCCCAACGATCGAGATGCTTTCGACACCAACCACGACTTTGACTGGCCCAGCGCCAACCGACGCGACTCCGACCCCAACACGATATCCCCAGGTGGATATCGAGGGGATCGAGAGTAATTGCATCAACGATGTGCTCGAGATCAAAGAACCGTCGCATAACGCCGACGTGAGTGGGGTTGTGGAAATCATTGGCAGTGTCAATACAGAAAATTTTGGGTCTTATACCTATGAGTATTCAACTGTTGGCGAGCCGAACTGGCAGACGATCGCTGCTGGAAGCGGCAATCGCATTGATGAGAGCCTGGGCAACTGGTATACCAGTGATCTGACGCCTGGGCCGTATTTTCTGCGGCTGGTCGCATTGGATAACGACGGGGTGGAACAATCCGCTTGCGTTATCATTGTTCAGGTTGTTCAGAATTAAGAGGAGGCATCATGGCAAAATTAACTGTTTTAGTCGCGAATCGGGACCATTATCGGGATATGGAGGCGCTGGATCATGGCATCAGCAGTAATTACGCCTACCGGATGGTGATCAGCAACGATAAGAACGCCTCTTCCTATAGTTTTCAAAGGGTGAAGCTGCCAAGGGAAGCGCATCTGAACTACACGCGGGATATCGAACGATTAAAACAATCCTGGTATGAGGCCAGTCTGGTTTATGTTGGTTTGTTGGACGAAATTGTGGTGGCCTATGCCGTTGTGGATGCCAAAAATATGCCTGGTACAACCCGCATTACTGATCTGGTCGTCATGCCTGAATTGCGCCAGAAAGGGATCGGAAGGGTGATGGTAGCGGCTGTGGAAAGCTGGGCAGCAAAGAATTCATCGCAAAGAGTCTTGCTTGAGATCGCGATGCGCAATTACCCCATGGTGGAAATGGCGAAACGAGCCGGTTATGAGATGTGCGGATTTATGGAAGATTATTTTCCGAACGGTGATCCGGCTTTGTTCTATCACAAAAAGCTGGCCTAAGCGGAAGGTGATATGCTGCTTTTAATTAACCTTTCCCTGATCCTGGAAACATTAAACCAGATCATGTACGCGGGAGTTGCCATTACGGCAATTGCCCTCTTCATGTACGCGACTGGTTTTAATTACCGCGATCGAATTGTGCAGACCTTTGGTCTGATCCTGGCTTGTGTGGCTTTGATCTATACCGGTGAGACGATGGCAAACGTCTCCAACAGGCCTGAATACATTCAGCTCTGGCTGCAGCTGCGCTGGGTGGGGCTGATGATGCTGCCGGCTGTTTATCTGCATTTTTCAGACGCCTTGCTGACATTGATGGGAAGACCCAGCCGCGGACGCAGGAACAAAGCTGTTTGGTTGGTCTATCTTCTGACGGGGATCGCCGCGATTTTGATCTTTTTTGAGATCACTGTTGGCGGCCTGGCAAAGGACCCGGCACCGGTTTACTATCTGGAACGCAATCAGGTCACCTTTTATTTCGGCGTTTTTTACATTTTGGTAATGGTCATGGTCAGTTACAACATGGCCAGGGCGCTCTTTCAGACCGTTACCAAGACTGGTGTGCGCCGTATGGTCTACCTGATGGCAGGTGCCGCCGCCCCGGCCTTGATGAGCATTATTTTCCTCTATTATGGGAATCAGTGGTTCGCGATCCACCCGCACTATTTTTGGTTCTTTAGCATAATTGCTTCAGGGATCACGATGGTTTTTCTGGTCGTGTTGACCTATGCCGTCTCGTTTTTTGGCTTGATGTGGACTGACCGTCAGATCAAGAGTCGTCTGTTCCGTTGGTTGATGCGGGGGCCTTTTGTCGCGGCACTGGTTTTGGGGCTGACGACCGTCGCGCGCAGATACGGCGAGTTGCAGGGAGACCCTTACATTTATTATGTACCCATCGTCATGGTGGGGACGATCCTCTTGCTCGAATATGCGATCTCGCTCTTTTCACCTCATATTGAGAAATCTTTCTTTTGGGGTGATGACCGCGAAGAGCTTGAAGTGATCCAATCGCTTCAGGACCGGATGTTAACCAATCGGGACCTAAGGCAATTCCTGGAAACAACAGCAGCATTGATCAGTGAGCGTTTGCCGGTATCCAGCGGTTTTATCGCCGTTTTGGATGGGGAGAAGGTGGATCAGGTCGTCACCACCGGGGACAAGAAAAACATTGAGGCGCTGAACGTAGATCAGGAGTTTATCTCTCAGGTTCAACAAACTCAGGAACACTGGGAGAGCCTGTTTGAATGGCAGGGCCTTTACTTAATGCCACTGGAATATGAGTTTGAAGAAGACCAAAAACGCCTGCTGGGCTTGGGCGGTTTTGTGAAGAACGATATCTGGGAAGTGGATGATGAAAACCGCGAAGCCATTCTTCAGCTGTCAGAACGAGCCACCCTGGCGATCAAGGATCATATTCTCCAGAAACAGGTGATCGTCAGCCTGTCCGCGCTGCAAACCGAGGTTGACTATCTGCAAAATCTGCGCGCCGCGGCTGATTTCAATAAGAAACGCCTGGGTGCCATTCAGCCGCCGGAGATTCCGGAAGATATGGCGGATTGGGTCAAGGACGCGCTGACGCATTACTGGGGCGGCCCCAAGCTGACCAACAATCCATTGATCAACTTTAAGATCGTTGAAACTGCGAGCGAAAATCAGGATGGCAACCGCACGAACGCGCTCCGAAGCGTTTTGACGGAGGCGATCGAGAAGATGAAGCCCTCCGGCGAGCGCAAATTTACCAGTGAGTGGCTGCTCTACAATATTCTTGAGCTAAAATTTTTGCAGGGCAAAAAAGTGCGTGAGGTGGCCAGAAAACTCGCCGTTTCAGAAGCGGATCTGTATCGCAAACAGAAGATAGCGATCGAAAATGTGGCCATCAAAATTGCTGAAATGGAAAAAGAGGCAAACGGCGAAAGCAGTCTTTCTGACGAGGAAAACCAACTCGAAGAATAAAAAAAACAGTTAATTTCGGTATGTCAAAAAGATATTGCTCGTGGTCGGGAGATCACAAACGAACTTTGACGGGGTATAAAACATAATAGGAACGGCGTTCAGAAAAATGTACGGACGGGGCTAAGTGCCCTTTGGGTATGTCCCCGTCCGCTGCCTATGCGTATCAAAGCCTTGTGCTTCAATACAAGGTTCTGATCGGCTTATACACGGATGGGGGCGAGCCCCATCCCTACCTTTTGCCCTTAATGGCAAAAATGTTTGGGGCAAGCCATAATTGAAAATTGGAAAACATTTTGCTTCGCGAGCAAAGGTAGGCTCCCATCTCTGGATTGTCCTTTTTTGTATCCTTTCCTCTAATGTGATAGTCTTGAGGAATATAAAGTCTCCGACATTCTGGCATGAATAGTGCAGGGTTAAACCTGAAGATTGTTCTATTTAATCGGAGAATTATCGTGGCAGAAAGCAAACAAAGTACAGGCAGAATCAGCAAAGCCAAAGCAAAGGAACTTGAGCTGGCGCAGGAACTCGAAGCGCAGCAGAAAGAGGAAAAACAGAAAAAACTGATCCGCCTGGGTTGGGATCTGGCTGCATTGGCGCTTCTGGTTATTGGCGCTGTTTTGTTGCTGGCTTTATTGGGGGTCACACACGGGGCTTTGGTGGATAAAAGCGTTTTTACGCTCAGGCGCTGGTTTGGGCTGGGGCGTTTCATGGTGGCTGGCGCGATCTTCATCACTGGTTGGGTTCTGCTGCTCTGGCGCAAAAGCCCGCCGGAACGCTTTAAACTCGGTCGTTTGCTGATGGTCGAGTTTGGGTTGTTTACTTTGCTCGGAGCTCTGTCAGCTTTTTTCAATGATTCGGTTTTTACCATCAATAATGGTTCCAGTGCCGGTGGGATCGTTGGGTTTGGTCTGGCTTTTCCTCTTCGGGACCTGATTGGGAATCTGATCACCGGCATCATCTTTCTTTGTGTCAGTCTGCTACTTCTGGTTATCGGTTTTGGTCTTGCTTCAGGCATTGAAAGATGGGCCAGGAGTGGGCTTTCTCAGAATGTTGAAGTCAACGAAAGTAATTTAATTGAAGAATACGAAGATGAAGTTGTATCAAACGTCAGCGAAGAAAAGCCTGAAAAGGCTGAAAAAGTTACAAAAGTGACAAAACCCGTCAAACAAATGGAATTGCCTTTGAGCTTTAAACGCGGGGAGTTGATCGATAACAACCAAAATAAAACTGAAAAAGAAGTAAAACCCCGCTCTGATGAATTGCCGCCGTTGAGCCTGCTTGAGCCTGAAAAAACGGTAGTGGCAAACCAGGCTACCATCAATATGAACGCGGGCATGATCGAAAAGACCTTGTCTGAGTTTGGCGTGCCCGCCAAAGTGATCGGCTATCGGGTTGGGCCGACCGTGACCCAATACGCGGTCGAGCCGGGTTATTTCGATAAGGGCAACCCAGACGAGAAGCAAAAAGTCCGTATTTCAAGCATCTCGGGGCTAAAACGCGACCTGACCCTGGCGCTAAAGGCGGAACGCCTGCGCATTGAAGCGCCTGTTCCCGGCGAGTCTTATGTTGGGATCGAGATCCCGAACAGTGAAAACCTGATCGTGCGGCTGCGACCTTTGCTGGAATCGCCGGAATTCAACAGCGCCAAATCTTCCCTGACGGTGCCTTTGGGCCGAGGAGTTTCCGGCCAGCCGGTGATTGGCGACCTGGCAACCATGCCGCATCTGCTGATCGCCGGAACGACCAACTCTGGTAAATCGGTGGCGATTGCCGCGATCACGCTGGCACTGGTGATGAACAACCATCCGGACGATCTGAAACTGGTCATGGTCGATCCAAAATTGGTGGAGTTGAAACGGTTTAACGGCCTACCGCACCTTTTGGGCGAGGTTGAGACCGATCTGGAACGCATTAAAGTCGTACTGCGCTGGGCGACGACCCAGATGGATGCTCGTTATCGCTTGCTCGAAACTGCCAGATCCCGCAATCTGGATACCTACAATCAAAAGATGGTCAAAGCCGGTAAGAGCAAATTGCCAAAAGTGGTCATCATCATTGATGAATTGGCTGATCTGATGATAAACACTGCGAATAAAGATGAGATCGAAGGGCCGATCGTCCGTCTGGCACAAAAAGCCAGGGCTGTTGGCATTCACCTGATCGTGGCAACGCAAAGACCCAGCACAGACGTGATCACTGGCACCATTAAAGCCAACTTCCCGACCCGAATTGCTTTTACGGTTGCTTCGCAGATGGATTCGCGGGTGATCCTTGATCGGGGGGGTGCTGAAACCCTTTTAGGGAAAGGTGATCTGTTGTACATGCATGCGGAAAGCAGCTATCCGGTGCGCGCTCAGGGCGTTTTGGTTACCGATCCGGAGATCCGCAAGGTGATCTCCTGGTGGCAAAAGCAATATCAATCTGAGAAGCCCGGCGCGATCTCGCTGGTATTGCCTGAAAGTCCGCAGAGAGGGATGTCAGAAACCAGCTCTCAGACCCAGGAAGCTGAAAATAGAACGGATGAAGCGCCCTGGGAAGCTGAGGTGCAGAGTTCCGGGGAGGAAGATTCTGATGAAGCGCTGATCCGTGAAGCGACCGAGTTGGTGCGCATTAAAAGACGGGCTTCGGCCTCTTATCTGCAGCGGCATTTGCGCCTTGGGTATCCGCGGGCTGCCTGGCTGATCGATCAGCTGGAAGCGCGCGGCGTGTTGGGCCCCGCAAGCAGCAGCAAGCGGGAACGCGAGATCCTGATCGACCCTCCCGATGAAACTGAGGAAGAGGATGGCGAGGATTAATGACCGGGAGAGAATCTCAAAAGAAAGACCTTGAATCTTTGTTAAGACGTGTTTTCAAAAGCCCTCTGGATGGCATCGGGGCTTTCTTATTAAAACTGGGATTGACGCCGAATCACATTACTCTTTTGGGCATGTTCGGGAACATGGGCGCGGCCATTTTGATCGGAATAGGCCAGCTGCGCTGGGCGGGATTGCTGGCGGGTCTGATGGCGCCTCTGGACGCGGTCGATGGGGCGATGGCGCGCCTGAAAGGAACAAGCAGCAAATTTGGCGCATTTCTCGATTCAACGATCGACCGTTATGATGAACTGATCCTCCTGGCAGGTTTAACTTATTATTTTTATACGATAGATTCTATGACAGGAGTGATGCTCGCTTTTGCGGCAGCGATCGGCTCCGTAATGGTCTCATACACACGGGCAAGGGCCGAAGCGCTCGGATTTCAGGCCAGCGTGGGCATTTTGACACGGGTTGGGCGCGCGATTGTGCTTGTGATTGGACTATTATTTGCGCAAGCGCTGCCATCTATTGGTATAATTGCAATCCTGGCAAACATCACCGCCATTCAGCGCATTTTTGCAGTTTGGCGGCAATCCAAGGCTGGGTAGACCACAGGAGGTCTAAGAAAGGAAAAAAATGCCTCAAGGATTTAATATCGGACCATTAACCATTCGCTATTATGCTTTATTGATCATTTTGGGTGCCGTTGCAGGAGCCTGGCTCGCCTCGCGGCAGGCAAAGAAGTATGGGCATGACCCCGAAATTGTGCTGGACCTGCTGCCCTGGCTGCTGATCGGCGGCATCATTGGCGCGCGTCTGTGGCATGTCTTTACCCCGTCGGCTTCCAATATCGCGGCAGGTGTCACCACTGAAAACTACTTAAAAAATCCCATCGAAATATTAAAGATGTGGAAGGGTGGGCTTGGCATCCCCGGTGGTGTCATTGGCGGCGCGCTGGCATTGTGGCTCTATACCAAGGCCAAAAAACTGAATTTCATGCAATGGGCCGATTTTATCGCTCCCGGCCTTCTGATCGGACAGGCGATTGGCCGCTGGGGCAACTTTGTCAACCAGGAAGTTTACGGCAAACCGTCTGATCTGCCCTGGGCGATCACCATTGACCCTCCCTATCGTATCTCCGGTTTCGAACACGTTTCGAAATACCACCCTCTGTTCTTATACGAATCATTGCTGGCCCTAATTGGAGCTGGAATTTTGCTCCTGATTGATAAGAAATGGCACAAAAAGCTCTTCAAAGGCGATCTCTTGTGGCTGTACCTGATCTATTATCCAACCGTACGATTCTTTCTGGAGTTTTTGCGGCTTGATCCGTCCCCTGTCAACAATATCAATGTCAATCAAACCTCGATGATGATCGTTGGCATTCTGGCGGCGATAGTTCTGATCCTGCGTCATACCGTTTGGGCAGAGAAGTTGAAAGCCAGGGAAGAGGCCGAAGAGCTCATGATTGAAGCTGAAACAGAAGATGAAGTCGCGGACGAAGACGAATCATCAGAAGAAAGTAATAATGTTGAGGATGAGGGACTGGAATCTGAGGCACCTGAGGTAGAGCCGGAAGACGAAAATGTAACTGCAGATTTGTCGGCTGATGAGAATTTGGAAGAAGCCGAAGAGCTTGAGCTTGAGAATAATGAATGGATCGCTGACGAGCTGCCTGAGGGAATTCAGGAAGAGGTCGATGAGCAATTACCTGATGTTGATGAGGATGAGCCAGTAGTCGCAGATGAGGATGCTCCTGATCTGGATGAGGAGAAGAAGCTCTAAAGCTTATCCTGGAATCAAATTAAAGCGGACAGAGATGTCCGCTTTTTTTAATCAATGCTCTTCCAAAACATAGCACTAAAGAAGGTGCGAGTTTCCTCGGTCACCGTTTTGTAAAAGGCTTTGAAAGAATGGCGAGCAAGGGACAGTTTGAGGATGAACGAATAACCCGTTGTTGCCCGGGGTGGTGGTAAAATTCTAAAATTGCTTTGAGGCAGTAAATTGTATATTGTGAGGTTTGAAATGAAGATCAAAGAACAAGTTGAATTGTTGATGCAGGGCGCTGATTTTGGCGACGATACGATCGCAGAAACCATGGCCAAAGAGCTTGAGGAACGCCTGATCGAGTCCGAAAAGACCGGTAAGCCTTTGCGTGTCTATTGCGGTTACGATCCAACTTCGACCGATCTTCACCTGGGTCATACCGTCACGATGCGCAAGCTGCGCCAGTTTCAGGAGTTGGGTCATCACGTGATCTTTGTGATCGGCTCTTTTACTTCGATGATCGGCGATCCTTCGGATAAAGACAAGTTGCGTCCTCAGCTTTCACGCGAGAAGGTGATGGAAAACGGCCAAACTTACGCGGAGCAGGCATTCCGCATCCTCGACGCGAGCAAAACGGAAATTGTCTATAACCACGAATGGCTGGAGAAACTGAACCTTGGCGATCTGGTGGAACTGGCTTCCAATTTCACTGTGCAGCAGTTCTTGGCTCGTGATAACTTCCACAAACGCTTCGATAAGAACGAGCCGATCTTCCTGCATGAATTCTTCTATGCCATCATGCAGGGCTATGACGCCCATCACCTGAAGGCGGATGTACAGATCGGCGGCTCAGATCAGCTTTTTAATATTCTGACCGGTGGTCGCAAGCTGATGACCTACTTTGGCGAAAAACCGAACATTGGGATCGTTTTGGGAATTCTGCCAGGAACCGATGGCGAAGTGCGCATGAGCAAGTCTTTGGGCAACCATATTCCGCTCAACAGCAACGCGGAGGATATGTACGGTAAGGTGATGAGCATTCCTGATAAAGCCATGCCGATCTATGCAAAACTCGCCACTGCCTGGACACCGGAAGAGGTTCACGCTTTTGAAAACGATCTGGCTGCCGGAACATTACACCCGCGCGACGGTAAAATGCGGCTTGCCAGGGGGATCACCAGCGTGTTCTATAGCGCAGAAGAAGCTGAAAACGCAGAAAAGCAGTTTGTAACGACTTTTCAACAAGGGAATGTGCCTGATGATATCCCTGAATATACCTTCAAGGATGACGAAAAGATACTTGATATCATTGTTGGTCAAAAAATGTCTGGTTCGCGCAGCGAAGCTCGCAGGGTCATCGATCAGCAGGGCGTGAAGCTGAACGGTGAGGTCGTCAGCGATCTTAATGTTGAGATCCCGGACGATGCCATTCTGCAGGTTGGGAAAAGACGCTTTTTGCGGTTGAAGAAAGCTTGATCAGCCGTAATTCTCAATGCACAATTTCAGCTCGGGGTCGGAAGGCCCCGAGTTTATTTTTTAAAAATGGTCTTAATACCTGAGTTTCTCATATTAGTGCCCTGATTTTCTTCCGTTTCCTTCGATGAAAACCCGTTTTTCACAAACGAGAGAGGCGCGGAAAAATCTAATGTAGCATCAGAACCTTGTTATGAAGGCGGAGGCATTGATATGCATAGGCAGCGGATGGGGCTAAGTGCCCTTTGGGTATGCCCCATCCCTGAGTAAGCTCATCAGACCGATGTAATGAAGACAGATTCTCTGGTATTCACAGGCAGCGGACGGGGGTGAACCCCGTCCGTACAGGGTGTCTACTGGAAAAGACATAACCAAATCAAATTCTTCAAAAGAAAATAACAGGCGATGTGAAATTGCAGATGGTTAAAAGTGCCTGATAAAAAACAGAGCAAGATTTCATGTGTACAGACAAAAATTGCAATTTATTCCGGGCTTGAATAATCCAGAAGAATTTCTCCAAGGTTTTGCGGCAGATCGGGGGCGTTTTCTTCCAGGGCAATCACGATCGCCAGCGGGGTACCCGACCATTCACTGGTGGTGCCACCGATCAACCAGGTCAGCGGTTGGGTTTCATTGATCGTCGCGTGTCCCACCTGGTACCATAGCGCCTGGTTTGTTGAGGCGAGTTCGTTGCGGATGCGCCTGGCGACCGATTGCGCCATGACCTCCGTGTCTGGCCGGGCAGCGTTGATCTCAACCCATTTCCCTTCGGGATTCAGATAGGCGTTCACAAGGGCGGGCGGAGGCATGAGTCCATTATTGGTGATCGCGGCTGCCACCAGGGCCATTTGCGCGGGGTTGACCTGCAACTGCGCTACGAGTTCAGGATTGCGGTTGAGTTCGTCAAGCTCCGGCGCGAGCGGAGGCTGACTGCATTGAATGACCAGATCCGGCGCGCTGAAGATGCCAAAGTCGCTGAGTTTTTGTAGCAACGAGTTCGGATCGGCGGCGTTCAGATAATCGAAAGCAGTGCTCATGCATCCAGCCTGGATACCGTTGAGGGCAAGCTGGTTGGCCTTGATGGTCTCGTAACAGGCGGAGTCGTAACGGGTCAGGACTTCTGGCGTGAAAAGCTGAACTGAGTTTTGGTTTGACCAAACCGATTCAAATGCCAGCGTGGTTGCCAGACTACCGATAGGGTAGGAAGCCTGTGTGGCGCGATTCAGCAAAGGCGCGTCAGAACGATCCAGCAGGGATTGCCAGTTCTCCTGCAGGAGGTTTGCATCATAATATGGGTGGGAGGCGATCGCGTAGACTTCGCCGGTACGCGCGTTCATGATCAAAACGGCGCCAGTTCGGTCAGCCAGCAAATTGTCAGCCTTTTTCTGCATGGCCAGATTGATGTTTAGTTTTAGATCCAGACCTGGAAGAGGCTGGTTATAAAGCGTTTCGTGCCACCAGCGGTCTTTCCATCCAATGCCCGCGTAGCCGCGTAAAAACGAGTATTGGCTCTGTTCGATGCCGGCTTGCCCAAAGAGCGGGTGCGCGTAGCCTAATGTATTGGAGAGGGAGGGTACATTGGTTCGGCGTTCATAAGTTCCGGATTCGCCGACTGTTTCGACCAGTTTCTCCCCGGAAAGGGCATAAATTTCGCCGCGGGGCGAATAGCGGTCATACACGGCCCAGCGTGGATTTTCTGCTTTGTCGATAAGTTCCTGCTGATGGGGAAAGGCGAGGTAACCGTTCCAGGCGATCGTCAGAATGAAAATGATTGAGATCAGGCTGGCGACCCAATTGTATGGACTTCGCACCCGATCTGGCAGCTCCTGAGTGCTGGTTTGCGTGCTCATTTTCAACAATAGCATAATGGCTATCAGGTTGGTGACGAGGGACGAGCCGCCGTAAGAGGCAAAGGGCAAGGTCACACCGGTGAGCGGGATCAGGCCCAGATTGCCGCTAACAATGAAGAAGGATTGCAGGGCCACGAAAGCAGAAATGCCAAAGGCCAGGTAACGCCCGAAGGTGGATTTGCTGCAAAGCGCGATGTGAATGCCTCGCAGAATGATGAAGAGCAGGCAGAGCAGCACCGCGCTTGTGCCAAGCAGACCCAGCTCTTCACCAATCGCGGTGAAGATGAAATCTGAAAAGGCGATCGGGACAAATTGCGGGCTGCCCAAACCAGGGCCGGTACCGGTGATCCCTCCGGAGGCAATCGCGATCTGGGCCTGTGCCAGCTGCCAGGCGCTGCCGCTGGCATCCAGCCAGGGGTTGAGCCAGATATCGACCCGTGTTTTGACTACGTCAAAAGCAAAGTATCCTATTAATCCGGCAATTAAAGCCAGTGATGGAATGATCCAAAGCAGTCTGCGCTTTTGGGTTGTTACCGAAAGCATCAGGACATACAAACAGATGAAAATGCTGGCTGTCCCAAGGTCTCTTTGCGCGATCAGGAGCAGGCCAGCAAAGATAACAACGATCAGCGTTGGGAATACCGAGCTGATCCAGGTCATGTTCGGTCGAAGTTGGTCGGCAAAGAAAGCGGCCAGATAAATGATCAGCAGCAACTTTAAGGGTTCGGACGGTTGAATATAAATGCCAAAAACTTTTAACCAAAGTTTCTGACCAATTCCCATGGGATTCACGCCGATAAAAAAAGTCAATATGATCAGGATCAGTCCCAGCAAGAGCCAGACGTATTTGTAATTCCTGATCGTTTGGATCAGCTCAGGCAGACTGAGCGCGTAGATGAACAAGCCGCTGCCGATCAGGTACCAAAAGGATTGCCTCAAACCGAGATCGGGTGAGAGGCGCCAAATCGTCAGTAGACCGATCCCGATCAAAAGTGCTGTGGCTGGGAAGATCCAGGGATCACGGTTTGGCAGTTTGCGCTCGATATTACGTTGGATCAGAAGCGTGCAAAGAAGCCAAATGGCATAAGGAATAAAGTAATGCCAGGTGATAAGGAGCTTATCGGCATGCGTGCGAATGCCCTCTGCCAGTGATAAGGCAGCCGCAAGCAAGCCAATCGCCACACAAACCATCAAAAGCATCGGTGGATGCGTTTTGGGCTGTGATCTCAACCGGAAAAAGTTCAAATTACCCCAGATATTTGCCAACCAGCAGGGAAAGCTTCTCTTTTGTGGCTGGGTTGATATGGGCTGGATTGGTCATAATGGCGTATTTCAGCGCGTTTTCACAATCGCAGGCTGTTTGTTCTTCTTCCGCAAGGACATCGACCAGGTGAACCAGGCTTTGCTGAGCGATCTGGGTGTTCTTTTTGAGCGTGTTGACGACCATTTCGACGGTTACGGCTTCTTCGCTGACGTGCCAGCAGTCATAATCGGTCACATGCGCCATGGTGGCATAGCAAATTTCAGCTTCGCGGGCCAGGTAGGCCTCCGGTGAGGCTGTCATTCCGACCAGGGAGAAGCCAAGTTGTCTGAAAGCGTTGGATTCCGCCCGGGTGGAGAAGCGCGGGCCCTCAATGGTGACAAAGGTTCCGCCTTCGTGCACGGTGGCATCGGTTTTGCGCAAGGCTTTGAGCAGTTGCTTGCTTAATTTAGGGCAGAAAGGATCGGCAGAGCTAATGTGCACGACCAGACCTTTGCCATAAAAGCTGCGTTCGCGGTCTTTGGTGTTATCAAAGAGTTGGTCGGGCACGATGATATCGCCCGGGGCGTAATCTTCACGCAGCGAGCCAACCGCGCTGACGCTGATGATCCTGTTTACGCCAAGCTGCTTCATCGCGTATATGTTGGCACGATAATTGACCTCAGTCGGCGAATAGATATGGCCTATGCCGTGTCTGGCAAGGAAGGCCAGCTTTTTCCCGTGGACCTCTCCGATCACGATCGGGGAGGATGGTTTGCCGAATGGGGTGTCGATTTCGACTTCCTGAATGTTTTCGAAGCCTTCGAATCCGTACAGTCCGGAACCTCCAATGATTCCAAATGCAAATTCTGCCATGTCTTGATCCTCTCTTTCTATTTTTCGAGTGGTTTGATGTAAATTTTAAATACAGCGTCGCCGCAATAAATGGAGTCATTATCCTTGACGACGATGGGTTCTTCAATTTTTAAATCTTCCAGCCAGGAACCGTTGGTCGATTTGAGGTCTTCATACCACCATTGGTTGAGTTGGTAGCTCAGGCGGCCGTGGCGGCCGGAGACGGTGTCATCCTTGAGAATGAGGTCGGAATCGGGGTTGCGCCCGATGCTGACTTCGGAGCTGGTGTAGGTTTGGATGATTTGTTCGCCGTCGATGGTGGTTGTCAGCGTCAGGGTTGGGATCGCGATCATGCCGCCGCGCAGCTTCGCGCCAGTGATGCTTTTCCAAAGGAGCCAGACAGCCATGCCCAGAAAGGCATAAAGGCCAACAAAAAGAAGAATTCTTAAGATCAAACCGATAACGGCGTTCACGAGAGCCCCTCCGAGAGTGTGCGCGTGGGTTTGGAAGTGGATTGCTCGATGGTTTGGTTGTAGATCAGGGTCGTTTTGCCGATCTGAATGACATCGCCTGGCTTTAGAACCTGATTATGAGCGGGGTAGTTATTCACCTTCGTGCCGCCTGTCGAACCAAGATCGAAAAGGAAAAAGCGGCCGTTATCCGCGCGCAGCTGGATGTGATCGCGCGAGACCATCGGGTCGTCCAGAACGATATCATTGGTCGAACGGCGACCGATCTTGATGATGGCTTTTTTGAGATAATAAGGTTCTCGGTCTTTGATGATCAGGCAAGCATCCTGGGGGAGGCTTTCGGGATCAAGGGTACGGGAAATCTTTAGCAAAGCTGTCTGGCGGGAAGTCACTTCTTCCACGGAAATCGCGGTCTCAACCTTCAACTGGTTGGCTGAAAGCTCGGGACTTTGAAGGATCTGAATCACCGGATCGGCTTTGAGCTGATAGCCAGCCTCGCGCCAGGATCCACCCAAAAGCTGTGAAACTTCGTCAAGAACGGGCAAAGACTCCTGCCAGGCGTCCCAACGATCGGCGGAAACATGCAGGATGATCAGGTCCGGCATTTGTTTGGTTTGAAGATCACTTTGCCTGTCAATGTGTTTCTGGATTAGGTCGATGAGCGTGTTGGAAAGTGAGCCTGATACACCCGGGAAGAGCAAACGATCCAGTTTTTCTTCCAGGAGATAGCGCAGCTTATTCTCGATTGATTGCAAGATGTTTGTCGCCATAAATCCTCAGTTTGATTATACCAAGTCCTGGCTATGGAAACTCAAAGAGCGTAAATTGGATTGCTGAAGATCCAGCCGCGATGACGGTTGAGGTAGTCGATATAGGCTTCAATGCGGTAGATGCCCGGCTCTTTGGTGATATAGGTCAGCACTTCGCGGTCGGAATGTTCCTTGACCACCATGCCGTCTTTGAGCAGGCGGACATGGGTGCGGATGGGCAGGCGCGCCTGAAAAGTGAGACCGGCATTGGCGCGAACCTGATCGCCCATGATGAAGGTTCCGTCGTTCGTGTTGCAGGTGAAGCGGAAGCCATCCGTCGGATGCGGCAGATCATAGCCGCAAAAGGCATGGCCGCTTCTTAAGGCTTGAAGGATCGTGTAGCGGTCGGTATTAATCTCGCCGGTCAGTTTCGAAGGGGTGAGGATGTGGGTTCTTAAACTGCGAAATTGCCATGCGTATGGGTAGAGCTTTAGCCTTACAGGCCCGAATTGTTTTTTGAGCTCGTGCGCGTCGACTCCGGCAATTGCAACGACCGGGCTTTTCGAGCTGGCGAGTAGCTCATCCCAAAGATGCAGAGAAGCGGTGGTAGGCCCCTGACACATGAAGTTGGGGAAGAGCGCGTGCAAAGCGGCTTTGGGGAAGCTTTGTGAGCGGGTCTTGAACTCACTTAACTGGTTCCAGAGCTCAATGCCGGTGTAGCCTTTGACCGACCAATCGCGCCAGCCAAATTCGCCTTCCCCAAAGATGCGAAGAGTCTCCTCAACCGGATGGGCAATGAAGCTGAGCGCGCCAGAAGCGTTAGCCTGGTCGATCAGTTTTTGGGGTTCGCGCGTGTAACGCGAAAGCTCCTGGTTGTGGCCAAAAACCAGCAAATGGGAACCTTTTTCTTTGAGGGTTGGGTCGTGCAATTCTTCGCCAACCAACATGAGCAGGCGCTGCCTGCCTTTTTGGTAGTAGCCGTCAAGCCCCTGGGCGAGGACGTTGTGATCGGAGACGAGCAAGGCATCTACGCCAGCCTCCAGCCCGGCATTGGCGAGGTCCTGGTGCAGCCCACTTCCGTCCGAAAAGCGTGTGTGCATGTGTATGGCGGTGATCAGTTCCTGCATACAGTGATTATAACGCCGGAATGGCGGAGAAAACCACTTATGAAAGTTTATTATTCTTCAATCGATATTTGGCTTTATTTGAGATCAAAAGCCTTAGGATTATTATCAAATAATTATGAAATACTTTTATGGGATAGATAAAGGATGTTCCATGATGACAGAAATTTCTATGGAACAAAAAAGGGTTTGGATTCGTCCATTAAATAAGAGTAATGGTATCTAAAATCACAGGTAAACTCTGTTAATCTCAGTTGGATGAGTTCACCGGCGAAGATTTATTTGAAGGTTTCATCCATCAAATCGGATCAACAAGTTTATAATTAATCCAAGCTGCCTTTTGTCCTTTTTTGAGAACAGGAATTTAATATGGCGAAGAAAAATATATTTTGGATCATCTCAGTTATTTTTTGCCTGATCCTGGCCGGATGTGCAAGTGAAATTTCCAGGACAGCAGAGTTCACAGATTCAACCACCAGTTCTGAATCGGATTCCATTCAAAACCTCGGAGTTGATTGTTACCATCAGGGAGACGGCATTCAGGTGAGCCTTGTTACGGTTCGTGACGAAGGTGACCACTCTCGCTGGCATGCCCAACTGACCGTGCACGCGCTTGAAGATCGTAATATGGTGCGTATTCCACTGACTTCCAGCTCGGATGCAGAATGTTCCGTAGTCATTTCAGGGAATCAGGTGGCCTTATCTGGCCCGCGGAAATATCTCAATGTGCTTAGCTGGGAACTTGATCTGGTGCAAGGTCAAACTGAGAATTATGACATCGGGTTGAATGAATGTTCTTCGATCCAAAGTGGAAGAATTGCCGAGCTGGAAGTTGAGGCAATGACCCCGAATGGTTATTTCGTTTTTGACAGGAACACTATTTTTGTCGAAGGGGATGACTATCAGGTGCTTTTGTATGGGACTCCTTATCCGACCTCTGCCAACGATCCGTTTATGCACAACCCTGATTCTTATGATGAGAATGTTACTCCAATGTATCCATCTCCGACACCGCCAGCGACCCCTGCGGACGCGATACAAACCGTGTATTTTCTGATGACCGGGACGCCCTATCCGACCACGCCGCCCAGGACAGCAACGCCGATCCCGCCAACGCCTACGCCTGGGGTTTATCCATAAGTCTCTTTTGCCTGGCGATGACAAGACTGTAGGACGTTTTTTGTGGTAGGGGCGGGACCTGTGCGTGGCACGAAGTGCCAGGTGCGCTGCGCCCGCCCGTCCTGTGGAATGAAGTAAAAATAACTAGGATATCGAGGAATGCCAGAATGATGAATTAAGATAATCAAGGAATTCTACGTTTAATTTCCCAATCCAACGGGCGGACGTGGCAGTCCGCCCCTACAACTGGCGCCCGATACTCTGAATAATAAACAAATACCCAATATATCGTGCTTTATTGAATAATTCAGTGTCTGGGCATTTTTTTACATTGACGGGACTATACCGTGGGCTTGTTTTTTTCATACTGAGAATTGCTGATCTAAAATCGGGGTTTTACGAAAAACTGAAGTATAATACCCGTCTTGAAAATTTGACGGATGAAAGGGACAGGGTATAATTTACCTGTTTAACCTGGAGGATAAGTTCGAACTATGTTATTAAATGTTGCCATTATTATCATCTCTATCGCTCTCATTGCCAGCATCCTGCTCCAAAGTAAGGGGATTGGTCTGGGTGGTTTGGCTGGCGGCGATGCGGGTGGAGTTTACACTCAGCGCCGCGGTATCGAAAAAGTGATGTTCTACATCACGATCGCGCTCAGCGTTGTGTTCCTGGTTCTGGCTCTGGTCAGCGTAATTGTTTCGGGGTAATCTGCCGAGGCAATTTTAGGCCAGGTCAATCTAATATGGAGGAATAAAGACGACTCACCTATCCGGGGAGTTGTCTTTGTTATTTTATGAAAAAGTTCCGTTGGCAAATTCTGATCGTCCTCGTCACAGCCCTGCTTGTGGGCGTGATCCTTTTTTTTCAGCAAAGCCAGGTCAAGCCTGAGGCGGTCTCAACCCCCAGCCCGATCAGCGGCGGCACCTATACCGAAGCTTTGGTTGGCCATTTTTTGCGCCTGAACCCGGTTTTGGATCATTTTAATCAGGTCGATCGGGATATTGACCGACTGTTGTTCAACAGTTTGGTTCGCTTTGATCCCAACGGTTTGCCGGTTGGCGATCTGGCGGAAAGCTGGACGCTCTCAACCGATGGCACGGTGTACACATTCAACCTTCGTCTGGACGCTGTCTGGCACGACGGCGTGCCGGTCACCGCTCAGGATGTCGCCTTTACGGTTGGGCTGATGCAGAGCGAGAGCAAGCTCATCCCTGAGGATCTAAGGAGCTTATGGTCTCAGATCTCGGTCAATCCGATCTCAGATTCGAGCCTTGAATTTGCTTTACCGATCGCTTTTTCGCCTTTTCTTGATTATTTGAGTTTTCAGATCCTGCCATCCCATTTGCTCGGCAATCTGAGCGTGGAGGAATTGGTCGATCATCCTTTCAACCTTGCGCCGGTCGGATCCGGGCCATACAAATTCGATTCACTGGAAACCAAAGACGGCGCGATCCTTGGGGTCAACCTGGTCGCGAACGATTTCTATTTTAAGGGGCGGCCTTTTATTGAAGAAATTCGTTTTCGCTATTATCCAGACGAAAGCAGCGCGCTGGATGCCTATCAGGAAGGGGCGGTTGATGGGGTTGGCAGTATTGCCCTGGCGGATATGAGCCGGGTTTTGAACCAAACCGGTTTGAACCTCTATTCCAGTCGGCTGCCGCGGTTGAGCCTTGTGTTTTTGAACCTGCGCAACGCCAACGCTCCCATTTTGCAGGACGCGGATTTTCGAAAAGCCTTGATGGCGGGCGTTAACCGTCAGGGGATCATTGATGACGTGTATCAGGGACAGGCGGTTTTGGCACAGGGCCCGATCATGCCCGGGAACTGGGCTTTTTATGAGGCACAGGCAGCGTATCGCTACGATACTGATGGCGCCCGTCAGATTTTGGCTGGGATGGGTCTGAGCCTTGACGCGTCTGGACAGTTGTTTTCTGAAGGCTCGCCTGTGGAATTAACACTGGCATTTCAGGACGACGCGCAGCATCTGGCGATCGCTCAGATCTTACAGAAAAACTGGCAGAACCTTGGGATCAAGGTCGAACTGCAGCCCAAACCCTATGATCAACTGGTCAACGATCTCGAAGCGCGTTCCTATGAGATGGCGCTGATCGATGTTGATCTTTCAGAAACGCCAGATCCAGACCCATACCAGTTTTGGGCTGAATCACAAATTGAAGGCGGGCAAAACTATGCCCAATGGCAGAATACGACCGCCAGCACCTACCTGGAACAGGCCCGGCAGACCTCCAGCATCGAATTGCGCAAGAAGCTTTATCGCAACTTCCAGGTGCTTTTTGAGGAGGAATTGCCATCCTTGCCGCTTTTTTATTCGGTTTACAATTATGCTGTCAAAGATTCGATCAAAGAACTTCGCTTTGGTCCGATCTATAATCCGGCTGATCGCTTCAACAATGTGCATTTATGGTATATCCTGACGGGAGTGGAGTAAAGATGGGAAAAAATCCAATTGGTTCAACTGATCTGATCGGCCTTTCCGGCGTGCGCAAGAGTGACCCACGAATTCGTTTGAATGGCGTGATCGACGAAGCCAGCTCAAGTTTGAGTCTGGCAAAATCGATGTTGAAGAACGAGGCTGACCGTGCGTTGTTGACCAAATGTCAGATCGATCTTTCGAACCTGATGGGCTTTGTCGCCAGGATCGGCACGCCGAAAATGGGTGAAGAAGCCCCGTCTTTTTTTGCTCAGGAACTGGCGCGGATCGAGCAGTCCAAAAAGGATCTGGAAGCAATTGTCAGCTATCCCAGGCAGTTTATTCACCCGGGTTTTAATCAAGAGACCGGTGGGTTGGACCTGGCGAGATCGATCGTACGGCGGGCAGAACGTGAGGCGACCGAGATATTGGATGATCTTAACCTGGAACTGGCGAACGCGCGGCAGTATCTCAACCGGCTTTCGAGCATCTGTTACCTTTTGATCCTGAAAAACCTGGACGAATAGGTCAATGACCGGGACGATCATCAATTTTGCCGCGGTGATCCTTGGCAGTCTGATCGGACTGGTCGCCGGGAAACGCATCCCTGAAAAAACAAAACAAAGTCTTGTGTCAGTCCTGGGCCTGTTCACCATCGCCTATGGCATTTTCATTTTTGGCCAGACGAATAACTTGCTGATCCCATTGTTCTCTTTGGTTTTGGGCACGATCTTAGGGGAATTGCTCAAAATTGAAGAGGGAATGAACGGTTTTGGTGAAAAGGTTCAAGGCTGGGTTGCCAGATTCAGCCCTGACATGAGCGCTGACCGGCAGCGATTTGTTAGCGGTTTTGTTTCGGCTTCGCTTTTGTTTTGCATCGGCCCAATGGCGATCTTAGGCTCGTTACAGGACGGTATTAGCGGGAATTACGAGATGCTGGCGATCAAATCGCTGTTGGACGGGATCGCGTCGATCGCGTTCGCGTCCACGCTCGGCATTGGGGTCGCTTTTTCCGCTGGCATGGTCTTTCTTTATCAGGGCGCGATCAGCCTTTTGGCGCAAGTGATTGGCGAGGGTTTTTCTGAGGCGATCATCGCGGAGATGACAGCTACCGGTGGAATCATCCTGGCGGCTATCGGGATCAGTTCGCTTCTGGAGATCAAGAAAATTCGCATCGGCAGCTTTTTACCAGCCCTCTTTATCGCGATCCTGATCGTCTGGCTTTTGACTCGTTTTGGGATCAGTTATTGATAAAAAATATTTACATAATTGAAATGTCAGATTGATATTTATGCACAGAACGGGCATAAATATCAATCTTCACATTTGTTGCACTAATTGCCGCTTTCCGCGAGGGCGGCTTCGATGGCGTCATTCAATTCGTCTGCCAAAACCACTTTTCCATTGACGATAAAACTGGGAGTGTACTGGATCCGCTGCACCTGGGCGTAGTTGCGGGCTTCGGTGACGGTTTTGACATGTCTGTCACTTACCAGACATTCCTGGAATTTTGATATGTTCAATCCAACCTTTTCCGCGAAGCTGTTGAGGCTGTCTTCGGAGAAGACACCGGGGGAGTCGAGGTTCATGTAGACCTGTTTTTTATATTCAAAGAATTTGCCCTGTTCACCCGCGCAGTATGTTGCTTCAGCCGCG
The DNA here is from genome assembly GCA_964293995.1 of uncultured Anaerolineaceae bacterium. GTDB lineage: Bacteria > Chloroflexota > Anaerolineae > Anaerolineales > Anaerolineaceae > Mesolinea. The sequence goes on from CAXYYH010000005.1 coordinate 23,462, forward strand.
TTGGCAGATTCGTCATCAGCGAATTGGTAGTTGTAATAAGTGAGATAGACTTTGCCGGTATCAATGTAGGTCTTTCTAAAGGTATCTTCCCTGTCCAGCGCGAAAGCCTGGCAATGGGAGCAGGTATAGTTTGAAAATTGTTCAACTTTCACCGGCGCTTCCGGGTCCCCCAGGGTTGGTCCTGCCACTTTTTTTCTGGGCAGGAAATAGATCAGTGAAAAAGCCACTACGAGGACGATTGCCGCAATGACAAAAGTTGTAATTTGTTTTTTCTTTTGCTTTGCTTTTTGTTCTTTAAGCATTTGGCGTTGTGATTGCAGACTGGTCATAAAATGCTCCTGATGTTTAGAGTTTGTATATTATAGCTGGTAATACTCACCTTGTCCCGAATTTATAAACCGGAAAACTTTCCTGGTGGCTTTTAAAGCCAAGGCTTTGATAGAGCGCGAGTGAGGCGTGGTTGTCTTGCTGTGTGTTGACGCTAAAAACATAGTCGCCGGAGTTTTTGAAGTCCGCAATCAGGCTGTTGAGCAGACTGAGGGCGTATCCTTTGCCCCTGTGATCGGGATGAACCGCCAGACGGGCGATGTGAATATGATCGAAAACGACATGGCTGACCTGATAGGCAATTGCCTGGCCATCGAGCCTGATGCAAGTTGCAGAGTCAGCTCCCGCGATGCAGTGCCGCAGGCTTACTTCGTTGAGCTGCCAGGGAGCTGAGAAACATTGCGCGTCGAGCTTAGAGACCAGTGCAACATCCTCTTGTGATATTGACTCAATCAGGTTGGGAGCACAGTCGCAAGGATGAAGGACAGGCTTGCTTGTGGTGAGGGTGACGATCTGATCTGACTTTTCAAAGCCGTTCCTGACCAGCAGGTTCTCAAACCATTCCTGATGACTCAGGCTGGAAAGCGCGTTGACCTTGTTTTGCGCGAGCCATTTTTTGCCATAATTTAGCAGATCACCAAAATGCTCCTGATGTTTTCCATCCTGAAGGCTAAAGAAAAAACGCAGCCAGGCGAAATCCGGGGTTTCAGGAGCAAGGCTGATGGTTGCGCATAGCCGATCGTCTTCCTCGAGCGCGAAAGTGGATTCATCCAGCAGGCGTTCTTCCGGGGCAAGCCAGTCGAGGTGGGTGTAGGCCACATGCGGTGGGTTGGCCAGCTGGCGTAACTCGCTGAGCGAAAAATCCTGGGCAAGCCTGATTAACATTCTTTATCTTGAGAAAACGATTTCTCCGCCAACTATTGTCATTATTGGCAATAGCTGATGAAGCTCATTTGGTTGAAGCTTGCAGGGGTCCTGTTCGAGGACGATCAGATCGGCCGGACTGCCCGGACTGAGCGGCATCAGGCTGGTCTGATTAGGATGGGATGAGAGCGGAAGGGTGAAAGCCTTGAGCGCGTTTTCGAGCGTGAGGCGTTGATCAGGGTACCAGGCCTGGTCGGCGTTGGCAGCCAGGGGAATTCCAGCCTCAGAACGGGCAAAGCGTTGGCGGGTTGTGGCGGTGAACAGGCCTTCGAAGGGATTGGCGCTTTCAACCGGCGCGTCTGAGCCAAAACGCAGCGTAAGGCCCTGATCGAGCATGCTTTGATAAGCATACGCGTACTCACAGCGGGCGCCCCAGTAGCGTTGGGCGACAATCATATCCGAGGTCGCGTGGGTGGGTTGAACTGAGGCGATCAGGTTCAGCTTTTTCATGCGCGTAAGGTCATCCGGGTGGATCAACTGGATATGCTCAATGCGATGGGGCAAATGGGGCAACCCGTGTTCAGCCTCAAAGCGGCGCAGCATTTCGTAACCATCGATCACTTCCCGGACAGCCCGGTCGCCAATGGCATGGACGGTCAGCGGCCAGCCGTCCTGGGCGGCTTTGATGCCGATGTCTGCCAGCTCCCGGGCGGAAAGCAGCAGCATACCGGATTCGGTCGTGTTTTCGTAGGGCTGCAGCAGCGCTGCCGATCGAGGCCCAAGCGCGCCATCGGCGAAAAGCTTCAGCCAGCCGGGCTTAAGATAGGGGGGACGGTTGAGCCTTTCGCGCCAGCCTTCTTGTAAAACCCGATCGATCTCTTCCGAAGGCAGGTTCTGGCTAACCCGCAGACGCAGCAGGTCTTGATCAACCAGTTGAAGCAAGGCCTTAGCCGCCGGAAAGCGGTCAAAGTCGTGCACGCCGGTGATGCCAAAGCTGTGCAGGTGGGCCTGCGCGTTTTGGATCCGGCGCGCGATCTGTTCTGTGCTCGGTTGGGGGATATGCTTTTCAAGCATCGGAACCGCGTATTCAAGCAAAATGCCTGTTGGCTGACCGTTACCATCTTGTAGGATGCGCCCTTTTGGAGGGTCAGGGGTCTGGGCGCTGATTCCAGCGAGGTTCAGCGCCTGGCTGTTGGCCCAGGCGGCATGCAGGGATATGGCGTGCAGGAGTACAGGATTGTTTGGGCTAACGGCATCGAGTTGGGCGGCTGTGCCGTATTCAGCGGGCTGCCAGTCGTTCTGGTTCCAGCCATAGCCAATGATCCATTCCCCTGGTCTGGCTGTTTCGGCGCGTGTTTTTACCCTTCGCAAAACTTCGTTAAGGCTGTCAGCCGCACAATCAACCGCGTCCAGACGGTCAGCGAGCAGGCGCAAATGAAGATGGAAGTCAGTCAATCCGGGCAGGATGGTCTTACCTTCCAGATCAATTTGCTCGGTTTCTGATTTGCAAAGCGCGGAGAGCAAAAAATGACTGCCAATGGCGGTGATTTTTCCGTCTGAAATTAAAATCGCTTCATTACCTTCCCCAGCGGGAAAAGCAAGATTGGCATTGTAAAAAAGGGTATCTTTAGTCATTTATTCCCAGCAGATCCAGGATCGCGTTGAGTTCTTCATCGGAATAAAAAGCAATGTTTATGCTGCCGCCGCGTTTTCCTTTGTTGAGGGAAACTTTGGTGTGGAAGAATCCGCGCAGGCGGTTTTCGAGGTGTTCGATCTCGGCCGGACGGCCTGGCTGCGCGGGGCTGCGCTCGGCTTTGCCCTGTAGTTTGCTCACCAGGGCTTCGGTCTGACGAACGTTGAGATTGAGGCTCAGGATGCTGTCCAGGGCGGCTTCAATCGAACGGGTGTTGGGCAAGCCCAAAAGCGCGCGGGCGTGACCTTCGCTGATCTTCGCGTCCAGCAGGGCTTCCTGAGCGATCGGGGGCAGGTTGAGCAATCTCAGACTATTGGTGACCGAAACGCGGCTTTTGCCTACCCGACGCGCGATCTCATCATGAGTTAAGGAGAAGCTGTCAAGCAGGTTCTGATAAGCGCGGGCGCGTTCGAGTGGGTTGAGGTCTTCGCGCTGGACATTTTCAATGATCGCGAATTCGAGCTGTTCCTGCTCAGTGGCGGTGCGGACGATCGCCGGTACTTCGATTAAGCCTGCCAGTTTGGAAGCCCGCAAACGGCGTTCACCGGCAATGAGGAAATAGTGGTTATCGCTTTCACCTGGGATCAGGATCAGCGGTTGGATGATGCCGTGTTCACGGATCGAAGCCGCGAGATCTTCAAGCTGTTCGGGGTCAAAGGTTTTGCGGGGTTGATGTGGGTTGGGACTGATGTTTTCTACCGGAACCTTCAAAACTTTATCCGTGGATGATGGGGCGCCTGCCTCCTGCCAGCCAGGAATGAGGGCATCGAGACCACGACCTAAACCTGTTTTTCTTGCCATAATTACTCCTCAACCGGGGTGAGCGCGACCCCGTCACCAATTAATAATTCCTGTGCCAGCTCTTTATAGGCGATCGCTCCGCTCGACGATGGGGCGTAAAGTGAGATCGGCATGCCAAAAGAAGGCGCTTCCGCCAGCCGCACGCTGCGTGGAATAAAACTTTTAAAGACTTTTTCGGGGAAGAACTTTTGAACCTCTGCCATGACTTCGGTGGAGAGATTTGTGCGTCCGTCAAACATGGTCAACAATACACCTCGGATTTTGAGATCGTCAAAAAGGCTGCCGCGAATGCGATCAAGCGTTTTTGTAAGCTGACCGAGGCCTTCAAGCGCCAGATATTCAGATTGTACCGGAATGATGATGCCGTCTTTGGCTGCGATCAACCCGTTGAGCGTGAGCAGACCCAGAGATGGGGGACAGTCGATCAGGATGTAATCAAAATTTGGTTCGAGCTCCAGGATGCTTTCCCGCAGGCGGCGGTCGCGTGAGGGAAGATCGATCAGCTCGATCTCAGCTCCGGAAAGGTTAGGCGAGGACGGGATCAGGCTTAACTTAAAGGCCGGGTTGCGTAAAATCACATCGTTAGCCTGTTTCTCACCGATCAGAACTTCGTAGGTGCCATATTTGATCTTGTTGTGTTCCACACCCAGACAAGCGGTCGCGTTGGCCTGTGGGTCAAGATCAACCAAAAGGACTTTTTGGCCCAGCTGCGCCAGGTAGGCTCCAAGATTGATGGTCGTTGTCGTTTTGCCTACGCCACCTTTTTGATTGACGATCGTGTAAATTTTGCCCATACGTTAAAAAGCCTTCCTGGCGTTTTCGATTTCCTCTTTTGTTGGAATGCTCTCAAGATAACGGTGCGTGACTGAATTGGCTGCCAGTTCAACAGCAAATTGTGCTGCCTGCCAGGCATTCCTGGTGACAGAATAGCGCTGGAAAAAACAGGCAGCGAAAATATCACCGGCACCGGTATCTTCGACCAACTTTCGCGGTGGAGCGGGAAAGCGGCGCATCTCCTGCTTCCAGTATACCCGAGCTCCATTCTTATTTTCAGTGACCACCAATAGATCGCACAGCTGGGCATAGTCCCTGACGAGGGATTCATCGCCTGCCAGATCTTCAATTGAGAGCACAACGGCGTCTGTTTTTGGCAGGCAGCTTTCTTTTTCAGGCCAATCTCTGAAGCTGACCCGTCCGTCATCGGCGAATTGGCGAAGAAAACCCTGAGGGGTCAGACAAAGCAAACTGTTCGGAAAAACGGAGAAAAAATCGGGATCAATTTCATTGGCGACCGGGCCAAAATGGACGATGTTAGGCCTGCGCCAGGCATCCGGTAGCCCTTCTGGAGTCAGAAGGCTGGCTTGCGCGTAGCAGAATTGTAGGCGACCTGCCTCGGTGGGAATATTTTTGAAAGTAGTTGTTCGATTGGATGGCAGGCTGACCAGTTCCAGAGATTCGAGGGCAGAAAGGTCAAGGTCAGGCGCGTGGCTGGTGAGTACCCCGGTCTTTTGGCCGAGCATATAGTAGCTTAAACCCGAAAAACTGACCGTGCCGCCCAGTTTGCTGGAGCCGTCTGGTTGAAGATCGTTGGTGACATGGCCGATGATCAGGGTATCGATTGGTTTCAAGCTGCTTTTCCCGAACATTTGGGTGTTTTACCGCCTTTCCAGAGGGAAAATTATAGCATGGAACCTGTACGAAACGGTGGTTGCCTTGTGAAGGTCAGTAATATCGAGAATCAAAAATCGATTAGGATTAAGTATTGAAGGTTTGAGATGCACGAAGATAGATTTACTTACCGCAAGGCTTTGGATGATTTTCATCGCTTTCGCTCCAAAGCAGCCATGGAACGCTTTTGGGCTGGCATCCGGGGAGAATCCCTGGATCTGCTGCCCTTTGATAAAGTTTCCGCGAAACTTCGCGCTGTTAACCAAACCGAGCTTGGTTTACAAGAGGTTCCGCTTAATGCGATCATCGGCAGTGTGAACCGAACCGGGGACTTTGACCGCAATTTTGCTCCGTTGAGCGCTGATGACGGTTTACGCTGGGCTAATGTCAAGGCAGCCATGACCAGCCCTTTCACGCAGGGCGTTCCACCGGTTTCACTGTACAAAATTGGGGAAGCATTTTTTGTACTGGACGGGAACCATCGTGTCTCGATCGCCAAAGAAATGGGACTGGATACCATCGAAGCCTATGTTACTGAAGTAAAGACCAAAGTGCCTTTATCGAGCAGTTTTACTTTGGAAGAGTTGGTTGAAAAAGCCGCCCAGGCTGATTTTTTGGAAAATACGCATTTGGATCGCATCCTGCCTGGCGTTGATCTGAGTCTGAAGCAAATCGATAATTATCCACTGCTGGAAGAGCATATCAATGTTCACCGCTATTACATGGGAATTGAGCAAAACCGGGAGGTCGATCATGAGACCGCTGCCAGGGATTGGTACGAGAGGGTCTATCTGCCGGTTGTCAGGGTGATTGAAAGCTCCGGCCTGCATGATGAATTCGCGCACTTAAGCCTGACCGATCTGTACCTGCTGGTATTGGATAAACAGCATCACCTGCAGGAATGGCTCGGCACAGCACTGCGGACTGAAAAGGTTGTCGATTATCTCGCTGATCAGGAAGGGAAACAAACCAGAAATATCCCTGTTTCGTCTGAAATCCAGGTTGGAGATGAGTTCTTGTTCCGGGATGTTTTGGTCGCCATCAGTGAGCAGGATGAGGAACAGATCGCTTTGACGCAGGCCGTATTAGTAAATCGCAACCGTGAAGGGAACATTCTTGGCATCTATGTGAAGCCGGAACATCAGGTTGCTAAAGAAACGTTAAACGCGTTGGAAGCAAGATTCTACGAATTTCTTCGGGAAAATCAAATGCGAGGCAAGTTTATTTCGGTTGAGGGTGATCCGGGGAGAAAATTGCGAGAGTTCAGTCTTTTAAGCGATCTGTTGGTTTTGAAACTGCGCTTTCCTCCCGGGGAATCGGTCTTTGATCGTATTTCTTCAGGGATCATTGGCATTCTGCAAAGCAGTCGCCGCCCTGTTTTGTTCGTGAAAGAGGTGCCGTTGGCGGTAAGCAATATTTTGCTGATCTACGATGAACGGGAACGCAGCCGTGAGGCCTTATTTGTCGCGGCTTATTATGCAACAAGGTATGGTTGTCCTCTCGTGCTGGTCAATATCCACAAAACCGAACCTGCGAATCAGGATAGCCTGGCTTTTGCTCAGGAATATTTGTTCTCTGTTCAGGTAGAAGCAAGGTTGATCGAGCTTGACGAGCAAGAATTAGCTGCACAACTCCCGACGCTGATCGAAGAACATCAGATCAGCACGGTCATGATGGGCGGATATGAAAGCCGGGGCTTGTTGGGTCGGCTTCTTGCTTCCAACGTCGATCGGGTGTTGGAAATTGTTGATATCCCTGTGATGGTTTTTCGGTAATTAATCAGCGAGTCTCAATACAATATAAAAAATGCCTCATGGTCGGGAGACCATAAGCCAATTGCATCGGAAAAATAGAACAACTGATAATTATTTCCGTTTGAGCACGAGCATGGTGCAGTCATCCTCGAGGGCGGAAAATCCGCTGTATTCTTCCAGATCCTTCATAACAAGTTCTATCAAAGACCGGGCTGATTTTTGATTCGCGTCTCTTAATAGATTTTCCAAACGCTTCGTGCCATATTCCTCATTTTGACTGTTTCTGGTTTCGCTGACTCCATCTGTATAGAGGAAGAAGGCCTCCCCTATATCGAGCTGAAGCGATTCATCTTTCAGTTGGATCGGATCCATGATCCCAAGCGCGATGCCGCCGCGCCCGAGGCTGTGAGCCTGGTTTTGCTGCGGTTGCAGATAGATGGGTGGGGTGTGCCCGGCGATGCTATAAAGCAACTGGCCCGTTTTCACGTCGAGAATCATGTAGAAAAGGGTCACAAAAAAAGATTGGCTTGAGTCGAGCTGTAATAATTGATTGACCCGTGTCAGTGTCTCCGCGGGGGAGGTGAAATCCCGTGCGACGGCTCGCAAAAGCGTGCGGGCGACGGTCATATAGAGCGAAGCCGGCAGCCCTTTATCGGAAACATCCGCGATGAGCAAGCCATAGCGCTGCTCGTCAAGCTGGATCACGTCATAGAAGTCGCCGCCCACCTGACGGGCAGTTTTCCATTCCACTGCCAGATCGTAACCGGGGATCTGCGGCAGTGTCTCTGGCAGGAAAGTTTGCTGAATACGCCTGGCCAGGTTGAGCTCCTGCTCGGTTTGCCGACGCAGCTCTTCGACCTGCCGTAAACGTTCCTTGTCGATCGCGTAAGCGAAATAGTCGGCATAGGTCGAGCAGATCTTGAGAGAATCGGTGCCATAACGACCCTGGGAATCGGTGTGAATGGTCAGGACGCCATATTTTTTGCCCTCACTGACGATGGGCGCGGCGATGGCGGAATAGGACTCATCCATGCCCAGTGCCGCCGCGATTTGATCCAGGGCTGGCTGTGCGGGCTTGAGAATGCTTTCGAGATCGAGGTTGGCATGGTGGAACCAGTTTTCTTTGGCCAAAACTTTTGGCGTACCAGGAAAATCAGAATCCTGGGAATCGTTGGCCAGGAATTGCGCTTCCAGCGTTAACTCCTGGCTTTCCGGGTCGATCAAGCAGAGAGCGCAAAAATCGACTGGCAAAAGCTGAGGGATCTTTTTCAGCATGGCAGTCAGTAATTCTTCCAGCTTTAAGTCGCGGGTGAGCAGATCGGCTGTTTCGCGGTAACTTTCAGAGACTTCACGGCGCCATTCCTGAGCTTTGAAAAGCTGGGCATTGCGGATGGCAACCGAGATTGTGATCGAAAGCGATTCGAGCAGGTTCACGTCGTTTTCCTGGAAGGCGTTCAGCTGATCGCTTTGAACATCGAGAACCCCGAGCGTTTCACCGCGAAACTGCAGCGGCAGGCTAAGCTCGGAGCCGATCGACGTGCCGGATTGCGCCTCAGGCTGGTGCCAGGCGGTGTTGCCAACATCATTGGCGAGTTGGAGACGTCCCGATTTGGCAGCCAATGGGATCAGGCCGCGGTGGGCGTTGAGATCATAAGTGACTTTCTTTTCAGCATAATAAGCGGCGCGGCTGCCGCTGCCAGATACGAAAACGAGCTTTTGAGGAACATAATCGAAAAGGAATAAGTGAACAAAGGGATAATCCAGCCGTTGGTGGATCAACTGGCTGACCTTGGCAAGCAATTCATTCAGATCGACAATGCTGCTGATCGAGCGGTTGATCTCCGAGACCAGCTGAAGCGCCTCAAGGGTCAGGACGCTGTCCCGACATTTGATGCCCTCGATCTGAACTGTATCAGAGAAACCAACAAGGAGTTTTCGCATTGTAAGCTGGTTTGTTGTTTCATCCAGCGCTTCGTAATGCACAAAATCCATTAATTGATGGATCAGGAAGACGCCCAGCCCACGCTCACGGCGATCGACCACATCGCTGACCAGATCCGGACTGGGCACGTCCTGAGGGTTGAAAGACTGACCCTGATCCTGCAGCATGATGGTGATGCCCTTGTCATCAAGCTCCATTTCCAGCAGCATTTCACCCTTTTGTTCCGTTGGATAGGCGTGGTCGATGATGTTTGAACAGGCCTCATCAACAGCCAGTTCTATATCATAAAGCTGCTTATTGTCAAAGCCAGCTCGCTGGGCGTAGTCGCGCACCAGAACGGAAATGGGGCCAAGACTGGTATATTGGGCGGGAAAAACGGCTGAAAACATGGGCAATTCCTCCAAATAAGAAGCAATTCTCTCTTTCCTGAACATATTCGCAGGGATTGATTTTCATGAGAATCGCTAAATTTGCAGGCAAATTATATCATGGCGATGGAGTAGAATTAGGTCATGCCAAAACCCCGTTATACACTGCGAATAGATGACCTGCCAAGCAGCGACCGTCCGCGTGAACGCATGGCGACCGAAGGCGTTCAGGCGCTGACGAATGGCGAGTTGCTGGCGATCCTTTTGAACTCCGGAACGACCGAAATGAGCGCGATCGATCTCGGCAACCATATTTTGAATGAGTTGGGCGGTTTTTCGGGCATTCACCGCGAAGATCTTTCACGCCTGCTGGAGATCAAGGGGATTGGGCTGGCAAAAGCAGCCAGGATCAAGGCGGCGGTGGAAGTGGGCAGGCGCCTGGCCAATGAGCGGCTGGAGATGGGAGTCCAATTGAAGACACCTGAAGATATTGCCGAACTGGTAGGGCACGAGATGCGCGGTCTACAGCAAGAGGAATTGTGGGTTTTGATGGTAAATTCGCGCAATAAGTACCTGGGGCGGCATGAGCTTTATAAGGGCTCACAGGACGCCACTACGGTGCGCGTAGGTGAAATATTCAAAGAAGCGGTGCGCCGGAACGTCTATGGGATCGTTTTGGTGCATAATCATCCGTCCGGTAATCCTATTGAAAGCCCGGAGGACGTTAATTTGACCAGAGCGGTGATCGAGGCGGGTACTGTTCTGGATATCCGGTTGCTGGATCATGTCATCATCGCTGGCACTGCGCACAACTCCATCCGCCGGAACCACCCCGAGCTTTGGGCGTAATGTGCGTTCGTGCTGATGTGGCTTAAAAAATAAATAAGAATATCAGATTACACATTCTGTACTATAATTCGTGTCGTAAGTTTACAATAAAGACATTGCTAACGAGGTTGAAATGGCGCGGTTAAGGATTTCCTTCTAAGATCATAGAAGGAAATATTTCTCCTTCTATGATTCAGAGTTGAATAATAGGAGGAACAAATGAATAAATATATAAATAAAAACAAAGGATTTCTGCTCCTTTCTTTACTCTGTTCCATGTTCGCCGCTATTTTTGCTGTGCGTGTACAGTTCCTGAAAGGTGATGTCCTTGATTCAGCACTACAAAGCGATTTTAATATTTCATTGCAAAAAGGGACTTATTTAGGCATTTTCATAATGCTCGAGATGGGTTTCTATTATCTGTATGATATCGCAAAAGCAAAATTCGTGGTTGAATCGCTTAAAGCAGTTCGAAGAGACTTCTTTTACAGTCTTATACACCGAAGCTATCCATGCTTTTTAAAGATGAGCCAGGGAGAATATCTGGCGAAGTACACCAATGAGATGGATCTGTTGGAAAACCAATTCTTCCTTAACATCCCAATGTTAGGTGAAATTCTGATAAAGATCCTATCGGTTAGCATTTCCCTTTTTGTGTTGGATTATCGCATTGCCCTGATCACTCTCTTCTTGCTTACAACTCCCCTATATGTGCCCAAGCTGGTGGAAAAGCATCTTCAGGATGCACAAACAGCCTATGTGAAACAGTTTGAGGAGCATCTGAAATTAGTTAATGACTGGTTAAAGGGTCTTGAAATCATTAAAAATTTTTCAATCGAAAAAAAGATTTTGGAGCGTTTTAACTTGTCTAACGATCTCACGATGTCGAAAAGCCTGAAGAAAAAACAAATTAGTTATCTGACGAGGACTGTTTCAGCGATATTATCCTATATGTCCCATTACATCATCCTTACATTCGCGGCGTATCTTGTCTTGCGAGGTGAGTTCACTGCAGGAAAGTTTTTTGTCGCCATAGGAATGATCGATCAGCTATCCTATCCAATCATCAGTTTGTCTTACTTCATACAGGAACTGGTATCAGTGGAACCTGTAAATCGGACGATTTCAGGTTTTATTGAGTCATCGGAAAATAAAATCGAGACAGATCAGCTTGAACTTGATGATGTTGAAACAATCACTTTTAAAAATGTAAATTTTGCTTATGAGGATCGGCAGATTTTGGAAGATATCAATATGGTCTTCGAAAAAGATTACCGCTACCTTTTATGTGGGCAAAGTGGTTCCGGAAAAACTACCAGTATGAATCTTTTGTTGGATTATTATGAGATTCACGAGGGTAAAGTTCTTCTGGATGGATATCCTGTGGAACAAGTAGGAAATCTTAACAAGCTCATTGCAATAATGAGGCAAGATGCCGTGTTATTTCAGGATACTTTGCGAAATAATCTTTCCATGTATCAGGAAATAAGTGATGAGAAACTCATTCAGGTTCTAAAAGAGGTCGGACTGGAAAAATTTTCCAATCAGGAAAAGCTTGATTATCTGATCGAGGAAGATGGCGTAAATCTTTCGGGTGGAGAGAAAAGAAGAGTTGCACTTGCAAGGGTGTTGTTGAGACAAACTCCTGTACTTGTTCTCGATGAGCCACTTGCAAATCTCGATGCGGAAAGTGCTGCTTCGATTGAGGACCTGCTCTTAGCCATAGGCGATCGCATGGTGATCGTCATTTCACATCAATTCTCGCCTTCAAAAATTAGCCAATTCAAAAGTGTTTATCGATTTGGCTAATTAACTTCGGGAGCAACTATCGGGGATTTAGACATCCCCGATAGTTGTAAGAGAGAGCGATAAATTTATAAAAAGAGGATTAGGGGTTGATTATTGATCTGCAGTTCGGGCACATGCTTTCTTTTTGGCTGACAACAAAGCCGCAGTTGGGACAGGTGGTCGGCTGCACCTCGCCCAATGGGGCTCCGCAGGCAAGGCAGCGGCTGGCGCCGGTTTCGTTGGCGGTCTGGCAGTATGGGCAGACCATGCGCGCCAATCGCTCTGAAAGGGCTTGGCCGGTGCCGTGTTGACGGGCGGTTTGGTCGATCACTTCCCAGATCTGTTCTTCCAGCGTGATCGATTCCACATCCTGAGCAAGGTCATCCAAACGGTTGATCAGCGTCATCGGGTTTCTCAGGGCGCTGAGCGCGGTTTTGCCAAGGCTGGCGGCCAATCCGAACCAGTCTTGTTTGCCGAGCGTGATGCTGATACCATCGGCAACTTTTGAGATGTTGGCGGTCATGGCGGTGCGTCCGCCCGAACGTCGGTTTGGACGGGTCGCGATCTGGACTGCCAGGTTTTCGGGCCCTCCGATCTGCTGGACCATATAATTGCCGCGGCTAAAACTTGCGATCAGGCGATCGGCGATCAGGCGTGGGTCAAGGTTTCCGTGATAAATTCTTGTGCTCATAGGCTCCATCTCAACAGCTTGCTGGATTAGATTATAATCGGTATGTTTACGAGGATCAGAACATGAAGAAGCTTGCAGGTAATAAGAAACGCTTTCTCTTTGGCTTAATGATATTATTGGGCTTGTTTTTGTTGAGTTTCCTGCCGGTTTTGAATCCTGCCGTCTGGGCTCAGTTCCCGACGGTGAATGTACCGACCGTCACCAGTTCTCCGAGAGGTTTGTACGTTGTCGCGATCGGTGACCCGGAAAATCCCCTGAATGTGCGCGCTTATCCAACCTCCACCTCGACCAGAGTGGGCGTTTTTCTGGTTGGGCAGGAGGCCAAGGCATACGGCTATTATGGTGATTATGTCATGATCGAATACGCCGGGGCGCCGGATAATCGCGGCTGGATCGTGCTCAGTCGGGTTGAGGTTTTTGGGGGGTCTCTGCCGATGCTGCAGCCGCCGCCCACCGAAACACCCTCGATCACGATGACGATCGATCCGACTTTGGCGGCTCAATTCATCATTACCGCTATTCCAAGCCGTTTGCCAACTTATACGGAACCTCCGCAGCTGCAGATCCCGACCTATCCAGCCGTGACCGGCGGCACAAGCACAGGCGGCATTCCGATTGGCTATATCATTATCACCCTGGCGGGTCTGGGGCTCTTTTTGACGCTGATCGCGATCCTGCGGCGGGGGTAACTCGCTGCTTTTCCCCTTTTTAGGAATATTTTCTGATCCTGTTGAAAGAGTTTATAAGAGAAAAGCTCTTTTCAAGCGCCGGGAGATTGGCTTGCATGGCGCGGTAACCCTCATCGTATAGTTCTTTCGAATCCACTTTTTGAAGCAGCCCAATATGTCCAACGATCGGTTCGACCAGAACATCGGGCCTGGAAAGCTCCAGACGTAATTTGCTCATTTGATGATTGACAACATCCACTGTAATAGAAAGATGGCGAAGAAGCTCACCAAACCGTGTGCGCGATACCACATTTACAATCGGCTCAAAAAAACTGTCTTCAAGCGGTACTTTTGTATCAGCGAGATCGAAATTCGCCGGACGCTTGTTAAGAACAACCGCGACAATTGGCAGGCGGGGGTTGAGATTGCGGGCGGGTTCGACTGGAACCGGATCCATCACACCGCCGTCTACCAGGATATCGTCTCCCTGGCTGGGAAAAAAGCCCGGGATGGCGATGGTGGACATGACCGCCTTCATCACATCCCCTTGTCTAAGAACGACCTCTTCACCATTTTTGAGGCTAACGGCAGTGGCCGCGAATGGAATCTGCAGGTCTTCGATATTTTTACCATCCAGATAATGGCTGATGGTTTTTTCGAGTCCTTCGGTGCTGATCAGGGAAAGAGGGCCGGAAGTGAGGTTGGCTTTGAAGCTTGAATTTTTGAAAAAATCGTCAACCAGGACTCTGACCTCCCCGGGCATGGCTCCAGCGGCAATGACTGCGCCAAACAGGCCGCCGGCGCTGGTTCCGGCAATCGCGTTGATCTTATAATGATTGTCCAACAGGCATTGCACCACGCCCAGATGCGCGACCCCGCGGACGCCGCCGCCACCTAATGCCAAAACAATTTCTTTTGCCATACGCCTCCAATGCTTGAAATATATCACCAATCGCAATGTGCAAATTATCGTTGAACAAATCTGAAAGTAAGTTTTAAGAAAAATTAACAAACCAGGTAATTGGGAACCATGGATGTTCAGCGCCTATTGGTCTTTGGCGCGAATGGCAAGCTGTCTCATGCAGCATCTTGTGTTGAATCGCAAATTACGTTTCGAGGCCTTGTTACTTATATCAAAATACATCGTATAATAATGTTGGGAGATGACAGGTTGCTAAATTATCGCCAGCGGCGAATTTGGCGTGAATTAATTATGGACGATCTTACTGAAACAAGGATTTCTGAATTTTGGTATGTGCTTCAGTGCAAACCAAATTTTGAATTCATTGTTGCCGATCAGCTGGATGCCAAAAGGATAAAAAACTATCTCCCGACTTTGTCCAGGCGGGTTGTTAATCCACGCTCTCATAAGCATAAGCCCTATTTTCCAGGCTACTTGTTCGTCAAAGGTAGGCTGGATCAACTCTATGAGAAACGCATGGGACTGATGCGTGGTGTGGTAGGATTGGTCAGCTTTGGGGACGCGCCTGCTTCGGTTGCGCCGGAAGTAATTGCGGCTGTGCATAAACAAGTCAGTCAGTTAGACCTGGAGAATGAGAAAACCGCACTGGATATTCTGGCAGGCGAGCGGGTCTGGATCGATGATCCGAGACTGCAGGGCATTGAAGCCAGATTTGAACGCTGTCTCAATGGTGAAGAGCGCGTGGCTGTGTTGTTGACTTTGCTGGAAGGACGTACAATTCGTCTTGAGGTTCCAGCTGAGAAAGTGAAGAAGCGCAACTAAGGATTGTTGCTTGCTAAAACTAAATAAAAAACGAGATTTCCCGCCATCTGGCATGTCGGAGGGGCGGAGGCGTGCCAGAAACCGAGTGAATTGCTGCGGTGTAAAATAATAAAGAGGCGGTTCCAAAAAGCTTGTTGTAAAACCGGTCTCAAGATCTATGATGATTGGGATTGAAAGGTCGAATGCCTCGTAAATTGTGGCGATGAAAGGCAAGATAAGTTTTGATCTTATTCAGGAAAGAATTAGAGTGTGACGGTAGTGAAATCACACGGGAAGAAAGAAATGAACCAAACACAACCTATAAAAATCAATAATAGTGAAACAGTCGTTCGAAAAAGGAAAAAAAGAAGTGGGTGGCGTACCTTCGGGATCGTCCTGCTTGTGATCATCCTTTCCTTGGCGGCTGTGTATTTCGTCTGGGCTCGTCCCGCGATGCAAAAACCGATCTCCGCTCCGCTGGCTTTACCGACGATGGAGGTTGGTACAGGTCTGGAAAGCGAGTTGAAACCACCCACAAACCTCGAAGCAGTTCCGGTTTTCGTTGAGCCAGAGCGACAGTGGAATGAGAAAATTGTCTGCGGAAACGAATTTGCCTGGAATGTGCTTCTGGTCGGGATTGACTATCGCGGTGAGAACTATCTGTATGGTCTGGCGGACGTCATCCGCGTGGCGCGGGTGGATTTTGTGAATATGAATGTGAATATGATCGCCCTGCCTCGTGACCTGGTGGTTGAGGGGCCGGAGGGCCGCTTCACTGAGCAAAATCCGATGAAGATCAACCAGGCGTATCTGTTCGGGACCGAAGGATGGAAAGGCTACGCCGGAGGAGGCAATGGCGCCAATTCGCTGGCAGAAGTGATCCGTTACAATTTCGGTGTGACGCCGCATCATTACGCCGTGGTCGATTTTCAGACCGTCGTAAACTTTATTGACGCGATCGGTGGGGTGGAATTGGACCTGCCCCAGGCTGTTTACGACCCTGATCCTAATCTTGGCAGCTTTCCGGCAGGTCACCAGACACTGAATGGCGAGCGTGCCCTGGCGTTGATGCGCATCCGAACCAACTATTCTGACAGCTTTAGAGTCGGGCATCAGAATATGGTCATCAAAGCGATCGTCAATAAGCTTGCTCAGCCAGCCATGCTGGTGAAAATTCCGGGCTTGCTGGATCAGTTTAAGGGCGGCTTTTTGACCGACCTGTCAATTGAGCAAATTGCCAGCCTTGGCGTATGTTTTTTGAAAAACTTTGACACCGGCAACCTGAAATCGGCCCAGATTCCTCAGGAACTGTTAACCGCTGGGCGCGTGTATATTCCATCTTTGAATGGTGAATCTTACGTCTATCGCTGGGATCAACGCACGGTTGATTGGATTCATCAAAATCTACTGTCACAATAAATAATGCAAACAAGCGAAACGCTAAGCCAAAACACTATCGAAGAAGACTGGGATCTGGTCATTGCCCCGCGCAAAAAGTGGTATGACCTGCAGCTGCGCGATGTCTGGCGCTACCGTGACCTGATCTTTATGTTCGTGCGGCGTGATTTTGTCTCACGTTACAAGCAGACGATCCTGGGCCCGCTGTGGTTCTTGATCCAGCCCTTGATGACCTCACTGGTTTTCACCGTGATCTTCGGGAACATCGCCCAGCTGCCAACCGATGGCTTGCCGCAACTGCTCTTTTACATGTCTGGTAACGTGCTCTGGCATTACTTTTCGAATTGTCTGACCTCGACTTCGAATACTTTTGTTGCCAATGCGCATCTTTTTGGCAAAGTGTATTTCCCGCGTCTGGTGATGCCATTATCAATAGTTATCTCGAACTTGATCACTTTTGGGATCCAATTTAGCTTCTTTTTAGCCTTTTTGCTCTATTTCTGGCTGCGAGGTGCTGATGTATACCTTACAGCCTGGGCATGGACGCTGCCTTTGCTGATCGTGTTGATGGCTGGACTGGGGCTTGGATTTGGGATCATCGTATCGTCACTGACGACGAAATACCGCGACCTGCAAAACCTGATCGGGTTTGGCGTCAATCTGTGGATGTATGCCACGCCGATCATCTTCCCGGTCTCGAGCATTCCGGAAAAATGGCGCTGGGTGGCGGACTGGAACCCGGTCACGCCAATTGTCGAGACTTTCAGGGCTGGTTTTTTGGGCGCCGGCGCCGCCTCCTGGCCGCGCCTGGCCTACAGTGCGGTGTTCATGCTGGTGGTGCTGTTTATCGGGGTGGTGATCTTCAACCGCGTTGAAAAGACGTTTATTGATACGGTGTAATTGTCATGTCAGGGCGTGTTATTCGAATCTACGAAAACATTATAAAGATTGGATACATTTATATTGCGTTAGAAGAAGAATGAAGAAGAAGCAACCAAAAAGAACCATTTTATTTCTAAAGAAAATAAAACAGCAAATACATAGGATGTATCAGAAACTACTTGCTCACATAGCAAAAAAGCGGGTGAACGAAGAAACCCGCAAGGTACGGCATATAAAAAATCCTCTTTTTATTGTAGCTATGCCAGGTTGTTTGTGTGAACTTAGTCTTTGTATTTCGTTTCTAACCAATGATCAAGCAATTGTAATTATTAATAATGGCCTTAGCAATTGGGAATTGAGTTGGTTAAAAGAACGCTTGCCTAATCTCCAAGTCATACAATTTTCACCATATATTCTTGACCATGCCATTATTCTTGATTTCCTGTTACATTCTTTAGAAAACCCTTTTGGAATTCTCGATTACGATTGTTTTGTTTATGAACCTGAACTTATTCCCCAACTTCAAAATCTCCAAAAGGATGAGTTATTAAGTGCTTTATTTTGTCAGACCGATAACGATCTCGGTTTGCAGAGCCCAGAAACATTTGTTGCCTGGCTAAACCCAAGACCAATTAGAGAAATACAAAAAAAGTATTCAGTTACCAGCGCGGGTACTTATTACTTACCTCTCTCGGAAAAAGTGAAAAATGCTCTTCAGAAAATAGGAATAGATGAAGAAAATCCTATTGAGAAGTATAAAGGTTACCTTGATACAACCCGCCTTTGGGTGTGTCTTGGATATTCAGAAGGGTATAAAGTAAGATTTGTAAAGAGTTTGAACACACGAGAAGCAGATGGTGTTTTCCATGTTGGTGCTGGAACCAGTAATAGCATCCTGAAAAGGTATTGGTCAAGACATGGCACCTACTTTTGGCGCAGAACGTTGGAAACTTGTCCGGATGAGGCTCTAAAAGCGCATTATTATAGCCAATATGGCAAAATGACAACTACAGATATTATTAACAAAGTGCCAGAAATTAAAAATCAGCTTGGGGATGTCTATTTTGAAAATGTTGAGAAAATTGTGATCCAATGGCAAAAACTGTAATTTCTGTTGAACATCTGACAAAGCAGTATGACCTGGGGCTTATCAGCAGTAGCTCGTTGGCGTGGAACTTATACTGATGATCGTACCAATTTGGTTGCCAAGCTTTTCTATTAAACAATAAATTATTATTACCATGTTCAAAACAGCCTTACTAAGCTTCCGAACGCAAATGAATAATACCAGAGATACTCGTGTATCCAGGAAACTTTCCAAAGAATTAGGTAAACTAAACTGGCAGGGTTGTCCGGTTGTGATTGTCGCTGTTCCAGCCTCAGTATATTTAGTTAAACTTTGCGCCAGTCTGGTCCCTGAGGACATTCCCGTAAAGATCGTCTGTAATGGTTTGGATTCCTATGAGAGGACATGGATCGCGGAGAATCTTTGCCAACACGAACAGGTTTCTTGTAGGAAGATGCTCCTGCATTCAAAAGTAATTGACCTTGTTGTTGATAATGCAGACAAGCAGGTGATATTTCTTGATTTCGACTGTTTCGTCTTTGAGCGCGATTTCTTCTATGCGTTACAAGAGTCGACCATACAGAAATTCGCAGCAAGTATTTTCTCGAATCCTCAAACCTCACCTCCGGTAAAGATTCCTGAAACTTTTTGTTTTTCAGTTAATGTTCCTAAGCTTAGAATGGTCATGGAAAAATATGGTGTGGATACGTCTTTGAAAAAGTATGATGAGTTGACCGAGAAAACCAAAACAGCACTCCGCACAATTGGTATTGATGACCAGAATATGCCAGAAAAGCATAAACCATATTTTGATACGTTTCGTCTCATTTATTTGCTGGCATTGGTAGACGGCTTGAATTGTGAATTTATCGAAAACTTCCGGACAATATCGAAACCCAGTGATCAGGCCTTCCATGTGGGTGCAGGGCACAAGACCAGCAAGAACGACAATCTTTGGAATATGAGAGGCACTTACTTTTGGCGTAAGTCTTTAGAGCTATGTCCGGACGAAGCTTTAAAAGCTTATTACCTTAAAAAATATGGTGAATGGTCCAGCAAAGATGTTAGGACAAGTGCACCTGAAGTTGCTGAAACGGTTGGAGCATGTTTCTTTGATTTTGTCGACGATTTGATCTCGAATCTTGTTAATGAGAAATAGTGCAAGCATGAATGAAGTAGTAGATATTTCATCAAAGTCTATTAGTCCTAGGTCAAATGTTAACTATGTACAGTAAGATTGCAATCATTGTCCCATGTTATAACAACGGTGAATTTCTAAGAGAATGCCTGGAGAGTGTTGAGAAACAAACATTTCAGGATTGGACTTGTATTGTTGTTAATGATGGTTCAACTGACGACACCGAGCAGGTTGCTCAGGTATTTTTAAATCGGGATTCCAGGTTTGATTATTTATTTCAGGAGAATAAAGGTCTTGCAGCAGCAAGAAATGCTGGGATCGCTTGTACTTCAAGCGAGTTTATTCTTCCTCTTGACGCTGACGATATGCTTGAACACGAATATGTCGAGAAGGTAATTAGCTTGTTTTCGAATCATCCCGAAATTAAAATTGCATACAGTAACTATCGTTACTTTGGAGAAAAGAATCGCCTAGAAAAATTACCTACATACAGTATTAATCGATTGGTTGTTGATAATCTTATTAATGCGACAGCAATCTACCGACGTGTTGATTTTGAGAAGACCAGTGGGTACGATTCAAATTTAAAAGGTCGGGAAGATTGGGATTTTTGGTTATCATTGCTTGATATAGATAGTAGGGTTGCCCGTGTGGAGGAACATCTTTTTCTATATAGACAACGCCCCAATTCTATGAACAAGTCTATAACCCCAGCTGATCTGAAAGAAATTCGTTGCTACGTTTTCAATAAACATCAGGAAAAGATGAAATTGGTAGGCGGATTTAATAATGTGAAAAGTTATCTCAGGTTTCACGTTAAGAGAAGAAGGAAAATGCGATTTGATGAAATCTTAAATGCTGTTAAAAGAAAAGTGAAGGGTTTTTTTAAGGTTGCAAAAAAATGAAATAATAAAAAATTGATCATTATTGAATAAGGGCTCTATTAGGTTTACAAATTGTATACAAGGGTTGACAAACAAACTCTTATTAGAATTGGAAAGAACTATAAATTCTGTAGAACTTCTAACCAATAATTTGACCTGAAGTTGAATATCAGTAGGACACAGAAAAAAAGAGATTTGTATTGTGGTTAATGACAACCTCAACAGAGGAAAATGAGTTTTTCATTCATGAATTTCGAAAGATATGTTATCTAACATAAAAAAACATATTCCTATGAAGAAAATAAGGTGGTTGTATAATATAAAGGAAAGGTACGAGATTTTAAGGACACAATCTCTTTTTCCTAAAATCAAACCCATCAATAATCCTATTGTAATTGTTGTTGTTCCTGGATCGTTAGCTCAGGCATATTTAAACATTAAGATATTACCTAAATCTCAGCAAGTGATTCTATTTGCAAATGGTCTTGACGAATTTGAGATTGATTGGGCGAGACGACACTTACCACAAGTCAATCTGGTCATCCATAGACCTAACATGATCTCACACGGCAAGGTCATTGATCTATGTATTAATGAGATTCCCGAATCTTTTGGTATCCTTGATGCAGATTGTTTTGTGTTTGATCAGGATCTTCTTGAGGAAATGATCGAAGTTCCGGATCATTCTATATGGAATGCTTGCTTTGCCAGACGGACTGACAGACGGACTGATAATAAGTGGAAACAAACTTCTGAGACTTTTTTCTTATTCTTTAACAGAGATAAGGTATTGAAAGTGATGAACAGGTATTCAGTTTCAGCTGATTATGTCAGATATATTAACTTACCGCGTCGTTTGAGAATTAAGTTGGAAAAGATTGGCATTGATGCAAAGCGTCCGCTTGAGACTGATAAACCTGACTACCTGGACACAACAAGAATTCTTATGGCATTGGCAAAAGAAGAAGGATATTGTGTAAACTTTGTACGTGAGTTCACAACTAAAAGTTCTGAAGGGATCTTTCATGTTGGCGCAGGACATCATCACAGCAATCTCGACTTTTATTGGAATCGCAGGGGTACATATTTTTGGCGTCGGGTACTGGAAACTTGTCCTTTTAATGATCTCAAAGATTATTACATTAAAAAATACGGTTCAATGACCAGTGACGATATTAAAAGAGCTTTTCCAGATCTAGAGCGAGAATTGGGAGAAACTTACTTTATAAACGTTGAGAAAATTGTTGACCAATGGCAAAAGCTATAGTTTATGTCTAAATTCTATTGAAAAAGTATAAACTGGGTTGATCAGTAGTGACACATTGGCACCCGACCTTAGCCATTGGTGGAATTGACTGGATTCCATTAAAACGTTTTTTTATTGATTACTTCATTTAATCCGTTTAATTTTTAAGATAATTAAAAAAACTATGTTTGATAGGATCGCTTAATGAAAATAGCTTATGTAACAACTTATGATTCATCTGATGTCCGTAATTGGTCAGGTTCCGGTTTTTACATTCGGAAAGCGCTTGAGGCTCAGGGAAATGAAATTCTGCCAATAGGGAATTTAAACGAACCCACATTTTGGCCGTTTTTTCCAAAAGCCTTGTATTACAAATATATTGCGAAGAAAAATTATCACATACGCAGAGAACCTTCAGTTCTCAAAAACCTGGCCAGGCAGGTGAATGAGAGACTCGCAGACCAGAATTACGACATCATATTTTGTCCGGGAACTTCACCAATATCCTATCTAAAAAAACGATCTCCGATAGTTGTTTGGTTAGATTCCACTTTTGCAACAGCAATTGATTTTTATCCATATTACACTAATCTTGCTGCTGAGACAATTAGGAAGGCTAACCAAACAACTCAAATGGCATTAGACAAAGCTGGTCTAATTCTTTTCAATTCTGCTGACTGTACTCTAAAAAACTATAAGGTACCTTCTTCTAAGGTATCTGTTGTGCCATTCGGAGCAAATATTGATACAAACCGAGATAGGACCGAAATTAATAGGATCATATCGAATAGAAAACGAACTTGTTGCGAACTTTTATTCGTTGGTGTCGAATGGGAGAGAAAAGGCGGAGATGTCGCGGTCCAGATTGCCGGTGAACTTAACCGACGCGGAATTCCAACTAAATTGCATATCGTTGGAGTAAAAAGCCCCAGGACTCTACCGGACTATTGTCTTGAATATGGCTTTATTTCGAAGGCTTCAGAGCCTGGAAAGGAATTGATTAATAGCTTGTTTGCTCGATCACATTTTTTTATTTTGCCTTCAAGAGCAGAAATGTGCGCGGTTGTCTTCGCTGAAGCAGCTTCATTCGGTTTGCCAGTACTGACTACGAATGTAGGTGGAATTCCAACAGCGATTCAAAATGGCAAGAATGGCCAGATGTTCGAACTTGATGCGAATATAAATTCTTATGCTGATTATATAGAAGACATCTTTGTATCTCCCAATAGTTATAACGCTTTCGCAGAATCATCATTTGAAGAGTACCTGGAAAGACTTAACTGGGATATAGCTGGGAAGAAAGTCCAGATATTGATTGAAGGGTGTGTTTTACCACAGGTCAAATAATACTTTTACTTTCGACTTTAATTCAAAGAATGTAGAATTATTTTTCTGTAGTATTGAAAATATATTAAGATAATGGCAAAAACTGTAATTTCTGTTGAACATCTGACAAAACAATATGACCTGGGGCTGATCAGCAGCGGCACGCTGGCGCGGGACCTGAGCCGCTGGTGGGCGCGGGTGCGCGGTAAAGAAGATCCATTTACAAGGGTGGATAATACCAATCCCTTTCATAATAATCCCGGCGAAAGCATTCTTGCCCTCGATGACGTTAGTTTTAAAGTTGAACAAGGACAGGCCCTGGGCATCATAGGCAGGAACGGCGCCGGCAAGAGTACCTTGCTCAAGATTCTCTCGCGGGTGACGGCGCCGACAAGTGGAGAGGTGAAAGTTAAAGGACGCATCGGAAGTTTGCTGGAGGTTGGAACCGGTTTCCACCCGGAGTTGACCGGCAGGGAAAACGTATTCCTGAACGGCGCGATCCTGGGGATGAGAAAATCTGAGGTGCAGCGTAAGTTTGACGAGATTATTGACTTTTCGGGGGTTGAAAAGTTTATAGACACTCCGGTCAAGCGCTATTCCAGCGGTATGTATGTTCGCTTGGCGTTTGCTGTAGCGGCCCACCTCGACCCCGAGATCCTGATCGTTGATGAGGTGTTGGCAGTAGGTGACGCTGAGTTTCAGAAGAAGTGCCTTGGCAAAATGGGGGATGTCGCTGGTGAAGGAAGAACGGTACTGTTTGTAAGTCATAATATGGGCGCGATCAGCCAATTATGTTCCCGGGCTCTTATTTTAGATCAGGGAAAACTGGTCCAACTTTCCGATGATGTTAACATGGTGGTCAACACTTACCTGGCATCTGGTTTTACAGAAAGTAACCAGAGCTTTTGGACATCTGGACCAACAACAATTGGGCATCCTTTTTTTCAGCTTGAGAGACTAAGTCTGGTAAGTGAAACAGGGGAAGAAATTCTCGGATCGATTAGAAATGATTCAAAAACATACCTGCAAATTAAAGCAAACGTTAATCAGTTGGTGAATAATTTTCTGATCACTTATAAAGTCTTCGACAGCCTCAATCAATTGATCTATATGTCTTCGTCGATTGACACAAAAATGGAACAGTGGCCAGTATTAACTCTTGGCGAGACTGTTCTGAGAGTGCCTATCCCTCCTAACTTTCTAAATGAGGGAAACTATACAATTCAGGTTTCGGCTCAAATCAGGCCAAATTCTTATGCAAAAACGGAAGTGATACGGGATGGAGAGGCCTCGTTCTCTTTCTTTATTGAAGGAGGACTAAGCGAATCCCCTGTCTGGACGACTAAAAGAGATGGAATCATGGCGCCGGTTTTAATATGGGAAAAAGTTTAGGCGAATTTATGGATATTAATGGTTTACGTGTGCTTGTTACCGGCGGAGCAGGGTTTATTGGCTCTAATCTGGTAAAACAATTGGTGGGGGAAGGATGTGATGTAACTGTAATCGATAACCTTTGGCGTGGAAAAAAAGAAAATCTGGTGCTATCCGGACAAGAAGTAATTAGTTTTGAACAAAAACTTTTTGTTGAGGACTTGAGAAATCCGGATACTTGTTTTGATCTGATCAGAGATTACGATCTGGTCTATCATCTTGCGGATGTGGTCGCAGGGGTGGATTACACCTTTAATCATGAATATGAGATATTTCACAATAATATTTTGATCAACACCAATGTTATTTCTGCCTCAATTCAAAATGGGATACCCAACCTTGTTTATGTTGGCACTGCCTGCTCCTATCCTTTGGAACTGCAATCCAGTTTTGATGTGAGTGTGCTAAAAGAAGAGCAGGTTTATCCTGCTCATCCCGAATCAGGTTATGGCTGGAGCAAGCTGATGGGTGAATATGAAACAGAGCTGGCAGGGAAATCCAAGGGGATTAATGTTGGATTATTGAGACTACATAATGTCTATGGTCCTGGTGTTTCGTTTGAAGAAGAAAGATCCCAGGTCATACCATCTTTGATAAAGAAAGCGATCCATTATCCAAATCAGGATTTCGTAGTTTGGGGAAGTGGAAACCAATATCGGGACTTCATTTATATTGACGATGTTGTCGACTCTTTGCTTAGGATTTTTGAAAAGGGTATGAACCAAGGCGCAATACAGATCGGTGCTGAGACCCCGGTGACAATTAAGGATCTGGCTGAAGAGATCATCAGCATTAGCGGAAAAAGCATCAATGCAATCTTTGATACTTCAAAGCCTGAAGGGGATCGGGGGAGGATAGCTGATTGTAGTAAGGCAAGAAGAGTTTTTGATTTTGAGCCGAAGATATCTTTGAGGGAAGGATTGACAAGAACCTATCGATGGATAGCACAGCAAATGAGCAATTAGAAAAGAAACAAGCTTCTCTGCCCCGTTTTAAGATGATCTATTTAAGCAAGAACATGGCTGGCTATACAGGGGCGCATTATCAGCAGGATGTAATAGAAGAAATGGACCGCCAACATGAGGTTTTTTTCTATGGTCCAGGTTTTCCTCTTTATGATCCTGAAGATGAGATAGAAGATGTAATCTCCAAGGCGCCTTTTTCTAAGCCTGACTTGATTTGTGTTGGTCATTCATGGTTGGGGGATGATCTGGCAAAAGGAATCCACATTCATCAGGATCTGAACTTGCAAAATACTCAAATTCCAAAAGCGATTTTCCTTAATAAGGAATACGTACTTCTCAAAGAGAAAATTGGCTTTATCAATGAAAACCGTATTGAATTTGTTTTCTCCCACCATCATCGGATTCGAGAATTTACGAAAGATTTCAAATTCCAATCAATATTTCTGCCATTTGCCGCGGATCCGGAACGGTTTCGCGATCAGAAGTTACCAAAAGATTATGATTTAGTTTTTACTGGGATGATTATTAACGGTGAACACCCAATGCAACCTTTTCGATTGATGGTTCAAAAAAAATTATTCAACTCCTTAGGAGAAATCAGGTTTTCCCCGAAGCGTAAATACAGAAACATGAGATTCTTTTGGCAATCTGTTCCCAGCACTCCTAATCTGAAGAAATTAAATTCCATAATTCATAAGGAAAAATGGCTTAATAACACACAGTATTCTGAGCTGTTAAATAGAAGTCGAGTTTGTCTTAATTCGCCTTCGACCCTCGATATCATTAGCCCAAGATATTTTGAATGCATGATGAGTAAATGCCTTGTTTTGTGCCAGAAGAGTGAAGCAAATGAAGGCATTTTTCTAAATGGACATAACTGTCTTACAGTTCGTAGTGACCTCTCAAATTTTGATGATCAGCTGCGTATTGCATTAGATGATGCACAATCTTCGACAATCATTGAGCAAGCATACCTTGAGAGTAGGCAAATGCATACCTGGAAAAACCGTATTAAACAATTTACTTATCAAATAGCGAAATAGTTTAGCAATGAATAGTCTTATAAAAAAAATTCAGAACTTACCATACGAGGCAGGGCTGGCATTGCGTTACCCCAAGATTATTCCTGTCCTAGAGACTTTGAATATTCTCAAGGAAGAAAAGAAAAGCCTTGCCAGATTCGGAGACGGTGAGTTCAATTTAATCTTCGGTTTACAGTGTAGATTTGAAGACCCTGATACTAAACTTGCAAATGATCTTTTAAAAGTTATACAACTCGAAGATGAGAATGTTCTGATCGGGATTCCTGATATTTTTAAGAGTTTAAAAAATTATTTGCCTGCATCAAAGAAGTATTGGACAAATTATCTCATAAACCACAGAAGTAGCATATATAAAATCCTGTTTTTTAATAGAACATATTGTGATGCTTTGGTAACCCGCCCATTTGCAAAAACGAATCGAACTGTAGCTGAAAGCGCGATGATCTTTGAACAATGGAAACAAATCTGGAGAGATAGAAAAATAGTCGTAGTGACTGGAGATCGGCGTTATACAGCGGGCTCAAGTGGATTGTTCGATGATGCGTCGCAACTTGAAATTGTTTACACTGAACCATCGCATGCCTATGTAAAACATCAAGACATTCTCAAAAATATTCGCTTTTTTGATAAAAATAAATTAATCCTATTGATTCTCGGACCAACTGCTACTATTCTGGTACCAAAATTGGCGAAAGATGGATATCAAGCTCTCGATATTGGTCATTTAGAAAATGAATATATTACTTTTCTTAGTGAGACAAAAGGCAAGCTAATTGATGAAATGAAGGCATAACCGTCTAATCATTTACATTGAACTTTGATCCTATATTCATTAATTCCATCGTACCTTTGCGTCTATTTTAGCTAAACAATGAGTTTTATTCTTACAGTATTCCAAACTTATCGTTATTCCCTCAATGAATGGGAAAAAACCGGAATATTGTCTCGAGAACTACTCCTTTATGATAAATTGAAAGTTTATGGTGTTGAAACTCAATTTGTTTCTTATGGAGTACAATCAATGGAGCAGGGGTGGCTACTATCAGGCGAGTATTCTGTTCTTGCGCGACCAGCAAAACAAAGTATATGGTGGTTTAGCTTATGTTCTGCAATTCGGTATAGGCAGCAATTGCGAGAAAGTAATGTAATAAAAACACATCAGAATCAAGGGGCTATTTCAGGCGTAGTGGCAAAAATTATTACTGGAAAGCCATTAATTGCTCGGTGTGGTTACCTCAAATCGGCCTTTGCTAACCTGGAGAATGAATCTGGATGGAGTCGTTTTAAAATATGGTTAGAGGAAGCAATTTCATTTCATGTTGCGGACATTGTTTGTGTTAGTAGTAAGGAGCAGGCGGACATTGCTGTCAGGAAATATCTGCTCAAAAAGTCAAAAGTTCGTGTTTGTCCGAATGGAATTGACACAAATATCTTTAAACCCGTGAAGAAAACAATAGTAAGGTACACCATTTGTTTTGTTGGTAGATTTTCATGGAAGAAAGGGCCTGATTATCTGCTTCAGGCAATTAATGGGATTAAAAATGTCAGGTTGGTCATGATTGGTGATGGACCGCTTTTGGAACAATCCAGAGCTTATGCTGCGAAATACAATCTTGATGTAGAGTTTATAGGTCGCATAGCAAATGAAACTATTCCGGACTATTTAAACTCTTCTGACCTTTACATTCTCCCCAGCCATCATGAAGGCAGCCCGAAGACTCTACTTGAGGCGATGAGCTGTGCGCTGCCTGTGATCAGTACCGATGGATTCGGCGTAAATGAGGTCTTTACCGATGGTGTTGAGGGGAAAAAGGTCAAGTTTGGTGATGTCGAGGGTTTGCGCGATGCGATATTGTGGATGCGGGAGCATCCAAACGACGCCAAAGAAATGGGCAAACGGGGCAGACAACGGGTGATCGAGCATTATTCAATCGAAAAAGCGCTTGAACGGGAATTGGATATTTTGGAAGAACTAACGGGGGAGAAACTGCGTGCCTGAGATTTCCGTTTTGATGGCTGTTTACAATGGTGAGCTCTATCTTGATGAGGCGATTAAGAGTATTCTTAGGCAGAGTTTTGGCGATTTTGAATTTGTAATTGTTGACGATGCTAGCACGGATGGTACTCCCTCGATCCTGAAGGAATATGCCCTGGCTGACAAGCGGATCCGATTGATCAGAAACGAAAGTAATCTGGGCTTATCAAAATCGCTCAACCGTGGTTTGGATATGGCAAAAGGAGCTTACATTGCCAGAATGGACGCGGACGATATCGCGCGGCCAGAGCGTTTTGCAACCCAGCTTGCCTGGCTCAAAGCTCACCCGGAGATTCTGGTTTTGGGCAGCGCGATTCAGATGATCGATGAAGATGGCTGTCAGTTAGCAACGAATCCCCCTCCATTCAGCTCAGTTGAAATGCGATGGACAAGTTTTTTTGGACAGCAATTTGTGGTTTGTCACCCCTCCGTGATGATTCGCCGAGAGCTGTTTGAGCGCTTTGGATTTTATGCAGAAATACCCACCAGTCAGGATCTGGAACTTTGGGGCAGATTGATGTATGAAAATCCTTATCCAATCGCAAATTTGGATCAGGTTCTTCTTGATTATCGCGTGCATTCCAAAGCGATAAGTACCAAGCAAAGCGAACTACAATTCCATACATCTAACAGGGTAAGGCAAAAGGTTATTGAAAAACTGATCGGACATGAAATTGAGATAGAGGCTGTATGCGCGTATCGGTTCAGTGGCGTATATAGGAACATTGTTGAGTTTATTTACAATTGGATTGAAATCTACACTGCTTTCTTTAAAATGTTTTGTGCAAATGGGAATGAAATTGCTGTGATCAACCGCGAATTTTTGCAGCGTTTGGGGAGATATATTTATTTCAATCCACTTACCAAAGACAAGGTTGGAAGAGTTTCTTTTTATCGGATTAGAAAAATGATCCCTCCCAAAATGCGAAAGGCATTGTTGGATAACAAACGTGGAAAAACGCGCCATGAGGAGATTCTGGTTGAGCTCTAAGCCATTGGTCGCGATCGTTTGCGGGCTGATGAATCCGATCCCACCTGTCAAAGCTGGTGGACCGCAACTGGTGATCTGGAATACCTGCAAGCATTTAAGCGACGCAGAGTTTGACTGGAAAGTGCTCAGCTTGTGGGATGAGGCTGTTGAGCATGTCGATTTTGATCGTGAGCGTTTTGTGCAGGTGCGCATAGGTAAACGGGAAAAGAAGATCAGCCAACTTGCGCAAAAAATGCCTTATCGATTGGTAAAGAACTGGTTTGGCGTCGTTCGAGAAGACCATTTGGCGTTGAACCTGGCGATGGTGCGTGAGCTAAAACGGATGAAACCAGATGTGGTGATCGTTCACGAATCATATTCGCTTTGTTTCATGGTGGCGAGAGCCTTACCAAAGGCAAAGATAGTTTATTATCATCATGTTTGTCGAATGCATCTGGATCTTAACAAAAAGCAATGGGAGAGATTGTTAAAATCTTCTCGAAATGGGATGATTGCGATCAACTCTGCTGCCATTCCACTGGCAAGAGAAAAGTTTGGTAGTTCGCCAAAAAATGAATGTGTGATCATCAATGGAGTCGATGCCAAGTTGATCCATGCTTCTGTGAAAGAGGTTAAGCCTACGCAAAAAGACTCAAATATTTTTACATTTATCAATGTTGGACGAATTACACCGATAAAAGGCCTGGATGTTCTGATCGAGGCGATGGAGATTGTTTCCAGGGTTTGTTCCCAAAAAGTACGATTGATCGTGGTTGGCTCCGCAATAGTTGATGAAGGTGGAGAATTGGCCTTTGAGGCACGTTTGAAAGAGCGTGCCACTGAAATAGGAAATGAAGTAATTCAGTTTGCTGGTTTCGTTCCGAACGATCATTTGGTGAACTATTATAAACAAGCTGATTGTGGCGTCTTACCGACTCGCCTGATGGAGGGCAATTCGCTCTTTTTGATGGAGTGCCTCGCGATGGGTGTTCCGGTGATCGCAACAGGGATTGGGGGGGTTCCTGATGTAGTCCGAGACGGGATGGACGGCATTTTGATCCGAGAAGGGGCGAGTGCCGAAGAACTGGCAGAAGTGATGGTTGGATTGGTCACTGAAAAAGAGTTATGGAGAAGTAGAAAATCAGAAATCAAAAAACATGCATGTGAGATCTTTGATTATAGGCGAGTAGCATTCCAGAATGCGGATTTGATCAAAGAGATTTTGAAAAATGGAAAAGATTAAAGGAAAGATAGTCTATATCTCTCATTATTATTGGCCTCCTCACTTCGGTGGCGAACTGCGTATAGCAATAGAGAGGCTGGAAGAACTTGTAAAAAAAGGCTATACGGTTGAGGTTTTCACTTCTGGAGTAAAGGGTTTCTTGAAAATAGAAAAACGAAACGGAATTAAGATCAACCGGTCACCGATGATAGGGGAAGGACGAATAGCTAAGAGATTGAATCGGCTTCTTTATTGGCTTTGGTTGTATTTGCGTCTGTTGGTAGAACCGAGAGTTGATGTTGTTCATATCGAAGTTGTTTTGGGTGTGATGGGGTGGATCAATCCTTACGTTTACGGACAGATACTCTTATGGATTGCCAAGCTTAAAGGAGCAAGAATAATTAGAGTGCATAGCCTTGCTTCAAACGATGATGATGCTTTTGTGATCAAGAGTCGCAGCGAAATGGGGTTTTATCGTTCAGTTGATAAAATCGTGAGCGTTAGTCCACTTTTACATGAGGGCGTTTCTCGTATTTTTGTGGAAAAAGCAGTTTTAAGCGTTTATGGCATTAGAACTGATATCTTCAAACAACCAGATGAAGCAGACAGACAAAATTTTCGCAAAAACCAAATCGTTAATGAGGAAGAAGTCGTTTTCTCCTTTTTAGGCTCTTTTGAATATCGAAAAGGGCTAGACTTAATTGTGCAATCGTTTATAAAGCATGCTGAAGAAAAAAAATGGAAATTGTGGCTGATTGGACCTTATAAGAAATCTGAAAGTCCATATATTCGTGAAGATGAAGTAGCAGCGTTGATCGAACCCTTAAAGCAAGTTGAAGACAGGGTTCGGTATTGGGGAAAGATCGACAACAGAAAAGAGTTGGCAGAAATTTTGTCTTCTTCTGATATTTTTCTATTTCCAACCAGGCGTGAAGGATTTGGTTTAGCACCACTGGAGGCAATGGCTTGTGGAGTGCCGGTCATTGTTAGTCGGATACCAGGTGTAACGGATCTGGCGAACATTGATGGTGAAACGGGATATTACATAAATGTTGGTGACCAGAAAGGGTTGGAAAGTAAGATGCTCACATTAAGTGCAGATCCAGTCACCAGAAAAAAAATGGGCAAGGTGGGTAATCGAAGGATTAATCAGGATTTTACATGGGAAGCTTATATTGAAGAATGGGAAAAGATCTACTTTGACTAAAAGACCTATTATGGCGATCAAGGAAAATTGGCAGTTCATTAGACAGCAAACAGATACTGGAAGCGGGTATAAAATAGCATTTCTGCTCGCGCCTGATATCGTTTTTCCTACCCGAACAGGTCATGCGATAGCTTCTCTGGTTGATGTATTAGCTCAGGGTCTTGTTAAAAGAAGTATTGTGTTTTGTTACAATACGCAAGAAGATATTTCAGAACTGAAATGGGAGTGTTCCTATTCCCTTGCTGTTTATCAGAAAGAGCTCGTGAATTCGATTTCGGATGGGCCATGGTTTTTCAGAGCTATTAGACAGCGTTTGATCACTCCAACCAGGTTCGCATGGCGCGAATACGCACATAACTGCGCTATGGCATGCATCGAGTTGGGTGTGAAATGCCTTGTTGTTGAGGATGTAGCAGATTTTGTTTGGGTGAGTCGTGTTGTTCGAAAGCATGGCATTAAAGTTTTGCTACACCAGCACGCATTCACTCAACGAAATTACAATTCTTATCTTTGGAGACGAATTGAATTAAATTTGGATCAAATCGTATTTGTCAGTAAAACAACACTCAAGAATACTTTGAAAAAATTTGGGCACTTATCCAAGCCTGCTGAAGTGATTTACAATGGAGTCGATTTGGACAAGTTCAAACCAAAACAGAAATACCAGCAAGATAATAAAGGGATGAAAGAGCCCTCAATTAGGCGGGTATTGTTCGTTGGGAGGTTAACAAAATCAAAGGGAATATTTGAACTAATTGAGGCTGTAAAAACGTTGAATTCAAAAAAATTTGCCTTGACGATGATTGTCTCTTTCAATCCGGAAGATAATGAAATTCAGCAAAGATTGAATAAGAAATTGCTGGAAATGGGGACTTTACATAATCCAATTCATGTGATGTACAATTTAGTACCTGTAAGTCTAATTGAAGAATATTGCAACAGCGATTTTTTGATCGTACCGTCGATAGGTTTCGAGGGCTTACCTAAAGTCGTAACCGAGGCATTAGCGATGGGCGTGCCCGTAATTGCCAGTGACCGTGGAGGTACCTGGGAGTTGGTAGAAGAAGGTAAAACTGGTTGGCTCATTGAAAATCCGGTTGGGGTCGCGACTATAATGAAAGCACTTGAAAGGGCGCTTGAAACGAGTCCATTAGAACTCGCAAAAAAGAAAGAATATATTCTCGCCAATGACAGACCAAAAATGGATCAACGGATAATGGTAGAAAAGTTTTCAGGCCTAATTTCTGAATTGATCGGAGAGCCACATTGAAAATCGCTTTTGTGAGTTATTCATATTGGCCACCTCACTTTGGGGGCGAGTTATTAATTTCGATCGAACGTTTTCAGAGTTTGGTGAAACGGGGACATAAAGTGCATGTTTTCACTTCTGGAGTACCTGGCATGGCTTCGGAAGAAATATTAAATGGCTTAAAAGTTTTTCGTTCTCCGATCATAAATAATTCTCGATGGGGGAGGGGAATGAGGCGTATTTTATTTCCCCTTTGGGTGCGGTTGAAGCTGAGCATACATAAACCAGAGATTATCCATTATGGTGGAATAGGTGGCATTGGACCCATCAACAATTGGTTTGGTTACACGTTAATCAATCAATGGGCAAAACGAAACAACATAAAAACGGTTGCAGTACATAGCCTGGCAGATAATGATTTGGAGACATATTCCCAAAGGGGGTGGAATGCGTTTTTACGTAATAAGTCGTCCAAAAGCTTGAATAAAATTGTGTCAGTGAGCCCTCTTTTGAATAAGGGGGTTGAAACGGTCTTCCCCGAAAAAGCTGAGCTCATCACTTTGGGGATAAGAGATGATCTGTTTGTACCGGTGTCTGATGAAAATCGCCTAAAATTGCGTAATTATTTTGAAGTAGCGAATGATGAAATCGTTTTTAGCTTCCTTGGAACAGTTAGCAAGCGAAAAGGTTTTGATTTATTACTCGAAGCTTTTTCGATTCTGAGCCAAGAAAACACAAAAGTAAAATTGTGGGTTATCGGTCCATATTCTAAAGAAGAAAACCAAAATATTGCTGGGGCAAGCGAATATTGTTACGATCAGTCGATAATCACTAATGACAGAATTCGGTTTTTGGGTAGAATTGATGATCGATCTTATTTGGCAAGTCTATTAGGCTCTTCAGATGTTTTTGTTTTCCCGAGTAGACGGGAAGGCTTTGGTTTGGCACCTGTGGAAGCAATGGCGGCAGGGGTTCCAGTGATAATATCACGAATTGAAGGAGTGACAGATCTGGCAAATGTGGAGGGGGAGACAGGGTTCTACATTGATGTGGGTGATGTCCCTGCTTTGATCGAGGCGATGAGAAAACTAGCTAATGATCGCGAGCTGCGTGAAAAGATGGGAAAAGCAGCTCACAAAAGAGCTGTGGAACATTTCGGTTGGCAGGCGCACATTGATCGTTGGGAACAGCTTTATTTGGAGTTAATTAATAAAGAGAGTTAAATAGCATATATGCGGCTGGCAATTGCAAGGATCATAAAGCAAAAAAATAAAATGGAAAAACAATCAGGTGAGATAGTCTCCCGCTATCCTGGTTATTTGTATTCCCTTTTTTATGCCTTTGGAATTTATTTGGTCCTGCCTTTGGTTGATATTCCTTTTCTAGGGCTTTCAATTTCGGCACCGCTTTTCTTTGTTATTGCCGCCACTGTTATTTTTAAGCCAGTGCGGCCGTGGTTCAACGAGCATCGAGGCTGGATTGTTTTGAGCCTGGTCATTTGGTTGGCGGTAGCACTTTCTACAATCATTAATGAGATGCTGCCTGGTGGTGCGTTTAACCGTACGGGAATGGTCTCATTGGTCCAATATGCCTATTGGCTGTTGGTCTTCGTGATCTGTGGATATTTATTCAGAGATGTTGAAATACGGAAAAAGATCAGCAATATCTTTGCGATAGCAATCTTCGTTCTTGTATGTTTGCGATGGTACGAAGCCTTATTTGAAGGAAAAATAGGTGCCTGGGCTGGAACAAGATTCATGACAGAGAATGGATATGGATTTAGCTTTTCTATATTTTCTCCTTTCTTATTTCTCAGAAGCGTTGACAAAGAAGTTAAAAAGAAATGGTTTTGGATTTTTGCTACAATACTCCTTCTTGGTGCTGCTGCGATCAATGGATCCAGAGGTTCATGGGTGGCAATTGCGGTCGGTGTTTGTTTTTCCATTGTTACGTTTATCGCGACTGATCGAAGAAATGCCGTAAATGCATTGCTTGTTCTCGCTGTTCTTTTCTGTGTGGGATACATTGTAATGTCTCTTTCGCCAACAATATCAAAAGCGGTCAATGAACGTTTTCAGACCTTGTCAAGTCTTGAGGAAGATAAAACTTATGTTGTCAGAAAGGTCCTGGTCAAAAAGGGATTAACTTTATTTAAAGAATCCCCATTGATAGGTGTTGGTTCGGCGAGGTTTGCCCAGGAAAAAGTCGATCTGGAACTACCCGAACTACTGCAGTACGTTGATCAGGAAGCTATTAGTAAAAAATCTTCGCATAATTCTTATATTCAATTTTTAGCCGAATTTGGTCTGATTGGCGCCATACCATTTGGTATTTTGCTCATTTATATTTTTGTCAGAGGCCTGTTGATAAACATTAAAGCTATCGATGACAGATTTGATTTTCTTCGATATTTCATTGCTTTTTTGCAAATGAGCGTCCATATGTACGTGATTTCTTCCATCACTGGAAGCCTTGCCTGGGTAATTTATGGTTTAGTTATAGGATTTATTATCGATTATGATCACAAGAGGTTGAAATCAATTTAGGTTTTTATTACCATGTGCCAATTACAGTCAGGGATGGAGGATACTATTTTCCTGCTTACTTTGGCAGATTTATTGATAGCCTGGCTTCAGAAATCGATCACCTGATACTTTTTGCTCATCGATCTGATTCTCGTTGTGATCCGGCTGATTATCAGCTGTTTCAGACCAATATTGAACTTGTATTACTTCCAGAGAAAAAGTCCTCTCCGAGTCTGTTATTAAACCATAGACGATTCACAAGAATGTTTGAAGCTTATGAGAAGGGTCTGGATGCATTTCTTGTTCGTGGTCCTACGACGCTTATGCCTTTCATCGCGGAATCTTTAAAGCAGACGCCAATGGCTTTCCTAATGGTTGGTGATCATCTGGAAGGTCTGAAGTCAAGCAAGCAGGCCTCATGGCGAAAATCCTTAATCGAAAAGTTCTGGCAATTTATTTACAGACGAATTGAAAGAAAACTCCCTGAAGTTATGGTTATTGCAAATTCGGAAAAACTGGTTGAAAAGTATAAGAAAAAAGCATACCGCTTCGCCAGAACTCACACTACAACAATTTCTGAAGACGATTTGTGGATTAAGGAAGACACCTGTAATGGAGATTTAATCCAATTACTCTACTGTGGTCGTATAGCACAAGAGAAAAGGATTGACGATATTATTGAAGCTGTAGATTTGCTTCAGAAAGAGTATAGTTCAATTGTTTTGAATATTGTTGGTTGGGATGAGGCCGAAGGTAAATACATAAATTATCTCCAGCGATTAATAAAGGGAAAAGGATTGGCTGACTCTGTAAAAATCCTTGGCTATATTCCTGCTGGGGCTCCTTTGATGCAAAAATATCGGGAATGTGATATTTTTGTTTTGGCGTCATATGCAGAAGGCTTTCCACGGGTTCTATGGGAAGCAATGGCAAATTGTCTGCCCATCGTGTCAACGAATGTAGGTTCGATTCCTGACTATATTGGACATTTTATCGACCTTGTTCCACCTAACAATCCCGTGCTCCTGGCAGAGGCAATTAAAAAGGTGATATTGGATAGTGACTATCGTAAAAAAATTATCAAGACGGGGTTTAATTTGGTACAGGATGTAACCCTTGAGAAGCAGACCAGGCAGCTTGTATCATTGATTGAAGAATATGCAAACAGGTCAAAATAAACCAGCGCTCTTAATCGCTGGGAATTTTTTTTCTTCAAAATCAGGGACAAGAGGCATGTGTGAGGACTTGTCCGACCAATTTGACGCCAGAGGATATTCGGTAATCAGAACCTCGTCGATAAAAAATCGAATTTTGCGAATGATAGATTTTTTATGGACAGCTTTATTTAGACGAAACCAATACGATAATGCAATTGTTGAGTTATACAGCGGTTTGGCTTTTGAATGGGCCCGAATCTTGGGCGGTTTTTTACAACTTCTTGGAAAACCGTTTATTTTGGTCCTGCATGGGGGAAGATTATGGGATTTCTATACTGAAAATCCAAAGAAGGTTGGAAAATTATTAAAGATGGCAACATCCTGCTGCTCACCTTCAACGTTTTTAGCTGAGAATTTCTCGGCCATTAATATTGATGTTTGTTATATGCCGAATGGATTCGATCTAAAAAAGTATACTTTTATAAAACGAGAAACCTTTGAGCCAAAACTTGTCTGGTTGCGAGCGATACATCAGATCTATAATCCGCAAATGGCAATTGACGTCTTTCAAATGGTGTGTGAGCATTTTCCTGAGGCCGAGCTATGGATGATCGGACCTGATAAGCAGGATGGAAGCATGACTGAAGTGCACGAAAAAATCAAAGCACTTGGCAGGCCTGAACGGGTTCATATCGTGGGGCCGGTGCCAAAGGAAACGGTGCCGGTCTGGTTAAATAAGGGCGATATTTTCTTAAATACAACCAATTATGAAAGTTTTGGTGTTTCGGTGATCGAAGCAGCGGCGTGTGGACTCGCCATTGTGAGCACGGATGCCGGTGAATTGCCAAGGATGTGGACGAACGAGGAAAATGCTCTTCTTATTCACGTTGGGGATGCTGAGGGGATGGGGAAAGCCGTGATCTCAATTTTGGAAAACTATAGTGTTGCGAAGAAGATGACACAAAATGCCAGACGCAAGGTTGAGGCGTATCAATGGGATCAGGTCATGCCTCTATGGATCAAATTAATTCAAAAAATTTCAAGATAAGACATGAAATTCTATAATCGGCTATTAAAAGATGTAATTCTTCCAATTGGGGACCGCTTCTATGGTCAGCCAATGATGAGCAGGCTTAGTTTTTTAGAGCAAGCACAATACTTTGATGAAGAAAAGCTCCATGAGCTTCAGTATGCTGCGATCAAAACTACACTGCATGAAGCTGCAACAGTGCCGATGTATGAAGAATTGTACCGCGACGCTGGAGTATCTTTAGCGGATTTCAGAGATGTTTCAGATCTGCACAAACTCCCGGTTGTCACAAAAGATATGTTGAGAAACAACTATCCTGAAAAAACAACACGAAAAACAAGGCAAAAGGTTTATCAGATCAGCACATCGGGTTCGACTGGTAAAAATCTCTTTCTAAATGAAGATAATTTCACCGCTGGCTGGTATCGGGCCTCATTTTTATTGGGACAAACCTGGAGTGGGTGGCAATTTGGAGATTCTCATTTGCAGACAGGGATGACGTTAAACCGAGGTTTTCAAAAACGATTGAAGGATCATTTGCTAAATTGCCATTATTTTTCAGCTTTTGATTTGTCTGATGAAAAACTTGACTCTATGTTGTCTGTGATCGAGCGTAAAAAAATAAACTACATATGGGGTTATCCTGGCAGCCTGGATATTTTAGCTCAAAGGGCTTTCGAACTTGGATGGAATCGTCCTCTTATTGCGGCATCGACCTGGGGAGACACATTATCAACCAAGCAACGAGATCGAATTTCGAATGTTTTTAAGGCCAAGGTCTTTGATTCTTATGGGGTCGCTGAGGGAGTTCAGATCGCTGCCCAATGTGAAGAAGGTAATTATCACATTATGATGTTGGACACCATCGTTGAAATTCTTGACCAAAATGGTCAGCCGGTGAAAGAAAACGAGATAGGCAGAGTTGTGCTTACGCGATTGCACGCAGGCGCGAGCCCATTGATTCGCTATGAAGTTGGTGATCTGGCAAAGAAAGCACGAAAAGAGTCGTGTCCTTGCGGAAGGACTTTCCCGCTTTTAGGCGGAATCTATGGCAGGGAATCCGATCTTATTTACACTCCAGAGGGGAACCGACTGATAGTCCACTTTTTCACTGGTATACTCGAGCATTTTAAAAGCATAGAGAGCTTTCAGGTCCAACAATCGGAGATTGGTGCGATCACGTTATTAATCGTTCCAAGTGGACAAGAAGAAGTTGATCAAAATCAAATAAAAAATGCGCTCTATGAAAAAGGAACTGGTGGATTATCAATCAATATCGAAATCGTAAATGAGATCCCATTGAGCAAAGCTGGGAAACGCAAGTTTGTGATCAATACCATGCCTGAAAACGAAAGGTTTTGATCTTGCTTCCAGTTTTATCCAATCAAAAACCATTCGTCTCGATCATCCTGGCAATTAAAGATGAGGAAAAGTACATTGAAAATACTCTTCAAAGTATTCTCGATCAGGACTATCCAGCCAATAACTTTGAGGTTTTGATAGCAGATGGAAACTCAAAAGACGCGACCTTGAAAATTGTGAAAGAGATCTCTTACGGTGATCTCCGCGTTAAGTTCTTTCCAAACCCTGGAGAGATCGTTGCCAAAGGATTGAACATACTCATTCGTCATGCCAAAGGAGAGGTAATCGTTCGTGCCGATGGTCATACGATTCTTGAACGCGATTATGTCAGCAAGTGCGTTTCAAGCCTGTTTGATCATCAGGCGCAAAACGTAGGCGGCAGGATGGATGGTGTCGCAAACACTCCTTTCGGTGAGGCGGTTGTGATCGCAACAAGTTCGATATTGGGGGTGGGAGATTCCGCTTTTCATTATTCAAAGAAAATTGAGGAAGTTGATTCGGTCTATTTAGGCGCCTGGCCTTCTGAAATATTTAAAAGCATCGGACTGTTCGATGAGGAATTGGTTCGCAATCAGGATGATGAATTTAACTACCGTTTGCGCAAATATGGTGGAAAAATCATTCTTAATCCTGAAATCAAATCACATTACACCGTCCGCAGCAAACCAGGAACTTTCTGGAGACAATACTTTCAGTATGGATTATGGAAGATCAGGGTCTTGCAAAAACATCCGCGGCAGATGAGCATTCGCCATTTCATTCCAGCGGTGTTCGTGTCTGGACTTATCGCTTGTGTTCTGGCTTGTCTTTTCATTCCCACTTTGCGGATATGGAGTTTGAGCCCAGTCATTATTTATTTTGCTTCCACATTAATTGCAGCTCTATTATTGACAAACTGGGAAATTACTCAGGCCCTGAAAGTCTGTTTCGCTTATTGGTGCATGCACACTTCTTATGGCCTTGGGTTTATTGTTGGTTTGTTTCGTTTCTGGGATCGTTGGGGGGATAAAGTAGGTCGGGTGCCTGAATTCTGATCAGTATACTCATCATTTTTTAATATTCCCTGTTTAATTAACCTAATAAAAATTTCTATTTTATAGTAAACTTTAAGCACAAACTGCCAACTGTGTAAAGGAGGGTTCAACGTGCAGTCTATTAAGGGCTCAAAACAACTCTTCGCAAAAGATTTACGTAAGAATAAGGAGCATACCCCCAATCTACTTAACCGCTTCATAAAACGCACTTTCGACATTATCATTTCAGTTTTGGGCCTGGTCTTTTCCTTTCCCCTTTTCGTAAGCATCGCGATTGCCATTCGCAGGGATTCTCCGGGGCCGTTTATTTACACTGGCCGCAGAATGGGGCGTGGCGGACGACCTTTTAATATTTACAAATTTCGAACCATGCGGTTGGAATCCGATGATTCGCAGGGCGCGCCGATCACCGCCTGTGATGACCCGCGGGTTACAAAAATTGGACGGTTTTTACGCGACACAAAACTGAACGAGTTGCCCCAACTTTGGAATGTTTTTATTGGCGATATGAGCTTCGTAGGCCCTCGTCCCGAAGATTATGATATCGCGATGACCTGGGATGAAGACATAAAGGCAGAAATCCTTTCCGTCAGACCTGGCATTACCAGCCCCGCATCGATCCTTTACCGTGATGAAGAAAAGTTATTAAAAGGTGAAGGCTTCCTTGACGATTACCTGGTTAAAATATTGCCTGATAAACTGAGGTTGGATCAACTTTATGTTCGTCATCATAATGTCTTAACCGATATTGATATTCTTGCCATGACCGCCATCGCTTTATTGCCAACCTTACGGCAAAAACAAATTGATGAACGATACATTTTTGGTGGTCCCTTTTTTGCTCTTTTTCGGCGGATCGTGCCCTGGTTTTTATTGGATATCATCGTGGCGTCGGTTTCAGTCGGTCTTTCCGGCATCGTCTGGCGCATCAGTACTGTCATTAACCTCGGCGTTTGGACGTTTATAGTCATTGCCTTACTGATTGCTGTTCTCACAAGCTTTTTCAACATAGCCCTCGGCCTTCAACGCATATCCTGGGGCAACGCCAGCCCGGCATATATACTTGACATTGGCGTTTCAGTTGGTCTCACAATGGCGATCATGTGGGCAGTGAACCGATTTTGGATCAAGGAGCCCTGGGTGCCTTTTAGTATGTTCTGGCTGATCGGTCTGACGGTCTTTATCGGCTTGCTTGGCGTTCGTTATCGTGAAAGGCTGCTCAGCAGCGTTGCCTACCGCTGGCTGCTTTTCCGGGGCGATAGCCCAGTTTTCACCGAGAGGATTCTGATCGTTGGGGCTGGCAGGTTGGGTGAACTGGCGACCTGGCTGGTGAAACGCAGTGCCTACGAAAGCGTTTTTGGCTTGATAGGCTTTGTTGATGATGACTTTAACAAGCGCGATATGCACTATGACGGCGTCAGAGTACTTGGCCCTATTGACGCCGTGCCAGCTTTGGTCGAAAAATACCAGGTGGATATTTTAATGGTCGCGATTGAAAACTGTAGTTCTGAAGATCGGAAAAGAATCCTGAAAATTTGCAATTCCACTCAGGCAAAAGTGGTGGAATTACCTGACCTTGTAAAAGCTTTGGAAAAATCATTAAAAGGTTTACATCAAGATGATAAATGAGTTGGAATGTTTTCAATATAAAAAAGTGCTGGTAACAGGCTCAGCTGGTTTTATCGGTTCCCGGTTAGTGGAAAAACTGGTCGAAAAAGGGGCGATTGTGCGGGCTTTCACCCGTTATACCTCCCGAGCGGAATTGGGCCTGCTGGCTGCTTTGCCTGAAACCATTCTGGATCAAATTGAACTGGTTAGGGGCGATCTGCGTGATCCCTCTGCCGTGGAAAGCGCATTGGAAGACGTGGATATTGTGTTTCATCTGGGCGCTTTGATCTCGATCCCATATTCCTATGTTCATCCGGTTGAAACCGTACAAACCAATGTGCTTGGAACGTTGAACATCCTTGAAGCCTGCCGTAAAACCGGCAGTCAGTTGGTACATGCCTCGTCCAGTGAGGTTTACGGCAGCGCTCTGCGTGTGCCGATTGATGAAGAACACCCTTTGCAAGGCCAGTCACCTTATTCAGCCAGCAAAATCGGGGCTGACAAACTGGTTGAGGCCTATTTCCGCTCTTTTGATGTTCCGTCGATCACTGTCAGACCATTTAATACCTACGGGCCAGGCCAGAGCACCCGGGCAGTGATTCCAACCATCATCACCCAGGCCCTTCAGTCAGACCGCATCAAACTGGGCAATCTGGAAGCGATCAGGGATTTTACCTTTGTCGATGATACCGTTGAAGGTTTTCTTGCGGCAGCACATGCGAACCTTTGGGACGGACAGGTTTACAACCTTGGCAGCGGTCAGGAGATCAGTATTGGCAGTACTGCTGATCTGATCTTCGATATTTTGCAAAAAGAAATTATCGTGGAAATCGATCAACAGCGAATTCGGCCGGTAAAATCTGAAGTAGTGCGTTTGATATCCGATAATCGCAAAGCGCGGGAGAAGCTGGGTTGGGCTCCGCAGGTTTCGATGCGGGAAGGGTTAAGTCGAACGATCGCATGGATTCGTTCCCATGCCGATCTGTACAGGCCGGGCGAATACGGCATCTGAAAAGAGACGGCCAATTTTTGAAGCATTTTAATTGTAATATTGTTTATTAGTCATTAATTTACAAAAGATCGTAGTCAGGATACTACGATCTTTTATCTTGAAAATCGTCTAAAACTGCTTGTAGCGTCCTACCGAATAACGGTATAATGTAAGAGAATAGGTTGGTTAGGTGGTTAGATGAAAGCAGTTATTCTCGCGGGTGGCAAAGGTACCAGACTTGCTCCTTTTACATATATTCTCCCAAAACCCATGATGCCGGTCGGCGATCATGCGATTCTTGAGGTCTTGCTAAAACAACTTAGTTATTCAGGCATCAAAGATATCGTGCTTACGGTCGGCCATCTGGCAGAGCTGATGCAAGCCTACTTCAAGGATGGGCAGCAATACGGGCTCAAAATCAGCTACAGCGTTGAAGATCAACCACTTGGGACTGC
Organism: uncultured Anaerolineaceae bacterium; assembly: GCA_964293995.1. GTDB lineage: Bacteria > Chloroflexota > Anaerolineae > Anaerolineales > Anaerolineaceae > Mesolinea. Next base: position 66,801 of record CAXYYH010000005.1, read on the forward strand.
TGGTCCCTTAACTTTGCTTGACTCATTGGATGAGACTTTTTTAGTATGCAATGGAGATGTATTGACCCTTTTGGATGTCAACGATCTGATCCAGTTTCATCGAGAACAGGGGGCTGTTTGTACTATCGCAAGCCACTTGCGCACTCACAAGATAAATTTGGGTGTTTTGGAAGATGATGGTCAACCCAACAGGGTTGCCAGGTATATTGAAAAACCAAGCCTCGATTTCAAAGTGAGCATGGGCATTTACGTTTTTGAACCCAAGGTGATGGAATACATCCCTAAAGGACAATACTACGACTTCCCAACCCTGGTTCAGGATCTGCTTGCTGCCAATGAACCGGTTTTTAGTTATCCCTATAGCGGCTACTGGCGCGATCTCGGCAATCATGATGATTACATGGCCGCGGTTGAAGATTTTGAGACCATGCGTCCTCAGTTTTTGAGAGAAGAATGAACTGGCGCGTACCTTTGGCGGATGTAAATCTGGGGGTCGAAGAAGAGGAAGCTGTCCTGAATGTTTTGCGCTCCGGCTGGCTGACCATGGGAGCGACCACTGACGCCTTTGAGAAGCAATTTTCAGAATTTGCAGGCGCAAAACATGCCATCGCGGTCAATAACGCCACCGCGGCTCTCCATATTGCCTGTATGGCGCTTTCTCTGGGAGAGGGTGACGAGGTGATCTTACCCTCCCTGACTTTTGTCGCCACCGCAAACGCGGTCCGTTACACCGGCGCGACACCGGTATTCGCTGACCTGCAGAGTACGGACTGGCTCTGTATATCGCCCAAAGGGATTGAGAAAAAGATCACTGCTCGCACAAAGGCGATCATGGTGATGCATTACGCCGGGTTTGCCTGTGACATGCCCGCCATTATGGAGTTGGCAAAGAAGCACAATTTATATGTGATCGAGGATTCCGCCCATGCTGTTGGCGCGAGCCTGGATGGACGTGCTTTGGGCTGTTGGGGTGATCTGGGTTGTTACAGCTTTTTTGGGAATAAAAATATGACGACCGCGGAAGGCGGCATGGTGCTGACCAATTCAGACGAACTGGCTGAGAAGGTGCGCATTATGCGCTCCCACGGAATGACCAGCCTTACCTGGGATCGTCACAAAGGTCATGCCAGCACTTATGATGTGGTTGCCTTGGGCTATAACTACAGAATTGATGAAATTCGGGCTGCCATTGGCATTGAGCAGCTTAAAAAACTGCCGAAAGGTAATGCCAGACGCGAGTTTCTTACAAGGCGCTATCACGAGCGCCTGAAACAACTTTGTCCCGATCTTGGGCTGCCTTTCGGGGAAACCAGAGGTCAGAGCAGCTATCACATTTTCCCGGTCTTGTTGCCGGAGGATGTTGATAAAGGCGCTTTTCGTGAATACTTGAAAGAACAAGGCATCCAGAGCAGTTTCCATTACCCACCGGTACACCACTTTGAAATTTACAGGCAATTTGCGCCAGATTGTGCGTCTGACCTGGCGGTCACTGAAACAGTCGCCCAGAGAGAAGTTACCCTGCCGCTCTTCCCGACCATGAGCGAAGAACAACAGGATTGGGTGATCGAAGCGACTGTCAACGCACTCAATCATTGTAGATCGTAATCATTAGAACTTTTACCAAACTTGCGCTCGGTGATCAAAAGGCCGCAATAATTTTGAGTTCCATCTGAATAGCAGGCAGATAATTTGTGTATCGATACCACCTGCACTTTTAATTTTGTAGTTGGATGAGTTGAAATCAGCTGATGCTCCTTAGGCTGTAGGTGTTTAGAGGCCTGCCGGTTTTTTAGCTATCTATTGGGGTTTATCCTAAAGAATAATCAGATTATCAAAACAAAAGTTGCTGATTGGTTTCTTTAAGTCCGTTTCCGTTTTCTATTTTCAAATAACGGTATATGATATAATTCGCGAAAGTATTGAAGAACTCTTCAATCAATGGAGATAAAACTTGGCATTTTTCAATCCAATAAAATGGTTACTGGGATTGTTATCGTTGGACCTGGGAATTGACCTGGGGACGGCGAATACATTGGTTAACGTCCGTGGGAAGGGCATTGTTATTAATGAGCCTTCCTGGGTGGCGATCAATAAACGAACCCGTGAACCTGAGAAGATCGGTGTAGCCGCCAAAGCGATGGTTGGCCGCACACCCGCGAATATGATCACTTTGCGCCCGCTGCGCGATGGCGTTATTTCGGAATACGACATCACCCAGGCGATGCTGGAATATTTCATCAGCCGCGCGCATGAGAACAGCATTGTGCTTTTCCCTTATTCGCGTGTTGTGGTCGGGATCCCATCTGGGGCGACCGAAGTTGAAAAACGCGCCGTTTATGACGCCGCCATGTCGGCCGGCGCGCGCGAAGCTTTTATGATCCATGAGCCTGCCGCAGCGGCCATTGGCGCAGGCTTGCCGATTGAAGAGGATAGCGGCAATATGATCGTTGATATCGGCGGTGGAACGACTGAAGTCGCGGTCATTTCTGCAGGCGGCATTGTCATATCCCGCTCGTTGCGCGTAGCCGGTGATGAGCTTGATCAGGATATCATTGAGTACGTTCGCAGTAAGTACAATCTTTTCATTGGGGAGCAGATGGCGGAAAAGGTGAAGATCGCCATCGGTTCTGCCTATCCTCTAAAAGAAGAAAAGACGGTTGATGTGCGCGGCCGCAACCTGATCACGGGTTTGCCGGAATCGATCGAAATCTCTTCCGTTGAAATTCGCGAAGCCTTAAGCCCATCCGTTCAGGTGATCATCGACACGATCAAGGACGCTTTGGATGAATCTCCTCCCGAAATTCTGGCTGATCTGATGGATAATGGCATTTGTCTGGCAGGAGGTACTTCGCAGTTGCACGGCCTGGCAGATCGCCTCTCGAACGAAATTCATGTGCGTGTCTGGATCGCGGAAGACCCGATGACCTGTGTTGCCCGCGGATGCGGCATGGTTCTGGATGATATGGAGCTTTACGAAAATCTTCTTGTAGGTATTGAACGGGATCCCTACTCGAGCACTCAACCATAATTGCCCCTGATCGTGGAGAACGATCGGATTAATCATGATTTCCAAACTATTAACTCCCAAGAATTTACGCAACCTGATCATTATTCTGGTTGTTGTGGGCGTTTTGTTCCTGTCTCTGTCCGGTTATCTGACGCCACTGTTTAGTTTCTCGATCAGCCCATTCATCAGCGCTCAAAGCTGGCTGGCGCAGCGCTACCTGGCTTTTAGCGATTTTTTCAATTCTCCCAGGGATATGGCCACGCTTCGGGCTGAAAATGCTGCATTGAATGAGCGCGTGGCGATGCTGCAAAGTGAGATCGTCGCTCTGCAGGAAAACCTGGCCCAATCTGATATTTTGTACACCTTGCTTGATTTTGCGCGATCGAATCCGGAACACGAATATCTGGCGGCGACCGTGATCGGGCGGGAGATCAGCCCATATCTGCAATATATTATTATTGACAAAGGATCAAACGATGGTCTGCGGCACGGCATGCCGGTCGTGACGCAACAAGGCCTGGTCGGCAGGATCGACGCTCTGATCTCTGATGCGGCCAGAATTCAACTGATCACTGACGCGAATTCGGTGGTGAATGTCAAGCTTCAGAGCGCTCAGGTTGAAGGCCTCGTGAGGGGTTCCGTCACTGGTGAGATCAGTCTTGATATGGTACCGGTTGGAACAAAGGTCGAAATTGGCGATGTTTTGATGACTTCAGGTTTGGGTGGAACTTACCCTCCGAATATTTTCGTTGGTCAGATTCTGACCATGCAATCCAAAGAAAATGTGCTCTTTCAAACCGGATCGGTTCAACCGGTGGTTGATTTTTCCAGTTTGAGCGCCGTGCTGGTGATCACCAATTTTGACACGGTGGATATCAGCCCATTGATCCCATGAGGCGGCCATGATCTCCTATCTGATTGGGTTTATGGGTTATATGGCCATGCTGATGCTGCAGTTGAGCGTTTTCAGCCAATGGAAAATCCTGGCTGGCAGCGCTGATCTCTTGCTTTTGTTTGTGATCGCCTGGTGTTTGCATGATCGCAGTAAATATCTTTGGCTGTTGGTGCTGGTATTTGCCGGGATCACAACTTTCATTTCCGCGCTGCCGTTCTATGTTCCGCTGGCCGTCTATTTTGGTGTCTATCTCTTAAGCCGGCAGATCCATGCCCGAATCTGGCAAACGCCTTTGCTGGGGATGCTGGTGGTCACTTTTATTGCCAGTTTGGGGCAAAGTGCTTTTACGCTGGCGGCCATCTTCGTGCAGCGGGTTGATATTAACCTTACCGATGCGCTCAATCGGATCACCCTGCCTTCTTTGCTTTTAAATATGCTTCTGGCGATTCCGGTTCACGCTCTGGTGAGAGAGCTGGCTTATTATGCTTTTCCGAAAGGAGTTGAAGCATGAACGCAAAAGAATACAAAAAACCAACCATCAACCTCTCGCGTTTCCGTTGGGTTTATCTGATCATTGCCTTGGTTTTTCTATATTATTCTGCCCAATTATTCAAGTACCAAATCATAGATGGCGATGTTTACGTCGCCAGAGCGGAAGATAATCGGACGAACGTGATCAGCATTCCCACGCAACGCGGCATGATCTTTGACCGTAATGGCATTGTTTTGGCGCGCAATATCGCCCAATACAATGTTACCGTTACTCCGGCAGAGCTGCCCGATTCGCAAGGTGAGGTGCGCAAGATATTTGACCAATTGAGCGCCCTGATCGGTATTCCGGTCAATCAGGAGGAGGTGAATGATCAAACCGCAGGGGCCTTTACGCCCTGTTATACCAATCTGGGCATTTTTCAGATTGTGGAGATCGCTGAAAGCCTTTGGCCTTTTCAGCCAACCCGGCTGAAATGCAACCTGGACAAGGAAACGGCCATGATCATCGAAGAAAAAGCGATGGATTGGCCTGGAATTCGCATTGAAACGGAATCGGTACGGGAATACCCGACCGGAGACCAGACGGCAGAAATCATTGGCTTTCTGGGCCCGATCCCTGAAATTTTGCTCGATTATTACACCGAAAAAGGATTTGTTTCCGGCCGTGATAAGGTTGGTTATATGGGCATTGAAAACTCGATGCAGGATGTGCTTTCAGGCACCAACGGCGTACGCGTGGTCGAGGTAACGGTTGGTGGCGAGGTTGTTCGCGATATTGAGGAGCCGGTGGAACCGGTCATTGGCAATAATGTTTATCTTACGATCGATTATCGTATGCAGGTTGCTGCCAGGGCCATTTTAACAGAGCAGTTGCGTTACTGGAACGAATTTTACATGCGCGAACGCAATAAGATCCTGAGCACGACTGGGGTGGTGGTCGGGATGAATGCCAAAACCGGCGAATTACTCTTTATGGTTTCGTATCCAAGCTATGAAAACAACCGCATGTCCCAGTATATCCCGGGAGATTACTACGAGCAGCTTAGCATCGATGAAGCCAAACCTCTGGTGAATAAAGCCATCACTTCAGAATTGCCTCCTGGTTCAGTTTTTAAACTGGTAACGGCCCTCGGCGTTCTAAATGAGGATATCGTGACACCGGAGCAGCAAATTAACTGTACACCAACGATCACGCTGCGCAACCAGTTCTTTGAAACAGATATTGGTTATTCTCAAACTTATTTTTGTCACGACAAAAAAGGGCATGGGCCGGTGGATTTTATTCATGGGATCGGGTATTCCTGCAACGTTTATTGGTACAAAACTGCTGGCGGCTACCCTGGCGAGGTTGAGGAGGGTCTGGGAATCTGGAACCTCTACGAATATGGCGCTGCGCTGGGATATGGTCAGGAAACGGGAATTGAGCTGCCTGGGGAGGCGGATGGACTTTTGCCCAATCCTACCTGGAAGCGGCTCAATCAGGGCGAAAACTGGGCCACCGGTGATACCTACCTGGCCGGTGTGGGGCAGGGGTATGTGTTGGCGACGCCGGTGCAGGTGATGAACGCATTCTCCACCATCGTCAATGGCGGTCAACACATGCAGCTTTCCATGATCAGTAAAACCGAGAACTCTGAAGGGGAGATCATCCAACAATTTGAACCAAAAGTGCTTTGGGATATTACCAAAGACCCTTTGATCCATACCTATCAGGGCAACAACCAAACCAATGAAGTCAAGGTGATCGAACCCTGGGTTTTGGATTTGTCGATGCGTGGTATGGAAGTCGTGACCGGGCCCGAAGGCACCGCGCGCCGCGAGTTTGTTGATCTTTCGGAGAATATCAACCGCATCGCCGGCAAAACCGGTACTGCGGAGTATTGTGATGACTGGGCTAACAGCCAGGGATTATGTGTTCCTGGCGCGTGGCCTTCACACGCCTGGTTCGCGGGATACGCTCCGGCTGAAGACCCTGAAATTGTGGTGGTTGCGTTTGTTTATAATGGTAATGAAGGTTCAACTGTTTCCGGCCCGATCGTAAAAAAAGTGATCGATGCCTATTTTGAGCTAAAACAGATCGACGCCGCGCTTGGCGGCCTGCAGCCGGGGAATTAAGCGATGGGAATAAAGGACATTTTGGTGCGAGGGATTCATGGCGGTGTGCTGATCACACTGCCTGATCTGCCGTGGTACCAACAGCGGGACATGCTCATCAGTCGTATCCAGACTCAGGAGCGCTTTTTTAAAGGGGGACGGATTGCGCTCAATGTCGGCAGCACCGATTGGACGGAAGCCCAGCTGCAGCGACTGCTCAAGGACATGTCTGATGAAGGCGTGTGCCTTTGGGCCGTTTTGAGCGAGTCTGCTCAAACCCTCGCCGCGGCTGAATATCATGGTTTTCCGACCAATTTGCCCGACCCTCATCGGGATAAAAAGGCAACAAACGAAGAAAAGGCAGACGACAAAGACAATTCTTTTTTCTGCCTTTCGCGTTCCCTTTCTGAAGGCGAGAGTTTGCAGCATGAGGGCAACCTGATCCTGCTTGGCGACGTCCCGAGCGGGTCCAGCCTCGTTGTGAAAGGAAATCTGATCGTCTGGGGCGCTGTGTCTGGCAAGGTTTCAATAGAATCTGAGCAAGCAGATGCTTTTGTAAAGGTTATTAAGTATCAGGGCGGCGAGGTCTTTATCAATAGCAAAGCGGTTGAAATCCCTGGAAAGCAGCAAAAAAACCTGGCTTTTGAGATATCTCTGGTTGACGGCGAGCCGCAGGTACAGAGCCAGCGCAGCGGAGGGTTTAAACTCTTATGAACACACGTCAGGTTTGGCAGCGATTTGATTTTTTGCTTTTCGCGGTTGTCCTTTTGCTCTGTATTTTTGGCATCGCGCTGATCAGTTCCGCTATTGCCGGTAACCCGACTTTGGCGGGCCATCCAAAACGGCAGGCGATCTTTTTGGCAATTGGTCTGGTGGTGCTCTTTTTGGTCGCGTCCTTTGACTATCACATCTGGACGACGCTTTCCAAACCCTTCTATGTGGTTGTTGCGATCCTATTGCTTGTCGTATTCATCATGGGCGCTGCGCATTTTGGCGCGGCAAGGTGGCTCGAGGCCGGTCTGGTGAGCATTCAGCCAGCAGAACTGGCAAAGATCGCTATTATTTTGGTACTGGCGGCTTTCTTTTCAAGCAATATCGAAAAGATCAACAACTGGATGACCATCTTTCGCAGTCTTGCTTTGACACTGGGCATAGTCATCTGGATCATGCTGCAGCCTAATCTCAGTACAAGTATCGTGATTTTTGTCATCTGGGCAACGATGCTTTGGATCAGCGGGCTTGAAACGCGCTATATTCTGATCATGATCGGAATTGTCGGGCTGTTTTTGGCTGTTTCCTTTTTGCTCGATTTTCCATATCTGGCCGACTATCAGAAAGCGCGTATCACCAACTTCTTACAGCCTGATGAAACCGCGCGGCATGGCGAAACTTATAATGTTGAACAGGCGCTGATCAGCATTGGTTCCGGAGGTTGGTTCGGCAATGGTTACGGTCAGGGCAGCCAGGTGCAGCTACGGTTTTTGAAAATTCGTCATAACGACTTTATTTTTTCGGTATTGGCGCACGAATTTGGCTTTGTCGGTACGGTGATCGTGGTGGCAGCTTTGGTTTTTGTCGTTATCAGGTGTTTTAAGGTGGCTCAAAACGCGCCGGATGCTTATGGTGCCTTGATCGCCTATGGTTTTGGCGTGCTGATGGGCTTTCAGACCATCGTCAATATCGGCGTTAATCTGCGCGTGCTACCTGTAACCGGTTTGACTTTGCCATTCATCAGCTATGGCGGCAGCTCCCTGGTGTCAATGCTGCTGGGGATTGGGCTCGTGGAAAACGTCCACATGCGCAGTTTGAAGAAGGAAAAAGAGCCCATGATCGATTGATCTCCTTTCCACTTATGCACGAAAGGCAAAACTGTGGTTTTTGGTGTTGATATTGTGCCCGTCTTTTTGCCTCTCCTCCTGACTTTGGTTGGGTAGGAAAATGTGCTTGCGCTGCGAATAAGCCAAAGCCTTCTCACCTGACCGTGGTGCTTTCCCAGGGACTGTATGGACTGGGAGAAGGTGCCGCCCGAAGGACTATATACCTAAGCCTTCTCCGCTCGGGAGAAGGTGCCCGCAGGGCGGATGAGGGGCAATGATTGGACTGGCTAAAACAGGTTAGAGCATTGACATGTACACCACAACTTAGGCAGAACAATAATAAATCCATTCGGTTTTCCATTAAAAACCACTGTTTACATCGGTAATTATCAAAAAAAACATCATTTTCCTCACAATTTTCATCTTAAAATCCATTGTAAGAACTGAAAAGTTCTGTTACAATAGCGCATTGCTGTGGGGGCTCGTCTAATGGCAGGACAGCGGACTCTGAATCCGTATGTATTGGTTCGACTCCAGTGCCCCCAGCTCTCAGACCCCGATATCGGGGTCTTTTTTTATAACGGACGAGGTCAATTGATTTATAATTATTCTTGCTTTTGGACGATTCTGTTGTGCAACAGGAGTGAGCATGAAAATAAATAAGTTATTCATAATATTAATGGCGATCTTATTGCCTTATGTGATCTTGATGGGTGGGGTGAGGTTGGTGATGAATCCTGGCTTCCCTGGCCTGGAGTATCGCCGCGTCGGTTTTCCGGAGGATCCGTATGGGTTTAACCTTTTGGAGCGAACGAAATGGTCTGAATATGCTGTCAGCTATCTGATAAACGACGAAGATATCAGCTATTTGGGCAATTTGCAGGACACAAGCGGCGCGAAGATGTTTACGCCGGATGAGCTCTCGCACATGGAAGACGTGAAAGACGTAGTCAGCCTGACCTCGGTTATTTGGTATGTGGTGATCGGGTTAGCGCTCGCGATCTTGGTGTGGTTTGTGATCATGAGGGAATGGAACAGCATCCGCCTGGGCCTGAATGCCGGAGGATGGGTGACGCTTGGCTTTCTTGGGGCTTTGTTGGTTTTTCTGGTGGTTAGTTTTGATAAATTGTTTGACTATTTTCATCGGCTTTTCTTTAAGGACGGCACCTGGTTGTTTTCAGAGAGTTCAACTTTGATTCGCTTGTTCCCATTCGAATTCTGGCGGGATGCTTTCGTTCTCGTGATCGCCTTTTCGCTGCTTGTCGGGGTTGTTTTGGTACTGATCACAAGGAAATGGAAGGCAAAGGCATAATCGGAAAAAACAGTTAATTGTGAATGATATTTAGCCTCAAAGTTACTAACTTTTACCGGAAAACGTTTTTATAGGAGGAAGAAACGGAAATTAAGGACGCCGAAATGGACTGATAAAGAAGTGAGTCCTGCTCCCAGATTTATATGTAATTTTATCAGGGTTGGGTTTGTGAATTAAACCCACTGCATGGTTCATGCGCCTGTAGGTTCAATCCAGAGATAACTTGTCAATTTTGGTATCGTGAGACGCGCCTGTCTGAATCGGTCATTTAACAATGTAGAAAGGCGCATTCAAATTGACAATGTTATAAATCAGTCATTATTCCTAATAGTTAGGTTTCGGGCCATCTAAAAAACACAGGAAAAACAATTGATGGAATTTTTTGTGAATTTCCTTGACGGGGTGATAACATTCGGTTAATATAAAGCAATCCTTTGCGCAAACGTTTAACTGGAGGCTGCGATGGCAAAAGTGACCATCAAAGATGTCGCGAAAAGAGCTGGAGTTTCGACCACTACCGTTTCTCATGTTATCAATGAAACTCGTTTCGTTGAGGAAGATACCCGCGCCAAAGTCAAAGAAGCCATATCGGCGCTAAAATTCCGGGTCAATTTTGCTGCCCGCAGCCTGAGAGCTGGAAGATCACAAACGATCGGCCTGGTCATTCCCGACGCGGCAAACCTGTTTTTTGCTGAATATTCCCGAAAGATCGAGGATTTCGGGTTTGAAGCAGGCTATAACGTTATTGTTTGTAATACTGATAACAAAGCTGACAAGGAAGCGGCTTATTTGGACGCTTTGGTATCCAAACAAGTGGATGGCGTTATTTTGATCACTTCTGATAATAACCCTGAGACGCTCAAAACCCTGACAGATCATGAAATTCCATTTGTGATCGCAGACCGTGAGATCTCCACCGATATTGCTGACGTCGTCCTTTTGGACAATGAGCAGGCAGGTTACGATATAACCAATTACCTGCTGAACCTTGGGCATCGTGAGATCGGCTGTATCACCGGGCCAAACACTTTTTCGCCCAGTCAGCAACGCCTGAAGGGTTTCATCAGAGCCCATAAGGAATGGGGTTTGCCGTATTATCCTGAATTGATCACAGCGGGAAAATTCACTTTATCCAGTGGTTTCTCCGCATTCGATTGGATCTGGCAAAACGACATCAAGCCCAGCGCACTATTTGTATTTTCCGATATGATGGCAATAGGAGCGATCAATAACGTGATCTCCAAGGGTTTGAAGGTTCCCAACGATATCTCAATTGTCGGCTTTGATAATATCGAGCTGGCATCGGCTTTTGTACCCTCCATAACCACATTTCACCAACCCACAGAAAAAATGGCTGAAACAATTGTCGAGCTTCTGATCGACAGAATCAAAAATAAGTCAACGAATAAGCGCAGAATCGTTTTTCGCGGTTCTCTGATTATTCGCCAATCAACAACAAAAAGATAGGAGAAATATGAACCGAATAAGTGTCATTGGTAGTTTGAATATGGATCTGGTTATTCAAACAGATCGTGTACCTTTGGCAGGTGAAACTATATCGGGTTTGGATTTCAATACGATTCCTGGCGGAAAAGGCGCAAACCAGGCGATCGCGGCCGCGAAAGCCGGGGCTGAAACATTCATGTATGGCTGTGTGGGTGATGACGAGTTTGGCGGTGTGCTGCTCAATTCACTTCAGTCCGCTGGTGCGGGTACAGCTGGAGTTAGAAGGTTAGATGATGCTCGTACCGGCGTCGCTTCCATCATTCTGGAAACATCTGGTGAGAATCGGATCATCATCGTGAGTGGCGCCAATGGACTGGTTGATAATGCTTATGTTGACAGTCATTGGGAAGAGATCGCACAGTCATCCCTGATCATATTGCAGCATGAGATCCCGCTGGAAACCGGTCATTACATCATCAAAAAAGCGTCTGAATCTTCCATCCCCGTATTGCTGAACCCTGCTCCTTTCCATGAAATTCCTGCCGAATTGTTGAAAAAGCTCGATTATCTGGTGCTGAATGAAGTCGAACTTCAAGGCATCGTGCCGGCTCGGGTCGATTCGATCGATGATGTGATTCGGGCGGGTAAAGAAATCAATCGCATGGGTGTCAAAAATGTGATTATCACACTTGGCAGCGATGGATCGGTTTTGGTCAGCGGCGAGCAGGTAATACGACAACCAGCTTTTGTTGTTGAAGCCGTTGACACAACGGCCGCAGGCGATACTTTTGTTGGGAATTTTGCTGCTTCAATCATTAATGGGCTTGGTTTGAGACAGGCTTTGGTCAATGCAAGTGCCGCTTCAGCGCTGGCAGTTACTAAGTTCGGCGCTCAATCGTCAATTCCGAGTAAGGAAGACACACAAAGCTTTATACAAAAATACAAATAAAAAAGGAGACCAATGAAGAAGAAAATCATTTTGGATGTTGATACGGGATCGGATGACGCCATCGCAATCATGCTGGCAGCACTATCCGATAAGCTTGAGTTACTTGGCGTATCGACAGTAAATGGTAATCGTAATATAGACATTACGACTACCAACACTCTGCGTTTGGTGGATTACCTGGGTCTTGATATTCCTGTTTACCGCGGATGTCATTTGCCAATGGTGGTTTCGCTTACTCCCAACCGCCGCAAGAATGTTCCTTATGCTGGACCTGATAATAAGGAGGAAGACGTTCATGGCGATTATCTGCCCTTACCGGAAACAAGCCGTAAAGAAGAGTCTGAGCACGCTGTTTTGTGGCTTATTCGTACGCTGGCTGAAGCTCCAGAAAAGATCACGCTGGTTTTTGTGGGACCTTTGACCAACCTTGCAATGGCATTGCGCATCGCTCCTTCAATCGTAAACAAGATCGAAGAGATCGTGATCATGGGCGGTGGGTACGAGATCAATAATGTGACCGCTGGCGCAGAATTCAACTTCTGGATCGATCCGGAAGCTGCCAAGATCGTTGCGGACTGCGGCACGCCGTTGCGGATCGTTCCCCTGGATGCTACCCATGATGCTTATATCACCTGGCAAGATTCTGAAGAAATGTTGGCAGAAAACTCAAAAGCATCCAATTTTTGTGGATTATTGATGCAACAGAGAATCACTGGTTACAATCTATTCCAACCACTTCCTATTCATAACACGGCCCCAATCCATGACGCGCTGGCTGTAGCGGCGTTGATTGATCCTGAAGTTTTACAGGATGTTCACGAAGTTAATATGGATGTTTGTGTTTCTCATGGTATCGCGGATGGCTGGAGTTTGTTTGATTTCGAAAAACGAAATCGAGCCCGAAAACCCAACTGTACAGTAGCTTTAAAATCGGACCGCGACCGTTTTGTCCGATTGTTAAAAACAAATCTAAAAAAGAGCAAGTAAAAAGGAGAAAAGATGAAAGTCAAGAATTTCCGTATTGTCATGATCGTAGCGATGATCTTCATGCTATTGATCAGTGCCTGTGGCACAAAAGATTCCCCCGAGGCTCCTGCTGATAACGGCGCTTCAACAACAGCAAGTGATCTGAAAAAAGTTGTTTATGTAACTCCTGGCACGCTTGGCGACAATGGTTTTACCGATTCTGTCAATGAAGGTTTACAGCGAATTGCTGCAGAATATGGTGCTGAGGTAAAAGTTATTGAGAATGGTTTTGATTCCTCTAAATACGCCCAATCTGTGGAAGCAGCTTTTGCCTGGGGTCCCGATGTGCTTTTCACGGATGCCTATGGAATGGAAGACCTGATCAAGGATTACTCAACGAGATATCCTGACGTTAAAATCGTTAATCTCGACTTTGTGCTTCAGAATGATGCCAATACCATCAACAGCGTAACCTTCATTCAGGAAGAGGGCTCCTTCATGGCTGGTGTGGTCGCTGCGTTGGTCACCACAAGCGATCTGCCATATGCCAACCCAGAAAAAGTCGTTGGCGCTATGGGCGGTCAGGACATGTGGGTCATCCGCAGTTTCATGCACGGCTATCAGCAAGGCGTGAAATATATCGATCCCGAGATCGAAGTAGTGACCAATTTTGCTGGCACTTTCAGCGATCCTGTTACCGGTAAAACCGCTACCAAACAACTGTTTGCGCAGGGTGCCGATATCGTCTTCCAGATCGCTGGCCTGACTGGCAGTGGTGCGTTGGAAGCAGCTGCTGAAGATGGCAAATATGTGATTGGTGTTGATTCCAACCAAAATGGCACCTATCCCGGATATGTTGTCACTTCCATGGTCAAAGACCTTGGTGGTGCTGCCTTTGAGATCTATAAGATGATGGTCGAAGGAACAATCGAAAAAGGTAAGGCTTACGAATTCCATTACGGATATGCTGGTACCTACCTTGCCATCGATGATTTTACAAAGGATATCCTTCCTGAAGATATGTTAGCTAAGATCGATGAGATTGCCAAGAAGCTTGAAGCTGGCGAAATCGTCGTCGAACGTTATCCCAAAGAATAATATTCCTTTCTATGGGAGGAAGTAATATGCAAGCCGAAAACAGTTTCATTAGATTGGAGAGTATTGTCAAGATATTTCCTCCCTCAAATGTCGCCTTAGACAATGTAAGTGTGGAAATTGAAAAAGGCAAAGTACACTCTTTTATCGGAGAAAATGGTGCAGGCAAATCAACCCTTATGAAAGTTTTGTACGGGTTAGAGCCAGCAACATCCGGAGAAATCTACATTCACGGCGAAAAGGTGAATTTCCATTCACCAAATGACGCCGTCGCAAAAGGAATCGGCATGGTTCACCAGGAATTCATGCTGATTCCTTCCTATTCTATTCTTGAAAACGTAATCCTTGGTTATGAAGATACTAACCAAATAGGATTGTTGGATCTTGGTCGTGCTCGAAAGAAGCTTCAGGCTTTGTGCGATCAAATGGGTTTCGATGTCAATCTGGATGAAAAAATCGAAAACTATTCCGTTGCTATTCAGCAAAAGGTCGAGATCATTAAACAACTTTATCGGGATGTGAATGTGCTGATCCTGGACGAACCGACCGCAGTCCTTGCCCCTCAGGAAGCGGATGAGCTTTTTAAGATGGTCGAAGGCCTAAAGGCTGAGGGTAAGACGATCCTTTTCATCAGTCATAAACTGGATGAGATCCTTAAAATATCGGATAATGTAACCGTTATGCGCCAGGGTGAGCATGTTTGGACAAAACCAAATGTTGGGCTGACCAAAACCGATCTTGCTGAGGCGATGGTAGGACGATCAGTCTTGTTCACTGTTGGAAAGACAAAGGCTGATCCAGGGAAACCGGTCCTTGAACTAAAAGATATTAAACTTAAGTCAGGAAAAGTTGCTGGCAGAATGCTTTTGGACGACATCAATCTGACCATTCATGAAAAAGAAATTGTCGGAATTGCTGGTGTAGAAGGAAATGGCCAATATGAGCTGGTTCAGGTTGTCATTGGCAATCAGCTGCCAGACGAAGGAACAGTTTCAGTTTTAGGATCAGACATTTCCAAGGATACAATTCGCAGCAGGCGTGAAAGCATCTCCTATATTTCTCAAGATCGTAAACTGTCCGGGAGCTCCCAGAATGACTCAATTCAGGACAATGCTTTCATGACTCACCATTATCTGAACGAGTCTTTAGTAAAAAAGAACAAGATATTGGATAAAGGCAAAATCGCAAAGTTCACTGATGAGTTGATTGAAAAGTACAATGTTGTTTGCCAAAGTCGCAAAGCTCCGATCAAATCGCTTTCCGGAGGTAACCAACAGAAAGTGATCGTCGGACGTGAGTTTGGGCTTGACCATCCGCTTTTGGTACTGGATCAGCCAGTACGCGGTTTGGATGTGGGGTCGATTGAGTACATTCATGGACGTATCATTGAGCAGCGTGACGCTGGCGCGGCTGTATTGCTTGTTTCTGCGGATCTGGATGAGCTTTTTAGCTTGTCTGATCGTATCGTGGTGATGTACAAAGGCAAGATCGTCGCAGAACGTATTCCCGAGAAAACAACCAAAAATGAGATCGGTGGTTATATGCTTGGATCAATGGGAGATGCCCAATGAAGAAAACAATCGTAGTAATTTTAGGTGTCTTGCTGGCGTTCATCGTCGGTGCGATTCTCCTGTCAGCTCAGGGATATCACCCGATCGAAAGCTATGCTTCTATGTTTAAAAACAGTTTGCTGACTGAGATCGCGCTTGGCAATACGCTGGCTCGCATGGCAGTTTTTATCATGCTTGGTTTGTCAGCATATTTTGGGTTTAATTCCGGTGTAAGCAATCTGGGTCAATTTGGTCAGCTATTATTAGGCGCACTTGTGGCGACTTTGATCGGTCAGCACATGGATGCCAGCCCGATTATAGTTATCCCACTGATGCTGATTGCCGCTGCAATTGCTGGTGGCGCGTATGCAGGTATTGCCGGGCTCTTTAAACTCGGCTTTGGGATGAACGAATTTATCACTACCTTGATGATGAATTTTATTGCTAAGTTTTTGATCGCCTACCTGGTTACGAATCCGATGAGGGATCCAAATAGTCAGTGGCCGATGTCCAGGCCGATTCTGCAGTCAAATGTGTTTGACAGAATCGCCAACATCGACATGACTGTCTATCTCTCGATAATCATTTTTATTATCGTCTTCCTCTACTGGAACTTTACCCGGCGAGGTTATGAGTTCCGTCTAACCGGCGCTAACAACCTTTTTGCCAGGTTGGGTGGTTGCGAAGTGAACAAAAATTATCTCTCCTCAATGGTTATCAGCGGTGTTCTCGCTGGAATCGCAGGAGCGTTCCTGATCATGGGCAGCACGCAACAAAACAAACTCATACCGAATTTGGGTGAGACAAACGCCAGTGACGGTCTGATGATCGCCATCATTTCCGGGCAAAGTATGCCGAGTGTTTTCTTCTTTTCACTTTTCTTCGGCATCATTCAGACAGGCTCAGTTGGAATGCAAATGGATACCAACGTGCCGAGTGAGTTTACCGTAATGTTACAGGCAATTATGGTTTTGTTTGTGGTTGCCTTTAGAGACTATTCCGAGTTGTTTATCAATATGATAAAGGCCCGAACAAAATCCAGAAAGTTGAGGAAAGAAGATCATGAACCTGTTTATTGAAATTCTTAGATCGTCACTTGCATCGGCAATTCCTGTGCTATTGGTGGCACTGGGCGGATCTTATAGTTTCCACGCCAACGTGTTTAACATTGCCATGGAAGGTATGATGTTGACCTCGGCTTTTTCTGCTGTGGCAATCTCTTATGCTACAGGATCATGGGTGTGGGGTCTGATAGGTGGTATCGGCGGTAGCCTTTTAATAACGCTGATCTTTGCTTTCTTCATACTTAAGTTAAAGACGGGTGAGTTTATTACCGGTATCGCGCTAAACCTTTTCACTACTGGTGCGACAACTTATTTACTTCGTCAGATCTTTAATGTAAAAGGCGCACTGATCAGCCCGAGGATTGTTCCCTTACCGAGAATTGAGATACCTCTAATTAAAGATATTCCAGTTATTGGGACTGTACTTAGCGGTCAAAATATTTTGGTTTATATCACACTGATCATCGTTGTTCCATTGGTGTTCTATCAAATTTACCGCTCTCGAATGGGCTTACGATTAAGGGCGACAGGTTTTGACTCAAGAGCAGTGGATTCGGTCGGTATCAAATCCGACCCGATCAAGTTTCAGTCTCTTCTGATCTGTGGTCTTTTGTGTGGCCTGGGTGGAACTGCGCTCTCGTTGGGCTATATGAGCCTGTTTACTGAAAATATGTCCGCTGGCCGTGGTTGGATTGCCCTGGCGATCATCATTTTGACTCAAGGTCAACCTATTGGCATTTTGTTGCTTTCGATTTTGTTTGGCGTCTTTGAGGGTGTTGGTTTGAGCCTTCAGAATGTGGGTATTCCCAGCCAATTCACTGCGATGTTGCCATACCTGTCAACCATTATCGCGCTCTTTATCTCATCCAGAAGACTTAAGAAAAAGAGCCTGGCCACAGAAGCTTAAGTAAGACTTATTTCTCGGATTTGGCTCCAAAATCCGTAAGAAAACTGGCTGTGTCAAGAACGCAGTCAGTTTTCATTTATCTTGATCTTTGATTGCTTTCATTCTTTTCAGTTTGTGTTTTATCAGGTAAAGATGAGACAAAAAAGTGCGCCTGGGTGGGCGCACTTTTTGATCAATTAATGCTTAGTCTATTGTACGATAACTGGTGTCGCGGTGGGGCCGCCGACGATTGGTGGGTTTTCGGGGTCGAGGCTGGGGTCGAAGATGTGGAAGTTATCCATATTGAAGACAACCTGCATCTTGTCACCAAAATGCGCCTGTGTACGCGGGTCAACGCGGGCGACAAAATTATGGGTGCCATTGACCAGGTAGAGGAAGATCTCATTACCCATCAGCTCAGTGACATCGACGGTAACATCGACAGGTTCGGCGATGATGCCAGGAGGAGCAAATTCGGGGTTGTGAATATCTTCCGGGCGAATACCGAAGATGATGTCCTTGCCGACAACGGATTCATATTGCTCATGATCCTTGGCGGGAACTTTGACGCGGAAGGTGTCCATGTCAACAAACATCTCACCGTTTTCAACAAAAACTTTGCCGTTGAAGAAGTTCATGGCCGGAGAGCCGATGAAGCCGGCGACAAAGAGGTTGGCTGGGTGGTCGTAGAGCATTTGCGGTGTATCGAGCTGTTGCAGCTTGCCTTTGTTCATGACGGCGATACGGGTTGCCATGGTCATGGCTTCGGTCTGGTCGTGAGTCACATAGATAAAGGTGGTTTCAAGGCGCTGATGCAGCTTGGAGAGCTCAGCACGGGTCTGAACACGCAGCTTGGCGTCCAGGTTGGAGAGGGGCTCATCGAAGAGGAATACTTTCGGCTCGCGGACGATCGCGCGGCCAACAGCGACACGCTGTCTCTGGCCACCGGAGAGTTCCTTGGGTTTACGATTGAGCAAGTTTTCGATACCGAGTGTGTGAGCAGATTCCTGGACACGGCGATCGATATCCGCCTTATCGAGTTTACGCAGTTTAAGGCCAAATGCCATGTTATCGTAAACGGTCATATGGGGATAGAGAGCATAGCTCTGGAAAACCATTGCAATATCGCGGTCTTTCGGTGCAACATCGTTGACGACCTGGTCGCCAATCAAAACTTCACCATCAGAGATTTCTTCGAGGCCTGCCAAACAGCGCAGGGCGGTAGTTTTGCCGCAGCCGGAAGGACCGACCAACACCAAAAACTCTTTGTCCTCGATTGCAAGATTGAGATCCTGCACGGCGACAACGTCGCCAAAACGTTTCCAAACATGATTATAAGTTACGCTTGCCATAAAAATATTCCTCCGTTTCTGAACGAGTATAGTGGCCTAATTATAGTTTATTAATTGGAAATTAAGTAAAGAAAAGAGGCTTTTTTAGGGCCTCTTTTCGCTTTGTTTGGGTCAGATCAGTTGGGATTAACCAACTTTTTCAAATTGGTCTTTGCCAACACCACAATCCGGGCACACCCAATCGTCGGGCAGGTCCAGGAAAGAGGTTCCGGGGGCGATATCTGCGGAGGGATCACCGATAGCGGGATCGTAGATGTAACCACAGGCGATGCATTCGTATTTGTCCATTATTTCTCCTAAGTATTGTTCTTGTTACAGAGCGATTTCTGTATGTGCGTATTATACAATAGTTCGGGGATGTCTCGTATAAAGGTTGTATAAGAAACAGGGGAATAATCGGCCTGTGTCTGGTAGGTTTGAAGCGTTGGTGACCAATGGAAACCGATGGATCGAAAATGGCCTTTTCAGGCCAACATTCAATTCCTCTGAGGACACATGATCCAGTCCCTAAAGCGACGGGAACAGGCCCCAGTCGGAATCCCGAAGGTCGGGATCCATCAAAGTGGGGTTCCAGAGCTGAGCGCCTAACTCGATCGTTGTCGGGACTTCGAGCACCTTCTCCACTGTCGTGCGCGCATCTTCGACCATCTCCGGCCCATAAGGACAAAATGGGGTGGTCAGCACCATGCTCACATGGGCTTTTCCTTCTGAGAGTGTGATGTTGCGGATCAGACCCAGTTCGATGAAAGAAAAGCCGATCTCTTTATCGACCAGGCCGGAGAGGGCGATGATCAGGTCTTCGTGATATTGTGGGTGGGTTTGGTCGATCTCCCACTGGGCAGGTTGATAATCAGTCATTTTTTACCTCAAATTCAAAGCTGCAACTGCTGTTTTTTTCAGCCAGGCAGCCCTGGAAAGTTAGTTCCTTCTGCAATATTTCAGAGAAGAGGCTTTGGTCAAGTTGGCAAATTCCCGGATGAATCTTTTCGAAATGATGATAGGGGCAGGTGGCATTATGGATGGTGACGATATTGTCCTGTAGTTCCCACTCGATCTGATAGCCTTCTCTGCTCATCAAACGACTAAACTCGAATAATTTTTCCGAGATGTCATCTCCGGTCAGTTGGGCGCGATAAAACCCTGCCATATTTCGGCCGACCTGGCTCAGGATCTCAACGCGAGCCTGTGGGCCGTACTGTGATTCGATCGAATTTAACAAGTTTTCAGTAAGGCGTTGGAAGTTTACCGGAAAGCGTTCGGAACCCTGGGCGGTGAGCCGATAGATCATGCGCGGTCGCCCAACGCCATGGCGCTGCTCGCTGCGGGTGATCAGGTTTTCCGCTTCAAGCGTGCCGAGGTGATGGCGAATGGTGATCGGGTTGACGGCAACATGATCGGCCAGTTCGCTGACGGTGGCGGTTTGCAGCGTTGCCAGGGCTTCCAGTACTTTATCTCTTGTCTTCTTCATTGCTTCTCAATTCAGAAAGACAGTATACCATCTGGAATGTGAAGTTTGAACCAGAATTCAATACAATCATCAGGAAGCTGTAATTCAATGATCATAAAAAGTCTTACGCTCATGGTTTCTGAAAATGTTGATAGGTAAAACAGCTCTCCAGAGGCAGCAAAAATAGTCCGATTGGTGCGTTAAATGATGGTAAAAGTAAAGGTTTAAAAATTTGACTATATGCTATAATTCCTCTACAAGTAAATCCAAAAAGGAGAAAAAAATGGCAAAGATTATTGATATTGAAGGCATCGGTCCGAAGTACGCTGAAAAATTTAACGCGATCGGAATTAATACCGTCGCTCAGCTTCTGAAAGCTGGCGCGCAGCCAAAAGGCAGAGAAGAATTGGCTGAAAAGACCGGCATTGACAAAGGCTTGATCCTGGAGTGGGTCAACCATGCGGATCTGTATCGCATCAAAGGTGTTGCGGAAGAGTATTCAGATCTTCTCGAAGAAGCCGGTGTTGATACGGTCGTTGAACTGGCAACCCGCAACGCTGTAAATCTCTATAACAAGATCATCGAAGTTAATGCCGAAAAGAAGCTTGTCCGCCGCCCACCATCCCAAAAAATGGTTGAAGACTGGATCCTTCAGGCCAAAGACCTGCCTCGGGCTGTATTTTACTAAACCGACCGCAAACAAAAAAATCCCTGCACATGACAGGGGTTTTTTTGTTTAAGTAAGATCGAATTAACGGGAACCCAACATTTGCATGATGGTATTAACAACCAGAGCACCGGATTGGGTCTGGTCTCGGCGCTTTCCAAAGGGGCTGGCGGTCGCAAGGGCTTGCATGATGGCTTCCAGGTTTGAGCCGCCTTTTTGTTTGGCGGCGTAATAGGCCAGACCCAACGAGATCAGATCTTTGGCGTCGATACCGTTGGATTGCCCCTGGGAAGAGCCGGACTGTCCGCCCACCAGAGAGGTGAGCAGGTCAGCAATCCCACCACCGGCAGCGGGTTTAGGTGCTTGCTGCTGTTGGCCGGTAAGACCGCCTAAAAGCGAACCTAAAAGGTCGCTGCCGGGTTGCTGCGCCTGAGGAGTGGATTCCTGTTGGCTGCCAAGACCGCCCAGAAGCGAACCCAAAAGGTCGCTGCCAGGTTGCTGAGCCTGGGGTTGGGTTTGTTGTTGGTTGCCAAGTCCACCCAGAAGCGATCCCAAAAGATCGCTGCCGGGTTGCTGCGCCTGGGGTTGGCTTTGTTGTTGTCCGGTAAGGCTGCCAACCAGAGAGCCCAGCAGATTGTCGGGTTGTTCCGGCGCTGGCGCGGCTTCTTCTTTGGGTTTGGTTAAATTACCGAGTAGTGCCGAAAGAAAATCGCCGCCACCTCGTTCTGGAGAATCGCCCATGCCCATCATGGCATTGACGAGCGTTCCTGCTGTTGAGGCGTTGAGTTCTTTGCCGACAAATTCATGGGAGGCGCGCTCGAGGCCGTCAGCATAAAGCTGGGCAGAGCCACTTGTGCTCTGGGCGCGCAGCGTCTTGCTGGCGTGTTCAAGCTGCTCGGCGACCGGTTTGTCCTTGACGCTTTTCACCGCTTTTTGGAGCAGGCTAAACGTGTTGACCATGTTGCTGCCATGATTGTGGTTATAGTCATCCGCGTCGTTGAGGTCCTGACAATTTTCCTTCAGGACTTTCGTGACCTCTTTGAAAATGCTGCTTAGCTGGATGTCTTCAGTCATTTAAAACACCTGTTTATTTCAGTTCTTCGGGAAGAATGGGGATCTGCAGAACCTGACCAGGAACAATCACATTCATGTTGGCGCCAATGACGTCTTTGTTGGCTTCGTAGATCAGGGTGTAATAGGGCGGGGTCGCTTTACCATAGAAGCGCAGGGCGATATGGCTGAGCGTGTCGTCTGCCGTGACGGTGTAGGTGTCGATATATTTAGCAGCTTCTTCCTGCTTTGCCGCGGCCTGATTGGCGAGTTTCCTTGCTTCGTATTCAGCCTTGCGGGCTTCGGTTTCGGCTTTCATGCGAGCGGCATCGGCAACACGCTTTGCGTTTTCGGCTGCGATCAAAGCTTCATCCTTAGCCTTGTCAAGCACTTCTTTGGCCTCTTCTTTTACGCTTTTAGCGGCTTCTTCAGCTTTGTCTTTGGCGGCTTCAACAACCTCTTCAACTTTATCCTTTGCGTCTTTTTTTCCGAACAAATTGTCGAAAATACCTTTTTTGTCTGCCATTTCTTTTTCTCCTTTGGCTTTCTGATGCAGGTTATTTGTTCTCTGCATCTGAACAATGGTTTACTGTAGACTCAGGCGAGTCCTTTATGTGAAAATTATACAATAAATAACTGTCATCCTGATGAATTGTCCAGGTCTTCACGAAAATCACACTTTATAAATCAGTTGAAGATGAAAAATGGTAGGATGAATGAGAACGGTGTACTGGAAATACGGATTGTTAATAAATAAGAATATTATATATAAAATTGACTTGAGTACCCGCTTCTGCTATAATCCCGCCTGAAAAATAACAAAAATTGTTGGGAAAACCCGAGGGTTTTCTTAAAGATTAGCCAAAGAAAAGGATCTTATGTCGACATTAGAAATCAAGGATTTATACGTCAGTGTTGCCGGAAAAGAGATCATAAAAGGATTCAATTTGAAGATAAAGCAGGGCGAAGTCCATGCTTTGATGGGCCCGAATGGGACGGGAAAATCGACCTTGTCCAATGCCATTATGGGGCATCCGAAATATGAGATCAACTCCGGTCAAATTCTGATTGATGGAGAGGATATTTCAAATTTATCGGTGGAGGAACGCTCACATAAGGGCATTTTCCTCGCTTTTCAATATCCGGTGGCCATTCCGGGTGTGACGCTGGCCAACTTTTTGCGCGTAGCCGTAAACGCAAAGATGAAAGCGCTGGACCCTGAATCGAAGGGCATGTCCCTGATCGATTTCCGCAGAAAAATGAAAGCAAAAATGGATCTGCTGCAGATGGATTACAGCTTTGGCGGTCGCTATTTGAATGATGGTTTTTCCGGCGGCGAGAAAAAACGGGCTGAGATCCTTCAGCTGGCGATGCTTGAGCCTAAATTCGCTATCCTTGATGAAACCGACTCCGGCCTTGACATTGACGCGATCAGGATCGTCTCCGAGGGCGTCCACTCTTTGGCCAATCAGGACCTGGGCGTTCTGGTGATTACGCACTATCAGCGCATGTTGAACTATATAAAACCTCAGTTCGTTCACATCCTCTTTGACGGCCGCATCGTTGAAACTGGCGGCCCGGAGCTGGCGCTCAAGTTGGAAGAGCACGGTTACGATTGGGTTCGAGACGAATTTGACCCTACCGAGACCCAGGCATAGCGAGTTTGTGATGCAAGAAAAAAACGAGAAGGATTTTCTCTCTAACTTAGGAGCGAATACGGAACACGACTTTCGTGATCCGGAAACATACAGTTTCAAGAGCCGCAAAGGCCTGGATGAAGAAGTAATTCGCCAGATCTCCGCCTTCAAAGAGGAACCGGAGTGGATGCTTGAATTTCGCCTGAAGGCCTATCGTCATTTTCTTCAACGTCCGATGCCCTCCTGGGGGCCTGATTTGAGCGGTTTGAATCTGGATGAAATTTATTATTATGTTCGCCCGGAGGAAATCGACCGACGATCCTGGGATGATGTTCCTGAGACGATCAAGAATACTTTTGATAAATTGGGCTTGCCGGAAGCTGAACAGAAATATTTAGCAGGCGTTGGCGCCCAATATGATTCTGAGATGGTCTACCACAATATCAATGAACATCTCGAAAAACAAGGCGTTATTTTCCTGAGCATTGAAAACGGCCTGAAACAATATCCAGACCTTTTTCGGGAATATTTTTCCACGGTTGTACCGATTCAGGATAACAAATTCGCAGCCCTGAACAGCGCGGTCTGGTCTGGCGGCTCCTTTGTTTACGTTCCCAAGGGCGTCAAAGTGGATCTGCCGCTGCAAGCCTACTTTCGTCTGAATAACGCCAGCATTGGTCAGTTTGAACGCAGCCTGATCATTGCTGATGAGGGTTCGCAGGTTCATTACGTGGAAGGCTGTACCGCGCCGACATATTCGACCGAGTCTTATCACAGCGGTGTGATCGAAATTGTGGTCAAGAAGGACGCGCGCGTTCGCTACACGACCATTCAAAACTGGTCAACCAATGTCTACAATCTGGTCACGCAGCGTGCCAACGTGTTTGAAAACGGTACGATGGAGTGGGTTGACGCGAATCTTGGTTCGAAGGTAACGATGAAATACCCGTCCTGCTATCTGAGAGGGGAAGGCGCGCACGGTGAGATGCTATCAGTTGCTTTTGCCGGCCCGGGGCAAATTCAGGATGCCGGGTCGAAAATGGTGCATTTTGCCAACAATACCAGTAGCAAGATCACTTCCAAATCAATTTCCCGCGGCAATGGTCAGGCCTCTTACCGGGGTTTGGTCAAGGCAGCGCGTAATTTGAAGGGAATCAAATCGAATGTGGTCTGTGACGCGCTTTTGCTCGATCCGGAATCACGAACCGATACCTGGCCAACGATCGAAACCGGTTCGCATGACGTCAGCATCGGGCATGAGGCCTCGGTCAGTAAGGTCGGTGAGGAGCAATTGTTCTATTTGACCAGCCGCGGCCTAAGCGAAGAAGAAGCGACAACGATGATCGTCTCCGGTTTCATTGAACCGCTGGTGAAAGAGCTGCCAATGGAATATGCTGTTGAAATGAATAAGTTGATCCAGTTGCAGATGATCGGATCGGTGGGTTAGGATGACGAAGATCACGAAGAAAAGCCCCAATCAGATTTTTTCTGTTTATAAGTTTCCGAAAGTCTGGGAAACAGTGTTTAAAGAACGGTTGGATAAATTCCCTGACTTCTTTCAGGCCGATCGTAAAGCAGCCTGGAAGATAGCCAAAAAAAATGAAATGCCGGACCGCAAGGATGAATCCTGGCGCTGGATGGATTACAGCAATCTGGATCTTGAGCGGCTGGATACCCAAACAAAAAAGGTTTTTTCACTGCAATTTCAGTTGGTCGAGCTCGGTGATGCTGAAACACCTGCCAATTGGAACGATCTCCCCAAAGGTGTGATCGTTAGTTCGATAAAGTTTGCTGCCAGAAATTATCCGGAACTGGTAAGGTCTTGTCTTGAACGCTCCAAAATTGCTCACGAAGGCAAATTTGCCGCGCTGGCAAGCGCGATGGCGAGGAAAGGCCTCTTTGTTTATGTGCCGGAAAACACGAGCGTTGAAGACCTGATCAAGGTTGGGATGAACTTCCAGCTTGGAAATAACATCGTCTGGACTCATTCGATCATCTGCCTTGCTGCCAATGCTGAGGCAAGTATTGAGCTCGATTGGGTCAATAACCTCAATGCCGATGATGGTCTGCATAACGGTGTTTTGGAGGTTTTCCTCGGCGAGGGTGCACGTTTGCAACTTGATGAGCGTCAACATTTCGGCAAGACCAGCTGGAATATCAGCCATGCCGCGGCAAGCCTTGACAAAGATGCCCAATTGATCTGGAATTCCGCCATCATTGGAGCAAAATCGAGCAAAAACTTCATCAAGGCTGATTTGTTTGGCACGGGCTCAAACGCATTGCTGCAGGGCATCACGTTCCCGGAAGAGGGTCAGGTGGTGAACGCGGATACACGCCAAAATCATTGGGATGCTTCCACAACCAGCAATTTGCTGTTCAGGTCTGTGGCTGCCAACCACGGCAGCTCGATCTGGCACGGTATGATCTATGTCGATCCGCTGGCGCAGCAAACGGACGCTTACCAGACGAATAACAATTTAATTTTGGATGACAGCGCAGATGTGAAATCGATCCCTGGGCTTGAAATTCTGGCTGACGACGTTAAATGTTCTCACGGCGCCACGGTTGGCCGGATCGACGATGAGGAGCTGTATTATTTGAAGGCAAGGGGCATTCCGGAGAAGGACGCCCAAAAACTCATCGTTCAGGGCTTTTTTAATCAGGTCATGCAATCTTTCAAGCTTGAATCAACGCGGGAATCTTTGCTTGATATGATCGTTGAAAAAATGGAACGGTTTTAGGGGCAGGAATTAGCGACAGGAAGGGAGAAAAAATGAGAAGCAGTAGTTTTATGAGACCACCCAAGGACGAAATGAGCTACAGAATTGGTGATCGTGTTGAAGTGTTTTGTGATCACGAAGATAAAGACGCCAATCGTATCCGTGATTGGATACGAGGTACTGTTGTTCAGATCGATGATAAATTGGTCGCGGTACAATTTAAACAAAGTGTTTACCTGACGGATGGCTGGATGGTGCCGGATCACATTCTGTGGTTCCCGTTTGATTCCGAGAATATCAGAATGTACGATTCAAAGCGCAAAAAGCCAAATCCGTTGGACGATATCGATCTGGACAGTCTTAACTTATTTTAGAAAACTGACCGACAATTCGGATGATATCAAAGCCTTCCGCGAAGGGGCGTTCGGCTAAGGCGCCGTGACGGATCGCGGTGGCGCGGATGATATCAGGTGAAAAATAGTAGCGGTTCGCGTAGGTTTTATACTCTGCGAGGGCCGCTATTTTTGTTTCCACCGCTTTTTCGGAAACTTCAGCCAGAAAATGGGGGAAGAAACCATAGCTGCTGCGCAACACATCATAACCGAGCACGGTAGTGCCCCGAAATGCGCGGGTGGCTTCTTCGGTCAGGGTCTGGTGATCCTGATGAATGTCTTTGGGGGTGTTCACGAAGACGATCTCCGGCTGGTGTTGTTTGCGCAGCTCAAGCATTTTTTGTAGGATATCCTGACGGAAATCAGGGAAACGGCGGGTTTCGTAAGTGCCAAGTTCGATCTGATCTTCGCGCAAACCCAAAACTTGCATACTGTTGTAGTGTTCCTGAACCAGGTTCTTTAGCTCAGGGTTCTTTTGATTGTCAGAAAAGGTCATGCAATAAACCTCTGACTGACCGACCAGGTCAGCCAGCAGCGCGCCGCAGCCCAATTCGATGTCATCAGGATGCGCGCCTAAAAAGAGCAGGGATTTTCCGTAAAAGGTCATGTTGTTCATGATTCAGCTCGTTTCGGGCTATTTGGTGGCGATAAAGCCGCCAACCACCTTGGTCATGACGATCCTGCCGTCGCGTTCGATGAATTTTTGAGCGACCTTTTCTATCGCGGTCATCACGGCTTCAAACTCTTCGTGGGTCTGGAAGAGCGAGTTCCACAGTTTGCGGTCTTCAGACATAGACGCGCGGGTGTAGACCATGAAAGGTTCAACCGTATCGAAGGTCAGCGGGTTTTCAAAGATATGCTGCTCGGTACTTGCGAAGAGCTCCTGCATGGTGCCGTAGATCTGAGAGGCATAACGGGAACTGCCGGGCATGGGTGGGATCTCCTTGCCAGTGGCTTCTTTGATGATGTCATAAAAGACCTTTTTGTTGGTGGGCATGGGGCCTGTCGTGAAGAGGCGTCCGCCTGGTACGAGCAGGCGGTGCATTTCTTTCAGTGTGAAAGGAATATCCTGCGCGTAGTAGATGGCGAAACAGGCTGAGATAAGGTCGTAGTTGTTTTCTGGTAGATCAAAGGGCTGGTTGAAATCGAGAAAGCGGAAATCGACCGCGTTGTTAATAGATTGATTCTTGTTTCGCGCCTCTGCGAGCAGGGACTCGGAGACATCTGTGCCGGTGATTTCAACCTGTCCGTTCAAATGATGGTAGTAAGAAAAGCACTGTTTGCCAGAGCCGCAGCCTACGTCCAGAATTTTGATGCCTGGTTGGAGCTTTAAGATCTCGAGCATCCACTCGTCAATATCACGGCTGCCAAAGCGGCTGTGAATGTCAATGCGTTTGGCAAGATCGTCGGTTGTTTCCTGAAAGTCAATTTTCATCATATCCTCAATTCTAAATCTAAGGGCTAAGTATACTTTGCTGAAGGTCTTTGTCAAGAAAAGAGAAACACCGCTGATTGTGTCCCAAGTTGAAATCCGTGCAAGTCAAGATGCCTTTACTGTTCGGATCCGCATCAGTTCGATGCCCGTGATGCCCTCTTCCTCCATCCTCTCCTTAAACCGCTCTGACACAAAGATCGGGATCTCCTGACGGTTGTCGAGTTTGAAAACGTCTGCCCCTGCGACCTTATCCTCGTAGACCGCGAATTTGCTGACGGTGTGTATGGGACCAAACTTTTTCGTGTTGGTCGTGAAATAGTCCGACTCTTCCAGACAGAGCGCGTCAACCACTTTTAAAATGTTGGCGATGTAGTATTGATAGGAAGCCCCACCGTTTTTTGGCCATACTTCGACCGGAAGGTATTGGATTTCAGTATTCAAGCTTTCCATCATCCGTTTCAATTTATCGGAAACGACGAACCAACCTTTGTCATTTGCTAAATAATCGGATGGGAAACTGCCCTCGGAGTGGTCGTAGAAGAAAGTGAATCGTCCGTCCCAGCCTTCATATTGTTTGCCGATCACCATTTCATTTAAATAGATTCCACAATCGTCCTCGTAATGCGCAAGGATGTCATTATCTCGTTGTCGGTCCATCTGCAGCTTGTAAAAGTTCATGTTTTATCTCATCATTAATAGCGGGGTAATTATGTGATCAAGTAAGGCTTCTGGTTGCGGTCAAATCAATCCGATAATGACCCTTCCACGAGCTCCAGCAGGAATGCGCCAAAATCTTCAGCCACCGTTTCTATTTTCTGATAACGATTTTCGTCATAGATACACATGATCAGGCGCGGTTCTTTCTCAGCGTTCAATGTGCCGTAATCCAAAAAGGTCATATATCCGTCATCATTGTTGTAAATTGGGATCCACTCTTTTGGGAGTCCATAATTCTTGCGCTCGTGCAAGGCGTAAGCGACCGAATTGCCTTCCAGGATGCCGGAGGTGCTATCAGGATCGATGCCAAATATCTCACAGCCAAAGAAGGATAGATATCCAAACTTTTTATAAAACTCCAGCAATTGCGGAGAAAAGCTTATACCGAGCATTTTTTCCGCTTTTTGGATCTGCTCCAGGGTTCTCCCTCCGGCTGTTGTGAAGTATTCGCAGCTTGGCGCTAATGCCATTGCACGTTCAAAATCCTGATAACTCATGAGGATCATCTCCTGTCGAAATTATAAAAGTTATGAAAGATCTCTCTAACAATAGAGCAAGCAGTCAAAATCATTTTATCGCTGGAAGTCCTTGAAAATGGTTTGAGAATTATACATTTAGAACCAGAGTCTCTCATTATAGAGTGATGAATCCAATTATCCTTCGCGACCTTGGATTTGGGATGTGGACAGG
The DNA here is from genome assembly GCA_964293995.1 of uncultured Anaerolineaceae bacterium. Lineage (GTDB taxonomy): Bacteria > Chloroflexota > Anaerolineae > Anaerolineales > Anaerolineaceae > Mesolinea. The sequence continues at coordinate 96,481 of CAXYYH010000005.1, forward strand.
ATGCCACGCGCGAAAATGCTACCCATTGCGAATGTGCTGTCTGGAAGCGGGTATTCCCAATAAAAGCTATTTTCGTTGTTGAATATATTTTCCGAATGATAGTGCGAAGGATTCGATACAAGCCTGGATTTCTTCAAAAGTTCTCGACGAACCTGCTGCAGGGGTTCCGGCGACGACGAGATACCAGCTTTGCTCTCCACAGCGCAGGATGCCCATATCCGAGACGATGGTAGGATTGAGCAAGGTGCCGCGCTTGTTTAGGAATTGACAATCGGGCAAGTTTACGAGCATCTTACCGAGCAAAATGTCATCATTCTCTGTATATTGTCCCATCAAATCCAATAAAAAGCTTTGATACTCAGCGGATAAAGCTTCACCTGAGTCGAGAAGCCGTAAGGAAGCCATCAGGTCTTTGACCGTGCTGCGGCGAGGGTCGTAAGTTGTCTCCGTCAGACCCCATTGGTCGAGGATCTTACGCAGGCGGTTGTCACCGCGGGCGTAAAACTCGAGCGCGTCGGTCGCGCTTTCTTCACTGCGGACGATCATTGCCTCGAGCAGATCAGCAAAATTTCGACCCGATATCCCATAATTCTGGATGTCTGCCTGCGTCTTGCCTTCGTTTTCCAGAATCTTCAGGACGACCATGGCGGTGGGGACTTTGATCATCGAAGCGGGATGAAAACTTTCATCAAAATTACGGCTTAGAAGTAACGTCCCGTCCGAGCTTTCGACCTGGAAATACCAATCAAAACCATCGATCAGGGTATCCTCAAGGTCTGCCAGACTTAGCGCTGGCTGGGTGGGTGCGATGGCGGTAGGGCTCGGGGTGGGGGTATTGTCTTTGATAGGCGTAGAAGTTGCGGTCGGGATGGCGGTTTCCTCAAGGATCAGGATCGTTGAACTAATGCCTGGCGTAGGTTTGGCTTTTGCCTGACAACCAGACAGAAGCAGGAGCAAACAAGTCAAAAACAGAATGAATGTTTCTTTACGCATATCCAAAACAGACCTTAGGAAGCTGATTCCGACGTGATCGCCTGATGAACCATTTCTTAGACCAGATACTCCGGGTGGGAGTAGACCTCATATTGATTGGCGCGCATGTAGCCGATCAGGCAAATGCCGTGTTTTTCTGCCATTTCAATTGCCATTGTCGTGGAGGTAGTGCGGGAGATGATCAGACGAATGCCCATGGCGAGGCTTTTCATGACCATTTCCGAGCTGATGCGACCACTGATGACCATGATGGTTGGCGAAAAATCGTAGTTTCTGAGGAGCAATGCGCCCGCCATTTTATCGACACAGTTGTGCCGACCCAGATCTTCAACAATGATGGGGATAGAGAGCCCATCGCTCAGACCAGCGCTGTGAAAACCGCCGGCAAGGTCATGCAGCTCCTGTTTCTGGGTGAATTCATAGTAGAGTTTGGTCAGATCCTTCATCGGGAAGGAAACGGGTTCAACCATTTCATCATTTGGTTCAGATTGAACTGGTTGAATGCCTGTGGAGGTGCGGTGAAAGCTGTCTGGTTTTTCGACCGACTTATTTATTCGGATATCAATACGGCTCAGGTCCTCAGCCAGTATTATCGATTCAATATCTTCCAAACCTGAAATGATGCCTTCGTTGAAGAGGAAGCCGACCGCTTGTTCCTTTAGCTGGATCGGTGAGCAGATAAAGGTCATCCACAGCTCGCCATTGACGAACAGCGCGAGCGAATGCTCTTTGATCACCGCTTTCCTGGTATCTTCAAGCCTGCCGCTGCCAAGTTTATAATTGTTAATTGCCAGTTCCTGATATGGTTTGATCATCGTCTCATCCTCGTTTGGTCTCTTTATCTACGCTTTATAAAAGTAGAGAGTAAAGCCTGACATTTTATAAATAAGCTTTATGATACCGCAAGGAGGATATTTTGAGAGAAACTATACACAGTAGAATTTTATCATTAGCTAAACTTTCTAATTTAGATATCAATTCTGTTTGTTCGCTTAGCAATTGACGGCTTTATCATCCCCACTGAGTTTCCCACACTCATAAAAAACAGAGTTTTCATCGAGGAAAATAGTGGAATTCTGGGCACTAAAACTGCAAAACTTAGGTATTATCCCAGCCCGCCACATATGTGTATCAAAGCCTGCATCTTCGTTCCGGGGTTATGGTAGGCTTACCTACGGATGGGGCTTGCCCCATCCGTACATTTGGTGCTTGACGACATCAAATTTCTTTTTTGACCAAGCTTTTTAAAAGTAAACAAACTGTACGGACGGGGTTTAGCCCCGTCCCCTGCCTATGCATATCAATGACTCCACTTTCATAACAAGTTTTTTATACTACATTTGATGTTTCCTGAGTTTCCACGTTTGGCAAAAACGGAATTTCTATCGAAGAAAACGAATTAAAGTAGGGCACTAATATGAGAAAATCAGGTATTAACAGTAGAATTTCGTCATTAGCTAAACTTTCTAATTATTTCTTTTTGTTCGCTCGGTAATTGACCGTTTTATCATCCTGCTGGTACCGTCATGATATACTAAAGACCGAGAATTCCTGAGGTATACGATGAAAATAATTAGAAGTATTAAAGGTACGCGCGATTTTTATCCAGACGAGATGGCAAGGCGGATGTGGCTGGTTGATAAACTCAGACAAGCCTCCGAGGCATTTGGCTATCAGCAGTATGAGGGGCCCTGCCTTGAGACGATCGATCTCTACGCGGCGAAATCCGGTGAGGAGTTGGTCAAGGAGCAGGCTTTTGTTTTCCCTGACCGTGGGGGCGATCCGATCACCTTGCGCCCCGAGCTGACGCCAACCCTGGCGAGGATGATCGCGTCGAAACAGAATGAACTGGTCTTCCCTGCCAGATGGTGGTCTTTTGGTCCGTTCTGGCGCTATGAGCGACCGCAAAAAGGGCGCACGCGCGAGTTTTATCAGTGGAATATTGACCTGATAGGCAGCGATTCTGTCCAGGCGGACGCGGAACTTGTTTCGGTGGCGGCAACATTTTTGAAGTTAGTCGGATTAAGGAGCGATCAGGTGCAGATCCTGGTCAACGACCGACGCCTGATGGATCGAAAACTGACCGAGATCGGGATCGGACAAGACAAGAAGCCCGAAATGCTGCGCATGATCGACCGGATCGATAAACAGCCGGCTGATGTTTGGGAACAAAACGTCGCGGAACTCGGTTTTAGTCAGGAGCAGATCGGAAAGATCAGGGAACTGCTGGCAAACCGTGAGCTTTGGCGCGAATCGGTCGAACTGAGCCAGTTGTTTGACTTTTTGGCTTTGAATGGACTGGGTGAGTACGTTAGATACGAGCCGAAGATCATCCGTGGGCTGGATTATTACACCGGCGTGGTGTTTGAAGCCCATGACGTGAAAGAAGAATTTCGGGCGATCCTCGGCGGTGGGCATTACGCCAATCTGGTGGGTGATGTCGGCGGGCAGCCTTTGCCCGGCGTTGGCTTTGCCATGGGGGATGTGGTTGTCATGCTCGTGCTGGAAGCATTTGGTCTGATACCGGAAGAGTTGACGCACGGCGAGACGGTACTGGTCACTGTCTTTAATGAAGAGTTGCTGCCCGATTCGATGCGTGTGGCCAGTGAATTGCGGTCAATGGGATTTGGGGTGGTTTTGGCTGAGCCCGAAAAGCTGGCAAAGCAGTTCAAGTATGCCGATCGGTTGGGCTTGAAGAAAGCCCTGGTCCTGGGGCCGGATGAGCTTGCTGCCGGGAAAGTGGTGGTCAAGGATCTGCGTACCTTTGAGCAGGTGGTGGTCGATCGGGATCAAATAATTGCAAGTTTGAAGTAAAGGATCAACGGCTTTTTAGCGACTTTTTTGCCTTGCGAATCAAAAAGGCGTGTGATAGAATAGCCACCTAACGCGGTGCCTGTAGCTCAATGGCAGAGTGCTTCACTGTGGATGAAGATGTTGAGGGTTCGAGCCCCTCCAGGCACCCAGGAAAAAGAACCGGAAACGGTTCTTTTTTATTTCCAAGGGAGTTAATTGACGGGATTTTTGTACTTAAAAGGCATTCAATTCCCCTCATCCGGCTTGTGCCCCTCACCCGCCCTTCGGGCACCCTCTCCTGCTGAGAGGGCTGTGTGATCGCAACCAGGTTTTGATCTTCCACGGTATCGAAGTCGTCCATTGTCCTTCAGCATCAGCCTCTCACTTTGGTATTAAATCCAGAGTAAACAATCCGCACTACGGGCGACTCCTCATCTGCCCTACGGGCACCTTCTCCCGCCGCGGGAGAAGGCTTAATAAGGAATTGTTGCTACAAAAAAGCGTTTAATGTATTCACAGTTCCCTGTGCAGCTTGTTTTATGATAAAATCAGGCGAACTGCTTTGACGGAAACGAGTAATTCGATGCAATGCCGATAGCGAGCCGGGGATGGTGGAAGCCGGGTGGGTATCATTGAGTGAAAATCCTTCCCGAGCCGCGAGCTGAACGCAATTGCCACTAAGCGAGCCGTTACCCAACGTTAGCGGGATTGCAGCCCAACGCGAGGGCTGCGCCAAGCGCCTGGAATTTCCCAGGAAGCGGGGTGGTACCGCGAGTAATTTATGCTCGTCCCTGTATTTGGGACGAGTTTTTTTATTAAAGTGAACTTTTTTGGAGGTTGAATGTTTAAACCAGTTTCATCAAGATTGAATATTCCCGTTGAGGAAGAAGCGCAGCTGCGTTTCTGGAAAGCCAACGATATTTTCAAAAAATCATCAGACGAGCGCAGGGATCGTCCTCCTTTCGTTATTTTTGAGGGGCCGCCAACCGCCAACGGCAAGCCAGGCGTTCATCACGTTCTGGCACGCGCTTTCAAAGACATGTTCCCTCGTTATAAGACGATGCAGGGTTTCTTTGTGGACCGCCGCGGCGGTTGGGATACCCACGGCCTGCCAGTCGAGATCGAAGTTGAAAAGCAGCTGGGTTTCACTCACAAAAGCCAGATCGAGGAATATGGCATTGCAGAATTCAATAAACTTTGCCGCGAATCCGCCTTCTCCCGCATTCAGGATTGGGAGCGGATGACCGACCGCATCGGTTATTGGGTTGATCTTGATCGGGCGTACATCACCTATAAAGATGAGTATATCGAGTCGGTCTGGTGGCTGCTAAAAGCCATGTGGGATAAAAAGCTGCTCTATCAGGGGCATAAGGTTGTGCCTTATTGCCCGCGCTGCGGTACGCCGCTTTCGGACCATGAGGTCGCTTTGGGTTACGAAGACACCGATGATCCGAGCATCTACGTGCGTTTCCCGCTGGTGGATGAGGCTGATACCAGTCTGCTGGTTTGGACGACAACCCCGTGGACGCTGCCTGGCAACGTGGCTGTGGCTGCGCATCCTGATGTGGAATATGTTTTGGTGACTGTCGAGGGATTGGGCCAGGAAAAGCTGATCCTTGCCAAAGAGCTGCTTGAGAAGACCTTTGGCGACCGCCCGTACAAGGTTTTGAAAACCATGAAGGGCAAATCCCTGAAAGGCAGGAAATACGCGCCGCTTTTCACCTACGTCCCTGTGGATAAACCGGCTCATTACATCGTCAATGCTGATTACGTGACAACGGAAGACGGTACTGGTCTGGTTCATATCGCGCCGGCTTTTGGTATGGAAGACATGGAAGTCGCCAAAGAGTACGACCTGCCAATGATCCTGACGATCAACGATGAAGGCAGATTTTTGTCGGCGATCCAGCCCTGGGCTGGGGTATTCGTCAAAGACGCCGATCCGAGCATTATGAAAGAGCTCGATTCCCGCGGCCTGCTTTTCAATGCTGGCAAGATCACACATACTTATCCCTTCTGCTGGCGCTGTAAGACACCTTTGCTCTATATGGCGCGTCCGACCTGGTTCATTCGCACCAGCCTGAAGAAAGATCGCATGGTTGAGCTCAATCAGGAGATCAACTGGGTGCCGGAACATATCAAGAACGGCCGCTTTGGCAACTGGCTTGCGAATAATATTGACTGGGCTTTGGGGCGCAACCGTTATTGGGGCACGCCGCTGCCAGTTTGGGAATGTCCTGACTGTCGGCATCAGGTTTGTGTTGGCTCGCGTGAAGAATTGAGCCAGTTGACAGGAACGGACCTGGGCGAGCTTGAATTGCACCGTCCCTATGTTGATGATATCCACTTTACCTGTCCCTCCTGTGGGCACGGCAAGATGCAGCGCGTTGTCGAGCTGATCGATGTTTGGTTCGATTCCGGCGCGATGCCTTACGCTCAATGGCACTATCCCTTTGAAAACCTTGAGGATTTTAAAGCGCAATATCCGGCTGATTTCATCTGCGAAGCTGTTGATCAGACCAGAGGTTGGTTCTATTCGCTGCATGCGATCGGGACGCTCGCTTTTGACAGCATCGCTTACAAGAATGTGATCTGTCTGGGGTTGATCTTAGATGATGCCGGGCAAAAAATGTCAAAATCACGCGGTAACGTAGTCGATCCGTGGGAAGTGATCGATGAATATGGCGCTGACCCGATGCGCTGGTATATGTACACTTCCAGCCCTCCAGGAAACGAACGCCGCTTCAGCAAGGACCTGGTGGGTGAAGTTGTTCGCAGCTTCATGCTGACGCTTTGGAATACCTATTCCTTCTTTGTCACCTATGCCAATCTTGACAAATGGACACCGGACTCGCTGGTGATCCCGCAGTTTTCAGAACTGGATGACTGGCTGTTATCCTCGCTCGAGACGCTGGTGCGAGATGTTACCCAGGCTTACGAAAACTATGATGTTGTCGGCGCGACCCGACCGATCGAAGGCTTTGTCGATCAACTTTCCAACTGGTATCTGCGCCGCTCACGACGCCGTTTCTGGAAGAGTGAATCGGATGCTGATAAGGCAGCTGCCTATGAAACTTTGTATAAGGCTCTGGTGACGGTAAGCAAGCTGATCGCCCCGACCATGCCTTTTATGGCAGAAACGATTTATCGCAATCTGGTATGTTCTGTGGATGAGAAAGCGCCGATCTCGGTGCATCTGGCGGAGTGGCCCAGGGTGGATGAGAGCCTGATCAACGAAAAACTGAACGCGGACATGAACGTCGTCATGAAACTGGCTTCGTTAGGGCATGCGGCGCGTAATAAATCCAATATCAAGGTACGGCAGCCCCTTTCCGAGGCAGCTTTCGCGGTTGGCAAAATGGAAGAGGGCGATGTGATCTCTCGCTTCCGGGACATTCTTGAGGATGAACTGAACGTCAAGCAGGTGCGTTTGTTGGCTGGCAGCGAAGAAACGGTGACCTACAGCCTGAATCCTTTGCCGAAACAGCTGGGTCAGAAATACCGCAATCTTAGCCCGAGGATCCGACAGGCAATTCTCGAGCTTCCCGCTCAGGAAAGCGCACTCAAACTCCTGGATGGAATGAATCTTGTTGTGCAGCTGGATGGAAAGTATTATGAAATCCTGCCTGATGAGGTTGAAGTGCATACTGCCTCGAGGGAGGGTTATGAGGTCGCCTCTGAGGGCGCGTACATGGCGGCTTTGGTGACCACTTTGACGTCAGAGTTGATCCACGAAGGCCTGGCGCGCGAATTTGTGCGCCGTGTGCAGGACCTGCGCAAGAACAGTGGGCTGGAGATCTCGGATCGGATCGAGATCAAATACCAGGCAACTGAGGTGCTTGCGAGGGCGATCGAGGCCTTTCAGGACTACATCGCCAACGAAACACTGGCAGTCAGCATTGAAGCCGCAGTGTTGGATGGTACTGACGTTTTCGAGGATCGTTTTGATGGTGAAGAGTTACGGCTTCAACTCAAGAAACAAGGGAGTCATTAATGAAAATTAAGGTCCGTGACCTGCTCCTGCTCCTTGGCATTGCTGGGGCAGTGATTGCGCTTGACCAGTGGACGAAGGGTCTGGTCGAACAGAATATTTCACTGGGAGAGGAAGTTTACCCGATCGGCTTTCTGGCGCCCTTTTTCCGATTCACTTTTTGGAAGAACACGGGCGCGGCTTTTGGGCTCTTTCAAAACGCCAGTCAGATTTTGTTCGTCGTTTCCATTCTGATCTCGCTGCTGCTGATCTGGGTTTACTTTAGATCGCTGCAGGAGCCCGTCCTCTTCCGCGTCAGCCTGGCGATGATGTTAGGCGGCGCGATCGGCAACATCATCGATCGGATCACGCAAGGTTATGTTACCGACTTTATTGCTATCGGCCGTTTTCCGGTTTTTAATGTTGCTGATTCGGCGGTTACGGTTGGAGTTGGCGTGATGCTTTTGGGACTGTATTTACAGGAAAGAAAGCAAAAGCCTGAACCCGAACAATCCGAGGAGGATCATGAAGACTGAACCCATTCACCTGGTCTACGCGGGTGAGGGCGCGGTGCGTCTGGATAAATTTCTGGCGGAACAGATCAGCCAGTTATCCCGCGCGAAGCTGCAGGAAATGATCGCCAATGGCGAGGTCAGGCTAAATGGCAAAGTTGTCAGCAAGCCTGCCCAAAAACTGGAGCAGGGCGATCGGGTTGAAACCGTTCTGATCTTTGAGCCAGAGGATGAATTAAAAAAGCAGGCGATGGAACTGGACGTCCTCTATGAGGACGAAAATGTGATCGTGCTCAACAAACCGGCTGGCCTGGTGGTGCATCCGGGGGCCGGGCACGATAAAAATACCCTCGTCAACGCCCTTATCTACCATTGGCCTGAGATCGCACAGGTTGGCGAACCAAAACGACCTGGGATCGTGCATCGTCTTGATAAGGAAACCTCGGGTGTGATGATCGTGGCGCGCAGGCAGGCAGCCTATGAATGGCTGGTCAGGCAGTTTAAGACGCGCAAAGTGCAAAAAAGCTACCTGGCTTTGGTGGACGGGACGCCCCCCACGCCAACCGGCAGAATTGAAACCCGAATTGGCCGTGACGAGAAAATACGCCAGCGCATGGCGGTCACTTATGGCGAAAAAGGGCGCAAGGCCGTCACGGAATATTTCACCAGGCAGAATTTTGTGAATCATACCCTGGTGGAAGCCGATCTGTTGACCGGACGCACCCATCAGATCAGGGTGCATATGGCTTTTATCGGCTGCCCTGTGGTGGGCGACCGCGTCTATGGGAGGCGAAAGCCAAGCCTTGATCTGGAGCGCTTCTTCCTGCATGCCAGCGGTTTGAGCATCAGATTGATAGGTGAGAAAGAAGAGCGTCGGTTTGAGGCGCCGCTGCCGCAGGATCTTCAACATGCTTTGGAACAATTGGAAAGTAAGTGATATGAAAAAATATGTAGATTTTCGATCAGACACCGTAACGCATCCGACCCCGGAAATGCGGGCTGCCATGGCAGCAGCTCCGGTGGGGGATGATGTTTACGGAGAAGACCCAACGGTCGCGCGTTTACAGGAAAAGGCCGCGCGTATGATGGGCAAGGACGCCGGGCTTTTTGTGAGCTCTGGAACGATGGGTAATCTTTTGGCGGTGCTGGCAGTTTGTGGACGCGGTGACGAAGCCATCATGGGCACCCAGGGTCACACTTTTTTGCATGAGGCTGGCGGGGTTTCCGCGCTGGGTGGGGTTGTGATTAACACGATCCCAAATCAGGAAGACGGAAGCCTGGCACCGGACGATATCCGCAACGCCATGCGCAATCCGTTGGATATCCATGAACCAATTTCGAGAATGGTGATCATTGAAAACACGCAAAATGCCTGTGGAGGGAAAACCTTGTCGGTGAGCTATATGGATGAGATCAGCTTGCTGGCTGGTGAACTTGGTTTGCACTTCCATGTCGATGGCGCAAGGATTTTTAACGCTGCGGTTGACCTGGGTGTTTCGCCATCGGAATTGGTGAAAGGGGCCAGGAGCGTGACTTTTTGCCTGAGCAAGGGCTTGTGCGCACCAGTGGGTTCGGTCTTATGCGGCCCGAGGGATTTTATCGAGAAATGCCGCCGTTTGCGTAAAATGCTGGGTGGCGGCATGCGCCAGGCAGGTGTCATTGCGGCTGCTGGGATTGTCGCACTGGAATCGATGGTCGAACGACTGGCTGATGATCACCGCCGCGCCAGGCAGCTGGCAGAGGGCTTGGTGGAAATTCTGGGCCTGGAACTGACCAAAGGCTCTCCTAATACCAACATGGTTTTCTTCAGGTTAACCTCCCAGGCCAGCTTGGGTGTAAATGAATTGATCGCGGGAATGAAAGAACGCGGTTTCCTACTCATGGCTTCTGGAAAAGATGAGATACGCCTGGTTACGCATCGTGATATCGATGATTACGATGTCGAGGCTTTTTTGAGGGCAATGCGGGACATCCTGGCATAGCTGAAGTGTTCAATTAATAAAAAAGCTCGCTCGAGGTCAAACAGCAACGAGCGGGCTTTTTTATTAAAACGCGATTTCTGGCTGACAAATCCTTGCCCTGGCATGGAAAATGTACCTATTAAGAGGGGAACGTTTTTTATGCGACAAGATAGAGTTTATTGGTTGTTTATTTTTTGCCTGCTGGCTGTGGCAGCACTATTCACGATTTTATCGAATCCCTCGTCTGCCAACGATATTGACATTGTTTTTAGTCAACGCAACTTCTTGCCGCTTCTTTACAAACAACCTACGCCGAATAATACGCCAACGCCAACAAAAACTCCAATCCCAACCAAGACGCCTACGCCGTTACCCAGTCCAACCCCGGTTGTTGAGACGCCGGTTGGCCCAATCGGTGGAACGTTTACCTCTTTAGTGGTTGATCCAAATCAGGATGACAACATCTATGCAGGCCATTTTCAAAGCGGTGTTTACAAAAGTTACGATAAAGGATGGAGCTGGTATCGAAAAAGTAAGGGTCTGGCAGTTCTGAATATCCAGTCTCTGGCGAGCCACCCAACTAATTCAAACATTGTTTATGCTGGCACTTATAAAGGCGGCATCTATAAAACGATGAATGCTGCAGAAAGTTGGTTCCCGATCAACGCAGGACTTTCGGGAAATGATATTGTTTATGACATCGAGATCGATGTCAATAATCCAAACGTGATATACATTGCCACGCGTCGGGAAGGCAGCCTAATGGGATATGTTTACAGGTCGATCAACTCCGGTGCCAATTGGACCCTGATTTATACAGGCGATCACTTTGACACACCGGACTACTTTTACGATATCGATGTCAATCCTCTTAATTCAAATGAACTTTATCTGACAGCCCACGAACATGGTTTTTATAAGAGTACGGATGCTGGCGCAAACTTTTTTGCAATCAATAATGGCGTTTATTCTGATTATTCAGCTCGTAGCTTCGCGCTTGATCCGGCTTATCCTGGCCTGATCTATGCCGGAACCTGGCACGGCGAAGCGATCTATCGCAGCTGGAATGGCGGCGCAAGCTGGGTCAACGCACGCTCAGGCATCCCGAGCGATGCCAAAGTATTCAGAACTTATTTGGATCCCTTTGGCAGAAACCAAAAGCGCGTTTTTGCCTGTACTTATGGGAGTGGTCTTTACACTTCGGATGATTTCGCGCAAAGTTGGGTGCCGCGCGGTTTGGCGGGACAAAGGATTTATGATTTTCTGGTCACCGATGGGTCAACTCAACGCTGGTATGCTGCCACGGAAAGCAACGGCATTTTCCGATCGGCTAATTACGGCTCAGGTTGGGTGAGCGTGATGGGCAATTTGAGCCTCAACCCGATCAGTTCTTATCTTTATTATTCGGCTCAGGGCAGGCAACTGGCAGCGGTCTTTGGGATGGGAATCTACGCGCTTGACCAGAACGGTTTGAACTGGCAGGAGTTTGCTCCAGCGCTGGAAGATCAAGCGGTGCTTGATCTGGCAAGCGACGGAGATGCACTTTACGCGCTTACTGAACAAGCACTCTACGAATTTGACGGCAGCAAGTGGGAGAGAATTGACTTGCCTGTTTCTGAAAACAAACTGGATCAGAACTGGCTTGGGCGTTATGGCGAACAAGTCGGGCTGTCGATGGAAATGGTTCAACCCCGCTTTAAGGATCATCTCATTTCAGTTGATGGCCAGGGAATGAATCAGGTGATTCCACGCAGCATTAAAATGATCGATGGTAGGTTGTATCTACTGAGCCATGGCAGCGGCGCTTATTTACGCGTAGAAAAAAATTGGGAATCGATTGGAATTACTGGGGGACAAGTTCTTGGTCTGGCGAAAAATCCAGAAAACGAGCTGCTCTACGCTTCCGTCTGTTCGATCGACAATGATTGCCAGCTTTTGGCCTTTGACGGTTCTGCCTGGCAGGTTCAGGCTGGGAAAATCGGAAAGAACCGCATTAATTCTTTCTATCTTGTTGGAGATGATTTCTTCGCGGCTGCTGAAAATGGAATTTACCGCTGGGATCCAGGTGTTGAGGATTGGGAACTCAAAATGCAAACCGAACCGGATGTTCTCAGCATAACGCAATCTGGCGAGACCTGCCGTTTGGCTGCCGGTGGGGTAGGCGAGTATTTCATCAGCAACGACTGCGGCGATACCTGGCTTGGGTATCAAACGGAAGAGCCCTGGCATTATCAGACCATGATCTTTCTGCCAATAGATAGGGAACGATTGTTGGTTGGAAGCAGAGAAGCAGGCGCGGATATCTTTACGATTCCTTAAACAAAAATTTAAGTTTAAATCCTAACTTTATTCTCTTTCGTGATATAAAGAATCCGGTTTAAGAAATTATGTTAATTGTCATGTCTGACCTTCATTTTGCTGATTCGAGCGGCAATAGTCTTAATGGGTATAAATACAACCATAATCTTCCTTCAGAGGTTTACAGTACCTATTTTAAAGAAATCAGAGAGTTTATTCGGGAAAGCACAATCAAAGAAATTGATCTGGTTTTAGCCGGGGATATTTTTGAAATCACTCGTTCGGCTCTCTGGCATAAGGATCATTTTAAACCCTACCTGCATAATGATGAGATCCGCGATGGCAGTGAGGCTGAAAAACGCCTTTTGGAGGTGATCGATAGCATCGCCAGAGATGAAAGAATTGCAGCCACGCTGGCGGTATTTGGGCGTTTGGGTGATTATTTCCAATTACCCGTTCTTATCCATTTCGTGCCTGGCAACCATGACCGCCTGGCAAACTCGAGCCTGAACGTTAGAAAAAGGGTGCGGGAACTGTTAAATCTTGAGCCAACCGGTGACTTTTTTCAGAACCAGTATGTGTACTATGAGAATGGTGATCCGCTGGCGCTGATCCGGCATGGCCATGAATATGACAAGTCCAATTTCAGTGCCGATCTGCGCACTTGGGATGAGATACCAACCAAAATTGAAAAAAGTTATTATGACGCTCCGGTACTGGGTGATATCGTTACGTCGGAAATCGCCTCGAAGCTGCCTTTGCTTTATCGCGAGCATTACAGTGACGCCACGATCCTGTCGAAGCCGGAATTGATGACCATGTATGAACGCCTGATGGACTTTGACAACGTCAGGCCTTCCAACGCTTTGCTCAATTTCCTTTTTTCCACACCTGGGTTGAGCAAAAATGAGGTCTGGACACTTATCGAGCCTGTCATGCTGAAACTTTTTGATAACCTGGCCCTGAACCAGCACGTGGGCAAAAATTTGATCTCTTTTGGAAATATCAAAGGTGCAAAAGCTTTTACCCTTAATTCTGTTTTGCGAACCCGTTTGTGGCGTAAAGGCCTGCCATTCTGGACGATCAGAACGCTTATGAACCCTATATCCAGACGTACAAAGATCCCAAATAATTTGAGCATGATCCTAAGGGAAGAATGCATGCGAAAAGATGACTCCCCGATCAAATGTGTCGTTTCCGGGCATACCCACTTGCCGGAGGTCGAGTTACTGAAGGTTAAAGATGGAGTAGAGAAGTACTATATCAACAGTGGTACGTTCCGGAATCTGATCACCTCGACTCCCTCCTTGAGCCGTTTTGGAAGACTGCGCTCCAAAGCCCGGGTGATGGTCTTTGGTCGCTATGAACGCAACCCTGAATATACCCGCCAGACCGGTTGGTCTTTTGACTTTAACGCCCGCTATGCCTTTGGCGCCCTTTCTGACGAGGGTATCTTAGGTTGACAGTCTAAGGCTTTTTCTTGTTCAACTCCCGTATGATTTTTTTACGGTTTTCGTATTCATGAAATAACAAGGAGAATCAATATCTTTCTTGTTTTTTGAGGCTATTGAGAATAAATCGTATGAGAGCCAGAAAAACTTATTTTATTAATTCCCTGGCTCGCTCAAGATCCTTTTTCCGAACATAAATCAAAAAATTTATGCCCAGATGATAGCCAACACGGTTATAACTCACGTTATAGTTTTTAAATGCCGAAGAATCATGAAAACGACCGATCGTGCCTCGCGATGAAACTGATTTGATGCGATACATGATGTTGTTTTCTTTTAGTATCTTTTCAATACGTGCAATTTCGCCGCTGTCATTTTCAGCAACGAGAAGCTTCAGAAAAGGAATGAACATTAAAACCTGTAATATCTCTGTTTTCAAACTCATCTCTAACTGCTCCGTTTAGCGACCAATTTCCTTTTTGAGGTGGACTTTAGCCATTTTATTACCTTTCAGCGCTTCGATCAAATCAACCCGACGCAAAGCACGTTTGCGATCAATTTCGACCGATTTGGCTTTATCATCAGAGAGTTTGCGCAAGGCTTCAAGCCATGCAGCGCTCGAAACAGGTGTGTGCGAAATGCGCCAGCGTTCGACAACGACAGCCAGCTCGTTTTTGTTGACCAATATTTGCCTGGCGCGGGTATGTGTCATGCCGTGGGATTCGAAAGTGAAGACTTCCTCTTCGTATTTCGGTTTCACCGGGCAGACCTGCATACAGGCGCCGCACTTGATGCAATAATAGTCGGCGAGGACGAGTTCGCCCTCCTCATTCTTATGCAGAGCGCGTGTGGGGCAAATATCAGCACAGGCAAAACAACCCGGTTGACATTTCTCACGGAATAACTCCACCGATCCAACCCAGGGTTGACGAACCTCAAAAGCGCCTTTACTGGCTACTTCGCATTGTCGACAGTGGATGCAATGGTCGAAATCAACACGCATGGTGTCACGCTGCTCGTCATAGCTGATCACATGAGTCGGGCAGTTATCAATAACGAAATCCTTCAGGCTAAAATCAAACTTTTCTTTGCGGAAAATGGTCTTGGCGTCAAACTTGGGAAACGCGCCGTATTCGATGACAGGATTGGCAGGTTTGCCATTGATTGTCAGCTCGATGGCGTGTTTGGGACAGGCTTCCACGCAAATACCACAGTTGACGCATTTGTTTTCGTCCACATCAACAGAGGCATTTTGTAAGATGCGACCATTTTCAAGCACTGCCGGAATATGGGTCAGGGCTTCTTTGGGGCAAACAAGAGGGCCGATCTGGCAACCTACACATTTATCCAGGTCCCATTTCATCAGGTAATTTCGGGTGACCATGTCCCGATTGATGGTCATCAGATGTTCTGTTCTTGACTTTTTTGGCGTACCGCGACTCATATGTTCTCCTAAAGGTCAGCCGGAAGGGCGTTCAGTTCTGCCAAAGAAAAGACAGGACCGTCTTTACAGATGTATTTGTGGCCCAGATTGCAGCGACCACATTTGCCCAAACCGCATTTCATGCGCTTTTCGAGCGAGGTAAAGATCGCTTCAGGGGCAAATCCGAGCTCAAGTAAGGCTGGCAGGGTAAACTTCGTCATGATGGGAGGCCCACAAACCACCGCGACCGCGTTTTCAGGCGAGGGCGCTACATCTTTAACAACATCGGGTACATAGCCGACGTGGTGCAGCCAGTTTTCCTCAGGCACATCGATGGCCTGATGGACCTCCATGTCTTCCCTCTCGTGCCAGGAGGCGATATCGTGCTTGTACATACAAAGACCGGAGGTGCGGGTTCCATAGACGAGAGTAATTTTCCCAAAATCCTCGCGGTTATCCGGGTGATGAACGTGTTTTGTCAGGGCATAAAGGGTTGAAAAAGCGCAACCCCCACCGATGATAACGAGATTCTTGCCCTTCCAGTCATCCAATGGGAAGCCGTTGCCGAGTGGGCCGCGCATGCCGATCGGTTCGCCTGCCTTAAGCGCGTGGAGGGCATTGGTGACTGTGCCGATTCTTTGCGCTGTGAAGCGAACAAAGTCACCTTCCCAGGCTGCACTCGCGACGCCAAGCGCCGATTCACCCTTACCGGCAACCGATAAAAGGCAAAACTGCCCAGGATTAAATTCCGCGAAAAAGGTATTTCTGTCTTCTGAATTTTCGAAACTAAGTTCAAGCGTTTTGAGTGAGCGGTCGGTTGATTCATAATAAGCCCGTAAAACGCGCATGGGCATTGGGGTGTAGGGACTTCGACTGTTATTCGACATGACTCACCTCAAATGGCAGAGATTGTGCCTGGCGAAGCATGGCACGGATATCCAGCCCAACCGGGCAGTAGCTTACGCAGCGTCCACAGCCTGTACACCCGATCAGACCGACTTGGTCTAGCCAATAGGCGTATTTGTGGCTCAAGCGCTGACGGGTACGTTCAACTCGGGATGGACGTGGGTTGTGCCCGGAAGCTTCGAGCGAGTAAGTACGGAACATGCAGGTATCCCAGTTGCGGACGCGTTCCTGTCGCTGGACTTCATCGACAATGTCAAAACAAAAGCAGGTTGGACATAGGAAGGTGCAGACTCCGCAACCCAGACAGGATCGCGAAACTTCATCCCAATAGTCGCTTTTGAAGTTCTGCTCGATTTTTTCCTTGAGATTTTCGGTCTCAAAGGCTATTGGCATGGCGTCATGGGCTTTATGCTGAATCTCTTTTGCCTGATTTTTCAGTTCTTCAGAAGCTTCATGGAGGTTCTCAAAAAGGGCTTTGCCAGATTCACTTAAAACTTCAACCAGGAAGCTATCTCCAAGATCGGTGAGGAGGATATCCAGGCCGTCTTTGCTGAAGGGCCCATAGCCAACCGTGGTGCAGAAGCCATTGGCGCAGGGGATATGACAACCCAGACCGATCCTGATCGTTTTCTCCTGTCGTTTGACCCAGAAGGGATCGGTGTATTGCTCCTGCTCAAAGACTGTATCAAGCAGTTGAACTGCCTGGGCATCACAAGGCCGTATGCCAAAAACGATGCGAGGGCTGACTTCCAGTTCAGCGTCTTCGTAAGTGCCAAAACGGGTGAATTTTACCAGGGCTTCATTCATCGGTAAAAACAGCGCTTTTGGTGGAATGCGGGTATTGTGAGGTTGTTCATGAATCTGCGCGTTTGCATCATCCAAAGGCATAAAGTGCGAAAAACGCTCCAATTTTTGTGGGAGATAAACAGTATATTCCTTCCGCCAGGATCGGAGCAGATCGGGCAGATCAATTTTGGGGAGGATCAGGTTCATCAGTTACCTCCTCCTACGAAAAAGCGGTTTTTATCGTCAAGTGTCACCGTCTGGAAGGGTGGTTTAGTCTCAGCATCCATGCCGCATTCAAAATTGTATTTTTCGCGCATGTCATGGTTCAATTTCTCGGTCAGATAAGTCATTTTGATGTCCATCGGGCAGGCGCGTTCACAGGCGCCACAACTGGTGCAGCGCCCACTTTGGTGAAAAGCGCGGACGATATGCCAGCCTTGCATTCCCGCAGGCGTCGCTCCGCTTTCGGTCCAACGTGGGGTGTTGTGGTCCACAAAGCATTCCGTGCAATAACAGCTCGGGCAGGCTTCGCGGCAGGCATAGCAGCGGATGCAGCGTTCCGCTTCTTTTTGGAAGAAAGCGTAACGGGCTTCGATATCGTGGCTTTCAAAATCTTTGACTTTTTGGGTCGCTAATTCAAGCGACCCGTTCGCAACAGGATCACCTATGACGATATCAGCAGAAATAGGATTGCGGTACAGGCAGCGTTGACAGCTCTCGTGGAGCAAGTCAAAGCGGTTATAACTGTTTTCACCAGCAGGGGTGTGAACGGTCACGAGGGTCTCGCTTTCTTCAACCAAAGAGATATGCTCACCTGCCTGTTCAACGATCCGCCGCCAGTCAATGATGCCCTCGCAGGGAATACCGATCAGGTAGAGATCATCCCGTTCCTTTTGTGATTCAACGATCAGCGAGTTGACCGAACGGTTTTCACAGCCGCGTACCAACATCCCAACTTTCTCTTGTTTTGGGATACGGGTGAGGTAATTCGCCAGGTTGTTTTTACATAGACCGTTATGAATTAAATCCTCAACCTCGTCTTCATTTCGGAAGAAAGCTGGTTGAGGATGAAGAGGAGAGTCGCCTGGTTTGAATCCTACGACGACATCGACGATGCCTTCTCGTAAGATCCTTTTTGCTTCAAGCTTGAGCGCGTTGATATCAGGCATTTTCACCTCCTTCTGCTCTCATTACGCGGGTGGCGAGATGTTGGGTACTGCCCATCGCCTCGAGTTCGGCTTCAAAGGCAGTCAGTTCTTGCTGGATGATGCCGCGATCCTGCAGATCGAGCCACAGAAAGCGGACACGCTCTTTTTCATAGCCAATATAGTGGAGAAAATCGTTGAATTCCTCCAATTGTCGTCGGGCGGCAAGGTTTCCTGTTTTAAAGTGGCATTGTTCCGGCAAACAACCGCTGATCATGATGCCATCCGCGCCGCCCTGAACGGCATTAAGCAAATAGAGTGGATTGATCCTGCCTGTACAGGGTGTTTTGATGAGGTGAATATTCTCTGGCAGCTGGGTATCGACCCATTCCTGATCGGCAGGAGAGAACAGACACCAGCGGCATTGAAATAACGCAATTTTTGCTTTGGCGGTCATCAGATCGTTTTCCTTTCCAGCCATGTCCAGAGATCTTCGATCAGCTGCTGATCATTAAAATCTTCAGTAAGGCGGATCGAAGTTGAACGACAGGCCGCAGAACACATCCCACAAGCCATGCATTTTCCTGGGTCAACAGAAGCCACAGGGATGAGACCGCGGAAAGCCACTTTTTTCTCCACCAGGCTGATCGCTTCATAAGGACAGACGCTTACGCACAGTCCACAGGCAACGCAGGTAGCTTCGTCAACCTTCGCGGTTTGGTAGGGCGTTTGTTTGCCTTCGGCAACCGCAAGCTGTTTTATTGCTGTGATCACGCCAGAAATGTGGATCTTTTGTGGGCAGGCGGGATAGCAAAGATCGCAGGCAGAACAGAGCCAGGTGGTTTCATCCGCGAATGCTTCTTCCTTATAGTTGAAAACAGCTTCGCGAATCAAACGACGCGGGTTGTAATTGGGTTCAAGCTTTTCCTGGATCATGCACTTGCTGGTGCAGGTGCCGCAGGAGAAGCACATCATCAGCATTTCGCCGCCAGGAATGGCTTTGACGCGTTCCGCGAGACTTTCGGGGTTTGTCTGGCTCATGCGTTCACCGCCTTTCCGAGCATTTCGTTGACTATGAAGTCAACCTGGATCAGGGCTTCTTCGACGCCTGGGATCTGATTAAGCTTAGTCAGCTTCTTTTCCATTTCCGGTTTCAGACGCTCGATCTCTGACTTGAGTTCTTCCATGGGGATCTCATCAAGCGTTGACTGCATCTCGTTGATGACGCGGGCGTATTTATCGCCTTCAGCGGCTGAGATCCACTCGGTGCGGAAGCGACCCGGGCTCATGCCCATTCGCTCGAACATTTTCTCAAGTCTGGAGGCACGCTTTGCGCCAGCAACCTGACCAGTGATGTAATGACAGTCCTGCGGGTGGCAGCCTGAATAAAGGATCGCGCCTGCTCCCAGACGGAAAGCTTCGAAGATGAGGTCTGCGTCCATACGCGCTGAGCACATGACGCGCAAACCACGTTCGTTGGCGCTGTATTCAAAATGGCTTGTTCCAGCCAGATCAGCGCCGCCATAAGAGCACCATTGACAGCGGAACGCCAGGATCTTCTTCTCTGGCTCAACGGCCAGCAGGGTGCGAATCTGTGAGAGCACCTGCGCGTCAGTGAAATGAAGCTGAGTGACCGCGTCATGCGGACATTCGCCCACACAGGCGCCGCAGCCGTGGCATTTGGCAGTAACGACTTCGGCGGCGGAACCTTTTTCGTAATTGATCGCGCCGTAAGGACAAGCGCGATCGCAGATTCCGCAGGCCTGACCTTTGCCGCTGACACAACGGTCTGGCCAGACAACGGCAACGGTCGGTTCGATTTGCCAGGTATCTGAGTGCAGAATACGGGAAGCGCGCGCGGCAGCGGCAGAACCCTGCGCGACACTGGCAGGAATATCCTTGGGTCCCTGACAAGCGCCAGCAAAGAAGATGCCATCTGTGGGGCTGTCCATTGGGCGCAGTTTGGGGTGGTATTCCATGAACCAGCCGCCAGGAGATTGGGCGACGTTCAGCACGGAGCTCATGTGATTTTGGTCTGGTTGAGGAACGGCAGCCTGGTTGAGCATGACCATATCATATTCGTGTTCCACTACACGACCCAGGGTGATATCTTCTGACTTAATGAAAAGCTGATGGGTTTCAGGGTCTTCGGTAATTTCTGCTGGTCTGCCCTGAACGAACTTTATGCCTGCTTCACGGGCTCGGTCGTAAAATTCCTCGTAGCCTTTGGAGGGCGTGCGGATATCGATATAGTAAATGGAGATATCGATATCTGGGATTGCCTGTTTGAGCAAAAGAGCGTTCTTGATCGCGTACATGCAGCAGAAATTGGAACAAGACTGGATATAACGTTTGTCTCTGGAACCAACACAGTTGATGATCGCCAGGCGTTTAGGCTTGACGTTATCGCTGGGGCGAATCAGTGAGCCTCGGGTTGGGCCAGCGGAGTTGTTGAGACGTTCCATTTCCATGGCGGTGATGACGTTCGGGAAGCGGCCGTAACCATATTCCGTCATGGGAGTTGGGTCGAAATGGCTGAAACCAGTCGCGACGACGATCGCGCCGATGTCTTCTTCAGTTACTTTATCTTCCATGCCAAAGTCGATCGCCTGGAGAGAACCGCAGGCTTCAACACATTTGTAACAATGGATGCAGGCATCCATATCGATGGTATAGATGAGGGGAACACTCTGGCTCATCGGCACATAGGCTGCCTTGCGTGAGCTGAGGTTCATTTCAAAATAGTTGGGCACTTCGACAGGGCATGCCAGCGAACAGGCGTTGCAGCCGTTACAGCGATCCGCGCGGACATATTTGGCTTTCTCCCGAAGTGTTACCTTGAAGTTGCCGACAAAGCCTTCGACTTTTTCGACATCCGTAAATGCTTTTATTTCGATCAGGGGCTGACGCGCCGCGTCAACCATTTTTGGCGCGAGAATTCATATCGAGCAGTCCATTGTTGGAAAGGTCTTGTTAAGTTGCGCCATGACCCCTCCAATTGTTGGTTCTTTTTCAACCAGTACCACTGGAATTTTCTGTTCTGCCAGGTCGAGGGCGGCATTGATGCCAGCAACCCCGCCGCCGATGACCATCGCTTTTTTCGTGACCGGGACGCTGATCATTTCCAACGGCGTAAGCAGGGCGGCCTTGGCGATCGCCGCGGCTGTCAGGTCTTTCGCTTTTTCAAGCGCTCTTTCGCTGTTATGACCGTGAGCCCATGTGCATTGTTCGCGGATGTTAGCCATTTCCATGAGGAAGGGGTTTAACCCAGCTTCGGCAACACAGGCACGGAAAGTTGGTTCATGCATACGCACGGAACAAGCGGAAACGACGACGCGATTGAGACCGTATTTCTTAATGTCTTCCTTGATCAGACGCTGTCCGCTGTCAGCACAGGCATACAAGGTCTCAGTGGCGCGGACGACACCAGGCAGCTTGCCAGCGAAATCCACCACTTCCGCTGGGGGGATGACGCCGGCAATATTGCTGCCGCAATGGCAAATGTAGACGCCAATGCGGGGTTCGTCTTGGGGCATGGCTCCTACATGATGGATTTCAGTTTCGTTTTCGTTCATTTGGGGTCCGTAGCTTTTGTGGGTATATCCAACGATTCAGCAATCAGTTTCTTTCTGGTTCGTTGAGCGCGTTGGTCGGCTGTGGTGAGCTTAAGAGCTTCTTTGGGGCACCATTTTACGCATTGGGGACCGTCAGGTTCGTCCTTGCACTGGTCGCAAATTTCAGCCAGCGTTGTGGCGGGGTTGATCGAAATCGCACCGAAATCGCAGGCTTCAATACACCATGCGCAGCCGTCACATTTGGTGGGGTTCACATCAATGAGCCCGGTAAACTGATCCTGGGTCAAAGCGTCACGCGGACAAACGATCACGCAAGGCGCGTTTTCGCAGGTACGGCAGGCGATGGCGGTGATGAGCACTTCATCAACGCGTACCGTGCGGATGCGGCTGCGATAGCTGTTGTATTCACCCGTTTTGGTGAAAGAACACATATATTCACAAAGCTGGCAACCCACGCAGAGGTTGGTGTCACATTCAATGTAGGCGAATTTTGAGGTACTGGTAATTGGCATCTTGATCTCCTTAAACTCCGATTTCCTCAGCTACATCGGGCATTCCGAGTTTGATCAGCAATTCTTTGGGGATCAAACCCTCTTCTGTCCAACCCTTGGCTTCGTAATAGAGTTTTTTCATATATTCAAGCTCTTCGTCCGTCACAACAACACCTGCGCTGGGACCGTGGGTAAATGGATCGTGTTTCCAGCGCCAGGGCAGATGATCATCTTCCTGAGTCCAGCCTTCACGGATGTTGAAAGCTTTTTTGATGGTATGCGCGCGGATGCCGATCAGGTCTACCGCGTCATAATCAAAATCCCAACCCGTCGTCGCGTTGATCAGATTGGCGATCGCGGGCCAGGCGCCAGCACGGTCGGCTTTGCCGGTGAAGCTTCGTCGGATGAATTTACACAAGGGAAGTGTGTCATAGACCGCGGCGTATTCCTCGGTGTCGGCGGCAACTTTACCACGGGTTTCATCGACGGTGAAACGGTTGGTGTCGCCTTTCATGTCGGGGTCGTAAGCAGCGGAACGGTTATGGCAGCCGCCGCGGGTGCCAACAGCCAGTCCTGCCGCGAAGGTCTTCAGGCTGCGGGCATCGTAGCCGGCAGGTTCGAGACCTTTTACGTGCATTGCCCATTTGTAGCTTTCAGTGCCCTTTTCTTTATCGATCGTCTCGCTGGCGATCTTGACGCCTTCTGACAATAAAGCACCGATGCCTTCCCGGTCGCGGATCATTTCGGCCAGTTTGACAGCAGAATCACCCTCGCCAAAGCGCAGGGAGAAGCCTTCTGGATGTGAGGGACAGGCAAAATCGGAATCGGTCAACACACCGCGCTCATAGCATTCCATGGCGAAACTGATGGATACGCCCATGCTGATGCTGTCCATGCCGTCCTGGTCAGAGATCGAGATTAGCTTGATGGCAGCCCGCATGTCCGAGATGCCGAGGTTGGAGCTGTTGGCAAAAAGGCTTTCATATTCAATACCGGTCATCGCGCCAGCGAACGGACCTGTTTTAACGATGGACATTTGTTCACAGGCAATGGGGCATTGGGCGCAGGCGATAACTTTGACCTTGTGGTGTTTGTCGAGATATTCACCGCTGACCAGTTCAGCGTATTCAAAAACGCCTTCCTGGAAATTGCGTGTGGGTAGAATTCCCATTGAATTGGTGTTCATCAGACCAGTTGAGGTTCCGAAGACACGATATTTTTCAGTGTCTTTTCCCTGAGCAGATTTGGAAATATCATAGGCGAGTTTATTAAGGGTCTTGGGGTCGTAAACTTTAACTCCTTTGGTACCGCGAACGGAAAGAGCTTTTAGCTTTTTGCTGCCCCAGACCGCGCCATGACCCGTTCTGCCAGCCTGACGACCGTCATTGGTCACGTTGGCATAACGCACCATGTTTTCGCCGCAAGGACCAATGGTGCAGGAACGGACCTGGTCATCACCAAGTTTGTCACGAATGGCTTCTTCAGTATCGAAAGTTCCCTTTCCCATCAGGTAGCTGGCATCATTGAACTGAATGCGTTCATCGTCTATGAAAACCTGAGTCCACTGGTCGCATTTGTTATGAAGAACCACACCATCCCAGCCTGCACGTTTTAGCGCGATGGAGAACCAACTACCGGTCAGGCTGTCACCAACGAAGCCCGTTTGAGGTGATTTCGAGGCAAGGCCAAATTTCCCGCCTACGGGGACTGGTGTACCTGTGAAGATGCCGTTGGCGATGCAAATCGGGTTGCCGTCGTCGTAGGGGTCGCAGCCGGGCACTATATTTTCCCATAACAATCGGGAGGCCATGGATACACCGCCGATCCAGAGCTTGTACCACTCCTCTGGTTTGGCCTCAACCCAGCTTTTTTTTGTCTTTAAATCAATATGTAAGATTTTTCCGCTGTATCCGTACATAATTGCTCCTGTCTTGTTATGAAATTTTATGAATACATTAAGAATTTTGAGAACGAAGCTCATCCATCTTTTTGATCGAAATCGATCATGGAAAACATCCTCGTTTTCAATTAAAAGTATACATTAAGTTTGAATATAGGTGTGAAATTAAACATATATAATGGGTGGTTATTGCTGAAAAAATGACAAAATTCAGGCATTTAATTACTCAAAGATTGAGTACTTTCCGATGATGATAAAAAAATAACAAAATAATTCAAGTGATCATTAGATGGAAAGAAATCACTGATTCAATCATCAAAATCGCGAAAAAACTTAAATGATCATTAAAAATGCCGGATTCTATTTTGAATCCGGCATACAATTTTAATCTATAAGTATTTATTATCTTGACGTACTGAGCTTGATCATCTCGCCGTTTTGGTCAAAGGTCATGCGGGCGAAGTGTTTGTGGCTCATCGATTTATATTCATACTGTTTCTTCAGGGTCACAACGTAACGCTGACTGGCTTTGAGGAGATCAAATTGCCTGCGGTGCTCCTCGATCTTATCCGGGTCAAGCGTGAAGTTGCTCAGCTGCGGGTTGATCGCGACGGTCGCGTCGTCCAGACCAGGCAGGTAATTTTTAATAACCGACTTGATCTTTCCAAGGATCTCAGTAGGCATTTCATCTGCGGCAACGACCAGTTCTTCCGGTGAATCGCTGATGGTCTTGAGTTCCGGGCTGATGGTCGGGCGGATGGCTGGTTTGGTGACTTCCTTGATGTTCTTCGCTGTCGCCAGGGGGTCGCCATAGAGAACAAAGGAAAGGATCGTCTTCTGGTCTTCGCCATCGAGGTAGCCCTGGTCGCCGGTCATTTTCTTTGCCAATGCCAGCTTGGCCTGCATGAGAGCGTACCCAGCCGACTGTTCGTCCACAATTAATTTCCAAAAATGCCAGGCGAGCAGATCGGCAGCGATCAACGGTTTGCCAACGGAGCCGTAGGCGATGCAGGTCGAGCCAACAAAAGCGCGCGTGCCGCTGGCAAGGAAATTAAGCGCGATGGACTCGCTCACCAATCTGTTAAGGACGTTCGCGCCATAACAGGCCTCACTAAAAACCAGCGTCGGAGAAGAGCTGGTGGCATTGAAGTTTTCTGGCAGCATAGCGACCGGGTATTCAGGGCCGGGTTCGCGTTTGGTGAGGTCTTTTTGACCATACCATTCCGCAGAATCTTTTAGCCCGTGCAAGTTGAAATAGGCGAATTTCGGATTGCTGATCTGGCCGGACAAAAGGTTTTTATTCGTTGTTGGAGGTGAGGTCTTTAAGCGATTGGGATCATCAATCACAGAAAAGACCATGGATGAAGGGGTTTTCCATACCTCGGCAGAACAAGCCAGATTATTCGCTTTTTGGAAACGTGATTGGAAAAGAGAAAGCTGCTGGTTGAGCCTTTCCATCAATCGGGCAAAGAGGCTGCTTTCCACTGATTTCCTGGTTTTGACCTTTACCTCGTATTCGTTATTCAGGAAACGCAATTGTTCCAGCAGATAGCCCGCGTCGCTTCCTTTTTCGTCTGGCAAACGGCCGACAGGCCACTGTTGAATAAAGTAGTTTTCATCGATGGTGGCGTAGGGGTTGTCTGAGGGTACGTTCAGGTCACTGTCATCGGTTGGATTGGGCAAGAGATGGAAGGGGACGATATCGTCGCCGCCAACGATGAGCAAGGCGCCGATCATTTCTCCTCTGGAAGCCAGGACTTTATCCAGATCGACGAGGGAGAGCTTCAGTTTCCAGGCGTCAGCTGTGGTGATCGGTGTAAGGCCAAATTCCTGGGTGCTTTGAGCGTCATCCGGGACGAAGACACAGCCGTTCCAGCCTGGCAGGCTGACGAGCTTAAGCGCGAGGTCGCGCATGGCGTCGATGACAACGCTGGCGGTGTTCTCACCATATTTTTGAGTTAAGTTCTTGCGTGAAGTGAAGATGACATAACATGGGAAACGACCGTCGGTATGGATCAGTTCAGCCTTATTGATCTTATTGGCGATGGTCGCGAAATCGCTTTGGATCTCCTCGATCGCTTTTAGCGTTGCGATGGTTTGCGCGTCCTGGGGCTCAAAACGGCTTTTATTTACCGTTGGCGGTTCCTCGCGATGTTCCATGCCAATTTCCTGCGCGGGAGGTGGGGTGGAAATGTCCTGTAAGAAGAAGGAACCTGTTGGAACTTCTGAATAGTCAACCGGAACTTGCGGGTTGACTTTAGCATCATCTTCAAACATGAAGGAATTGATCTCGTTCGCGAGTGTGGGCTCGTCATCAAGTATCTGATCGATCTCTTTTTTCGACGCGCCGATCTCAGGCGCTTTGGTACTGAGAAATTCGGTTTGCGAAAGGACATTGAGGCCCAACTCGGCTGCAATGGTGGAGGGAACGGGTAAGTCCATATAAACCTTGAGGTCTTCGGGCCATAAAGGTTTAAAACTGTGGTTTGGTCCCAGCAACCTGTTTACGACCTGCCCACTGGAATCGTGCGCCGCGCTCCAGTGCAGTTTTTCGACACCATAAGCGTCATTACCTTGCTGCAGGTCGGCGATCGCGGACAATATCTTGATCTGGACACAGTTAGGCCAACGAGAAGAATAAATGTCGCTCAAGGTCTTCAGGAGAGTGTAGTTGCGGTTATCGTTAATGATGCGCATGTGGAAGATGGCTGGCAAGGCAACTTTCGGGTTGTGCGCGAGCGATTCCATGACTGCTTTTTCCGCCGTAGTGAGATCACCAGTTTCATAAGCGTTGCGAGCTGTGATCAGCGCGGGCAGCCAGTTGGCTTGTATTGCCGCGGATGAACTTCCTCTCGATAGATAAGCTTTGCACGCGGCAACGTCACTGTCGCTGTGATCGAGGAGGTGATCCAGCAGATTACTGGCTTCAACAAATTCAGGGTCGTAGCCAAGGACCTTTTCAAGGTTGGTTACTGCCATCTCAGTATCGCCCAGCTCTGCCAAAAACTGCGCGTAGATAAAATTGATCAAAAGGTCGCCCGGGTAGCTGGCCAACCAGATCAGGGCTGCCTGGCGGGCGAACTGATACTCACGGCTGGTCAGAGCGGTTTGCAGCAGGGTCAGAAATTTGGCTCTGCGGACGACTAAAATTTCATCATTTTTCTTTGAATAGGGTCTCATTTACGTTTCGGTGCCTCCTGGAGATTGTTTACCAGGTTTAAAGCTACGATGGCAGCGAGCTGACGGCGTATGCTTTGGTCTGATGGGGAAAGTTGGGCTGCCTGGCGCAGCATAAATTCGGCATTGCGATAATCCCGGCTTTCCTTGTAAGCGGCGGATGCCTGAATGTAGGGTCTGGGGTCTTTTTCGACCATATCAATTGCTTTATGGTATATCTCGATCGCGTTGGTCACTTCGCGGCGGTCCTGATAGGTTTGTCCCATCTCAAGATAGGCTTCGATTTTGCTGGGATCATTTTTAATGGCCTGACTGAGATACGCAATCGCCTGATCCAGCTGTCCTTTTAGCCTGGCGATCGTTCCCAGATAGATCAGTGTGTCAGGATCGCTGTCGTCTATCGAAAGGCTGTTTTCAAGATTCGATCGTGCTTTGTCGAGCAGGCCTGCTTCAATTTGTATGTTGGCAAGTCTGTTGAGCACGAGCGGATTATCAGGGTTTGTGTCTGCCAGTTGTTGCGCTGCCTGGAGCGCTTTTTGTGGTTTTGTTTGCGAAATGATCTCGATCTCAAGCAGATCAAAGGAGATCTGGTCGCTGGTCAACTTCTTTGCTTCCTGAATTGTGTGTAAAGCCTCTGATATCTTGCCAGATTGCATTTGCGCGCTGGCAATCAGGAGAAAGGCTTGCTCGTTGCCGCGGTGGTTCTGAAGTACCCCTTCGGCCAGCTGAATGGCTTGCTCAAACTCCTTGCGCGCCAAATGCGACTGCGCGATCGAAGTTTGATACACGGGGTTTTCGAGGTCGAGTTGGTGAGCCTTTTGCCAGCATTGGATCGCGATCTGGTGTTCTCCGAGCTGCTGATTGATCTTAGCCAGCGAATTCAGGGCGTCGGGATTGTTTGGGAAAAGATCGGAAGCTTTGCCAAAGTAGTCTTTGGCTGCGTGATAATCTTTTTCCAATAATTTAACGTCGCCAAGCAACTGCCAGTAGTGAGCTGACTTTGGCGCGATCTGCAAAGCGTTTTCAAGGTGCGATGCGGCTAAGGGATAATCTTTGGCGTCCTGGTACATGTTTGAGGCGAAGATATGCCATTCTGGCTCATCAGGCAAGATGGAGAGAGCATCTTCGATGGCTTCGATCGCCTTTTCAGGATCATTGCGCAAGGCGAAGGCTTTAATGGCGTGTAAAACCGGATTGCCCGCATCTTTTTCGAGCAACTGCCCGGCAATTTCGGCGCTGTCATTGGACTCATTGTGCAGATTTAGAATGGCTTTTTGTTCCAGAACCTCGGGCTGATCGCCAAAGGCGGTCATGATCTTATTGATTTGTTCTCGGTTGACAAGGACGGACAGAACACCAGCTGCCTGGATGGGGTTTAAAACCGATTCTTCCAGTGCCTGATCATCATTCCAATGACCGCCGAAGATGGCTTGACCTACTTTGAGCACGGGCAGAAGGCTGGAAGGCGGCAGGTAGCGGCCCGCGAGCGCGATCTGATCCTCAAGGTTCCCGAGTGGATCATCCGCTGTGTACAACTCGGGCGCATGCCGCGTGATATGCAAAAGCATGGCGTTATTACGCTGGCGGTAGTTATCGCTCAAATAGGCAGCCAACAGGCGATTGGCTACTGGGTTGAGGCGTACTGTCTGAAGCGCTTGTCGGATTGATTCATTGGCCAGACGCCAATCCTGGGTTTTCCAGGCAACCAGGAAGGTCATCAGGTTTGCCCAAACTTGTTCAAAGAGCTTGCTGACGGTGCTGGCGCGGCGGTCGCTTTCGGAAATTTGCCTGCGAATGCTGGCCAAAGCCTGTTGACAGCTTTCTTTATCGCTTTGCTGCCAATGCATCAGCGCGGCAGTAGCCTGCTGGAAAAGTGATGGCGCTTGTTTAGAAATGAAATAATCCCAAAGCATGCCAAGCTTTTGATAGTCCTGATTGATGGCCGATTCAAGCGCCAGGATCTGAACGATACCCTGGCTGCTTTCGCTGGAGTCGGACTCGGGATTGAGGTAATCGAGCGCGAGTTCAAGCTTTTGATTGTTTTGTATGCTCAGGGCAAGCCCAGCTTGCAAAAGGATCGTTCTGCGACAGCCTGGGTCTTCCTTTTGAGCTTGATCAGCGTGTTTTTGAGCGGCGAGCAGATCGCCTGTCACGCGTTCCACCTGTGCGAGGCGGTAATAAAAGCCCGCTTTGTTATATGGCGCAAAATCCTGGTTCCCCTTTTCGAAGCTCTGACTGTTGAAACAATCCTCGTCTGAGGCGTATTCGACCTTTTGCGAGAATTCATTCAGGTTTTCCAAAGCAGCGATGAATTCGTTGTTGGCAACCTGGACATCACTCAAAAGGATCGGATAGCAAGGATGACTGCCAATACTATCCCTGAGATTTAGCACCAATTGATGTGCTGCCTCAGCATTATCGAGGCGCAGCACCGAGTAGACCAGGTCTTTAGTCTCTTCAAAATCAGGATCGGGATTGTTGGAAATGGCTTTCAAAATAACGGAGGAGGCTTCGTCGGTTTGATTGAGGGTCAGGTACAGATTGGCGACGTCAATGTAGTCTTTTGTGGTGATCGAATCAAGCGTGAGCATCTTGTTGAGTGTCGTTTTCGTCTCTTCGACATCATTAAGCCCAGCATAGGTGCGGGCCAGCGTAAGATAGAGACTTTCGTTGTCTGGCCGCAAATGGATGGCGTCTTTCAATACCTGGATGGTTTCCTTATGATTGTCCTGTTGGTTCATGAAAGCGCTGAACCACAGGATGTTATCGACATCGCTCGGCGCGATCTGCAATGCGGAGCGGGCGGTATTGAAGGCTTCATCGTTGAGATTGGCGTCAAGATAGGTCTTTGCCAGAATGTGGCGTGTTTCGATATTGTCTGGGTTGACCAACATGGCTTCCTGAAGCGAGGCCAGGGCAATATCGGTCAGACCGAGCTTACCGGCGGTTTTCCCGATATGGGAATGCAGATGATGATGGAAGACAGGCATTTTTGCCCTGGGTTCATCAAGCAATTTCAGATAGCTGCTGTAAGCTTCTTCGTCATGACCGTTCGCTGACTTCAGATCAGCCAGCAGGATGGCTTGTTGTAATTCGTCATCTGTACGCAGATCCTGCGTCTGAATGGCTTCCAGCAATTGGGCCATTTCTTCCTGATTGCTGCCAGGATGCTTTTCGTTTATTTGCAATAGCGTGTTGGCATAAGCTGTCAGGGCGTCTTCGCGCTTGAGGGAATGCCAGGCGAAGCGGAGCATTTTTTGAGCGGTGCTCAGATCCTGATTGGCAAATGCCACCTTTCCGAGGCTGAGCGCCAACTCAGGATCACTGGCGTAGTCGTCCTCAAATACGGCCAAAACTTCCCAGGCTTCGGTTATGTAGCCTTGTTTCAGCCAGGCCTCAGCCAGCAAGCGAGCCGTTGTGACATCTTGCGTATCAAGCTGATTGGCCTGTCGCAAAGCAGCGATCGCGTCGGTAGTTTCGCCATTGTCAAAATATAGTTTTCCGAGACTGGTAAGGATCTTCGGCTCATTGGGTAGGGCCGCTTTGGCTTTTCTAAGGGCGAGCAAGGCTTGTTCGCGATCACCCAACTCGATCCAGATACGGGCAAGCGCCAGCCAACTGGTCGGTTTTTCGGGAGCGACGGCTGAGGCGCGTTCAAGCAATTCCATTGCCTCGGATTTACGACTGGAGGCGATCAGTGCGCGGCAAAGCAATACCAGCGCTTCACCATCCAACTGGTCTTTGGCCAGATAGTTCTCCGCGATCGGGATGGCCAGTTCTGCTTTACCAGCTTTGATGGCGATTTCGGAATAGTTTAAGAAGTCTTCCCGCTCAACCCTGGCCTGTTCGAATATCTGGTTCTCGTAAACCTCGAGTGCTTTATCATGTTGTTGGGTTTGTTGATAGAGCCTGGCAAGTTCACGGTTATTGGCTTTGTTGTCGGGTTCAAACATTGCCAGCAATGCCGATGAATTAATGGCCTCATCCAGATTTGCCAGCCTTTGGTCTATTCTGGCTGCCAGGCGGATGATCTCAATGTCATTTGGTTTTTCTTTGAGCGCTTTGCGGATAAAGTCGGAAGCGATGTTGTATTTTTTTTGTGAAAAAGCGTATTCCGCGGCTTTGAAATTGTCACTTTCGGCAACGTAGCGCGTGGAAAGAGAAGGCAGGTTTTTGCGTTGGATCACATTGTCAAGAACTTCGGTGACAGAATCGGTTTGTTCGCGCAGCTCGGGATAGCGCAGAGCCAGTAAGGCCGTGGTTGCTTCGTCTGGATTTTGATTGATCAGATCGAGCGCGAAATTTGGCTCGTTTTGTTTGAGCAGGAATTCGGCGTATTCACGGCGGTGAACGTCATTTTCGGGTTCAAGTTCCAGTACCTGTTCCCAGAGTCTGCGAGCTTCTTCGGTGTTGATCGGTTCAAATTCCAAAGCCATTCGGCGCAGCTGGAGGGCCTGATTGTGACGGATGACAGCGTAGGCTTTGTCCAGTTCTTCCCTGGCAACAGTTGTTTTGCCAGCATACTGGCTAAGCAGGGCCAGATTTTGATGATCTTCGACCGATCGTTCAGAAGCCTGTGACTCAGGGCCTGACTGTCGGTTCTTGTTGATCAGGAAGCTGGCAGCCAGAAGCTCAATAAATGCAGGTTCAAAGCTGCCGCGCAGTTGGCCCAGGACCTCAACCTGCAGGGAAAGACTGGCCATGTCAAGACTTTTTGAGAGAAATTCGTATTGCTTCTTTTCGTCAATGGGTTGGGTGAGCAGAAGATCCACTAAAAAAACCGCAACTTCCTTGTCAGAGAATTTGCCAGGTTTGAGGATCAGCTCTTTTAATGCGGAAAAAGCCTCCTCATGCAGGAAAGGCAAGGCAAGAAAGGCGGTTTTCCAGGAGGCTAAGGTGGTTTTTCCTTTGCCTAAAAACAGGGGCAGTCCCTGCCAGGAGGCTTTATCATTTCGGTATTGAAGCAAAAGCAGGCTCAGGCTGGCTGCGTCTTTCAGGTTGGCAGGTTCCAGTCCCGTCAGGCGGATCGCTTCAAGCACCTTATTGGCTTGTTCAAGCGAATCCTTACTTGCCAGGTTTTCGGTTTTTACCGCCCAATTTTGTACATCAGGGTAGCTAAGCGTCAGGGAGAGTATGCCTGGGCTCCATTTTTCGGGATCAGCATTGGCAAAATTCTCCCATTCTTCGGGCAAATCGCTCAGGCTGAGCTCTTTCCATAAAAGCGGGTGGTTGCGACAGGCAGCAATCAGGCTGCGGATCACAGGCTTGTCAAAACGCGCTTCCAGGGCTTCCAGCAGTCTATCTAATGCCATTTTTGTCCTTTCGTCTGTTAAGGTAAGGGAGCGATAAAGGGCTTTATAAAGTAATAAGCTGCCGCAAATAAGACCAAGCTAAGAAAAACAAGGAAGATACCAATACCAGTGTTTGATTTTGAGAGGTCATTTAAGGAGCTGATCAACAACGAGGCGTTGCCGACCAAACCTGAAACACCGTCGGTGATCCCTTTTTCGGCTAATTTAGTCGTCGAATCCGCAATTGCCTGAATATTTCTGCTCATGGCAGACCTGGCCAGGATGATGATGCTCAAAATAAGGCTGCAAACACCGAGGACAAACAAGACCAGCGCAACGATTAGTACAATTTGATTTCCGCTACCAAACATTAAAACCTCCAGGTAAAGCTATTAGAGGTTAAGATGCAACTACTATGCCAAATACCGGTTGGTTTTGTGAATTGGCTAAGCGGTTGTAATGTCGCGAGGCAGGTGTCCAAGATCGATCACAGCTTCGTCACAGAGCAAAACAGCCCGTTCCATCGCGTTGCGAAGCTCGCGAATGTTGCCGGGCCAGTTGAAGTTGACCATCGCTTCCATGGCTTTTGGCGTCACATCGAGGACATTCTTGCCTAATTTTTGGTTAAAAAATTGCAGGTAATATCCAACCAGATCGGGGATGTCGATTTTTCGCTCTGCCAGGGAGGGCAGGTCCAGATCGACAACTTTAAGCCGGTAATAGAGGTCTTCTCTAAATTCATGGTGGGCGATCATTTCCTTCAGGTTTCGGTTGGAAGCGGCAATGACCTGAACGTCAACCGGGATTAGATTTGTTCCGCCTACTCGTCGGATCGCTCGTTCTTCCAGTGCCCGTAAAAACTTTGCCTGTAGGTCCATAGGCATGGATGAAATTTCATCGAGAAACAAGACCCCGTCCTGTGCCACTTCCATCAAGCCAGTGCGTTTGTGGGTCGCGCCAGTAAACGCGCCGGATTCGTGCCCAAAAAGTTCCGATTCAAACATGGTTGATTGTATCGCGGGGCAGTTCACGTCGATGAAAGGCTTATGGGCACGGGGCCCGTTCTCATGGATAAAGCGCGCCAGAACCTCTTTACCGGTGCCTGTCGGGCCGGTAATGAGTGTGGAAACTGATGCCTCTGAAGCGCGTCTTGCCAGCTCGATCATGTCATGCATTGCCTTGGTCTTGCCGATAATAAACTTATCAAGGCTGGCTTTGCCACGCAAATGATTGAGCTCTCGTCTCATGGCAATGATCTCCGCGGCGCGTTTGACGCTTTTTTCAAGTTCAAGCAGGTCGACCGGCTTTTCCATGAAATCCTGGGCACCGTTTTTCATCGCCTCGACAGCCATGCTGACTTCGCCGTGGGCGGTCACAATAATGACCTGGGGACGCTGCGGCAGCATGGCTGTTTCTGTCAGGAGATGCGGGCCGTAACCATCCGGGAGACGAACATCCAGGATGATAATGTCAGCACCATCCTGATTGATGACCTGCCTGGCGTCCGCGAGGGTGCCGGCTTCAAAGACTTCGTAACCTTTGATGCGTAAAAATTCAGAAACTGCCATGCGTGCTGTTTCTTCATCGTCGACAACTAAAACAGATGCAGTCATTTATTCCTCTTTCCACAAAGGGAGCAAAACATGGAACATGCTTCCTCCCGGAAAACTTTCTACAAACATGCTACCTTCATGCGCGGTAACAATGCGTTTTGTGATCGCCAGACCCAAACCAGTGCCGCTGCCTTTTGTCGTCAGGAAGGGCTCGAAGATGTGATCAATGACATCGTCCGGAATCCCAGGGCCTGAATCCGCAACTATTATCTCACATTGTGGGGGGATGGTTTGTGGATCGGCAAGGTTGATTTTGACATTCAGGCTGCCGCCTTTTTCTTCCATGGCCTGGATCGCGTTGGTGATCAGGTTGGTAAAGACTTGGTCGATCGGTCTCGGATCGGCTTTAACGAGAATAAGTTCTTCTGGCGCGTTAAAGTCATAATTAATTTTCAGATGAGCCATTCGTGGGGACCATTTCTCAAGGATCAAAGGGATGATGTTCCTTAAGTCCAGCGGTTGCGGTTGGTATTCAACCGGTTTGGAGAAAGATAAGGTCGAATTTACCAGATGCTTCAGACGTTGGCAGTCGTTTTGAAGTCGTTCAACCCACTCCGCCTGGGGCGTATTGGCCTGCAATTGCATGCCGAGCAGTTGCAGCCCTGTGGCAATGCTATTAATTGGGTTTTTGACTTCGTGAGCAAAAATGGCGGCGAATTCGCCTAAAAAGGCACGTTGTTCGAGTTGTTGGGTATGCTGACGGATCTTTTCGGTCTTACTGATATCACGCAGGATCAAAACAATGCTCTTTACGGTCTCGTTTTCCATGACTGGCAGACATAATGACTGTGCCGGGAAGTCAATTCCGTTGCGATGATTCAGTCGAATGTCACTGCTGATGGGTATGCCTTGCTGCGCGCTTTTATAAAGATTTGGCAAGGTTTCACTGCCGATCAATACCATCTCAACATCCTGTTGGAAGACCTCCAGACTGGCATAGCCCAACATGTTTTCCGCGGCTGGATTCATTTCCGTGATGCGCAGATCGGGGGTCAGGATGATGATGCCCTCTTCCAGGTTGTCGGTGATCCTTTGCTGGATGGCAGCGATGTGACGTACTTTTCGAAGTGTTGAGCGGGCATTATCCAGCAGCGATAAATTGCTGATCGCTGCACCGCATTGAGCGCCAAGCAGATTTAAATAGCGCAGGTCTTCGAGGTCTGGCGGATTGCCGTGACCTCCGAGCACGAAAAGGCCCTGCACGCCGTCCTTTGATGGCATTGCCGCGGTAATGAGGTAACTCATCCCCTCATCACAGGCAAGCTTTTCCAGGTTGTTTTGCGTTGCTTTGCCTTCACGCCAAAATGTTGTCGTGGTAGTCGGAGTAATATCTGTGGATTTGAGTTCATCGGGAAATGCAGCGTGTGGGATCGGCGAAGTGATTGAGACAAAATTATCGCCCTCAGCTTCGTAGGCCAACAACTGCTGTGGCCCTACCACCTGATCGATGATTTCGGTGGCGATTTGGTAAACAGCCTGGACAGTTTTTTGTTCCGCGATCCTGGACAGCAGTTTGAGGTTGTCGTAGCGATATTCCTGATTCAGGAGATCCTGGCGGATCGGGTTTTCTTCAACTTGAGGGGTCAGGACAAGCAGGACGATCTGATTGGTTGGGCTGAGAGAAACAATTTTAAGCAGAACAAAAAACAACTCACCATCCGCCCGATGAAAAAGCGCGGGTCGGGCTTTGCCAGTGGTTGGGTTGGTGTCCGGGTCTTCCGGTAAAAGTGAAGAAAGCCGCAGCGTCAGAAGGTCGTTGGCGTTGTAGCCGCTCAGATCGTGAAATGCGGCATTGGCTTTGAACAGCCGGTCTTCTGTGCGCAGGTAAACAAAGGCAGGCTCTGAGATCAGGTCGATCAGAGACTGAATATACAACAGGCTGGATGGGATGTTTTCCACGGGTTATCCTGAAGAGCCTGGGCTTTTTTGACGCAAATGGGTTGGCAGGATCCCTTCCATTGAACGGTATTTGGCAACCGTTCGGCGGGCAATGGTAATGCCATCCTTTTCGAGCCGCTCTTTGATCTCGGTATCGCTGAGAGGCGTGGTTTCATGTTCGATCATTTCCTTGATGATCGTGCGGATCGAAAGGCTGCGGTCGAAAAATATCGCCAGGGGAACGATTTTCCTGTTTGGAAGTTGGATCGTTTTCCCTGAAACCGCTCTTGAAATTGTCGACTCGTGCAGTTCCAGTTCCTGCGCGATTGTCGCCCGGGTGAGCGCCACCATGTCTTTGTCGCTGCCGGTGATGTAACCCTTTTGAATGACAACGAGTTTCTCAAGCAAAAGCTTCATCGCGTTGGAACGCTGTTGAATGCACTTGATCAACAGGTTCGCTTTGTCAATGTCATCTTTCCATTCGCTGGATTGTTCTTCACCGACGGATTTCATTGATTCTTTAAAGAGGGGGTTGACCCTCAGTGTGCCGCGCACAGGCAGGATGATCTCGACCACCAAAGGGTTGCCGGGTTTGTCATTCAGGTAATAAACCAATACATCAGGCTGGTGATAAACCTCTGAACTGCTGCCGCTCGGATTGCGAACATCGCCCCAATGGGCCCGGGCGGGAAAAGGATTGAGGTTTTCGACGATGAAATTTGCCACCGTTTGCACTTGTTTTACGCTGGTTTTTAGCTGTTTGGCGATTTCATTGTAATGATGCTGGCTAACCTGTTGCAGGTGGTCGCGAACGATCTCGCGGCTGAGTTCCGGGATCGGCATTACTTCCGATAGGCTTTCGATCTGCGCCAACATGGCTTCTCCCGGCGTGGAAGAACAAACCCCTATCGGCTCACAGCGTTTCAGAAGGGCGATGACTTCCTCGATCTCACTGGGGAGGCGGTGATGATAACGGGCAATTTCCAGCACGCTGATGGTCAAAAAACCGTCCTCATCAAGATGGTTGAGGATATAGGCAGCCAGCATGCGGTCTTCAGGCCGCAGATCGGCAGCTGCCTGGCGCAGAACATAACTGGGCAGATCGATGGATTCTGACGCGTAGGGTTCATCTGGAATCTCGTGGCTGCTTGCGAGGCTGCCGGTATAAAAATCTTCACGGGGTGAAATAAAGACGATCGGATCGTCAGAGGTTTCTGACATGGGTTGGCTGCAAATTGGGCAGGGACCGCTGGGCGGCAGCAAGCGTTTGCACATCGGGCAGCGTCTTTCTTCCACCAGATCAAGAGCGGGATTGTTCGATAGCTCAGATTCGATCTTTTCCTGCAATTCAGCAGCGGTCATGCTCAGCAATGTCATCGTTTGAGCCAGATGAGCTGATGTCGTAGTGGAAGTTACTTGCCATTGGTGTTGAAGCATTCTATCCTCGCAACAGGGCGATTTTGCCTTGTGCAAGAATTATACCTGATGATTCTGATTTGTAGTTTATTAAAGCTCAGGGTGAGTTTGTTTGCAGAAATTCAGCAAGCGACAATGTTGATTTTTCCCTTTTAAAAATAATTCAAGAACGCATAATGTTTATGCAAAGAACTTCGTGTGCGAAGTGCAACAAATTCCCTGAACCTGGCTTATAATGAAGAAAAACGAAGGAGAGAGATATGAAACAACCATCCAAAACTGTGGCAAATTTGAAACCTTATTTTTTCGCCGGTCTGAAAACCGTCATTGCGGAACTTCAGGCAAAAGGTATGGATATCATCCGCCTCGATATGGGGTCGCCTGATCTACCTCCTGCCAGCTTCATCATCGAGACCATGGTCGAATCTGCCAGAAATCCTAAAAAACACGGCTACTCACCTGCCGGTGGCTCGCCTGGTTTCCTCAAAGCGGTCAGTACCTATTACAAACGTCGTTTTGATGTCGATATTGACCCCAATACCGAAGCTCTGGCCTTGATCGGCTCGAAAGAGGGTCTTTTTAACCTTAATCACACCTTCCTGAACCCCGGAGATATGGTACTGTTGCCCGATCCTTATTATCCGGTCTATCTTTCCGGTGCCAAACTTGCTGACGCGCGTTATCATTTTATGCCATTGCTCAAGGAGAACGGTTTCCTGCCAGACTTTGACGCCATTCCCGAAGAAGTTGCCAAAGAAGCAAAGATCATGTGGCTGAACTACCCCAATAACCCGACTGGTGCCGTCGCGGGGTTGGATTTCTACAAGAAAGCTGTCGATTTTGCTAAAAAATATGACATTCTTATCGCGCATGATGCCCCTTACTGCGATCTCTGTTTCGATGGCTATGAAGCCCCAAGCATTCTTGAGGTCGAGGGCGCGAAAGACGTTGCGGTGGAGTTTAATTCCCTTTCCAAGACCTATAACATGGCTGGCTGGCGTATTGGTATGGCGGTTGGCAATAAGGAAGCCATCCGATTGCTGGCAAACTATAAGAGCCAGATCGACTCTTCGATCTTTATGCCCATCATGGATGCTGGTCAGGCAGCCCTGACCTCTGATCAATCCTGGCTGGAAGGCCGTAACAAGATCTACGAAGAAAGACGCAATGTCGTCTACCAGGGTTTGAAAGAAGCTGGATTCGAGGTTGATTTGCCCAAAGCAGCGCTTTACGTCTGGGCAAAATTGCCTCCCAAATTCAATGATCCGGTCAAGTTCTGTGCTGACCTGCTCAATGATACCGGCGTAAGCATGACCCCGGGTGTCGTCTACGGGCCCAGTGGAAAGGATTACATTCGCATCTCGATCGTTATCCCCACGGACCGCATTGCCGAAGCGATCGACCGCCTGAAAGCCTGGATCGCGAAGCAATAAGCGGAGCTAAACAAGAACATTGAATTTTATTACCGAAGAAATAACTGAACTTGCAATTATGGTGGGTGTTCGGCTTGGGCCGGAGACCCACCAGACTTTATCTGTTGAAGACAGCTTGCAGGAACTTGAAATGCTGGCTGAAACGGCCGGGATCGAAGTAGTCGGTTCCATCACGCAGAACCTGAGTAAACCCAATTCGCGCACCTATATTGGCAAGGGAAAGCTCGAAGAACTGAAACTTCTGGCAGAAGAATTGAATGCCAAGGTGATCCTTTTTGACGATGAACTCTCGCCGCGTCACCAACGGGAGCTGGAAAAGGAATTTCCACGCGATTACAAGATATTGGACCGCACCGCGCTGATCCTTGATATTTTCGCGCAGCACGCGGACACGCGTGAAGGTATGCTGCAGGTTGAGCTGGCGCAATACAAGTATCGCCTGCCGCGATTGACGCGCGCCTGGACGCATCTTGCCCGCCAGACGGGCGGCGCCTCTGGCCGCAGCGGAAGTGTGGGCGGGGTTGGTCTGCGTGGGCCAGGGGAAACCCAGCTGGAAGTCGACCGACGCGAGATCAGCAAGCGCATCGACAAACTGGAAGAAGAACTTGAGAAGGTGCGCGAACATCGCAACCGACATCGCAGCCAGCGCCGCAAATCGAACATTCCCGTTGTGGCATTGGTTGGTTACACCAACGCTGGCAAGTCAACCTTGCTCAACGCCCTTACTGACGCTCAGATTTACGTCGCGGATCAACTTTTCGCCACCCTTGATCCAACCACCAGGCAGCTGGAATTGCCAACGGGTGAGACGGTATTAATGACGGACACGGTTGGTTTTATTCAAAAACTCCCCACCGATCTGGTGGCGGCTTTTCGGGCGACGCTTGAGGAGATCGCCGAAGCGGATCTGCTTTTGCACCTCATTGACGGTTCCCATGAGCATGCCCAAAGTCAACGCCAAACGGTTTTGGAAACGCTGGAAGAGATCGGGGCGGGCGAGATCCCGATCCTGAATGTTTATAACAAAATCGATCTTCTCGATGAGGATAACCTGAAGGAACTGAAGGATGGGGTTGACCCCCTTTCGCTGTTCATCAGCGCCAGGGAGAGAATGGGGTTCGAAGCGCTTTCAGACGCTATTTCAGCTGGCGTCGCCCAGGGATTTGAACGCGTTTCGGTCTTGCTGCCCTATGCCGAAGGGCGTCTGGTTTCGATGTTCCACGAAAAGGGGCACGTGAGAAGCCTGGCGCATGAAGAAAACGGCGTGCGCATTCACGGCTTGCTGCCGATTCAGTTATTGGCGTTTTTTGAGGATTATTTGGTTTGATTTCTATTAATACTGAAATGTATTTTTCGAATTATTTCGATTAGAAAGCTCAAACCATTTCGGATGGGGACAGGCAATCCACTTCATTTAACTTGCGAAACCCTGTAATATAAGAATGTACCAAAAAAACACATATCAAAGTAATTACATGTTTGGGTAAAACCTGACAGCGAGGGCACTTCGCAACGAGCCTGATTAATTCAAGAATGAGAATTGATAAATCATTATGTTCAGCTCAATAATCCACCCAGCCCCATGGCGGCGAAGTCGCGCTTGGTCAGCTTTTGCCCGGCGATGACGCGGGGAAGGACGAGGCTTAAGATGGTTTCTTTCCCTACGACCACTCCGCCTGGGAGACCCATCACGCAGGCGCCGTTTGGGTAGTAGCCGAGCATGAACATCGCGCCCGGGAACACCGGGGTGCCGTAGGTCACGATCTGCGCGCCGCTGGCACGGATCGCTTCGGGGGTGTGATCGTCGGGGTCAACACTCATCCCACCGGTACAAAACACGAGATCGACCCCGGAATGAATGGCCTCTTCGATGGCGCTTTTTATATCCTCCAGATTATCACCCACTTTTTCGATCCGTTCAACAGATACCGGGAAAGGAGACAGTTTTTCAACCACGAGCGGTGAAAAGCTGTCCTGAATGAGTCCTTTTTTGATCTCGCTGCCGGTCACGAAGATGGCGGCTTTCAGATTCCGCCAGGGGATGACCTTAAAGATCGGACCACGAACCGCCTGTTCGGCTTCGCGAATGCGTTCTTCTTCAATAAAAAGCGGTACGACGCGCATGGCTGCGACCTTGTCGCCTTTTTTGACAGCAACATTGTTTTTGATGGAAGGAATGACGATCTGATCGAGCATGTTCAGGGTGAAAAGCGCCTCACTGTCAGCAGCGAAAAGCCCGTCACAGGCCGCCAACAGTTCGATCTTGCCCTCGTGAGGCTCGGAAGCGTAGAGGTTCGGGCCCATGCAGAGATCGCGCAGGCGGCGGGCAGCCTCATCTTCGTGGAGCATGCCCTCCTGGGGTTCATAAACATAGAGGGTCTCTTTGCCCATTTCAAGCAAAGCCTGAAGGTCTTCAGGCTGAACAATGTGACCCCTGGCAAAACGAACCCCTTTAAAGCTTCCTGGAATGATTTGGGTGTGGTCGTGAGCCAACGCCATGCCAACAGCATCCTGGGTTTTAATTTGTTTCATAAGCTCGTCCTGTCTTTTAATCAGAAAAAGCCGGCCTAAGCCGGCTTTCTACAACCTTATCAACTAATCTTGGTCGATACCGTCTTCACTGGGATCAAAGGTTTGGCTCAATTGCTCCGACTCTGCCATGCTGCGGATAGTATCTTCGATCTCCTGGCGAATTTCCAGGTTTTGACTGAGGTAGTTCTTGGAGGCTTCGCGACCCTGGCCAAGACGCTGATCCTTGTAAGAATAGAATGAGCCGCGTTTCTCGATGACTTCGAGCGTGGTACCCAGGTCGAGAATGTCGCCGGATTTGGAGATGCCTTCGTTGTACATGATATCAAACTCGGCGCTGCGGAAGGGGGCGGAGACCTTGTTCTTGATCACGCGCACCCGCACACGGTTGCCAACGATCTCAGCGCCAACCTTGATCGATTGCACGCGGCGAACATCCAAACGGACGGAAGCATAGAATTTGAGCGCATTGCCGCCGGTGGTGGTTTCGGGATTCCCAAAGATGACGCCGATCTTCTGACGTAATTGGTTGGTAAAGACCACAGCGGTTTTTGTCTGGCTGATCGCGCCGGAGAGTTTGCGCATCGCCTGGGACATCAAGCGGGCTTGAACGCCCATAGTCGCGTCGCCCATATCACCTTCAATTTCGGAGCGAGGCACAAGGGCTGCGACAGAGTCAACGATCACAAGGTCAACGGCTCCGGAACGGACCAGCGTCTCCGCAATTTCGAGGGCTTGTTCACCGGTATCGGGTTGTGAGATCAAGAGTTCGTCGATCTTCACGCCGCACTTTGCCGCGTAGATGGGGTCGAGCGCGTGTTCCATGTCAATGAAAGCAGCTGTGCCGCCCTGTGCCTGACATTCGGCAACGATGTGCTGACAGATGGTCGTCTTACCGGAGGATTCGGGACCAAAGATCTCTGTGATGCGGGCTTTGGGGATGCCGCCCACGCCGAGCGCCATATCCAATGAAAGCGAACCGGTCGGAATTGATTCCACCTGCATGTGGCTGGCTTCTCCCAGCCGCATGATGGAACCTTCACCATATTTTTTGACGATATCGTGCAGGGCGCGGTCAAGGACTGCCTTTTTCGCTTCCTGAATATTGGGATCCGCCTGGTCATTCTGATTAGTCGTTTTCTTTCTGGTCGCCATTTTTACT
Source organism: uncultured Anaerolineaceae bacterium (assembly GCA_964293995.1). Lineage (GTDB taxonomy): Bacteria > Chloroflexota > Anaerolineae > Anaerolineales > Anaerolineaceae > Mesolinea. The sequence continues at coordinate 139,184 of CAXYYH010000005.1, forward strand.
CCGATTAGTGTCTTCTTTCTTTTAAATATAGCACAATTGTTCGATAGGTCAAGGTTTGTTTGTATTATAAAATACGTCGGGCTTCTAAGTAAAAACGTTTATCGTGGGCATGACCCATCGAGAAGGTCTTACGGGGCAGAGCGCCATCGAGAATAACCGATTTGAAGAAGTTATCCTTGGTGATCGGAGGCAAATAGAAGCCCATATTGCCTTCCTGCTTGCTCAGTTTGTCGAGGACGTCGTCGCCATGGACATAGTCGATCTCAACTTCGTCGTGGCTTTTGACGTATTTATCGAGAAATTCCTGCAAAGTGCCAACGCTGAGATTGGTGTGTGGTTTGGTGAATTCAAGCACCTGATACTGGCCGGGGGTGATGACCCCAACGTGCTGCGCGGGCTTGCTGTCGTCCAGTACCGCGCGCTTCATTTCGTCAAAAGTAGCTGCAGTTGAGAGTTTATAATCGGGCGCGTAGGCTGCCAAAAGTTCCTCATGGAAAGATTCACCAACGCCAAACATTACGCGGTGGATCGGTTCAAATTTCAGAGAGGGATCGTGGAGGTTGACCAGCTCGACCAGGGCGTAACGGGCAGGGTGGTCGGGGCCAACTGTGGGTTTGAGCTCTTCCCAGATCGCTTTGGCGGTCGCCAGCGAGTGATTGCCATCACCGACGGCAAAAAGCAAGGGAGCGGTGGCGGCATCTTCGATCTCGCCATATTTTTCGCGATATGCCTCCGTGCTGATGAGCGCGGCGATGTTTTCGATAGCCTGGTCGAGCATGGCCGTATCTTCGATGTAATGACCGCAAATATGTCCGCTGCCTTCCATAAGATCAAAATCGTAAGCCAGCGGAAGATTTTCTTTTTGTTCCAGAATGGGTGTCAGAACGGTCCGATGGGGATCGTCATAGAGAACGAGAATGTGCGGAAGCTCCAAAGGCGCGCCGCGGCGAACCTGCATGCGCGGTGGCAGGCGGTCGAGGATGGTGCCTTCGGTGGCGCGAACCAGCGATTTTGATCCGCGGTTGTAGTCATATTTTTCCAGGTCAAGCGCGACGATCAGACCGGTCTGAATGGATTCGCCAACGGTTCGCTCGACCAGAACAAAGCCATGATGCGTTTCAAAGATATCGCTGTCAAGGTACTGCTGCATGTGCGACTGCGCGTAGGCGATGCGTTCATGCCTCTCAGGGCGATTCAGCCAGGCTTCCGGCAGAATCAGATGATAGGTGGAGGGCGCTTCGCCAACGGTCGCTTCGACGCGGTCCCAGTATTCAGGCTCGGAAGTGAATTGATCACAGGCGATGACCGCCCATTTGTGAAGGTCAATACCTTTACCTGGCAGAAGCACTTCGGGGATGTGAATTCCATTTTTTTCAGCTGTTGTCATGGGAAAGTCCTTTTCATTTGGTGAGTTTCCCTTATTGTAACAGAGCTGGCTGAAAGTTTGCTTACTTTTTCTCCGGAAGATAAACCAGGCCGACGGCTCCGGGGCCAACGTGTGTGCCTATGACCGGACTGATCTCACTGATAAACACGTTCTTGATCTTGAAACGCTGCCTTGCGGTTTGCGTGATCTCGAAACTTTCCTGTTTGGCATTGGCGGAAAGGACGCCGAGATATTCGATGCGGCCTTGTTTGCCAAGGTCAGCTTCGGCGATCTCAAAGACACGTTTGACAGCTTTTGAGAAAGTGCGTACTTTTTCGTGCGGTTGGATTGCGCCGTTTTGCAGCTTCAGGATCGGTTTTAGATTTAAGGCAGTGCCCAGAAAGCGCGCAGCCGCTCCAATCCTGCCGCCACGGTGCAGAAATTCGAGTGTATCGACAACAAAAAGGGTCTGGATCCTTTCTGAAATATCAATGGCAAGGTCTTTACATTCCTGCAGCGACGCGCCCTTCAAGGCTGCGTCTGAAGCCATTAAAGCCATGATGGTCAAAGGCATGGAAGCCTGCAGCGAGTTCAGGATGACCAGGCGGTCTTTTGGCAAACCCTCAGCGCCCTGTATTGCCGAATCCCAGGTTCCTGAAATTTTGGACGAAATGACCATGGTCAGAATGTCATAGCCCTCATCAAGGAGCCTTTCGAAAACTTCTTTAAATGCACCAGCAGGTGGTTGGGATGTAGTTGGCATTGTTTCGGATGTTCTCAATCGGGGATAAAAATCTTCTGGTGTGATATCAATACCATCAAGATAACTTTCTCCATCCCAATTAACTGAAAGCGGTACGATCGTCAATTTTTGTTGTTCAGCGATCGCGGGTGAGATCGCTGTGGTACTGTCGGTAACAACTGCTACTTTGTTCATATTCATATCTCCTGAGATATAAAACCCATTCAGGTTTGGCAAGTTACGTAAAGAAAGCACTTAGCAGAGTTCCTGTATTCGTGTACAATCGTAGAGACTAAACAAAAAGAAAAGTGAAACTATGTTTGAGAGTTTATCTGATAAATTAACCGCTGTTTTTGAAAACCTGAAAAGACGGGGAAAATTAAGCGAGAATGATGTTGACGCTGCCATGCGCGAGGTCAAGCTGGCTTTGCTGGAGGCGGATGTTAACTACGCCGTGGTGCGTTCGTTCACCAATCGGGTTAAAGAACGGGCAATCGGCGCGGAAGTTTCCAAAGCGCTCAATCCAGCCCAGCAGGTCATTAAAATTGTTAATGAAGAACTAATTTCCACATTGGGCCAGCCGGTCGCGCTAAACCTGAAAGGTGAGAAACCCCATGTACTAATGATGGTAGGTTTGCAGGGTTCTGGTAAGACGACCGCGTCAGCAAAGATCGCCAAGAAGCTGCGCGGCAGCGGTGAGCGCGTCATGCTCGTCGCGGCGGATATTTATCGACCGGCTGCCATCAAGCAATTGCAGACTCTTGGTGAAAAGATCGATGTGCCGGTCTTTACGCTCCCGGGCGCGAAACCGGTCCAGATCGCGAAAGAAGCCCTGCAGGCAGCTAAAAAAGGTGGATACAGCGTTCTAATTATTGATACCGCTGGTCGTTCTCAGTTGGACGATGAAATGATGAACGAGCTGAACGCTATCCATAAGGTCGTACCTGCCAAGGAGATCCTGCTGGTTGTCGACTCCATGATCGGTCAGGAAGCGTTGAACGTCGCCAAAGGTTTCCACAGCGAAATCCCTGTTTCCGGTTTAGTCTTTACCAAAATTGACGGTGACGCCCGCGGTGGCGCGGCAATATCTATCCGCGAGGTGACCGGCATCCCGATCAAGTATCTGGGAACTGGTGAAGGTCTGGACGCGCTGGAAGTTTTTGACCCGACCCGGATTTCCGGCCGTATCCTTGGCATGGGAGACATTCTCGGACTGATCGAAAAAGCGGAAGCTGCTTATTCAGAGGGGGTTGACGCCAAAGACGCTGAACGCATGCTGAGCGGGCAATTTACCTTGGAAGACTTTGCCAAACAGCTTCGCCAGATGAAAAAGATGGGACCGATCTCGCAGCTTTTCGGTATGCTGCCTGGACAGCTCGGCGCGGTCGCCAAAAATGTTGACCCGCGCGAGGCGGAAGGACAGCTAAAGACTGTCGAGGCCATTATCAATTCAATGACTCCAGCTGAGCGAAGGGACCCGAAAGTGCTCAACGCCAGCCGCCGCCGAAGGATCGCGGCAGGCTGTGGGAAAGACGTGCAGGATGTCAACCGTTTGATGAAGCAATTCAGGGATATTCAACGTCTGATGAAGACTTTCCAAAAAACGGGAGGTCGTGGTAATATTAGTAGGTTATTTGGATAATTACGGATTTGGATAAGGATATGCTCCTTCAGCATCTCTCAACCTTAGACACAGGCCGGATTAACAATTTTATTAAATGAACATAAGGAGCAAATTAAAAAGATGGTAAGAATTCGCTTACGCAGGGTTGGATCAACCCATCAACCTCATTATCGTGTCGTGGTTGCCGATCAGGAAAGCCCACGCGATGGTCGCTTTATTGAAATTGTCGGTTCCTATAATCCCCGAACCGAACCCGGATCAATCGAACTGAATGAGGAACGCGTATATCACTGGTTGAGCGTTGGCGCGCAGCCCTCTGAATCGGTCGAAAAACTCTTCAAAAAAGTTAAACTGGACGAACGGTTCAAGAGATTCAAAGCAGGCGAAGACAAAACCGCCCTGCTTGAGGAAGCTGACAAGCTATATCAGGCTCGTGCTGAGAAAATTGCTGCCAAATAAGCTGGACTGAAATGATGGCACAAAACGACCTCCATGCGCTTTTGGAATATTTGGCGAAATCGATCGTCAATAATCCTGATGACGTCTTTGTTGAGGAATATCTAAGTGGCAAGGTTGTCCATTTAGACCTGCAGGTACATCCTGAAGATATCGGGCGGGTGATCGGCAAACACGGTCGTGTTGCCAACTCGATGCGCGCGATCCTAAGGGTTGTGGCTGCCCGAAATGGCAAACAGGTCGAAATGGACGTCGTTGACTTTGCCTGATCCAGACATGCTTGATCAAAATACAGACAAGGCAGGCTCATTGGCTAAAAATGAGCCTGCTTATCTATTAATTGGCCGGTTGCAAAAGTCCCATGGCATTAAAGGCGAGCTGGCCATGCGGGTGGATACTGACTTTCCGGAAAGGATACGCACTGGCAAGAGTGTCTATCTTGGTGAAGACAAGCGAGAGATGGTTGTCGCCTCAACACGCTGGAAAGGCAATCTGCTTCTTATCCGTTTCAGTGGGATCACCAACCCTGAGGATGCTTCTGAATTGACCAATCTGGAAGTGTTCAAAACGACCCGCAATTTACCAAAACTGCCAGAAGGAAAGTATTATCATCATCAACTGCTGGGTTTACAGGTTTGGGAAGCTGAGGAACATCTTGGCGAACTGGTCGAGATCATGGAAACAGGCGCGAACGATGTTTATGTAGTTCAAAAAGAAGGCGCAAAAGAGCTTTTGATCCCCGCGATTCCCGATGTGGTACGCAAGATCGACCTTGAAAATGGCCGAATGAGCGTAATTTTGATCGAAGGACTACGTGATTGAAGGACGAGCAGGTTTATTGGCTGGCATTTAGCACGGTAAAAGGGATCGGCGCGGTTCGATTCCGCAAACTGCTCAATTTCTTTGGCGAGCTTTCGCTGGCCTGGAGCGCGACAAAAACAGATCTGAACTCGGCAGGGTTGACCAGCAATGCTGCGGATGCCGTGCTTGAGGCTCGCGATAAGCTTGATCTGGACTCTCTCATTGCAAGTTTGCAGAAAAAGAATATCAGTTTTCTAACCTGGTACTCTCCGGAGTATCCAAAACTGCTTAAAGAAATTGCTCAACCGCCGCCGGTTCTTTATTACCGGGGCTCGATCACCCCGGCGGATGACCTGGCGATCGCGATCGTTGGAACACGGAATGTCACCAAATATGGCAAGCAGATCACGATCGATACGGCAACTTACCTGGCTGGCAATGGCATTACGATCGTGAGCGGCCTGGCGCGGGGTACGGATGGGCTTGCTCATCGTGCCGCGCTCGAAGCTGGCGGACGCACGATTGCCGTGCTTGGGTCGGGAGTAGACGTGATCTATCCACCGGAGCACCGCAAACTCGCTGCTGACATCATTGAAAATGGTGCCATCGTGAGCGATTATCCACCAGGCACAAAACCGGACGGCATCAACTTTCCGCCTCGCAACCGCATCATCTCAGGGCTTTCACGCGGAACTGTGGTTATTGAAGCCGGGGAACGCAGCGGGGCTTTGATCACGGCGAAATTCGCGCTTGATCAGGGTCGGGATATCTATGCCGTGCCTGGTTCGGTGCTTTCTCCAATGAGCAAGGGAACCAACCAACTGATCGCAGAAGGCGCGCAGCCGATGACCAATCCGGCTCAGATCACCGAAGCCTTAAAAATTCAAAATCAGGTCAAGCGAACGGCAAAAGCGTCCATCCCACTAAGCAAGGATGAAGGACTGATCCTGAAAGTCCTGGGTGGTGAAAGCCTGCATATTGATGAGATCTGTAACCGAACGTCTATGGGGATAGAAAAACTGACCGCTGATCTGACCATGATGGAGCTAAAGGGGGTCGTTGAACGGGAGAATGGGATGGAATACCACCGCGTACAGCACTGGGATTTTAAATGATCCGTGCTTTGGGTTCCTTTTGGTCTAAGCTTTAATTCCTTGACAAAAATATGAATATGGTATGATATTGCCCGGTCAGGCATGACAGCCTGAAACTTTGGGAGTTGGAAAAAGTATGGAAGCATATTGTCTGAAATGTAAAGAAAAAAGAGATATGGCCGATCCGGTGGCAGGGTTTAATACCCGTGGTGGTCCGGTCACTACCGGAACCTGTTCGATTTGCGGCACGAAGCTATACCGGATGGGCAGCACGCCTGCGCATGAGGGACTGGAAAAGCCGATTGTGGAGATATCTAAAAAGAGCAAATCAAAGAAGGCAGCTTCCAAAAAAGAAACACTAAAAAAGAAGGCAGACGGCAAAAAAGAAACATCTAAAAAGAAGACCGACGCCAAAAAAAGCACCAAAAAGATCAAAGCCAGTGGGAAACCATTGGTCATCGTGGAATCGCCAGCCAAAGCACGCACGATCGGTCGTTTTCTCGGCAAGGATTATGAGGTGATCGCCTCGGTTGGTCATGTGCGCGATCTGCTCAAGTCGCAGCTAAGCGTTGATGTTGAGAATGATTTTGAACCGAAATACAGGGTTCCCAATGAAAAAAAGGCCATTGTTCGCGAGATCAAAGAGTTGGCGGAAAAAAGCAAAAAAGTCACGCTGGCAACTGACCCTGACCGTGAAGGTGAGGCGATCGCCTGGCATCTGATGGAGTCAGCTGAGATCGACCCTGAAAAAGTCGAACGCGTCGTATTTCACGAGATCACACGCGACGCGGTGGCTGAGGCTTTCTCGAGCCCCCGTCAACTGGATCTTGATCTGGTGGATGCCCAACAGGCGCGCCGTATTCTCGACCGACTGGTCGGGTACAGCGTTTCACCGATCCTATGGGCAAAAGTCAAGGGGCATCTTTCCGCGGGACGGGTGCAATCTGTGGCTTTGCGCCTGGTTGTGGAACGGGAACGTGAAATTGACGCCTTTGTGCCGCAGGAATACTGGTCGATCCATGCTTTGCTTAATCCGGACGGTTCTGATAAAGAGTATCTGGCTAAACTGGTCAAGGTTGATGATCAAAATCTTGAAATGAGCCTTGACAATGAAGAAAAGGCGATGGATCTGGTCGCCCGCATGGAGAAAGCGGCTTATGAGATCAGCGATATCAACATCAGCAACAAGTCGATCAGGCCAGGCGCTCCTTTTATTACCAGCACCCTTCAGCAGGAAGCCTCACGTCGCCTTGGATTTTTAACCCAACGAACGATGGCCCTGGCGCAGCAGCTGTATGAAGGGCTCGATCTTGGCAACGGTGAAGATACTGGTCTGATCACATATATGCGAACGGATTCGGTCAATGTATCCGCTGAATCAGTCCGGGAAGCTCGTGAATACATCAGCAAGCGCTATGGTGAGAGCTACCTTCCCGAAAAACAGCCTCAATATCGCAGCAGGAACGCGACTGCCCAGGAAGCGCATGAAGCCATCCGCCCGACCTCGGTAAACCGTGACCCTGAAAGCCTTAAAAAGCATCTGACCCGCGACCAACTGGCGCTGTATCGCCTGATCTGGCAGCGTTTTGTGGCCAGCCAGATGAAACCAGCCGTTCTGGAGATCACAACCGTTGAAGTCGATGGCAGATATGAAGCGGAAAACTATTTGCTGCGGGCGACAGGGAATAGGGAGGTTTTTCCAGGTTTCAGGGCGGTCTATCGCTATGAAAAGGCCGATGATGAGAATGGCGAGGAAGAGATCGTTAATCTGCCGCTGGAGGTCATGAGCGTTGGGCAAAAACAAAACCTGAGACGTCTTGATCCGGCTCAACACTTCACGCAGCCGCCGCCGCGTTATTCGGAGGCGACCCTGATCCAGGCGCTGGAGGAAAACAACATCGGGCGGCCATCGACCTATTCGCCCATTATTTCCACGATCCAAAGCAGGGGTTATGTGAGCCGGGAGAACAAAAGGCTCTATCCCACGGAGATCGGCTATTTGGTCAATGATCTGGTGGTCGAGTACTTTCCCCGTGTTGTCGATCTGGGCTTTACTTCCGAGATGGAAGACGAGCTTGATCAGATCGCTGATGGAAAAAAGCATTGGGTGGAAGTGATAAAAAACTTCTACGTTCCGTTCTCAGCAGAGCTCGAAAACGCGCGCAAACACATGCCGGTCACAAAGCTGGAACCTGAGAAGCTTGGGCGCCTATGCCCTGAAGATGGCGGCGAGCTTGTGATCCGAAACGGAAAATTTGGGAAGTTCATCAGTTGTATCAACTTTCCCAAATGCCGTTATACCGAGCCCTGGCTGATAAAAATTGGCGTGAGCTGCCCGCAATGCGGAAAGGGCGATGTTGTAGAAAAACGCAGCAAACGCGGCCGTTTGTTTTATGGATGCTCCCGATATCCCGAGTGCGATTTTTCAGCCTGGGACAAACCGACCGGAAAGACCTGTCCTTCCTGCGGTGGAATACTTGTTGAAAAACGGAACCGCAGCGTCGTTTGTGTGGATTGCCAAAAACGTTATCATGAAGAATAGCCTGAAAGAAGGCAATGCCTGATTGAAAGAAAACCCGTGGTCTTCAAACTGCGGGTTTTTTAATCTGGGATTTTCTTTTGGCAAAGAGAATTAACCAAAATTTCTTCTCCAATTGTATAAGTTTGATAAGCTGGATATCTAATTCTTATCATGAACCCTTTAACGCATACTAAGACCAAGTCCTTCCATTTTTTGTTTTGTCTACAAACATCGTCTACAAACCTCCCCAAAACACGAACAGGCACTTTAATTATCGCTGTTGGTATAAAACGTGCACCATGATCAATACCAATTCTTTTCAATTGAGAGGTACAGGAAATGGACAATTTAAAAGCCATTATTCAGGACAAATTACGGGAACCTCGAAATCTGGCCATTGCTGCCGGGATTTTAGGGCTTCTGATAGGTCTTTTCTTTGCTTATGTGCTCTTCCCGATCAAATGGACAGACGCATCGGCTGAGCATCTTCGCCCGGATCTGCGGATCGAATATCTGCGAAACGCGATCACAACCTATACGCTTACTGGTGATCGGGCCAAAGCTCAGCAGGCTTATGCTGAACTTGGCAGCAAGGGAGAGTCGACCCTCAATGACCTTGTGGCAAGTCCAGGCTTTTTGAACAGCGAGCAGATCCAACGCTTTAATACCGCGATCAACACCGCCATCCCCACACCTTCAACGGGTGTGGCGAACACGCCGGTTGTGACAGAAGGGGATGGCGAGGTCATTGTCAGCCCTGAAGTACCGGATAAAGAGCCAAACTCTTTGCTTTGGGTTGGGATTGTGCTGCTGCTTCTCTTGATCGGTGGGGCATTCGCGGCTTATTGGTTCTATTTCCGAGAGAAAGGCTTCGATTTTGGCAATCTGCCTTTTTTGAACCGAAATCAGGCTCAGGAAATCACCTCTGAGACCTATGTATCTCCGGCTCCCAGACGTCAGGCCAGCCCTGTGGCTGCCCCCCGTCCCATGGCCGCGAGAGTGCAGCAGGAGAACAGGCCTCAGCCGGAAGCCAGGCCGCAGGCACAACGAACTTCGATCTTTACGGATGGCAATCACAATGGTGAGAGCAATGTGATTCGTAATGGCCCCAAACCGATCGCTCAATTTATGACAACTTACATGTTTGGTGATGACCGCTATGACGAATCTTTTACCTTCGATGCCCCCAACGGTGCGTTTTTAGGTGAATGCGGCGTCAGCATCTCTGACGTGATCGGCGTGGGTGATCCCAAGAAAATTTCTGCGTTCGATATCTGGCTTTTTGATAAAAACGATATCCAAACGGTCACCAAGGTTCTGATGAGCAAACACGCTTATAACACACCGGACATTTATTCCAGGCTTGAGATCCGCGGCGAACCGATCCTGGCGGAGCCTAATATTCAATTTGTTCTTGAAACCGCAACCCTGCGCATGGTGGGTCGGATCGTGGACGTTTCTTACGGCGAATTGCCGCTGCCGGAAGACAGCTACTTCCAGCGCAACACGATCGAGCTGGCGGTTTATCGTAAATAAACAAAATGAAGCTTTAATCGGCAGCAATTTTAGATAAAACACAAAAAGGAGGATGCGCATCCTCCTTTTTGTGCGTATGGATCGATAAAAACAGCTTTGATGTTGTCTATCCCATCAGGCTGTTGATCAGACCCTTTTATTCGATCTTCAGGATCTTAAAAACGATGATCGCGCCACCGGGGAGCTGGACATTCACTTTCTGACCGGCTTTTTTATCAATCAGCGCGGCGCCGATGGGGGAGAGGTAAGAGATCTTGCCTTCTACCGGGTTGGCCTCGCTGGCGCCAACGATCTCCCAGCATTCTTCTTCTTCACCTTGTTCCTGAATGGTGACTTTGTTGCCGATCTGAACTGATTTATTGTCCAGCTCTTTATCATCGGCAAGTTCCGCGTGGGAGAGGATCGCTTCGATTTCCTGAATTCTTCCTTCAAGAAAACCCTGGTCTTCTTTGGCGGCATGGTAATCGGCGTTCTCAGAGAGGTCCCCCATCTCGATCGCGCTTTTCAGGCGGCGGGAAATTTCATTGCGTTTGGGTCCCTTCAACTCGGCGAGTTCGGCTTCGAGATTGGCTTTTCCGGCAGGGGTAAGGATAATTGGGTTGTTCATTTTTCACTTCCTAAGGTAATACGTCCACATTGAAGAGACGTTGATATTCATCGATGGCAAAACGATCGGTCATGCCTGCAATATAATCGCAAATGCTTCGTTCCAATCCGCGTTCATCGATATGATCCTGAACTTCCGGAGGCAAAGCGGCTGGATTGGATTGGTACATTTCAAAAATACGGGTGATGATCTGTTCGGCTTTGTAGGCCATGCGCACGACGCGATGATGGCGGTAAAGGTTGTTGAACAGAAAATCTTTCAGCTCACGGTTTCGGCGATACGTATCCTCGCTGAAGCCCACCACATTATAGGGCAGTTTTTGCAGATCGAGCGCGGATTGGATGTTGGCTTTGCGCAGGTAGCGGTCAATTGATTGGATCAGGTCGATCATTTCAAAGTTGATCAGGCGACGGATGATCTGATGGCGGGTGAGCGCATCGAGCGAATCCGTTTTCCGGCGGCCAATGCTTTCGTTGATGATCTCCCAAATGGCGATCCCGTCCAGCTGCGAGGGGGTAAGCATGCCCGAGCGCAGGCCGTCATCGAGGTCGTGAGCGGTGTAGGCCAGCTCATCGGCAACGTTGGCGATCTGGGCTTCCAGGCTGCCGCGCAATTCGGGATCGAAATCCTGCACATCCGAGCGGTCATAATCTGTTTCGTGTTTGACCATGCCCTCCAGAACTTCCCAGCTCAAATTCAGGCCAGGGAAGTCGGGATAGCGATTTTCGAGCAGGGTTACGATGCGCAGGGAATGGTGATTGTGGTTGAAGCCGTCATGATCTTTCATCAGGCGTGCCAGCGTCGTTTCACCGGAATGACCAAAGGGGGAATGGCCGAGATCATGCGCCAGGCAGATGGTTTCGACCAGGTCTTCGTTAGCGCCCAGGGAACGGGCGATGGAACGTCCGATCTGAGCGACCTCAAGTGAGTGCGTCAGGCGTGTGCGATAATAATCACCTTCGGTGTTGATGAAGACCTGAGTTTTGTATTCAAGCCGTCTGAAGGCCGTGGTATGCAAAATGCGATCACGGTCGCGCTGAAAGCGAGTGCGCAGATCAGCTTCTTCTTCAGGATATTTGCGGCCTTTTGAGTTTTTGCTCAGGGTTGCGTAGGGCGCCAGTTGCTGGGCTTCAAATTCTTCGAGTTGTTGGCGTGTGTATATCATACAAAACCTATATTTTGATTCCTGTTCTTCGTCTTTTAATTCTTATGAGATGATTGTACCTGAATGCTGTCCCTTTAGCGCCTGCAAAAGTTCACCCGCGTCTGTGGTACGGAATATCTCCACCTGACAAGCCTCAGACTGTCGGCAAAGCGCCTGCATCTGACTCACTTTGGAGCGCATGCCGCCGGTAACATCCTGGTTCTTTGAGCCCTGAAGAAAGTCGTCCAAATGGGCATTCTTATCGATGTGCCTGATGGCTTTTTGATTGACAGGGAAGTCGGCAAATACGGCTTTTTCAATGCCGGCTAAGAGAACGCGATCAGGTTTTAGTTCCTTCGCCAGATGAAAGAATAATTCTTCGGTGGAGAAGATCGTGCCACCCAGGTTCTGATCAAAAACCACATCACCGTAAACGATCGGAATGATACCGGATTGAAGCGCTTGTGTGATGGGCGATGTGTTCCAGGTTTCAACCTGCTGACCTCGTGCCATGATCGCTGCTGATGGTGGGAAGGAAATCAGGGGAAGGTTGAAGTCTTTGCCGATAGATAATACGATTTCGTTCAATTTACGCGCGCTTCGCCAAACCTCAACAAAACCAAACCAACCTTCTTTGTCTTTAACGCCGTTTCGTGTGCCATATCTGGCAGCGGCATGATGCCCGTAGGAGCCCGAGCCGTGGCCCAGGAGGAGCCGGGTGTCAGGATCTTCGTCACGAAAGGTACATAGCTCTGACAGGAGCAGGCGGATGCGATCTTCAAGCGGCGTTTCGGTCTTGCTCTTGTCGGTTATCAGGGAGCCGCCCAGCTTGAGAAATATCAATTCCTTGTTCATCGCCTTAGTTGCCTTTCACGGTGGTGAGAAAAGCGTTCAACGCGCCATTATTGTTCATCTTTTGTAAAACAATTTCGCTTTTTCCTGCTTCAACCAAGGCCAGCATGTGGCCGCCCTTGCCGCCTCCGGTGAGTTTGGCCGCCAATGCGCCTGATTCCATGGCAAGGGATATCAACCTATCTAATTCCGGGCAGGAAAGCTCCAGATCGCAAAGAAGTTCCTGGTTGCGGTTGACGCATTCAGCCATCAGGTGAATGTCTCCATGTAGCAAGGCTTTCCTTGCTTCTTTGGCAAGATCACCGATCTCTTCAAGCCTTGGATTGACAAATTTGGGGTTTTCTTCGCGAAACTGAGCCAGTTGCGCCACGTTCTCACGGGTGGATTTTTGAATACCGGTATCGGCAAGGATGAAATGAAGGTCTTTTGCGGTCTGGATGAATTCAGGTTCTTTGCCTCGTTGGAACCAAAGCGCTTTTTCGTATGTGATAACGGTATTGTCAATGCCGCTGGGATTGGCGTGGACCTGTTTTTCACATTCATAAGCCAGTTGGTTGACGGTCTGATCGTCCAGGGGGTGACCAAGAAAAGCGGAAAGACCCCGAATGGTGGCGACCGCCATGGCAGCGCTGGAGCCGAGCCCCGATCCGATGGGCAGGTTCGCGCTGAATTGCAGCTTGCAACTGGGCTTTTGTGCGATTCCAAGCAATTTCAGCGTTTCAAAAACAGCATGAAAAATTGGGTGATTTTCTGGCAGGTCATCGATCTCGGTGTCAAGACCCAGGGCTGGAAAAGAAAGCAGGATCTTGCCTGAGGGCCCCAAAATGGACGGTTCCACCCTCAGGTTGATACGGCGGCTGCTCAAGGGCAGGGCAATGGCGGGCTGTCCGTGAACAACGGCGTGTTCACCGCACAGAATGAATTTTCCACAGGCAGAACTGGTCATGGCTGGCATCAATACCTCACAATACCCAGTAAAGGATCGCCATGACCGATAAACCCCACAGAAGAATGGCGATCTGCATGGGTCGATCCCTGAGCAGAACCTCTTCGGGGGAACTTACAATGACGTTATTTTGGATCAGATAAAGGTAACGGAAAATGCCATAGACCACAAAAGGAATCGTCAACATCATCTCATAAGTGGGCTGATTCGGCCGCGCAGAGAAGGTGTAGAGCGTGTAGGTGATCAGGATCGCGGTCAGAATGATGGTGATATATTGCATCAGAAGCGGAACGCTGTAGCCAGCCAGCGTTTTGCGGTGACTGGAAGCGTCCGATTCCAGCAGGCGTAGTTCTGCCAGGCGTTTCCCAAACCCCAAATACATCGCCAGAAGCGTGGTCAGGATAAAAAGCCACGGGGAGAAATAGGCCACGGTAATGACGCTTAGCCCTGCCAGAACGCGCAAAACAAAGCCAATAGCGATGATGATGACATCCAGGATCATGATCTTCTTGAGCCAGAGCGAATAGGCCAGGATCAGGACAATATAAGCGATAAAGATTAAAGCCAGTTTGGGCGAAAGCAGATGGCCGCCAACTAAAACGATGGCAGTTAGAAAAATGATCCATAGGATGGCCTGATTTTTCGTGAGTCTGCCTGACGCCAAAGGTCGCTTGCTTTTGAGTGGATGAAGGCGATCCGCCTTGAGATCGAGCAGATCGTTGATCGTGTAGGTGATTCCGGAGACCAGGCAAAACAAAACTGTTGCCGCCAGAACCCTTAAAAAAGGGTGTAGCTGGGTGAACTGACCGTCAAAGATCAGGCCTGCAAATATCACCAGATTTTTTGTCCACTGCCGCGGGCGCAGCGTTTCGATCAGTGCTTTAAACATGCGATTATCTTATCATAAGTGGCTTGTTTCATTGATCGCGCGGCATGGAGAAATCGAACAGGAGCAATCCTGGCGGGTGTATTCTGGAGGACAATAGACCATCTATGCAACGAAATGCTTTAGACTCCTCTCTTATCAATACACCATAAACGGTATAATAGACTATACTGAGTCGCTTATGGAAAACATTAGAAATTTTTGCATTATCGCGCATGTGGATCACGGCAAGTCGACGCTTGCGGATCGTATGCTGCAACTTACCGGTACGATCTCGGATCGTGAAATGACCGATCAGGTGCTTGATTCGATGGACCTTGAACGCGAAAAAGGCGTGACCATCAAAGCTTCCGCTGTGCGCATGGTCTACACGGATCCGGTCGGGAAAGAGTACGAATTCAATCTGATCGATACCCCTGGTCACGTTGACTTTAGTTACGAAGTTAGCCGTGCCCTCTATGCCTGTGAAGGCGCGATCCTGGTAATAGACGCCACGCAGGGCATCGAAGCCCAGACGCTTGCGAACCTTTATCTGGCGTTGGATGCCAATCTGGTCATCATTCCCGTTCTAAATAAAGTTGATCTGCAATCCGCCATGGTTGAGGAAGTAACGCGGGATCTGGTGCAATTATTGGGCGTGGCAGAAGAAGAAATCATTGCCATTAGCGCGAAAACTGGTTTGAATGTGGATAAAGTGCTACAGGCGGTCGCGGAGCGTGTTCCTGCTCCTGTTGCTGATAAAGAACAACCCTTGCGCGCGCTGGTTTTTGACTCCCACTACGATTCCTATAAGGGCGTGATCGCCTATATTCGCGTTTTTGATGGTCGTCTTAACAGCAGCGACAAGATCCAGATGATGGCGACGGGATCGAAAATCGATCCGGTCGAGATCGGGGTTTTTCAACCCGGCATGAAGCCGGTGCCATACCTGGAAGCAGGCGATGTCGGTTATATCGCCACTGGTCTCAAAACGGTTTCGGAATGCAGGGTGGGTGACACCATTACCCACGCTGGCAAGCCCGCAGGAAAACCTCTGCCTGGTTATAAGAAAGCCAAACCAATGGTCTTTGCTGGCGTTTATCCGACCGAAGGCGAAGATTATGGCAACCTCAAGGACGCGCTTGAGAAGCTGCAGCTAAATGACGCTTCGCTTACATTTGAGCCAGAAACCTCCGAAGCGCTGAATTTTGGTTTCCGCTGCGGCTTTTTGGGCCTTTTCCACATGGAAATCATCCAGGAGCGTTTGGAACGCGAGTATGACCTCGATGTCGTTTTTACGGCTCCATCGGTTGAATACAAGGTCGATCTGAAGGACGGCTCCACGATCATTATCGACTCGCCGGCTGATCTGCCGGATGAGGGCGAGATCGGTGAGATATACGAACCCTGGATGGAACTGGAAATTTTCACGCCGACTGATTATTACGGCGTGGTCATGGATCTGGTCAAAAAACGACGCGGCATCTATGTCAGTCAGGAATATCCAGCCGTAAACCGGGTACAGCTTAATTTTGAGATTCCCTTATCGGAGATCATTGTTGATTTCTTCGATCTGCTGAAATCAAGCACCCGCGGTTATGCCTCGATGGATTATAAGTTTATCGAATATCGCGCGGGCGAACTGGTCAAGCTGCAGATTTTGATCAATGAAGAACCTGTGGACGCGCTTACTTCGATCGTGCATCAGGGAGACGCTTACCATAAAGGTCAGGCACTAGTCAGCAAGCTGAAAGGGATCATCACAAGCCAGATGTTTGTTGTCCCGATTCAGGCTTACGCCCAGGGTAGGGTCATCTCGCGCGCGAACGTCAAGGCTTTGCGAAAAGACGTGTTGGCGAAATGTTACGGCGGTGATATCACCCGTAAGAAAAAGCTGCTCGAAAAGCAGAAACGCGGCAAGAAACGCATGAAAATGGTTGGCAGTGTGCAGATCCCGCAGGAAGCTTTTATGGCAATTTTACGCCTGGAGAATTAATGCAGGTTCAGACTGAGAAAAATAACCGATTGTTTAAGATCGGTTTGCCAATCTTGTTAAGCGCTCTGGCGATCTGGCTGGTTTTGCGCCAGTTGGATTTTCAGGTCTTATGGGCTGCTTTTACACAGTTATCTTTTACATCCATTGCAATGGTGGTATTGCTCTTCACCGTTGGATTATTTCTGCGCGGCCTGACCTGCTGGATCATCCTCGGACCAAAATTTCAGTTTATGGATGCGTTTTGGGCGATGAACGTCGGTTATTTGCTCAATTCTTTCATCCCGCTGCGATTGGGTGAATTCGGCAGGGCAGCGATCCTGACCGAAAGAAGCAAAGGCAGAGCCAGCTATATGGAAGCGCTGGCGTCGATCGTCGCGGAGAGGTTTCTGGACCTGCTGACTGGTTTTATGTTCCTCCTGGCCGCGCTGCTCTTTTTGTTTAAAAACGATAGACTGGAAAAAATAGCCTGGATCGGCTTTGTTGGTCTGGCTTTTGGGCTTGTCCTTATGATCGTTTTGGCTAAGAACAGAGAAAAAGTCATAAGCTGGATCAAAGGTCGGTTTTCCGAAACAAGTTGGGTACAAAAGCGTTTCGTACCCGCGTTGGAGCAATTGTTATTGGGTTTCACCTTTTTTCTGGATGTAAAACGCTTTATTCCTGCAAGCCTGATCCTGGCGGTGAGTTGGTTTTTATCGATGCTTGAATACAATGTTCTGCAAAACGCAATTTTGGATGGCTCGAAAGCCTGGTGGCCGGTTCTGGTCATACCTGCTGGCGCGTTCGTGAACGCATTGCCAGCCGCGCCTGGGGGACTGGGCGTTTTTGAAGCCGGCGCAGTTGGCGCGTATGCCCTGGTTGGGGTGGGTAAGGAACCAGCGTTGGCGATGGCGCTGATCGTTCATTTTGTTCAGATCGTGATCCCGTCGATCTTTGGCATCATCGCGTTGTTCATCAGCGGTGATAGTTTGGGCTCCCTCATCACCCGGTCAACACGCTTTCAGGCGAAAAAGGAAGTGACTGAATGAAGATCCTGATATCCTCCACCTATTTTCACCCTTACAGTTCAGGGCTTTCGGTCTATGCTTTGCGTCTGGCGCAGGGGCTGGCGGATCTGGGACATGATGTTGTTGTATTGACTTCGCAGCATAAGAAGGATCTGCCTAAAGCTGACCTTCAGGGCAATTTTCACATCGTCCGCGTGCCTGTGTTGACCCGATTATCAAAGGGAGTCATTATGCCGAGCTTGCCAAAGGTCGCCAGGCAGTGGATAACCTGGGCGGATGTAGTTAATTTGCACCTACCTCAGTTCGAATCCATCGTTTTAAGCAAAATTGCCAGAGAGTTGGGCAAGCCCCTTCTGGTGACTTACCACTGTGATCTGGAAATGAGCAGCGGGGCTTTGAATAAGCTGGCTGGGAATGTGACCATGCGCCTCGGCGAAGAAGTGCTGCGAGACGCGACGCTGATCGTGCAAAATTCGCTTGACTATGCGGAAAATTCACCATTGCTCTCTAAATATATGGAAAAGGTTGTTGAATCGCCGACTCCTATCATCGTCAAAACGGTTTCTGAAGAAAGAGCCGATAAATTCAGGCTGGAACATGGCATTGCGAAAAATGACAAGGTGATCGGTCTGGCGGGCAGAGTGGCAAGAGAAAAAGGACATGAATATCTCGCGATGGCTTTTCCCTCCATTTTGGAGAAATTCCCGCAAGCCCGGATCGTACACACCGGCGCCTGGAAGTCGGTGGTTGGCGAAAGCGCATACCAAAGCCAGATCGAAGCGTACATTCGACCTTTTGGTGAGAAGTGGAAGGATCTTGGCTTTTTGAGTGATGACGATTTTGAGGCTTTCTTCGCGGTTTGCGATGTTTTGGTATTCACGAGCCTGAATCGAACGGAATCCTATGGCATCGTCCAGCTTGAAGCGATGACGCAGGGAACGCCGATCGTGGCAAGCGATCTGCCTGGCGTCAGGCAACCTGTTTTGCAGACTGGTTTGGGACGGATCGTTCCCATGCGCGATCCAAACGCGATCGCTGCTGCGGTGAGCGAAATTCTGAGTAAGGGCAGGCAGACGCGTTTTGTGCCAGAAGAATTCCTGGAAAAGTTTCAACAGGAGGCGGTCGCCAGGCGATATGAAGCTTGGATGGAGACCTTGTTAGCCGATGAATGAGTTAAACAGCGATCAAATTGAAAAGATCTGTGAGCAGCAACTGTTCCATTTGCCCTACTTTCGCGGCATGCTGCGAGCTGTTGAACAGAGTTTTTATGAACGGCTCGAACTAAAAGAACCGATCTATGACCTGGGCGCTGGCGATGGGCACTTTGCCTGGGCTTTGTTCGACGGACAAGCTGTTGTGGGTCTGGACCCGTGGTGGCAGCCCCTGACCGAGGCACAATCCCGAAAGGTGTACCCTTTGTTGATACAAGCTGATGGCGCGGCTGTTCCAGCGGCGGATGCCAGCTTCGCGACGGCGATCAGCAATTCCGTGCTTGAACATGTGGGTGAAATTCAGGCGGTGCTTGATGAAGTTGGTCGGGTGTTACAGCCTGGCGGATATTTCTATTTTGCAGTGCCAAATGAGCGTTTCCGTACTGATTTGTGGGGAATGCAGATATTGAATAAACTGGGTCTGAAAAGCCTGGCTTTAAAGTATTCAAAATTCTTTAACAAGATTGCCCGTCATATCAATCTCGATCCTCCGGAGGTGTGGATCAAACGACTTGAGGAAGCTGGTTTTGATAAAATTGACTACTTCCATTATTATCCCCGTAAGGCTTTACACCGCCTTGAACGCGGGCATGCGGCAGGGCTGCCGAATTTGATCTGGAAGAAATTGTTTGGGAGGTGGATTTTGTTCCCCACTCGAAAAAATCCTTTTTTGCGGATAGAGCAAACCAGGCGTTTGCTAAAAAATCCTTTTGATGAAAATGGCACCTGCACTTTCTACATGGCAAGGAGAAAGAGCTAAAGTGAGAAAAATCTTTTATTATCTTGGATCAATTTTCACCTTGTTTTTTGGGATCAAAAACTGGCGGGTGCTGCTTTCTATCTTCCTGGGCAAACCATTTGACGGCATAAAATGGCTTGAACTGAGACGTGACGACCTCAAGGTCGGTGTGGGCAGCAAAATGGAAGCCTGGTCAGTCAAGGAAACCTTGATCGATCGCTTCTATGCCCGTTATGGCACTGAGGTTGAACCAAGTTGGACGGTGGTCGACATCGGCGCGGCGATCGGCGAATTTACCATTGACACCGCTTTAAAGCTGACTGATGGGATGGTGCATGCTTTTGAACCAAACCCAGGTTCAATCAATATCCTCAGGCAAAACACACGCGCGAATTACCTGAATCGGGTCACAACTTATAATCTGGGTGTCTGGAGTTCGGCTGGAGAGATTCCCTTGAAGTTCCTTAACAACGAGCCTTTGCAGGCCGTCAGCGGTGAAAATGTCGAGATCGACGATCAGGTGAAGGAAACTACAATACCAGTAATTACCTTAAAGGAATTGGTCTTTGAAAAGGTGGGGAAGAAAATCGATTTGATGAAATTGGATTGTGAGGGCGCTGAATACGAAATCCTGATGGGACAAGAGCCTGAAACCTTTAGCCAGATCTCACGTATCATCATGGAATATCATGACCTGGATGAGAAGCGCAATTACAGGACCCTGACGAAAACGCTTGAAGAGCAGGGCTATCAGGTTAGCCACAGGCGCAATCCCGTACATTCCGAACTGGGTTATCTGTATGCCATTCGCAGGGAATTGGTCAAAGCCTGAGCGAACGAAGGTTTTTGATGGACGAGCGCGGGAATGAACTCCAGGAAGATCTGACCTTGCTGGATTATTTGCAAAGAAGACTGAGGGGTGACAAGCCTGTCATTTCAACTGGGCAAGCGGTTGAGACTGTTGCTCAGACTCCACATGTGAGTTCGCGACGCCCTGTTTTCTTTTTCCTTGCTGCGATATTTTTCCTTCTTGGTCAATTTACTCTGGAATACTTCAGAGATTCTCTGCGCACACCCGCCATTGTCTTTTATCTGATCGGCGTTTTGTCCTTTTTGCTTGCCAGAAGAAAAGGCGAATTGGATGGATTGTCATTTTGGAAGAAAAATGATGATTTTGCCAAACAGACTAATGAAGACGAAATTATTTTTCGTTGGTACTGGCTGCTACTGGCAATTATTTTGTCATTATTTGGCGTGATCCTTTTAAAGAATCAAGATCGTATCCGGCTTGGTTTTCTGCTATGGGGTTTGAGCGTGATTTTCGGTTTGCTTGCATTCTGGGAATTTGGATCAAAAAGAGAAAGACTAAGCTTTCGTCAGTATGTTGAAAATGCTTTAGCGGACAAAGTCTGGCTTTCGGCGATCTTGGTCACTTTTGCCTCCGTTCTCTTCTTTCAATTTGTTAAAATTGCGGAGATCCCAAAAGAAATGATCAGCACCCAGGTTGAGAGTTACCTGAGCACCCTGGGCATCCTGAAAGGCGATCTGGGGTTGTGGTTCCCGCGCAATCTGGTCAGCGAGCCGTTAACGTATTATTGGGGCGCTTTATTTGGACTGATCACGGGTTCTGAACTTGGATATACGGTTTTTAAGGCAAGTTTCGCGATCGCCGGCCTGGTCTCGGCGCTTTTTACTTATAAACTGGTCAGGCTGCTGTTTGACTGCGAAACTGGACTGATCGCGACTTTCCTGCTCGGGGTCGGGTATTGGGCTTTGATCCAACAACGAGCCGTGGTCGGCTATGGCCTGGTTTTGCCAATTCTCGTGCCTGCCTTATTCTATTATTTTAAGTCACTAATCGAAGAAAATAACAATGCGCACTTGCTGGGCATTTTGTTTGCCTGCCTGGGTATTTTGACCAACAAAATCTTTTTGATCTTGCCTGTTTTGAATATGATCATCACGCTTCTGTTTTCCAGAAGCAATTCGAAAGGAAACGCCTCAAATATAATGTTGATGCGCATAGGCAAAGGATTGATATTGGGATTGATCATCCTTTTGCCTTTCCTGATCGTGATCATCAGCAACTTTCAGGCCTGGATCTCACCAATTTCCCATACTTTATATCTTACTGATGGGAGTGGAAACCCACTGATCATATTTCTGAAAAACATGCTTTCAGGCTCAGGGATCGCTTTTTGGTCCAACCGTTCCAGTTGGGTTGACGGCATTCCTTTCCGACCTGTTTTTGACTGGATCAGCGCTTCTTTCTTCCTGTTTGGATTGTTTTCAATGTTGTTTTCGACCAAAGAGGGTGGGCGTAAAAAGCAATTGGCTTTCATGATCCTTTGGATTGGCTTTTTGCTCTATCCATCGTTAAACCTTGCTTTTCCCAACGAAAATCCAGCAATTGGGAAACATTTGCCGATCCTTTTTCTATCTTTGGTCTTGGCATCCAGGGGAATGAGCCTGCTTTGGTCGAAATCCATGGACCTTCAACTTAAAAACGGGTTCGTATTAAAAATACTGCTCGCTGTAAGTTTATTTTTGATGATCGCCTTCACAAATTACGATCTGCTGACGGAAGGATATGGCAAACAATTTGACGCCTCAGCATGGAACACCAGCGAGATGGCAAACGTTATTAAACTGTATGATGATGGTATCGATACGAAGACCAATGCCTTTATCGTGGGCTACCCACATTGGGTGGATGCCCGTGCGGTTGCCATCCTGATGGGAGCGCCTGAAGAAGAACTGGCGCTCATTCCCGAAGAGATCGAAAACACCATCAACTTAACAGGGACTAAAATATATCTGCTCAATCCTTTTGATAAGGAAAGCATAGCCAGGTTACAAACAACTTATCCGCAGGGAATCGCTTCGACCTTTCAAAGCGTCAACCCGGATAAAAATTTTGTGATCTATATCGTAGGTCAATGAATATGGACGATAACGAAAAGTCGTTGGATACTGAAAACAAGAAAAGAATGAAACCGATCACCGTCATTTTGCTTTTGATGGTGATATTGATCGCTGGGGCTTCCCTGCGAATGATGAACACTAACTGGGACGACTCGCAGCATCTCCACCCGGATGAGCGGTTTCTTTCCCAGGTGATCGCGCAGATCAGACCTGTAAGCTCCATTTCGGAATATTTTGACACTGAGCATTCGCTTCTGAACCCGAACACGCACGGGCATACCTTTTTTGTTTATGGCACCTTCCCGCTTTTTATCATTCGCTATGTCGGCGAATGGACCGGGCAAATCGGTTATGACCTCAACACTCTGATCGGTCGCCAGCTTTCCGCGACGAGCGAAATATTCACCATATTGATCGTTTTCATGATCGGTTTTAAGCTTTACAACCAAAGGGCGGCCTTGATCGCTGCGGCATTATATGCTTTTGCGGTCCTGCCGATTCAGCAAGCGCACTTCATGACCGTTGATACCTTCACCAATACTTTTGGGATGCTGACGGTATTGGCGGCTGTCTATATTCTTAAACAGGATCCAGCCGAGCGAGAGCTGACTGGCATTCGCGGGCTCTGGAAACGTAATTCTGCTTATCTTTTTTTTGGGATCGCGCTTGGCATGGCAACGGCTTCAAAGATCAACGCTGTTTCCCTGGCTTTGCTGCTGCCACTGGTCGAACTGGTGCGCTTCAATCGAGAAGAGGACTTTAAGGTAGGAAAATCAATCCTGAAAATGGTTTTTGCTGGTGTGATCAGCTTTTTGACCTTCCGCGTTTTGCAGCCTTATGCTTTTGCGGGCCCAGGCTTTTTCAATCTGGCAATTAATCAGGATTGGTGGATGGGCTTGCGCAATTTGCAGATCATGTCAACGGGAGAGGTGGACTTTCCACCCGCTTTGCAGTGGATCCGCCGACCAGCCAGCTTCGCATTTTCTAATCTAATGATCTGGGGCGTCGGTTTGCCCTGGGGCATTGCTTCAGTATTAAGTTGGTTCGCTCAGGTTTGGAAAATCATTAAAAGACGTAATTTTGATCATGCTCCGATCTGCTTATGGATGCTGCTGTACTTTTTGTGGCAAGGGCTGGCCTGGGTCAGCTCCATGCGCTATCTGCTGCTGCTCTATCCACTCATGGCGGTAATAACTGCCTGGGGACTGGAACAATTGATCAGCAGACGGGAGGAATTGCGCATAGCCACAATTAGGCTTTCCTCGTTGGTGATATCCAGAGTGGGTATCGTTGTAACGGTCCTGGTTTTGCTTTCGACGGCTTTGTGGGCTTTTGCCTTTACGCGCATTTATACAGAACCCGTGACCCGCGTTCAGGCCTCCGAGTGGATCTACGAAAATCTGGAAGCGCCGATCAATCTGAAGATGGAAACCGAAGCGGGGGAGGAAAGCATACCAGCCCAATATCGGGCGTATACGATCCTGTTTTCCGGTCAGGAATTGCCGCTGGTTTTTTCCACGCCAGTATCGGCTTATTTAATGGAACTGAATTATCCGATGGTTCAGCAAATTGCGACCTCTGCTGACCTGATCGAATACGAGTTGAACATCATTGATCTTGAAAGTGGGCAAGCGCTCAATCAGACGCCATTTATCGCAAGCAATCCGATGGCTGCCGATGGGCTGAGCCGACAGGCTGTGCTGAATTTTAATTTCAATCAGACCATCCATTTTGAAGCTGGTAAGTTGTACAAGTTCGTTCTGACCATGACTACGCCCGAGTCGCAGGCATATATCAGTGGGGTGCCAACGCTTGGTCTCTATCGTGAGGATGGGCAGGTGCTGCGGGAAGTTTTGCCGAAAATTGACGAGCAGATCAACCTCATGCATCCCTATTCCATGAGCATCAGTGTCCAAAAGACCGGCCAAATAACCGCTGTGGAACTGCCGATGGTTTTGGATCATGCCATGAATCCAGAAGAGAAGACGCTGCGCCTGATGTTGACCTCCCATAACAATGGAAATACAGAAACGGTCAGCAGTCTGGTAAAAGCAAAGCTGAATGATCCAGGCGATGGGCGCGGGCAACGCCTTCGATTTGAATTTGAAAAGCCTCTGATCATTGAGCACCCTCAGGTCATTGATCTTTATCTTGGTCTGGATGAAGGCGAGGGCGTCATCATGGTCGCCACCCCAGGAATGACCTTTGAAAGCTCCTGGGATGACGCTTTGCCGCTGCCGCTGATGGGCTATTCGCCATTTCAGCCTGATGGATCCGGGTTTTATCGTCCTGATCTCAAGTTAGAGGTTTACTGGAATGATGACGCCAACAAACTTGAGCGGTTCTATCAAATTTTGAGTCAGACGGACTATATCGTCATGAGCTCCAACCGACAGTTTGGAACGATCCCTCGCGCGCCTGAGAAATATCCAATGACCACTAATTTTTATCGGGAACTGCTCAATTGTCCTGATGATATGGACACTTTGGTTTGTTATTATGAGGCTGAAGCGGAGAATATAAACCCTGAATTTGGCTTCGATCTGATCAAAACTTTTACTTCCTATCCACGATTAGGTTCCTGGGAGTTTAATGACCAATACGCTGAAGAGGCATTTTCGGTCTATGACCACCCCAAGGTGTTGATCTTCAGAAAAAATGAACATTTTGATTCAGAACGGCTGCTAAAAATACTCAATGAGGTTGATGTCAGCAAGGCTTTACCCTTGACACCCAAACAAATGGATGAGTATAAGCCGCAAAGCCAGTCCGGCAATTCAGACCTGATGCTGACGGATGAGGAAGTTGCGGTTCAACAAGCTGGAGGAACATGGTCAGCGCTGTTTAATCGTGAATCCGTTTTGAATAAATGGCCGTGGTTGGGTGTGGTCGCTTTGTATCTTTTCTTTTTGTTGCTCGGTTTGGTCGCTTTCCCGATCGTGATGCTGGCATTCCCTGGGTTGAATGACAAAGGCTACGCTTTTGCCCGCATTGTCGGACTTTTGTTGTTCGCGCTATTCGCTTTTAATTTCGGTTCGCTAAAAATTGAAGTAACCCGCAATTTGCTGATCTATGTCTTGCTTGCGATAACGATGATTTCGATAACTTTGGCAGGCTTCAACCGTAAGAAGCTGCAAGGTTTTATTAAAGACAGATGGAAACTGTTCTTAACTGAAGAAATCGTCTTCCTGGTCGCTTTCCTTTTCTTCCTGTGGATCCGATATAACAACCCGGATCTGTGGCATCCCTGGCGCGGTGGCGAAAAGCCGATGGATTTCAGCTATCTCAACGCAGTCATTAAGAGCAGCACCTTCCCTGCTTACGACCCATGGTTCGCGGGTGGTTTCATCAACTATTACTATTATGGGCAGGTGCTGGTCGCCTTGCCGATCAAACTGCTTGGTATCGTGCCAGCTGTTGCCTATAACATTTGCCTGGCATTGTGGTACGCGATGCTGGTGGCGGCTGCTTTCTCGATCGGATGGAACCTGACCTGGTTTGTTTTATCCAGAAAAAACTCCGAAGCCGAAGATGCTCCAGCTTCCATTTTGCCTTTTTGGGGCGGCATCGCGAACAGTCTTCTTTTGGCATTGCTGGGAAACCTGGGCACGATCAAGGTGCTCAGTGACGGACTGGCGATCCTGGGGTCCAAGGGTGCCGATATCACTCAGACGAATTTCTTTCAATACATCGGCTGGGCAATTCAGGGGATTGCGTCCCTGAAAAGTGGGGCCCAGTTGCCAATTGGCGCTGGGAGCTGGTACTGGAACCCAAGCCGAACCATCCCTGGCGAGCCGATCACAGAATTCCCGTTCTTCACCTTTCTGTACGCGGATTTTCATGCCCATTTGATCGCCATGCCGATCGTGCTGGCAGCGATTGGCTGGGGGTTATCGCTGGTCATGGCAAAGTGGAAAGGTGGACTCGACTGGAAGAAGCTCATCAGTGTCGCGGTGCCGATCCTCTTTGTTGGCGCCATGATCGTGGGCGCATTGCAGCCCACCAACACCTGGGATTACATCACTTTTGCGGTTTTCAATCTGGTCATATTGGGCTATGTGAGTTGGCGGGAATTACCCGCGATCAAGGGTGAAAAGCTGCCAAAATTGGTGCGAAAAGCGATCCTGCCTGCCATTGGCGTTCTTATTTTTATTGGATCAAGTCGTGTGCTTTATTATCAGTTTAATCATAACTTTTTCCCTGGTTATAACAGTGTTGGCTTCTGGGAAGGGCCCAGAACCCCGATCTGGTCTTATCTGCTGCACTGGGGGCTGATCCTCTTCCTGATCGCGTGGTGGTTTGCCTGGGAGCTGTATCAATGGCTGGCTGCAACCAGATTGTCACAACTGCCAGAATGGATGAAAAAGAAGCATATTTTGATCGGTTTTGCGGCTGGGATTGGGACGCTATTAATTGCTTTGCTGATCTTAAAGGTGAATATCGCCCTTATCGCGGTTCCGCTGGCGACACTGGCGTTATTCCTGTTGATCATTACAAAAAACGATGCCAAGCGACTGGCGTTTTTTATGATTGGGACTGGACTCTTGTTGACGATCGTGGTCGAATTGGTCTATCTGGTTGGCGATGTTGGGCGCATGAATGTGGTTTTCAAGCTCTATCATCAGGCCTGGATGCTGCTTACTTTGCCATTAGGGTTGGCGCTGGTAACGCTGATCAAAGATATGCCGACCTGGCGACCGAGCCGTCAGTATCTCTTCCGAATCCCGCTCTTCATCCTCGTGTTTATCGCTTTGCTTTTCCCTGTGCTGGCGAGCCAGGATAAGATGACCGACCGTATGAGTCCGACAGCGCCAAAAACCCTGGACGGTATGAAATACATGGAGACATCTGTTTACAACATGAACGGAGTCGATATGGATCTGGCTCAGGATTACCGCGCGATCCAGTGGCTTCAGGATCATGCTGAGGGTTCTCCTGTTATTGTCGAAGCTCAGGCGTACGAGTACCGATGGGGCAATCGTTTCACCATTTATACAGGCTTACCTGGCGTGGTCGGCTGGAATTATCACCAAAGACAGCAACGGGCTATTTTGCAGGATAACTCGGTTCAAAACCGTGTCGATGAGGTCAATGCTTTTTATGAAAGCGGGGATCAGGAATTTGTGAAAGATTTTCTTGAGCGCTATCGCGTAAAATATATTATCGTGGGTCAACAGGAAGTGGTCATGTATTCTTATGCTGGCCTGGATAAGTTCCTTGCCTGGGATGGCTTGTTGTGGAAAGAGGTTTATCGGGACGCGGGCACGGCGATTTATGAGGTAATTCAAAATGATTGATTTTCTGAAGTGGTACCTTTTAATCCAGGCGTTTGGTCTGATCAACCTACCGATAACGATCTCCGTATTTCAGAAATTGCGCTCAAAGGGAGTCTTTCTTTCCAAGATCTTAGGTTTGTTGCTGTGGGGCTTCGTCTATTGGTGGTTGGTGACGCTCGGGTTGTTGCGAAACGATCTGCCCGCTGCGTTGGTCGCGATGGGACTGCTTGCTTTGGCCAACCTCTTTTTCTTAAAGAAGATGGGTTTCGACCAACTTAGGGCACAAGTAAAAAAATTAAAGAAATTTCTGATCGCGAGTGAGCTCGTATTCTTGATCGCTTTTGCATTTTGGGCTTTTGTTCGATCTACAAATCCTGAGATCATTCATACTGAAAAGTTCATGGAAATGGCGTTCATTAATGCCATCCTGAAATCGCCAGGATTCCCACCGCATGATCCCTGGCTCTCTGGTTACGGCATTTCTTACTATTATTTTGGCTATGTTCTCTCAGCTTTATTGATCCATGTCAGTGGGGTTGCGTCATCGGTTGGTTACAACCTGGTTTCCGCCTTATGGTTTGGGATGACGGCTCTTGCTGCTTACGGTTTGGTATGGGAATTTTTGACAATGCGCAATTTAAGCATGAATGCGTCAGAAGAAGTAAGGCGACGCGCTTATTTTCTTACGCTGCTTGCTCCGATCATGCTTCTGATCGTTTCGAACTGGTTTGGCCTGCTGGATGTTTTACATGCAAGAGGTTTACTTGGCGAAAAAGTGTCGCAGATAATTAATTTACCCGCGCTAACTACTGAACCAACCTCCTTTTCCTGGTTTCCAAACCGGGGCGGGTGGTCCTGGTGGCAGGCCAGTCGCGTTTTGCAGGACTATCGCCTGAATGGCTCAAGTATAGAGATCATCGATGAATTTCCGTTTTTTACCTTTTTGCTCTCGGATATTCATCCTCATTTGCTGGGCATGCCATTTGTGATCCTGGCAATCGCCATGGCGTTCAATGCCTTTTTGGGCGGTTGGGATAAAGAAACGAAGGTTTTCGGGCGAAAAATATCGTTCAATATCCTTAATATTTCTTTGGCGGTCATTACCTTAGGCGGTATTGCGTTTTTGAATACCTGGGATTTTCCCTTCTATCTGCTGTTAATTGCCTTTGCATTGGTTTGGACGGGTATGCGTAAGACTGGTTGGCAGGTCAAGCACTTCTGGCAATTAGTGTTGTTCGGTCTGGTTGGAGGGGTCTTGAGCATTCTCGCCTACCTGCCTTTTTACCTGAGTTTCGCTTCGCAGGCAGGCGGCATCTTGCCAAGCCTGGCATTTTTCACCAGTGGAATCCAACTCTGGACGATGTTCGGGCCTTTGCTCGTGACGATCTTTGTTTGGCTGCTCTTTCGCCAAATAAAAATGAAACGTTTCCCAGGTTTGAACGCCCTGCTGCTAAGCCTGGTGCTTGTTTTCTTTTTGTTCATGCTCGGTTGGGGAATGGGATTGCTGGCCGGCCGCATGGAAAATCTGGGTCAATTGCTGAATTCATTGCAGGGGGCAGAATCAAACGCGCAGCTGCTCAAGGATAGTCTGCTTGTGCGTCTGAAAGCGCCTGCTGCTTTTGTGAGCCTGCTGGTTTTGGCCTGGCTGGCGCTGGATCAACTCCTGGAAAAACTTCCAAAATCCGATGAAACAACTTTGGAGGACAAGGCAGAGCCTGTCACTCAAACTGGCAGACCGCAGGCGTTCATCCTGATGCTGATCCTGCTGGGGGCTTTGCTGGTGATCGTGCCGGAGTTTATCTACCTGAAAGATCAATTCGCGACCAGGATGAACACGATCTTCAAGTTTTATTTCCAGGCCTGGATCGTGTGGTCGCTGGCGGTCAGTTTTGGCTTGGGTGATCTGCTCGTTGAGGCCAAAGGGCGCTGGAACCGCCTTTTTGCTTTATTGATCGCCGCTATCGCATTGCTTGGTCTTGGGTTTTCGATCCATCAAAGGGAAATCAGTTTGGCAAAAGCCTTTGGAGGCAATTTCCTCGACTATTTCCTTTTATCAATCCCCATACTTTTCATTGGTTGGTTCTTGCTAAACCTGTTTAGAAAGCAGAAAAAAGCTGCTCTCGGTGTGATTTGTGCTGCTGCCATTTTTATGGGCTTAATCTATCCTGCCATAGAGCTGTGGAACAAAACAGAAGGTTTTGCGCCTCGAGACGGTTACTCCCTGGATGGAAAACAGGATTTTTATCTCTATTCGCCGGATGAAATGATAGCCGCGGACTGGCTGCAAAAAGCTCCTTTGGGCGTCATGGCTGAAGCGGTCTCGGATACGGGCGGCAGCTATACAACCTACAATATGATCTCAACCTTCTCTGGGATGCCAACCGTGCTGGGTTGGGTCGGGCATGAATCGCAATGGCGCGGCGGCTACACCGAAATAGGTTCGCGGCAAAATGACCTTCGGGAACTTTACAGCACAGCCAGTTGGGAAAAAGCCAAAACAGTGATCGACATGTATAATATTCGTTATATTGTCGTTGGTGAGTTGGAAAGACAAACCTACATGGTTGACGAATCTAAATTTGAGGCGAACCTGGTCAAAGTCTTTGATACAAACAGCGTCGATATTTATGAGGTGAGGCAGCCTTGATACACGAATCAACTAAAGAATTAGAGAAAATAAAAACCTCAAGCCAGGATAAGCAGGCTTTCTTGCTAATCATTGCAATCATCTTAGGCATTTTCGTGAGAGTTATTCTCATTGATCAGGCAAAATTTACAGAAGGCGAACTGATCCTGAGCCATAACGCTTTGCTGGCAGCTCGTGGGATCGCGCGGGAGACAAGCACCGCACCTGCTTATACAGGGATGACAACCTTGTTGTTCTTTGTCTTTGGCTCAGGAGATCTTCTCGCTCGTATATGGCCTGCGCTGTTTGGCGCATCTGTTATTGTTATTCCCTGGTTTTGGAAGGATCTGATGGGTAAGAGAGCCAGTCTGATCCTAAGCTTTTTGCTGGCAATGAATCCCGTTTTTGTGACCTTCTCAAGGGCGATCAACCCAGGCGTTTTTGCTGTTGGTGGGATACTATGGTTCTTGACCTTGCTGAAACTGAAAAAGCGTTTCCTGAGCGCTGTCTTTCTCGCAATCGCATTTTTAAGTGGGGCTTCTTTTTGGAACACTCTCTTAATTCCTGGCCTTGCTTATCTTCTGGCCCGTTTATTCCTTGAAGAAAAAGCGCTTGAAGCATTGAAGAATCACTTTGAATTGAAAGTTTTATTGAGGTTTGACCTGATCCTGGTCTTTCTGGTCACTGTTTTTCTTTTCTCGACCTCATTTTTGTTGGAACCCCAGGGTTTGGGAGGGGCGGGAAGCAGTTTTGTGGGCTTCTTTTGGCAATTTACGCAAGGCTTTGAGAAACCGTTCTATCATCCCATCTATCTGCTGCTTGCACATAATTTGTTCTTCATTGTGCTGTACTTCCTGCAATTGATCAAAAAAGTTGCCGCTCTGGATGAAAAGCAGGTTGGCTTTTTTGGCCTTCTGATAATTATTTCGCTGATATACGCCATGCTTGTCAGCCGTTCCAGCTTTGAGATGCTGATGCTGCCTGTGCTGTTTTTGCTCATTGTTGCTGCGGATGCTCTCGCTGAGATCAGGCTGGCAAAAGAGGATTTCAACTTCCTCAATTTGACCATTTCTGTCTTTGCCCTGGCCTTGCTTGGTTTCATCGTGATGAATTTGAGGCGGCTGGCAGTTTTGAATATTGGAACGCCTCAGTTTACAAGTATTGCCTTGATCATTCTTGCTGGTTTGATCCTTCTGGCCTCAAGCTGGTGGCTTGCCAAATTCGCACTGCCAGATAAGAACGTTGGCAAGGTGATGTTGCTCAGCTTATTGTTCTTACTGGCTGTCTTGAATCTTTCCAGTCTCTATCGCGGCATCGGCGTTGATCAACCATATCGAGCCAATGAATTTCTTGGCAAGAGTGTTTTCATGCCCAATGACACTTTCAGTGAGGTCTTTGACGAATTCAATTTGACTGGGAAAAACCTTGCCCAGCTTGGCTCTTATCAGCTGGTCGATCTGCCCGAACATCTTGGATGGTACTTCCGGGAGTTTTCAATATTCTCGCCCCAATCAGACGCAACCCTGCTTATGTCACGCAGTTCCGACATGCCAGGTACTGATGTCGATTACAGAGGAATGAACATCGTTCTTGAACGGTCAGTGGACTGGAAAACGGGCGGCATTATTGGCTACCTCAAGGGATTGCCTGGTGGCAAAATGAGCTATATTGATCAAAAGGCTGTATTGTGGATAAAAACCTCTCTCTTCACAGGAGCGAACCAATAAAATGAGCGAAAAATTTTTCAACAACGTCCCAAAAGTAATTGCAATCGACGGCCCTGCCGCCTCAGGTAAATCAACGATCGGCACCCTGATCGCTAATCAGCTTGGTTATATTTGCCTTGATACCGGGATCATGTACCGGGCAGTGGCATTTCAGGCACTGAAAGAGGGGATCGATGTTTTTAATGAAGAGGCAGTCAGCCAACTGGCGGAGCGCGTTCAGATCGATATCCTGCCTGCCGAGCATGAGGATAACCGACAGTTTACTGTTCTGATCGAAGGGGAAGATCATACCTGGGATATCCGAACCCCTGCTGTCAATCAGGTTGTGTCGGAGGTCTCGGTCTATCCTCGCGTGCGTACGGCGATGACAGACTTGCAGCGGAAAATCGGCGAAAAATGCAATATCGTCATGATCGGGCGTGATATTGGCACAGTCGTGCTGCCAGACGCGGATCTAAAAATATATCTTGACGCAAGCGTGGAAGTCCGGGCGCAGCGTCGCTATATTGAAGACTTGAGTCGCGGGAAGAAGGTTTCCTACGATGAGGTTTTGGACTCGTTGCGTCATCGGGATCAGATCGATTCAGGTCGTGCGGTCGCGCCTTTGAAGCCGGCTGAAGACGCGATCATTGTTGATTCGGACAAAATGACCGTATACGAAGTTGTTGAGCAGGTTTTGAGATTGATCCAACGAAAGTAAACAGCTTTTAAGTTTGTAAAACAGATGCCCATGCTATAATTCATCATTATGCGTGGGCTGTTTTTTTATCGCTCCCTGCCCTGGGCAGAGGAACTACTGACCAACTCCACAACGTTGAAGGTTGGCGTTTTTTTGTTGCCTTTGGTCATTGTCTTCTTCTTAGCCTGGCTTCTGATGCGCCTGGCGAAGAAATCTGCCAATCTGAATTTCTTTAGATCGCGTTGGTTTTACATCCTATTGTTTTTCTCGATCCCTTTGGTTTTCATAAACGCCAGACCTTTTGACGGTCAGGTTCTTGGGTTTGACGGTCTAAGCTATCAGCCGCTCATGCCGATATTTGCCAGTCTGCCTGTCGTTTTTGCTGTTGGGCTGGCAGGGCCTTTGGCGGGAGTTTTGCTGGCCGCTTTTGTCGGTCTGGCCATGATGCTGTTTTTAAAACAGGACCTATCCCTGATCCTTTATTATCCTTTGCTAATCCTGGTCTTTGCCAATCAACTGAACGAATCATATCAGGATGCTTCATCAACAAAAACTATGATCCTTAAATTATTTGAGGCTGGCATGTTGGGCCTGCCTTTCTGGATGCTTTACCAATATAATCTGGCGCTGGTATATGGTCTGCGCGACCTGATCGCTGTGTTAACGCAGGCGATCTTCCTGTGGGCTTTGCACCTGCCGGAACTGATTATGACCTCGCTTGCGCTGATCCTGCTGCTGCGTTTCCTGCCTCAGGAATGGAAACCTCGTTATTTCCTGAACGAACCGAAACAAGCCAGCGCACTGGATGAAATCCTTGAAAAGATAGCTTTGCTTCGAAAAGGTGATTACAGCCAGGAAATCCGGACGGATTCGACCTCACGCAGTGAACAATCCGTCAGCGAAGCCCTGGAAGAACTACGCAAAAGCCTGCAAACCCGGGATGACGCGCAATCGCGGTTGCTCTCGCTGGATCCTTCCAATTACTCGCATGAGGATTATGACCTGGTGATGAAAACCATTCTTGAGGCGGCTCTCACCAAGGACGCAAGCGCAGCAAGATTGATCCTGGTGGATATAAATTTCCAGACGGGCGAAAAGGAAATGCGTCTGCGGCTTGGGCGAGGGGAGCACGCGCGAACCTATGCTTATCTCGATCTGATGGTGCTTGAAAAATTGGCTGATCAGGATCAACTGGTATTGAACGACCTGAAACTCGATCAGTATTTTGGACTGACGCCCGGTACGCCTTATCCGAAATCTCTGATCGCACTGCACCTGCGGGATAGTGAAACCGCACAGGGTGTTCTTTGGGTCGGTTTTGAACAAAACCGATGGTTCAGTGACGATGATATTAAGTTTTATCAGGGCCTGGCATATCGGGCGACAGCGGCTTTGAACACCAAACAGAAAATTATTAAGGTGCATACTGAGAAAACCTGGCTCAACGAAGTGTTGAACGCGATCGATGACCCGATCTTAGTGCTGAACGCAAACCGTGAAGTCATCCATTCCAATATTGCCGGGCAAAACCTGATCAACCAGGCGCAGGATTTGGTTGGAAACCTTTCGGGTAGAAAAATGATCCCGCAATCGAAAATGCTTGAATTAATGCAGACGCAACAAGCCAGCTTTGATAAAGAAAAGACGATTAATTTATCGGATAAAGAATACCGGGTGGAAATTTTGCCGGTCAAACTGGAAGGAAAAGAAACCGGCTCGGTGATTTACCTGAAAGATAACCGCTGGGTCGATCAGGCAAACCAGGAAAAGGTTGAATTTATCAGAAATGTGAGCCATGACCTGCGCAGTCCTTTGCGCCTGATGATCGGCTACGCTAAGTTAATTAAAAATATCGGCAAACTGAGTGAGCAGCAATTGCGCTTTGTCAATCAGATCGAAAGCGGGCTGGAAGTCATGAAACACCAGGTCGGCAATGTTCTGGATATGGATCGGCTGGACGCTGACGCAGGGCTGATGTACAACACCTTCGATTTCAAAGAGATGGTGTACGAGACCGTCGCCATGTTCGAAAGCCAGGCACAACAAAAAAAGATATCGATCAATACCGATTTTGGCGCGCTCAAGCTGCCATATATTTCTGCTGACCGGGTTTTGTTGCAGCAAGCCATTTATAATCTGATCGAAAATGCTATCAAGTTCAGCCCGAGAGGGGAGACCGTTTTGATCAGAGCCGAGAAAGATGCTTCCTGGATGCACTTCAGCGTCACGGATCATGGGAAAGGGATCGCGCCTCTTGATCAGACCAGGATATTCAACCGCTTTTTCCATATGGACGATGATCAAAATTTTGAAAACAGAGGACAGGGACTGGGGCTCTCGATCGCAAAATCAATTGTTGAAAAACATGGTGGTACAATATCGGTCGACAGCAAATTGGGTTCAGGCAGCACCTTCTATATTGATGTGCCTTTGCATAGGATTGAGGGCATGAGAAACTTGACAAAAGCCAGTGAATAATTCTATAATAAGAGTTTGCGAAAAGTGTACGTATAAACCAAAAACATACCGGAAAAGCGAATCCGGCTTGTTTTTCATGTTTTAAGCCCTCAGCTTAACTTGGAGGAATGAGTGGAACAGAAGAAAGAAATGAAAGCCTTACGCATTAATCTCGCTTCACCAGAAGTGATCCATAGTTGGTCTTATGGAGAAGTTTTAAAACCTGAAACGATCAACTACCGCAGATTGCGACCTGAAAAAGATGGCTTGTTTTGTGAAGCTATTTTTGGGCCGACCCGTGACTGGCAATGCTATTGCGGCAAGTACAAGAACCCCCGATACAAGGGCATCGTTTGTGATAAATGCGGCGTTGAAGTAACCAAATCCTCTGTGCGCCGCGAGCGAATGGGTCATATTGATCTGGCGGCACCGGTCGCGCATATCTGGTATACCCGTCGTATTCCCTCCTATCTGGGTTTGCTGCTGGATATTTCCCGCAGGAACCTTGATCGTGTGCTTTATTTCGCGCAGTATATCGTCACACATGTGGATGAGGAAGCCCGTCAAAAAGCGCTCAAACGGCTTGAGGATGAGATCAGTGTCTCCGAACGAGAGCTCAGCGAACAATTAAATCAGAAAATTGCTGAGACAAAGAAAAAGCGTGATGCTGAATTGAAAGAACTGGACGCCCAAAAGGCAGCCATTGAGAAAGAATATGATGAAAAGGTCGCAAGCCTGTTTGAGCCTGTCATTTCTGCCGGGCAAGACCTGGAGAGAGAACTGGGCGAAAAGAGCGGCAAAACGATCCGCAAGCCGATCGTTTTTTCAGTCAATGGCAAAGAAGAGACCATCGTTTCCGCTGGCGAGGAAGTTGGCCCCAAACACATCGCCCAGGTTCAGAAATTAGTGCGCGAGCACATGGAAGAACTGGAAGGGGATCTGAAAGCTGACAAGAGCGTTCGCCTGGAACATCTGGGCATGCAGCGCGAAAAGGTCAAAGCCGAAGCGGATCTGGCGATGGAAAACCTGCGCGGACAGCTGGATGACGAAGAAGGTTTGACCAAGACCGATAACGCCCGCAAGCGCGATGAACTTTTTGAACTTGAGCCTTTCACCTTCATGAGCGAATCACGTTATCGTGAGCTTAAATCACGTTGGGGCAACGTTTTTAAAGCTGATATGGGAGCGGAAGCTTTTCATGATATTTTGGAACGCCTCAACCTGGACGCGCTATCAGAAGAACTGTGGCATGAAGCCCGCACGACCCGCAGCAAACAAAAACGCAAAAAGGCGACCAGCCGTCTCAAAGTGGTCGAAGCTTTTCGCCGCTCCACCAATCGTCCTGAATGGATGATCATGACTGTTTTGCCTGTGATCCCTCCCGATCTGCGCCCGATGGTTCAGCTGGACGGCGGCCGTTTTGCCACTTCTGATCTGAATGATCTCTATCGACGCGTGATCAACCGCAACAATCGTCTGAAAAGGCTGCTTGAACTGGGCGCTCCGGACGTGATCGTGCGCAATGAAAAACGTATGCTGCAGGAAGCTGTTGACAGCCTGATCGATAATTCCCAACGAGGGCGCATGCTTAGCCGACGAGGCCGCAGGGAACTGCGCTCGCTCTCGGATATGCTCAAAGGCAAGAAGGGGCGCTTCCGCCGAAACCTGCTGGGCAAGCGTGTCGACTATTCGGGTCGTTCTGTTATCGTGGTTGGGCCCCATCTCAAGCTGCACCAATGCGGTTTGCCGAAAACGATGGCGTTGGAACTCTACCGCCCATTCGTAATTGCCGGGCTGGAGGATAAGGGATATACAGACAATATCAAAGGCGCCAAAAAATATATCGAACGCAATCGTCCTGAGGTTTGGGAAGTTCTGGAAGAAGTGATCCAGAAAAGACCTGTGCTCCTGAATCGCGCGCCAACTTTGCACCGCCTCGGTATTCAGGCTTTTGAGCCGATCCTTGTTGAAGGCAGCGCGATCCAACTGCATCCCCTGGTGACCACGGCCTTTAACGCTGACTTTGACGGTGACCAGATGCCAGTACATGTACCGCTTTCTGACAATGCAGTCAAAGAAGCCCGCGAACTGATGCTGGCAAGCAAAAACATCCTTAAGCCTGCCAGTGGTGAACCTGTTATCTCCCCAGGTAAGGACATGGTTTTGGGCGTTTATTACCTGACGATGGACCCGAATACCGTCGATTCAGGCAACGTGCGTGTCTTTGGTGACATTAATGAAGTGCTGATGGCGTATCAGTTGCACCAGGTAAAGGTTCACACTCCCATCAAGCTGCGCACAAAAACTTGTTTTGATGAGAATAACGATCGGCTTGAGCACCCTGAGGTTCGTATTCTGGATACGACAGTTGGTCGGGCGATCTTCAACGATATTTTGCCGGAATCCATGCAATTCACGAACAAGGTTCTGGATAAAGGTGGAATCCGAGATCTGATTGGCGAAACCTACGACATTGAAACCCTTAAGGAAACTACGAAACTCGCCGACAGGATCAAGGATATCGGTTTCCGCTATGCCTCTCAGTCCGGTTCAACCTTCGCCATTTCGGATATTACCGTGCCGCCTGAGAAAAAGGAGCTTATCGAAGAAGCTCTGCTCGATGTGGAAAAGCTTCAAAAGGCGTTTCGCCGTGGACAAAGCACGGAAAGCGAACAGGATAACGGCATCATTAAAGTCTGGCAGAATACCACCAACAAAGTTGGTCAGGCAGTCCGAAAACACATGGACCCGGATGGAAACCTTTCCATTATGGCGCTTTCCGGCGCGACAAAAGGAGGTTTCAGTCCTATTTCCCAGATGGCTGGTATGCGCGGTCTGATGGCGGATCCTTCCGGTCGTATTATTCCCATGCCTATTCGCTCCAACTTCCGCGAAGGTTTGTCTGCGCTGGAATACTTCATTTCCACGCATGGTACCCGCAAGGGTCTGGCTGATACCGCGCTGCGTACTGCAGAAGCTGGTTATCTGACCCGTCGTTTGGTCGATGTCGCCCAGGATATCATCATCAACAATGAAGATTGTGGTACGGAAGATGGCATCTGGATGAATGCTGCTGATGACATTGCCGGTCAACCATTTGGTGACCGTCTGCAAGGCCGTGTTCTGGCCGCAAGGTTGGTTGACCCAAAGACCGGTGAGATCATTGCTGAACGAAATACATTGATCAATAAAGAATTGGTCAAAGTGATCATTGAGCTCGGAATCACAGAAGTCTTTGTGCGCTCGCCTTTAACCTGCGAGCTGGTGCATGGTATTTGCGCCCACTGCTACGGCACCGATCTTGGCCGTGGCGATATGGTCAAACTCGGATCCGCGGTTGGGATCGTTGCAGCCCAGTCCATTGGTGAACCTGGTACTCAGTTGACCCTGCGTACCTTCCAGACCGGTGGTGTTGCCGCTGGAAGTGACATTACGACTGGTCTTCCCAGAGTTGAAGAACTCTTTGAAGCCCGCAGAATGCCAAAGGACGAAGCGGTTGTCACTGAAATCTCGGGTATTGCGACAATTATACAAAATGAGAAGAATCCTGATCAACGCACCATCCGCGTCGAAAACGTTGTGATGGTGTCTGACAACTATGAGATCCCTGAAGATTGGGAGATCATGGTCAAGGAAGAAGATCAGGTTGATAAGGGAGCGGTGATCGCCAGTCATGGTGAAACCACGATTAACGCCAGCAACGCAGGTCGTGTGCGCTATGAAGATGGCCAGGTGATCGTATCCTACGAGGATCAACAGGTCGAGAATTACGAAATTCCTTCAACTTCCCGCCTGAGTATCAAGGAAGGTCAGCTGGTTGAAGCCGGTCAGGCACTGACCGAAGGCTCGATGAACCCCCACACGATCCTGCGCATCAAAGGCCGTGACGCGACGGAGCTGTATTTGTTGAACGAGATCCAGCAGGTCTACAGAACCCAGGGTCAGAATATTAACGATAAACACTTCGAAGTGATCATTCGCAAGATGCTGAGCAAGGTTATGATCACGCGTCCGGGTGATACCAAATACCTGCCGCAGGACCTGGTTGATCGGATCGAGATCCGGCGTGAAAACGAAGAGCTGCTGGCCCGAGGTCTGCGCCCGGCCCGCTATACTGAAGTTTTGCTGGGTGTTTCCAAGGCTTCTTTGAGTACGGATTCCTTCCTCTCGGCCAGCTCCTTCCAGCACACGATCAAGGTTTTGGCGGGCGCCGCGATCGAGTCCAAAGTCGATCCGCTTTATGGGCTGAAGGAAAACGTTATCATTGGTAAACTGATCCCTGCCGGTACCGGTTTTGTACCCGGCCGTTTTGACAAGCCAGAGGACCTGAATGCCGTTGGCGAGGTAGATGACGTCAAGGTTGGTCAGCTCGAAGCCTTCCCTGAGAATGAGATCGATGATTTTGATGAAGACGATCAGAATCTTGATCTGGACAGCCTCGATGAGTATGAAGCCACTTTGGGCGCTGAGGATGACGAAGAGATCGAAGACCTGGAAGAGGAAGACGATCTGCTCGAGGATTCCGATGATGAGTTCGAAGATGAAGACTTTGATCTCGATCTGGATGACGATGACAGTGACCTCTTTGGTGAAGATGAAGATTAATATCTGAAATAAATTTAGAAAAACACCCGGAGAGAGTGATCCTCCGGGTGTTTTGTGCTATATAATTAATCCGACACAATGATAATGGAAATTCCTGAGGGGTAGGCCTATGGCTTCGACCAACATCAACAAGATCAATATCAACGCGGAAATGCAGCAAAGTTATCTCGATTATGCGATGAGCGTCATCGTCTCGCGCGCTTTGCCGGACGCGCGTGACGGTTTAAAACCTGTCCAGAGGCGAATATTGTACGCGATGTATGATATGGGCATTCGCGAGAACACCCCGCATAAAAAATCGGCAAGGATCGTCGGTGAGGTATTAGGCAAATATCATCCGCATAGTGATACCGCGGTGTATGATGCCATGGCGCGCATGGCGCAGGATTTTTCGCAACGATATACTTTGGTTGATGGCCAAGGCAACTTTGGCAGCATTGACGGCGACCCTCCGGCTGCCATGCGTTATACCGAGGCGCGGCTGTCTCCAATTTCCATTGAGTTATTGCGCCAGCTCGATATGGAAACGGTCGATTTTAGCGATAATTTTGACGGTACCCTAAAAGAACCCAGCGTTTTGCCATCCGCGATCCCAAATATGCTGATCAACGGCGCTTCCGGTATTGCCGTTGGCATGGCGACCAATATTCCCCCGCATAATCTTGGTGAGACCGTTGACGCGCTTACCATGATGCTCGAAAACTGGGAAAAGATCGAGGATATCACCGTCGATGACCTGATGGTCTACATTAAGGGTCCGGATTTCCCGACCGGCGCGATGATCCTGCAGGACGATAATTCAGAAGCGCTTTCCCAGATCTACGGTTCGGGCCACGGCACCGTAAAAATGCGCGCGCGCACGCGGCTGGAAGAAATGTCGCGGGGAAGAATGCGCATCATCGTGACTGAACTTCCCTATATGGTCAATAAATCCACGCTGATCGAACGGATCGCTACCATTGTTCGTGAAGGTGGGCTGGAAGGCGTGGCTGACCTGCGGGATGAATCTGACCGACAGGGCATGCGCATTGTTATTGATCTCAACAAAAATGCCGATCCCGATCAGATCCTGACCACGCTTTACAAACGCACGCAGATGGACAGTACTTTTGGGATCAACATTCTGGCGCTGGTTGACGGCAGTCCTCACCGGCTATCCCTGAAACAGGCTTTACGGGTTTTTGCGGAGCATAGGCTCGAGGTGGTGCGCAGGCGAAGTGAATATCTGTTGCGGAAAAATGAAGAACGTCTGCATATTCTCAAGGCTCTGCGCATAGCTATACAGCATATTGACGAAATTATTCGCATCATCAAGAAGTCAGAATCGGTTGATGACGCCCGTCAAAGCTTAATGGCTAAATATAAGTTGGATGAAATTCAGGCGAATGCCATCCTTGAAATGCCTTTGCGCAGGCTGGCTTCGTTGGAACGACAAAAGATCGAAGATGAATTCAAGGAAGTTAGTAAAACCATTGAAGAACTCAAGGCCTTGTTAAAATCTCCAAAACTAATGCGCCAGGTTGTGATCGATGAGCTTAAAGGGGTCAAGGAACAATACGGTGACTCGCGCAGAACCCAGATCATTACCCTTGGGGAAGGTGAAAAAGCGTCCGACTTTTTGACAGCCACGGATGTCATGCCGCTGGAGCATTACTGGGTTGAGATCAGCGAAGATGGGCTGCTTTCCCGCACAGAGCAGGACAAAGCCAACCGGCTCGGTGGCGAAAACGCGCCCTGGAGCCTGGTACGGACAAATTCGCATCAAACCATTTTCTTAGTGACGACCGAAGGCCGGTGTGCGGCGATCGCATCGCTTTCCATTCCGGTTCAAAAAGCTGATGAAGCGGGTTTACCGGCGCACAAGCTCGCGCCTTTACATCCCAATGACATTTTGCAGTCGATCTTTACCGTGCCAATTGACATAAAAGACCTGCCGGAACGCTTTGTCATCACGGTAAGCAGGCAGGGTATGATCAAACGCTCCGCGGTCAGCGAACTGCCCGGTGTTTCAGCCAGCGATTTTGTGTTGGCAAAAATCAACCCGGATGATGAACTCTTCCAGGTTCTGCTCTCGGATGGAACTCAGGACATTCTGCTGACGACAGCCTCTGGTATGTGCATCCGCTTCAATGAAAACGATGTGCGTGCCATGGGTTTGGTGGCCGCTGGCGTAAATGCCATTAAACTAAAAGAGGGCGATACGATCGTTGGCGCTTCTTTGCTTTCAGACAAAGATGAAGTCGCGCTGCTTACCAGACTTGGCGCCGCGAAACGTGTCCCGGGCAGCGATTTCCCTCTTCAGGGCAGATATGGACAGGGCGTCATTGGTTGGAGATTGGATCCGAAAGATCAAATAGCGGCGGTATTGGTCGGTAAATTGACCGACAAGGGTATCAGCCACTTCAGCAAATCTGCCAGCAAGGTTTTCACGATCACCAATGCCATTGCGCGAAAACGCGCCAGCAACGGCCAGGCGATGTATACGCTTAAATCCGGCGACGAAGTGATCGGTTTTACCACCATCACTGACTACAGCAATTACTGGGGCGAAGACAAAGCCTAAGGGAAGATCGGTTCCGGCTCACCCAAAATTGGCAGCGGTTTAAGGATCAGAATATCCGCCCAGGCGACGGCTGTCGCGAAGACTTCGCGAATGTTCCAGAATAAATATCTCGCGCGGATGTATTGAGATTGTTCCACCGCGACTCCAACCGTATCCAGATCGGTGTTTTGGCATAAGAAGATTGTGCGTGGGAGGTGATAAGCCTGGGTGACGACGATGATCTCATTCAGAGCAAAGATGTGCTTTGCCCGATAACAGGAATCATAAGTTCGGCGTCCGGCGTAATCGAGGATAAGGTCTTCTTCTGGAACGCCCTGATTCAAGGCATAAGCCTGCATGGCGCCGGGTTCGTTGTAATGGATGGTGCTGTTATCTCCGGTCAGCAAGATCTTCTCGACTTTGTCATCAAAATAGAGCTTAATGGCGGCATCGAGGCGGTCCTGCTGCGGCGCCGATGGGCCGCCGCTGGCGTTTAGCCCGTCGCCTGGCACCAAAACGATCGGTCGTGAAGGGACGGTATCAAGGTCATAAATGTATTTTTCGGTGCTGAATATCATCGCCAGACGCAGGCCAGCGATCATGAAAAACGAAATACAAAAGATAATGATAAAAAATCGTAGGAAAGATTTCATAAGTTAGCGAGCAATTTCAGCCAGGCGGATATCAGTTGTCGAGAGCAGATCCCGCAGGGTTTGGTAGCTGCTGTCATGAAGCGGCTCCAGTTGCGCCACTTCATAATTCAGCATCTGGCTGATCAAGGTCCTGCCGATCTCCTCACGGGAAAAGGCGCGCAGGAACTCGGAAATTTTGTTTTGCAGGCTCAGATCGATCTGGTTGCTGACCGAAAGGTTCATATTGGGGATGATGGGCGGTGAGATCCAGAG
Organism: uncultured Anaerolineaceae bacterium; assembly: GCA_964293995.1. Taxonomy (GTDB): domain Bacteria; phylum Chloroflexota; class Anaerolineae; order Anaerolineales; family Anaerolineaceae; genus Mesolinea. Next base: position 182,430 of record CAXYYH010000005.1, read on the forward strand.
AATGGGCAGTTTTTCTATCGCGTCCGGGAGGTCGGTGATGACTTCGGAACCAGTGCGCGGGTCGGCAGAAATCGCGTAGGTGGGCGCGAACGCGCAAATGCCTTTGATGTATAAAGCGCGCATACTGGCGCTAAATGAAAAGGTCAAAACGGGTCTTGTATAAGCGATTGCGTTTTGATTAAGATACCCAATCGGCACCCAATATCCGGCAAGCGAATCCTCCTGGGTCAGACAAGGTCTGAGACCAGCCAACTGGGGCAAGGCATCTTTGGCAGGCAACTGAGCGGTGTTGGTCGCGGGATCAAAATAGGACTTTAAGCCACTGTCTTTGTGGCCAAGAAACTGGACGCCGTAGGCGGTCACACCCAGGTGGTTGGTAACCAACAGAGCGCTGGCCAGGTTCTTTTGTGAGGCAAGCAAATATTCGCTGGGTTGAAGCCAGGCGAGGTCAACCTCACCGCGCTGCAGTGCAAGTTCAAGGTCGACGTAAGAAGTGAAAGGCCGGGCAACGACTTCCATACCCAAGCCTTCATTGAAATGCATTATAAAAGCCTGGAGGGCTTCGTTCTGACCGGCAATGTATTCCTTAATGATAATGCCCATGACCAGTGGATTGCCAGCAGAGCCGACCGGCGAGAAGGTGGGGGTATAGGTTGGCATCGCAGTTGGCTGCTGGGGCTCAGGGGTTACCGTTTCGGGGTTAAAAGAAAGTGTCGGTTCATGATTACCCGCACAGGCGCTCAGCCCAAGAATCAGGATGAGCAAAACCCCCGATAAAAAAAATCTTGCTTTGTGCATGGCTGAATTTTACCTTATTTGCGAACTTCTTTTAAAAAGTGTTCACAGGCGGCAATTTCCATTTTGCTCGTCACCGAATTGTTTGTCATCCATAGAATTGCCTGAGCGATGTGCTACAATCTTTAGAAGATCTGGAGGTAGACATGAACAATCTTATTGAAAAAGTAAATAAACCGGAAGATATTAACTTCATCTTCGGACAATCCCATTTCATTAAAACCGTTGAGGATATCCATGAGTTAATGGCCAATTTTGCGCCGCATGCCAAATTCGGACTGGCATTCAACGAAGCTTCCGGCCCGAGACTGGTGCGATACACTGGCAATGACGAAGCAATGATAGCGCTGGCGAAAGAAAACGCGCTGCGCGTAGGCGCGGGGCATACTTTTTTCCTGTTTCTTGGTGAAGGCGCGTTTCCGATCAATATCCTGACGAACCTGAAACAGCTGCCGGAAATCGTGACCATTTTTTGCGCCACTGCCAACCCTACCGAAGTGGTACTGATGGAAACTGAATTGGGTCGGGGTGTGCTGGGCGTGGTGGACGGACAAACGCCTCTTGGCATCGAGACCGAAGAGGATATCGCCTGGCGAAAGGGATTTCTGCGAAAGATCGGATACAAATTTTAATTTAGCGTCAGGAATTTAACCACTTCAATAAATTTGTAAAATTCCTTATCGCAAGCGCGCGATGGCTGATCTGGTTCTTCGTTTTGGTGTCCAGTTCAGCCATTGTCTTCTTTAATTCGGGGATCCAGAAAATGGGATCGTAACCAAAACCATGCTCACCGCGAATTGTGTCCGTGATCTCACCAAAAATCTGCCCCTGATTGTAAATGTAATCTTCTTTTCGATCGTCTGATAAAATTCCAGACGCGTAAAAAACAGCCACACTGGTGAAATGCGCCTTCCATGGTTTTGGTTTTCCAGCCAGACAGGATAACAAGTGAAGGCAGCGTTCATGACTGCTCGCGTTTGGATCTGGCAAAAAGCGGTGGGAGTGAATGCCAGGCTGCCCGTCGAGCAGATCAACCTCAAGACCTGAATCATCCGCCAGGACAGGCAGACCGCTGGCTTTGGCAAAAGCCCTGGCTTTGATAAGAGCGTTTTCGAAATAGGAATTTCCACTTTCTTCAATCTCTATGTCTATCCCGAGTTCTTTGGGTGACAGGAGTTCAACTTCAAAAGGTCTGCCCTCAAGGATCGCCTTGATCTCTTCAATTTTGTGGTCATTATTTGTCGCAATCAGTAGTTGTTTCATCAGAGTTCCAGCTCATAAAAAGTTCTTTGATTCACCATGATATAATCACAGAAAATACTTTTTCAATTGTAGCTTATCATGGAAAAAATACTTCACCCTTTGAGAACAAATGTCGGCTTCATGCTCAATAAACCGATTGGTTATAGCCGCGATTTTGAATTCAACTTCCCAACCATTTTTATTGAACCCGACCTGCACGCAAGGAACCTGATTGGAAAATATACTTTTTCAAGAACCAGAGAGGGTCTGCTCTTGCAGGTGGAACTTGAGGCTGAGGTTGACGGGGAATGCAGCCGCTGCCTTGAACCCATGCCAGTTCACGTGCAAACAAGTTTTGAGGATCTGTATGTCTTCGAGCCGCGAATGGTCGAAGAGCTCGACGAAGAACAAGTACCACGGGATGGATATATTGAGCTTGGCGTGCCTTTCCGCGATTATATTCTGCTTGGCATGCCGATCAACGCGATCTGTTCTCCTGACTGCAAGGGTATCTGCGTTGAATGTGGGCAGAATCTCAATAAGGGCAGCTGTGAGCATAATCACTCAGTTATTTTTAACTAAGATCGCTTAAATCACGCTGAACAAGCCATGTTTGATGATAAAATTTCCCGATGAATTTATTTGGAGTTTAATATGAACAAGAACATTTTAGTCGCAATCGCCTGGCCTTACGCCAATTCTGATATTCACGTCGGCAACATCACCGGTTCACACCTGCCCGGGGATATTGTCGCGCGCTATCATCGCATGCGGGGCAACAAGGTGCTGATGGTATCCGGCACAGACTCGCACGGTACGGCGATAACCATTAAAGCTGATCAAACAGGGCAAACACCGCATCAGATCTATTCGCATTACCATCCCCGTTTTATTGAGCTTTTCCAACGTCTGGGCATCAGCTATGATATGTTCACGTCAACTCATACCGAAAACCATTTTGAAGTTGCCCAAAAGGTCTTTTTAACGCTGCTTGAAAATGGATTCCTGAAGCAATTTGTTTCCAAACAGTGGTACAGTCCCAAACTCGGGCGTTTTTTGCCTGACCGCTACGTCGAAGGCACCTGTTATATTTGCGGTAATGAAGGTGCCCGCTCGGACCAATGCGAGAAATGCGGCAACGAACTCGAAGCCGAAAAACTGATCAATCCCGTTTCAAGGGTGGATGGCTCTACGCCTGAACTGAAGGAAACTGAGCATTTCTATCTTGATCTGTCCTCACTGGAACCGAAGATCCAGGAGTTTCTTACGGAACGTGAATCCTACTGGCGGCCGAATGTTTTGCGTCAGTCCCTGGGGAATATTCAGTCTGTCGGCCTGAAACCCACTTCGATCACAAGAGACCTGGAATGGGGCATCCCTGTTCCACTGGAAGGCTGGGAAGGCAAATGCCTGTATGTCTGGTTTGAAGCGGTGATGGGTTATCTGTCTTCAACCGTTGAATGGGCAAAGCTCAATGACCAGCCTGAAAACTGGCGCGATTGGTGGACCAACGAAGAAGCCAAAGCATTTTACTTTATCGGCAAGGACAACATCACTTTCCACGCTGTCACCTGGCCGGCTGAATTGATCGGAATGGATGTTAATTTCGATGCGCGCATGGGCAGCGCCGAACCAAAAAAGCTGGTTCTGCCCTATGACGTTCCCGCCAACGAATTTATGAATCTTGAAGGACGAAAGATCAGCGGCAGTAAGAACTGGGCTGTCTGGGGTTTGGACGCCCTTAACCGTTACGATTGCGACGCCTTGCGCTACTATCTGACCGTGGCCATGCCCGAAAACCGCGATACTGACTGGGATTGGGAAGAGTTTTACCAGCGCAACAACAGTGAATTGGTCGCAACCTGGGGAAACCTGGTCAATCGCGTTTTATCATTTACCTGGAAGAATTTTGAGGGCAAAATTCCTCAACCCGCTCAACTAAGAGAGAGCGACGAGGAACTGCTGGCTGTGATCAGGCAGGGCTTTGAAGAGGTTGGCAGCCGGATTGAGCGCGTTGAACTCAAAGCCGCGCTGGCTGAAGCAATGCGTCTTGCGAGTGAGGTGAATAAGTATCTGGATGTTCACGCTCCCTGGTTTGAGATCAAGACCGATCGGGAAGAAGCGGCTAAATCCTTGTTTACCGCTATTCAGGCCATCTCATGGCTGAAACTGATGTTTGCGCCTTTCCTGCCTGAGACCTGTGAAAAGCTACACAAAATCCTTGGGAACGAAAAATCCATCTTTGGTTCTCCGTTTACGAGGAATATCAGCGACGCGCTGGGTGGGCACATCACCTTGTCTTTGGATAAGGAGAATGCGCTAATCGGTGAATCGAAAGATCTTTGGCAGGCTTTTGAGATCGAGGCAGGCGCGCCGTTCAACCAGCCCACGCCGCTGTTCAAAAAGCTCGACCATGCTATTGTTGATGAGGAAAGAGCCCGATTAGGGTAAATTTCTTCTGAATAGCTTGAGGTAAAAAGGCAGGTCATCGATCAGTTTTTGCATGATCTGCCTTGTTCTTTTCAGCCAAAGCTGGACATTGCTGTCAGTTTCTGAAGCGGTTGGGTGTACCAGATCGCTGACGCCGCGCAGGATCAGGCATTTTACGGAGTTGGCTTGGGCGACCCACGCGATCGGAGCGGATTCCCAGTCAGCAGCTAAGACACCAAATTTATCCCGCAGCAAAAAATAATTCCTGTGATCAATATCCTGATCAGCTGATGCGATCCTTGCGACACGAGTGTTTTCTGGCAGTTCCTTTGTTAGCCAACCAAGATCTAAAGTCGCGCGATAAAAATCGATCGCCTCGTCTGGGTCGCTCATGCGTTCCAGAATATCGTACATGACGGTTGATTCAGCCAACAGGATCTCACCCACATGGGCAAGGCCTTCAAGACCGCCGCAGGTGCCGAGGTTGATCAACAGTCCTGGAGCATATTTATCGATCAGGTACTGTGTCGCCGCTGCTGAACGGGTCTTGCCCCAGCCGCTGTGGAAGAAAAGGAGATTTTCGGCATCCACCTGGTGAAGGAAGCATTCTCCAAGGGGAGTTTTCGCAACACTTTTGGGCTTGAGGATCGACAAAACGCTTTGCCATTCACCGTTGGCGGAAATAAGAATGACAACTGGATCGATCGGTAAATCCATGCTCTTAGTCAAGGAACTTCTTTCCAACAGAAGCGATATAAAGAACAAAACGGTCAATCTCATTCTGATCCAGAAGCTGGTTGACCAGCTGATCGTCAAAAGCGGCGATCGCGCAGACGCCATAGCCAATGGACTCGGCGCAAAGATAAAGATTCTGGCAAATATGGCCCGCGTCAAGGTGGAGATAACGGTAAGCGCGCTCGCTGTAACGCCAGCTGGTTCGATAAACTTCAGCAGACCAGAAGAAAGTCACAGCGGAAGTGATGACCTGGCGCTGCTTAAGTGTGCTCTCGTGGGCTTTGTTGATCATTTCCTGGCCTGTTGTGATCAGTTCGAGCGCGTTCTTGTGCGCGATGTAATGATAGATGCCTGGTTCAAGCCCTTCCACGCGCTGGATCAAAAGATAGGTCTCAAAAGGGTGGCGGGAACCCGCTGAGGGTACGTAACGAAGCGAAACACCCCGTTTTTCGTTAAATCCACGCAGTCCCTGCGTATATTTGAGCAGATATGCCAGCTCTTCCTGTGACATTCGGGCCTGAGTATCATACTGTCGGACGGACTGTCGTTGGATTAACAATTTAACAAGATCATTGTTGGCTGGTATAAAGCCCTCAACATCCGGTAATTGGAACAGCGCCGCGCCTGCGCTCGGCTCGGCAAGGTATTGAGGGAAGCCCTCATTGCGGGCCTGATCTGGTTCAGAACAATGATCGTAATAAGTTGACCGGTGCAGACTTTGAATATTCTTCTCAATTTGCGACATCACATCCTCTAAAACATTTTCAGGCTCGAAAGGATCATCGCCAGAATGATGATGATCGCCAACGCGGCCATCACATATTTTCCAATGGTTCCTTTTTGATCGTTTTTTCCTGCCATTTTTACTCCAGTTCTGCTTTTATTGCTTTTGCTTTTTCGAGGGAAATCCCTCGAATTTTTGCGATTTCTTCAAGATCAGCTTCAAGGATACCCTGAATTGAACCAAAACGCGTGAGGAGCGCTTTTCGCAGCGCGGGGCCAATTCCTGAAATGCTGTCAAGCTGGGAAGCCATTCCGATTTTACCACGCCGATTGCGATGGGCGGTAATGGCAAAGCGGTGCGCTTCGTCACGGATGCGTTGAACGAGATAGTAACCCTGGGAATGATCATCAAGGCGGAATGAGGTGGGGATACCTGGCAAGAATAATTCTTCTTCCTGTTCGGCTAAGGCGGCGATGGTGAATTTGCCTTCCAGATCAAGCTCTTTGACGACCTCGATCGCCTGCCGCAACTGACCTTTGCCGCCATCCACGATCAGCAAATCAGGTAACACGCTGAAAGAAAGATCAGGTTTATAACCAGGATTGTTTTTGGCCTCATTCTCAGAAAAGTAATTGTTGAAGCGTCTGGTCAAAACTTCTTTCATCGAGGCGTAATCATTCGGGCCCGTGACCGTGCGGATATTGAAACGGCGGTAAAGTTTTTTGTTGGCAACTCCTTGCTCGAAAACAACCATACTGCCCACGCTGGCAGTTCCCTGGGTGTTGGAGATATCGAAACACTCGATCCGATTGGGCGGTTCAGGCATGGAGAGTAACTCCTGAATTTCAGCCAGGGCCGTCCGCTGGCGGTCTTTGTCGGCCTTCCATCTGATCTCAAGCGCGCGCAAGGTTTCAGCCGCGTTTTCAGTTGCCATTTCAACCAGGTCTTTGGATTGTCCTCTTTTCGGAACGACGATCTGCACCTTTTCGCCGCCGCGGCGGGTGTTGAGCCATTCTTTGATAATGCGCGCCTCTTCGACTTCCTGCGGGAGCAATACCTTGTTGGGGATATAGGCCGCCTGGGAGTAGAACTGTTTGATGAATTCTTCCAGAATATCGGCGTTATGCTCGTCTTCGGTGCCCTCGAGGATGAAATATTCCCTGCCAATCAGTTTTCCGGAACGAATAAAGAAGACCTGAACGCAGGCTTCGCCCTCCGAGCGCGCCATCGCGATCACATCCGAGTCTTTGCGCTCGTTGGTGATGATCTTTTGACGTTCCACAACCCGTTCGATTGCCTGGATCTGGTCACGCAGGACGGCTGCTTTTTCGTAATTCAGGCTTTCTGAGGCTTCGTTCATCTCACTCTGCAGCCGTTTGAGGACGGGGTCGCTGCGGCCTTCCAGAAAACGCATCAGGTCTTCGATCATGGTGCGGTATTCGTCCTTGCTGATCGCGCGAATGCAGGGCGCGGAACACAGCTTCAGGTCAAAATACAAACAGGCACGGCTGTCATTGCCAGTGATCTCACGGGCGCAGGTGAGGTAGGGGAATATCTTGCGCAGAATATCAAGCGTCTGGTGGACCGCCCAGACCGAGGTGTAGGGCCCAAAATAGCGCGAGCCGTCCTGCGTCATCTGGCGCGTGACGGAAAGCTTCGGGAAGTCATCCTGCCAGTGAATTTTGATGTAGGGGTAACGTTTGTCATCCTTGAGGCGAACATTGTAAAAGGGACGATGCTGCTTGATCAGGTTCATTTCCAGAATGAGCGCTTCAAGTTCGGAGGCGACCACGATCCATTCGATATCGCGGATATTGCGAACCATTTGCCTGGTCTTGTAGCTGTGATCATTGGACTTCTGGAAGTATGATCGGACGCGATTCTTTAGATTGATCGCCTTGCCAACATAAATGATCTTTCCCTGCTCATCCTTCATCAGGTAGCAGCCGGGGGAATCCGGCAAAGAGGCTAAGATCGTTTGAATCCTTTCGTCCTGTTTCATGTTCCTATTTTAACAGATAGGGAATAGAAATATGTTGCTGGCTTGGTATAATCACTACAGGTTAAAAAATGACAATTCGCAAACTATCAGATACGATCGCCTCTCAAATCGCTGCCGGTGAAGTGGTTGATCGCCCTGTATCGGTCGTTAAAGAGTTGATCGAAAACTCGATCGATGCTGGCGCCACTGAGATCAAAATAGAAATTCGTCGTGCCGGCAAGGAAATGATCCGGGTGACGGATAACGGCTGCGGAATTCCCGCTGATGAGCTTGAACTGGCCGTCAGCCGCCATGCCACCAGTAAACTCAGCCGTACGGATGAGCTTTTTGATATTAAAACGCTTGGTTTTCGAGGTGAGGCGCTGGCTTCCATTGGCTCGGTGGCACACCTGACGCTTGTTTCAAAAATGGAAGGCGACCAAACCGGCGCGAAACTGGTCGTGGATGGCGGCGAAGTATCCGTGGTGAGCGCGGTGGCGGCGCCAACCGGCACTGAGATTTCGGTTGAAGACTTGTTTTACAATGTGCCCGCGCGGCTGAAATTCCTGAAAAAAGATATCACCGAATCCCGGCATATAACCGGACTGGTAACGCGTTACGCCATGGCTTACGCGAATATTCGCTGGACTTTGATCCAGAACAGAGTGACGGAATTTCGGACTACCGGAAGTGGAAACCGATTTGAGATCCTCCAGCAGCTTTTTGGCAACCAGGACGCGAAATCCCTGATGCCAATCTCTTTCAATGAAAAGAACATTGGGATCAATGGCTATATCAGCGACCTATCCCTGACCCGATCCAATCGCAGGGAAATGACCATATTTGTCAATGGACGCTGGGTGCAGGATGCCAGCCTGACGGCGGCCGTGATCCGCGCCTATAACACCATGATCATGGTGGGCAGATTCCCGGTGGTGGTTTTGTTCCTGGAAGTTCCTACGCATCTTGTGGATGTCAATGTACACCCTTCCAAAGCGGAAGTGCGCTTCAGGGAACAGGAAGAGGTCTTTAGCGGCGTGCAAAGGGCGATCCGGCGGGGTTTGCTGGCTTATACCCCCGTGCCGGATCTGACCAATATGAATCTTTGGGGACGTCAAAATTTGCCGGAACCAGGCGAGATCAAATTCGATTCACAGTGGCAGGCAATTTCACCAGGCCAGACACACCAGGAACCTTCAGCTTTTGAAGAACAAACAGGCCCCAAACAAGAGGTATTGCCTGGAACGCATTTGCCTTTACTAAGGTTGGTAGGGCAGGTTGCCTCTACCTATCTGATCGCGGAAGGACCTGATGGGCTTTATCTGATCGACCAACACGCTGCCCATGAACGGGTTCTGTTTGACCAGATGATGGCGCAATACCGGGCTTCGATGATCCCTTCGCAACAACTCGTGGAACCTGTCGCGGTCGAGCTCAGCCCTGAAAAAGCAGGCCTTCTGGAAGAAAATCTTGAGGTACTCAAAGAACTTGGTCTCGAAATCGAAGCATTTGGACCGAACACCTTCCTGATCCGTTCGATCCCGAGCATCCTCGATCGCGGAGATCCACGTGAGGCAGTTCATGCTGTCGTTGAAGCCTTTGAAGAAGATGAGACGCCTTTGTTGAATGAAGCTCAGGCCAGGATCGCCGCGCGCGTCTGCAAGAGAATGGCAATTAAAGGCGGACAAAAGATGAGCGTGCCGGAGCAGGAGAACCTGCTATTAAATCTTGAAGCCAGCCAATCCCCACGTACCTGCCCACACGGCCGACCGACCATGATCCACCTGAGCGCCAGTTTGTTGGAACGGCAATTTGGAAGAAGAGGAGCGAGGTAAAGATGAAAGCACTATGGTTATCTGAAAAACAGCTTAGCTTGCGCATAGATGTGCCTTTACCAACGCTTGATAGCGATGAGGTCCTGTTAAAAGTCTTGTTGGCTGGCATTTGTTCCACCGATCTTGAAATGGTGAGAGGTTATTATCCCTTTACAGGAATCCCAGGGCATGAGTTTGTTGGAGTTGTCGCTGATGCCAATGGGCATGCTGAATTGGAGGGTAAAAGGGTAATTGGAGATATTAATATCGCATGTGGTGTCTGTGAGCGTTGTTTGAATCTGCAGCCTCATCACTGCCTTGAACGGCGCACACTTGGTATCTATAACTATGATGGCGTCTTTGCCGAGTATGTCAAACTGCCTGCCCGTAATCTCTACCTTGTTCCTGATGAGGTTTCTGATATTCAGGCCTGCTTTAGTGAACCGGTCGCGGCTGCTTTGCGAATTCTGGATCAGGTTCATATCACGCCTTCCCACAGCGTGATCGTCGTTGGGGCGGGACGGCTGGGTTTGCTGATCGCTCAGGTTATCAAAAATACAGGTTGTGATCTGAAAGTTGTCGTAAGAAGGCCCGAAATTGCAGCCATCCTGGAAAACATGCGAATCAGGTCTGTCTATCCCGATCAATTAAAGTCCGGACAAGCCGATATCGTTGTTGAAGCGACGGGTTCGCCTGAAGGATTTGAGCTTTCGCGTTCCTTGACAAGGGCAGGCGGAACCCTGGTGATGAAATCAACCTTTGCCGAAGATGTCAGGGTCAATTTATCCAAACTGGTTGTTGATGAGGTCAGCATCGTGGGCTCTCGTTGCGGCAATATGGAATCCGGTTTGCGCGCCCTGGCAAGTGGTTTGGTTCAGGTTGAGGAACTGGTCGATTCGGTCTATACGCTTGATGATGGGAAACAAGCCTTTACCCGCGCCTCACAACCGGCAGTGTTGAAGGTATTTATCAAGCCGTAAGAAGCAAAGTTATCATGCACATGGCTTTTATTCTCAAAGCCTAGAAGGATGCTTTGGAATCCGCGATAAAATCGCTCTTTTAGGAAATGTTTCGCAGCATAATAACTTCAATATGGTAAAATTCAGGACAAGTCATTAAGAATCGGAGTCAAATATATGACAACCTCGCTTGAATCAGGAATTGAAGCAGCCAAATCAGGACAAATGGAAGAAGCTCTGGCGCACCTCAAGGACGCGATTGTCGAAGAGCCGGAGAACGCCAATGTATGGGTCTGGCTTTCTGCCATCATCGAAGACGAAGAAAAACAAACCATCTTTCTAAAAAAAGCGCTTGAAATTGATCCCGGAAATCGTCCGGCGCAGCGAGGGCTGGCTTTCATTGAACGGAAAAAATACATTCCAGCCAAACCAGGTGAAAAGCTTTCTGATTACACCCATCCGATCGGCATCTTCAAAAGCCCGGCGCAGGCAGCCGCGCACGTAGCCAGCGAAAACCCCATTCCTCAGGCTCAATCCTCAGTTTCAGTGCCAGCCGTTCCGGACAGCACACAAACGCATGAAAATCAAGGCCTACCTTCCTCATCAAAACGAAAACCATGGCTTGATATTCTGTTATATGGGTTTACCCTGATGATTTTCATTATCATTGGCATTCTGATCGGCTCGACCCTGCTCGAAATCGATATCCCATTCCTGAAAAAACAGGAAGCTGTTTTGGAAGTTTTACCGCCCACAAATGGTGTCTTTCTGCTTGAAGAAAATGGATATACAGAAATGATCATGAATCAGGCCATTCCTGAAGATCAGGCTGGAATCCCCTTGACTGCCAACAAAGTCCCCTCGATCGTTGTCTATTCGCCCCTTGTAAATATTAACAAGCTGCGTTTTCTCAATGAGCAAGAAGAAAGCGTTCCATACGACGGTAAAAAAGCTGAGAAGGATTCTTACCTGATCACAATTCCAACCGACCTTGACCCAGGCAGATATTGTTTGGTCTATACACTGAATGAGGCCAAAGGTGAAAATCTTTATTGGTGCCTGATCGTCAATGCTGAATAATTATTCTTACCAAAACACTATGAATGAGGGCATAATCATCAAACCAAACACAATTGTTGAAAAAAAGTCACTGGCTGATAAGATCATTTCTTATCAGGTCTATTGTCCCCACATCGCCAAAAAAGCCAGACCCGGGCAATTTGTCATTCTGCGCATCAGCACCGCTGGCGAACGCGTCCCGCTGACGATCGTCGGACAGGATGAAGAAAAGGGAACGATCCATCTGATCGTCCAAACTGTCGGCAAAAGCACCGGCAAGCTTGCTGAGATACCCGTAGGCGAACCCATCCTTGATGTTCTCGGTCCTTTGGGCAACCCGTCCGAGATCAAGCTTTACGGAAAAGTTTGTGTTGTAGGCGGAGGCGTGGGCGCTGCGGTGGCCTATCCGGTCGCGCGTGCTCTCAAACAGGCAGGCAATGAAGTCAACTCCATCATTGGTGCCCGCAATAAGGATATGCTGATCCTGAAGGAAGAGCTGGAAGCGGTCAGTGATCATATGTACTTCACGACCGATGATGGCAGCTATGGCTACAATGGCTTTGTGACCGGCAAACTGCAGAAATTGCTTGATGCAGGTCAGACCTTTGATTACGTTCTGGCGATTGGCCCGCTCTTTATGATGCGCGCTGTTGCCAACCTGACCCGTCCTTACAACATCCCAACCACGGTCAGCCTGAATACGATCATGGTTGACGGAACCGGCATGTGCGGCGGCTGTCGCGTTCAGGTTGGCGACAAAGTTCGCTTTACCTGTGTTGAGGGCCCCGAGTTTGATGGACATCTGGTTGATTTTGAAAGCATCATCAAACGCAACCGGGCTTACCATGACGACGACGACTGTCGTCTGGAGGCGGAAATCGCGGATCTGGATGTGGCAGAGTTGCTTGAAGGCGTAGTCGTCCACGAGAAACAGCGTCAGCAAATGCCTGAATTGCCCGCAGAAAACAGAATTCGCAATTTTGATGAAGTCGCACTGGGTTTTACCGAAGATCAGGCGCTGGCGGAGGCGAATCGCTGCCTTCAATGCCGACGCCCACAATGCGTGGAAGGTTGTCCGGTTTCGGTTAAGATTCATGAATTCATCGCTTTGATCAAAGAGAAAAAATATGTGGAAGCTGGGCTGAAGATCAAGCAAGACAACTCATTACCGCGGGTCTGCGGCCGCGTTTGTCCGCAATCGGATCAATGCGAAGGTTCCTGTATTTTGAACAAGAAAGGTCAGCCGATCTCGATCGGCGCGTTGGAGCGTTTTGCCTCAGACAGGCTGGCTGAAGCCGGTCTGGAAGTCAAGCCCCAGACCCTGAAGGATAAACACCCCAAAGTCGCCATGATCGGTTCTGGACCAGCCAGCCTGAGCTGTGCCGGTGATCTTGCCAAAGCTGGCGTTGAGGTGACTGTTTTTGAGGCTTTTCACGATTTTGGAGGTGTTTTGCGCTATGGCATCCCGGAATTCCGCTTGCCAAAGGCGATCGTTTCCAACGAAGTCGAAGAGCTGAAGAAGATCGGCGTAAAGTTTTTCACAAACACCCTGATCGGCGCCACGTTCACGATTGAAGAACTTTTTAAGGAGCAAGGTTTTGATGCCATTTTTGTTGGCAGCGGTGCCGGTTTGCCCAAATTCCTTGGGGTTGAAGGGGAGAATCTGGTCGGCATCTATTCGGCCAACGATTTTCTGACCCGCGTCAACCTGATGAAAGCCTATCAGTATCCCTTTGTTGATACCCCCATCCAAAACATCCGCGGCAAAATTGTGGGTGTCTTTGGCGGAGGCAACACCGCGCTGGATTCCGCCCGGGTGGCAGTCAGGCTGGGCGCCAAAGAAACCACGATCGTCTATCGCCGCAGCAAGGAAGAAATGCCCGGTCGGAAAGAAGAGATCGAGCACGCCATTGCCGAAGGGGTTCAGTTTGCCTATCTGCGAACTCCAGAGTCGTTCCATGGGGATGAGAACGGCAACCTTACTTCCGTGCGTTTAAGCCGCATGGAACTGGGCGAGCCGGATGCCAGCGGCAGGCGCCGCCCGGTCCTGATCCCAGGCGCTGAATATGATTTCCCCATTGATCTTGCAGTGATCGCTATTGGCAACGGTTCCAACCCGATCATCCACAATAAGACACCGCAGATCGAAGTGAACAAATCCGGCAACATCATTATCAACCCTGAAACGTCTGAGACCACGCTGAAAGCTGTTTATGCAGGCGGCGATATCGTATCTGGCGGCGCAACGGTGATCAAAGCCATGGGTGCCGGTCGGGCGGCAGCCGCTTCAATTCTGGCTTACCTGAAAGAAATTGGGTACTCGCTATAGCAAGAATCACCTGTCTGGGAGCTGGAAGCGCTTCCTTCGGATTGAGCACGCTGATCACGCTTCTTGAGAGTAAGTTGCTGATTGGTTCAGAGATCGCCCTGGTGGATACCAACCAGGAATCTCTCGATTTGATTTCCAGCCTCGCAAACTGGCTGAATAAGGAATTGAACGCCGGGAAACGAATCAGCAGCCATTCTTCGCACGAAAGCGCTTTAAAAGGCTCGGATTTCGTCATCAGTGCCATTGAGGTGCAACCAAGGGAAAAGCTTTGGCAGCAGGATTTTGAATTGAGTCGTAAGTTTGGTCTGCGCCAGCCTTACGGCGAGAATGGCGGCCCCGGGGGCTTTGCCCACGCAGCGCGGAATGTGAATTCAGTGCTCGAAATTGTTCATGATATGGAAGAACTTTGTCCGGACGCGATCTTTATCAATTTTACAAACCCGATGCATCGGATCTGTTACTTGATCAATGAATACAGCAAAATTAAAGTTGTTGGGCTTTGTCATCAGATTGCCAGCGGCTACGCCATGGTGGCCAAAGCGCTTGCTCCCATCTATGAGATCGAAGGCGCTAACGCTTTTCTCAGCACGCATGCTGACCCGGCCAATGATGAACCGCAACGACGGCTTGCTTTGCAAGGCATGGATAAGTTTAAGATCGAAGCCGCTGGCTTAAATCATTTCACCTGGATGCTGAGACTGACAGATCGTAAGACCGGTGAAGACCTTTATCCACTCTTTCGGTATCTCTGGCATAAATTGCCCGAAAGCTTTGAGCCGCTTACGCGTAGAGTCTTCGAGCATTTCAAGCTTTTTCCAATCCCGGGAGACGAACATCTTTGCGAGTATCTGCCCTGGATGTCTTCAGAACGGACAAAACCATGGCAAAAATACGATCTATCCCTTTATGACTGGAAGTATTTTGATGCCAGTCGCGAAGCACTCTGGCGCAAAATTGCAGATGATATTCAAAAACGAAGCAATGCACAGGATTATTTGCAGGCTCACTCGGAAGGGGCGGTGGAGATCATTGAAGCCATCCTATCTGACCAAAAACTGGCGTGGGATGCTATTAACATCCCCAATCATGGCAGCATTGTGGGATTGCCTGATAACGCGATCGTTGAAGTACCGGCTGAAATCGACGCTTGTGGCTATTTTGCCCGGCAAGGCTACGAGCTGCCAAAAGGCATTCTTTCCTTGCTGCAGCGGGAAGTGATGAGCAGCCAGCTTTGCGTTGATGCCATCGTACAGGCGGATCGCCAGCTTGCCATTCAAAGCCTGCTGCTGGATCCGGTCGTGGATGATCTTGACACTGCCTCAGCCATGTTTGATGAAATTCTAAGGTCTAACCGGCAGTTTCTGCCGCAATTCAATTAATAGAAAGAATAAAAAATGTCAAACCCTAAAATCATAGACATCGATCCTTTGAACCAAATTGATGATGTCCAACGACGAAATTTCTTTGAACCCTTGTCCAGTCGGGGCATCCCGCGTTGGCTGGTTCTGGTCCTGGGCCTGCTTGGCCTGGTCTATGTGCTCAATCCGACGCTCGGGCTGCTTGAATTTTTGCCGGACAATCTGCCGATCATTGGCAACCTCGATGAAGGCGCAGCCTATTTGTTGCTGATGTACGGGATCATAGAGCTGTTGCATGGCAAAAAGGGTTCGTAAAAAAAATCTTAAGGTGGACACCCTGGTTCACCATTACGATATTATCGAAAAAAGTATTATTGCCCTATTCCATGGAATTCGGCAGGTGTTTCGTTAATATTAGTTTGTGATTTTTGATCATCTAAATTGACGAAAATCAAGTTATGTAGTAAAGTTGAGTTGTTTTAGGAAGTTTACATACGAATTCAATGATTACGCTGTGAAATCCAAAACGACAAAATGAGTTAATTAATTTTAGAGAGGAAGTAGTACAAGCATGTCTGAAAGAGAAGTTGGAACTGTCAAGTGGTTTAATGGTGAGAAAGGTTATGGTTTTATTGCCAGAAAGACCAATGACAAAGATGTTTTTGTGCATTATAGTGCAATCATTGGCGATGGTTTTCGTACCTTAAAAGAAGATCAAGCAGTTGAATTCAGTGTTGTGGACGGAGCCAAAGGCCCCCAGGCTCAGGACGTTAAAGTTCTCGAGTAATTCAATCAAACAGCCAAAAGCCGGCCATCAGGCCGGCTTTTTTCGTTAAATGATTTGTTGAGTTTAATAATTAAGGCATCCACGTATAGGTGCAATATTCCACAGGAGAGGACGCCTCGCACAGAGCGCTGTCAACAAACCCAGACCGAGCGAAATCAAACAGGATCGCGCTTTGGCTGCCACTTCGGAAGACGATCCAGTTCCCATCGGCCGAGGCGCCTCCATCCCGCAGCATCTTTGATTTGCTTACAAAATCCTGACTCCATATCATTGTTTCAATACTAGCCTCTGGCTGATAGCGGCGGATGACCATCTGTTGATTTGCGGTATCAAGCACGCTTGAGGCGTCAAGCAAACTGCCATCTTTTAACTCGATCACTTCGGACATATTCCAGGGCAATTGCCCTGCGATTTTTCGGACGCTTTTATCTTTGACCATTATCTTCTCCAGGCCATAAGTATTATCTGCTGGAGACCCGGAACGGCGCAGCAGGTAGATCGATTCCCCATCCAGCGACCAGAAGGCATTGGCCATGGAAATACCGTTATCACACCCGAGCGCTTCCAGGTTCAATGCCGGGTAGTTTTCGAGATCGAACAGGAAGAGATCAACATGCACATTTCCGTCGGGACCTTTGCTTGTGCCGGTCAGGAGCAGCTGGTCATGGATTGGCGACCAGGCCCTGGCCCCCACGCTAAACTGCCAGTCGGCAAATTCTCCAAACCCCTCAACAACATTTACAGGACAGATACCGCCTTCGCAGCGGTCTAGGCACACGATTTTGCTTCGATATTCTGTGCCAACCCCGGCGATCTGTTCATAGGTTCTGAAGGAAAGATAGCTTCCCTGATAAGAGATCGAAAGGCTGGTGGGGTCAATATTGCTGCCAAATTCGGCGAATATGAGCTCCGGTTGGCCGTTTCCCTGGCTGTAACGGTAAAGCTGTTTTGGCTGGCCAAAATCGCTGCCAGGAAGGATCTCGCCAACGGTGTAATATAGCGTGCCGTCTTGCATCAGGAAGAGGTTCAATACATTCCCTGGCACAGTGGCGATCAAGCGGCTTTTTTCTTTTTGGTCAGGGGTAAGCGCGTACAGGCTTGAGCTTTCAGCAGCAGTCGCACTGTAGAGAATGTCTCCCTTCTGAATAACTTCTCCCGTTTCACTAAAGCGGCTCATATCCAGTGCCTGCATCACCTGGGGCGTTTGCAATCCGTCTACGACATGAGGGATCGAGGTCATCACAGGCTCAAGAGAGGAATCATTGACTGTGATGGGGATTTCGACCTTCGCTGAATCATAAATGATTGCGCTGATGATGTTCATATTGATCATGCCGCTTTGGCTGCCCTTCGATCTTCCGATCTCCATTGTCAGGGCGAATTTGTTCCCGTCAAAAAAGGCTCCATACATGTCCTGGCCGGTATCAGGGATGCCTTGTTCAAACCCGAGGATGAATTTATCCTGATTTAGGTCGATCTCAGGCATGTAGGCCATCAGGGTCAGATCACCGGGGCCGCCACTGATCAGTTCCGCATGGTCAAAATGGGTTTTCAGACCCTGCACCGTTATGGTTTTATCAAGTTGGAAGCTTTGTCCAGCCTTCGGATCTGAACCCACATCAACGCTGACAACATCCGAAAAAGGATAGGTAACCATTAACCCTGGCAATTCGAGCGTATAGGTCGTTTTTTTGCGGCTCAGGCCCTCGAACAGGAGCGTGGTCGTCCAGATCTTATCGCCGGTCTGAATGGCAGGCTGGCGAAGAAAACTTGCGGGGAATCGATTCCCTGAATCATCGATTAAAGCAGGCGTTGTATCGAGTGTGGGAAGAATATCGCGATAATCCAGACCGGATATCTCGGCGTAAGGGTGGGTTCTACCATCTTCGGAGGTGAATTCCAGCAAGACCTCCAGTGAATCTTCCTGAAAATGATTGCTGATGGCGCAGATTCTCAAATTGTTGGAATTTTGACAGGACTCCTGACCAGGCAGGCTGGCGTTTGCAGCCAGTGGGAAAGAATCCGGCCCGGGCTGATAAGAAAGCGGAAGATTCCAGCCAGATTCGGTCATTAAGGCGGTGATACTTTGCGCAGGCAGCTCGGTGTGGAATTCAAAAAGAAGACCATTCGTGCCCTGAACATCCGGTTCGTAAGACCAGCTGCCCTTGATCTTGCCGCCATCGGCGGTTGTAAGCCATACTTCGCCAGGGTTTTGTGCCTGACCGCTGAATTCAGCCCAAATTTTTACCACGCCGTCCTGAATAATGCTGTTTTTGATCGTCAGTGTGCTGCCCGGCCCTTGCTGGGCTACGGGGCCATCCAGAACCATGACGCTCTCCGGGTCCACGAAACCAATGCCGGGGAAATAACCCAGCAGTCTCTGAACCTGCGCCCACACGCGATCTGGTCCAAGGAAGAGCGTGACGCTCAGGATCACAAAGACCAGAACGCCAAAAGCCCAGCCCAGACGCAACGCGAGGGGTCTGCTTTGCGTTTTCCGGGAAATTCGAGATTCGATCTCCGCGCGAAGGCTTTGTTCCAGTTTTTGTCCGAATTGCTTATCGAGGGCATCGGATTCCAGTGCCAGTTTCAAATTTTCTTCAATGAATTGGTTCTTATTCATGATTTGCTCCTATTTCATTACTTAAAACATTCAAAATACGGTAAACAGCCTTTTTTACGGTCTGTTCACGCCTGCCCACGATCTTACCGATCTGAGCGTAGCTTAGGCCTTCGTGATAGCGCAAATGGATCAGTTCCTGGTCATCATGGTTTAATTTGGCCAGGCATTGCCTTAGCAGGATCACATCGTCAGGCGAAGTGCCTGTCGGGCAACTCAGGTTTTCATTTGGTTCATTTTCAGAAGCCATGGTTTCCATAAACCTTTTTTCCCGTCTGAAATGATCCATCGCAAGATTATGCGCCACGGTAAAAAGCCAGGAGGTGAATCTTCCTTTGGACTTATATTTGGAGAGACCGTTGAGTAATTTCAGGAAAAAATCAGCGGTCAGATCTTCCGCTGTTTCCCGGTGACCTGTCAGACGCAGGTAGTAATAAAAGACTGGCTCAAGCCACAACTGATAGAGATCCATAAAACATGCTGGATCGGTTCGGTAAGCTTTGATCAGGGACTGACTTTTCGCTTCCCGCTCATCTGTAGTGAGCCGTTGTTCGATTTGCATAAGCTTTCCTTCTTTCCTGTTTCTAAGTTAAACGAAGAAAAACAGGAAAAAGGGAAAGCGTCAATAAATTATTGTTATGATGAAATCAGTTTCGCCTTAGCTCGCGCATGGTATCGCGGCGGCTAACGCCAATTGTACGACCGTACTGTTTCAACTGATATTCCTCATAATCAGACCAGTTTCCGAGGAAGAGTTTGGGCTCTTCTTCGCCGCCCAGCGCCAGAATGTGGGTCGCGATACGATCGAGGAACCAGCGGTCATGGCTGACGACCACGGCGCAGCCGGCAAATTCCTCCAGGGCTTGCTCGAGCGCGCGCAGCGTGTTGACGTCCAGATCGTTGGTCGGCTCATCCAGTAAAAGCACGTTGGCGCCTACCGACAATGTTTTGGCGAGGTAGACGCGGTTGCGCTCACCACCGGAGAGGGTTTTGATCGCTTTTTGCTGGTCAGAACCGGTAAAATTGAAGGAGGAACAATAGGCGCGCGCGTTGACGGTGATATCGCCAAGCTGCAGGTTGTCCGCGCCGCCAGAAATTTCCTGATAGACCGAAGCTTCAGGATCGAGCGTGCGGAATTGGTCGGCATAGGCGAGCTTAACAGTATCACCCAGTCGGACCGTGCCGCTGTCTGCTTCCAATTCACCTGAGATGATCTTGATCAGCGTTGACTTACCGGCACCATTCGGGCCGATCACGCCGACAATTGAACCAGCTGGGATGGAGAGATCGAGATTCTGCAGCAAAACTTTATCGCCGTATCGTTTGGAAATACCGTTAAGTTCAATTACCACATCGCCAAGGCGTGGGCCTGATGGAATGTAAATTTCCAGGTCGCGGCGTACTTTTTCATGCTCCTGGGATAGCAGTTTTTCATAGGCGGTCACACGGGCATGACCCTTGGCCTGGCGGGCTTTGGGCGACATGCGGATCCAGTCCAGCTCGTGCTGCAGCGTGCGCTGGCGTTTGCTCTCGGTTTTCTCTTCGATGCGCAGGCGCTCTTCTTTTTGTTCGAGCCAGGAAGAATAGTTGCCCTTCCAGGGAATGCCTTCTCCCCGGTCAAGCTCAAGGATCCAACCGGCAACGTTGTCAAGAAAATAGCGGTCATGCGTCACCGCGATGACCGTGCCCTTGTAGTTCTGCAAATGCCTTTCCAGCCAGGCAACGGATTCCGCGTCGAGATGGTTGGTGGGTTCATCCAGAAGAAGGACATCGGGTTCTTCAAGCAGGATCTTGGTCAGCGCGACACGGCGTCGTTCACCGCCTGACAACACGCGTATTGGGGTGTCGGCCGGTGGACAGCGCAGCGCTTCCATGGCAAGCTCGAGATGACTATCAAGATTCCAGGCGTCGTGGTGGTCAAGTTTTTCCTGCAGCTTGCCTTGTTTTTCGATCAATTGTTCAAAATCAGCATCTGGATCGGCAAAAGCTTCGTTGATCGCGTCGAATTCGGCCAGGAGATCAACGATCGGCTGGACTGCTTCGCGGATAACTTCGATGACGGTTTTGTTCTCATCGAGGACGGGTTCCTGCTCCATCAGACCAAAAGTGTAGCCTTTGGAACGGGCGATCTCCCCAATGTAATCCTGGTCTTTTCCGGCCATGATGCGCAGAAGGGTGGACTTACCGGAGCCATTCAGGCCCAGCACACCAATTTTGGCACCATAGTAAAAACCGAGGGAAATATCTTTAAGAACCTGCTTGTTGGGCGGGTGGATTTTTCCAACCCGAACCATAGAGAAAATAACCTGAGTATCAGATGCCATGTTCCACTCCAGAAATGTTTTCTATCATTGTAACAAAAATAAACAATAATTCTTTGAAAGCTGGAATAGTTGTCGAATTGATTTATTGGAATTATGAACGAGAACGAGATATTTAAGTTGGTATTAG
Source organism: uncultured Anaerolineaceae bacterium (assembly GCA_964293995.1). GTDB lineage: Bacteria > Chloroflexota > Anaerolineae > Anaerolineales > Anaerolineaceae > Mesolinea. Next base: position 203,714 of record CAXYYH010000005.1, read on the forward strand.
AAAATTATTCAGTTGAAATAAAAAAGACACCAATCTTATAAAATTGGTGTCTTTTCTTGCCGCTATCCATGAGGTCAGCGGTACTTTATCCTTGAGGTCTTGGGTCAAAAAAGAGGCCTTTTTCCTCGATGGATGATTGATTTGTCGGGGCGGACGGATTTGAACCGTCGACCTCACGGACCCGAACCGTGCACTCTATCCGGGCTGAGCCACGCCCCGTGAAGCGCTATTATAGCACAAAGAGGATAAATGGAAGTAATGACGCATTGACTCAAATTAAAAGTCACTATTGAGAATACGTTGCCTCATAATAGGAA